>NZ_JACHMJ010000001.1:2428886-3643329 GCF_014204935.1 Conyzicola lurida | reverse complement strand
GCGTGTCGCAACGGTGGCCATACCCCGTTCGCCCAGCGTCTATGTGAGAGGGACGCCTTGACGACAATGGGAATGGACCCTAGGTTAACGATAATCGTTGTTATCGACAATCGTTAGGAGCCGCCCATGTCGGCACGCGGATCATCGCAGGAACCCTCGCCCGTCGTCGCCCCCTGGGGCAAGTGGGACCGGGTGGGAATCTGGATCATCCTCGGCGGGGCCGGCCTGGTCGCGCTCGGTTCACTCGTGGGCGGCACCTCGCGTGTGGTGCAGGCGCTCACTACCGGAACGCACTTCCTCACCATGAGCGTGCAGACCCCGTTGCCGGCGGAGGCCGATACGGGTGCGGCACTCCTGCTTCGCGGCAACTACGAGAGCGCGTTCGTCGCCGTCACCAATCTGACGGGCGGTACAACCGCTCTGCTGATCGCGTCGGACATGCTCGGAGTGGTCACCGCGACATCCGTAGCCCTGAGTTTTGTCTACCTGGCATGGCGACTGCTCAAGGCCATGCCGTTCGTGCGGTCCTTGAGCATCGCGTTCAGCATCGCCGGCAGCGTCCTCGCGCTCGGCAGTCTGGTCGGGCAGTTCCTCGGCGGGTTCGGCCGCTGGCAGGTCGCGCTCGAGTTGGGACCGGGCGGGGAAGAGACCGACCCGTTCTGGCCGCTCATCCTGACAGTGGATCCGGCGCCGATCGGGTTCGGGTTCGCGCTGCTCGTGGTGGCGAGCGCCTTCTACTACGGCGACCGCCTCAGCCGCGAGACCGAGGGCCTGGTCTGATGGGGGACGACGACACCGGCATCCACTGCCGGCTCGACGAGTTGCTGGCCGAGAGAGGGATGACGCTCACGAGGCTGAGCGAGCTGGTGGGGGTGAGCATCGTCAACCTGTCGGTGCTCAAGAACGACCGGGCAAAGGCGATCAGGTACTCGACGCTGTCGGCGATCTGCGATGCGTTGGAGTGCGAGGTGGGGGAGTTGCTGGTGCGGGGCTAGAAGTCGAAGCCTCCGCCGAAGTCTCCGCCACCGAAGTCTCCACCGCCGAAATCTCCGCCACCGTCGGCGGAGGCATCCGCGGAGTCGGCGCTTGCGGTGTCGTCGGCCGCGGCATCCTCACCGCTCGCATCTGCACTGCCCGTGTCTGTCGGGAGGAACGCGCTCACGAGAGCCGACCCGATGACGTAGCCGGCGACGGTGCCGAGCAGCGAGCTCGCGACCATGCTGCCGAAGCCCATTCCGCCGCCGCCCATGGAGCGTTCCATGGTGCCGGGCTGGCGGAGTTCGGAACGGGTGGCCGAGGTGGCGAGTGCCGCCGCGTCGCTCGAGCGGGGCGCGTCACCCTGGGGTGCGTTTTTGCTCAGCTCGGTGAAGAGCAGTTCGCGCTGCTCGGGGGTGAGCTTCGAGAAGGCCTCGCGGTGCACGCCCTCGATCGTCTCGGGCGGAGCCGTGCGGAGGAGGTAGCGGTAGCGCTCGACCGCGATCTCGTCGTCGCTGCGCTGGGACTGCCGACCCTGCGCCGGCTGAGCCTGGCGCTGCGAAGCGGTGTCGTCGCTGTTGGTTCCGAACAGTCGGTCAAAGAATCCCATGGGATATCCTTCCGGTTGTACTACTGCTGTGCAGCGCGTTCCGCCTCGAACTTGGCGCGTTCTTCGAGCTCGATCTCGGCGTACACCTTGCGCTCGGTACGGTCGGCTCGGACGATGGCCCGCATGACGAACCAGAAGATGAGCCCGACCAGGATGGTCGGAGCGAGGGAGTAGGCGGCATTCGCCCAGAAGTTTTCGAGCACGGGTACAGAGTACTTCGTATGGTCAGCGCACGAGAGTGATGACGGCGATCACAATGATGATTCCCAGCAGGCCGACAGTGGTCAGCAGGCGCGAGGTCTTGCGGTTCATGGCCCTAGCCGTTCGCGATGATGCCGACGATGCCGGTGACGAGGAAGTACGCACCCACGCCGCCGACGGCGATCCAGATCGCGATGCGCGCGAACGACGTCTCTTTTTTCTTGCCGTCGTCGGGAAGTTTCAGATCGCTCATGAGGCATGAGTTTACGCTTGTTCGTATGAGCAACTTGGAGAAGGAGCCCCTCGAGTTGCTCGAGGAGGCCGGGCCGAGGCCCGCAGGCCGCATCGAGCTGCTCGAACCGCGCGATGTGCCGCTCGGCGGGCCGCGCGCGATGAACGTGCGCCGCACCCTCCCCCAGCGGTCCCGGTCGCTCATCGGCGCCTGGTGTTTCGTCGACCACTACGGCCCCGACCTCGTGGCCGAGCGCGGCGGAATGGTCGTGCCACCCCACCCGCACACGGGGCTGCAGACCGTGAGCTGGCTGTTCGCCGGCGAGATCGACCACCGCGACAGCGTCGGCAGCCACGCGCTCGTGCGGCCGGGCGAACTCAACCTGATGACCGCGGGCAGCGGCATCGCGCACTCCGAGGTGTCGACCGACGCCACGACCGTGCTGCACGGCGCGCAGCTGTGGCTCGCGCTGCCCGACGCGACCCGGCACACCGCGCCGGCGTTCGAGCACTACGCACCGCCGGCACTCGACTTCGACGGCGCCACCGTGCGCGTATTCCTCGGGTCGCTGCTGGGCAGCACCTCCCCCGCTCTCGCTTTCAGCCCGATCGTCGGGGCGCAGATCGATCTGCCCGCGTTCGCCTCGGTCGACCTCCCCGTGGACGCGGCGTTCGAGCACGGTGTTCTGCTCGACACCGGCTCGGTCGCGGTCGACGGCGAGGACGTGCCGCTCGGGCATCTCGCGTATCGGGCGCCCGCGTCATCCACTCTTCGACTCGTCGCCGGACCCGAGGGTGCCCGCCTGCTGCTGATCGGCGGCACGCCCTTCGGCGAGAGCATCATCATGTGGTGGAACTTCATCGGCCGCACGCACGACGAGGTCGTGCGCTTCAGGACCGAATGGCAGGCGGATGTCGTAGCCGGCGCCCGCGACGACGGACGGTTCGGCGTCGTGGCCGGGTATCCGGGGCGGCCGTTGCCCGCGCCGGAGCTGCCGGGGGTGCGGTTGAAGCCGCGGGGCTGACAGCGGGGTGAGCCTGTCGAAGCCGGGAGGGTTCGACAGGCTCGAGGCGTGTGGTTTCGACCGGCTCAACCCGCTGGGGTTGCTACTTGACGAGGGGGAAGAGGATCGTCTCTCGGATGCCGAGGCCCGTGATCGCCATGAGCAGGCGGTCGATGCCCATGCCCATTCCGCCGGACGGCGGCATGCCGTGCTCGAGGGCGCGCAGGAACTCCTCGTCGAGACGCATGGCCTCGAGGTCGCCCTTGCTCGCGAGCAGCGCCTGCTCGACGAAGCGCTCGCGCTGGATGACGGGGTCGACGAGCTCGGAGTACCCCGTGGCCAGCTCGAAGCCGCGAATGTAGAGATCCCACTTCTCGACGACGCCGGCCTTGGAGCGGTGTGCGCGAACGAGGGGGCTGGTCTCGATCGGGAAGTCCATGACGAATGTGGGCTTCACGAGCGAATCCTTGACGAAGTGCTCCCACAGCTCTTCCACGTACTTGCCGTGGTTCGCGAGGTGGACCTCGACGCCCTCCTTCTCGGCGAGCGCCTTGAGGTCGTCGAGGCTGGTCGCGGGGGTGATCTCGATGCCGGAGGCTTCGGAGAGCGACTCGTACATCGAGATGCGGTCCCAGTCACCGCCGAGGTCGAAGGCTGTGCCATCCGCCCACTGCACTGTCATCGACCCGCTCACGGCGATGGCCGCATTCTGGATCATTTCCTGCGTGAGGTCAGCGATCTGGTTGTAGTCGCCGTAGGCCTGGTACGCCTCGAGCATCGCGAACTCGGGCGAGTGGGTCGAGTCGGCGCCCTCGTTGCGGAAGTTGCGGTTGATCTCGAAGACCCGGTCGAGGCCGCCGACGACGGCGCGCTTGAGGAAGAGCTCGGGCGCGATGCGCAGGAAGAGCTCGGTGTCGAAGGCGTTGGAGTGCGTGACGAACGGGCGGGCCGAGGCGCCGCCGTGCATCGTCTGCAGCATCGGGGTCTCGACCTCGAGGTAGTCGTGCTTGGCGAAGGTGTCGCGCAGGGACGCGTTCACGGCCGCGCGGGCCTTGACCACGAAGCGGGCCTGCTCGCGCACGATGAGGTCGAGGTAGCGGCTGCGCACGCGGGCCTCGTCGCTGAGGTCGGAGTGCAGGTTGGGCAGGGGCAGGATCGCCTTGGCGGCGATCTGCCAGTCCTTGACCATGATCGACAGCTCGCCGCGGCGGCTGGAGATGACCTCGCCCGAGACGAAGACGTGGTCGCCGAGGTCGACGAGATCCTTCCAGCGCTGGAGCGATTCCTCGCCCACCTCACCGAGGCTCACCATGGCCTGGATGCGCTGGCCGTCGCCGGCCTGCAGTGACGCGAAGCAGAGCTTGCCGGTGTTGCGCGAGTGGACGATGCGGCCGGCGAGTCCGACGATGTCACCCGTGGTGGAGTCGGTCTCGATGTTCTCGTAGCGCTCGCGGACCGCGGCGATGGTCGTGGTGACCGGCACCGAGACCGGGTAGGCCTCGCCCTCGGCGATGAGCCGCTCGCGCTTCGCCAGACGGATGAGCTTCTGTTCGCTCTGTTCCTCGGCGGTCAGTTCGGCGTTCTGCTCAGTCACTACGTCTCCTGGTGCTGCTGGTGGTCAACGCTCCATGGTAGCCGGGGGTGCGCGCGAACTAGCCGCCGAGGTGGATGAGCTCGTTGTCGATGAGGCGGGTGTCGCCGACGCGGGCGGCGATGAGCACGCGGGCCTTGCCGCGGTAGTCGTCGTCGACGGGCAGGAACGTGGCCGGGTTCACCACACTGAGGTAGTCGAGCAGCACGAGGTTCTCGCCCATCAGCACCGACTGCGCGGCAGCGAGCACCGCGTCGATGCCGCGGTCGCCCGACGACTGCGCGGCCTCGAGCGCGGTCGACAGCGCGAGGGCCGCGCGCTTCTCGCGGTCGTCGAGGAAGCGGTTGCGGCTGGAGAGCGCGAGACCGTTGTCTTCACGCACGGTCTCGACGACCTCCACCGAGGTCGCGATGTTCAGGTCGGCCGTCATGCGCTGCACGAGGAACACCTGCTGCGCGTCTTTCTGGCCGAAGAGCACGAAGCGCGGGCGCACGATGCCGAGCAGCTTGGCGACGACGGTGAGCATGCCGTCGAAGTGTCCGGGGCGCGACCGGCCCTCGTACATGGTGCCCACCGCGCCGGCGGTCACCTTGGTCTCGCTCGAGCCGCCCGGGTACATTTCGGCGACGGATGGCGCGAAGACGAACTCGACGCCCGCCGCTTCGAGCTTCACGAGGTCGTCGGCGAGGGTGCGGGGGTAGCGGTCGAGGTCTTCGCTCGGACCGAACTGCAGCGGGTTGACGAAGATCGAGACGACGACGGTCTCGGCGAGCTCGGTCGCGCGGGTGACGAGCGCGAGGTGCCCGTCGTGCAGCGCGCCCATGGTGGGGACGAGGGCGACGGTGCGGCCCTCGAGCGCGGAGCGGAGTTCTTCGATCGTCTCGACGACTGTGACGGACACGGTGGAACTCCCTGGTGCTTGACTCGCGGCCACCTGCGGATGGCCGACTATCGATGGTACTCGCGGGGTTGCGGCTGTGACGACGGCCCGTACGCTCGATGCATGTCTTCCGAATACCCCGTCGTCGAGTTCGCCTTCCCCGGCCCGCTGCGCGACAAGCTCGTCGCCGCGATCCTCGACGGGTCGAAGACCTCGACCACGTCGACGCTCGTCGAGTATTCCGTGGAAGACGAGCCGCTGCCCGCGGTCGGCACCCGGCAGACGGTGATCGACTCCGACGACAAGCCCGTCGCCGTCATCGAAACAACGGCGGTCGAGGTCGTTCGGCTCGCCGACGTCGACCTGCGTCACGCGGTCGACGAGGGCGAGGGCTACACGACGGTCGCCGAGTGGCGCACCGCACACGACCGCTACTGGCACAGCGAGCCGATGCGCGCCTACCTCGGTGACGACGCGTTCACGGTCGACGACGACACCGCCGTCGTGCTCGAGCGGTTCCGGTTGGTCGAGACGCTGTAGCTACTCGAGGAAGCGCTCGGGCGGCGTCGCGACACCCTGCAGCGCGGTCTCGACCGAGGATCGCACGAGCGGGCCGAGGAAGCGCCCCGGGGCGTCGATGCCGAGGCCGTCGAGCAGCCCGACCGCCTGCTGCACGATCGCGGTCGAGAAGCTCGTCGCGGTCTCGATCGCCTCGGCGTACGCCGCGCGGTCGGCCTCCGCGACGATGATCGGCTCGGCTCCCATCTCGACGACGAGCGCCTGCCCGATCGGCTGCACGGGCGTCGGCGCCGTCACGGCCGCGTAGCTCTCGGCGAGACGCACGAGGTCGAGGCTGGTGCCGGTGAAGACCATGGCGGGGTGCACCGCGAGCGGGATCGCGCCCGCCGCCATCGCCGGGGCGAGCACGGCGGTGCCGAGCCCGGGTGCGGTGTGCAGCACGAGTTGCCCCGGCTGCCAGGCGCCGACCGCGGCCAGACCGGCGACGAGCGACTCGAGCTGGTCGGACGGGACCGCGAGGATCACGAGTTCGCTGCGCTCGATGAGCGTGGGGATCTCGAGCACCGGCACGCCCGGGAGCATGGCTTCCGCGCGGTCGATACTGCTTTGGGATGTCGCAGAGATGCCGACGATCGCGTGGCCGGCGCCGGCGAGCGCGGCGCCGAGGACCGGGCCCACCCGTCCGGCGCCGATGATGCCGACGCCGAGGCGGCCGGAGCGTGAGGTGGTCATTCGCGGAGGCTTTCGGGGGTGGGGGTTTCGACAGGCTCAACCGGCTGCGGGGACTCGGCGGCGCGCCAGCGGTGGCTCGTGTCGATCGAGGAGGAGAGGATCGCGGCATCCGCCACGTCTCTGAAGAACCGCACGGCCTCGACGCTGTCGACACCGTTCAGCGACGGCACGATCGGCCCGGCGACCGTGTGCACGCGCAGAGACGCGAGCCGCAGCGACCGGGAGACCGGGCCCTGGTGCATGCCGACGCTCTGCATGCGCGCTTCGGGCACGATCGTGAGCTGGCGCCAGACCGCTCCCTGCCGGAGCACGACGGCGCCGGGCAGCATGGCGAAACCGTTGCGGCGCCAGGAGAACCAGAGCCAGACCCGGGCGCGGCGCGGCGAACTCGTGAACCCCTCGGTCGCACCGCGCGCGATCATGCCGCGTTCGAGCAGCGCGACCGTCTCGACGTCGGTGAGGTCGGGAAGCACGAGCGCGAGCACCTTGCGCACGTCGTCGAGGTTGCCGACCGGCAGGATCGTGGTGTTGGCCTGTCCCGCGGCACCCTTCGCCGAGGAGGTCGAGGCGCGGTTGACCTTGATCTCCCACCAGCCGAACGGACGCCAGAGCAGCGGCTGGGTGACCTGCACCGAGTGGATGCGGCCGGGAGGCAGCGTCTCGTTGCTGGTCGAGAGCAGTCCGAAGCCGATGCGCACGCCGTCGGGTGTTCCGGCGATGCTGTAGCGCAGCGACCGGGTGAAGCGGGAGACGTAGAAGCTGCCGGTTCCGATAATGGTGGGCAGCACGCCGATGAGGAAGAGGAACGAGCCGGTGGCGGCGACCGCCCAGCCGAGTCCGACGATCAGCGCGATCACGAACAGGGTGAAACCGCTGAGCAGGAGCGACCCGATGAGGCGCCCGAGGTGCATCGTGACGACCGACTCGGGCGGGGCGAGGTCGGGATCGCGCTCGGGTGCGAGCAGTTCGGTGACGCGCTGGTCGATCAGGTGCGAGACGGCAGCGCCCTTCGGGATCGGCTGGCCCGCGGCATCCGCCCCCTGTATTTCTGCCTCGACCTGGGCGACCGCGGCCGCCACCTTCGTGCCCGACGCGAGGCGCAGGATCTCGCGTCGCAGTTCGTCGGCCGACCCGGAGGTGAGGTAGTCGAGCTTGATGTTCGCGTCCTGCCCGGCGACGTTGACCTCGAGGCGGGCTGCGCCGAACAGGCGGGCGAAGAACGGGCGGGCGATGTTGATGCCCTGGATGCGGTCGAGGCGTCCCTTGCGGTTGCGACGGAAGACGACACCGCTGCGCACCTCGACGACCTCGTCGGTGATGCGGAACGTGTTCATGCGCCACGACAGGTAGTAGACGACGACGATGACGACGAGTGCCACAACGACGGCGAGGATGCCGAGTCCGAGGTAGCCGCTCTCGTACAACCAGACCAGCGGTTCGCTCTGGCCGCCCCGGCCGCCGAACAACATGTCGATGAAGATGTCGCGCAGGTTGACGATGATGATGCCGAGGATGGCGACGAAGGTGATGCCGCCACGCAGCAGCGGGGTGAGCGGGTGCAGGCGGTGCCACTCGCCGTCGGTGAACGTGGTCACAGCCCGGCCCTGCGGCTCTCGGCCAGGGCGACGAGGCGGTCTCTCAACTCCTCGGCATCGGCTTCGGGCAGGCCGGGAATGGTGACACCGGTTGCCGCGGCGGCCGTGACGAACTTGAGTTCGGCGAGGCCGAGCAGGCGGTCGAGCGGCCCGCGGTTGATGTCGACGAGCTGCATGCGCCCGTAGGGCACGGCCACAAAACGCTGGTACAGGATGCCGCGGCGGAACAGCACGTCGTCGTCGCGTAACTGGTAGCCGATGGCCCGCACGCGGCGGGGAGTGAGCGCGATGGTGACGACGAACACCACCGCGATGGCGGCGACCACGAACCAGAGCCAGCTGATGCCCACGAAGTAGGCGACCGCGGAGCCCGCGCCGACCATGATGACCGCGAAGACGATGTAGCCGACGACGTCGACGACGATGTAGCGCGGCGAGACGCGGCGCCAGGTGATTTCGGGGAGGTCGAGCCTGTCGGTCACACGTGGTCCTGACTCGCGGGGAGGTGGGTGCTGTCGTCGTCGTCGCTCGGGGGCAGCGTACACATCTTCTCGGCCACGAGCCCGCCGACGAGCAGCAGCACGCCGGCGACGACGGTGGCGACGGAGAGCCCGAGGGAGGCGGTCGGCGGGGTGACCGACCGGGTGAGCAGGTAGACGAGGATCGCGACGGCGGCTCCGCCGAGCAACGCGCCGGTGATGCTCGTGGCCTTGGCGAGCAGAACGACGCGGGTCGCGTAGAACGGGTCGATGCGCGACTTCGCTGTGCCCCGGACGACGCGGAATACCGGCAACGCCATCACGACGACGATCACGGCGATGAGGGCGAGGGCCGCGGCGAGCGTGACCGGAGGGATGAACGTCGCCCGCCCGCTCGCGACGAGCGCGGTCTCGAGCAGCCAACCGAGCGCGGCGCCCAGCAGGGCGACGGCGACGAGGAGGGAGGGTCGGGTTCTGGTCACAGGAGAGGCCTCGCCGGATAGGGGTGCACGTCGTCAAGCCCGGCCGCGGGCAGGGCGTCGACCCGGCCGTGCCGCAGCAGACTCGCGAGCGGTTCGATCTCGAGCCACGGCACGAGAACGAATCCGCGTTCTGCCGCGCGGGGGTGGGGAAGGGTGAGCCGGTCGGTGTCGATGCGGAGCCCGCCGAAGTCGACGATGTCGATGTCGAGCGTGCGGTCGCCCCAGCGCACGTCGCGCACCCTGCCGTGGTCGTGCTCGATGGTGTTGATCGCGCTGAGCAGTTCGTCGGGGTCGAGGCTGGTGCGGATCGCGACGACCGCGTTCAGATAGGCGGGCGCCTCCTCGTCGACACCGTCGAGCTTGACCGCGGCCGATTCGACGAGCGAGGATGCCGCGATGACGACGACCTCGTCGAGCGCGGCGATCTCGGCGACGGCGGCACGGATCGTCGCCTCACGGTCGCCCAGGTTGCTGCCCAGCGACAGCACGGCGGGGAGTTCCACGCGGAGTCGCTGTTCGCGCATCAGCAACTCCCCGCGCTCACGGACAGCCCCGCGCTCACGATCGCGCCCGGGTAATGGTCACGGCGACGTCGTCGAACGGAACCGTGATCGGCGCGCTCGGCTTGTGTACCGTCACGGTGACGAGCTGCACGGCACGGCGCTCGAGCACGACCTGGGCGATGCGCTCGGCGACGGTCTCGATCAGGTCCACCGGGTCGCGCTCGACCGCGGCGACGACGTCTTCGGCGAGTTCGCCGTAGTGCACCGTGAGCTCGAGGTCGTCGCCGGCCGCCGCCGCCGCGAAGTCGAGGTGCACGACGACGTCGATGACGAAGACCTGACCGTCACGTCGCTCGTTCTCGAAGACGCCGTGGAAGGCCGACGCCCGCAACCCCGTCAGGGTGATGGTGTCGAGGGGTGCGCTCACGCGGTGGCCCCGGTTTCCCACGCGGTCCACACGGCGAGGGCAGCACGGGTCGACTCGACGTCGTGCACGCGTACGCCCCACACGCCGGCCTGCGCGGCAAGAGCGCTGACGATGGCCGTCGCGGGGTCGCGGTCGACCGGGGTCGCGTCATCCGGCAGCAGCCCGCCGAGGAAGCGCTTACGGGAAGCACCGATGAGCACGGGGAAGCCGAGGCTCTCGAGGCGGTCGATGTTGCCGAGCAGTTTCCAGTTGTGCTCGGCGGTCTTCGCGAACCCGAGGCCGGGGTCGACGATGATGCGCTTCTCGTCCACGCCCCAGATGATGAGCTCGGCGACCCTGCGCTGGATCTCGGTGCGTACGTCGCCCACGACCTCGTTGTACCGGGCGAGCTCGTCCATGTTCGCGCTGTGCCCGCGCCAGTGCGAGACGATGTAGTCGACGTCGAGCCCCGCGATGGTGCGGAACATCTCGTCGTCCGCCAGCCCGCCCGAAACGTCGTTGACGATCGTCGCGCCGGCCTCGACGGCGGCGACGGCGGTTGCCGAGTTGACGGTGTCGATACTGATCTGGATGCCGCGATCGGCGAGTGCACGCACGACGGGGATCACGCGCTGCTGTTCCTCGTCGGGGGAGATGCGCTCGGCCCCGGGACGGGTGGACTCGCCACCGACGTCGATCAGGTCGGCACCCTGCTCGTGCAGGAGCGCGGCGTGGGCGACGGCGTCGTCGACGGTGTTCCACCGGCCGCCGTCGCTGAACGAGTCGGGGGTGACGTTGAGAATTCCCATGATGCGCGGGCGGGGGCGGGGGGTGCGTCGCACCAGCACCATGTCGGTACCCGCGACATCGCTGTTCCGATGGTCGCTGTCCCGATATTCACCGGTTCGATAGTCAGTGCTCATGCCGGCCGCCTCCGATCAGCGAAATGATCTCCGCTCGTGCACTAGTTTCGCTCAGTACTCCACGGCTTGCCAGAGTGACCGTCGAACTCGTGGTCTGACGGGGGCCTCTGGTAGTGACGCACTGGTGCACGGCGTCGAGGACGACGAGGATGCCGCGTGGCTGCAGCCCGCTCTCGAGCGTGTCCGCGATCTCCTCGGTCAGCCGCTCCTGCAACTGCGGGCGCGCGGCCAGGGTGTCGACGACCCGGGGCAGACTGCCCAGACCGACGACCTTGCTGCCCGGCACGTAGGCGATGTTGGCCGTGCCGATGAACGGCAGCAGGTGGTGCTCGCAGATGGAACGGAACTCGAGGTCACGCACGATGACGACCTCGCCGAGTTCGCCCGGCTCGAGGTCGACCGACTCGGCCAGGTGGCTGAGCGGGTCGACCGCGAGTCCGGCGAAGAACTCGGCGTAGGCCGAGGCGACCCGGTGCGGGGTCTCCTCGAGGCCGGGCCTCGTGACGTCCTCGCCGATCGCGGCGAGAATCTCGGCGACCGCCGCTTCGATGCGTTCGGTGTCGACGGCCATTTCTGCTTAGGCGGTCGCGATGCCGGGCGTCTTGCGCGGACGCGGGGTGCGCTTGGGCGTCTCGGCCGGCGGCTCGGAGTCCACGCCGCCGTCGACGACCTCGGGGTCGATCGGAAGCTTTGCGGGCACCTTCACGGGAGGACGGTCGGAGAGCGGACGCTTCTCGCTGGAGAGCCACTGCGGGCGCTCCGGCAGCTTCTCGAGTCCCTCGAAGATCTCGGCCAGCTGGTTGTGGTCGAGGGTCTCCTTCTCGAGCAGTTCGCTCGCGAGGTTGTCGAGCACGTCGCGGTTGGTGTTGAGCACCTGCCACGCCTCGTCGTGGGCCTGCTCGATGAGCACGCGCACCTCGGCGTCGATGGTCTTGGCGACCTCGTCGGAGTAGTCGCGGCTGGCACCCATGTCTCGGCCGAGGAACGGCTCGCCGGCGGTGAGGCCGAGCTTCACCGACCCGACGAGCGAGCTCATGCCGTACTCGGTGACCATGCGGCGCGCGATCGACGTGGCCTTCTCGATGTCGTTGGAGGCACCGGTGGTCGGGTCGTGGAAGACGATCTCTTCCGCGACGCGGCCGCCCATGGCGTAGGCGAGCTGGTCGAGCAGCTCGTTGCGGGTGACCGAGTACTTGTCCTCGAGCGGAAGCACCATCGTGTAACCGAGGGCGCGGCCGCGGGGAAGGATGGTGACCTTCGTGACCGGGTCGGTGTTGCGCATGCTCGCGGCGGCGAGGGCGTGACCGGCCTCGTGGTACGCGGTGATGAGCTTCTCTTTGTCGTTCATCAGGCGCGTGCGGCGCTGCGGGCCGGCCATGACGCGGTCGACGGCCTCGTCGAGGGCACGGTTGTCGATGAGCTGGGCGTTGCTGCGCGCGGTGAGCAGCGCTGCCTCGTTGAGCACGTTGGCGAGGTCGGCACCGGTAAAGCCCGGGGTCTTGCGCGCGAGCACTTCGAGGTCGACGCCCTTGGCGAGGGGCTTGCCCTTGCCGTGGACCTCGAGGATCTGCTTGCGGCCCTGGAGATCGGGGGCGTCGACGCCGATCTGGCGGTCGAAGCGGCCGGGACGCAGGAGGGCGGGGTCGAGCACGTCGGGACGGTTGGTCGCGGCGATCAGGATGACGTTCGACTTGACGTCGAAGCCGTCCATTTCGACGAGCAGCTGGTTGAGCGTCTGCTCGCGCTCGTCGTTGCCGCCGCCGACACCGGCACCGCGGTGGCGGCCGACGGCGTCGATCTCGTCGATGAAGATGATGGCGGGCGAGTTCTCTTTCGCCTGCTGGAACAGGTCGCGCACGCGGCTCGCACCGACACCGACGAACATCTCGACGAAGTCGGAACCCGAGATCGTGTAGAACGGCACTCCGGCCTCGCCGGCGGTGGCGCGGGCGAGCAGGGTCTTACCGGTTCCGGGAGGGCCGTACAGCAGTACGCCCTTCGGGATGCGGGCGCCGACGGCGAGGAACTTGGCCGGCTCCTTCAGGAAGTCCTTGATCTCCTCGAGTTCTTCGATCGCCTCGTCGGCGCCGGCGACATCCTCGAAGGTGACCTTGGGGCTCTCTTTACCGACGAGCTTGGCCTTCGACTTGCCGAACTGCATGACCTTCGAGCCGCCACCCTGCATGCGGCCGATGAGGAAGTAGAAGATGACACCGATGATGAGGAAGGGCAGCAGGATGCTGAGCAGGGACGCGAAGAAGTTCGTCTGCGGGACCTCGTCGCTGTAGTCCTTGAGGTCGGCGGCGGTGATCGCCTCGACGACCTCGGTGCCACGGGGCGCCACGTAGTAGAACTGCACGAGCTTGCCGTTGTCCCCGTCGGCCTTGGTGAGCGTGAGGTCGACCCGCTGCTCGCCGTCGACGATCTTGGCCGATTCGACGGTGTTGCCGTCGAGCAGGGCGAGGCCGTCCTTGACCGAGATCTCCTTGAAACCGGAGCCGGTCAGCAGGCTGGAGCCCACGATGACCGCGATGATGGCCACGACGATATAGACGATCGGGCCACGAAAAATTCGCTTGAAATCCATGATGTTCCGGGCAGAGACGCCCAGCACCTTCCTGCTCAGAAACGTATGGTCAGGTTACTGCCTCGGCGCTGGATGGCCGCTGCATGTTCGCCGAAGGCGGATACCTGACGGATTACGCGTAGACGTGCGGCGCCAGCACCGCGATACCGCGCAGGTTGCGGTACTGCTCGGCGAAGTCGAGGCCGTAGCCGACGACGAACGCGTTGGGGATCTGGAAGCCCTCGTACTTGACGTCGACGACGACCTTCGCCGCTTCGGGCTTGCGGAGCAGCGCGCAGATTTCGACCGATGCGGCGCCGCGGCTCTCGAGGTTGCCGCGCAGCCAGGAGAGGGTGAGGCCGGAGTCGATGATGTCCTCGACGATGAGCACGTGACGGCCGTGCAGGTCGGTGTCGAGGTCCTTGAGGATGCGTACGACGCCCGAGGACTGTGTGCCGGAGCCGTACGACGAGACGGCCATCCAGTCCATTTCGATCGGGATGGTGAGTTCGCGCGCCAGGTCGGCCATGACCATCACCGCGCCGCGCAGCACTCCGACGAGCAGCACCTTCTCGCCCGCGTAATCCACCTCGATGCGGCGGGAGAGCTCGGCGATCTTGGCGTGGATCTCCTGCTCGGTGTAGAGGACCTCCGCAATATCGTTCTCGACGTCACTGAATTCCATGGTGGTTCCGTTCGTAGTTCTAGGCCGGGGATGTTCCGGACTCGGCCGCGCTGAAAATCAGCAGGCCATCGCGCCGTTCAACCCTAATGCCCGGCAGGTCGAGCGGACCCTGCCCGTGCCAGTCGGTGACCAGCCGCGCGACCTCCAGCGTGTGGGCGCGGCTGAGCGCGATGTGGAACTCGCTCGCGACCGCCAGCCGGATGAGCCGCTGGCGCAGCGCCGGCGGGTTCGCCTCGAGCGCGCGCACCGGCAGGGAGATGCCGGCCTCGGCGATGTCGGCGAGCTCTTCGGCGATCTCCTCCGCGAAGTGGTCGAGCGCGTCGGAGTCTTCGCGCAACTGGTCGGCCGTGCGCGCGAGCGCCTCGGCGATGCCCGGGCCGAGCTCCGACTCGAGCATCGGCAGCACACTCCGTCGCACGCGCACGCGGGTGTACGCCGGGTCGTCGTTCTGCGGGTCGGCCCACGGATCGAGCCCGGAGTCGGCGCAGAACTGCTCGGTCTGCACGCGGCGGATGCCCAGCAGAGGGCGGGCGTAGACACCGGCCACAGGCGCCATGCCCTGCAGGCTCGTCGCGCCGCTGCCCCGCGCCAGGCCGAGCAGCACCGTCTCGGCCTGGTCGTCGAGGGTGTGGCCGAGCAGCACCGTGGTCGCGCCGACCTCGGCGGCGGCCGCGGCGAGTGCCCCGTAGCGAGCGGTGCGCGCGGCGGCCTCGGGACCGCCGTCGGTGCCGACGGTCACGGTGCGGACGAGGACGGGATCAAGACCGAGGGATGTCGCGGCTCGCGCGGCGGCGGCCGCGGCATCCGCGGAGCTGTCTTGGAGTCCGTGGTCGACGATCACGGCGCCCGCGCGTAGCCCTGCCCGCGGTGCCTCGAACGCGGTGGCCGCGGCGAGGGCGAGCGAGTCGGGGCCGCCGGAGAGGGCGACGAGGACGAGCCCTTCGGTCCCTGAGCCTGTCGAAGGGTCGGCGCTTCCGGGCCCTTCGACGAGCTCAGGGACCGGCAATGCCGAGCGCACCGCGCGCCGGATATCGGCGATGGACGGGGTAAGTCTCGGGCGCGATGGTTGCATCCAGTAACGTTATTGCAGCAATCAACAAACCAAGGAGCGCTAAACCATGGCCGCCTACGATGCGATCATCGAAATTCCCAAGGGAAGCCGCAACAAATACGAGGTCGACCACAAGACGGGCCGGGTCTACCTGGACCGCGTGCTCTTCACCGGTTTCGTCTACCCCACCGACTACGGATTCTTCGAGAACACGCTGGGCCTCGACGGTGACCCGGTCGACGTTCTCGTGCTCCTCGACTA
Organism: Conyzicola lurida; assembly: GCF_014204935.1. Classification (NCBI taxonomy): domain Bacteria; kingdom Bacillati; phylum Actinomycetota; class Actinomycetes; order Micrococcales; family Microbacteriaceae; genus Conyzicola; species Conyzicola lurida. The sequence goes on along the minus strand of NZ_JACHMJ010000001.1, from coordinate 3,627,635 downwards.
CCCGCTCTTCCCCGGCGTCGGCGTCTCGGTACGCCCCGTCGCTGTCTTCAACATGACCGACGACGGCGGTTCCGACGCCAAGGTCATCGCGGTTCCCGCGACCGACCCGCGCTGGGCGCACATCCAGGATCTGAGCGACATCCCGGAATACACCCGCAAGGAGATCGAGCACTTCTTCGAGCACTACAAGGATCTCGAGCCCGGCAAGTGGGTCCGCACCGAGGGCTGGGGCGACGCTGCCGAAGCCGGCGAGATCGTCGAAGCCGGCATCGCGAAGCTCGCTGCCGAAGGGCACTGAGCCTTCTAGCTACCTCAACGGTGGTTGAGTGGGACCGTTCGCGGCCCGCTCAGCCGCCGTTTTCGGGTTAAGGGCGAGGGGTTCGATACGGGCCGTAGACGGCCCTGCTCGACCACCGAGGGGAGTTAGACGGGGCGGCCGGCGTAGGACTGCAGGTCTGCACCGCGGACTCCGACGATGCGCACGGCCACGCCGGGGCGCGGGGCCTCGATCATCTGGCCGTTACCGATGTAGATGGTCACGTGGTACAGCCCGCTGCCATTGCCGTAGAACAGCAGGTCGCCGGCCGCACGCTGGTCGACCGGCACGAGCTTCCCCGCCGCCGACATGGTGTTGTACTGGCTGGTCACACCGTGGCTGCCGATGTAGACGCCGGCGGATCCGTAGCTGGTCTTGGTGAGCCCCGAGCAGTCCCAGCTGCCGGGCCCCGCGCCGCCGAACTCGTAGGGCTCGCCCAGCTGGGCGACGGCGAAGGCGATCGCGGCGGCGACCGTTCCACTCGTGCCCGGCACGGCCACGGGAGGAGCGACCACGACGGGCGGAGCGACAACGACGGGCGGAGCGACCACGACGGGGGGAGCGACGACGACCGGCGGGGTGACAACGGGGGTCTCAGGCACGGGCTCGGCGCTCGGCGTCGGGGAGGCGCTCGGTGTGGGCGTACCGGCATCCGGGGTTTCGGCCCCGGGCGCGTCGGGCGTCGTCGGCGCGGGAGTGGCTGCCGGCGGGTTGGCCGCGTTCTGAGCCGCCTCTTCGGCCGCGCGCTGGGCCGCCTCGAACGCGACGCCGTTCAGATAACCCTGCTGGGCAGCCTCGGCACTGCCGGTGAGGGCGGAGAGCTGGGCGGTCAGATTGTCAGCCGTCACCGTCTGGGCGGCGATGCGCTCTTCCGCCTCGGCAGCGGCGGCGTTCGCCTCGGCGAGAACGGCCTCGGCCTCGGCCGCGAGCTCCTCGCGCCCGGTACGGGCGATCGTCGCCTGGTCGGTGAGCGCCTGCGCCGTGTTGCGGTCGGTCTCCGCCTGCCGCAGCACGCGCGCGGACTGCTCGGTGAGCTTGCTCATGGTGCCGAGCTGCGAGAGCAGGTCGTCGGCGTCGGAGCTGTTGACGAGGAGCTGGACGGTGATGTTGCCGCCACCGGTGCGCACGAGCTGCGACACGAGCTGGCCGGCCTGCGATGCCGATTCTTCCGCCGCCGCGGTCGCGGCATCCGCCTCTGCCTGCAGGCTTTCGGCCTTCGAGGTCGCGGTCGCCAGAGCCTCGGCGGCCTGGTTGTAGGCCTCGCCCTTTTCGAGCGCGTCGACGGAGAGCGCGGTTGCCTCGGCCTCGAGGTCGTCGATGAAGTCCTGCACGCGCGCGATCTCCCGGGCGGTCGCCGCCTCGCTGGCGCGGGCCGCGAGCACGTCGTCCCAGCTCGGGTACACCGGATCGGCGTGGGCCGCGCTCGCGGTGCCGAGTACGGCTACGAGCGTCGCGGCGACGACGATGACGGATGCCCGCAGCGGGCGACGGCGCGAGTGCATCAGAGCTCGATCGGACTAGCCAAGGGTGATCCCCTGAGCGCGCATAAAGGGCACGGCGTCGGTGGCGACGTTGTTGACGCGGGTCTCGAAGTGGAGATGGCAACCCGTCGATCCGCCGGTGGTGCCGACGTAGGCGATCAGCTGGCCGGCCTCGACGCGCTGGCCGTCGCTCGCGAGGAGCCCGCCGTTGACGATGTGGCCGTACGCCGTCGAGATGCCGTTGGCGTGGTCGATCTGGATGAAGTTGCCGTAGCTGCCGTACCAGCCCGAGTAGATGACGGTTCCGGCGTAGGCGGCGTAGATCGGGCGACCGCAGGCTGCGCCGATGTCGGTGCCCGCGTGCAGGCGCCAGACGTGGCTGTACGGGTTGAGGCGGTTGCCGTAGCCGCTCGTGATCCCGCCGTAGGCCGGCTTGGCCCAGCCGGTGTTGGCGATCGCGACGGCGCCCGCCGCTGCGGCGGCAGCCCGTGCGGCAGCATCGGCGGCGGCAGCGGCCTGGGCGGCAGCGGCGGCCGCTGCCTGGCGCTGGCGCTCTTCCTCGGCGCGCACCTGCACGCCGACGTTGTAGTCGGCCTCGGTGGCTGCCCGGCGCTCGCTGAGCACGGTGAGCTGCGCATTGAGGTTGGCCTCGTTCTCCTCCTGCGCGGCGACGGCTGCGGCTGCCGCGTCGGCGGCGGCCGTGGCCTCGGCGAGAGCGGCCTCTGCGGCGACCTTCAGTTCCTCGAGGAGGCTCTGGGCGACATCCGCCTGGTCGGCGAGGGCCTGTGCGGTGTTCTGGTCCTGGAGAGCCTTCTGGTAGATGCCGGCGGTCTGCTCGGTGAACTTGTCGGCCATGCCGTAGGAGTAGAGCAGGTCGTCGGCCTGGGTGGCGTTGACGAAGAGGTTGGCGGAGACGTCGCCGTTTCCCGAGCGGTACTGCTGGGCGACGATCTCGCCGGCCTGCTGCTGGGACTGCGCGGCGAGCTTCTCGGCGTCATCCGCCTGGCCCGTCAGCTTCTGGGCCTTCAGCGCCGCCTCTTGGAAGGCCTGGTCGGCCTCCTGGGCGAGAACGCCCTTGGCTTCGGCCTCGGCCTGAGTGCGCTCGACTTCGGCGCGCAGGCTCGCGATGAGGGCGGTGATCTCGGCGATCTGGGCGACGGTCGCGGATTCGCTGGCCCGGGCGTTCTCGACGTCCTGCCAGGTCGGGTAGTCGACGGCGTAGGCCGGGGTCGCGTTGTCGGCGACGATCGTGCCGACGGCAGCGAGGGTGAGGGCGAGCACCACGGCGACGACCCGGGGCGTGCGGCGGCGGGCGGTTGCGGCGGCGGTCTTCGCGCTCGACACGGTCTTCGCCGGCAGAGCGCGCTGAGCCGCTCGATGGAGCCAGGTGGTCATTTTTCCCCGAATCGTGTCTCGACGCCCTTTATAACGCCAGCAACACTGTCAACTTCAATAACAGTAACAACAGACGCCTCGTTACCCCCAAGAGAAGAGGCTACGTTCTTCCTGCCAAAGCTTCAATGCACGATTGAACCTAATCCGTCAGCAGAACAGCGGGGTTTTCCCTCGCCGGAGCGGTTCGAGATTCTCAGTTTGGTGTTTGGGCAAACGACCCGTATGCTTTTCCCTCGGTAGCTATGACAGTTTGTTTGCGCATGGCCCCATCGTTTAGTGGCCTAGGACGGCGCCCTTTCACGGCGTTAACACGGGTTCGAATCCCGTTGGGGTCACAAAACTAACAACTCAATAGCATGGCCCTGTAGCGCAGTTGGTTAGCGCGCCGCCCTGTCACGGCGGAGGTCGCCGGTTCAAGTCCGGTCAGGGTCGCAAAGTTGAATAGCCCATCCGAAAGGGTGGGCTATTTTTCCTAGAGGACTCAGGTTCTCGATGGCCCTGTAGCTCAGTTGGTAGAGCGCACGACTGAAAATCGTGAGGTCACCGGATCGACGCCGGTCGGGGCCACCACTTTCGTCACGCAGATCCTCGCTTCGGCGGGGATTTTCGCGTTAACCGCGGTGTCTGCGCCACGGCGCAGAATAGACGCGTGACCAGCGAAACGATCGACCTCCTCGCCCGTGACTTCTGGGACTGGCGCGATGCCACGGCCTTCCGTAGCGCCGACGATATTCCGCGCATCGCCCACGACCCGCTCTGGCTGCCGCGGTTCTCGCTCGAGTCGGTGCAGGAGCGCCGCGCGGCCCTCGGCGGCTTCGTCGACCGGTGGCGTGCCATCGACCCCGCGGACGAGCCCGTCGCCGCGCAGGTCGACTACCGGCTCATCGGCTCCGCGATCGCCCGAGCGCACTGGGAGCTCGACGTGATCCAGCCCTGGCAGCGCGACGCCGTGTTCGCGGCCAGCCAGATCCTCGGGCCGTACTTCGACCTGCTCCTACCCCCTGCCCCGTTCTCCCCCGAGCGCCAGGCCGGGCTGGTGAACGCTCTGCTCGCGGTACCGGCGCAGGTCGAGGTGGCCGTCGCCAACCTCACGGCGGGCGGCGCCGCCGAGCTCGCCGCTGTCGCCGCCGATACCCTCCGGTCGATCGACACCGACCTGCGCGCATCGGTCGACGCCCTCGCGACGCACGTGACCCCGGATGCCGCGGCTCGCCTCTCCGCGGCCGTGGGGCCCGCGGCATCCGCCCTCGTCTCTCTCGCCGACTGGCTCGACGAAAACGGGCCGGGCATGCCCGCCCTGACTCCCGTGGGCCGCGAGGGCTTCGAGTGGTACCTGCGGCACGTCGCGCTCATCGCCCAGTCGCCCGCGCAGCTCGTCGCGGCCGCCGAGCAGGAGTACACCCGTGCGGTGGCGTGGGAGCTCGCGGCCCGCACCCGGCCCGCGCCAGCCGCGGTCCCGGCGGCGACGAGCGACGCGCAGCACGCGGCCGAGGCCCGGGACGAGCTCGCCGTTCGGGAGTTCTACGAGAGCCGCGGCATCCTCTCGCAGGAGGGGCACGGCCACTACCTGACCGCCGAGGTGCCGGCCTACCTGCGCGGGCTGACCTGGCTCGGCGTTCCGGTCGACCACACCGACGTCAACCGGCTCGGCGAGGACGGCACCTCGTACATGCCCGCACCCGACGGCGAGCTCGGCTACTTCTACGCGGCGAACGCACTGGACCCTCGGCTCGGCATCATCCACGAGGGCACGCACTTCCAGCAGCTCGTGCGGGCCTGGGCGCACGAGCGGCCGGTGCGGCGGCACTACTACGACTCCGCGGCCAACGAGGGGATCGCCCACTACAACGAAGAGCTCATGATGCAGGCGGGGCTGTTCGACGGCGACCCGCACTCGCTCACGATCATTCACAACTTCCTACGGTTGCGCGCGCTGCGAGTGGTCGTCGACGTGAACCTGGCGGTCGGCGAGTACACGTTTGCCGAGGGTGTCGACCAGTTCGTGCGTCGGGTGCCGATGGATGCCGCGACCGCGACAGACGAGACGGCGATGTACCTCGGCGGACCCGGGCTCGCGATGGCCTACCTGACCGGCAAGCTGCAACTGGTGCGGCTGCTCGCGGATGCCTCCGAGCGGCCCGGATTCGAGCTACGCGGGTTCCACGACTGGGTGTGGAAGAACGGCAACCTGCCGTTCTCGCTGCAGCGCTGGGAGCTGCTCGGCGACGACAGCGAGATCCGGGCGATCGATGCCGCGGGCGACTGGGAACTGCTGGGGCGCTAGGTCGTCACCGGTCGACAGGATGGCGCGGCCCGACGCGCCGGGATCGGTCCTGTCGGACGCGCGAACGGGGCGAACGGTCCTGTCGAGCGGGCGGCCTTCGGCTAGCGGTACCGGTAGCAGGCCCGCAGGAACACCGCGATGTCGAGGGTGTAGCGGCGGGCGAGGCGCCGCGGCTCGAGGTAGAGGCGGTAGAGCCACTCGAGGCGGAGCCGGCGCAGCGCCTCGGGCGCGCGGGCCTTCGCCCCCGCCCAGAAATCGAAGAGCGCGCCGACACCGACGAAGACGCTCGGCGGCAGCTGTGCGGCGTGGTCGAGGATCCAGCGCTCCTGCAGCGGGTTGCCCATCGCCACGAGCACGACGTCGGGGGCAGCGGCGGCGACGCGGCCGACGAGGTCGGGGGTGAGGCCGGCGAAACCGTCGCTGCTGCCGACGACGACCTGGCCGAGGTCGGTCGCGACGTGCTCGACGGCCGTGGCGAGCACCTCCGGGGTGCCGCCGATCATATAGACGCGCAGCGGACGGTCTGCCCGCGCAAACAGGAACGGCACGAAATCGGTGCCGTTGAGATTCTGCTCGAAGCGGGTGCGGTGAATCAGGGTGGCGGCGATGTCCATGCCGACGCCGTCGTTCACGAGCACGACCGGGAGGTCATCGGCCCGCTCGAGCAGGAACCGGTTCTTCACCACGAAGTTCGTGTTCGCGAAAAAGAGGGCGGTTGACGTTCGGGCCGCGATCACCGCGAGCAGGTGGTCGGCGAGTTTCTCCGGGGTCGTGCTGAGCACGGGGTAGCCGCCGATCGCGATGACAGGGCCGAGCTGCGCGGCCACCCGGGGGTTCATACCGACAAGTTGTAGCGGGTGCCGTCGGCGGTTCGGCGGGCGGTTGCGGGCTCCCCCGGCGCGCTGGCAGGATGGGCGGCGCTGTGCGCTGACCGGGCCTGCCGGTCGACAGGATGGCGCGGGCCGAGGCACCGCGATCGCTCCTGTCGGGCGGGCGAACGGGGCGAACGGTCCTGTCGAGCGCGCGGCCGGGCTCGGAGCCGCGACTAGGAAGCCGGGGTGGCGGGCTTTTCGGGAGCGGACTGCGCGGCGGTCTCCGCCGGCAGGATGCCCAGCGCCGCTTTGATGCGCTCGGCGTCGTCGGGCTGCGCCGCGGTCGCCGCGATGTTCGCGTCCGCGACGGCTTTCAGCACCTCTTCGCGTTGGATCGAGATACCCCGGGGCGCGTCGATACCGATGCGAACGCCGTCGCCTCGGGAATCGAGGATGGTGACCACGATGTTGTCACCGATGAGAATGCGTTCTCCCGGCTTGCGAGTTAGCACGAGCACCCGCTCAGCCTACCAACCGGCTTCGAGCCAGCCGACGGGCAAACCCAATTGGGTCACCGAGTGCGGCGTGGCGGTCTCGTCCGGCGCCCAGCTCATGACCGCGGTGAGCGGCACGAGCTGCGCGACCGCGTGTACCCAGCGGGCGCTGTCCTCCGGCTTGCGGCCGGCGTCGACGGCCACCCAGAACTGGTCGGCGTGCAGGTTCTCGAGCTCGCTGGCCGATGCCTGCGTGGGCCCGCGGCGCGGCAGGCCGAATGCCACGACGACGGCGTGGCCGCCGCGCACACCCTCAGCGCGGGCCGCGATGGCGCCGCGCCGGTCGTCGATGCGGGTGATGCCCGGGCGCTCGATGTCGCCCGCGATGCGTGTCACCGCCGCGCTGGCTCCGGCCGCGATCGTCTGCGCCACGGCGAGCGCGTCGTCGCCGAGGCCCACGATCACGACGAGGTCGCCGGCACCGCGGAGTGGCAGCGGCCCGGACGGCTCGGTCGACCCGGGACGCGCGCCGGCCGCACCGAGCGCCGGGGTATCCGGAGCCGTGTTCAGCGTCAGGTCGGCGAGGATCGCCGCGAAGTCGACCGTGGAGGTCGACACCTTCCAGTCGGACTCGTCGAGCCGGTCGATCGTGCGCCGGTCGGCGCGGTCGCGGTTGTCCGCTTCCTCGAGCAGGGCGGCGATGCCGGCCCGGGCGGGCAGGTCGAACGAGTGCGCGTCCAGCGACGTGCCGTCGGAGAGCTCGACCGTCGCCTGGAACTTGCGCTGCGCGAAGAAGCCCTGCAGCCCGCCGGTCGTCACGACCGTCGTGGCGACGACCGCGGCATCCGGCCCGTACTGTTCGAGGATGCGAGCGTTGAGCTCGTCGATGGAGTCTGCCTCAACTTGATATCGACTCGGTGACACGCACGACCCCCACTGTTTCTATGTTGACGTTGGCAGAGGTGACCTCCTGGTAGGAGAGCACCGGGAGTCCGTCGGACTGCGCGGAGACGAGACGCCGGATCGCCGGCCGCAGCGCCGGGGCGCACACGAGCACCGCCGACTGGCCGTTCGCCTCGAGCTTGTCGACCGACTCGCGCAGCGAGCCGAGCACGGCCTCGAGCGAGTTCTGGTTCATCAGGATCTGCGTGCCCTGGTCGGAGGGACGCAGCCCCTCGAGCATCGACTGCTCGAGCAGCGGGTCGATCATGATGACGCGCAGGTCGTTGCCCTCGAGGTAGTTCGAGACGAGCGCCGGGCCGAGCGCGAGACGCGCCGCCTCGATGAGCCCCTCGGGGTCGTTCGACACCTTGGCGCGCAGCGACAGCGACTCGTAGATCCGCGGGAGGTCGTTGATCGCGATCTGTTCCGCGAGCAGCCCCTGCAGCACCCGCTGGATCTCGGCGAGGCTGAGCAGCGACGGCACGAGCTCGTCGACCGCCGACGGGTTGACCTGCTTGACGCCCTCGGTGAGCACCCGCACGTCCTCCCGGGTGAGCAGCCGGGCGGCGTTCGCGCTGATGATCGACGACAGGTGGGTGACGACCACCGAGACGCGGTCGATCACGGTCGCGCCCATCATCTCGGCACTGTGCCGCATCTCGCTCGGCACCCACTTGCCCGAGAGCCCGAAGACGGGGTCGACGGTGGCCTGGCCCGGGAGGTTGTCGAGGGCGTCGCCGAGCGCGAGCACCTTGCCCTGCGGTGCGATGCCGCGGCCGGCCTCGACGCCGGCGATACGGATGACGTAGGTGGAACTCGGCAGCTCGACGCTGTCGCGCGTGCGGACCGGGGGCACGACGACACCGAGGTCCATGGCGATCTTGCGACGCAGCGCGCGCACCCGCGCGAGCAGGTCGTCCGACGCGTCCGAGACGATGTCGACCAGGTCGCTCGACAGCAGGATCTCGAGGGCGTGCACCCGCATCTGCTCGATGAGGCCCTCGGTGGTGATCGGCTGGGCGCCCGTGGCGACCTCGACCTCGGCCTCCTCGAGCTTTTTCAGCTCGGCGGCCTTGTTCGCCTTGACCCGCTGCGCCACGAGGAACAGCGCGCCGCCGACGAGCACGAAGGGGATGAGCGGCATGCCGGGGATGAACGCCATGCCGATGGCAGCCGAGCCCGCGATCATCAGCGCGTTGCGCGACTGGGTGAGCTGGGTCGAGGCCGAGCTGCCGAGGTCGTCCTCGGCGTTCGAGCGCGTGACGATGATGCCGGTGGAGACGGCCATCAGCAGCGCGGGGATCTGGGTGACGAGGCCGTCGCCGATGGTCAGCAGCGCGTAGGTGTTGAGCGCCTCGCCGATCTCGAGACCGCGCTGCAGCATGCCGATCGCGATGCCGCCGATGAGGTTGATGATGATGATGACGATGCCGGCGATCGCGTCGCCCTTGACGAACTTCGAGGCGCCGTCCATCGCGCCGTAGAAGTCGGCCTCGGCCGAGACCTCGGCGCGCCGTGCGCGCGCTTGCGCGTCGGTGATCAGGCCGGCGTTGAGGTCGGCGTCGATCGCCATCTGCTTGCCGGGCATGGCGTCGAGGGTGAAGCGCGCGCCCACCTCTGCCACGCGCTCGGCACCCTTGGTGACGACCACGAACTGGATCACCACGAGGATGAGGAAGATCACGAAGCCGATGATGATCGAGCCGCCGATGGCGACGTGCCCGAAGGCCTCGATCACCTGCCCGGCGTAGCCGTCGCTGAGCACCAGGCGGGTGGACGCCACGTTGAGGCCGAGCCGGAAGAGCGTCGCCACGAGCAGCAGCGAGGGGAACACCGAGAAGTCGAGCGGCCTCTTCACGAACATCGTGGTGAGCAGCGTGACGAGCGCGAGCATGATGCTGATGATCAGCAGGAAGTCGAGCACGCCGGCCGGCACCGGCACGACGAGCAGCAGCACGATGCCGACGACACCGATCGGCACCGCCAGTTTGGCGAGGTTGCGGTTCACGTCAGTGACCTCCTGTTGTCAGCTGAGAAGCGAGCGGGGTGGGCGCAGCGGTCGGGGTGCTCATTGTGTGCACTCCCTGCGCGGCGCCGCGGGCTTTGAGGGCCATCACGAAGGCGAGCACCTGCGCGACGGCGGTGTACAGCTCGACCGGGATCTCCTGGCCGAGCTCGCAGGCTTTGTGCAGGGCACGGGTGAGCGGGATGTCGCGCACGATCGGCACGCTGTCGGTCTCGGCCTGCTCGCGGATTCTCGCGGCGACCTCGCCGGCACCCTTCGCGACGACGCGCGGCGCCGACTTGCCCGGCTCGTACTTGAGCGCGACGGCGAAGTGGGTGGGGTTGACCAGCACGACGTCGGCGTCGGCGATCGCGGTCATCATGCGGTTGCGGCTCATCGCGAGCTGGCGGGCGCGCCGCTGCGACCGGATCATCGGGTCGCCCTCGGAGCTCTTGCTCTCGTCCTTGATTTCCTTCTTCGACATGCGCGTCTTCTTGCGGTTACGGCGCATAACCACGAACACGTCGGCGAAGGCGAGGATGAGGCCGGCGAGCACGGCCGACTGGATGAGCGCCGACGTGCCGCCGGTCGCGGCACTGATCAGCGCGGTCAGCGGCAGGCCGCCGGCGGTGGAGAGCACGGGCATCAGGCTCTGGATAACCGCGAACAGCACGAGCCCGACGACGCCGGTCTTGGTGAACGCCTTCACTCCGTTCCACAGCGCCTGGCCGCCGAACGTGCGCCCGAGTCCCTTGACCAGGTCGAACTGCTCGAATTTGCCCGAGAACTTCTTGAAATGGATGCCGCCCTGGATCGCCGCCGCGGCCAGCACCGCGACCGTCACCACCACGATCATCGGGGTGAGCATGCCGAGGATCGATCCCATGCCGTTGTCGAGCGCCTGCACGGCGCCCTCGAGGCTCGGGTTCTCCATGATCGACCCGATGGTGAACATCTGGTCGGTGGTCTGCGCGGTGCCGAGTTCGATCGTGACGGGGATCATCACGGCGACGGCGCCGACGCCGACCCACGCGGTGAGGTCCTGCGAGCGGGAGAGCTGGCCCTTTTCGCGCACCTCTTTCATGCGCTTCTCGGTGGCTTGCTCGGTCTTTTCTCCGGCGTCATCCGCCATTCAACTCACCCCCATCACGAGGTCCATCGCCGACTTTGTGACCGACCCCACGATCTCGGGGAGGGCGACGAAGAGCAGCGGCACGAGGATGAGGGTCAGCAGGATCTTGACCGGGAATCCGAGGGCGAAGGCGTTGAGTGCGGGGGCCACGCGCGTCAGCAGTCCCAGACCGGCATCCGCAAGAAAAAGGACGACGATGAGGGGGCCGGCGATCTGCAGCGCCGAGACGAGCATCTGGCCGGTCGCGCTCGTGATGGCGGCGAGCGGCTCGGCAAGGTCGATGCCTCCGCCGATCGGGATCGCGTCGAAGGTGCGGGCCAGGCCGCCGATCACCAGCTGGTAGCCGCCCGAGGCGAAGAGCAGGGCGAGCGCCGCCATCTGGAACAGGCGCGTGAACTGGGCGCCGTTGACCTGCAGCTGCGGGTCGAAGCCCTGGGCGAGGGTGAACCCGCCGAAGAGGTCGATCAGGTTTCCGGCCGACTGGATGGCGGAGAATACGAGCATCACGAGGAATCCGAGCAGCGCGCCGACGACGAGTTCGAGCAGCAGCGCGACGATGAATCCCCCGGTGTCGGGCGAGACGTAGCCGGGGGTGACGATGGGGGCGACGGCGAGCGAGAGGCCGAGCGCGAGCATGCCCTTGATCCGCAGCGGGATGGCGTTGGTGGAGAACGGCGGGGCGATCACGACGAAGGCGACCATGCGCACGCCGGCGAGCATGACCGCTTCGATCCACTGCAGGTCGAGGGAGAGTTCCACGTCAGCCTCCCCCGAGCAGTCCGGGTATGCGGGCGAAGAGGTCGTTGGTGAAGGTGACCATCTCGGAGATCATCCAGTGGCCGGAGACGAGCAGCGCGAGCGCCACCGCGACCAGCTTCGGCACGAAGGAAAGCGTGACCTCCTGGATCTGCGTGATCGACTGCAGCAGCGAGATCGCGAAGCCGACGACGAGCGCGACGATGAGGATGGGCGCGCAGAGCTTGGCGCCGATGACGCACGCCTGCAGGCCGATGTCGAGTACCGCGTTGGTGTCCATCAGCCGCCGCCCTGGTAGCTGGAGACCAGCGAGGTGATGATGAGCGCCCAGCCGTCGACGAGCACGAACAGCAGGATCTTGAACGGCAGCGAGATCATGACGGGCGGCAGCATCATCATGCCCATCGACATCAGCGCCGACGAGACGACGAGGTCGATCACGAGGAACGGCACGAAGATGACGAACCCGATGATGAAGGCGGCGCGCAGCTCGGAGATCATGAACGACGGGATCAGCGTGAGCATCGGTACGTCGTCGGGGCTGTCGGGGTTCTCCGCGCCCGAGACGCGGGTCATCAGGGCGAGGTCTTCCTCGCGGGTGTTCGAGAGCATAAAGGCCCGAAGAGGGGCGGATGCCGCGTCCACCACCTGCACGAAGGTCATGTCCCCGTTCAGATAGGGCTGAACGGCCACCTCGTTGATGTCGGTGAGCACCGGCGCCATGATGAACAGCGACAGGAAGAGCGCGAGGCCCGCGAGCACTTGGTTCGGCGGGATCGACGGCAGGCCGAGGGCGTTGCGGGTCATCGCCAGCACCACGAAGATCTTCGTGAAGCTCGTCATCATCAGCAGCAGGGCCGGTGCCACCGAGAGCAGTGTGATGCCGAGCAGCGTGACGATGGCCGACGACGGGCCGTCGTTCGGACCGTTGATGTCGATCGACAGTCCGCCCTCGGGGTCGACCGGGTCGACGGGCGCGGTGGGGTCGATCGGCACGGCGTGCGCCTGGCCGGGGGTGAGCAGCACGAACGCCGTGACGACGACGAGCAGGAACAGCGCGGCGATGCCGAGGCGCATCAGCCGGGAGCGGCGCAGGGAGGGTGCTGCGGCGGCGACGCTCACCGGAAACGGCCGAGCGCGGAAGCCGCCTGGCGCCAGGTGGCCGGGGAGAGGATCGAGCCGTTCAGGGCGCCCGGCTTCACCAGCGCGGCCTCGAGGTCTTTCGCGGTCGACGCGGCGGCTGTGGGCTTCAGGTTGGTGACCGTCGCGCTCGGCACCGCGGTCAGGACGTCGGCGAAGGCGGCGGCGGGGGTCACGACCGGTGCCACGGCTTCGGGCGATTCGGCCGAGTGCAGGACGGTGACGTTGTTCTCGGTCACGCCGAGGACGAAGCGCATCCCGTCGGCGTCCACGACGACGACCGAGGCCTTCTGGCCGACGGCCTGCTTGCCCAGCACGGCGATCGCCGCCGCCGGACCGCGCTGCTTCGCTCCGCGCGTGATGCGGCGGTGCAGAAACCAGAGCAGGGCGAGGACGACGCCGAGCGACAGGGCGACGCGCAGCCCGACGACCACGGTCTCCATCTAGCTGAGGCTCTCGATCACGTCGAGGATCTTCGTGATGCGGACCGCGTAGTCCTGGTCGATCACGACGATCTCGCCGTGGGCGATGAGGCGGCCGTTGAGCAGCACGTCGGCGGGGGCGCCGGCGGAACGGTCGAGTTCGATGACGGCGCCGGGCTCGAGTCCGAGCACGTCGCGCACGGAGATGCGGGTGCGGCCGATCTCGACCGTCAGCGACATCTCGACGTTGTTGATGCGGCCGAGCTTGCCGACGATCTCGTCGTTGCCGAGGGGCCGGCCGCCGGCGACGACGTTGCTCGTACGGATCCGGATGGCGTACCACCCGGCGACCACGCCGGCGTTGGAGAGGGCGAAGACGACGGTTGCGGCATCCGCGAATAGGGCACTCGCGTCGTCGGCCCGGGTGTCCCCGAGGACGCCGGTGCCGAGAATGCCGGTGGCGGCCTCGAACGAGGGGCGGAGGATGTCGGCGAGCGCGACGGCCGCGCCGGTGGGCGATGCCGCGGAGACGAGGGAGTCCGGCTCGACGAGGGCGAGCGCGACATCGGCGGAGAACTCGCCGACGTAGGAGGCGACGACGGAGGAGCGCTGCAGGGCGAGAGGGGCGTCGGCGGCGCTCGAGAGCACGGGGCTCAGGGCGACGGTGGTCGGCAGGAGGCGGGTGAGCGCCTCGGCGGACGCGGTCGCCTCGCTGAGCGACGTCGTGAGGCTGGGGGCAAGGTTGTTCACTTAGATCTCCTCGGAGTTGAAGTCAGGGTTCGTGGCGCCGGTGCTGACGACGACGCAGGCGAGTCGGGCGCCGTTGGCCCCGGCCGCGCCGCGGGCGAGCACCTGGCCGTCGACGGCGAGCTCGAACGGGCGGTGTTGGGGGTGCGGGATCGGCAGGATGTCGCCGACCGCGAGGCCGAGGATCTTGCTCGGCGTGACCTTCGCCGGCGTGAGGCGCAGCGCGATCTCGACGGGCACGCCGCCGAGCTGGGCGGTGATGAGGTCGTGAGCGTCGACGGCGGTGCTCGTGGGGTTGGCCTCGCCCAGCTGCGGGAGGAGCACTTCGGCGGGAACGGCGAGGGTCGCGGTGGTGGAGGTGTCGCCGACGCGGATGACGAACGACGCGACGATCATCAGGTCGGCCGTGGCCGCGGCCTGAGCGAACTGCGAGTTGTACTGGATCGAGTCGACGGCGATCGGCGTGACGAACAGTGAGCCGAAGGAGTAGCGGAGGTCTTCGAGCGCGTCTTCGAAGAGGCGTCGCACGAGCGCCTGCTCGATCTGGGTGAATTTGCGCTCGGCCACGGGCTTGGGGCGGATGCCGCCGAGCATGTAGGTGACCCACCCCAGGGCGGCGGCCGCGGGCACCTGGATGACGGCCTTGGCATCGGTGGAACCGAGGGTGCACAGCACCATGGCGGTCGTCGACGGCAGTCCCGACGCGTACTCGTCGTAGGTCTGCATGACGACCTGCTCGCAACTGACCTGCGAGACGATGCGCACGCTCGCGGTCAGCTGGGTGCCCCACTGGCGGGCGAAGGTCTCGAACGCGAGCTCGAGCACGCGCGAGTGTTCACGGGCGAGGGTTGTCGGTCGGCGGAAGTCGTACAGCTCGACGGCCGGGGCGGCTTTCGCGGGCGCGCCAACGGCGATGTGTTCCTGGACAGTCACGAAGGGCACTATCGGCCGCTTCGGGGTGGCGGTTAGCTAGTGTCCGGAATCCTCGGTCTTCTCGGCTTTCTCGGGTTCCGCGCTCTCCGATTTCTCCGGCTCGGCGGCGTCGGCGCTCGACACCTCGAGGTAGCTCTCCAGAACCTCGGGGATGAGCGCGCGCACCGACTCGGGCTGGTCGGAGATCACGACGATGTCGACGCGGCGGTTGGCAGCCAGGTCGGCTTCGGTCATGCCCGTGGCGATGGGGCGGGCCGAGCCGTAGCCGATGGCCCCGACGCGCTCGCCGCCGATTCCGCCGTGTTCGACGAGGCGGCGCAGCACGGCCGTCGCGCGGCCCGACGAGAGTTCCCAGTTGGTGGCGTACGGGGCACCGGGCGCCCGAACGTCGGCGTGGCCCTCGATCGCGATCTGGTAGTTCGTGGTCGCCAGCACGGGCGCCGTCGAGTCGAGCACCGCGGGGGCGACGCCGGCGAGCTCGATACTGTTCGGGCTGAAAAAGGTCTCGGAGCCGATGAGACGGATCGTCAGGCCGCGATCGTCGATCTTGAAGTCGACGGTCTGCTCGAGTCCCTGCGTCTGCAGGTTCGCGCGGATCTGTTCCTTCAGCGCCTCGAGTTTGTCGACCTCGGTCTCGGCCAGGTCGAGTTCGGTCACGGGCAGGTCGACGACCTCGCCCTCCGAGTCGAGCTGGGTCGCCGGCACGACGACTCCGGACGCCGTGTCGAGCGCGCCGACCTCGGTCTGGCCGAAGCCGGTCGCGAGCGAGTTGCGTAGCTGCTCGAACTTCTCCTGGTCGACGGTCGACATAGCGAACAGCACGATGAACATACACATGAGCACGGTGACCATGTCCATATAGGAGGCCATCCAGCGTTCGTCGACGTGCTCGACGTGTTCTTCTTCGAGCCCTCTCCGCTTTCGCGGCGTGCTCATGCTGCTTTAGCCAGCTGGTCGGCGGGCACCATGGCCCGCAGTCGTTCGCCGAGGAGGCGGGGCTGGCTGCCGGCCTGGATCGCGAGCACGCCCTCCATGGTGAGCGTCATGCGTTCGACGTCGAGGTCGGAGAGGCGGCGGAGCCGGGAGCCGATCGGCAGCCAGATGAAGTTGGCGGAGAGCAGTCCCCACAGGGTAGCGACGAACGCGGCCGCGATCATGTGGCCGAGCTCCTCCGGCACCGAGAGGTTCTCGAGCACGTGGGTGAGCGAGACGACGGTGCCGATGATGCCGACGGTCGGCGCGTAGCCGCCCATCGTCGTGAAGAACTTGGCCGCGTTGCGGGATGACTTCGCCTTGGTGGCGAGCTCGTCCTCGAGCAGGATGCGCAGTTCCTCGCCGTCGGTGCCGTCGGCGACGTTCTGCAGTGCTCCCTTGAGGAACGGGTCGTCGATGGAGTCGGCTTCCTGCTCGAGCGAGAGCAGTCCGTCGCTGCGCGCCTTCTCGGCGAGCGAGACCAGCTGGTCGATCGTGTCCTGCGGCTTCGACGTCTTGCCGATGAATGCGCTGGGGAGCGACTTGAATCCGGCGATCGCGTCCTTGATGGTTCCGCCGGCGATGCCGACGGCGATGGTGGCGAAGAAGACGAGGATCATCGGGGCCGGCAGCAGCACCGAGGCGACGTTCGCCCCCTCGAGGGTGATCATCGCGAAGAGGGCACCGAAGGCCAGCAGTAGGCCGATTATTGTTGCGGGATCCATCAGAGCTTCCTCGGTCCTAGTGAGGTAACGCCTTCGCCCTCGGTGTCGGTGTCGGTGTCGTGCACGGCTGCCGGGTCGATCGGGCTGACGAGTCCGAGCGGGCGAACGGGCGGAGCCTGCGCGGCGATTTCCTGGGTGAGCGCGATCACGCGGGCGCGGTAGCGGGCGATCTTGTCGATCGCCTCGTCCATCGTCTCGGTGATGATGTACTTCGCGCCGTCGACCATCACGAGGGTCGTGTCCGGGTTCGCGTTGATGCGTTCGATGAGGTCAGGATTGATCGCAAACTGGCTGTTATTAAGCCGCGTGACAACGATCATGGATCCATCCCCGTTTTTAGCTACCCTTCCTGGGCCGCCTACACAGCACTATCGGCCGCCCTCTGCCCCGTGTAAGGCAGATGACGGCCGATCGTTGTGCGTCGAGCGCGGGCGCTATCGCTTCAGGTTGGTCAGCTCCTGCAGGACCTCGTCCGAGGTGGTGATGATGCGGGCGTTGGCCTGGAAGCCGCGCTGCGCGACGATCAGGTTGGTGAACTCCTGCGAGAGGTCGACGTTCGACATCTCGAGGGCGCCGCTGGTGATCGAACCGTAGCCGGCGTCGCCGGGGGCGCCGATCTCGGCCTCGCCGGAGTTGAACGTGGCGCGGTACGACGAGCCGCCGGTCTTCTCGAGACCGCCCGGGTTGGTGAACGTGGCGAGCACGACGCGGGCGAGTGCCTGCGAGGCGCCGTTGCTGAACGAGCCGATGAGCGTGCCGTCGGGGGTCAGCGTGTAGGACTCGAGCGTTCCGGGGTCGCGGCCGTCCTTGGCGGTGACCGACATGGTGGTGAGGCCCGCGGAGCCGGTGACGGCGCTGAGGTCGATCGCGATACCGCCGGCACCGACGGTCATCGTGCCCGCGGAGGTCTGCACGCCGTCGACGAAGGTGAGCGCGGTCGTTCCGGTGAGGGGACCCGCGGGGTTGTCGGGGTCGGCGCCCGCGACATTCCAGCCCGCAGCGGTCTTGGTCAGCGTGAGGCTGAGGCTGCGTGCGGCGCCGGTGGCGTCGAACACCTCGATGTCGCGCACGACGACGGTGCCGACGGCGGCGTCCGAGGGGATGTTGCCGCCGAGCGTGGCCGACGTGCTGGCCTCGCCGGCCGAGATCGCGTTGATCGGCAGCTGGATGTCGCCGGTGAGACCACCCTCGGCGACGACGCCGTCGACGGCGCCCCAGCCCTGGACGAGCGACCCGTCGGGGCTCACGAGACGGCCGCTGGCGTCGAAGTCGAAGTCGCCTGCGCGGGTGTACGAGGTCTGGTTGCCGTTGCGGGTGACGAAGAAGCCGTCGCCCGAGATCATCAGGTTGGCGGCCTTGCCCGTCGCCTGCGTGGAGCCCTGGGCGAAGTTGGTCGAGATGCCCGCGACGAGCACACCGAGGCCGACCTGGGCGGGGTTGGTTCCGCCGACGCCCTGCTGCGGGCCGCCGGCACCCTGCGTGAGCTGGGAGAGCGTGTCCTGGAACTGCGTGGAGGAGGACTTGAACGCGGTCGTGTTGACGTTAGCGATGTTGTTGCCGGTGACGTCGAGCATGGTCTGGTGCGAACGAAGACCGGAGATACCTGCGTAGAGCGAGCGAAGCATGGGTGAGCCTTTCGGTTGGTTGTTTAGGAAGCTGTGGTGGTTGCTGCGGAAGTGGTGGTGATGCCGGCGATCAGGTCGAGCGGGATGTCCTTGCCGCCGACAGAGACGGTCGGGACGACGCCGGTGAAGGAGACGCTGTCGGCCGTTCCCTTGATCGGCAGGCCGGTGGTCGAGTCGAGGTAGCTGACCTGCTTGCCGACGATGGCCGATGCGGCGATGCGCATCTGCAGCGAGAAGTTCTCGGTGCCCGTCTCGGTCAGCTCGGTGATCTTCTCCATCATCGCGAGCTGCGTGGTCTGCGAGATCATCTCGTTGGTGTCCATCGGCGAGCTCGGGTCCTGGTTGCGCAGCTGCGAGACGAGGAGCGACATAAACACCTCGGAGTCCATCGTCTGTTTGGGCGCCGCCGCGGCAGAGGCCGCCGCAGCCGCGGCCTGCGTCGAGACGACGCCGGTGATGCTGTCAATGCTCATTCGTGGGGCTCCTCTGGTGCGCGGGCGTGGTCGGTAGGTCGGGTCGTCATACGAGAACGTCGATGGTCGCCGACGGGTCGGTCAGGATCCACGGCGCGGCTGCCGAGAGAGCGGCGGCCGTTTCGTGGGCGGATGCCGCCTGCCGCGGGTTTCCCCGCTGTTGCTGTCCCTCGTCCCCGCGGTCCGTGGGCTGGTTCTGCGACGACAGGTCGAGGTTGCTGCCGAGACCGGCGCCGCTCATGTCGCGGCGGATGTCGGGCAGGATCGCCCGCAACGCGTCCCGGGCGATCTCGGAGGGGGCGAACAGTTCGACCCGCACACCCTCGGCGCCGACGTGGGCCCGTACGGTGATCGGTCCGAGGTTGTCGGGGGTGATGTCCACGGTCATCACGTGCTCGCCCGGGCCGGCCGCGGCGAGGGTGAAGATCGGGGTGGCGAGCTGCGGCGCGAGCGGCGGGGCCGGGGCGGCGACCACGGAGGCCGGCGCTGCGGCCTGGGCCGGAACGGTCGGCGTCGCGGCGGCGACGGCCGGCGTCAGGGTGAGCGGAGCGACGGGCGCGGCGTCGGCGGCGGAATCGGACGCGGCAACGGTCGTTGCCGGGAGAACCTGTTCCGCGGACTCGGCCGTGACCGGGGCGACAGCGGCAACCGGGGATGCCGGGACGGGGGACGCGGACGAGACGGGGGAAGCGACGGGAGACCCGGGCATGACGGGGGACACGACTGGAGACCCGGGCATGACGGGGGACGCGGCACCGGCGGACGCGGGCAGTGGGGAAACTGTCGCGGCACCGGGGAACGTGACGGGGGAAACGGACGCGGCCGATTCCTGTGCCGAGGGCACGTTCGCGGCTGACGCGGGAGCGGTAGTCGTGGACGCGGCAACGGCGGAAGTTGACGCGGGAGTTCCGGTTGCCCGGGGAACGACGGGAGAGGCGGCGACCGCTGCCACGGCCTGCGCGACGGGTGCCGCGGCGGGAGCGGTGGTCGCGGCACCCGACACGGCAGAGAGCGTCGCGACGCTCGCCGCGGCGCTCGCCGCCGTGGCGGAGGCGACGGCCTGCGCGGCCGCGGCGGGTGCGGCCGGGAGGTCGGCGGACGGGGCCGAGGGGACCCCGGCGGCGTCCGCGGGGACGAGGCCGACGGGGAGCGTGACGGGGGCGGCCTCGGGGAGCGGGGTCGCGACGAGGAGCGGCGCGGCGGTGGGCGCGGCGTCGGTCTCCGCGGCGGGGTCGGAGTCGCCGGCGGGGTCGGCCGCGGCATCCGTCTCGCCCGGCTCGACGGCCGCGGCCGACCCGGTGAACTCGGCAGCGAGTGCCGCGAAGAGGTCGTCGGTCGTCGAGGCGGAGGCCTGCTCGGCCGGAGCCTCGTCGACGGGAGCGGCGGTGCCCGCCTCGGCGGCGGGCGCGTCGGTCAGGCCCGCGTCGGAGGCGGCGGAGATCGCGCCGAGCAGCTCGGAGCCGAAGCCCTCCGCGCCGGACTGGCCGCCGGACTGCGATTTCGTGTTCGTTGAGGCCGGCGGGGCGGCGGCGACGAGACCGATCATGCTCACGGGGTGTCCTCTCCCTTGCGGTGGATGCTGGTGGATGCGATCTCGTCGACGACCGCCTGCTGGGCGGCGAGGTCGGCGCCGTCCTCGGTCTCGATGTGACGGATCTCGAGCTTCTCGAGGCCGAGCGACCGTGCCCGAGCCGCGGCGTACGCCGCGGCGGCTTCGGCGACCTGCGCCTGGTTCCGAGAGTCGGCCGCCTCGAGTTCGGCGAGCATGCTGCGCGACGACGACCGGGCGGCCGCGATCGCGTAGAGCACGTTGCTGCTCGTGGCGTCCGCACCGGTTCCGCCGAGGGCGGCGCGGGCGCGGTTCTGGCGGGCGGCGTTGTCGCGGGCGCGGGCATTGGCGGCGGCGAGGTCGCTCGCCGCCTGCTCCTGCTGCACCTGGCGCAGGCGGAGCAGCCCGGCGAGACGGAACGCGCGCGCCATCAGGCACCCCCGAAGGCTCGGGTGAGGCGGGTGAGCTGCGCCCACGCCTCGACGACGCCCGACTGGTCGGTCATGCGCTGCTGCAGGAACGCGTTGATCTCGGCCTCGTAGGTGACCGCGGCGTCGACGAGCGGGTTGGCGCCCGGCTGGTACGCGCCGATGTCGAGCAGGTCCTGCGCCGACTTGCGGGCGGCGAGCACTTTGCGCAGCATCGAGGCGGTCTCGGTGTGCTCGCGGGTGTTGACCCGGGAGGCGACGCGCGAGATCGAGCCGAGCGCGTCGACGGAGGGGAAGTGTCCGGAAATCGCGAGCTTGCGGTCGAGCACGACGTGGCCGTCGAGGATCGAGCGGGCCGAGTCGGCGATCGGTTCGTTGTGGTCGTCGCCGTCCACGAGCACCGTGTAGATGCCGGTGACCGAGCCGACCTCGCCGGTGCCCGCGCGCTCGAGCAGCTGGGCGAGCAGGGAGAACGTGGACGGCGGGTAGCCCCGGGTGGCCGGGGGTTCGCCGACGGAGAGTCCGATCTCGCGCTGCGCCATGGCGACGCGGGTCAGCGAGTCCATCATGAGCATGACGTGGGCGCCGCGGTCGCGGAACGACTCGGCGATCCGGGTGGCGACGAACGCCGCGCGCAGGCGCATCATGGCCGGCTCGTCGGAGGTGGAGACGACGACGATGGAGCGCGCGAGGCCCTCCTCGCCGAGGTCGTCCTCGAGGAACTCGCGCACCTCGCGGCCGCGCTCCCCGACGAGGGCGATGACCGAGACCTCCGCGTCGGTGCCGCGCGCGATCATGGAGAGCAGCGACGACTTTCCGACACCGGAGCCGGCGAACAGGCCCATGCGCTGGCCGCGGCCCACGGTGGTCAGTGTGTCGAGCACGCGCACCCCGAGCTGCAGCGGGGTGTCGATGCGCGCGCGGCCCATGGCCGACGGGCTCTCGTTGTCGAGCGGCACCCAGCCGTCGGCGACGATCGGGCCTTTACCGTCGATCGGCCGGCCGAGACCGTCGATCACGCGGCCGAAGAGCCCGGAGCCGGTGGGCACGAGCATCGGCTCGCCCTGGGCGCGCACGGGGGCGCCGGCGCTGATGCCGGTGAGACGGTTGAGAGGCATGCAGCGGAGCCCGGTACGCGTCGTCGCGATGACCTCGGCGACGATCGGAGCCGCGCCGGCGCCCGACGAGTCTCCGATGGTGACGAGGTCGCCGATCGCGCAGTCGATACCGCTGACCTCGACGCCGAGGCCGACGATGGACGAGACGATGCCGACGCGCTGCGGGCGGGCGGCGGCGACCGCGGCGCGGAATCCGCGCGAGGCCGGGGGCAGCAGCGTCGTCGTCATGACCGCGCCTCCGCGATGGCGGTGCGGGCGCGCTCGATGGCGGAGGAGACGCGGCAGTCGAGGTAGCCGTCCGCGAACTCGGTGACGGCGTCGCCGCGGCCGAGCGACGGGTCGGGAACGAAGGTGACGCCGGTGGCGGCGAGCAGATCGGCATCGAGCACGCCGAGGTCGTCGGGGTTGAGGCGCACCACGTGCACGCCCGACGCGTCGACGGTGGCGAGCGCCCGGTGCAGGGCCGAGGCCGCCGCGGTGCCGACGTCGCTGAATTCCGAGGCCACGACGGCTTCGGCGAGTTGGATGGCGCCTTCCGCGAGAATCGCGTGGGCGGTCTCGAGCACCGGCACCGTGCGGGAGTCGAGCGCCGCGCAGGCGGCGGCGAGCAGAGCGACGGCGCGGTCGGTGCGGGCACGCGCGTGGCTGACCACGGCCGCGTGCTCGGCGTCGAGCTGGGCGATGCGGGCCGCGACCTCGGCCTCGGCCGCACGGAGCCCGGCGGCGTAGCCGGCCGCGTGGCCGCCCGCACGGGCGCGGTCGTCGCGGTCGTCCTGGCGCTGGTTGCGCAGGGCGGGGTAGGTCAGCGTGGAGAACTCGGCATCAGTAGACATATTCGTCCTCGTCGCCGCGCTGCACGGTGATGCTGCCCTGCGCCTCGAGGTCGCGGATCGCCCGCACAACCTCGGCGCGCGCCTCCTCGACCTGCGATGCACGCACGGGGCCGAGCGACGATGCCTCGTCCTCGAGGATCTCGCGGTTGCGCTCCGAGAGGTTCGACTTGATGACGTCGATGACGGCCTCGGTCGAGCCCTTCATGGCGATGGCGAGGATGCCGGTGTCGATGCCGCGCAGCACCTGCTGCACGTCGCGCTTCTCGAGCTTGACGATGTCGGCGAAGGTCAGCATGCGCGAGCGCACCTCTTCGGCGAGCTCGGGGTCGATCTGGTCGAGCTGTTCCAAGAGCGCGCGTTCGGTCGCGACATCCGCCCGGTTGATGATTTCGACGAGCGGCTGCACACCGCCGACGGCCTCGACCGCGTCTCCGGTCGACGTGACAGCTCCGGCGCGGGACTTGAGCGTGTCGGCAACGACGCGCACGGCCTCGGGGATCGCGACGCCCATGGTGCCGATGCACTGGGCGACCTCGGTGCGCAGGTCCTCGTCGAGGCCGGCGAGGACGGGCGACGCGTGCTCGGGGCGCATGTGGGCGAGCACGAGGGCGATGGTCTGCGGCAGTTCGCCGTCGAGCAGGGTCATGATCTGGGCGGGTTCGACGCTGTCGAGGAACTCGAACGCCTTGCCGGCCATGTTGGAGGCGACCCGGTTCATCAGGTCGCCGGCCCGCTCGGCCCCGAAGCTCGCCTCGAGCAGGGTGTTGGCGAAGTCCTTGCCGCCGCGCGAGCTCCACCCGCCCTTGACGGTGAGCTCGAGGTACTCGTTCATCACCTTGTCGGCGACCGCGGATTCGACCCGCCGCAGCTTGATGATCTCGCCGGCGATCTCCTCGGCCTC
Organism: Conyzicola lurida; assembly: GCF_014204935.1. NCBI lineage: Bacteria > Bacillati > Actinomycetota > Actinomycetes > Micrococcales > Microbacteriaceae > Conyzicola > Conyzicola lurida. The sequence goes on along the minus strand of NZ_JACHMJ010000001.1, from coordinate 3,604,152 downwards.
CGACTCGCTGAACTGCTGCATGACCGAGGCGGCCGCCTGCTGGTCCATGCTCATCAGGACGACGGCGACCTTCTGGGTGCCGCTGAGGGTGGTGGCGAGGTCGGTCATGCGTTCTGCTTGCTATCCATGAGGCCGCGCAGGAACTCCGCGGCGCGCTGCGGGTCCTGGGCCGCGAGGGCGTCGATTTCGGCGCGGGTGCGGTCGATGTTCGGCTCGATGAGAAGAGGGGATGCCGGGACCGTCGGAATCGCCGGACGCAACGGGGTCGCCATGACCTCGGGCTGCGTGTCGTTGAGGATCGAGCGCAGGTCGGCGAGGTCGGCAGCCTCCTCGATGTCCTGCTTGCGACGACGCGAGCGGGCGGCGAAGACGGCGATCGCGATGATGACGGGCAGGGCGATCGCGAGGGCGATCACGCCGGTGCGGATGAGGTCGGCCATACGGTCGGCATCGGCGGCGGCAGCAGCGGCCTCGAGCGCCTGGGCGGCCTCTTCGGCGCCGGCGCCGTTGAACGGGACGACCTCGACGGTGACGACGTCGCCGCGTTCCTCGTCGATTCCGGCGGCGGAGGAGACGAGGGCGGTGATGTCCTCCACGTTCAGGCCGGTGGCGGTCGCCTGGTTGAGCGCGACCGAGATCGTTTTGCGGGTGAGCACACCGGCCGGGATCGTGGTCGACTCGGTGACCTTGTTGACCGCGTTGTTGCGCACGATCGACGAGGAACCGGTGGCCTCGGCCTCCGCGCCCTCGGCGGGGACGGCGATGTTGTCGGGGCCGAGCACGCCGGCCGCGGTGTCGCCCGCGACGTCGCCGCCCTCGACGGTGGCCGATTCGCTGAGCGCGAGCGTGCCGTCGGGGGAGCTGAAGGTCTCTTCGACGCGCTCGCCCGACTCGCGGCTCATGTCGGCGGCGACCACGACGGTGGCGTTGCCGGTTCCGACGACCTTGTCGAGCATGGTCTGCACCGAGGCGCGGATCGCGGTCTCGTAGTCGGACATCTGCTGGTCCGCGCCGCCGACGGCTCCCTCGCCCACGGCGGAGAGCACGGTGCCCTTGGAGTCGATGACCGCGACGTCTTCGGGCGCCATGCCGTCGATGGACGCGCTGGTGAGGTGCACGATCGCCTGCACCTGGTCGGAACTGAGCGAGACGCCGTTCTGGGTCTCGACGAACACCGAGGCGGTGGGGTCGTTGGTCTCGGAGACGAACACCGTCTCCTCGGGGATCGCGAGCCGCACCGAGGCGTTCTGCACGCCGGTGAGGGCGGAGATGGTCTTCGCGAGCTCGCCCTCGAGGGCGCGCTTGTAGGTCACGTTCTGCTGGAACTCGGAGGCGGTGACGCCCATCGAGTCGAGCAGCGAGTAGCCGCCTGTGCTCGACGACGGCAGGCCGGCCGCGGCCGCCTTGAGGCGTTCGTCGTAGACGTTCTCCTCGGGCACCATGATCGTGGCGCCGCCGTTGGCCAGCTCGTAGGGAACGCCGTCGGCACGCAGCTGCTCGACGAGCGTGTTCGCGTCGGCGCCACTGAGGCCCGAGAACAGCGGGGTGTACGAGGGCTTCGTGATCCAGAACCCGAGGGCGACGATACCGAGCACGAGAACCGCGACCCCGATGAGGGCCACGGTGCGCTGGGCGATCGTGAATTCGCGGATGGCGTCGGCGAAGCGGCCGAACGCGGAAGTGACCTGGCGGGGCATTAGGCCTGCATCCTCATGATCTCGTTGAAGGCGTCGACGCCCTTGTTACGCACGGCGGCGACGAGTTCGAGCGTCACCGAGGCGCGGGACGAGGCGAGCGTCGCGTTGTGGATGTCTTCGAGGTCGCCGGTGACGGCCTGGATGGCGAGTTCGCTCGAGGTGTTCTGCAGACCCTGCAGTCCGTCGACCGCCCCGGTGAGCGACGCGGCGAATCCGGAACCGTCGGTGGACTGCACACCGCCGGCGGCCGAGACGTACCCGGTGCCGGTGGTGCCCTGCACCGAGGTCAGAGAGAGCGGGTCCATTAGTTGCGTCCGATCTGGAGTGCTGCCTGGTAGGTCTCTTTCGCGCGGTCGACGACCGCGGCGTTCGCCTGGTAGCCGCGCTGGGCCAGGATGAGCTGGCCCATCTGCGAGGCGAGGTCGATATCGGGGTAGCGCACGTAGCCTTCGGCGTCGGCGAGGGGGTGGTCGGGCTCGTAGACCAGCCGGCCTTCCGCGTCGCCGTAGGCCGCGCCCTGCACGTAGGCGCCGGTGGTGCCCTCGCCCTCCTGGGCGATGACGTAGCGCGCCTGGAACGCGTCGTCGGTCGTCGCCTTGACGGTGTTGACGTTGGCGAGGTTGTCGGAGACCGCGTCGAGCCACTTGCGGTGCACGGTGAGGCCGGTGCTGGCGATGCCGATCGCGTCGAAGGTCATCAGTTGGTCCGCATCGCCGTGCGCAGCGCGCTGAACTGGCCGCCGATGGCCTGGCTGGCGAACTGGAAGCGCAGCACAGTGTCGACGTTCGACAGCGTCTCGGTGTCGAGGTTGACGTTGTTGCCGTCGAGACGGGTGGGCTCGAGCGAGCGGGCGGTGACGGCCGTGACGTTTCCGTCGCCGTTCTCCACCGACTGGGCGAGGGCGTCTTCGAAGAGCACGCGCTTGGCCGTGTAGCCGGGGGTGTTGACGTTCGCGATGTTGCTCGCGATCACACGCTGGCGCAGAGCGAGGCCGTCGAGGGCGCTGCTCAGGGCGTTGGAGGACACAGATTCAAGCACGGCTGTTCCGTCTCGTGAAGAAGAAACGAAGCGGCCGATCCGTGGCCTGATGGTGAGCAATCCGTGCTCTCGAAACTAGCTATCGGTCACGAACCCTCAGGCGTTAGATGAGGATTGAAGAATTCTTCAGCCCGAGACGTCGAGGTAGACCGACTGGTCGTCGCGCGTGCTCGGGATCGAGCGCACGGCGGCAAGGTGGCGTCCGGTTTCGCGGTGCAGCTCGTCGAGGGTGTGCAGCGACTCGCGCTGCTCGGCCAGCAACGCGACCGCCCGCTCGCGGAGCTCGGTCGGCATCGGGCCGAGATCGGTCGGCGGCTTCCAGGTGACGTGCGGAGCGGCATCCGCTGCCGTGCTCGAATCGAGCGCCCGCAGGTGGGATGCCTCGAGTTCGGCCATCACGTCGGCCCAGCTGTCGAACTGCGGAATCGGTGAACTAGGCAACGCCGAGCATCCCGCCGGTGACTGCCGGGAGCGACTGCGGTGCGGGCTGGGCGACGGTCAGCTGGCCGGCCGCCTCGTGCCAGGCCTGGCGCAGCGGCTCGAGCAGCGTGACGCACTCGCGCACCGCGTCGAGGTCGCGGTGGATGTTGCCGCGGATCAACGCGGCGCTCACGTAGGTGTAGAGCGCGAGCAGCCGTTCGCCGCCGTCCCACGCGTCGACCTTGAGCGACGAGGTGAGCTCGGCGACGATGTCCTGGGCGTGCAGCAGGTTGCTGGAGACTACGGCCCACGACCGGGTCTCGTGCGCGGCTTCTGCGCGGCTGAGGTCGAGCAGCAGCCGGTCGTAGAGCATCGTGAGCAGGCGCGCGGGCGAAGCGGACATGATTGAGTCCGTGGCGTAGCGGTTCAGCTGCTGCTTCGGGTTCGCGTACATCGTCATCATCAGTCCTTCTGCGCTTGCAGTGCGTCGACTTGCGAGGTGAGCCAGGTCATCTGGGCGTTCATGTTGCTCATGCGGACCTCGAACGCCGAGTACATGCGCTGCAGGTTCGCCTTGCGGGTGGCGAGGCGGTCGTCCCACCGCTCGACCTGGTCGCTGAGGTTGTCGATCGTGGTCTGGGTGCCGGTGATCTTGGAGGTGATCGTGCCGACGGTCTTGTCGGAGAGCCCCTTGGCGGCGTCGGCGAGACGTCCGGCGATCTCGGTGATCGCCGCCTGGACTCCGGCGGGGTCCTTCGCGAAGGCCGCGGTGAACTTGGCCTCGTCGAATTCCATCGTGCCGGTCTTGGTGATCGAGATCCCGTACTCCGACGGCGACTTGCCATTGACGGGCTGGGATGCCGCGGCGAGCAGTTTCGAGGAGACGTCGCGCACCGTGCTGTCGCCGGTGAAGACTCCGCCGGAGACGATCGCGGCCCCCGTCGCATCGGTGCTGGTCGTGACCGACGAGCGCGTCTTGATGTAGGCGAGTGCCTCGTTGAGCGAGGTGACGAGCGCTTTCACGGTCGTGGCCGACGTCGCGTTGTCGCGGGAGACGGCGACGGTGACCGGGTCGGCCGAGACGCCGGAGACCGTCACGGAGACGCCGGGGAGGAGGTCGGTGAAGGTGTTGGTCGTCGAGGTGATGACCTGCTCGGCCGCAGTGCCCTTCCAGAGGGTGACCGAGGCGTCCTGAGCGGTGCGGACCGTCGCGGCGCCCGCCTGAGCGAGCACGTTCGTCGCGGTTCCGGCGGTGACGTCGGCCTCGGTGCCCGCGTACACGGTGAAGGCGTTCTCGGCACCGCTCGCCTTGCCCGTGAGCTGGAGGCGGTACTGCACCGCGCCGCCCGCGTCGGTGCCCGAGGCGACCTTTGTCGCACTCACCCCCGCGGCGGAGCCGTTGATCGCGGCGACGACGTCGTCGAGCGAGTTGGAGTCGGCGGTGATTTCGGTCGCGACGCCGTCGGCGCCGACGATGGTGATGACGGGCGGGTCGGTCCAGGCGGTCATCGGCGCGGTCACGCCGGACTGCGACTGGGCGAGGGCTCCGACGACGATGTCGATTTCGCCGCCGACGGCACCCGTCGTCGCCGTGGCGGTGACCTTGGTCGAGGTGCTCGTGGCGTTGTAGAAGTCGAGGGCCGCTGGCTTGGCGGTCGTGGCAGACAGCGTCTGGAGGGCGGCGACCAGTGCGTTCAGGCCCTGCAGAGCGGTGACCTCGGTGGTCGCGCTGGTGACCTTGTTCTTGAGGAGAGTCTGGGGGATCGTCTCCAGAGCCATCAACGAGGCGATGAGCTCCGTCGTGGGCAGACCACTCGCGAGGCCGTCGAGACCGAGTGTGGCCATGTCCGATCTCCTTCGCTGAGTGGCTGGTGTGGTGAGGGCGGTGGGTCGTGCTGGTGGGGGTGAAACGCCCGGCGGCGCTCGATCAAGACGTCCAGTTCCCTCTCGAGAACCGCCGGGCGTTGGTATCTACCCGTTCGGACTAGCCGAGGAGCTGCAGAACGCCCTGGTTGGACTGGTTCGCCTGCGCGAGCATGGCGGTACCGGCCTGCGACAGGATGTTCGCGCGGGTGTAGCTGACCATCTCGGACGCCATGTCGGTGTCGCGGATACGCGATTCAGCAGCGGCCAGGTTCTCCTTGGAGACGTTGAGGCTGTTGATCGTGGACTCGAAGCGGTTCTGCACGGCACCGAGGCCGGCGCGAGCCGTCGACACGTTGGAGATCTGAGCGTCGATCTTGGTGATCGCAGCTGCAGCGCCCGCGGCGTTGGTGAAGTCGAGCGCGCCAGCGGGTGCCGCGACGCCGACCGAGAGGCCGGTTCCGGGGGCGGTTGCTGCCGTGACGACTCCGCCGGTCTTCGACGAGATGATGAGCTTGTTCGTGGCGTCAACCGTCGCGACGAGGTCCGTCTTGAAGTTGGCGTCCTTGTTGAGCGCTGCGGCAACCTCGTTGACCGAGGTCATGCTGCCGGCCGCACCGAGCGATGCGGTGGTGACGACCGTCGCGGCGCCGCCCTTCGTGACCGTGAAGGACTGAGCGCCGGTGACCGCGGTCGGGGTGGCGACAGTGATCTGCGATCCAGCAGCACCAACGGTGAGCGCCGAAGCGACACCCTTGACGTTCGCACCGGTGAGGCTCACCGAGATCTGGCTGCTGGCGGCACCGTCTGCACCGACCTGGAAGCTGAGCGACGCGGACGAGCCGTCGAGCAGCTTCGTGCCGTTGAAGTTGGTGACGTCGGAGATACGCGTGAGCTCGGCGGTCAGCTGCGTGGCCTCCGTCGTGATGGCGGCACGCGACTCGGAGTTGTTCGAGTCGTTACCGGCCTGGACGGCGAGGTCGCGGAGACGCTGCAGGATCGAGTGGGTCTCGGTCAGCGCGCCTTCAGCGGTCTGGATGACCGAGATGCCGTCCTGAGCGTTACGCGAGGCGACCGTGAGGCCACCGACCTGCGCACGCAGGCCCTCGGAGATTGCCAGACCCGCTGCGTCATCCGCTGCGCGGTTGATGCGGAGGCCGCTGGAGAGCTTCTCAAGCGACTTCGACAGGTCGTTCTGCGTGTTGGACAGGTTGCGGTACGAGTTGAGCGCCGCAACGTTGGTGTTGATCTGCATACCCATGATGTTTTCCTCCGTGATTGGGTTTGGCTGCATCTGCCCATCCATGGGCCGATACCTTTAGCTATCGGCTGCCCGCCAAAACGCGTTAGGCACGAAGCGAAGCTTTTTTAGTCGTGTTCGAAAGCCGAAATCAGGATGCCGCGGCCTCGGTGCGCACGGCGCCCCGGTCGCGCACCGAGGTCACCATCGCGGCCTCGGCCACCCGCGCCAGGTAGGCGCTGCGGCTCGAGATCGCGATGCGCGATGCGGGCGTGTACTCGCCGGCAGAGTCGGGCGCGTCGGAATAGTGGGTCTCGAGCCCGTCGCGCAGCAGGCGCACGGCCTCGCTGCGCAGCTGCGACACGGCGGAGTGGGTCGTTCCCGACTCCTCGGCGATCTCCTTCACCGTCTTGTCGTCGAAGTAGATGGCGGAAATGACGACGCGCATCTTCTCGGGGAGCGAATCGACGGCAGCGCGCAGGTAGGTGAGCCGCTCGGCGGAGAGCACGGTCTCCTCGGGCAGCGCCGAGTCGGCGACCAGCACGTCGGCGACGGTCTCGTCGAGGGTGACGACCACGCGCGACGCGTCGGCGATGCCGGCGGCGGCTTCCTCGCGGTCGACGCCGAGCGCGGCGGCGATCTCGTCGACGTTGGGCTTGCGGCCCATCGCGGCGGTCAGAGTGTCCTGCACGGCCATAGTGTCTTTGATGCGGCGGCGTGCGCCGCGGGTCGCCCAGTCGCTCGAACGCATCTCGTCGGCGAAAGCGCCGACGATGCGGCGGCGGGCGAAGGCGCCGAACGGGATGCCGAGTTCGGGGCGGAACGAGTCCGCGGAAGAGACGAGTGCGAGCGCTCCGGCGGACGCCAGGTCGTCTCTCGACAGGTGGCGCGCCTTGGCCCAGACCTCGGAAACGAGATACCCGACGAGTGGCAGATTTTCCACCACCAGCTTGTTTCTTTCAAACCGTTCCACAGCGTGACCCCCGTCAACGTTGTTGCAACGGCACGCGCGGTACAGCGCGAATGCCGCTTAATTCTGGACGTAATGTCGTGCATCGCGAGCCAGGGTAAACACGCGCTTTATTCGGGTACTTGCGACTGTATGCGTTCAGCCAACTGACAGAAAGCAAACTCTGGGGGTGCAGCGCCCCCAAAGCGGGTCGCCCCCGAACGGGGCTCCCTCGAACGGGTCGCGCGTTCAATCGGCGTTAAATCCCGGAAATCCGCCAAAGTTTCCCGGCTGTTCGGCTAACGGCGTTGGTACCCTTGCCGACAGTCGCTTATGACGCGAACCCGGGGCTACTCAAGATCCCTTCTGGCGGTGTATCGCTCGAGCAGGCAGAGAGGTCATTCAGTCATGGGTACACATGAACTGTCCGCGTCCCTGTGGCGAGAGCGGGAGTTGCTCGAACTGCTGGTCTTCAAACTGACCGAAGAGCAACTGCTGCTCACCTCCGGCAAGGCGCGCTGGCTGCAGTACGCCACGCAGGAGGTCGAACAGGTCATGCAGAAGCTGCGTCTGGCCGGCCTCGCCCGGTCGGTCGAAGTGACGACGCTCGCCGACGAGCTCGGTATCGACGAGGGCGCCACGCTCCGCGAGATCACCGTTCACGTCAGCGACGAGACCTGGCGCGGCATCCTGACGGCTCACCTGACCGCCATGACCGCCCTCACCCGTGAGATCCAGGAGCTGCGCGACCTGAACGTGCAGTACCTCCGCGTCGCCATCCGCTCCACGCAGGAAGCGCTCGCGCATGACGGCTCGTCCAGCGGCACCTACGACGCCAACGGCGTCTCCGAAGCTTCGGTCAATGCCCGAATGTTCGACCTGAAACTCTAGATCGAACCGAAGAAACCAAGGACACGACAGTGAGCACCTTCAGCGGCCTGAACACCGCCTACACCGGCCTCGTCGCCGCCCGTCAGGGCCTCGACGTCGTTGGCCAGAACATGGTCAACATGAACACGGCCGGCTACACGCGTCAGCGTGCGGTGCAGAGCGCGGCGGGTTCGCTCGCCCAGGTCGGTCCGCTCACCGGGCAGGTCAAGGTCGGCCAAGGAGTCTCCGTCACCTCGATCGAACGCCTCGGCAACGAGTTCCTCGACAACAAGGTGCGCACCTCGAGCGCGTCGAGCGGCTACTGGGGCGTGCGCGGCAACGTGCTCAGCACCCTCGAGGCGTCGCTGCACGAACCCGGCGACGACGGCCTCTCCGCCCAGCTCAGCACGGTGTGGGGCGCCTGGGAGGACATGAGCAACCGCGGGGGCGATGCGGCCACCGCCGCCGTCCTGCTGCAGCAGTCGAGCGCGCTTGCCACCCAGATCTCGGTGGGGTACACCGCGGTCGACTACCAGTGGACGCAGCTGCGCAGCGAGGCCGTCGGTATGGCGAACGAGCTCAACGACGCCGCGTCGCAGGTGGCGGGGCTCAACGGCCTCATCCGGTCAACGCTCGCCGCTGGCGGATCGGCCAACGAACTGATCGACCAGCGCAACGCCCTCACGACGACTATCTCCACCCTCACCGGTGCAAGCGTGCGCACCCTGCCTGACGGCACCGCCGAGGTGCTCGTCGGCGGCAACGCTCTGGTCTCCGGCGACAAATCGTACAAGATCGCCGTGACCGGCGGCGCATCGATGGCCGCTGCCGGCACCAACCCCGTCACACTGTCGTGGGTCGACCGCCCTACCGTCCCCGTCGGGGCCGACGGCGGCGAGATCGCCGGCGCGCTCTCCATGCTCGGAACCGGCGGCGCGCTCGTGCAGGCGGCGAACAGCTACAACGAGTTCGCCACCAAGCTGGCCGGCGACGTGAACGGCATCCACAGCGGCGGAGCGATCGCCGACGGAACCACCGGCCACGACTTCTTCGGCTTCACCGCCGGCGTACCGGCGGCTCTCGGCCTGATCGTCATCCCGACCGACGTGAGCCAGATCGCCAACGCGGCGCCCGGCGCCGGCGGCCTCGACGGTTCGGTCGCCGCCGCTATCGGCAAGCTCGGCACGGCCGTGGATTCTCCCGACTCGCTCTGGTCGACGATCGTCACCGGTATCGGGGTCACGACCAAGACCGGCGTGCAGCAGTCGGCTCTCGCCGACCTCTCGACGAAGGCGGCGGTCAACAACCAGCTCGCCAGTGCCTCGGTCGACATCGACGAGGAGAACGTCAACATGCTGACCTTCCAGACCGCCTACCAGGGTGCGGCGAGAGTGATGACGGCGGTCGACGAAATGCTCGACACGCTCATCAACCGCACCGGAATCGTGGGGAGATAGCCCGTGATCAACCGCGTCACCAACCAGGGTCTGATGATCACCGCGCAGCGCAACCTGCAGCAGAGCCTCAGCGCCCTCGCCCAGAAGCAGAATGCGGCCGGAACCCTCGTCCGCATCAATCAGCCCTCCGACGACCCGGCAGGCACGTCCGATTCGCTGCGAGTCCGCTCGGCCCAGGCGGCGACCAGCCAGTTCGCCCGCAACATCAGCGACGGCAACGCCTGGCTGACCACCGTCGACACCGCGCTCTCGACCTCCACCGACATCATGAGCCGCGTGCGCGACCTGACAGTGCAGGGCGCCAACGACGGCGCCATGTCCCCCCTGCAGAAAGAGGCGATCGCCGTCGAGCTGGAGAGCCTGCGCGCCGAACTGCTCAAGACCGCGAATACCTCCTACCTCGGCCGCTCGGTCTTCGCCGGCAACTCCGACGCGGGGGTCGCGTTTAACGACGACCTCACGTTCACCGGCACGGGCAGCTCGGTCGAGCGCCGCATCGGCACCGACGTCGCGATCCGCGTCGACGCCGACGGCGCTGCCACCTTCGGGGTCGGCGACGATTCCATCTTCGCTCTCGTCGACAACATCATCACCGACCTGCGCTCCGGCGTGAACGTCGGAACGCGTCTGACGGAGATCGACACCAAGGTGGCGACTATCCTCGGTCAACAGGGCGCGGTCGGCGCCCGCCAGGCGCAGGTACTGAAGACCCAGGGAGCGAACGTGACCGAATCAGTTTCTCTCGAGGCACAGCGCGCCGAAATCGAGGACCTCGACCTCGGCCAGGCCATCATCGATCTCAAGGCACAGGAATTGAACTACCAGGCAGCACTCTCCGTCACCTCGCGCGCCCTCCAGCAGACCCTCATGGACTTCCTCCGATGAGCGCGCTCCTGACCTTCGCGACCTCGCCGCACGGCCTCGCCCCGCACACGCGATTCGTGCTCACCGACATCGACGGCGCCGACGGCCTGTTCTCGCTGCAGTCCGCCGACGACAGCGGTATCCGTCTGTTCGTGCTCGACGCCGGCGTGTACCTGCCCGACTACGCGCCGATCATCTCCGACGAGGACTGCGTCGCCCTCGACATCCATGCCCCGACCGACGCTCTCGTCCTCGTCGTCGCGAACCCGGGTGCCGACGGAACCACGACCAACCTGCTCGCCCCCATCGTGGTCAACGCGGCGACGGGTGCCAGCGCGCAGATCATTCTCGAGGGCCAGGACTACCCCCTGCGCGCGCAGCTCACCGCCGACCGCGCCGCCTGAGCCCTCCCCGGCGAGACCGGTCGCGCTGAGGCACATTCATGCCCGACCCGTAAGGGTCTTCCGGCGATCCCCCGTACGAGGGATAGTGTCACTCATCACCGCCCAATGAAGGGAGATCACTGATGAGCATTACGTCGCACACCTCGAAGAAGTCGGCCACCACCGTCGACATCGCGTGGACTGTCGAGCAGGCCGGCCTCTGGGTCGCGCGTCGCAACGGCGACTTCGTCGGAATGGTGGAGGCACGCTGGGGTGCCGGATTCGCCGCGACGACGCGGCTGGCCAAGACCCTCGGCACCTTCGCCACCATCGAGGAGGCCGAGCGGGCGCTCGAGGAGTCGCTCGACTGACGGTGACTACAGGCCGGCCGCGCCCACGGCAAAGGTGTCGCACGCGGCCGGCCCGCTCTCGAACCCCGCGGTGAACCACTTCTGGCGCTGATCGCTCGCGCCGTGCGTCCACGATTCCGGGTTGACCTGCCCGGTCGCCGCTTCCTGAATCCGGTCGTCGCCCACGGCAGCGGCGGCGCTCAACGCCTGGGCCACCTGATCGGTCGTGAGCGGCTCGAGGAACGGCGTGCCACTTGAATCGGCGACCGTCGACGCCTCCCCCGCCCATGCGCCGGCGAAGCAGTCGGCCTGCAGTTCGAGGCGCACGCCGTCGGACGTGGGGCCGGTGGTCTGCTGGTCGAGGGTGTCCATCGTGCCGCTGAGGTTCTGGATGTGGTGGCCCCACTCGTGCGCGATCACGTACATCTCGGCGAGCGGTCCGCCCGTCGCGCCGTAGGTCGTGCGCAGCTCCTCGTAGAAGCCGGGGTCGATGTAGATCGTCTGGTCGGCGGGGCAGTAGAACGGGCCGGTCGCGCTGGTCGCGCTGCCACAGCCCGTGCCGGCCTGCTCGTCGAACAGGACCACTCCCGGCGTGACGTACGCGGCGGAGGACTGTGCGCTCCAGTAGGTGTCGAGAGAATCGGATGCCGCGGCGAGACGGCAATCCAGGCCGTCGTTCGCGTCCGCGCCGGTCTCGCAGTTCTGGATCGCCTCGTCGGTTGCCGTGTCTCCGCCGCCCGCGAGGCCCGCGAGACCGGTGACATCGACCCCGATCAGTTGCGAGACGATGAACAGCCCGATAACAAGCAGACCTCCACCGCCCGCGGCGATCCCCGTCGCGCGACCGCGTCGGCGCACCTTGCTCGAGTCGATTTTGGCGTTGTCGTTGAACGTCATTTCCACACCGTACTCCGTGGATGTTCCTCCGCCGGAAAACTCGACCGCTCAACCGCCTCCCGCGCGGGTCCGACGGTCGGCCCGCCCGGCACCGACGCCCGCCTTGCGGTGTCCCCCGTTCACGACGATTAGTCACGGCCCCCCGTGTCCCTCGGCGGGGATATGCCGACACGGCTGTACCCCGTACAGTAAGGGCCTGGGTTCCGCGTGAAATCACGCGTCGAGGCCCCACGGCCCGCGGACAAATCCGCCAACCTAACCACAGCGCGTGTACCCCGCGATGCCCCCCAAAGGGGGGATGCCTGCCGCGTGAGCAGCGAGCCTAACCTCGGGATCGTCTCCCCCCTACGGGTGACACCAACCCGACAACGAGACGACGCCGGCACTTACCCAGTCGACGCACCGCCTCGGCAAACGAAGTTCGAGCACCGCCACCCACGGTGCTCTCAGTGGTCCCCGCTGTACTGGAATTGCAGGAATAACATGGTCGAATTTGCGGTCTCCCGAACCCGCGCCCGGCGTACTGCGCCACATCACCCGTCACATCAACGCACCATCCACGATTCGACCGAGCCGATTGCTGCAGCCATACCGGCCAGCGGGGCCCGCTGGGCGGGCGGCTACCGCCGCAAGCTCCGCATCACCGACGCCTCGGTGATCGTGCTCGCGGTCGCCATCACGTTCGTCGCCCACCTCGGTGTGAGCCACGACACCGCCGGCTTCACCTGGATGTCACTGCTCGTGCTCGGCATCTGGACGGCCTCCCTCTCCGCCTTCCGCAGCCGCGACCCCCGCGTCATCGGCGTGGGGGCGAGCGAGTACAAGCGCGTGCTCAACGCGAGCATGACGGCGCTGGGCATCCTCGCCGTCGCTTTCGTCGTCTTCCAAGCCGACGCCGCGCGCTGGTTCGTGACCCTCACCTTCCCGGCCGGCCTGCTCGGTCTGCTTCTCGGCCGGTGGCTGTGGCGCCAGTGGCTGATCACGCAGCGTGCGGCCGGCCATTTCCTCTCCCGCGTCATCGTCATCGGCGGACGCCGCGACGTCGAGAAGGTCGTGCGGCAGATGCACGCGAACTCGGGCGCCGCCTACCTCGTCGTCGGTGCCGTGGTCGAGGAGGGGCAACCCACCCAGTCGATCAGCGCCCTCGGCGACCTCGTCGTGCTGAGCGACCTCAGCCGCACCGCCGAGTTCGCCAAGACCCTGCGGGTCGACGGGGTCGTGGTCGCCGGCCAGGCGTCCGACAGCGATTTCATCCATGATCTGGCCTGGGACCTCGAGGGCTCGACGGCCGAGCTGATCCTCGCCACCAGCCTCGCCAACATCGCCGGACCGCGCATCCACTTCCGCCCCGTCGACGGACTCCCGCTCATCCACGTCGAGATCCCGCAGTTTGACGGCGCAAAGCATGTGGCGAAGAGGGCGATGGATGTCGCGATGGCGAGTGTCGCCCTGCTCTTCCTCAGCCCCGCTTTCGCCGTCATCGCCCTGCTGGTCAAGCTCGACAGCCCCGGTTCCGCGTTCTTCGCGCAGGAGCGGGTCGGCCGCGGAGGCCATCCGTTCCGCATCCTGAAGTTCCGGTCGATGTCCGAGACCGCCCCGCACCCCTATGAGGCGGTGGGCGCCGAGAACGACGGCAACGGCGTGCTCTTCAAACTGAAGAACGACCCGCGTGTCACCCGTCTCGGCAAGGTGCTGCGCAAGTACTCGCTCGACGAGCTGCCGCAGCTCTGGAACGTGCTGATGGGCGATATGAGCCTCGTCGGCCCGCGCCCGCCGCTGCCGATCGAGGTGAGCGCGTACGAGGAGCACGTGCACCGCCGGCTGTACATCAAGCCGGGCCTCACCGGCATGTGGCAGGTCGGCGGCCGCTCGAACCTGAGCTGGGAAGACAGCGTGCGCCTCGACCTCTACTACGTGGAGAACTGGTCGCTGATGGGCGACCTGATCATCCTGTGGCGCACGGTGAAGGTCGTCGCCCAGCCGGTCGGAGCGTATTGATGATGGGACTCGACGCCACTCTCGCGGGCAACGAGCTGCCCGCCCGCATCGCGGTCTCCGCCGACATCGACCCGCGGGCGACGATCGGCGCCGACTCGGTGGTCTGGCACCTCGCCCAGGTACGCGAGTACGCCCAGCTCGGGGCCGGCTGCATCGTGGGACGCGGCGCCTATGTGGGCCCCGGCGTCATCATCGGCCGCAACTGCAAGTTGCAGAACTACGCGCTGATCTACGAGCCGGCGCTGCTCGAGGACGGCGTCTTCGTCGGCCCCGCCGTCGTGTTCACCAACGACTCCTACCCGCGGGCGATCAACGTCGACGGGTCGCGCAAGTCGAACGACGACTGGGAGGCGGTCGGAGTGACGGTGCGCACCGGCGCCTCGATCGGCGCCCGCGCCGTGTGCGTCGCCCCGATCACGGTCGGCCGTTACGCGCTCGTGGCTGCCGGGGCCGTCGTCACCAAGAACGTGCTCGACTACGCCGTGGTCGCCGGGGTCCCCGCCCGCCGGGTCGGCTGGGTCGGCCGGGCCGGGGTGCCGCTGGAGCGCGCGGCCGACGGCTCGTTCGTCTGCCCGAGGACTGGCGAACGCTACGAAGAGACCGAGGGGATGCTCACGCCGTTATGACGATGGACCGCAGACACCGCATCACCCTGGTCGCGCTCGGCGCGGCCACCGTGGCGTGCGCGCTCGTCGCCGCGAATCTGCCCCAGCCGACGTCCGAGACGTCGGCGGGTGCACCCGTGGTCGCCGCGCCATCCGCCAGCCCTCGGAGCACCGAGGCACCGGCTCCCGGACCGACCGCACCGCCGCTCGACGTGCAGCCCGCGACCCCCGTGCCGCCGTCGAACGGCGAGATTCCGGATGCCGCGGCCGACCCCGCGCCGGCGCCCGCGCCCGCGCCGACCGTGGCTCCTGCCCCCGCACCCGCCCCGGCGCCGGCCGTGCCCCGCACGACCACGGAGGTGGAGCACCTGCCGACCGATCCCGTCGTAATGCCGGCCGACCCTCCGCCCGCGCCGCTCGCGACCCTGCCGCCCGAGGCGGTCTCCGCGGCCAAGGCGCTCGTGCCCGGGTTCCCCGACAGTCTGACCCTGCTCGCGGGCTCGACCGTGGTGTCGTCCTCGCTCGATTCGGACGGACCCGTGGTACACGCGACGGTGGACGCGACGACGACGGAGTCGCCGCAGTCTGTCGTCGAGTACTTCCAGTCGGCGTTCGCGAAGCTGGATCTCGCCGGAAGCCCCCTGCCGGCCGCGGGCTCCGACACCGGAATGGTTTTCGCGCGCGCCGACTCGAGTGTGACGCTCACCGTCTCGCCGACCGCGGCCGGGGCCGCGTACTCCCTGTTCGCCGTGCTGACCGTGGCGCAGTAGCCGTGTACATCTCGCTGTCCGACCGCCGCGACCGCACGCGCGCGTCCCGACGCGGGGAACCGGCCACGCGGGTATCGGCCACCGTCATCACGCTCGGCATCGTCAGCATGCTCACCGACATCTCGTCGGAGTCGGTCGCGTCGATCCTGCCGCTCTACATCACCGGGGCGCTCGGCCTCTCGACCATCGCCTACGGCTTCATCGACGGGCTCTACCAAGGGGTCAGCGCGATCGTGCGCATCGGTGGCGGCTGGGCGTCCGACCGCACCGACCACTCGAAGTGGGTCGCCTTCGCGGGCTACGCGCTGTCGGCGGGGACGAAGATCGTGCTGCTCGTTGTCAACGGGTTCGCGGCGGTCGCCACCGTGATCGCCCTCGACCGGCTGGGCAAGGGGATCCGCACCGCGCCGCGCGACGCGCTCATCACCGCGTCGTCGACGACGACGAATCTCGGACGGTCGTTCGGCGTACACCGCATGCTCGACACGATCGGCGCCGCCGTCGGACCGCTGCTCGCGTTCGTCATCCTGTTCCTCATTCCGCAGGGCTACCACGTGGTCTTCGTCGCGTCGCTGGCCTTCGCACTGCTCGGGGTCGCGATCCTCGGGCTGCTCGTGCCGGGCCGGCGTGCCGCGCGCGAGGGCCGGGAGAGGGTCGCCCCGCGTGCCCCGTTCCGCTGGCGCAACCTGACCGATCCGCGACTGCGCCGGCTGATCCTCGCCGCCGGGGTGCTCGCCGTGCTCACGGTCGGCGACGGGTTCGTCTACCTCGTGCTGCAGGACCGCAGCCCATTCGCCGCCCAGTGGTTCCCGCTGCTCTACGTGGGGACCAACGTGGCGTTCTTCCTGTTCGCCGTGCCGCTCGGCCGGGTGGCGGACCGCTTCGGCCGCGCCCGGGTGTTCGTGCTCGGCCACGTCGCGCTCCTCGCCGCCTACGCGTGCGCGGCGTTGCCCGTGGGCGGCGCGGTCGTCACGGTCGCCTGCCTCGCGCTGCTCGGCGCGTTCTATGCCGCGACCGACGGGGTGCTCGCGGCCCTCGCCGGGGAGCTCGCGCCGGAGGGCTCCACCGCGAGCGGCATCGCGGCCGCGCAGACCGTCGTCGCTGTCGGCCGGCTGGTCGGCTCGACCGGGTTCGGCGTGCTCTGGTTCGCCGTGGGGCGCGAGAGCGCGGTGCTGATCGTCGCCGCGGCGCTGGCTGTCGCCATTCCCGTGCTGTTCGTGCTGGTGCGGCCCCTCCTCCGGGTGCAGTCGTGAACCGCCGCGCCCGGCTGCTCGTCGTCGCGGCGCTGGCCGTCGTGCTGCTCGGCGGTTCCGCGGCGGTCGCCCTGGTCGCCGCGTCGGACACGCGCTCCCGCTCCGAGAACCTGGCCGCGGTGCAGACGGCGGCCTTCGACGCGCGGGACGATGCGGGACGCATCGTCTTCCGCGATTCGACGCCCGACGCGGGCTACGGTTTCGTGGCGAGCGTCGCGGCGGACGACCCGGGCGGCGAGCGCACCGTGACCGACGTCTCGTGCGACCGGGTGTACTCCGCGACCAGTGCCACCGTGTGCCTGCGCATCGAACGCGGCATCCTCACCACATTCTCTGCCAACCTGCTCGATGCCGACGGTGCCGTCACCAGCACCTGGCCGCTCCCCGGCATCCCGAGCCGGGCGCGCCTCTCTCCCGACGGCGAGCTCGCCGCCTTCACGTCGTTCGTCACCGGCGAGGGGTACGCCACGATCGGTTTCTCGACCGCCACCCGCATCGTCACGGCCGACGGCCAGGACCTCGGCAACCTCGAGGAATGGCAACTGCTGGTCGACGGCGAACCGAACACCGCTGTCGACCGCAACTTCTGGGGAGTGACGTTCGTGCCGGGCGACGACGACGCCTTCTATGCGACCGCGGCGACGGGCGGCTCGACCTGGCTCGTGCGCGGGTCGATCGCCGACCGCACGCTGACCACCGTGCACAAGACGGCTGAGTGCCCGTCGATCTCCCCCGACGGCACCCGTGTCGTCTACAAGAAGAACGTGGCGAGCGCGACGGCCCCGCACTGGTCGCTCGCGGTGCTCGACCTCGACAGCGGCGAGGAGACGATCCTGCCGGACGACCGCTCGATCGACGACCAGGCAGAATGGCTCGACGATTCCACCCTGCTCTACGCCCTGCCGTCGGAAGCGGTCGGCGACAGCGACGTCTGGTCGATCCGGGCCGACGGCTCTGCGCCATCCGCTCTCTTCATCGCCCACGCGTCCTCTCCCTCGGTGGTGCGGCCGTGACCGGCGACTACGGCCGGTTCGTGGCCGCCGGGGACGTCGCCGACGTCGCCGTCGCGGTCGTGACATTCAACAGCGCGGCGCACCTCGGCGGGCTGCTCGCCAGCCTGCGGCACGAGGCCCTCGACTCGCGGCTGCGCGTGGTCGTCGCCGACAACGGGTCGACCGACGGCACCCTGCAGCTGCTCGCCGGCCATCCCGACGTAACCCTGGTCGACGCCGGCGGCAACCGCGGGTACGCCGAGGGCATCAACCTCGCGCTGCGGGCGGCGGGCGACGCCGACGCCTCGCTCGTGCTCAACCCCGACCTCGTGGTCGAGGCCGGCAGTATCCGCAGCATGCTCGACCGGTTGCGCACCCCGGGGGCGGGGGCCGTCGTGCCACTCATCTCCGCCGTCGACGGCAGCACCTACCCGTCGCTCCGCCGGGAGCCGAGCCTGCCACGAGCGGTCGGCGACGCGCTGTTTGGAAGCGGCGCGCCTCCGTGGCTGCCGAGCGAACTCGACGGGCGGCCGGCGAGCTACCTGCGCGCCCGCACGGTCGACTGGGCGACCGGCGCGGCCGTGATGCTCGGTCGCGAGACGGTGCGCGCGGTGGGCGACTGGGACCCCCGCTTCTTCCTTTACTCCGAGGAGACCGACTACCTGCGCCGGGTGCGCGACGCCGGGTTCGACGTCTGGTTCGAGCCGCGGGCGCTCGTGCGGCACGACCAGGGCGGTTCCGGCAGTTCGGCCGAGCTGCACGCCCTGCTCGCGGTGAACCGCGTGCGCTACATCGCCAAGTACCACGGGCGCGGGTACGCCGCCGCGTACCGGGCCGTCGTCGTGCTGCACGAGGCGCTGCGGGGCTACCGCGGCGTGCACCGCTCGACCCTGCGCGTGCTGCTCGACCGGTCGTCGTGGGACCGCCTGCCGCACGCCACCCGTTGGCCGGATCTGCCCGACCGGGGCGTGCTCGGCGCCGTCATCATCCCCGCGCACAACGAATCGGCCGTGCTGCGGCGCACGCTCGCTCCGCTGGCGTCGCTCGCGGCATCCGACCGTCTCGAAGTGATCGTGGTCTGCAATGGATGCCGCGACAACACGGCCGCGATCGCCCGCGAGTTCCGCGGGGTACGCGTGGTCGAGACCGCCCGCCCGTCGAAGGCGGCGGCGCTCAACCGCGGCGACCGGCTCGCGCGCTTCTGGCCGCGCCTCTACCTCGACGCCGACGTCGAGCTGCACCCCGGCGCGATCGCGGCGGTGTTCGCCGAGCTGGAGAGCGGAGCGGTGCTCGCGGCCCGGCCGGCGTTCCGCTACGACACGACCGGGGCGTCGGCGCCGGTGCGCGCGTACTACCGCGCCCGCACCCGGCTGCCCTCGACGAGCGGTGCGCTCTGGGGCGCCGGCGCCTACGCTCTGGGGCGACGCGGGCACGAGCGGCTCGGCGAGTTCCCGGAGCTGACCGCCGACGACCTCGTGGTGGACGCGCTGTTCGGCGCGCACGAGAAGCGCGTCGTCGAGACCGAGCCGGTGCGGGTGCGCACCCCGCGACGACTCGACGGACTCCTTGCCATCCTGCGCCGGCAGCGGCGCGGCAACCGTGAGACGACGGCACCCTCGACCACCCGCTCGACCCTGCGCGAATTGGCCGCGAGCGTGCGCGGACCGCTGAGTGCCGTGGATGCCGCGGCCTACGCCGCGCTGACGCTCGCGGGCCGCACGGCCCGGTCGGGTAGCGCCGCCGCCTGGGACCGCGACGAGTCGAGCCGCGCCCCCGTGACCTACATCGTGCCCGCCACTTCCCCCGCGTTCAGCACGGGTAGATGCGCCCTGCCGGAGAGCCCGCGCCAGATGAAGATAAATTCATTGGACGTCGAAAAATGACGGTGTTAGCGTCAAGGGGAGATTTGCTCCGGTGGGGGATTCTGTGGGGGACCAACCCTAGGGACACACGATGACACGCATGGCAATGACGCACGAGACGACCGGATCCACGGGCCACAATCGACGGCGGCTGGTGGCTGTGGTCGCGAGCGTGGCGGTGGCCTCGCTCGTCGCCGTCTCCCAGATCGTCGGTCTCCCCGCGGCGAGCGCGGACGGCATCTTCACCGACGACACCGTGCCGGTCACGGTCACCGACCTCGACACCTCGGCCGTCGAGCTCGGCGTCACGTTCACGAGCAGTGTCGACGGAACAGTCTCGGGCATCCGCTACTACAAGGGAAAGCAGAACAGGGGCGAGCACGTCGCGACCCTGTGGACCGCCGACGGCACGGCCGTGGCCACGGCGCCCTTCGTGAACGAGTCGAAGTCGGGGTGGCAGACCGCGACCCTGGCCGAGCCCGTCGCGATCACCGCCGGCGAGACCTACGTCGCGTCCTACCTGGCGCCTCTCGGCCTGTACTCGAGCGACGAGAACGTGTTCACCGAGCCGGTGACGGTCGGCCCGCTCACGGTGCCGGCGGGCGGCGGCGTGTACAACTACACGCCCGGCGCCTTCCCGACCTACAACTACCACGACAGTAACTACTACGTTGACGTGGTGTTCACGGCCACGGGTGAGGAGCCGACGCCCGAACCGACTCCGACGCCTACTCCGACCCCCACCCCTACTCCGACACCGACACCGACGCCCACCCCTACGCCGACGCCCACACCCACACCCACACCGACTCCGACTCCGACGCCGACTCCGACGCCCACCCCGCCTCCCGGCAGCGGCGAGCTCGCGTTGCCCCGCATCGCGTGGGAGGGCGGCCCGTCCTACTGGGGACAGTTCGACAAGCCGGCCTCCGTCGGCTGGACCGACCCCTCGTTCTTCCCGATCGTCGCGACCTTCAACGGCGTGAGCAACGACGCCGAGGTCGCCTACGACAAGTCGCTCGGCTTCAACTCGTACTCGGGCATGTGGGAGGGCACCTCCTACTCGCTGTTCGAGCGCAACGAGGCCTACTGGATCGGTGACAAGCTCAACGCCTCGTTCACCGGCACGAGCGACTACTGGGTGGGCAACTTCCTCGACGACGAGGTCGACGGACGCTGGCCGGCCGCCGAGGGGCACCGGCACCTGCAGCAGATCGTCGATTCGATCGGTGACGACGGGCGCTTCAAGTACGCCAACTTCACGCAGATGGTGCTCGGAACCGACCTGCCGGCCGCCGACGCCGAGCAGTACGTGAACGGATACACCGACGTGGTCTCCACCGACATGTACTGGTACACGATCCCCTACTGCGACTGGAAGCCGTACCGCGACATCTACCTCACCCCGATCGACCAGAGCAACTGCCGCACGTCGTCGAGCTACGGCAAGATGATGAACTCGCTGCGCGCGCGTGACGCGGTCGACGGATCACTGCAGCCGATGTGGCAGTTCATCGACCTGGTGAACGGCGGGCCGGGCGAACAGTTCGTCCGCAACATCCAGCCCGGCGAGCTCAAGGGCGCCGTGATGAACTCGGTCATCAACGAGGCCCGCGGCATCGTCTACTTCAACCAGAGCATGTCGGGCACCTGCACCGCGGGCGGGCTGATCCGCGTCGTGCAGTACGCCAAGGGTTCGTGTGCCGCACCCAACGTGACGGCCGCGCAGACGGTGAACCTGCAGATCAAGGCGCTCGCCCCGGTGATCAACACCCAGTCGTACGACTACTCGTTCGGCCCGGGACTCGACACCATGCTCAAGACCAGCGGCGGATACGCCTACGTGTTCGCGATGATCGACGGTTCGTCGACTCCGGGCGCGCGCTCGTTCACGCTGCCGGCCGGGGTCGACGGCCGCTCGGTCGAGGTGCTGTTCGAGAACCGGTCGCTCACGGCGAACGCGGCCGGCATCTTCACCGACACCTTCGCTGCCGAGTACGGCTACCACGTGTACAAGATCGCGCTGTAGAGGTGGCTATCGACCAGGTCCTCCTGACCCGGTTCAACCTGCCCTCGGCCGGGGCCGAGAGCGTGGTGCGGGCCAAGGAGGGCTGGCTGGTCGAGCGCGCCGAGTTGTTCGAGCGGTACTGCCTGCCCGCGGTGCGCGCGCAGACACACGGGGACTTCCACTGGATCGTCTACTTCGACCCGCAGAGCCCCGCGTGGCTGCTCGACCGGATCCGCACCCGGTGGGCGGTCGGCACCTTCTCGCCGCTGTTCCGCGAGGAGGTGTCGCGCGCCGACCTGCTGGGCGACATCGAGCGCGTCGTCGGCGTCCGCGGCGACCTGCTGCTGACCACCAACGTCGACAACGACGACGGCCTCGCGCGCGACTTCACCGAGCGGCTGCACGCGGCAGCCGAGGCGCGCGGGCAGCGGGCGGGCCGGGCGGCGATCTACCTCGTCAACGGGCTGATCGCGAGCGGTACCGACGTCTACCGGCGCACCGACCGCAGCAACGCGTTCTGCTCTGTCGTCGAACCGTGGGCATCGGCCGAGACCTGTTGGGTCGACTGGCACACGGCTCTGGGCGAGCGGATGCCGGTGGTGGAAGTCCGTGGAGCACCGGCCTGGCTTCAGGTGGTGCACGGGTCGAACGTGAGCAACCGGGTACACGGAGCACTCACCTCCCCGGCCCCCTACCGCGAGCTGTTCCCCGGACTGCTCGACGAAGCCACGGAACCGGGACGGCTGCGCTCGGCCGTCGACCTGCTCGGCGTGCGGCCGGCACGACGCGTGGCGGAGGTCGCCCGGGCCGCCGCCAAGGCGACGGCGCTGAAGCTCGTCGGCCGGTCGGGGCTCGACTCGATCAAACTGCGGCTGGCTCGGCTGCGGCGCGCGACCTGACCACGACCCGGCGGGAGCGCCAGCGGTCGACGAGAACGGCGGTCAGAACGGTCGCCGCTCCCCCGACCAGCGCTACCGCGGCCAGCCCGCGCAGCCTGCTGCCGCGGGTGCTGCCCATGTAACCGATCGACACCTCTTCGGTCTCGACGTCGGCCGTCACCCACGTCGCCGGGTCGACGCCGGCCTCCTCCTGGATGCGCGCCGTCTCCGCCGTGATCCTGCCCACGACCTCGTCGACCACGCGCCGCACCTCGGCCAGCGACGAGTCCACGACCTCGATCTCGATGACCGCGCGGTTGAAGCTGCTCTCCCACTGGCCGCCCGCGTCGGACAGGCGCGCCACGTACCCCTCGCGGATGCCCGAGCCCTGCAGCGTCGCACTCGGCGACGACAGCCGCGTCTGCACGGCACCGTCGCTCACCGACTGCTGCACGACAGAGGCGAAGTGGATGACGCTGTCCTCCTGGTTCTGCAGGGGATTGGCGCCGGCCTGGCTCTCGTCGGCGAGGAACAGCACGTCGACCTGCGCGAAGTAGACGCCGGGCGTGCGGTCGAGCGTGTACGCCACGCCCGCGATGCAGGCGAGGCCGAGGACCACGATGTACCACCGGCGCAGGCAGGCGAGAAGCAGGTCGAAAACCACCGTCGCCCCCTCTTTTCCGTGCCGCGCAGCCCGGCCATTTGACCAGAAACGGGCAGGAAATGTAATCCCTGTGCCGCGGCCGTTCCCGCTAATAAATTGGGTGGTTAGTGACTACCCGAGTGCCTTGGCACGGTCATGAAAGGCACTGCATCGATGCTCGCTTCCAACCTGCTCAGCGCATCCCTCCGGCGCTGGTACGTCATCGTCGTCGGCGTGCTCCTGACCGCCGGCGCCACCTACCTCGTCTACGACGCGAGCGAGCCGACGTACGAGATCTCCGGCACCGCGGTGCTGCTCCCGGGCTCGAGCACGGTGCCCGACGGCGGCAACGGTTTCCTGTACCTCGGCGGCCTCAACCCGGCCCTCGAGGTGCTGATGCGCTCGGTCAACTCGGACGCCACGTCGAGCGAGATCCTCGGCGACGACCCCGGCGTGACCGGCTACACGGTGGAGCGGGACAGCGACGCGAGCGGTCCGATCCTGCTGGTGACGGCGACCAGCGACACGCAGTCGGGCGCGCGCAGCATCCTGCGGGCCGTGCTCGACACCCTGCCCGTGCGGCTGGCCGCGCTGCAGAACGACGTGGCGGTGCCCGACGCGGCCCGGATGTCGGTGCTCGACCTCGCGGTCGACGAGAAGCCGACCGCGCTCACGAACGACCGCACCCGCGGTGTGCTGGGCGTGGCGGCGGGCGGACTCGTCGCCACCTTCCTGCTGACCGCGCTCGTCGACGGTCTGGTGCTGAGCATCGCGCGCCGGCGCCGGCAGCGGCGCGAGCGCCTCGCCGCGGCACCCGCGCCCGAGGACGAACCCGACGACACCGGCGAGGCGACCGCCGACGTCGCCTCGGCGCGGCCGCGTAAGAAGCGCCCGGCCGGCGCCTCCGCGCACGTGTCCACCTGAGACCATGACGGCACCGGACCCCCTGCTCCGGCGATCCGTCGTCGGACCGCCGGAGCACCCGCCGCTCGACGCGGTGAGCTTCCTCACCGTGTTCCTCGTGCTGCTGTTCGCGGTGCCGGCCGGGCAGTCGGTGACCGCCCTCGGCTCGGTGGGGTCCCCCGCGCTGCTCTGGGCCACGGCGGGCGGGCTGTGGTGGTGCTGGCACCAGTTGCAGCGCGGCTCCGAGCGGAACCCCGGCAACCCGGTGCGCATCGCCGCGTTCGTCTATCTCGCCGCGGTCACCGTGAGCTATGCGGGGGCGATGTTCCGGGGGCTGCCCTCGAGCGAGGCGAGTCCCGCTGACACGGGCCTCGTGAAGGTCTTCGCGTGGATCGGGCTCGTGTTACTCGTGTCCGACGGCATCCCGAACTACGAACGTCTGCTCACCCTCGTGCGTCGCGCCTGCCTCGCGGCCGGGCTGCTCGGCCTGCTCGGGCTGCTGCAGTTCGCCACCGGCCTCTCGCTGATCGACTGGCTGCAGATCCCGGGGCTGTCGACCAATGCCGACAGCGCGCTGCAGGTGCGGTCGGGGTTCGCCCGCTCGTCGGGAACCGCGAGCCACCCGCTCGAGTACGGGTTCGTGCTCTCGACGATGATGCCCGTGGCGCTGACCCTCGCGCTCTGGGACACCGGGCGGCCCGCCCTGCGCCGCTGGCTTCCCGTGCTGTTCATCGTGCTCGCCGCCGCACTCGCGGTGTCGCGGTCGACACTGCTCGGGCTCGCTATGGGGATGCTCGTACTCATCCCGACCTGGTCGGGTCGCATGCGGCTGATCGCGCTGGGCGCCGCGGGCGTGCTGGTGGCCGGCGTGTACCTGCTCGTGCCGGGCATGGTGGGCACGATCCGCGGCCTGTTCGGCGGCGAGGACTCCAGCACGTCGTCGCGCATCGGCAGCTACGACCTCGTCGGCCAGTTCGTGGCCCGCAGCCCAGTGATCGGCCGGGGGCCCGGTACGTTCCTGCCCGAGTACCGCATCCTCGACAACCAGCTGCTGCAGTCCGCGATCGAGATCGGGGTTCTCGGCATCGTCGCGCTGCTCGCCCTCAGCGGCGCCGCGGTGGTGAGCGGACTGGTCTGGCGCGGCGAGCACCGGCCCGAGCTGCCCCGCCGTATCGGCCACGGGCTCGGGGCCGCGAGCGCGGTGGGCGCGGTGCTGCTCGCCACGTTCGACGTGTTCGCCTTCCCGATGGCGACGGGCATCTTCTTTCTCGTGATCGGGATGGCGGGCGCCAACTACCGGCTGCGCGGCACGGCCGCGGATCAGACCGGGGCGTCGACGCCCACGGCCCGCGCCCGGCCGATCCACCAGCGCGACATCGGCAGCGCGTAGAGCAGCAGCCCGGCACCCGCCGCCGCGCCGAGCACCACCAGGGGCAGCGTGAGCGTCGAGGTGATCACCCAGAGTGCGACGGCGAGCGGCAGTCCCGCGAGGGTCGGCACCGTCCACGCGCGCAGGAATCGGGCGACCGGCACGCGCGCCCGGTGCAGGTAGACGAGGTACGCGGGCAGTACCACCACCACGGCCACCACGACGTGCGCCCAGCCCGCGCCGGCCAGCCCGCCGAGCGTCACGCCGGCGATCATCGCCGGCACGAGCGCCACGAGCCAGACCACCTGCACCACCGCCACCTGCCGGGTGTGTCCGCAGGCGATGAGGTACGTCGCCGCCAGGTCGAAAATCACCCGGAACGCCCCGAACACGGCGAGCGGCGCGACCGCCGCCGCGGCCCCGGCCCAGCGCTCCCCGTAGAGCACCGTCACGACCTGCGGCGCGACGAAGACCAGTCCGAGCGCCATCACCGCGCTCACCGACCAGATGAGGCCGCTGACCCGCACCATCGCGCGGCCGCGGTGGGCGTCATCCGGCAACCGGGAGAACGCGGGCAGCGCGATCACCCGCACCGACTGACCGGCAACGGACATCGGCCACGAGGCGACGTTGAAGGCGAGGGCGTAGAGGCCGAGCTCCTCGGGGCTCGTGGTGCGGGCGACGATGAGGTTGTCGATGCTGATGATCGACCAGCCGACGACGTTCGCGAGGGCGAGCGGCAGCCCGAACCCGACGGCCTCGCGCAGCACCGTGCGGTCGAGCCCGAACACCGGCCAGCGCCGGACCGCGATGTACTGCAGCAGCACCGTGAGCCCCTGCCCGGCGACCCGGCCGAGGGCGAGCGCCGCGGGGCCGAGGCCGACGAGCGCGAAGACCACCGTCGCGGCCGTGGAGACGACGAGCGAGGAACCGTCGATCGCGAACAGCGTGCCCTGCCGCATCGAGCGCTGCAGAAGCGCGGCGGGCACGACCGACAGACCGATGAGCGCCATCGGGATCGCCATGAGCTGCACCACCCCGGTCGCCGCCGGGCTGCCGAACAGCCCCGCGATCGTCGGGGCGCCGAGCACCATGACGAGGGCGAGCGACCCGCTGAGCACCGCGCCGAGCGTCGCGACGGTCGGCAGATGCCGCTCGTAGTCGTCGCGCCGCACGAGATCGGCGCCCAGCCCGAACTCGGCGACCGAGCCGAGCACCGACCAGACCGTGAGGGCCACGGCGAAGACGCCGAACTCCTCGGGCGCGATAATGCGCGCCATGATGATGCCGACCGCGAGGTTGCCGACGCGCAGCACGATGTTGCTCGCGGTGCTCCAGGCGAGTCCGCGGCGCACGGTCGGGGCGCGGGGTGCCGGCTCGGCGGTCGGGCCGGGGGCCAGCGGGTCGGGCAGCTCGATCGCCATCAGCCCGCCCCCGCACGCACCCGGCGGGCGAACCGCCGGGCCGACGCACGCCACCGCTGCGCGCGCGGCAGCGGGGCGGGGATCGGCGGCATGAGCTCGTCGTTGACGACGAAGTGGCCGTCGTGGGCGTCGAAGTCGAGGGCGGATGCCGCGACCACCCTGTCGAGCCAGGTGGCGGTCTGCGCGCCCGGCCGTGCGACGAAGCGCCCTTGCTCGCGGATTCCCGCGACCGCCCGCGCCCAGTCGACGACGTTCTCGTGCGCGAACTCCGCCCCGGCGGCGCGGGCGTCGAGCCGGCGCTGGATCTGCGCCGGCGAGCGGTAGGGGAAGTGCCGCAGAAGCACGCGGGTCGGCGAGGCCGGTCGGGCGAAGACGGCCGACGGGTAGCCGCCGTCGCCCTCGCGCCAGCGCACACCAGGATCGTGCCGGAAGAACCGCGGCTCCGACCAGTGGTTGAGGTAGTAGCGGCACTTCTCCAGCACGCTGACCCCGTCGTCGAAAGCGTGTGGGTCTGCCGCGTAGCGGGCGGCATCCTCGTCGGTGAAATAGAAGGAGAGACTCGCGCTCCAGACCGAGAACTGGTCGGGGCGGGTGGCGGCGAGCACGTCGCGCGGGTCGCCGACGTAGAGCTCGTCGGCGTCGAGGCGGCACCACCAATCGCCCGCACGGGCGCCCGGCGCATAGGCGGCGTAGAGCTGGGCGCGGATGTCGTCGGTGAACGGCCGGTCGTCGCGCGCGTGGGCGACGATGCGCGGTTCGACCAGCGAGAGGCTCTTCACGCGCTCCCAGCCGCCGTCGTCACTGCCGTTGTCGAGCACGTAGATCTGGTCGCACCAGCGCAGCGCGTCACGCAGTGTCTCCTCGATCACGTCGGCCTCGTTCTTCATCACGCAGAGCGCGCGCACGGTCACGACGCCACCTCCGTCGCGGCCGTCGGGGTGGCGCGCACCTCGTCGAGCACGATGTCGGCCACGCGCGACGCGGTGTCACGCCAGCCCTGCCGCACGAGCAGCGACGCGGTATGCGCGCGGTCGGGCACGTCGGCGGCGGTCACGGCACGTCCGAGCGCGTCGGCGATGCCCCCCGGGGTGGGTGCGGCCCAGGCGACGTCGGGGTGCGAGAGGTCGGCGCGCGCCGACGGGGTGTCGTTGACCACGGGGATGACGCCGGCGGCGAGCATCTCCTCGGCGACGAGCGAGATGTTCGTGAACGACATCGCGATGCCGGTGATCACCTGGTTGTAGAGCTCGCTGAGCGCGACCGGCGAGAGCCGGCCGTGCCGCACGACGGGGAACGGCCACGCCGGACCCCCGTCGCCGTAGAGGTGGATCGGCACGGTCGGGTGCTGGGCGTGGAACTCCTCGAGCGCGAGCCGGGCGAGCGTGTAGCCGCGGCGGTCGTTGCCCGGCTTCTCGTAGAACACCACCCCGCTGCGCGGCCCGCGGTTGGTCAGCCGGTAGACGTCGGTGTCGCAGCCGAAGCCGACCAGGTCGGTGTCGATGCCGATGTCGATGCGCAGGTGTTCGTAGACCATGCGGCCGAGCGAGATCGTGCGGAACCCGAACCGGTAGCTGTCCTCGGCGAGGGCGTAGAGCGAACCGCGCGGGTAGAAGAAGGGCTCGAAGTCCTGCACGAAGTACAACCGCCGCGCGGTCGAGGACCCCGCCCGCCGCGCGAGCACGTGGGCCGTCTGCCACCCCGTCGCGACGAGAGCGTCCACCGTATTAAAGGAGTGGGCGTCGGCCGCGGCATCCACGACCCTCGCCCGCAGCTTTGGCCAGTTCTCGCGCACGACCCGCTCGTGCCGGGCGAGATCGCCGCCGTGCCGGTCGTAGAGGAAGAGCACGCACTCGTGACCCTGCCGCTCGAGCTCGGCGACCATGCGGAACAGCGTGGTGTGGCCGCCCGACCCGGGACTCGGCGGGGTGCAGATCCAGCCGACGCGCACGGGTCCGGCGACCGGCATCCGGGCGGGCGGCGGGCCGAGCCGCAACGAGTCCGCGACGTCGCCGGGCAGCAGGGGAAAGTCGAGCTCGGCGACGTCGAGCCGTCGGTGGAGCCGGGCGACCACGCGCTGCGCCGTGTCGCGCACGCCGCGGGTCCGCAGTCCGTCGATCAGGCCGCTCACGAGACACCCGTCAGCACCCAGAACCGCCAGCGGGCCCGGTCGGCGAGGTCACGGGCGGCGGCGCGCAGGCGGTGCCCCGGGGTGCTGCCCCGGCGCAGGCGCGAGTCGAGCACACGGGCTCGACGGGTGGATGCCGCGGCCGGCGAAATCTCGACGGCGGCGGCGCGCAACTCGCGGGCCACCTCGGCGCGGCCGTCGGCGTCGAGCTCGCGCAGCGCCACCCCGAGCGCCTCGCGCGCGAGGGCCCGGCGCGCCCGCCCCACCAGCGCCGCCGCCGGGGTGCCCTCGAGGTAGCGGAAGGCGAGCAGCCGGTGCCGGTAGTCGGCGGCCATCGAGGGCAGGATCGTGGCGTGCATGTTCGCCTCGTGCTGCCGGTAGAACGCCTGCACCCGGCCGTTGACCCGCCCCACGTCCCAGTGGGTCGCGGTGCGCAGCCAGTATTCGAGGTCGCCCGACTTGGGCAGCAGCGGGTTGTAGCCGCCGATCTGCCGCATCGCCTCGGTGCGCATCACGACCTCGGGCGAGAGGATGAAGCAGCGTCCGCGACGCGTCGCGATGCGGATCCACTCGGTGCCGCGCCAGCGGGTCCAGGTGTACGGCGCCCCCCCGTCGCGGTCGCCCGCCGGAGGCTCGCCGACGAACTCCACCGGCTGGCCGTAGACCATGCCGACCCGCGGGTGCGCGGCCATCAGCGAGACCGCGCGGCCGAGTGCCCCCGGCGCGACGAGGTCGTCGGCGGAGAGCAGGGTGACGAACTCGGTGTCGACGAGGTCGAGGCCGTCGTTGTAGGTCTGGATGTGCCCGCGGTTCTGCGGGTGCGCGAGCACGGTGACGCGCGGGTCGGCCGCCGCGAGCGCCCGGGCCACCGCGAGGGAGTCGTCGGTGGAGCAGTCGTCGACGACGATCACCCGCGCCGCGACACCCGGCTGGTCGAGCACGCTGGCGACGGCCTGCGGCAGATAGTGACCGTAGTTGAAGCACGGGATGACGGCGGAGACGGTCGGCGCGCCCGCCACGCCCACCGGCAGCGACACCCTCACCGCAGCACCCCGCTCGGCCGCAGCGCGGTGGCGAGCGTCTCGATCACGTAGTCCTGGTCGCTGTCGGCGAGACCGGGGTAGATCGGCAGCGAGAGGATGTGGTCCGCGGCCGCCTCCGCCACGGGGAACGAGCCGCGCGGGTTGTCGAGCGGCGCGAACGCCGGCAGCAGGTGCACGGGCGTCGGGTAGTGGATGCCCGCGCCGATGCCCGCCTCGGTGAGCGCCGCGAGTACCCGGTCGCGCTCCGGCACCCGCACGACGTACTGGTGCCAGACCGGCTCGTTGCCCGGCCGCACGATCGGTGTGGCCACGCCGGGCAGCTCCTCGAGCCGCGCCGTGTAGCGGTGGGCGAGCCGGCGCCTCTCGGCGTTCCACCCGTCGAGCAACGACAGCTTGGCCGAGAGCACGACCGCCTGCAGGCTGTCGAGGCGCGAGTTGGTGCCGACCTCGAGGTGCTCGTACTTGTGCAGCCCGCCGTGGTTGCGCAGGGCGCGCACGCGCTCGGCGATCTCCGCGGACCCCGTCGACACGGCGCCGGCGTCGCCGTACGCCCCGAGGTTCTTGCCGGGGTAGAAGCTGGTGCCCGCGACGTCGCCGAGCGACCCCGACCGGCGACCGCGGTACTTCGCACCCTGCGACTGCGCGGCGTCTTCCACCACGACGACGCCGGGGCCGGCCACGGCACGGATTCCGTCGACATCGGCGGTCTGCCCGTACAGGTGGACGGCCACGACGGCACGCACGCGCGGGTTCAGCCGCATCCTCAGGTCGTCGACGTCGAGCAGGTAGTCGTCGCCGCAGTCGGCGAGCACCACCGACGCACCGGCCCGCACCACCGCTTCGGCCGTCGCCACAAAAGTGTTGGCGGGAATGACCACGCTGTCACCCCGCCCCACCCCCGCTGCACGCAGCGCGAGCTCGATGGCGTCGGTGCCGTTGCCGACCCCGACGACGTGGGGCACGCCGCAGAAGGCGGCGAACTCCCTCTCGAAAGCATCCACCTCGGGCCCGAGGATGTAGCTCGACGCGGCCATCACCCGCGCGAACCCCTCGGCCACCAGCGTCTCGACCGCCCGGTGTTGGTGGGCCAGGTCGAGCATCGGCACCGACCGGGTCACGATGCCGCCTCCACCGCGCGGGCGCTGATCGCCCGCGCCGGTACGCCCGCCCACGTCTCGTTGTCGGGCACGTCGTCGAGCACCACCGCGCCCATGCCGACGACGGCGCGAGTCCCGACACGGGTGTCGGGCATGACCGAGCAGTTCATGCCGAGGTAGGCGCCCCGGCCGATCGTGACGCCGCCGCCCAGGGCCACCCCGGCGGCGAGCGTCGCGTAATCCTCGAGCGAATCGTCGTGGGTGAGGGTCACGTTCGGCATCACCACCACGTGGTCGCCGACGGTCACGTCGGCGGTGAGGCTGACGCCGGCGAGGACGATGCTGCCGAGTCCGATGCGGCAGCGGGCCGGGTTGCGCACACTCGGGTCGACGACGGTGGCGAAACGGATGCCGCGGACGCCCGTTTCGGCCAGCCAGCCGACGATCCTCTCCCGGGCGATGCCCGAGCCGACGCAGACCAGCACCTCGGCCTGCGGGTAGCGCTGCAGGTCGGCGATGCGGCCGAGCACGCGAACGCCGTCGTAGGTCGGCGGGACGCGGCCGGCGGCGTCGTCGAGGATACCGAGCACGTGGTGGGTGCCGGCCTCGCGCACCACGGCGAGCGCCTCGCGGGCGAGGCCGCTGGCTCCGAGCACGATCAGTTCCCTCACGCGACTGCCCTCCGTGCGGCCGAGCGCACCGAGGCGACCACGCGACCACGTTCGTCGGCGGTGAACTGGTGGAAGACCGGGAGGATCAGCGTGGTGTCGGTGAGCCGCTCGGTCGCCGAGAGGTCGGCGTCGCCGGTGTCGCGGCCGGCGTAGGCGGGCTGGCGGTGCGCCGCCATGATGCCGCGCCGGGCCGAGATGCCGTCGTCGGCCAGCCGGGCGAGCAGTGCGTCGCGGTCGAGCGGGAAGTCGGGCAGGACCTCGATCCAGAACGACTGGAAGTTGGCGGTGCCCCACGGCGGATCGGCGACCAGCCGCAGCCCGTGCACGCCGTCGAGGTCGCGCGCGTAGTCGGCGACGATCTCGCGCCGCCGCGCCACGATCTCGGCGAGGCGGCCGAGCTGCACGATGCCGACGGCGGCCTGCAGGTCGGTCATGCGGTAGTTGAACCCCACCTCGAGATATTCCTCCGGCGGCGAGAGCACCGAGGCGTGCCGCGCGTTGGCCGAGACGCTCATCGCGTGCTCGCGCAGGCGGCGGGCGCGTTCGGCCCACTCCGAGTTCGCGGTGGTGAGCATGCCGCCCTCGCCCGTGGTGAGCAGCTTGCGCGGGTGGAACGACCACGCGGTCAGCTCCGCGCCCGCGCCGACCGGGTGGCCGCGGTAGGTCGAGCCCGCCCCGCAGGCCGCGTCCTCGATCACGACGATGCCCAGCGGGTCGAGCGCCGCGCGGATCGGGTCGAGATCCACGGGCACGCCGCCCTGGTCGACGACGATCACGGCGCGGGTGGCCGGGGTCAGCGCGTCGAGCAGGGTGTCGGCGGTGACGTTGCCGGTCACCGGGTCCACGTCGGCGAAGACGGGGCGCGCGCCCACGTAGGTCGGCGCGTTCGCGGTGGCGATGAACGAGAAGGAGGGCACGACGACATCGTCGCCCGGCCCGATGCCGGCCACGACCAGGGCGAGATGGAGCGCCGTCGTGCAGTTGGACGTCGCCACGGCGAAGAGTGCGCCCGCGGCATCCGCAAATCGGGTCTCGAACTCGGCGACCCTCGGACCCTGGGCGACCCAGCCGGACTCGATCACGCTCGCGAGCGCTTCTGCCTCCTCGGTGCCGAGCCACGGCTTCATCACGTTGATGCGGTTCATGCCGCCGCCCCTCTCGCGCCGATCTGCTCGCGCAGAGGCCGCCACCATTCGACGAGCTGCCGCAGGCCGTCGTCGAGCGAGGTCCCGGCACGGAAGCCGAGTTCGCGTTCGGCGCTGTCGGTCGCGGCGAGGCGCCGTTCGACACCGTTGACCGCGCGTTCCGGGCCGAACTCGACCTCGAGGTCGGAGTCCATCGCCCGCAGCAGCGCCTGCGCCAGACCGAGCAGGCTGGTCTCCTGTCCGCTCGCGATGTTGAAGACCCCGTCGCGCGAGTCGCTCGCCGCGGCGAGCAGGTTGGCGCGGGCGATGTCGTCGGTGAAGACGAAATCCATCGTCTGGGCGCCGCTGCCGAAGATGAGCGGTGGCTTGCCGTCGGCGATACGCTCCATCCAACGCACGAGCACCTCGGTGTACAGACCGTGCACGTCCATGCGCGGGCCGTACACGTTGAAGTACCGCAGCACGACGTAGTCGAGGCCGTTCATCGCGCGGAAGCTGCGGATGAGCCCCTCGTTGAACGACTTCGCGGCCCCGTAGAGGGTGTCGTTGTTGTGGTGGTGGTGACGTTCGTCAGTCGGGAACTGCTCGGCGAGACCGTAGACCGAGGCGCTCGACGCGGTGACGACCTTGTCGACCCGGTACTCGGCGGCCGCCTCGAACACGTTGAAGGTGCCGTCGACGAGCACCTCGAGCGCGAGCCGCGGTTCCTCGGCGCACTGCGTGATGCGAATCGCGGCCTGGTGGAAGACGAGGTCCTTGCCGCGGGTGAGGTCGTGCACGAGGTCGCGGTCACGGATGTCGCCGTCGACGAGGGTCGCCCGCCCGGTGGCCAGCGCGTCGGACAGGTTGTCGACGCGGCCGCGCACCAGGTTGTCGAGCACGTCGACGTGGGCGACGCCGGCGTCGAGCAGCTGGTCGACGACGGTGGACCCGATCGTGCCCGCGCCGCCCGTGACGAGCACGCGGGCTCCGGCGAGCGCGGTCACCGTGCCGCCCCCGCCCCGGCGAGCGCCGGACGCTCGTCGCTGCCGTCGACCCCGACGAGGGCGCCGCCGGCGTCGAGACTGCGGGTGGTTGCTTCGAGAACCGAGAGGACCCGGATGCCGGCGAGGCCGTCGGTGCGCGCGGAGCGGCCCTCGCGGATGCTGGCCGCGAACTCCGCCGCCATCGCGCCGAGCGCCTCGTGCTCGGGCAGCGCCGGGGACCAGGTGTCGCCGAGCCGGTACGAGACGGTCGCGGCCGCACGGTCGCCTCCGTCGACGCTCTGCTGGGCGAGGTCGACGCCGCGGTCGTAGACGCTGATGCGCTGCTGCGGGTTGAGGTCGTCCCAGACCAGGGTGCGCTTGGTGCCGCCGATCACCATGCTGCGGATCTTCGTCGGGCTGAGCCAGTTGACGTGCACGTGCGCGATCGCGCCGTTGTCGAGCGGCACGGTGAGATAGCCGATGCACGACTTGCCCGCGCCGAGCGGGTCGGCGCCCTGCGCTGAGACCTCGGTGGGACGCAGTCCGCCGGGCAGGATGAAGTCGATGATCGAGAGATCGTGCGGGGCGAGGTCCCAGAACACGTCGACGTCGGGCTGCACGAGCCCGAGGTTGATGCGCACCGAGTCGATGAAGAGCAGGTCGCCGAGCGCGCCCTCGGCGATGAGTTCGCGGATCTTCAGCACGGCCGGCGTGTAGCAGTAGGTGTGGTCCGCCATGAGGGTGAGACCTCGCGATTCGGCGGCCCGTACCATCTCGACCGCGTGTTCGCGGCTGTCGGCGAGTGGCTTCTCGACGAGCACGTGCTTGCCGGCGAGCAACGCCGCGAGCACCACGCCGTGGTGCGTGCGGGCGGGTGTCGCCACGGCGATCGCGTCGATGTCGGGACGGGCGAGCAGCTCGGTGAGGTCGGTGTGCACGTCGACGTGCCCCACCTGCCGCGCGAGCAGCTGCGCCCGGGTTTCGTCGAGGTCGCAGATCGCCGCGAGCCTCCAGTCGGTGCTGGCGGCGAAGTTGCGGGCGAGGTTCGGGCCCCAGTAGCCCGCGCCGACCACGGCGACATTCAGGGGTGATGACATTGGTTCCTCTTTCTCAGAATTCGGGTACGAGACAGAAGTGGTGCTGGTGGTGCGGGTAAGACGGGTCGGTTGGCTCCAGATGCTCTCGGGGTGGGTGTGTGGGGGAACGGGTGCTCTAGGGAGCGGGGGTGAAGAAGACGTCCACGTAGTAGTTGGAACTGCCGTAGCTGGCCTCGGGGAATCCGCCGGACGCGGTCGGCAGGAAGCGGCCGTTCTGGGCGGTCCCCGCGGTGAGCGGGCCCGACGTCTTCGGGGCGGTGAAGTAGCCGGATGCCGCGGAGTACCGGCCCTGCGGAGCGAAGTAGGAGACGACGTAGGTCTCCCCGGGGGTGAGCGCCACCGGTGTGCTGAGCGCCGCGGCCTGCCAGCCGCTCGACGTCTCGCCGCTGAAGGCGACGGTCGCGAGCGGGGGTCCCCCGGTCACCGCCCAGAGGTGGCCGACGTGGGCGCCGCCGTTGCCGGGTCCTTTATAGAAGCGGATGCCGGTCACCGACCCCGCGACAGAGGTGGAGAACGACATGCCCAACTCGATGCCGCCCGTGTCGGTCGTCGGCGGCCCGCTCGGCGTCTCGGTGCCGAACAGGGTGGTGCCGGTGGGGACGGTCGGGGTGGTCGGCGGCGTGCCGCCTCCCGTGGAGGCCACCGTGTAGACGACGTCGACGAAGTAGTTCGTGGCGTTGTAGCTCAGCGTGGGGAACCCGCCGCCGGCCGCGTAGGAGAACCGGCCGTTCTGCGCCGTGCCGGCGGTGAGCGGCCCGTTCGAACTGGGTACCGCGAAGTAGCCCGACGTGTACGGGTAGCGGCCCTGGGGCGCGAAGTACGACACCACATAGGTCTGACCCGGGGTCAGCGCGACGGGTGAGGAGAGTTGCGCCGTCTGCCATCCCGTCGCCGTCTCGTTCACGAAGTTGACGCTCGCGTACTTCACGGTGCCGTCCGCGTTCCACAGGCTGCCGACGTGGGCGCCGCCGTTGCCGGCCCCCTTGTAGAAGCGGATCGCGGTGACGGAGCCCGCGACACTGGGCGAGAACGAGACGCCGAGTTCTACCGGCGAGGTGTCGGTGGTCGACACGATCTGCGGCACCTCGTCGTCGAAGAGCGTGTGGTTGGTGAGCGTGGTCGTCGCCTCATTGACCGTCGTGAACGACCAGTTCTGGGTGGCGAGCGTCGCCCCCTGCGTGGAGACCACCCCGGCGAGCGACACCTGCACGACGGCGCCGTTGGGCAACGGGGACGCCGGGGTCAGGGTGATCGTCGTACCGTCGGACGAGAGGGTGGTCGCCCCGGCGATCGCCGATCCGCCGCTGGTCGCGGCGAGCGCGTACCCGGGGGCGACCGCGCGGGAGAGCTGCGCGGTGATCACCGAGGACCGCGGCACGAGCGTGGTGCCGTTGCCGGGGGCGGCGGCGACCAGCGTGATGGTCTCGGCGGCGGGCTGGAACTCGACGTCGACCGAGTAGCTCGTCGAGGTCTGCGCGGTCGGAACCACGTCGGCGTACGAGTAGACACCGCCGTTGGCCGGCACCGTCAGGGGGCCGCGAGCGAAGCCGTTGGCGTACTCGACCGATGTCGCCGAATAGCCGCCGACGGGTGCGCGGTACGACGCGGTGTAGGTGCTGCCCGCCGTCACCTGCACCGGGGTCGGCAGCGTGACCGTCTGCCAGCCTGCGCTGGACTCGGCCTGGAAGGTGGCCTCGATCATGCGCTGGTTGGCGCTGTCCCAGAGCGCTGCGACGTGGGTGCCGGTGTTGCCCGCCGCCTTGTAGAACTTGATGGCGGTGATGGTGCCGTTGGCCGCGGGTGTGAACCGCACACCGAGGGTCACCGCAGCGGTGTCCCCGGTCTGGATCGTCTGCGGAATGGATCCGTCACCGTAGAGACTGCACGGGCACACGCCCGCCGCGGGTGTCGGCTTCGCCGTGGTGAAGGTCCACGAGCCGCCGGACGAGATGCCGTTTCCGAGTGCGTCGGTGCCGCCGATCGTCACCGTGTAGGTGGTCGCCGGGGCGAGGGCCGCCGACGGCTGGAAGGTCACCGTGCGGTTCGGGGCGTCATAACTGGTGGTTCCGGCGACCGCGGCACCGCCGGCCGCGGTCACGCTCGCGGTCACCGTGCCGGCGACCGCGGGCTTGGAGAAGGTCGCGCTGACGGAGGCGGCGACCGGGAGGCTCGTGGAGCCCGCGATCGGACGCTGGGTGGTGACGACGAGCGGGGAGGTGTCGACCGTGTCGAAGATCGCGTCGACGTAGTAGTTCGCGTAGTAGTTCTCGTAATCGGTGTACCCGGTGTCGGTGTACCGGCGGTCGGTGAAGGTGCGGTCCGGGAACGTGGTCGCACCCGAGGCGAAGACGCCGGCCGGGTCCGCGTTGTAGCCGCCAGCGACGGTCATCGGCGGCGCCGACGAGCCACGGCTGATCCAGTGGTGGGAACTGACCGCGTAGTGCCCGCTCGGCGTGTAGTACGAGATGACGTAGGGCGTGCCGGCGGTCACGGGGTACGGGCTGGTGAAGTTGGCGCTCTGCCAGCCTGTCGCCGTCTCGTTCGCGAACGTCACCGTGGCCAGCTGCACCCCGGCCGCCGACCAGAGCGTGCCGGTGT
Source organism: Conyzicola lurida (assembly GCF_014204935.1). Taxonomy (NCBI): domain Bacteria; kingdom Bacillati; phylum Actinomycetota; class Actinomycetes; order Micrococcales; family Microbacteriaceae; genus Conyzicola; species Conyzicola lurida. The sequence continues at coordinate 3,566,678 of NZ_JACHMJ010000001.1, read as the reverse complement.
GCGTGCCGACGTTGGCCGCGCTCTTGTAGAACCGCACGCCCGAGATGTAGCCGCTCGTGGTCGGGGTGAACCGCAGGCCGAGCTGCAGCGCGCCCGCGTCGAGCGAATCGGCGACCTTCGGCACCTCCAGCCCGAGGATGCTGTACGGCCCGGTCACCGAGAACGACACGGTCTTCGGAGTTTCCGAGTAGTTGCCGCTGTCGTCGACCGCGCGGATCTGCACCGGCGTGATGCCCCTGCCGTGCTGCACGTAGGAGTAGCTCCAGCTCGTCGTGCCGGTGGCGGGGTGCCAGGTCTCGCCGCCGTCGGTGGAGACGTTGACCCCGGCGACGAGCCCGCCGACGTCGGACGCCGTACCGGTGAGGTTGACGACCGTGCCGTTGGGGACGGTGGCGCCGGCGGCCGGGGACGTCACGACCACGGTGGGCGCGGTCTCGTCGGTCGAGGCGGATGCCGCGACGAGCGGCGTCACGAGGGTGGTGGGCTGCGCGCCCATGTCGGCCAACAGGTTCACCTGTGCCTGCTGCATCCGGATATCGGCCGGTGCGCCGTCGCCGTCGTGGGTCTGGTCGAGCCCCCAGGTCCACTGGATCGTGCCGGCGCCGAACACGAGAGCGCCGCTCTCGGCCCGGTAGAGCGTCAGGTTGTGGGTCGTCGTGCCCGCTTTCACGACGCGGCCGAAGTCCTGCAGATACTCGGGGGTGCTACCCGTCGTCGCCGACATCCTGACCAACCCCGACGGACGGAAGCCGTTGTCGAGGTCTTCGTCGGACTCGTAGCCGATGGTGTGGGGAGCGAGGGCCTGGGTGGCCCCGGTCATCCCGGCGAGACCCGTGTTGCGCCACATGCGCATCTTGCCCTGCGCGGCCGTGACGGTGACCGCCAGGTCGTCGTCGTTCGCCATGTACGCGGTGCCGGTGAGGGCGTTTTCGGGCAGGCCGCCGCCGTTCGCCGGGGAGGCGAAGCGGGGGTCGCGCCATGTTCCGGTCCAGGTGCTGCTCGGGTCGATCTTGGTGCTGGCCCACGTCTCCTTGTACGAGACGAGGGTGCGGTACGGGGTGTTCGTGAGGTCGGCCGAGGGCTCGTACCGGGTGTGCCAGTAGGCCTCGTTGCCCGACAGGAACTGGAGGTCGAGGCCAGCGTCGCGCGCCGCCTCCACGTTGGCGCGCTGCCCGGTCGACCAGTACTCGTCGTGGCCGACGGAGAGGAACAGCTCGTGGTTGGTGAGCAGGGAGCCGTAGCGGTCGGTGTCGACACCGCTGAAGTAGCTGACGTCGTAGCCGTTTTTCTCGAGGAACCGCACGAGCGGGTACTCGGCGCTGAAGTAGAAGTCCCGCCCCTTGTTGTGTTCGCGGGTGGCGATCGGGCGGTTGTAGCTGATCTTGTAGGCACGTCCGTTTTCCGCGCCCTCGTAGAAGTCGGCGCCGCCATACGGGTTGTAGGCCTGCCAGGTGGGGTCAGAGGTCTGGAACAACACGGCCGAGTGGCTCGACTGGTTGCGCACGACGAAGGTGATGTGGCTCTTACCGCCGGTGTCGCTGCGGGTGAGCAGGGCCACGTACACGCCGGACACGGCGGTGGACGGCACGGCCCACGACGCGGAGACGGACCAGGTGCCGCAGTCGGTCAGCTCGTAGCGGCTGTCGGTGATGCACGCGGGCTGGGCGGCCTGCGGGGTGTGCAGGGGCGTGACGCTCGTGACCTTGCGCGCGCCGAGGCCCTGGTACCAACCGGTGCGGTAGATGTCGATCGTGTAGTTCGGCGCGTCGGTGTCGATCTTGAAGTCGATGGTCGACCCCACGTTGACGCTGATGTCGGTCGAGAATCCCTGGATGGTATCGTCGCCGGCACCATCGATGTCCCACACGTCGGGGCTCGTGCCCAGCTTGGTGTTCTCACAACTGATGACGTTGCCGCTCGGCCCGCACTCGCCGGCGGCGGCCGCGGGCGCGGCGGGGACGAGGACGGCGCCGACGAGCGCGGCGATCAGAACAAACGACGCACAAATTCGGGTGAGCGCGCCGCCACGGGTGCTAGGTAAATGCAACATGCTGCCTCCGGGTAACGACGACATAGTGGCACGCGACTTGCCGCTGCAAAGACCCCCAAATGGGTTACAGAAAGAGGCGAATAAGATTCCCGGTTCACCCCCCGAAAGCGGGGTGCGGCGCGCGAGTCAGTGCGCTTCCCAGAATTGCCTCCTAGGCTTATGCGATGGCTACCGTAAACCTGACCTCCGACGATTTCGAAACCACAGTCCTCGAGCCCGGAATCGTGCTCGTCGACTTCTGGGCCGAGTGGTGCGGCCCCTGCAAGCAGTTCGGCCCGATCTTCGAAGAGGCGAGCAACGCCAACCCCGACATCACCTTCGGCAAGATCGACACCGAGGACCAGCAGGCGCTCGCCGGCGCCGCGGGCATCACCTCGATCCCCACGCTCATGGCGTTCCGCGACGGCGTGCTCGTCTTCTCGCAGCCCGGCGCACTGCCGGCTCCCGCGCTCAACCAGGTGATCGACGCCGTGCGCGGCCTCGACATGGAAGACGTGCACAAGCAGATCGCCGCGCAGCGCGAGGCGGACGCCGCGGCTCCTGCGGCTGCGGAGTAACACCACACAGCGGGTTGAGCCTGTCGAAACCCCTTCCACGGGGAGGGATTTCGACAGGCTCGATCCGCTTTTCGGTTTTCGCCTAGTTCGCGGCGACGACCTCGAGCAGCGCCTCGCCGTACTTCGCGAGCTTGTTCTCGCCGACCCCGCTGATGCCGCCCAGTTCGACGAGCGAGTCGGGGCGGGAGATCGCGATTCCGCGCAGCGTCGCATCTCCGAAGATGATGTACGCCGGAACCTCCTGCTCCTTCGCCTCGGCCGACCGCCAGGCGCGCAGCGCCTCGAACAGATCGACGGATGCCGCGGGCAGGTCGGACGCGACCTTCGACTTCTTGGCGGCGCGGGAGGTGCGCTCGGGCTCCTTGCGCAGCTTGACGGGACGTGAGCCGTCGAGCACGGACGCGCTCAGCTCGGTCACCGCGAACGTGCCGTACTCGCCGGTCACCTGCAGCAGCCCCTGAGCAAGGAGCTGCCGCACCACTCCGCGCCACTCCTGGTCGGTGAGGTCGGCGCCGATGCCGAATGTCTTCAATTGGTCGTGGCCCTGCTGGGCGATTCGCGGCGTCGTCTTGCCGACGAGGATGTCGATGATGTGGCCGGCACCGAAACGCTGGTTGCGCTCGCGCAGCAGACGCACGACCGTCGACAGCAGCTTCTGGGCGGGAATGGTGCCGTCGACGCCCTCGGGCGGCGACAGGCAGGTGTCGCAGTTGCCGCACGGGGCCGAGTTCTCTCCGAAGTACGCCAGCAGCTGCATCCGTCGGCATTCGATGGTCTCGCACAGTGCCAGCATCGCGTCGAGGTTGGCTCCGAGGCGGCGGCGGAACGCGTCGTCACCCTCGGACTGCTGGATCATGCGGCGCTGCTGCACCACGTCTTGCAGTCCGTAGGCGAGCCAGGCGGTCGACGGGAGTCCGTCGCGGCCGGCGCGGCCGGTCTCCTGGTAGTAGCCCTCGACGCTCTTCGGCAGGTCGAGGTGCGCCACGAAGCGCACGTCGGGCTTGTCGATTCCCATTCCGAACGCGATCGTGGCGACCATCACGACACCGTCTTCGCGCAGGAACCGCGACTGGTTGGCGGCGCGGATACGGGAGTCGAGACCCGCGTGATACGGCAGGGCGGTGATGCCGTTCTCGACGAGGAAGTCGGCGGTCTTCTCGACCGAGGCGCGCGACAGGCAGTAGACGATGCCCGCATCGCCGGCGTGCTCGGTGCGGATCAGCGAGAGCAGCTGCTGCATCGGCTGGTTCTTCGACTCGATGCGGTACTGGATGTTCGGGCGGTCGAAGCTGGAAACGAAGTGCTTCGCCTCGCCGAGCTGCAGCTTGGACGCGATCTCTTTGTGCGTGACCTCGGTGGCCGTCGCGGTGAGTGCGATGCGCGGCACGGTGGGCCAGCGCTCGTGCAGCATCGACAGCTGCAGGTAGTCGGGGCGGAAGTCGTGGCCCCACTGCGACACACAGTGCGCTTCGTCGATGGCGAATAGCGCGATCGTTCCGCGGTCGAGCAGGTCGGCGGTGGCCGAGACGCGCAGGCGCTCGGGCGCGAGGTAGAGCATGTCGAGCTCGCCGGCGAGGTACGCCTGTTCGACCTCGCGGCGCTGCGCGGGATCCTGCGTCGAGTTGAGGAAGCCCGCGCGCACACCCACAGCGGTGAGGGCGTCGACCTGGTCCTGCATCAGCGCGATGAGCGGCGAGATGACGACGCCGGTGCCGTCGCGCACGAGCGAGGGGATCTGGTAGCAGAGCGACTTGCCGCCGCCGGTGGGCATCAGCACGAGGGCGTCGCCGCCGGCGATGACGGTGTCGATGATCTCGGCCTGCTGGTTGCGGAACGAGTCGTACCCGAAGACCTTCTCGAGCGCCTCGAGGGCGGTGGGTGCGGGCCCCGTGCGAACCGCGCGCCGAGGCGCGGCCACGGTCGCGGAGCTTGTCGATTGGCCCGACCCCGCTGCACCGAAACCCTCACGGTCGGGGAACGGCGCCTCGTCGTCGAACGGAGGCTCCGCGAAGGGATCGAAGGGGGGTTCTTCCTCGGGGTCCCAGGGGATTTCGGCGTTCCAACTCACCCGGCGAGTTTACCCAGTGCCACCGACCGGCGCTGGCGCGCTGTGGAGAACTCCACCCCCGAATTGGGTGCACGTTATCGCGCGTAGTGTTTGCGCTTTCAGCGATAAGCTCACCTTCGGAGCGGTACCCGAAAAGCTAATACCGCCGCTCCCAACTCAGAGCGCCTCCCGCGGCCGTGTCGAGTCAGCACCATGGTGTGCATGACCGGTACGGCCGCGTTTCTCGTTAACGTGACGGTCCCTGAGCTCGCCCTTCGACAGGCTCAGGGACCACCTTCGACAGGCTCAGGGACCGATCGTCAGAAGACGATGACCAGGGACGGCCAGCCGAACGAACCGAGCAGTTCGTCGTTGCCCTCGTAGCGTGCGGTCAGCAGGTGCAGTCCGCGGCCGAGTCGCGGCAGCGTGACCGTGTCACGTCCGCCATCCGCCTCGTCGAGGGTGATCGTCGTGAGCGGGCGCAGCCCGTCGTAGACGACCACGTTGCCGGTCGGAACCACCCCGTCGGCCCGCACGGTGACCGAGTACGTCACCGGCGAGTTGCCGAACACGATCAGCTTGTTCGCCGACCCGCTCGTGCTCGTCGGCAGCTTCTCGGCCGGCTCCTCCGGCGCGACGACCGCGACGGGCACGTCGATCTGCGTTCCCGTCTCCGGCACCGTCACGGTGAGCACCAGGGTCCCGGTCGGGGCGTCCGCCGGGATCGTCACCGCGACGCTCGCGCGCCCGACCTCGTCGGTCGTGTCGACGATCGCGGGATCGATCGGTGCGCTGCCGAGCTCCACACCGTCGGCACTGACCACGGCGGTGCCGGCGTTCGGCTCCCCCGCGCTGAACAACAGCGACGACAGCGTCAGCGTCAGGCTCTCGCCGGGCGCGTACCCGGCGGCGTCGGCGGGCGCCGTCAACTGGGCGCCGACGGCGCGCTGCGCGTAGTCGGGGGTCGCGACCGGGTTCGCCTCGAAGTAGTCGACCATGCTCTGCAGGTCGATCTTGCCGGTGTCGGCCCGGTTCGTGCCCTGCGCGAGGGTGACGAAGTTGTCGCCGCCCGACGCCAGGAACGAGTTGACGGTGACCCGGTAGGTCGCCGCGGCATCCACCGGTTCGCCGTCGACGTAGATCGCGTCGATGTGGTCGCCGGCGGCGGCCGCCGGGTCGTAGGTGTACTCGACCGTGTCGGAGAGCCCGAGCTTGAGGAACGGCCTGCTCGACCCGGCCGGCTGCCACTGCTCCTCGAGCACCGACTTGAGCTGCGCGCCCGTCAGGTCGAGGGCCACCAGGGTGTTGGCGAAGGGCTGCACGCCCGCCGCCTCCTGGTAGGTGACGACACCCTCGGCGTCGCCGGGGGTCGCCGGGTTGAGCGCGTACTTCAGGTCGCTGCGCAGCCCGCCGGGATTCATCAGCGCGAGCTGCGAGCCGGAGTCCTGCGTCGCCCAGAGCTGCACGTCGGCGACGAAGTTGCCGAGCGTCGACTCGCCGCCGCGGTTCTCCGAACCGGTGGACTGCAGCGCACGGTTGAAGTCGGCCTCGATCTCGCCGACCGGCACCGATCCCAGTTCGACCGCCACGGCCACGGCGTCGGCGACGATCGCCGCGACCTCGGGGTCGGGCGGGAATGCCCCGGCGAGCGACAGGATCTCGGCGGAGATGCTGAGCAGGTCGCCGGTGACCGGGTCGACGCTCACCTTCATGTCGCTGTACTTCTCGCCGTACTGGCCCGACGAGAGTACGGGCCGCAGCGTCGAGGTGCCGGGGATCGGGATTTCGTGGTCGTAGGCGAGGTGCGTGTGCCCGGAGACGATCGCGTCGATGTTCGCGTTGGAGCCGGTGACGATACGCCCGAACGCAGAGTCGTCGGTGGCGCTCGCGATGTCGGTGGTCGCCGCGCCCTCGTGCACGAGCAGCACGATCACGTCGGCTTCGCCGTTGGCCTCGTCACCGTCGCTCAGCAGGTCGGCCACCCGGTTGACCTCGGGCACGACCTCGCGCACCTCCAGGCTCGCGATGCCGTCGGGGCTGACCAGGCTCGGCAACTCCTCGGTCATCGCGCCGACGAAGCCGACCGTGACGTCGCCGAACTCCTCGAGCGCGAACTGCTGGAACGCCGGCTCGCCGGTCGCGCGGTCGTAGAGGTTGGCCGAGAGGTAGTCCCAGTCGGCGCGCGGCAGGATGCGGTCGTCGACGTCGTCACGGCCCTGGTCGAACTCGTGGTTGCCGAAGGCGCTCGCATCGAGGCCGATCTCGTTGAGCGCGTCGATCGTCGGCTCGTCGTTCTGGATGAACGAGGTGAACGTCGACGCGCCGATGAGGTCGCCGGCCGCGACGAACACCGTGTTCGGGTTCGCGGCACGGTACGCGTCGACCATCCCGCCGATCACTGCGGCGCCCGCGATGGGCGGAGCGGCTTCGAGCCGGCCGTGGAAGTCGTTGATCGACAGGATGTCGATGTTCACCGGCGCCGGCGCCGAGTCGATGCCGACCTTGATCGGGTCGTGGTCGCTCGAGCGGAACGGCGTGCCCGCTTCGGCCGCGCCGAACTCGTAGCCGCGGTCGCTCCACTCCGGTGAGTTGATGTTCCAGACATCCACTCCGGTGACGGATGCCGCGAGCTCGGGCGTCGCGAAGGCGTGGTCGAGCGACCCGAGCTCACCGTCGAAGGTGTAGGTGTACTCGCTGGGGTCCTTGGTCGGCACGAGGTCGACGAGACCCGCGGCGGTCAGCACCTGGGCCGGGTCCTCTTGGCCGTAGGCGTTGAAATCGCCCACGAGCAGCACGTTCTCGCCCTTGGCCGGGTCGGCCGTGATGCCGCCGACGAAACCGACGAGGCTGGTCGCCTGCTCGACGCGCTCGGCGTTGAAGAAGCCCTGCAGGTCCGCGGGCTCGGGGGCCGTGTTGCCGGTCGGGGCGCTCTTCGACTTGAAGTGGTTCGCCACGACCGTGATCACCTTGCCGTTGGCGACGGTCTCGAAGATCTGCGCGACCGGTTCGCGGGCGATGTCCCACACCGTCTCGTCCACCTGGGCGAAGCTGTCGCCCACCGGGGTGGCCGCGGCCGGCTTGTAGATGATCGCGTTGGTGATGAAGTCGGTCGTGGCCGCGTCGAGCAGCGGTGCCGGCGTGGGCACGAACGCCCAGGTGCCGGGGGCGCTGGCCGCGTTGAGGGCGGCGACAAGGTTGCCGAGCGCCTCGTCGGGAGCCTCGCCGAGCTTCACGGAGTTCTCGATCTCCATCAGGCCGACGACGTCGGCGTCGAGCGCGTTGATCGCGGCGACGATCTTCGACTGCTGCACCAGGAAATGCGCTTCGTCGTCGGCACCGCGGGCGTCTCCGCCGAAGGTGGTGAAGTAGTTGAACACGTTGAAGGACGCGGCCGAGACATCGCCGCCGACGTCGGCCGCGGCATCCGTTCGGGGGTTGAGGGTCTGCCAGATCGGCTCGAGGGCGGCGTACTCCGCGGGCGAGGTGTCGCTGAGCGGGCGCTGCGGCTGCAGGCGCCAGTCGTCGAAACCCCAGCCGAGGATCATGCCGGCGTCGGGCGAGACGAAGGCGTCGCCGTTGCGCACGACCGTGTCTGTCTCGAAGAAGGGCTGGCCCCCGGGGTGTGCGGCGTTGGAGACCTGGATGCTGTAGCCGTCGTCGACCAGTAACCGGTTAGCCCGGTTAGCGGCGGCGATGGCGGCCGCCGCATCGCCCGCGTCGGTGGTCTCGGTCGCCTTGACCGCGAGTTCGCCGACGTTCAGCCAGAGCGTGCCGAAGTTGTAGAGCTGGTGGCTGGAGCTGAGTTTGGCCGATTCCGGGGTGACGAGCATGCCCTCGTAGGCCTCGCGGGCCGCTCCGACCACGGAATTGGGGAGCACTGTCGGCTGCGGCACACCCGCGCCGGCCGTGACGAGCTCGTACGAGGCGGCGGATGACGCGGTGATCTGTGTCTGGCCGTTGAACTCGCTCGCGGGGCCCGTCACCCGCACCAGGTCTCCGATCGCGACGGCGGGGTCGGCGTTGGCGGCGAACACGAAGATGCCGTCGGAACGCCCGGGAGTGGCATCCGTCTCGCCGCCCGAATCGGCCGCCTGGAGGTAGAACCCGCGGTAACCGCTCGCCGTCGAGGCCCGGTAGTCGCCGGTGACGACTCCCTCGACGGTGACGACCGTGCCCGCGAGCGGGGTCGCGGCGCCGTCGCCCTGCACGTCGGCGATCTGGTGCGTCGGCTCGGCCGCGAGCGCGGGGGCCGCCGTGAGGGCGGAGAAGCCGAGCGCGAGTGCGACCGCTGTCGCTGTAGCGACGACGCGCCTCGAGCGGGTTCGGAACGGGGCTGATGGCGTCGTCGTCAACATGCGGGATTTTCTCCTTGGCCGGCGGAACGGGCTGTACCCCGAACGGGGGTAGTTCGTAGCCTATTCATAGCTACCGACCGATGTCGAGGTTTCGCCAACAGAAGTCACCGGCCGGTAACACGCGGTTCACCGGTGGGAGGGGCTACGCGGTCGGTCGGGCCCGGCGGAACGAGAACCACTTGTGGCCGACGTAGGAGATCACCGTCGTGACGACGACGGAGACGGCCTGGGCGACGAGTGGGGGCAGGTGCAGCAGCTCGACGAGGGCCGGGAGGACGACCGTGTTCACGGCGAGGGAGACCAGGTAGACGCCCACGAACCGGGTGAAATCGGCGACTACGGTGCCGCTCACGCGGAAGGTGAACCGGCGGTGCAGAAAGAACGCGAGCGGCACCGCGACGGCGTACGACAGGTAGAGGCTGAGCAGGTACTGCCCGAAGAGCAGCTCGAAGACGACGAAGAGCGCGTAGCCGACGACGGTGTTCACCCCGCCGACGAGCAGAAAACGGAACTGCTCCCGGGCGAGGAGGCGCTGGATCAATCGCTCCTAGTGGGCGCCGGTGGGCGCGACGACCGCGCGGACCGTGCGGAAGAGGATGAGCAGGTCCGCGGTCATCGACCAGTTCTCCACGTAGTAGAGGTCGAGGCGGATCGCGTCTTCCCAGCTGAGGTCGGACCGGCCGCTGACCTGCCAGAGACCGCTCATACCGGGCTTCATGATGAGCCGGCGGTGGGCGATGTCGTCGTAGAGGGCGACCTCTGCGGCGCGCTGCGGACGGGGGCCGACGAGGCTCATCTGGCCGAAGAGCACGTTGAACAGTTGCGGGAACTCGTCGATCGAGTACTTGCGGATGAACTTGCCGATGGGCGTGATGCGCGGGTCGTTGATGACCTTGAAGAGCGGGGTGTCGGAGGTGCCCTGCGCGTCGAGCAGGCTCTCGAGCTGGTCGTCGGCATCCTTGACCATCGACCGGAACTTGAGCATGCCGAAGGGGCGGCCGCCGCGGCCGATGCGCTCCTGGCGGTAGATGAGATTGCCGGGGCTCGTGGCCTTGATGATGATGGCGACGACGAGCAGCGGGATCGACAGCAGCACGATGAGCAGGGCCGAGCCGGCGATGTCCGACGCGCGCTTCGCGAAGCGCTTCGGACCCTCGAGCGTCGGGTACTCGACGTGGATGAGCGGGAGGCCCGCGACGGGCCGCGAGTGGATGCGGGGGCCCGCAACGTCGGTCAGCGCGGGGGCGACGATCAGTTCGACCTCGCGTTCGCCGAGGTCCCAGCCGAGCTTGCGCATGTCGATCGGGCCGATGTCGTCGGCTCCGGTGAGGATCACGGAGTCGATCTGGTAGTCGTCGATGCCCTGCAGCAGGTCGTTGAAGTCGCCGAGGACCGGGATGTCGTCGTACAGGTTCAGCGACGTGGTGCCGCTGCGGGTGAAGGCGCCGACGATCTCCATGCCGGTGCCGGGCGCGCGACGGATCGTGTGCGCCACGTGCACGGACTTGAGACGCTCGCCGACGAGGATGGCGCGGGAGAGGAACGCGCCCTCTTCCTGCTGCTTGCGGAGCCACTGGCGCCACGACCACCGGGAGAGCAGCAGCAGTCCGAGCCCGAACGGGAGGGCGGTGAGGAAGTAGCCGCGGGCGAGTTCGATCTCGCCGAGGTAGGCGACGACGGCGAGCACGCCGAACATGCGGAGCGTGGCGTCGGCGACGCGCTTGTACTCGAGCGTGCCGCTGCCGATGATCTTGCGGTTGCGGGTCGAGTAGGCGGCGAGGACGAACAGCCAGGTCGCCGCGACGATGAGGGATACGGCGGTGTAGCCCAGGGTGAGGGAGATGTTCCAGGCCAGCTGACGCGACTCGAAGCCGAACCAGATGAGCTGGGTGACTCCGACCGATGCCGCGACCACGAAGATGTCAGAGACTGCGATGCGGAATGCGTAATTGCGCTGCCACGCAATCCTCCGCACACGGTTAGCTGTTCGCGTCCGCTCGGCAGTCATAGTCCTCTGTTCCCTTCGTCCTGACATTGCGACGAGTTCCGCACGAAGAGCGACAGATGGTCGCTCATTTGATAGGCGAGTGTCACAATACGCCAAATCAGGCCTGCCTAGCAGCCGACAGACCCACCGTGCGCCGGTCCGCCCGTCGCCATATGATGCGGCTGCGCCCTCGCGGGCGCGGAATCACGGCGCTGTGCGCGGCCAGTTACGGACGGATTCCGCGCTCCCAGAGGGCGCGAGAAATAATCAGCTGGTCGCGCTGATAGACGAGGCTGCGCAGGATCATGGCGACCGCGATCCCGATCAGCGCACCGATCGAGTTCGATGCCACGTCGAGGGGCGTGGCGAACCGCGCCGACAGGAACGTCGCCTGTGTCAGCTCGATACCGACGGAGAACGCCGGGCAGATGATGATGGCGAGCCACCAGATGCGCTGGGGCAGCAGCAGCGAGACGAGGAACCCGATGGGCACGAACATGATGATGTTCGCGGTGAACTCGAGCTTGTTGTAGCCGAACCAGAGCGGAACGCCGCTGCGGTAGAGCACGGACATAAAGCGGTTGACGGCGCCCTCGTAGCCCTGATCGAGCGGGGTGGGCCAGAGTGTCGCCAACAGGACGACGAGGAGCGTCGATGCCAATCCGATCAGCCCGAGCCACAGTCTCAAACGGCTCCGAGGGGGAGCAGTGCCGGGTTGCGCCATGGAATGTTCTCCTATCAAGGGCGTGGCACGAGGCCTCGCCCTTCATCGCCGTGGAAGTACAGACTAATCGGCTCCCCCGGCCGGCCCGCGCAGCTACCGCGCCAGGGCCGCCATGATCCGGTCGCCGAGGAACGGCGCCAGCGTTTTCACGTAGGTACCGCTGACGTGGTTTGAGTCGGCGTAGGTCACCACGTCCCCGATCACCGAATAGCAGGTGTCCTCGTCGCAGAAGTAGTCCGTCATGTCGATGAGCGGGACCCTGTCATCCAGGGTCGTCGCGGTGATGAAGGCGTTGTCGGGGACACTCGCCGACCGCTCGGTGGAACACGGCGATTCCACGGCGACACTTTTCGCGAGACAGTTCGGCACGTTGGACTGTCCCGTGCCGGGCACGTCGCGCACGAACACGACCTGCTTGCCGGATTCCTCGACAGCCGTCCAGGTCGAGGCGATCTCTTGGGCGGTCAGCTGCTGGTCCGAGGGCACGGCCGCGCTCAGATATGCGACCGAGAAGTTAGAGAAGGCAACAACGTCGATATCGTCGCGTTCTTCAACTTCGTCGAGTACGCGACCCGACCACGTGGTGCACTCGTCCTGAGCCCACTGCTCGCGTCCGGGGACGATGATCGTGTTGACCGTAGCGGCAGGGCACCCGACTCGCAGATAGGTGACGACTCTCCAGCCCTGCTCGGCGAAGTACTCGTCGAACGCGGGCACGAGGGACGCAGCGTGCGAGTCGCCCACGAGCGCGATCGTCGCCGTCGGATCGGTCGTGTCGCCGTATTCGCAGCTTGCCCACTCGACGCCGGGCTCCGCGACACACCAGTCGGGGTCGAGGTCAGTTGCCGCGAAGCCGATGTCAGTGCGGTCGGACAGGTCGAACTTGCCGGCACAGTCGGCGCCCTCTGCCATCGCCCGCGCGCCGAAGCACGGGGCGTCGCTGTCGAGCTGCTCCTGCGCCCAGACACGGGCCTGGTCCTTCTCGCGGTCGACGAGCACGGACCCGCCGGTGGAGACAGTGATCAACAGCAGCGCACCCACGACGGCGAGCGCAAACGAGGGCCAGCGGCGGCGGGCCCACCAGCGCCCCGACCGCACCGGGTCTTCGACGAGAATCTTGGTCAGATAGCCGAGGAGCACGCTCACGACGGCGATAGCGACCTTGCCGACGACGCCGAGTTCCGCATGGAACACGAAGGGGAAGAGCACGATGAAGGGCCAGTGCCAGAGGTAGATCGCGTACGACCAGTCACCGACTCGTTGGATCGGTGTCAGGCTGAAGAGCCGGCGAGTCAGGGATTTCGGTCCCGTCATACCCGCACCGACGATGAAGAGGACCGACCCGACGACGGGGATCAGAGCGATCGAGCCGGGGAACGGCGACGAGTCCTGGAAGACGAAGGCGGATCCGCCGATCATTGCGATTCCCAGCCACGTGGCGATCTCGCCGACGACCGGCGCTTTGGTCGAGCCGGCAGGCGAGCCGAGCTTCGGCCAGAGCACGATGCCGGCGGCGAGCAACGCTCCCGCGGCGAACTCCCACGCGCGGGCGAAAGTGCTGAAGTAGGCGAGCGGCTGCGAACGGTTCGTCTGCCAGATCGAGTAGGCCAGCGACACCAGGAACACACCGACCAGCGCGACCGTCACGGCGAGGCGCACGCTCGGCCAGAGGCGTCCAGCGGCGACGCGGGAACGTCCGATCCGGACGATCGCCAAGACGACCACGAGCAATACGGGCCAGCCGATGTAGAACTGCTCTTCCACCGACAGCGACCAGAAGTGCTGAACCATCGACGACGCGTTCTCCGCGCCGAGGTAGTCGACCGCGTCCCGGGCCAACAACCAGTTGACGAGGTAGATGGCGCTCGCGCCGATCTGCTCCAGGTTTTGCTGCAGCACGGTGTTGGGCAGCCAGATCAGCGCCGCGACAAGGGTCGCGGCGAGTACGAGAAGGGACGCGGGTAGAAGCCGTCGGATTCGGCGCGCCCAGAACCGGCTCAGCGAGACGGTGCCCGTGCGGTGCACCTCGCCGAGCAGATGAGAGGTAATGAGGAAGCCGGAGATGACGAAGAAGACGTCGACGCCGACATAGCCGCCGGGCAGCTGTGCGGGCCACAGATGGTAGACGACGACGATGAAGACCGCGGCGGCGCGCAGTGCCTGGATCTCGGGGCGGAAACCTCCGCCCGCGACGGACTTCGTGCTGTTGCCGTCCTTCGTGGTCGCCACCGGCGGGACTGATTGCTCACTGCTCATTGGTGGTCGATCCGATCTATGGGTGCGGCAACCGCGGAGCGGCGACGGGCGAGATCACGGTCACGAGACGGCTGGTTCGTGGCCGCACATCTGATTGCTACTGGGCGGGTTCGGTGAGCGTGGGCCAGCCGGGTTCGGCCGTATTGCGTTGAACGCGTTCCATGATTATGCGGTCGTACTGGCTGTAGTCCACATAGTCGAGCAAAGATCCAAAAGTAACCTGCTCGAAGAATGTGGACAACTGAGGAATCGAGTGGGCCTGGAGGAACGAGTCGCCCAGGATGAGGGTCCGGCCTTCGACGAGCGGGGCATCCGTCGTCTCGTTCTCGTAGTGGGTCATCTCGGTGCCCTCGGAGTTGGTGATCGTCGAGCGTTCGGTCGTGACACCCGGGCGGTCGAAGACGATCTCGTCGCGGTCGGCGGGGATGGCGAGGCCGATTGTCTTGAAGAGGTCGGTGACCTTCTCTTCGCCCGGCTCGATCTCGTAGTTCTCGAGAGACTCGAGCACACCGCTGGGCGCTTCGTCGTCGGCGACCAGTCGCTCGAGCAACTTCGTGGTGAAGACGCTCGCGCCGTAGGCGTTCCAGTGGCTGTCTCCGTAGTAGTAGACGCCACCGTCATCCGCTCTCTCGGCGTCGAATTCTTCGACCTCGTCCCAGAGGGTCACGAGAGGCAGTTCGCCCTGTGCCGCCCAGCCCTGGACGGTCTCGCGGACGGGGTCGGTGCAACGCAGAAGCGAGTGAGCCGTACCCCCGAGCTCGTCTCGCCTGATGGTCGACTTGTCGGGCGCGACCACGTAAAGGGCATAGACACCTTGGGCCTCCGCCACAGCGGCGTCGGTCGTCAGGCTGTCTTCGAGAATTCCCAGCCGCGTCGCGTTCGTGCGGCACGGGAAGATGAAGTCCGACGCGAAGAACGGCTGGCCGCCGCCGCTGACGTAGGTGCTGCTGTTCGGGCTGCGGTGCAGGAGGAGGGCGCTGACGGATGCCGTCGCCTCGGCCACGTAGACCTGGGCGCCGAGGTCGTCCCGCAGTGCGGAGTCGACCGTTGCCCAGGTGGCGGGATCGGCCCAGTTCGACGTGGTCAGGTCGGGGAAGGCGCGCTGCTCGCGGTTCTGGCGTTCGGCGACGTTGCCGGGGATCAACCAGATCGACAGCAGCAGAGCAGACCCGCAGGCGACGGCTGCGAGAACCGTGCGTCGGTCTTTCTTATTCGCGTCCATGTGAAGAATCTCTCAGGCTCAGAATTGGAAGTAGAGGAACGGGCTGAAGTCGGACAGCAGCACCCCCGCGATCGTCACGACGAACAGGACGGGGGCGACCGCCCAGCCACGGACCTTGCTCACGGCGAGGTTGCCCTCGGTCGGGGCGAAGACACGCTCGAAGCCGGTGCGCTTCGAGGAGGCGAAGAACGCCAAGGCCCCGAGAATCAGCGCCGCGATCGAGAGCGACGTCAGCGAGGTCAGGATCTGCGGGGCGACGAAGTCGGCGGGGTAGCGGAACAGCATCGCGCGCCAGATCTCGACCGAGTGCTCGAAGTCGGTGGTGCGGAACGGCACCCAGGCGAACAGGATGAAGAACGCGGTCAGGATGCGCCGCACGAGGAGGAAGCGCTTCGAGTCGCGCAGCCCCGTGGCCCGCTCGATCAGCATCGCGGCGGCTTGCAGGCCACCCCAGATCAGGAACCCGACGAGGGCGCCGTGCCAGAGCGATGTCAGCGCGAACACGACGAGCAGGGCGCCGTATTCGACCACCGCTCCCCGACGGTTTCCGCCGAGCGGGATGTAGACGTAGTCGCGGAACCAGCGCGTGAGCGTGATGTGCCACCGCCGCCAGAAGTCGCTGATGCTGTGCGACGCGTACGGCGAACGGAAGTTCTCGGGGAAGTGGAAACCGAGCATCGCGGCGAGACCGATCGCCATGTCGGAGTAGCCGCTGAAGTCGAAGTAGATCTGGATCGCGTAGGCGATCGCGCCGATCCACGCCCCGGGTGCCGATAGCTGGCCCGAGTACGCCGCGCTGTCGAACATCGCGTTGGCGACGAGGCCCGCGTTGTCGGCGATGAGCACCTTCTTGGCGAGACCCCAGGTGAACCGGCTCGCCCCGTATCCCAGCCGGGACGGGGTGATGACGCGCGGGTTCTCGATCTCTTCCTTGATCTCCGCGTATCGCACGATGGGGCCGGCGATCTGGTGCGGGAAGACGAAGAGGTACATCAGGTAGGACGGGAACGACCGGGTGAGCGGGAACCCGGTGCGGGCGGAGTCGACCGCGAACGACACCGCGTGGAAGGTGAAGAACGAGATGCCCAGCGGCAGGATCCAATCGGCGGCACCGAAACTGTCGGCGAGCCGGGTGAACCCCGGGACGCCCGACTCTGCGGCCTGCGGGATGTACTTGAAGACGAGGAGCGGGATCAGGATGATCGCTACCGTCAATGCCAACGGCACACGCGCGGCGCCGGGGTGCCCCGACTGCACGCGCTTCTTGGTGATGTACCAGCTGACCCACGTGGCCACGAAGCTGAAGACCGCGACGAACGAGATCGCGACGATCTCGCCGCCGACGCCCCACCAGTAGAAGAGCACGCTGGCGAGCAGCAGCCACCAGTTACGCGTTCTGCCGTGGACCGGGAGCAGGTGGTAGACGAGCAGTGTCACCGGCAGGAACACAAACAAGAATGTCGGGCTCGAGAAGACCAATGACGCCTCTTTTAGTGGATGACAGCTCGGCTTGCGGTGCGGCAGGCCTCAGAACGATGGACGGGGTGATTCTGCGTGCGACGGTGGCTCTACAACGCCGCGAGCAGATCGTCGAGCGATTTGACTGCCCGGGATGTCGCGGCCGACAGTACGCCGTCGTTGGCCAGCCGCGGCTCAACACTACTGACTTCCGCGATACTGCCGACGCGCGGCACCTCGAATTCAGTAGCGAAAGTCACGACCTTGGGCAGATCCGACACCGCGACCATCGGGCGGCCGAGCAGCATGGACGCGTACAGGGCGTGCATTCGCGAGCCGACGACGGCCGATGCGCCGGCGATGATGCTCTCGGCCTCCGGCCAGGACAGGGTCGACGTCACCCGGTCGAACAGGGCGAGAGCCGCGGGTTCGACGGCTGCGGAGTCGGTCAGGCCGTCTCCGCTCTGCGACATGTTGAGGAACACGACCGAGCCGTACTTCGCGCGCAGCGCCGAGACGTGCTCGGCGGTGACGGCAGCCGCGTGCTTGCGGTTGAGCGTGAGCACCAGCGGGCCGCCCTCGGTCGCGGGCGCGGTGCGGTGCGAGAGCAGGAGGCTCGCATCGGCGCCGACGTGGGCCGTGCCGCGGAGCTGGCCGTTGACCCGCTCGGCGCTCGTCGTCTCGCGCACGAAGACGGGCACGTTGTGCACGGCGAAGCGCAGGAGCATCTTCGGCAGGAAACGCTCGACCGGGTCGCAGCCGACCGCGTAGAAGCCGACGGGTGTGCCGGTCGCCTTCGCGACGCCGACCACCGTGGCGCAGAGACGCGGCAGGCCTCCGAGACCGTGCTTCGGTCCGTCATCCTGAAGCAAGGTACCGCCGCCGATGATGACCGCGTCCGCGGCACGGACGGCGCGGACCAGGCTTGCCACGCCGTCGAGCTTCAGGCGGGGTTCGCCGTCGCCGTGACGCTCGTGGCCGAAGTCGGCGACGAGCGGCGAGTGCCCGCGGGCACGGAGCGCCTGGACGAGGGCGTCGGTGAGGAGCGCGTCGCCGAGGTTGATCGCGACGTGATCGTCGCCCGTGCGGTCGGAACTGACAACCAGAATCTTCACGAGACCAGCCTTTCTGGGGTGCGGCGTGTTCGGCCGAGAACGAGGATGGCGACGCCCAAGAAGACGAGCTCGATGGCGGCGGTGGCGATCGCGAGCCCGAACCCGCCCCACGCGAGAGCGCAGCCGGTGACGAGGAGGAGCGCGATGACTCCGGTGGCGACGGTGACGATGAGGCGGGCGCGCACGCGGCCCGAGCCGAGGAGGTAGGCGACGATCGCGTAGTTGCCGCACTTGAACGCGAAGGCGATGGTCACGGGGATGTAGAACTCGGGGCGCAAGGCGATGTCGAGCAGGGTCGACACGATCGGCCAGCAGAAGATCACGACGAGCGCGATGGCGAGTCCCGCCGAGAGGAACATCAGCCAGAGGCGGAGCGGAGACTTGTCGGCCTTGATGCGCGGGATCATCTGCACCGACAGCGTCGCCGGTACGAGTTCGAGCGCCTGCACGACTCGGAAGATGACGGCGAGTTCGGCGGCCACGTTGAGCGGCAGCAGAGCGGCGGCGAGGAACATCGGCGACTGCGAGTAGAGCGCGCTGAGCGAACCGGTGAGGCCGATCTCGAGCACCTTGCGGAAGAGCTTCGGCTCGGGCTTCGCCTCGGTACCGAGACCCCGCCGGACCAGAACGACGACCACCGCGAGGGCCGCCGCGGAGACGAGCGGCATGAACATCAGCACGTCGAGGTTCGACGCCAGCAGCGCGATGCCGACGACGGCCAGCTTGGCGACCCCG
This sequence comes from Conyzicola lurida, assembly GCF_014204935.1. NCBI lineage: Bacteria > Bacillati > Actinomycetota > Actinomycetes > Micrococcales > Microbacteriaceae > Conyzicola > Conyzicola lurida. Next base: position 3,548,172 of record NZ_JACHMJ010000001.1, on the reverse strand, counting down.
GTCGCGATGTCGGGGGCGGCGAAGAGGTCGTCGCGTCGGTTCACCAGCAGCGGTGCCTTGGCCGCCCGGCCGACGCCGTCGAGGGTCTGCGACAGCGCGAGGGCTATCAGGATCGCGAAGTGGCCCGTGTTCAACCCGTCGGGGGAGATCAGGATCAGGAAGACGAACACCGCGACGAGCACGACGGCGGCGATGCAGGCCTGCAGGCCGAGCACCATCGCATAGGTGGCACGGTTCTGCCGCTCGCGGTTCAGGCTGAGCAGGTAATTCGCGGCGCCCGAATCGCTGATGACCGAGAACGACGCGAGAACACCGAATCCGGTGACCAGGAAGCTCTGGAGGTCGCCCTCCGTGAGTCGGGTGATCGCCAACAGCGAGGCCAGCTGCGCGATGCGCAGGAGGCCCGTTCCCGCCGTGGGTGCCAGGAGCCGGGCATAGCGCACTAGTCCACGTCCCCGTTACTGAGAGCGGGTTCCCCGCTTCGTCGGCGTTGCCATCGGGCGGGGACGCGGACGAAGAACAGGACGAGGACCAGGATGAGTCCCAGCACCGAGAGGTAGCTGAGGCGGTAGAAGGCGGGGAACACCTCGACGGCCGCGAGATAGACGACCATCAGCATCGCGGCGGTTTCGAGGCTGAGGCCCGGCAGCAGGCGTGCGCCGCCGCGGGCGAGGATTCCGATGATCACGCCGGAGAGCAGGGCGACGACGATGGCGCCGACCCAGTCGAAGCTCACGTAGCCCCACACCGGCGCGGGAAGGCGCAGGCCGCCCGAGCGGATTTCTTCGATGTCGGTGGTCGGGTTGAGGGTGGTCAACGTCCAGACCGACGGGTTCCACTCGAAGTTGCCCGGGATCAGCCCGCCGACGAAGGTGCGACCGAGCGTGAGCTCGTAGTTCGGCAGCCAGGCGGCGAGCAGCTTCAGCTGGTCGGGGATGTCGGGGGCGCCCGATGCGATCGAGCTCATCAGGTTCTGCCCCGACTTGATCACACTCTCGTACTGCGAGAAGCCGAGAAGGGCGAGGATGACGTACAGGGCACTGCCCGCGACGTACACCGCGATCAGAGCGGCAAGGTACGCGATGAAGAAGCGCTTGTAGTACGCGAGCACGACGCCGAGGGCGATGAGCGCCCCGCTGACGGCCGGTTCGCGCAGCAGGCAGAGCAGCATGACGCCGATGGTCGCGGCGAGGATGACGATCCACCACACCTTGCGGCGGCGGGTCCAGGCGTACACGCCGACGATGGGCAGAAGCACCGGGATCAGCGTCGTGACGAACCGGTAGGGGATCGAGACCTGCTCGTACGGCTCGTGGTAGATGCCCTTGAAGAACTTGGCGGCACCGGGGTCGGCGGTGAGCGCCGGCACGAAGCCCATCACGGCGAAGCAGACGATCAGCACGATGACGGAGGCGACCGAGACGACGAGCACCCGGCGGGGGGCGTCGACCGCCGCGCGCACGACGAGACCGCGCACCGCGGCCTCGCGCTTCTCGCCGAAGAAGCGGTCGACGAGGACGCGCCCGATCAGCGTTCCCGCGGTCATCGCCACGAAGCCGTAGCCGACCAGCCGCGTGTACAGGATCACCAGGTCGTTGTCCCACGTGCCGAACACGTCGAGACCGAGCAGGGGCAGCACGTAGGCCGGAATCGCGAACGCGACCTGGAGATGCGCGGGGATGTTCCACCGGCTGGGCCAGGCGACGTAGGAACCGACGCCCATGCCGACGAGCGCCAGGCAGGAGAGGATGTTGCGGGCGATCTCGCCGGCCTCGCCCGTACCGTCGACGACGGCGGGAATCTGCAGGCCGATGAGCACGACGACGGCCGCGCCGAGGATCAGGTTGGGCAGAAGCCCCAGTTCACGGAAAAACGCCAGTACACCTGCGAACGGTTGTCCCGGGCGATTCGTCCGTGTGCTCATAGTCTCTAGTTTCCGTGTTCGGCTGTGAGGAGTGCGCGACGGACGACGGCTGCCGTCTCGGCCCAGGCCACGATCGGCGGCGCGTCGCCCTCCACGGGCTTCTGACCGAGAGCCGCGGTCACGGCTCCGGCGAGACCTGCAGCGGTGGCCGGTCCGACGACGACCCGGCTGCCGTGGATGTCTTCGATACCGCTGTCCGCGGCGACCACGACGGGGACGCCGAAGTAGCTGGCCTCGACGACGGGGAACCCGTAGCCCTCGTCGGTCGAGGCGAGGATGACGACGTCGGCGTTCTGCATGAGGCCGTGCAGTTCGGCGTCGGGCACGAATCCGGGGAGGGTCAGCAGGTCGCTGACGCCCAGCCGTTCGGCGAGCGCACGGAGCTCGTCGGCGTAGTCGCCCTTAGCGCCGACCACGACGAGATCCATCGGCCGGCCGGATGTACGCAGCTCGGCGAGGCTCTCGATGACGAGTTCGGGGCGCTTGTTGATGAAGTGGCCGAACGTGACGAGCCTCGGACGCTCGCGCTCGGTGCGGGCGATCTGCGGCCAGCGACGCGGGTGGTCGCCGCCGTTCTCGGCGAGGATCAGCCGCTGCGGCTTCGAGAAGCGCAGTGTCTCTTCGCGCGTCTTCTCGGAGACGGCGAAGGTGGTGCCGGCGGACCGGATCGACCAGATCCAGAGTCGACGGTAGGCACGCTGCGCGAGCCCCATCTCGCCGGGCTCGGTGATGTGGCGCCAGTCGTGCACGAAGCAGGCGGTGGAGCTCGACGAGACGAACGGGCTGACGATCGAGCTGAGCGACAGCAGGGCGTCGGCCTTCGTCGACCGGAAGATCTGCCGTGCGGCGAACAGCTGGGTGAAGAACCGCGACGGCACTCCGTCACGGGTGATCGCCCGGGGCGTGACATTCTTCTCGGCCGCGAAACCGGTCTCGACCCAGGCGGGCCCGACGACGATGAGCTCGTCGGTCGGGTAGCTCTCGGACCACGCGCGCACCAGCTCGGTCGCGTGGACCTTCATGCCGCCGGAGCGCTCCGGGGCGCCGGAGACGTCGATCACGATCTTCATCGGGCGGCCTTGTCGTTCAGGGCGCTGACGAACGGTTCGACCCATTCCGAAACGCTGTACGTGTCGAACCCTGCCGGCGGAGCGGCGGAGGGCGGCAGTGCTTCGATCCACGCGGCGACCGCGGCGGAATCGATGGCGGCGGGATCGCGGTCGACGACGAGCACGCGGTCGGGCGAGTAGAACGGCTCGTCCTTCACCGACGCGTTGGTCGTGATGAGGGCGGCACCGCTGGCGAGCGCCTCGAACGTGCGCATGGTCAGACCGGACTGGCCCGGCCGCTGGAAGTCGATGACGGCCCGCGACGAGGCGAAGATCTCGGCGACCTGGGTGCGGTCCATCTTGTCGAAGGAGACCTCCGACATGCTCACCCGGGCGTTACGCCGGTCGGTGAGCTTCTGGACGAGGAAATACCACTTCGCCTGCGAATAGAAATACGAGAGAGTGCTCTGGATGTCGAGGTCGCGGGTGATCGCCCGGACGAACTCATATCTGTCGCTATGCAGCGTGCCCACGAACGAGGCGAGGTAGCGGCTGGGACGCGTGGGGTCGGCGTGTGCGAAGTCGGCGCTGTAGAAGAGGGGCTTGTACTCGAGCACGGGGTACCGGGCGACGTCGCCGCGGTCGAAGGAGTACAGCCGGTCGAACAGGGGGAAGAGCGAGACACAGTGCGAACTGTTCGAAATCGCGTCGAAGGAGTAGAACATCGTCACGGCGCCGGGGTTGCGCGCACGGAACTCGCGGAGGAACCACTCGGGCAGGTTCTCACCCTTGATTGCCAGCAACCCGTCGTACTGGACGTCGCCGAAGCGCGCGAGCAGGTCGTCGTAGTGACGCTTGAGCGAACTCTGCACGAGTGTCGGGGCGATGCGGAGCACGGCGCGGGCGACGGCGGAGTTGCTCGGCCGCTCGTCGGCGAGGTCGACGTCCACGCCACGACTGCGGAAGGCGTCGACGATGACTTTCTCGTACCCGAAAAACGAGGGCGTGATAAACAGGAGCCTCATGAAACCTCTGGGAGCAAGTCGCTTGTTCTGTGCATCTCAGACAGCATCCCCCACCCCCACCTTCTTCTGTCGAACTGGCGTTCACCACGCTTGATCGCCGTGTGCGGAGCGCTGTCAACCCGATGAGTACGGACTAGCCCGGTACTCGGGAATTCGATTCTACCTGTCAATGCGTAAACTGAACGCGTAGCAGTCGGGGATGCACCCCTGAGCCACGTACGACTGGAACGCGAAACCCGTGTGGTGCCGCATGAGATCGTATACATGACTAGAGGATTGTTCAAAGGTGCAGGCGCGGAGACAGGGGTCTCCGTAGTGGCTGTCGTCGGGGAACTCAGCGCGACCGAACACCGTACCCGCACGGGCCATCCACTGCGAACACGCTGAGTTGCCTTGCATTTCCCGCGCGGAGACCGTGAGAGTTGAACTGGAGCGGTGCCGAATGTGGCGAAGTAATTCTCAACACGCAAAGGGCGACAGGGAGTCGCCCGGAAACAAATGAAAGAATTCACCATGACTAAGACTGTTCTTATCTCGGGCGGTGCCGGATTCATCGGCACCAAGCTGGCAAACCGCCTCAGCGCCGACTACTCCCTCGTGCTCGTCGACAACCTGCACCCGCAGGTCCACGCCTCCGGAGAGTGGCCCGCCAACTCGCCCGCCGAGGCCGTACGCATCGTCGGAGATGTCACGGACAGCGCGATGTGGGCTGCCGTCGTCGAGGAGCACCGTCCCGAGATCGTCGTCCACCTCGCCGCCGAGACCGGAACCGGACAGTCGCTGACCCAGTCGAACCGTCACGCGTCGGTCAATGTGTCGGGCACAGCCCAGCTGCTCGACGCCCTGTCGAACAGCGGCCACCGCCCCGAATCGATCCTGCTCGCGTCATCTCGTGCCGTCTACGGCGAAGGCCAGTGGCTGTCGAACAGCGGCGAGTCGTACTACGCCCAGGCCCGCGGCGAGGCCCAGCTGCTTCGCGAAGAGTGGGAGCCCTTCGGCCCCGACGGCGAGCAGGGAACCGCCGTCGCGCACAACGCCGCGACCGTCGAGCCCCGCCCCACCAACGTCTACGCGGCCACCAAGCTCGCCCAAGAGCACATCCTCAGCTCCTGGTGCACGGCGATGGACGTGCCACTCACGGTCCTGCGTCTGCAGAACGTCTACGGCGCCGGCCAGGCCCTCGAGAACAGCTACACCGGCGTCCTCACCTTCTTCGCGACCCAGGCGATCGCCGGCAAGCCGATCGACGTCTACGAGGGCGGCGGGATCATCCGCGACTTCGTGCACGTCGACGACGTGGTCAGCGCCTTCCACGCCTCGATCGAAAAGCTGCCCGAGTCCGGCTTCCGCCTCCTCGACATCGGGTCGGGATCGCAGGGAACACTTCTCGACTACGCGACCGAACTCGCCGAGGTCGCCGGCAGCCCCGCGCCGGTGATCACCACGAAGTTCCGCCTCGGCGACGTTCGCGCCGCCTCCGCCGACATCGAACCCGCTCGCGCGGAGATCGGGTACGACCCGCAGGTGTCATTCGCCACCGGCGTCAGCGGGCTCCTCGACTTCGCACGACAGGGATAACGGAAAGATACATATGACCCACGGCCCCCAAGCACCTTCCGTCCACATTTCGAAAGCACGCTTCCGGCGCCGTATGCCGAGATTAGCCACAGCTGCAGCGCTGTCGGCCATTCTCGCGCTGTCCGCGTGCGCTCCGATCGAGCTGTCGCCGACTCCGACCCCGACGCCCGACGTGCCGGCACAGCCGAGTTTCGCGCCGTCGCCGGTCACCGTCGACCCCGCGGAGGCCGCGACCGCCAGCACCGGCACCGCGTCCCTCTCGGCCGACTTCGCTGCCGAGGGCACCGTGTTCGACCCGGAATCGCTGCTCAAGGCGTCGCAGGGCGGCTACGAGCCGATGTCCAACCTCAACTGGTTCGCGGCGCAGGCCTCGCAGCTGTCGAGCATGGGTATCAACGAGATCCGTCTCGACCACATCTTCAACGACAACTTCTACAACATCATCTCGATCGGTGCCGACGGTGTTCCGGTCTACGACTTCTCCCGGCTCGACCAGGTCGTCAGCCCGCTGATGGCCGCGGGCATCGACCCGTTCTTCGTGCTCGCCTACCGGTCGAACGCCACGCCGGCGCCGCTGTACAGCGGCAGCTCGCTCACCATCTGGGCCGGCGCCGTCGAGGCGCTCGTCGCGCACTACCGCGACCTCGGTCACCCCGGTCTGAGCTACGAGGTCTGGAACGAGGTCGACGTCTCGTGGCCCGGCCCGTTCACCACGTACGCGACCTTCTACACCGCGAGCGCCGAAGCGGTGAAGCGCGCCGACCCCACCGCGAAGGTGGGCGGCGCCGCCGCGTCCGACCTCGGCAGCGGCACATGGTCGACGAAGTTCATCGACTTCCTCGGCGCCAACCCCGGCGTCCCCGCCGACTTCTTCTCGGTGCACAGCTACCGCCGCGGCAACTGGGAGCCGATCACCACGTCGCGGGCGCTGCTCGCGAAGGCGGGCCGCCCCGGCCTTCCCGTCCTGGTCACCGAGTGGAACCTCGACTCGTCGATGGATTCGGGTGCCGGCACCGGTTCCGACACGAACTCCAGCGTCAACGGCTCCAGCTACATCGCGAAGAGAATGGCCCTGGCCGCCAAGTCCGGCGGAGACAAGTTCTTCTACTTCAGCCCCGTCGAAGGGTTCGACCACACCAAGGCCTACAACGGCGACCTCGGTCTCGTGACCGTCGACGGCCACCGTAAGTCGCTCGGCAACGTCTTCCAGATGTTCTCCGAGCTCGAGAACACTCTCGTGGCGCCGACGATCTCGGGTAACGGCACGGCCCAGGGAAACAACACGGGTATCGGCATGGACACCGACAACCTGTCGGGCATCGTGACCAAGAGTGCGGAGAACCAGACGGCCACCGTGCTGCTCTGGAACAACACACCCAACAACACCACGATGTCGGTCTCGCTGGCGAACCTGCCCTACGCGGCATCCGAATCGAACTTCCGTGTGGTCGAGAAGACCATCAGCTCGACCAAGGGCAACGGATTCGCGGACACCTCGACCGTGGTCGCACCGTCGTACCCGAGCGCGAGCGAGAACGCGCCGGTCACCAGCGACACCGTGCTCGCGTCGTCCGCCGACTTTGCGAAGGACGTGCTCGTGCCCGCCAACGGCGTCGTGACCCTGACCCTCGCGCCCTCGGAGGCCGAGGCCGGCGAACAGGCCCGCTCGGCCGAGCCGGCAGCCATCAACCTGGCCGCCGCCGCGTCGGGTGCGACCGTCACCGCGAGCACTTCGATCGAAGAGCCCGACAACGGCTGGGCGGTCACCCGCCTGACCGACGGCGAGCGTCACGCGATCGAGCGCACGGTGCCGGCCCGCGGGTGGAGTTCTGCCAGCCACACAGTCGCCACCGAGCCCGAGTCGGTGAACGTCGACCTCGGCGCCACCAAGTCCGTCGACACCGTGGTGCTCTGGCCCCGCGACTCGCAGGAGTTCGACGGCACGGGCTTCCCGACCGACTTCACCATCGAGGGTTCGGTCGACGGCGAGGAGTGGACCACCGCGGTCACCGAGACCGGCTACAACGGCGGCCTCCCGGTGTCGGGCGCGCAGACGTTCTCGTTCCCCGCGGCCGAATACCGCTACCTGCGGATGACCGCCACGCTGCTGTCGCCCGAGTCGACCGTCGTGCCGCCCACCTTCGGGTTCCAGCTCGCCGAGTTCGAGGCGTACCGTCTCGGCATCCCGAACGGCGGATTCGAGGAGGGCACGCTTGACGGCTGGTCGTCGACCGGCGTCGCCAACGTGCTGGCGGGCGACATCCGCAGCGGCGCCAAGGCCGTGCAGCTCGCCAAGCCGGGATCGGCCGTGAGCACGACGGTCGAGGGCCTGCTGCCCGATACGACGTACACGTTCGGCACCCACGCCCGCCTGGGCAAGGGAGCGGGCATCGCGACGATCAGCGCGTCGGAGTTCGGCGGCGACCGGGTCGCGAGCAGCTTCACCTCGACGAACTGGGCGTCCAACTGGGTCACGTTCACGACCGGGCCGGATGCCACGTCGGCGGTTCTCGAGTTCACCCTCGAGTCCGGCAGCAAGGTCACGGCGGACGACTTCATCCTGACCCAGGCCGCGGCCGCCGCCGCCGAGTAGCGCACCGGCCACACAACGACGAAGCCGCACCTGCCCTGACGGGCGGGTGCGGCTTTCTCGTTGTCGCGGCGGGCCGGTTACTCGCAGCCGGGGTTCGCGGTGCCGACCGTGGTCGCGTTGATCATCGGCGTGACGCGTGCTTCGGCCGGGCCGTACTCGCCGGGCGCACCGGCGAAGGTGACCGAGACGTTGCTGGTCTCGCCCGGACGCAGGTCGACCGCGATCGCGACGACCGGACGGCCGAGGTCCGTGCCGACTGAGACGACCTCGGAGAGCATGCCGCTCTGGTTCCAGGTCGTGTCGATGTACGCGCCACCGACGGGCCCGTAGACGTAGACGAGCGTGCGGGTCTTCACCGGGCGCAGGTAGACCTGCGACTTGACGTAGGCCGGCAGTGCCGAATACTCGGCGGCCGAGATCGACGAGTTGAGCGAGATGCTCGCGTTGAAGTTCGGAGTCTCGGGGGTGAGGCACGAGTTGTTCGTCAAGGCCACGGCCGTGTTCAGGTAGTACGACATCTTCGAGGCGGAGTTCTCGACGAAGAACACCCCGATCTCGGTCTTGTCGGCGTTGTCCGTGGCGAGGGTTCCCGCGATAGTCGTGCCCGCGAGCAGTTCCTGTTCCGCGGGCAGCGCGCTCCACGCCATCAGGCGATGCTCCTCGACCGAGCGCGACAGGGCGTTCACCAGGAGGGGGATGTCGGGCGTCGACGTGGTGACGGCGCTGAAGACCGCGGCGGCGGCCCCCGCGAAGAACGCGTCCTGCTGGGCGGGCACCGTGTAGTTCGCGTAGACGTCGCTGAGCAGCATCTTCACGGCGTTGTCGGCCTGCAGCACCTCGCCCGTGGGGAGGGTCAGCGGACCGGTCGCCTGGAGCAGGTAGCTCAGCGCGATCGGGTCGAACGACAGCACTCCGTCGACGACCTGGCCGCTCTCGCGCTGCCAGAAGCCCTGGGCGAGGGCTCCCGCGGTGGGGAAGTCGGGGCGCAGCTCGACGTTGGTGGCGTACGAGAACAGGTCGGCACCGTAGAACTGGAGCGGTTCGGCGGGCAGGGCGATCGGGACGCCCTCGTCGCGGGGGAAGTCCTGCGAGCTGGGCTGCCCGGTGATCGCGATCGCCCCGTCGGTGACGTTGAGCAGGACCCACGCGGCGGTGTTGCCGCCGAGCGAGACCGACTCGGCGTTGTTCGGGAAGAGCAGGATGTAGTTGCGCGGTGCGTCGCCGCCGAGGATCGCCGGCAGGGCGTCGATGACCCCGCGGGCCTGGTGGACCGGCTCGGCGGCATCCGTCAGCAGCCCCTGGATCATGGTCGTGGCTTCGGAGACCTGGCCGATGGTGCCGTCGGTGTTGATGGCCTCGACGGCGGTGACGGAGGCGGTGACCTGGTCGTCGGCCAGCGCGACGGCGGCCGCCAGATCGCGGATCTTCTGCACGTCGATGCGGCCGTCGACCGGCTTGAACGAGTCGACACCGTCGCCCGCGACCTCGACGATCGGGTCTATGCCCTTGACCACGAGGTCGTCGATGACCGTCGAGATCTGACGCACGGCGGTGAGGTTGGTGCCGAGGACGGGGGTTAACTCGAACAGGCGCCAGACCGGCTGGTTGGTGTTGCTGGCAGCGGTCGCCGTATCGGACTTGACGTCGTCGACCAGGGCGAGAGCGCCTTCGAAGTCCTGGGCGGCGGCCTTCTCCTGGATCTCTCCGATGGTGGCCTGCGCGTGCTCGAGGGAACTCTTCGTCGAGAGGGCGAGCGCGCCGACCCAGATGCCGCCGAGAATGACGAGGGCGACGACGATGCCGGCACCCAACAGCACCTTCTGCTTCGTGCCCCACGGGGACTTGGCACGATAGCGCGCCTTACCCTCGTGCTGAGGCTGTTTTTCGAGAGGTTTCGTAGGCACCGGCCCAACTTACCCGACGCATCCTGAAAACTCGGATAAGACGAAACCCCTGCCCGGGTCGTTATCCAGTGGTTATTCGCGGTTCATTCGGGCGCGGCATCCTCGATCAGACGCTTGCCGAGAGACACCGTGTTGTCGGGCAGGTAGCCGAGCGCGCGGTAGAACCCGATGACGCGCTCGTTGCCCGACCGCACCTGCAGGTTGATCTTCGGGCAGCCCATGGCGGTGAGCAGACGCTCGCCCTCGGTCACGACCGCGCGGCCGAGCGACTCGCCCTGGCGGCTCGGCGCGACGGCTAGGTAGTGGATCCAGCCGCGGGTACCGTCGAATCCGAACATGCCGGCCGCGACCAGCTCGCCGTCCGCCTCGCCGACCAGGAACAGCTCGGGCTGCACCGTGAGCTTGCGCGCGATGTCTCTGGCCGGGTCGTTCCACGGGCGGGTGATGCCGCACTCGGTCCAGAGTGCGATGACGGAGTCCTCGTCGCGGGGTTCGAAGGGGCGTAGGTGCATCACGCAATTCTGACAGAGCCGGTCTCTGCGCCTGTCGAAGGGCGCCCTTCGACAGGCTCAGGGACCGCCGGTGGCTAGATGTAGAAGTCGGGCGTGTGCGGCGTGCGCGACCGCACCGTCGCGGGAATGCCGGTGAGCAACGATCCCTCCGGCGCATCCACCAGCACGACGGCCTGGGCGCCGACGACCGAGTGCGCGCCGATCGTGACCGGTCCCAGGATGCTCGCGCCGGTTCCCACGACGACGCCGTCGCCGAGGGTGGGATGCCGCTTCTCACGCACGCCGACCGTGCCTCCGAGGGTCACCCCGTGGTACAGCATCACGTCGTCGCCGATCTCCGCGGTCTCGCCGATCACCACCCCCATGCCGTGGTCGATGAAGAAGCGCCGGCCGATGACGGCGCCGGGGTGGATCTCCACCCCGGTGAGGAAGCGCACGAACTGCGAGACGGAACGCGCCGCCAGATACCACCGCCACACCCACAGCCGGTGGGCGAGGCGGTAGCCCCAGACGGCGTGGACACCGGAGTACGTGAGCCACACCTCCAGTCCGCTGCGGGCGGCCGGATCGCGGTGACGCGCGGTGGCGATGTCCTCCCGCGTTCGGGAGAACGGCACGTCAGTCGACCAGGTCTTCGTACAGCACGGTCGAGAGGTAGCGCTCACCGAAGCTGGCGACGATCACGACGATCGTCTTGCCCGCGTTCTCGGGGCGGGCCGCCAGCTCGAGCGCCGCCGTGACCGTGGCGCCGCTGGAGATGCCGGCGAGGATTCCCTCTTCGGCGGCGAGACGGCGGGCCATCTCGACGCTCTGCGTGATGTTGACGTCGATGACCTCGTCGTAGACCTCGCGGTCGAGGATGGCGGGGACGAAGTTGGCACCGATGCCCTGGATCTTGTGCGGACCGGGGGCGCCGCCGTTGAGGATGGGGCTCTCGGCCGGCTCGACCGCGACGATCTGAACGCCGGGCTTCTGCTCCTTGAGGAACTGGCCGGTGCCCGTGATGGTGCCGCCGGTGCCGATGCCGGAGACGAAGATGTCGACCGCGCCCTCGGTGTCTGCCCAGATCTCGGGGCCGGTGGTGGCGCGGTGGATCGCGGGGTTCGCCTCGTTCTCGAACTGCTTGGCGAGCACAGCACCGGGGGTGTTGGCGACGATCTCGGCCGCCGCGTCGACGGCACCCTTCATTCCGGATGCGCCCGGGGTGAGCACGAGCTCCGCGCCGTACGCGCGGAGCAGCAGACGCCGCTCCTTGCTCATGGTTTCGGGCATGGTCAGGATCACCTTGTAGCCGCGGGCCGCACCGACCATCGCGAGCGCGATGCCGGTGTTGCCGCTCGTGCCCTCGACGATGGTTCCGCCGGGCTGGAGCGCGCCGCTCTTCTCTGCGGCGTCCACGATGGCGACGCCGAGGCGGTCCTTGACGCTCGCGCTGGGATTGTAGAACTCGAGCTTCGCGAGCACCGTCGCTCCGAGGCCCTCGGTGACCGAGTTGAGGCGAACGAGCGGGGTGTTGCCGAAGACCTCGGTGATGTCGTTGTGGATGGGCATGGGGCCTCTTTCTCTTCGCCGGGAAACGTAAGCAATAAGCCAAGCTTAGGGAAGTGATTAGCCGCCGTGATACCCGGCCATCGACCCGTGTAACCCGTTCGGGGCACACCGTTGACCGGGGCGTCACCCCACATTCACGGGATCTTCACCCCGGAGCGGTCGTCTGGGTATCGCCTCCGAATCCGAGGGGCATTCTCGATCGCACTTGGAGCAGACATGCCTGACATCTCCTCACGGCGACGCACAGTGGTGGCCATCGCCGCACTGGTCGCCGGCGCAACACTTCTTGCACCCGGCCTCGCGTCGGCCGCGCCATCCGAACCCGACCCCCGTGGCAACGGAGGGGCCTCGCGGCACGGCGGCACCGACAGCGCCGAATCGCTGCGGTCGACCATCAAGAACAGCAACGCCAAGAACGTGATCCTGCTCATCGGGGACGGGATGGGCGATTCGGAGATCACTGTCGCGCGCAACTACCAGTACGGCGCCGCCGGCCGGCTACCGGGAATCGACGCCCTGCCGCTGACCGGCCAGTACACGACCTATTCGCTCTACCGCGACGGCGCGAACAAGGGCAAGCCTGACTACGTTCCCGATTCCGCGGCGACGGGCAGCGCCTGGGCCACCGGCACGAAGACCTACGACGGCGCCATTTCGGTCGACATCGACGGCGCACCCCAGCCCACCCTGCTCGAGATCGCCAAGGCGAACGGCTTGAAGACGGGCAACGTGAGCACGGCAGAGGTGCAGGACGCGACCCCCGCCGTATTGGTCGCCCACGTCGGCGCGCGCGGATGCTACGGACCCGACAGCGAGGCGTGCGGCACGGACGCGCTCGCGGCCGGCGGCCTCGGCTCGATCAGCGAGCAACTGCTGGGCGCACGCCCCGACGTCACCCTGGGTGGCGGATCGGCATCGTTCGAGCAGGTGGCGAAAGCCGGGCAGTGGGAGGGCAAGACCCTCTTCGAGCAGGCCGAAGAACGCGGCTATCAGCTGGTGGATGACGCGCCCGGCCTCGCGGCCGTGACAGCGGCTTCGCAGCAGTCGCCGGTGCTCGGCCTCTTCACGCCGGGCAACTTCCCGACCCGCTACGCGGCGACGACCGCGACCGTCGGCGGGGCCGACCTCGCCCCGGTCACCTGCCAGCCCAACCCCGAGCGGCTGACCACCGACCTCTCGCTGAGCGCACTCACCTCGAAGGCGATCTCGCTGCTGCAGAACAAGAAGGGCTTCTTCCTGCAGGTCGAGGGCGCGAGCATCGACAAGCGCGACCACTCGGCCGACGCCTGCGGCCAGATCGGCGAGACGGTCGACTTCGACGAGGCGGTCCAGGCCGCACTCGCGTTCGCCCAGAAGGACGGCAACACCCTCGTGATCGTCACCGCCGACCACGCGCACTCGAGCCAGATCGTGGACAGCACCCCTCCCACCTCGCTCAGCACCGCGCTGACCACGGCGGACGGCACGACGATGAAGGTCTCGTACGGCACGGCGGGAGCGGGCGCCTCGCAGCAGCACACGGGATCGCAGCTGCGCATCGCCGGCTTCGGCCCCGGGGCGTCGAACGTCGTCGGGCTCACCGACCAGACGGACACGTTCTTCACGGTGGCCAACTCGCTGCGGCTCGACCGCAACACTGTCGCGCTCAGCGACGGCGCACGCGTCGAGACCGACCGCAGGGTCAAGCCCGGCGCGACAGTGACGGTGTCGGCGAGCCGGTTCGGCGGCGACAGGCAGGTGCGCGCGGTTATCGGCAGCACCGACCTGGGCACGGTCGACGTGATCGGCGGCGAGGCGCGGATCTCCACCACCGCACCGAAGGCTCCGGGCGACTACACCGTGACCGTGACGGGCGCTCAGACCGGCAAAGTCGTGACGACGAAGTTCACCGTCCGCAAGTAGGCGCGGGAGGGGTCGCCGATTCGGCGGCCCCTCCTCTCTACTCCCGCGCGACAGCCCATTCGGTGAACTCGCTGGCGCGGCCGTCGTCGGTCAGCGTGATGACCCAGAGGTTGTCGTAGTCGGGGAAGTCGGCGTACTCGGTGACACCGCGCACGAACACGCGGTCGCCCGCGATGCCGAGCAGGTGCCAGTCGAAGGTCCAGGTGCCGGATTCGTCGAGGTGCTCGAGCCAGCCGGCGACGATCGCGTCCTTTCCTTGGAACACCGCCCCGCCGTAGGGCCGCGTGTAGTAGACGGCGTTGTCGGTGAAGAGCGCGCCGATGTCGTCCGGGTCGTTCGTGGTCCACGCGGCGAGGTAGCCCTCCATCCACGCCGTGACGTCGGTCTCGGTCGTCATGACTCGGTGCCCTTCCGCACCATGAACCACTCGGTGAAGTGCGTGGCCTGCCCGTGGTCGAGCCGGATGATCCAGAGATTCTCGTACGTGGGCCGCTCGTCGAGGTACTCCGTGACGCCCTGCACCACGGCCGTGCCGTCGCCGAGAATGCCGCGGATCTCGAAGTCGAACTTCCAGGTCTCGGGGCTGTCCGGTTCTTCCAACCAGCCGGCGACGATCGCCTCGCGGCCCCGCCACGGCTCCGGGTCGTTCGGACGGAACTCGTAGACGGCGTCGTCGGTGAACAGCGCGCCGACCTCGTCGGCATCGTTGCTCAGCCACGCGTCGCGGTAGGCCTCGACCCAGGTGGTCGCTTCGTCGATGGTTGTCATCTCCCCGTTGTACCGGCGGCCACCGACGGGCGCGAGGGGGTTGCGGGGCGCAAACGACGACGGCGCCCACCCGGTGAGGGATGAGCGCCGTCGTGTGGTGGCCCGTCGACAAGCTCGGGGCGCCGAGGTCTTACAGAGCGGCGAGGTCCGCGATCGTCTGGTCGCCGGGGGCGGCCTGGATGACGGTGGCCTTGATCTCGGCCCGCTCGAGCAGCTCGTCCATCTTGCGACGACGCGCACGGGGGATGAGGGTGACGACGGTTCCGACCTTGCCCGCGCGGCCCGTACGGCCGGCACGGTGGAGGTACGTCTTGTACTCCTCGGGTGCGTCGGCCTGGATCACGAGGCTGATGTCGTCGACGTGGATGCCGCGAGCCGCGACATCGGTAGCGACGAGCACGTTCACGCGGCCACTGGTGAGCAGCTGCAGGTTACGCGTCCGGCGGCTCTGGTTGAGGTCTCCGTGGAGGCTCGTCGCGGGGATGCCGGCGTCCTCCAGGTAGTCGCTCATCTCTTCGGCGAACGCGCGGGTGCGGGTGAAGACCAGGGTCTTGCCCTCGCCGGCGGCGAGCTCACGGATGAGTTCGCGCTTGTCGCGCTGCTCGATGAGGAGCACCTTGTGGTCGATCGTGGAGGAGGCCTGGTCTTCACCGGCGACCTCGTGGACCGACGGGTTCTTCAGGAACTGCTTCACGAGGGTGGCGACACCCTTGTCGAGGGTTGCCGAGAAGAGCAGCTTCTGGCCGCCCTCCTTGGTCTCCTTGAGGATGCGCTGCACGGGCTCGAGGAATCCGAGGTCGCACATGTGGTCGGCCTCGTCGAGGACGGAGACGATGACGTTGGAGAGGTCGAGACGACCCTGCTCAACGAGGTCTTCGACGCGACCGGGGGTCGCGATGATGATGTCGACGCCGCGCTGCAGAGCGGAGACCTGCTTGTACTGCGGCACGCCACCGACGATGGTCGTGGTGAACAGGCCGACGCTGCGGGCGATGGGCTGCACCGTGCGGTCGATCTGCATGGCGAGCTCGCGGGTGGGGGCGAGGATCAGGGCGCGGGGCTTGCGGCCGGCCTGGCGGTCCTTGCCGCCGTTGTTCTCCATGAGGCGCTCGACGAGCGGTGCGCCGAAGGCGATGGTCTTGCCCGATCCGGTCTTGCCACGGCCGAGGACGTCCTTGCCGGCGAGAACGTCGGGGATGGTCGCCGCCTGGATGGCGAACGGAGCCGCTGCACCCATCGACTCGAGCTGGCGCACGATGTTGGCGCCGAGACCGAGGTCGCCGAAGGTCACGCCTTCGACGTCCTTGGCGGTGATGACCGCCGCTTCGAGACGCTCGAGGACGACGTCTTCCTGCATGCCGCCGCCGGAGTGCGACTTGTTGGCCGCGCCATCCTTCGACGGGTAGTAGCTGCTGTCGCGGGCCGGGCGCTCGGCGCGGTCGTACGACGGGCGGGCACCGCGGTCGCCGTAGGACGGACGCTCCGTGCGGGCCGGACGGTCGGAGTTGTACGAGGGGCGCTCGGTGCGGGCCGGGCGGTCGCTGCCGTACGAGGGACGCTCGGTGCGCTCACCGTAGGACGGACGCGCGGGGCGGTCCGAGTTGTACGAGGGACGCTCGGTGCGGGCGGGACGCTCGGAGTTGTACGACGAGCGGTCGGTGCGAGCCGGACGGTCGCCGTACGAGGGACGGTCGTTGTTGTACGACGGACGCTCGGTGCGGCCCTGGCGCTCGTTGTACGGGGTGCGCGGCTGGCGGTCGTTCGTCGCGGGACGCTCGCCGTTGTACGACGGGCGGTCGTTGCCGTAGGCGGGACGCTCGGTGCGCGCCGGACGGTCGGTGCGGTCGCCGTAGGACGGACGCGCGGGACGATCGCCGTAGCTCGGGCGGTCGTTGTTGTACGAGGGGCGGTCGCTGTTCGAGCGGGCCGGACGGTCGTTGTACGAGGGACGCTCGTTGCGGTCGCCGTACGCGGAGCGGGCCGGACGGTCGCCGTAGGCGGGACGCTCGGAGCGCGGGGCGCCGTTGTTGCGGTTGGGGCGGTCGCCGTAGGCCGGCTTCTCGCGGGGGTTCCAGTCGGGACGACGGTCGCCCGATGCGGGACGGTCGCCGGTGCGTGCTGCACGGTCGTCGCCGGTCCAGCGCTTCTTGGGTGCGCCGCCCTGGTCGGGGCGCGAGTTACGCGCGTCGCCGCCACGGGGGCTGTACGGCTTCTTGTTGTCGCGGTCGGCCCGGTTGTAGTCGGGCTTGGAGTAAGGAGACATAGTTCTTTCCTGGGTTGTATCAGTTACGTGAAAGTACACGTGCAGATGCTTTGCGCGATCGTGGATATCGCGAGCGTTGCACTTCTGAACCCGGGCAGTCTTTGACCGAGGCCGTCACATACATTCGTGTGATTTTTCCGCAGCGGATGCGCTGGGGAAACCGGCCTCTAAGACTTACAAACCCATACACGCCATGCGTGCTGTCTTGAGCCGACCTGTCTACGTTAGTCCATGCCCAGAGAAAACGCCATCACTTTCTGCCGGCGGGTCGTGGGGCGGGATGCCGCAGCCGCAGAAAACGCTCCGTGAAGCCGCGCTACCGTGGGGTGGTGACCACCATCGCCATCGAGCCCCCGCGCCAGCCCGACGTGCTCGCGCTCATGCGCCGCGCCGACGAGTACGCGCTCAGCCTCTACCCCGCCGAGAGCTACTACTCGCTCGACGTCGACTCGCTCGAGCAGCCCGGCGTGAGCTTCCTCGTCGCGCGCGACGAGGGGCTGGCCGGCATCGTCGCCCTCGTCGACAACGGCGACGGCACCGCCGAGATCAAGCGTTTGTTCGTGGCCGAGTCACATCGGGGGCGCGGCGTCGCGGGCGCGCTGCTGGCCAGGCTCGAGGGGCTGGCGGCCGCGGCATCCGTCTCTCGTATTCGTCTGGAGACCGGCCTCGAGCAGCCGGACGCCATCGGGCTGTACCTCAAGCACGGCTACGTGCACATCGACCGGTTCGGCCGCTACGCCGACGACCCGTCGAGCGTGTGCATGGAGAAGACGATCTAGATCTCGAATCTGGTCGTGCCGGTGAACTCCACGACGCTGCGGATGCGCGCGAGCATGTTCTCGCCGATCTCGGGCAGGTCGTCGAGCGGGAACCAGCCGGCGTCGGTGTTCTCGCCATCGGCAGGGAAGGGGTCGCCCGAGACATAGCTGCAGCCGAACACGAAGTCGATGTACTGCGCCTGGTCGCCGTTCGCGTAGGTGATGGTGTCGATCACCTGGATCCAGGCGAGGGAGTCGGCGGTGACGACGACATCGGCCTCCTCGAGCGTCTCGCGCACCGCGGCGGCCGCGGGCTGCTCGCCGGGGTCGATGATGCCGGTGACCGGGGTCCACGCGCCGGTATCGGAGCGGCGCACGAGCAGCACGTCGTTTCCGCGCAGTACGACGGCGGTCGCCCCCGACAGCCAGAGCGGTGCGTGCCCGATCTTCTCGCGCAGGGCCAGGACGAAGTCGGGGATTGCCATGGGTCGAGCCTAGGCGGTGGACTCCTCGGTCTCGGCGGCGGCCTCTTTCGCCGCTCGCTTGTCCGCCCGGCGCTCCTTGGCGCCCTCGACCACGTAGTACAGCGTCGGCAGCACCACGAGAGTCAGCACGGTCGACGACACGAGGCCGCCGATCACGATGATCGCGAGCGGCTGGGAGATGAAGCCGCCGTGGCCGGTGAGGCCGATGCCGAGCGGCAGCAGCGCGAAGATCGTGGCGAGCGCCGTCATGAGGATCGGGCGCAGTCGGCGGCTCGCGCCGTGCACGATCGCCTCGCCCACCTTCATGCCGCGTTCGCGGTACTGGTTGATCAGGTCGACCAGCACGATCGCGTTGGTCACGACGATACCGATGAGCATCAGCACACCGATGAGCGACGGGACGCCGAGGGGGATACCCGTCGCCACCTGCAGCAGGATCGCGCCGGTCGCGGCGAACGGCACCGAGACGAGCAGCAGCAGCGGCTGGCGCAGGCTCTTGAAGGTCGCGACCATCACGACGTAGACGATGAGGATGGCGACGAGCAGCGCGAGGCCGAGCTGGCCGAACGCGTCGCTCTGCTGCGAGGTGACGCCGCCGAGTTCGGCGGTCGCGCCGGCGGGCAGGTCGGCGCCGTCGACCGCGGTGGCGACCGTCGACGAGGCGGTTCCCACGTCGTCGCCGCTCGGGGTGATGCTCACCGTGGCGCTGCGGATGCCCTTGATGGTCGTGATGCTGGCCGGGCCGTCGGACTGCTCGACCGTGGCGATCGTCGACAGCGGCTGCGGGCCGGTGATCGTCGGGATCACGAACGCCTGGATCTCGGCCAGCGTGGTGGGCGCGCTCGCGTTGTCGATGTAGATCGACAGCGTCTTCTCGTCGATGACGACGCTGCCGACGGCGCTCGGGTTCATCGCCTCGGTGACGATGCCGCCGACCGCGATCTCGCTGAGGCCGGCGCGGGCCGCCTTCTCGCGGTCGACCGTGATCGAGATGAACGGCTGCGAGACCGACAGGTTGCTCGACGCCTCGGCGACCACGTCGAGGTCTTGGACCTCGGCCAGCACTGCGTCGGACGCGGCAGCGAGGTCGGCCGAGTTGTTGGCGCTGATGTTGACTTCGATGTCGGATGACGCGAAGCCCGACGCCGCGGCGGCGAGAGTGATCTCGCCCGCGTCGTCGATGTCGGCGACGGCGTCGCGCACGGTCGCCTGCAGTTCCTCCTGGTCGGCGTCGGCGTCTGTGGTGAGCGAGAACGTCGTCGCCCCACCCCCGGAGAACGCGGCGGCGAGCGAGCTTCCGCTCGAACCGAGCGACAGCTGGACGGTCTCGACGCCGGGGATCTCGGCGAGCACGTCCTCGACCTTCATGGCCGCCTCGTCGCGCACCTCGAGGCTGGTGCCGAGCGGAAGCGTCTGGCTCACGGTCAGCGTGTTCTGCCCGCTGTCGCCGATGAAGTTGGTCTTGAGCAGCGGCGCGGCGAGTCCGGTGAGGACGAGCACGAGTAGCGCGGAGAGCAGGGTGATCAGCGGGCGCTTGAGCGTCCAGTGGATGACCGGCAGGTAGGCGCGCTGCAGACGGGTGGGCTTCTCGAGCTCGTCGCGGTGCTCGACGTCGGCGGGGACGGCGCCGGAGTGCTTGGCCTGCGGCTTCACTGTGAGGAACCAGTAGGCGAGCACCGGCACGATCGTCAGCGAGACGAAGAGGCTCGCGGCCAGAGCGATCGTCACGGTCAGGGCGAACGGACGGAACAGCTCGCCCGTCACGTCGCCGACGAGGGCGAGCGGAAGGAAGACGGCGACCGTGGTGACGGTGGACGCCGTGACGGCGCCGGCCACTTCCTTGACGCCGGCGAGGATGGCGCTCCCCTTGTCCTCCCCAAAGCCGAGGTGTCGTTTGATGTTCTCGATCACGACGATCGAGTCGTCGACGACACGGCCGATGGCTATCGTGAGGGCACCCAGGGTGATGATGTTGAGCGTGTAGCCGGAGGCCTGCATGCCGACGAAGGTGATGAGCACGGAGACGGGGATCGAGATCGCCGTGACGAGCGTCGAGCGCACGGAGAGGAGGAAGACGAGGATCACGATGACGGCGAAGACGAGTCCGAGCAGGCCCTCGACCGCGAGGCTGTTGATCGACTCCTCGATGTACGGCGCCTGGTCGAAGACGACCGTGAGCTTGGTGTTGGAGCCGAGCGACTCCTCGATCTCGGGGATCAGGTCCTGCACGAGGTGCGAGACCTCGACGGTGTTGCCGGCGGGTGACTTGGTGACGGCGATGGTGAGCGAGGGCTCGCCGTCGACGCGGGAGATGCCGGTGACCGGGTCGTCGGCGAGGGTGACCGTGGCGACGTCGCCGATGGTGGTGTAGTCCGCGCTGCCGCCGAGCAGCGGCAGGCTCGAGATGTCGTCGGTCGACTGGATGCGCGAGCCGGCCTGCACGGTGAGGGTCTCGCCGTTCTCGGTGATCTCGCCGGCGGGCAGCAGCACGCCGTTGGCGTCGAGCGCGTCGCGGATCGCCTGAGTGCTGAGACCGGCGGTGAGCAGCGCCGTGGCGTCGGGCGTGATGGTGACGCGCTGGGTGGTCGCGCCGAGCAGGCTCGCGTCGCTGACCCCGTCGAGCTGGCGGATGTCGGCGATCGCGGAGTTCTCGAGGGCGGCCGAGAGGTCGCGCGGGTCGAGGTCGCTGGTGACGGCGATCTGGATGACCGGCAGGTCGCTGAGGCTGAAGCTCAGCACCTGGGTGTCCGCGCTGTCGGGCAGCTGAGAGGAGAGGCGGTTGATCGCCAGCTGCACTTTCTGTTCCGCGGTCGTGATGTCGGTGCCGTAGACGAACGCCGCCGTGATCGTGGAGAAGTTCGCGTTCGAGGTCGCCGTGGTGGTGTCGAGCCCGGGCACGGCCTGGATCGCGGTCTCGATCGGCGTGGAGACGTCTTCATTGACGACCTCGGGCGTCGCACCGGGGTAGGTGGTGACGATGAAGATCTGCGGCAGCGAGAGCGACGGGATGAGCTCCTGCTTGAGAGAGGTCAGCGCGACCCCGCCGAAAATGCCGACGACGATGGTGACGAGCGCGATGAGCGCTCGGTTGCGCAGGCTGAACACGGACAAAAGGTGCACGGATAACTCCTGGTGGGTGCGCTGGGCGGCGGTGCTGCTGTGACTCGGCCGCAAGCAAAGGGTGAATCAGTGCACGCCGGTGTGCTTGTCGATTATCTCGCGGTCATGCCGGATCGCCCATACTCCCGCGGGATGAAGCTGACCGGCCCGTCGGCGACGCCGGCACCGGTCAGACGACCTCGGCGAGCCAGCCCGTGTCGGCGATCGAGTGCCGGCCGACGTTGCGCCAGGCCACGGCGAGCGCGTCGACCGCGCGCTCGGTGTCGCTTTCCGAGTAGGAGAACGGGATCCGCAGGAAACGCTCGAACGCGCCGTCGATGCCGAAGCGCGGACCGGCGGCGATCTGCAGTCCCTCGTTGCGCGCGGCGAGGGTGAGCTGCGAGCTGACCGGCGCGCCGAGGTTCACCCACGCAGTGAGCCCGCCCGCGACGTGCGGCATCTCCCACTCGGGGATCTTCTCGGCGAGCAGGCGGGCGAGGGTGTGGCGGCCCGCGCGCAGCTGTCGGCGCCGCGTTTCGAGCACCGAGTCGTAGTCGCCCAGAAGGTTCGTCACGATGAGCTGTTCCAGCGCGGGCGTTCCGAGGTCGCCGCTCGCACGCTCGCGGATCAGGCGCTGGATTACGGAGCGTTCGGCACGGATCCAGCCGACGCGCACGCCGCCCCACACCGTCTTGCCGACCGAACCGACGAGGATCGCCTGGGTGTCGACCGCGCCGTAGGCGGCGAACGGCAACACCGGCTCGACGTCGTCCATGCCGAGTTCGCCGATCGTCTCGTCGGCGATCAGCGTGGTGCCCTGCCGGGCTGCGAGCGCCAGGGTCTTCTCGCGCAGCGCGGCCGACATGCTGCGACCGGTCGGGTTGTGGAAGTCGGGCATGAGGTAGCCGAGCGACGGGCTCGTGCGCTGGAAAGCCTGCTCGAGCGCCTCCTCGTCCCAGCCGTCGTGGGTGGTGACCGACACCGGCACGAGTCGCGCGCCCGCGGCCTTGAGCGCGTCGATGGCGTGCGGGTAGCTCGGCGCCTCGACGAGCGCACGGTCTCCTCGGCCGAGCAGGGTGCGCGCCAGCAGGGCGATCGCGTGCTGGGCGCCGATGGTGACCATGATCTGATCGGGGCTGGTCGGCAGACCGCGCGAGGTGTACCGGTCGGCGAGCGCCTGCCGCAGCACGGGCAAGCCGACCGGGTCGAAGCCCGTACCGCCGAGGTAGGCGGGCAGCTGTTCGACGGCGGTCGCCGCCGCGTCGGCGAGCTGCTGCAGGGCGGGCAGGCTGGCCTTGCTGAAATCGAGGATGCCGGAGCTCGGCGCTTCGTTCGGTGCCGCCACCCCGTGCGGCTGCCGCGCAATACTGCCGGAGCCGCGCACGCTCGTGAGGTAGTCGCGGTCGCGCAGCTCCGCGTACGCGGCGGCGACCGTGGTGCGGCTGACGCCGAGCTGGGCGGCGAGATCGCGCTCGGCGGGCAGCCGCACGCCGAGCGCGATGCGACCGTCGAGGATCAGCAGGCGGATGCGATCGGCCAGCGCCTCGTAGGCGGGGGTCGAGCCGGAGGCCCTCCAGCTGTCGAGCATGAGGTCCAACGCGCGGGCGGAAACAATATTCACGGGGCCACTTTACGTCAATTGGCATCTTGCCGTAAGTCCAATTGAGTAATTGGATTGCCTTTATGAACACGTCCGCCTTATTGGCCCGCCGCATCCTCCAACTTCTCGTCGGTCTCTTCTTCTACGGCTTCGCCCTCTCGATGATGATCCGCGGCGCCGTCGGGGTGCCGCCGTGGGAGGTGCTGTCGCAGGGCGTCGCCAAGCAGACCGGGCTGCCGTTCGGCCTGTTGGTCAACATCATCGGGGCGCTCGTGCTGCTGCTCTGGATCCCGATCCGGCAGAAGCCGGGCATCGGCACCGTCGCGAACGTGCTGCTGCTCGGCCCGGCGGCCGAGTTCGGGCTTGCCGTGCTGCCCGTGGCGGCCAACGTCTTCGAGCAGGTGCTGCTCTTCGCCGGCGGGCTCGCCCTGCTGGCCATAGCGAGCGGCCTCTACATCGGCGCCCGGTTCGGGCCAGGACCGCGCGACGGCCTGATGACCGGCATCCACAACCGCTGGGGCTTCAAGATCTGGAAGGTGCGCACCGCCATCGAGGTGACCGTACTGACCGTCGGGTGGCTGCTCGGCGGCAACGTGGGACTCGGCACGCTCGCCTTCGCCCTGTTCATCGGACCGATGGTGGGGGTGACACTGCCCTGGCTGCGCGTGCCGACCCCTGCCGCCACGCGGGTTGAGCCCGTCGAAACCCCGGTCGCTGAGCTTGTCGAAGCGCCCGACACCCCGAAACCTGCGCTCTCATGACCGGCGTCATCGTGGCCTACGCCTCGCTCGTCGCGTGGTCGGTCATCGCGACCGTGGTCGTGACGGCGCGCGACGGGTACCGGGCGGTGCCGACGCTCGAGCGCTGAGGTGGGTCGGAGCCGTCGACATCCTGGGTTTCGACGGGCTCAACCCGCCGGGTTTCGATACGGCCGCGGGCGGCCTACGGGGCCACCGGTCGCGATCAGTTGATGCAGGCTCCCGCGGCGTAGGTCGTGCCGGCCTCTTCCTCTACCGGGACCTCGGCCACGGGAGCCTCGACCACGGCCGCGGGTGCGATGCCGTCGCCGCCCAGCACCACCGTCACACCGGCGACGTCGGCCGACTCGACCACCGCGGCACCGGCGAGCACGCCCGCAACGGCCTTGGCCTGGGCTTCCTGCCCGGCCGGGTACTGCACGGTCGTCGTCGCGGTCGGGGTCGTCGACCCGGGAGTCCCGCCGACGAAGCCGAGGCTCACGAGGGTCTCGGTCGCGGCGGCAGCTGCTCCGTCAGCGGCCCCGCCGTTGAGCACCGTGACGGTGACCTCGCCGGGTGCGGAGGCGACGGCGCTCTCGTACGCGGTCGGGCCTCCGACCAGCCCGTCGATGAACGCGGGCATCGACGCGGTGTCGACCTCGACGATAGAGAGGTCGCTGCCGTTGACCCGGATGGTCGGCGTACCGAGGATCGGGATGGTGGCCGAGGTGATGTTGTCGGCGCTGAGCCCGCGCATCTGCGTCGCGAGGTCGATGAAGTTGAGTGAGGAATCCGTCTCGATCGACGAGCTCACCGCGTCGAGCACGTTGCCGAGCTTGAACGGGTTGAGCAGCGTCCCGGCCGACAGCATCTTGCGCGCCTCCACCGTGAGGAAGTACTGCTGTCGCACCGTACGGTCGAGGTCGCCGTTGGTGAGTCCGTGGCGCTGCCGCACGAAGGCGAGTGCCTGCTGCGCGTTGAGCGTCGAGACGCCGGCCGGCAGGTTGAGCGTCGAGTACGGGTCGTTGACCGGGTTGATCAGACAGACGTCGATCGGCCCGAGCGCGTCGGCGATGTTGTAGAAACCGAGCAGCGAGACGCGCACGTAGTGGTCGATCGTGAGGCCGGTGAGGTTCTGCACCGTCTGGATCAGCAGGCGCGCACCGCCGACCGGGTCGTCGTTGCCGCCACCCAGCGAGAAGGCCGAGTTGATCTTGTTCTTGCCGTAGCCCGGGACGTCGACGTACGAGTCGCGCGGAATCGAGACGATCGTGGCCGAGCTTCCGTCGGCGGGCAGGTGCAGCACCATGAGCGAGTCGGTGTTGACCCCGCCGCCGTCGGCCTCGGTGCCGAGCTTCGCCAGGTCGGCGTCGGTGGCGCCGTCGGGCCGGTGGTCGTCGCCGACCAGCAGGATGTTCTGGGCCGTGCCGTCGAAGTCCTCGGTGGTCGATTCCTCGATCGCGTCGACGCGGGTCACCCCGCCGACGAACCGCTGGTAGTTGTAGAACACGTAGCCGCCGGAGGCGATCAGCGCGACGACGACTCCGAGAACGACCCAGCGGATGACGCGGCGGCGCTTTTTACGGGGCCGTGTCGGTGCCGGGGGCTCGGGCGGTTGGGGCGGCAGACCACCCGCGGCGGACCCGCCGGCGAGCGACGGATCCACCGGCAGTGGGA
Source organism: Conyzicola lurida (assembly GCF_014204935.1). Taxonomy (NCBI): domain Bacteria; kingdom Bacillati; phylum Actinomycetota; class Actinomycetes; order Micrococcales; family Microbacteriaceae; genus Conyzicola; species Conyzicola lurida. The sequence continues at coordinate 3,522,747 of NZ_JACHMJ010000001.1, read as the reverse complement.
AGTCGTCGTAGGAGCTCGGGCGATTGGTCACATGGCAGGGTAACCACGGATCCTGAGCAGAATCGCCGGTTTTCCCCAGAATCAGCCAAAGGGATGACTAGGCGCCGAGCTGCCGAGAGGCGAAGACCGCCATGGCGTCGCGCACGAATTCGGCGCCGGCGCGCCCGCCGTAGTTCGCGGCGTACCGCTCGTCGGCCGCGTAGAGCTCGCCGAGCCCGGCGAAGTATTCCGGGGTCGGACCGTCCGGGTAGCCGGGGGTGCCCGGGATACCCGCCAGCCACTCGTACTGTCTGCGCGCCAGGGCCTGAGCCGCGTCGCCCGAGGGATCCGGGGCGCCGGCCGCGGCATCCGCCCAGTCTGCGGCGAGAGCCGCCTGCTCTCTCTGGAAGGCGGCTTTCTCGTCGGCCGTCTTCGCGCTCCACCAGTCGTCGCCCGCCGTATAGGCGTCGGCTCCCCAGCGGGACTCGACCTCCTCGCGGTACGCGGTGTGGTCGAAACCGTTCAACATGCTGTCGGCCATGGGGTGTTCTCCTTTCTCTATCGTCGCGATCGTGTACCTCACGCTCGCGATCTGGTCGTCGAGCCGCCGTCGCTCGGCCCGCAGCCCGTCGAGGTGCACGGCGAGCGCTGCGGCGTCGTCGCGGTGTCCGGCGAGCACGTCGGCGATGGCCGGCAGCCCGAGCCCGAGCTGCCGCAGCAGCAGGATGCGCTGCAACCGCACGAGCGCGCCCGCGTCGTAGTAGCGGTAGCCGTTGGCGCCGACACGGGTGGGCTGGAGCAGCCCGACATCGCCGTAGTGCCGCAGCGTGCGGCTCGTGGTGCCCGCCATCCGGGCGATGTCGTGGATGGACCAGTCCATCGGGCGCCTCCTTTCCTCGCGATTCACGCTAGAGGTTGACGCTGCGTCAAGGTCAACTGGGAATTCGCACTACCCCCTTGCTCGCCGGCAACTCGCGATATAACGTGACTTTCAACAACGCGATATAACGCGAGTGAGAAAACACAAGGAGAGCCCCATGGCACAGGAAAAATGGCTCATCGATGGTGAGAAGGTCATCGATGTGGCAGCGGTACGCAGACTCAAGGTGAGCCTCATCGGCGGCAAGGTCGACATCGTCGGACACGACGAGCCGGGCGCGCGCGTCGAGGTCCACTCGGTGAGCGGCAAAGAACTCAAGGTGAGCATCGACGGCGACACGCTCGAGATCGACCACCCCCAGCTCAACTGGGACAACTTCCTCGAGGTGTTCGCGAGCTTCCGCGGCACGGCGAAGGCCGACGTGAGCATCATGGTGCCGCGCGACATCGCCCTGACCTTCGGCGTCGTCAGCGCGAGCGCGCTCATCACCGGCCTGAACACCGACGCGACGATCTCCACCGTCAGCGGCGACCTGGTGATCGACGGACTCAGCGGCAAGCTGCAGCTGAACGGCGTCAGCGGTGAAATCTCGGTCAGCGGACACACCGGGCGCATCGCCGCCCGCACCGTCAGCGGCGACATCACCGCTTCGGGCGACATCAGCGCGCTCACCGCCGACTCGGTCAGCGGCGAGGTGTTCACCGACATCACCGGCGTGCCCGACGAGGTGCGCATCAGCACCGTGAGCGGCGCCGTGACCACGCGTCTCGCCGCCGGGGTCGCCGCGCAGTACCGCATCAACACGGTGGGCGGCAAGCTCCAGCTCGACGACAACGAGGTGAAGGGCGTGCACGGCATGTACACGGGCAAGTTCGGCGAACTCGACAAGCACTGGCTCGACTTCCGGGCCAACACGGTCTCGGGCAACGTCAGCGTGCTGCACTCGGTGGCATCGTGACGCCCCCCGTCTTCGCGCACGGCCACCTGCGCCTCTACCTGCTGAGCCTGCTGGCCGATGCGCCCATGCACGGGTACGAGGTGATTCAGGCTCTCGAAGAGCGGTTCGGCGGAACCTACGTGCCGAGCGCCGGCACGATCTACCCGCGGCTCGCAAAGCTCGAAGAAGACGGCCTGGTGTCGAAGGCCGCCGACGGCCGCAAGACCGTCTATGCGATTACGGATGCCGGCAGGGCAGAACTCCTCGCACGCGCTGGCGAGCTCGACGGCATCGAAGACGGCGTCACGGACTCGGTGAGGCGACTGGCCGACGACGTGAGGTCGTCGGTCAACTCGGCGATGAAGACGCTGCGCGCCGACCTCGCCTCCGCGGCGCGCGAGGCACGCACCGAGGCGAAGGTCGCGGGCCGCACGATCCGAGCCGACGCCAAGCCGGTGCAGGTCGAGAACCGCAACCAGCTGGCGAACGCCGAGGTGGCGATCAACGAGTTCCGGCTCGAGATGCGGGCGAAGCTGCGCAAGCAGGTCACCGGCGGCCAGCTCAGCGACGAGACCGTCGCCGCGCTGACCGCGGGACTCGCCGAGGTGCGGGCCCGGGTCGAGGAGACCCTCGGGCGGTGACGGTGCGGCGCGCGGAGGCGATCCGCGCGCCACCCTCGCCCTCTCCAGGCTGGCAGTTCGCAAGGAGCGCTCGCATTCACTCGTACGTGTGTACTAGTGTTTGAGAAAGCACGGAAGCCTTTATCACGGCCCGTCATCGCGAGATGCGTTATCACCGCTCTCGCAACGCTCTCCGAGCGTTGTTCCGCTGCCCTTATCCAAGGCCGGAACCACAACAAGAACACCTCGACCGCGAACGCGGTCGTCCAATTACTGTGCAGGAAATCTGGCGCGCACCGTTGCGTCGCTCTCCTCGAAGTCTCATCGAAAAGTCTGTTTCACCATGCGTAACACCACCGTCCAGCTCGACCACTCCGCGGAAGCTCTCGAGGCACTGGCGCCCGAACTCCGCCAGTCGATCCACCTCGTCCACTACTCGGGTTTCACGACCGAGCAGGTCGCGGGTCTCCTCGGTGAGCCGGTCGACGTCATCGAAGAGCGGCTGCGCGCGGCCGAGACCGAGCTGGCGGCGTAGGTCTCGAAGAGGGTTTCGATACGGCCGTGGACGGCCTACTCAACCACCGGGGCGAACGCGACCGGCACGTAGAGGTCTTGCGCGCGGTCGGTCAGCGCCGTGTGGTCGTTGCGGGTGAAGATGCCGCACTCGTCGACCGTGCAGTCGAGGCTCTCCGACACCGGAGGCCCGACCTCGATGTACGCGGTGAAGGTGCCGCTCTCGATGTCGTCATAGCTGCGGGCGCCGAACAGTTTCCAGGCCCAGTCGTCGTTGATCCAATTGCTGGGGGCGTACTCGACGGCGCCGACGGTCGACTCCTCGCCCGCGGCCTGCTCGGGCACGCCGCCGATGCACGGCCCGGGCTTGTCGCCCGCGGCATCCGGGATCTTGCAGATCGCGACGTAGATGCCTCGCGAGCCGTCGTACCCGGTGCCGCTGACCACGATGCGGTCGCCTTCGGCGAGCGCCGACGTGTCGATCGTGCCGCCGGGTTCGGGCGACAGCACGTCGAACGAGCGGGTGCGACCGTCATCTCCCGTCGCGGTCACAGAGGTGGGCCAGTCGTCGGTCGGGGCCACCTGGCCGGAGAGACCCTGGTCCTGGTGTGTGACGATCGGGATGACGACTACCGCGACCGGGATGAGCAACACGACGAGGGCCGCGAGAACGATCCACCACCAGCGGAAACGTCGCTTGGATCCCGCCTCTACCATTACCGAAGTCTAAGTCCAAACAAATTTGCTCCGATCGGGAATAAAAAGAGTAGGCTCGCCCCTCGTGACTACCGATGGACGGTCGCCGAAGCGTTGGCTTATCGGCGAACCTCTGCCCTCTGAGAAGCTCGAGGGGCAACTACTTCCCAAACATTTGGCGCTCCCGATTTTTGCGAGCGACCCCCTCTCGTCTGTGGCGTACGCGCCGCAGGAGCTGCTGCTGATCCTGACGCTCGGCGGACTCGCGTTCCTGTCGTTCGCACCCTGGGTCGCGGCCGCCGTGGTGATCCTGCTCGTGGTGGTCGTGGCGTCGTACCGCCAGCTGATCAAGGCCTACCCGTCGGGCGGCGGCGACTACGAGGTGGCGCACAAGAACCTCGGCGAGAAGGCCGGCCTCGTCGTGGCCTCCGCGCTGCTCGTCGACTACATCCTCACCGTGGCCGTCTCGGTCGCCAGCGGCGTGGACAACATCATCTCCGCTTTCCCCGAGCTCAACCCGTTGCGGGTCGAGATGGCGGTGGGCTTCATCATCGTGCTCGCGGCGATCAACCTGCGCGGCGTCGCCGAGTCGAGCAAGGCGTTCGCCCTGCCCACCTATCTGTTCATCGGCAGCGTCGGCGTCATGATCGTCACGGGTCTCGTGCGCCTGGCGCTCGGTGACCCGGCCATCGCCGAGTCGTCGCAGTACACGGTCGATCACCAGAGCCCCACGCAGATCGCCTTCGTGCTGCTTCTGCTGCGCGCGTTCGCCAGCGGCTGTAGCGCGCTCACGGGCGTCGAGGCGATCGCCAACGGCGTGCCCGCCTTCCGCCGCCCCAAGGTGAAGAACGCGCAGCGCACCCTCGTGCTGATGGGCGGCATCGCCATCGTCCTGTTCATCGGCGTCGTCACCCTCGCCCTCACCAGCCAGGTGCACTACGCCGAGAGCGCCTGCGACCTGCAGGGCTGGGCAGCGTGCGCGACCGACCCGCAGTTGAGCGTCATGGCGCAGATCGCCGCGGCGGTCTTCGGCGGCAACACCGTCATGTTCTTCGTGATCCAGGCCACGACCGCGCTCGTGCTGCTGCTCGCCGCCAACACGGCGTTCAACGGGTTCCCGCTGCTCGGCTCGGTGCTCGCCCGCGACAAGTACGCGCCCAAGTCGCTCTCCACCCGCGGCGACCGGCTGGTCTACTCGAACGGCGTGCTCGCTCTCGGGTTCGTGGCCGCCGTCATCCTGATCGCGTACCAGGCCAACCTCACGCAGCTGATCCAGCTCTACATCATCGGCGTCTTCGTCAGCTTCACTCTCGGCCAGACCGGCATGGTCGTGCACTGGACGAGGATGCTGCGCGAGGGCTGTGCCAACCCCGCCCAGGTCTACAGATCCCGTCTGATCAACGCCACGGGCGCCATCCTCACCGCCACCGTCCTGGTGATCGTGACCATCACCAAGTTCACCCACGGCGCCTGGCTCGTCTTCGCCATCATGCCGGTGCTATACCTCGTGATGCTGCGGATCAACCGCTACTACGGCAAGGTCGAGCGCGACATCGCCGTCGACAACACCACCGAGTTCGGCTCGAGCGGCGACCACGCCATCGTCCTGGTCGGCAAGATGCAGAAGCCGACGCTGAAGGCGCTCGACTACGCGATCGCCGCCCGCCACGAATCGCTCGAGGCCGTGCACGTGTCGATCGACGAGGACGAGTCGCTGCGGCTCGAGCAGCAGTGGGCCGAACAGGAGATCGGGGTGCCGCTGCGCATCATCGCGTCGCCGTACCGCGACATCAGCATGCCGCTGATCAAGTACATCAAGATGCACCGCGAAGAGCACGGCTCGGAGATCGTCACGGTCTACACGCCGCAGTACATCGTCGGGCACTGGTGGGAGAGCCTCCTCCACAACCACAAAGCGCGGCGCATCCGCCACAAGCTGCTGCTGTGCCCGGGCGTCACCGTGGCGCTCGTGCCATGGTTGCTGGACTCGACGCGCGCGCTCTACAACCGCCCGCAGCGCCCGTTGCCCGGACAGACCCGTCGCGGCGAGCCGGTGCGCGTGATCCAGCGCAAGGCGCTGCCGCCGGCCAAGCTGCCCTCCCACAAGTAATGGGCTGGCGGTCGCTACTCGCCGTCCTCGCGGGCGGCATCCTCGGCACGGGCCTGCGCCTCGGCATCGACACGCTCGTCACGCAGCCGCTCTCCACCCTCGTGATCAACGTGGTCGGGGCGTTCGCGCTCGGGCTGCTCGTATCCCGCGTCTGGCCGACCGCCCGTGACTGGGTGCGGGCGGGCCTCGGCCCCGGGCTGCTCGGGTCGTTCACCACGTTCTCGGCGTTCGCCGTGACGCTGGTCTCGCTCGGGGCGTCAGACGAGTGGATGACGGCGCTGGCGTACCTCGTGGCGACACTCGTTCTCGGGCTCGCCGGGGCGTGGGCGGGCCTGCGGCTCGGCCGGCGCGGCTCCGCGGTGACACGGTGACCCCGCTGCTGGCCCTCGCCGTCGTGCTGACCGGCGCCGCCGCCGCCGTCGTGCGCTACCTCGTCTCCTTGGCATTCGCCGGGCGGCGCCTGCCGTGGGCGGTGTTCACCGTCAACGTCGTCGGATCGCTCATCGGGGGCGCGGTGCTCGGGCTCTCCGAACGGGCCGCGGTCTCGGACGACCTGCGGCTCGTGCTGCTGACCGGGCTCTGCGGCGGGCTCACCACTTTCAGCACGTTCAGCGTCGAGACGGTCGAGCTCGTGCAGGCCGGGCGCACCCGGGTGGCAGCCCTGAGCGTCGCCGCCAACGTCGTGTGCGGAATCGGGGTCGCCACGCTGGCGTATCTGGTGGCGCGCTAGTCGTCTGCCGGGGGCTTGAGCAGGTCGTCGAAGCTCGGCTCGGGGCGCTTCTCGGTACGGGGCGGCGGACGGAACAGGTCGTCGACCTTCTCCACGTCGTCGGGCACCTCGGGCTCGTCGGCCAGCTGGAACGAGTAGCTCTCGTCCACCTGCGACCGCGCCGACACCGGCTGCGGGTTCTCGAGCCAGCCGAAATCGACATCGGATGCCGCGGCCGACGGTTCTTCGGGTGCGATGTCCTGCTCGACGAGGTCGGGTTGCGGCACGTCCTCGACCGCGGACGGACCGAAGAGCGACTCGAGGGTGAGCACGGGCTCGGGCTCGTGGGCCGGTTCGGGGTCGGCGGGGAGTCCGGGGGTCGGTGCCGGGTCCGGGGCGGGCGCTGGTTCAGCCTCGGGCACGGTGGGCCCTTCGACAGGCTCAGGGACCGGTTCGGACTGCTGCTCGGGCTCCGGCTCCGGCTCCGGCTCCGGCTCCGGTGGAGCATCGGCCAGAGACGCGGCCGCAGCAGCGAAGGCGTCGAGCGATACCGGAGCGGGCGCTTCGGCCGGCGCTTCGGCGGGCTCGGCGACCGGGGTGTCGGCGGAGGCAGCAGTGTCGGCGAGTGTTGCTGCCGCGGCGGCGAACTCGTCGAGGGCCGCCGGTTCGGAGGGGGTGGGCGCTTCGACAGGCTCAGCGATCGGGGGCTCCTCGACAGAGACCGGCGCTTCGACGAGCTCAGCGACCGGAGGCCCGGCGACCGTGGCCGGGTCGGGCTCGAATTCCACCACGATGGGCGGGGCGTCGGCCGGGCGCGGCGCGGAGAACGCGGCGGGCTCCGCGAGCGGGAGGAAGTCGAGCGGCTCGATCGGGTCGGAGCTCGGGAGCATCCAGCTGAGGTCGATGTCCGATTCTTCGGCGGCGGGAGGCGCGGCCGGCGCAGCCAGCCCTTCGACAGGCTCAGGGACCGGGGCAGCGACCGGCGCCCCGGCAGGGGCGCCGTAACCGGTGAAGGGGGTTTCGGTGGGTGAATCCTCGGCAGGCGCTTCGACCGGAGTCGCTTCGACAGGCTCAGCGACCGCGGGCTCAGCGACCGCAGTGGGCTCGGCCGCGTGACCGCGACTGACGGCCGACTCGTCGACGGGCTCCGGTGCCGAGAGGAAGTCGAAGGAGAACGGAGCGACGTCGTTGGCTTTGGCCTCGAGCGCGATGAGCCGGTCTTCGGCCTCGCGCGCCTGCCGCTTCAACCGGCTGAGCGTGGCGATGGCCTGGCGTGCGACGGTGCGTCCGGCGCGGTTGGCGCCGATCGTCGACGCCTGCGGTCCGTAGCCCGCGAAGAAGATGCGCGGCTCCTTCCACGACGTGCCGTTCGCGACGGCGATTCCGCCCTCGCGCTCGCGCAGCTTGAGCGGGGCGAGGTGGCGCAGTTCCGGACGGAAGCCGGTGGACCAGATGATGACGTCGGCCTCTTGGAACGCGCCGTTCGACCAGCGCACGCCGTTCGGTTCGATCGCCGAGAACATGGGGCGCGCGGTGAGCACGCCGCGGTCGATCCCGGCCTGGATGCGGCGGGTGCGCGGCACGCCGGTTCCGCTGACGATGCTGGGAAGCGCACGCCCGGCGCGGGCGGCCTCGTCCTGCATCGCGACCGCGGAGACGCGCGCCTCGAGGTTGAGTTCGCCGTCTTCGAGGAACTCGATCGGCCGACGGCTGACCCACGTGGTCTCGGCCGCGACCGGCTCGAGCTCGAGCAGGAAGCCGATGGCCGAGGTACCGCCACCGACGACGACGACCTTCTTGCCCGCGTAATCGGCCGCGTCGACGTATTCGGCGGTGTGCACATGGCGTCCGGCGAAGCTGTCGCGGCCCGGGTACCACGGTATGAACGGGGACCCCCAGGTGCCGGTGGCATTGATCACGACGTCGGTCGTGACCGTCTGCTCGCCCTCGCCGTCGGAGAAGGTGACCAACATGCGGTCGCCGGCGTTGACGACACTCGTCACGGCAGCGGGTCGAACGACCTGGAATCCGTAGAACTCTTCGTATCGCGCGTAGTAGTCGGCGACGACATCCTTGGCAGGACTCGTGCGATCGGCAGTTTCGAAGCTGAGACCGAGGGCGTCGAGCCCCGGCAGGTCGTTGATGCGGTGCGCGGAACCGATTCGAAGGGCATCCCAGCGGAATTGCCAGGCACCACCCGAACCCGGACCACGGTCGAGGACTACGAATTCGTTTCCGGGGTCAAGACCGAGTCGCTTGAGGTAGTAGGAGACGGAAAGTCCCGCCTGGCCACCACCGATTACGACAACGGAAGTGTCGGTGCTGTCAGAGGTCACCCGACAACGTTACCCGCTGACCCTGCGTGCTAAACTGCCAACTACTTTTCGTTAGATCGCTGTTCGCAATTTCCCGGAACCTTCGAGGTTCCCTTCGGACTGATTCATGAGGGGGTCTACGCATGGGGCGAGGCCGTCAAAAGGCGAAGCACACCAAGGTCGCTCGTGACCTGAAGTACTTCAGTCCTGACACCAACTACGGAGCTCTCCAAAAGGAGCTCGGCGGATCCGGCGAGCCCGGAGATCCGCGACTCGACGAAGACCTCGCCGCGTGGCCGGAGTACGTTGCCGGCACCGGCGCTCCCGTCGACGACGAGGATGACGACGACGAAGACGACGAGTACGTTCCGGGCAGCTATGTGCCCGATGAAGACGACGGATACACGCGCAGCGCCTAAGGCCCTCAGGGATTGAGCCTGTCGAAATCACTCGATTTCGACAGGCTCAATTCGCTTTAAGGGGGTGGTTTTCGACGGGCTCGATCCGCTTATGCGGCGTAGGTGCCCGACAGGCGCACGGCGCCGCCGTTGACGCCCTTCGCACCCTGCTCGAAGCCGGCCAGCGAGCGCTCGCCCACGGACACGCGGCCCGCTTCCCAGGCCGGGATACCCGCGGACTCGATCGACGCGATCACGGCGGCGGCGGACTCGGCGGCGACGACGGCGAACATGCCGATGCCCAGGTTCCAGGTGCCCTCGGTCTCCTCGAGCGTCATCGAACCGAGGTCGGCCAGCACGCGGAAGACGGGGTCGGGCGACCAGGTCGCGCGCTCCAGCTCGACCCACGAGCCGATCGGCAGCACGCGCGCGAGATTCGCCGCGATGCCGCCGCCCGTGACGTGGCTGAGCGAGTGGATGGCGTCTGGGAGCTCGTCGATCACGCCGAGCAGCGGCGTCGTGTACAGGCGGGTCGGCACGAGCAGCGCCTCGCCCCAGCCGCCCAGGTCGGCCGACGTGTCGGTGTAGCCGACGCCCGCGCTGCCGAGGATGTGGCGAACCAGAGAGAAGCCGTTGCTGTGAAGGCCGGATGACGCGATGGCGACGACCACGTCGCCGTCGACCACGCGCTCGGGACCGAGGGCCTTCGACGACTCGACAACACCGACCGCGGCGCCCGCCACGTCGTAGTCGTCCGGGCCGAGCAGCCCGGGGTGCTCGGCGGTCTCGCCGCCGACGAGCGCGGTACCCGTCTCAGAGCACGCGAGGGCGATGCCCTTGACGATGTCGGCGATGCGCGCGGGCACGACCCGGCCGCACGCGATGTAGTCCGTCATGAACAGCGGGCGGGCTCCGACGACGACGATGTCGTCGACGACCATGCCCACGAGGTCCTGTCCGATGGTGTCGTGCTTGTCGAGCGCCTGGGCGATCGCGACTTTTGTTCCGACTCCGTCAGTGGATGTCGCGAGCAGCGGTCGGTCGTAATCCTTGAGGAAGGAAACGTCGAAGAGTCCGGCGAATCCACCAAAACCCCCGACCACAGAGGGTCCGTGCGTCGCGGAGACCGCGGACTTCATGAGCTCGACGGCCAGATCACCGGCTGCGGTGTCGACGCCTGCCTCGGCGTACTTGTTACTCATGCGTGAGGTTCCCATCCACGACGTGAAAGACTAGACATATCCCCCCAACTCTACGGTCTGGAGCTAATTCCGCATGTGCGGCATTGTTGGCATCGTTTCTTCCCAGCCGGCTAACCAACTCGTCTACGACGCGCTGCTTCTCCTGCAGCACCGCGGTCAGGATTCGACGGGTATCGCTACGGCCGACGGCAGCACCTTCTACTCGCACAAGGCGAAGGGCCAGGTGCGCGAGGCGTACCGCACTCGCGACATGCGCGGGCTCCTCGGCAACATGGGCCTCGGCCACGTGCGCTACGCCACCAAGGGCAACGCCAACAACGAGCAGGAAGCCCAGCCGTTCTACGTGAACGCGCCCTACGGCATCACCCTGATCCACAACGGCAATCTGACCAACACCCGCGAACTCACCCGCGAACTGTTCGACGTCGACCGCCGCCACCTCAACACCACGAGCGACACCGAGCTGCTCGTCAACGTGCTGGCCCACGAGCTGCAGGCGCAGGTCACCGGCGCCGACCTCGACCCGGAGCAGGTCTTCAACGCGGTCGCCCGCGTGCACGAACGCGTCGAGGGTTCCTACGGCGCCATCGCGCTGATCGCCGGGCACGGACTGCTCGCCTTCCGCGACCCGTTCGGTATCCGCCCGCTGATCCTCGGCAAGCGCTCGGCCGGGCTGGTGGGCGACGAATGGATCGTGGCATCCGAATCTCTCGTTCTGGAGAGTGCGGGCTACGAGGTCGTCCGCGACATCGCCCCCGGCGAAGCGGTGTTCATCACGCGCGGCGGCGAGATGGTGTCGAAGCAGTGCGCCGCGAACCCGCGTCTCGTGCCGTGCTCGTTCGAGTACGTCTACCTCGCGCGCCCCGACTCGATCATGAACGGCATCTCGGTCTACGACGCGCGCCTGCGCCTCGGCGACCGGCTCGCCGACACGATCGCGCAGTACACGCCCATGGGCGACATCGACGTCGTCATGCCGATCCCCGACTCGTCCCGTCCCGCGGCGATGCAGGTCGCGCAGAAGCTGGGCATCGAGTACCGCGAGGGCTTCTACAAGAACCGCTACGTGGGCCGCACGTTCATCATGCCCGGGCAGGAAGAGCGCAAGAAGAGCGTCAAGCAGAAGCTCAACGCCATGGGCAGCGAGTTCCGCGGCAAGAACATCCTGATCGTCGACGACTCGATCGTGCGCGGCACCACCTCGAAAGAGATCGTGCAGATGGCCCGCGACGCCGGCGCCAACAAGGTGACCTTCACCTCGGCGGCCCCGCCCGTGCGCTTCCCGCACGTGTACGGCATCAACATGCCGTCGCGTCAGGAGCTCGTGGCCCACGGCCGTCGCATCCCCGAGATCGCGACCGAGCTCGGCGCCGACTACCTGATCTACCAGGAGGTCGCCGACATGCAGGCGGCGATCCTCGAGGGATCGGACGTCACGGCGCTCGAGATGAGCTGCTTCACCGGCGACTACGTCACCGGCACCGTCAGCCCCGAGTACCTGGCCTGGGTCGAGGCGAACCAGCTGAGCTAGGTGCTCTTGGGGACGTCGGCGCGGTGGAGCTATGGCACACGCGCCAGCGTTCGCGTGACCCCAGCACCGAGGGAGCCTGCGACCGCAGGTTATGTCGTCGGGTCCTCGTGCGGCTTCGCGGGCGCGTCGGCCGGCTCGGGCGCGGGGGACGGGTTCGCCGCGGCGTCGGCCGCGGCATCCTCTGCAGCCCATTTTTCGTCACGGAGTCGCTCGGCCTCGACCAGGTCGGGGTCGGTGATCTCGGTCACCACGGTGGCCGGGCGCGAACGGCGCAGCAGCACGCGGTCGAACACGAGCGCGAAGATGGCGCCGATGAGCGCTCCGCCCGTCACGCCGTAGAGCGCGAAGTAGCCGAACAGCGCGCCGAAGCCGACGTTGGGGTCGACCGGGAAGAGCGCCGTGAGGACGAAGGTGACGATGGCGCCGATTCCGCCGCCGACGATGATGAACGGGCCGTACTTGGGTGCGCGGCGGATGCGCACCTCGGTTTCGTTGGCTGCGTCCTGCTCGTCGGGGGTTGAACTCATGCCCCTATTGTCTCAGTCCACACTGGGAGGTAATCACTGAGGTCCGCGCGCTGCCCGGAAGCGTGCACGCGCCCCTCGGCGACGGCGTCGGCCCAGCGCAGGGTGCCGGTCGCGAGGGCGAGCCAGGTCGCGGCATCCGTCTCGACGACGTTGGGCGGAGTGCCCCGGGTGTGCCGCGGCCCCTCGATGCACTGCACCGCGCCGAACGGCGGCACCCGCACCTCGACCGTGTTTCCCTCGGCGTTCTCGGCCAGCACCTGCAGCAGGAACCGCACCGCGGTGGCCGATGTGTCACGTGAAACATCGCCCCCGGCGAGCGCCGCTCTGACGGCCGTGCCGCCGATGCCCGAATCGATCCGTGCTCTTGCCATGCACTCCACGCTACCCGGGCCGTGCGGGTACGCTGATCGGGTGCGAATCCTAGTTCTCGGCTCCGGCGCGCGTGAGCATGCCATCATCACGTCCCTGTTGAGCGAGAACGCGGGTCACGAAATCACCGCGGCTCCCGGCAACGCGGGAATCGCGGCCGACGTCGAGGTGGTCGCCCTCGACCCCACCAACGGCTCGATCGTGCGCGACTACGCCCGCGACAACGGCATCGAACTCGTCGTCATCGGCCCGGAGGCCCCGCTCGTCGCGGGTGTCGCCGACAAGCTGACCGCCGCCGGTATCCCGGTCTTCGGCCCGAGCAAGGCCGCCGCGGCACTCGAGGGCAGCAAGACCTTCGCCAAGCGCATCATGGACGAGGCCGGCGTGCCCACCGGCCGCGCCGCCCGCACCACCTCGTCGGAGCAGGCCGTCGCCGCGATCGACGAGTACGGCGCCCCCTACGTCATCAAGGCCGACGGCCTCGCCGCCGGCAAGGGCGTGCTCGTCACCCCCGACCGCAACGCCGCGATCGCCCACGCCGAGTACTGGCTGCAGCACGGCGACGTGCTGGTCGAGGAATTCCTCGCCGGCCAGGAGGTCTCGCTCTTCCTGCTCAGCGACGGCGAGAGCGTCGTGCCCCTCGAGCCCGCGCAGGACTACAAGCGCGCCTACGACCACGACGAGGGACCGAACACCGGCGGCATGGGCGCCTACTCACCACTGCCGTGGCTCACCGAGGAGTTCGTCGACGACGTCATCTCGTCGGTCGCCCTCCCCACGATCCGCCAACTCGCCGCCGAGAACACCCCGTTCGTCGGACTCCTCTACTGCGGCCTGATCCTCACCAAGCAGGGCACCCGCGTCATCGAGTTCAACGCCCGCTTCGGCGACCCCGAGACCCAGGTCGTGCTCCCCCGCCTCGTCACGCCGCTGAGCGGGCTGCTCTACGCGGCCGCGACCGGCACGCTGGGCCGCCTGCCGTATCCGAAATTCTCGTCGGATGTCGCAGTGACCGTCGTTCTCGCGAGCGAGGGCTACCCCGACTCCCCGGTGACCGGGCGCGAGATCCTCGGCCTCGACGCGGCATCCGCCGTCGCCGGAGTGCACATCACCCACGCCGCGACCGCGGTGCTCGACGGCAAGTTCATCGCCACCGGCGGTCGCGTGCTCAGCGTCGTCGCCACGGGCAGCAACTTCACGGTCGCCCGCGCCCGCGCGTACGAGGCGCTCGGCCACATCCAGCTCGAGGGCGGCCACTACCGCACCGACATCGCACAGCGCGTCGCGGAGTAGCGCACGCCTGTCGGTATCGTGGGTGTCATGACGGAAGCCACAGTTCTGCCCGGTTGGACACACGCCTACTCGGGCAAGGTGCGCGACCTGTACACCTCGGAGGAGCATCCCGGCGAGGTGCTGATGGTCGCGAGCGACCGCGTCAGCGCCTTCGACCACGTGCTCGAACCCGGCATCCCCGGCAAGGGCGAGCTGCTCACCACGCTGAGCACGTGGTGGTTCGCGCAGCTCGACGTGCCGAACCATCTGGCTGCGTCATCCGCCGACCTGCCCCCGTCTGTCGCGAAGCGCTCGATGCTCGCGAAGACCCTCGACATGTACCCGGTCGAGTGTGTCGTGCGCGGCTACCTGAGCGGCAGCGGCTGGCTCGAATACCAGCGGAGCCAGAGCGTCTGCGGCGTGGCCCTGCCCGCCGGCCTCAGCGACGGCGACCGCCTGCCCGAGCCGATCTACACCCCGGCGTGGAAGGCCCCCATGGGCGAGCACGACGAGAACATCACCTTCGAGCGAACCGTGGAACTCGTCGGAGCGGAGGTCGCCGCCGCCCTTCGCGACGCCAGCCTCGACATCTTCACCCGCGCCTCGGCCATCGCCGAAGCACGCGGCATCATCCTCGCCGACACCAAGTTCGAGTTCGGCGCCGACCCCGCGACCGGAGAGCTCACCCTCGGCGACGAGGTGCTCACGAGCGACTCCAGCCGATTCTGGGATGCCGCGTTGTACGGCACCGGCGAACGCACGGCCAGCTTCGACAAGCAGATCGTGCGCAACTGGCTCAAGGCCAACTGGGACCAGACCGGCGAGCCGCCCGTGCTGCCGCAGGACATCGTCGAGCAGACGGCCGCCCGCTACCGCGAGCTGATCGAGAGGCTCACCGGCGAATGATCGTCACCGCCGTCGACTGGAGCAACCCCGACGCTGAAGCGCTGCGAGCGGCACAGCGCCGCGAGATCGCCCAGCTGTACGGCACCGACGACTCGGAACCCGGACCCGCACCGACGGCCGCGGACATCACGGCGTTCTTCGTCGCCTATACGGACGACGGCACCCCGGTCGGCTGCGGCGGCCTGCGCCGCCTCGACGACGACCACGGCGAGATCAAACGGATGTTCGTGGATGCGTCGGCGCGTGGCTCGGGTGTCTCGACGGCGATCCTCCACCGGCTGGAGAGCTTCGGGCTCGAGAACGGGTGGTCGCGGCTGGTGCTCGAGACCGGGCCGGCCCAGTTGGCGGCCGTGCGGTTCTACACGCGTGAGGGCTTCACGCCGATCGACCGGTTCGGGTACTACGTCGACTCCGACGACTCGCTCTGTTTCGGCAAGACGCTCGTTCCGTCCGATCCGGCCGGCGACGTGGTGTGCGAGGGCTGCGAGTAGCCGCTCGCCGCCCGGGAGTTGCCCTGAACGCGAATCGGTAGGATTTTCACTATTGACCGGTCGCAGACGGGCACCGGGCACCAACTGGAGAATCCCGTGAGAACTCAGCCGCGCATTTCGCTCACCCTGGCCGCCGCCCTGTCGGTCGTCGCCCTCGCCGGCTGCTCGACGTCGGCGCCCGAACCCGACGCTTCGTCGGCGACGCCCACCGCCGACGCCACCTCCGGCCTGGTCGGCGCCGGGTGCGCCGACTACATCGAGACGAACCCCGACGGCGCCGGCTCGATCGCCGAAATGGCGCAGGAATCGGTCTACGACGCCGCCAGCAACAACCCGTTGCTCACCACGTTGGTCGAGGCAGTCTCCGGCGAGATCAACCCGGGCGTGAACCTCGTCGATGCGCTCGACGGCACCGAGTACACGATCTTCGCGCCGGTCGACAGCGCGTTCGCCGACCTCGCTCCCGAGACCCTCGCCTTGTACGCCGACCCCGCCAACGCCGCGATGTTCGGGGGCGTCCTCAGCTACCACGCCATCTCCGGCCAGATCGAGCCGGACGACCTACCGGGCGAACACACGACCGTCGAGGGCAGCCCGGTCACGATCACCGGAAGTGGCGACGACCTCATGGTGAACGAAGCGTCCGTCGTCTGCGGCGGCATCCACACCGCCACCGCGACCCTGTATCTGATCGACACCGTGCTCACTCCCCCGGCCTCGTAAAAAACTTTCTGAAAATTCTCCAATCCGATCCGCGGGGTGCTCCGAATCACCCTATGACGACGGCCCGGTGCCCAGAACAGCGGGCCGTCGTCCCTTTCTGAGGGGCACAGTATCCGGGGGGATCCGGCTCGAGACCGACCGCGAGGCCGGTCTCGAGCCGAGTGCCGCCCGACCGCTTCCACCCCGCATCGGAATAGTTGTAGCAGCAACTAAGTTATATGCTGGTGACGGAAAGGCGGTCCCCATGACCAGCAACCAGAACCTGCTCGCGGCAGACACCTCGATGGGCGCGGTCACCCTGCGCGTCGCCGACCTCGACGCGATGACCAAGTACTACCGCGACGCCATCGCGCTGCAGGTGCTGAGCGCCGACGGCGACTTCGCCGTCCTCGGGCGCGGAACGACCGCCGTGATGATCCTCGTGCACGCGCCGGAGCTGCGGAACGCGAGCCCCCGTGACGCGGGGCTGTTCCACACCGCCATCCTCTTCGAGACGGAAGAAGCACTCGCGGCATCCGTCTATTCGGTCGCCCAGAAATACCCGAACACCTTCACCGGCAGCTCCGACCACCTCGTGAGCAAGGCCTTCTACTTCAACGACCCCGAGAACAACGGTGTCGAGCTCTACTGGGACCGCGACCGCAGCGACTGGAGCTGGGCGCACGGCTCGATCGAGATGTCGACGCTCTACCTCGACCCGAACGCATTCCTGCAGCAGAACCTCACCGAAGAGTCGGTGCTGCAGCCGATGATCGGCGGGGCGCAGGTCGGCCACGTGCACCTCCAAGTCGGCGACGTCGAGACCGCGCGCGAGTTCTACGTGAACCAGCTCGGCTTCGAGGCGACGACGATGTACGGCGACAGCGCGCTGTTCGTCAGCGCCGGCGGCTACCACCACCACATGGCGATGAACACGTGGAACTCGAAGGGCGCCGGGCCCCGGCAGCTCGCCCTGGGTCTCGCCGAGGTCGCCATCACCGTGCCGACCCCCGACGACGTGGGGTCGCTTTCCGAGCGGCTCGCCCACTACGGCCACGAGATCCGCAACGACGGCCAGACCGTCAGCTTCGACGACCCGTGGTCGAACCATATCAAGGTCGTCTCGGCGTAGGGCGCGGTGTATTTTCGCTGGCGCGCCTGAAATTTCGAGCGCGCCGGCGAAATATCGGCGCGCCACCCGCTGGCATCGTGTGCTCGATGCTCACCCGCCCTCGGTCGCTAGTCTCGGGGCATGACCAGACCCGCAGCACTCATCACCGGGGTCGGGCGCGCGGTCGGCATCGGTGCCGGCATCGCGCGCGGGCTCGCCGACGACGGCTGGGACCTTGCGCTCAGCCGGTGGACCCCCGCCGACGAGCAGATCTTCGGCGCGGGGGCCGCGGCCGGGCTCGACGAGGTCGTCGCGGACCTCGAGGCGCGCGGCGCCCGTGTGGTCGTGCTGCCCGCAGACCTCGAGAGTGTGGATGCCGCGGCATCCGTCATCTCAGAAGCCGGCGCCGCGCTCGGCACCCTCGAGGCCCTCGTGCTGAGCCACGCATGGAGCGTCGACTCCGGGCTGCTCGATACCTCGCTGGAACAGTTCGATCGTCACTTCGCGGTCAACACCCGGGCGAGCTGGCAGCTCATCGTCGAGTTCGCGCGGCAAGCCGAGCACGGCGGGGCTATCGTGGCGCTGACCAGCGACCACACCTCGGGCAACCTCCCGTACGGCGCGAGCAAGGGAGCGCTCGACCGGATCGTGATGGCCGCGGCGAAAGAGCTCGGGCCGCGCGGGATCTCGGCGAACGTGCTGAACCCGGGCCCCATCGACACCGGGTGGATGGACGACGACCTGCGCGTGGGACTCACGGGCATGCAGCCGAGCGGGCGACTGGGCACACCCGCCGACACCGCGAATCTCGTGGCGTTCCTGGTATCCGAGAAAGGGCGTTGGGTCACCGGCCAGCTGCTGAAGAGCGACGGCGGGTTCTCGATCGACGTGTAGTGGCCGGCCGACGCGGGTTGAGCTTGTCGAAACCCATCGTGCAGTGGTTTCGACAAGCTCAACCCGCCAATGGGACTAGCCGATGCGCTCGTCGATCTCGGTGATGACGTCCCACGCGCCATCCTCGGAGTTGGAGAGCACGACGACGTCGAGGTTCTCCCTCACGTAGTGGCGCACGATGCCGCTCGCGCCCGCGTTGATGCCGTCCTGGAAGTACGACCGCACCGAGCCGTCCTCCTCGAGGTCGAACTCGAGGCCGAAGCCGTACGCCGCGTCCTCGTCGAGCTCGACCTGGGGGAGCAGGAACTCCTCGGTGAACTCCTTGTTCAGCAGACGCCCGTCGCGCACGGCGGCGAAGAACTTCACCAGGTCGCCGGCGGTGGCGTGCGCGCCGTTGTCGGGGGAACCGATCGGCGGGTAGCTGAGCACGTTGCTCACCCATTCGCCGTCCTTGAAGTCCCAGCCCTCGGCCACGCGCGGCGCCGCCTCACGCCGGTCGTAGAACCCGGAGTCGGTCATACCCGCCTTGGCGAACACCTCGTCGAACACGTACTGGCGGTAGGGCACCCCGGTCGCCTTCTCCAGCGCGAGGCCCGCGAGGATGTAGCCGACGTTGATGTACGCGACCTCGTCGCCCGGGTCGGCGAGCGGCTC
The DNA here is from genome assembly GCF_014204935.1 of Conyzicola lurida. NCBI lineage: Bacteria > Bacillati > Actinomycetota > Actinomycetes > Micrococcales > Microbacteriaceae > Conyzicola > Conyzicola lurida. Next base: position 3,503,931 of record NZ_JACHMJ010000001.1, on the reverse strand, counting down.
CTTGTTGACGAACAGGGGGAGGAAATCGGCGGTCTCGGTGAACGACTGCACCGGCTGGTTGGCCCAGAGCTCGTCGTAGCCTTCGCCGGCTTCTTCGTCCGCGTCATCCGCAATGCCGCTCGTGTGGGTCAGCAGGTTGAGCAGGTTGACCTCGATCGGGATGCGCGTTCCCGCGAGGTCGACGTAGTGGTGGATGGACGCCTCGAGGTCGAGGTTGCCCGCCGCGACCTGCTGCAGCACGGCGACCGACGTGAACAGCTTGGTGATCGACGCGGTGTCGAAACGGGTGTCCATCGTGTTCGGCTCCTGCGAGCGCTGGCTCGCGAGGCCGGTCGCCGCCTCGAAAACGGTCGACTTTCCCCGCCGAATCAGCACGACGCCGGAGAAGTCGTGCTCGTCAAGAAATTCGGTGAGGCCTGCGGTATCCATGGGTCGAGCTTATCGAGCAGACTATGAGCCGTGCCCGTGTCCCTGCGCCCCCGCGTGCCCCTGCGGCTCAGTCGCGTCGCCCTCGTGCCCGTCGCCCCGGTGGTGGCCGTGCAGGCCTGGCGACTGAAGCGGTACACACCGAGACTGGCGGATGCCGCGGCACCCTGGTCCGGAACGGAGCCCGGTCCGGATCCGATCCGGCTACTCGTCCTGGGCGATTCCACGGCGGCGGGCGTCGGCGTGGCCAGTCAGGCCGACGCGCTGCCGGGCAACCTGGCGCGCGACATCGCCGCGCACACCGGGCGCGGCGTCGGGTGGACGGCCATCGGGCGCAACGGCGCCACCTCGGGCGAGGTCATCGCGGAGTTCGTCGACGAGGCCACCGCCTCGGAGTACGACATCGTGTTCCTCAGCGTCGGCGCCAACGACGCGCTGACGATCCGGTCCCGCGGGGCGTTCCGCCGCGACATCCGGACCCTGCTCTCCCGGCTGCGCGCCGCCAGCCCGTCCGCGCTGATCCTGATGTCGTCGCTGCCGGCGTTCTCGCGGTTCGTGCTGCTGCCCAACCCGCTGCGCTTCAACCTGTACCTGCACTCGCGCAGCCTCGAGGCCGTGGCGCGCGCCGCGGTCGCGACGATGCCCGGTGTGCACATGGCCCCGCCTCCCCCGCCGTACACCGAGGGGTTCTTCGCCGACGACCTGTTCCACCCGAGCGCGATCGGCTACCGCGACTGGTCGCGGTTCGCCGTGGACGACGCCGTCGCGCGGGGACTGCTGTGACCACGCTGCGCTCGGTCGCCGAACTGGCGGCGCTCGTGGGCGCGCGGGCGGGCGACGGCCGGGTCGGTGACAGCGTGCTCGGTGACAGCGTGGTCGGTGACAGCGTGGTCGCCGGCGCGCGGGCCGGCGGCGGCCGCATCGTCGTGGGCATCGCGGGCGCGCCGGGCAGCGGCAAGTCGACGATCGCCGCCGAGCTCGTGGCGCTGCTCGCCCCGCGCGCGGTGCTGCTGCCCATGGACGGGTTTCACCTGCCGCAGGCGCGGCTGGTCGAGCTCGGACGCCGCGACCGCATGGGCGCGCCCGACACCTTCGACGTCGCCGGCTTCGTCGCGACCCTGGCCGCCGTGCGCGCCAGTTTCGGAAATTCAGGAAGAACGGTGCTCGCGCCTGGCTTCGACCGCGAGATCGAGGAGGCGGTGCCCGACGCCGTCGCGATTCTTCCTGAATTTCCGATCGTGGTGGTGGAGGGGAACTACCTGCTGCTGGATGACGGCGGGTGGCAGCACGTCGCCCCGTTGCTCGACCTCACCGTCGTCGTGGGTGTGGACCGCGACATCCGGCTCTCTCGTCTGATCGCCCGTCACGAGCGCTTCGGAAAAACGGCCGCCGCCGCGACCGAGTGGGCGCTCGGGCCGGACGAACGCAACGCGGAGATCGTCGCGGCGAGCGCGGGCACCGCGACCCACGTCATCGCCCTCGACTAGGATTGTCAGCGTCAACCCACGCGCGAAATCCTTGGAGTTACTGGTGCCCACTATCGTCGTCGAGGTCATGCCGAAGGCCGTCCTGCTTGATCCCCAGGGCAAGGCCGTCGCGGGCGCACTCCAGCGCCTCGGCAACGACCGTTTCTCCAGCGTGCGGGTCGGCAAGCGCTTCGAACTCACCGTCGACGCCGTCGACGACGCCGTGCTCGCCGAGGTACAGGTTCTCGCCGACGAGATGCTCTCCAACTCGGTGATCGAAGACGTCGTCTCGATCACGGTTCTCGAGAACGCGGCGAACTGATGCGCATCGGCGTCATCACCTTCCCGGGCTCGCTCGACGACCGCGACGCCCAGCGCGCCGTGCGCATCGCCGGCGCGGAGCCCGTCGCGCTCTGGCACGGCGACCACGACCTGCACGGTGTCGACGCCCTCGTACTTCCCGGCGGCTTCAGCTACGGCGACTACCTGCGCTGCGGCGCGATCGCCGCGCACTCGCCGATCATGGCCGAGGTCATCGAGGCAGCCAACGCCGGCATGCCCGTGCTCGGCATCTGCAACGGCTTCCAGATGCTCACCGAGGCCCACCTGCTCGCGGGCGGCCTGATCCGCAACGACCACGGCAACTTCATCTGCCGCGACCAGGTCATGACGGTCGAGAACACCGACACCGCCTGGACCAACGCGTTCGAGACCGGCGCCGAGATCACCATCCCGCTGAAGAACGGCGAGGGCGGGTTCATCGCCGACGCCGACACCATCGCGCGCTTGGAGGGCGAGGGGCAGGTCGTCTTCCGCTACGAGGGCGTCAACCCCAACGGGTCGATCAACAACATCGCCGGCATCACCAACGCGCGCGGCAACGTCGTGGGGCTCATGCCGCACCCCGAGCACGCCGTCGAAGAGGGCTTCGGCCCCGACACCGCCGCGGCTATGCGCTCGGGCATCGACGGTCTGCGGCTGTTCACGAGCGCGATCCGAGCGCTCGCCTCGGTCTAGCCCGATGCCCCTGCCCTGGACGCCGGCGTTTCCGGTCCGCACCGAGCGGCTCGACCTGCGCGCCCACACCCCGGCCGACCTGTCCGACCTGTTCGAGTTCCACTCCGACCCCGAGGTCGTGCGCTACATCCCGTGGCCGGTCCGCACCCTGGACGAGACGCGGTTCGCCCTGCTCGCGAAAGACGCGCAGAAGCGGGTCGATTCCGAGGGTCAATGGCTCGTGCTGGCGATCGAGCTGCGCGAGACCGGGAAGGTCGTCGGCGAGGTGCTGCTCAAGTACTCCGACGAAGACGCCGAGGAGGGCGAGCTCGGTTTCGCCCTGCACGGCGGCTACCAGCGCCGGGGGCTGGGCTACGAAGCGGCGCACGCGATGCTCGCGCTCGGGTTCGGCGAGTTCGGCCTGCGCACCATCACGGCGACGCTGGACGCGCGGAATGCGGCATCCGCTGCCCTGCTCGACAAGCTCGGGATGACGCGCACGGCGCTCGTCCCCGACCGGCCGTTCAAGGGCGAACTCGTCGACGAACTGCACTACGCGATCAGCTCGGAGAGATTCGTGTGACCCCTCGCACCCTGTTCCGCGCGCTCGCCCTCGCGGAGACCGTCACCTGGACCCTGCTCATCGTCGGCATGCTGCTCAAGTACGTCGTCCGTGTCACCGACGTCGGCGTGAGCATCGGCGGCGGGCTGCACGGCTTCTTCTTCCTCGCGTTCGTGGCCGCGGCGGTCGTGGTCGCGGTCAACCAGCGCTGGGGCCTCGGCACCACGGTCGTGGCTCTGGCGAGCGCCGTCGTGCCGTACGCGACGATCCCGGCCGAGCGCTGGCTCGAGAAGCGCGGGTCGCTCGACGGCGGCTGGCGGCGCGAGGCAACCGGCCACCCGCACGATTCCCGGCTGGTGAACCGGCTGCTGCGCTGGGCGCTCGCGAACACCGTGCTCTTCGCGGCATCCGCCGTCGCCGTCGTGGTCGCGGTGTTCGCGCTGTTGCTCGTGGTGGGGCCGGCGGAGGCGTAGGCCCTGCCGAGCGCGGCCGCCCCTAGCGCTTGTCGCGGTCGGCGGCGATCTCGTCGGCGGTGAACGTCGGCAGCGACATCGTCATGTGCGTCGCCCGCTCCTCGGCCTCGGGGCTGCCGGTGAACAGTCCGATCTGCTCGGTCGACGTCTTCTCGGTCGCCTTGACCTTCTTGCGCGGCTCGGCCTCGACCATCTGAACGCGCGTGCGCGGGATCGCGGCGGGGTCCTGCGTCTGCAGCCACTCGACCATCTCCTCGCGGATGAAGCAGCGCAGGTCGAACAGTGTCGGGGCGTCGATCGCGGTGACTAGGATGCGCACGCGGACGAAGCCGCCCGTGGCGTCCGTGACCTGGAGCACCGACGCGCGGCCGTCCCAGATCGTGGTGCGGGTGAGGATCTTGTCGAGCTCGGCGCGCATCGCCGCCGGGCTGACCCGCCAGTCGAGGTCGATCTCGATCGAGCCGAGCAGTTCGCTGCTCGACCGCGTCCAGTTCTCGAACGGGGTGCTCGTGAAATAGGTCGACGGCAGCACCATGCGGCGGTCGTCCCAGATGTGCACGACGACGTAGGTGAGGGTGATCTCCTCGATGCGGCCCCACTCCTTCTCGGCGATCACGACGTCGTCGACGCGGATTGCGTCGCTGAAGGCGAGCTGCACGCCGGCGAAGACGTTGGCGAGCGTCGACTGGGCGGCGAGGCCGGCGACGATCGAGACGAGACCCGCGCTCGCGAGCACGCTGGTGCCGACGGCCTGCACGCCCGGGAACGTCAGCAGGATCGACCCGACCGCGACGATCACGATGACCGCGTAGGCGAGCCGGCGCACGATGGCGAGCTGGGTCTGCACGCGGCGCGCGACCCGGTTGTCGGGCACGTCGGTGCGGTAGCGGCCCATCGCCTGGCCGAGCGCGAACCCGACGATGGCACCGACGAACCAGGCGCCGTCGGCGATCGCGAGCACGAGGAACACGTGGTTGAAGAAGTCGAGCCAGTCCGACGACGGCATGGTCACGTTGATGGCGACCCAGATCGAGATGATGACGAGCAGAAGACGGTATGGATGGCGCGCCTTGACGGTCAGCGCCCGCGGCCACTCGCGGCGTTTGGTGGCGCCGACGACGATCGCCTTCGTGATGGCCGCCACGATAAGCGCGGAGACGAGTGCGATGAGCAGGGCCACCGCCAGCCCCAGCCAGGAATGCCATTCGAACATGAAAGCTTCTTTCGGTCGTCGTGCCAGAATCACGCTCGCCGTTGTGCGTTCAGTGCTGCCAAGGCTACTGGGAGGTCGCTGGGCGGAGGCTTAGCGCGCGCGGGCGCACCCGCCGAGCGGGCGGCCGCTCCCCGCCGCCGATAGACTGGGGGCTTCCGGCATCCGCTCTCGCAGCATCCGTATCTTCCAGGAGAATCGCCCCGTGACTGACGTTTCCACTTCCTCCTCGCGCGCTGTCGCGGACACCGTCTCGAACGCCGAGGCCACCCCGGAGAAGGAGCAGCCGTACGGCGCCCTCGGGCTGAAGGAGGACGAGTACCTCGCCATCCGCGAGATCCTCGGCCGACGCCCCACGAGCGGCGAGCTCGCGATGTACTCGGTGATGTGGAGCGAGCACTGCTCGTACAAGTCGAGCAAGAACTACCTGCGCCAGTTCGGCCAGAAGGTCTCCCCCAGCATGAAGAAGAACCTCATGGTGGGCATGGGCGAGAACGCCGGTGTGGTGGATGTCGGCGAGGGCTGGGCCGTCACGTTCAAGATCGAGAGCCACAACCACCCCAGCTTCATCGAGCCGTTCCAGGGCGCCGCGACCGGCGTCGGCGGAATCGTGCGCGACATCATCTCGATGGGCGCCCGCCCGGTCGCCGTGATGGACGCGCTGCGCTTCGGCGCCATCGACCACCCCGACACCGCGCGCGTCGTGCACGGCGTCGTCTCGGGCATCAGCCACTACGGCAACTGCCTCGGCCTGCCGAACATCGGCGGCGAGACCTACTTCGACTCGGTCTACCAGGCCAACCCGCTCGTCAACGCGCTCGCGGTCGGCGTGCTGCGCCACGAAGACCTGCACCTCGCCAACGCCCGCGGCGTGGGCAACAAGGTCGTTCTCTTCGGGGCCCGGACCGGCGCTGACGGCATCGGCGGGGCATCCATTCTGGCCTCTGACACGTTCGCCGAAGGCGGCCCGACCAAGCGTCCCGCGGTGCAGGTGGGCGACCCGTTCGCCGAGAAGGTGCTCATCGAGTGCTGCCTCGAGCTGTTCCAGCAGAAGCTGGTCGAGGGCATTCAGGATCTCGGTGCCGCGGGCATCAGCTGCGCCACGTCCGAGCTCGCGTCCAACGGCGACGGCGGCATGTTCATCGAACTCGAGAAGGTGCTGCTGCGCGACCCGACGATGACGGCCGAGGAGATCCTCATGTCGGAGAGCCAGGAGCGCATGATGGCGATCGTCACGCCGGAGAAGCTCGAGGGCTTCCTCGCGGTCGTCGCCAAGTGGGACGTCGAGACTTCCGTGCTCGGCGAGGTCACCGACACCGGCCGCCTGATCATCAACTGGAACGGCGAGGAGATCGTCAACGTCCTCCCCCGCACCGTGGCCGTCGACGGCCCCGTGTACGACCGTCCGGTCGCGTACCCGACGTGGATCGACGCACTGCAGGCCGACACCGCCGCGACGTTGGCCCGCCCCACTGATGGCGCCGAACTCAAGGAGCAGACGCTCGCTCTGCTCGCCTCGCCGAACCTCAGCGACAAGAGCTGGATCACCAACCAGTACGACCGCTACGTGATGGGCAACACCGCCCTGAGCTTCCCGGACGACGGCGGCATGGTGCGCATCGACGAGGAGAGCGGACTCGGCTTCGCCGTGGCCACCGACGCCAACGGCCGCTACTGCCAGCTCGACCCCGCGCAGGGTGCGCGCCTGGCCCTCGCCGAGGCGTTCCGCAACGTCGCCGTCACCGGCGCCACTCCGGTCGCCGTCTCCGACTGCCTCAACTTCGGCAGCCCCGAGAACCCCGAAGTCATGTGGCAGTTCAGCCAGACCGTCGAGGCGCTCAGCGACGCCTGCCTCGAGATGGAGATCCCCGTCACCGGCGGCAATGTCTCGTTCTACAACCAGACCGGCGACGTGCCGATCCACCCGACCCCCGTCATCGCCGTGCTCGGCGTGATGGACGACGTCGCCAAGCGCATCCCGAGCGGTTGGCAGGACGAGGGCAACAACATCTACCTGCTCGGCACCACGGCGCTCGAGCTCGACGGCTCGGCGTGGGCCGGCACCGTCCACAATCACCTCGGCGGACGCCCGCCCGCCGTCGACCTCGCGGCCGAGATGGCCCTCGCCGCCCTGATCGCGGCGGGCGGCGAGCAGAGCCTCATCGCGTCGGCCCACGACCTCGCCGACGGCGGCCTGGCGCAGGCCCTCGCCGAGGCGGTGCTGCGCTTCGGCGTCGGCGCCCGCGTCTGGCTCACCGAGATCATGCAGCGAGACGGTGTGGATGCCGCTACGGCGCTGTTCAGCGAGTCCACCGGCCGTGTCATCGTCTCGGTGCCCCGCGAGGACGACGTGCGCTTCCAGGGTCTCTGCGAGGGTCGCGGCTACCCCGTGCTGCGCATCGGCGTCACCGACAACTCGGGCGAGCTCGAGGTGCAGGGCGAGTTCACCGCCTCGATCGACGAACTGGCCGCCGCCCACCGCGGCACGATGGCCGACGCGTTCGGCCCGGTGCTCGGCCACTAGCCGCGTCCCCGCCAGACAATGGCCCCGCCCGTCTCTCGGGCGGGGCCATTGCCGTTGCGGCGGCCGCGTGGTGGTGTTGTGCGGCGCTCAGCGTCGTCGAGCGCGCGGAGGTTTGTGGCGGGCGCGCTGAGGTTTGTGCCGCACGTTCGGGCACGAACGGGCGCGTGCGCGACAAACGTCAGCGCGGAGGCGCGAGGGCGCGGCGCGCGAGCGGCGCGCTAGTTCGCCGCGTCGACCGAGCCGGTCGACGCGATCGCGATGTGGTGGTGGATCACCTCGGCGACGATGAAGTTGAGGAACTTCTCGGCCAGGTCGGGGTCGAGGTGCGACTCCTCGGCGAGGGCGCGGAGTCGGGCGATCTGCACCTTCTCGCGGGCGGGGTCGGAGGCGGCGAGACCGGTGCGCGCCTTCAGTTCGCCCACCTGCTGGGTGAACTTGAAGCGCTCGGCAAGCAGGTGCACGAGCGCCGCGTCGATGTTGTCGATGCTCTGCCGAAGCGCCGTCAGTTCTGCGATACCGGTGTCGTCGTGTGCCATCCTTCGAGACTACTGGGAGGGCGACTACTGCGTCACCAGCGGCCTCCGGGCGAGACGGATCCGCTGCTGCGTGAAGAGGATTCCGAGCAAGACCAACGCGGCCCCGATCGGTTGGTTGACCGAGAACGTCTCGCCGAGCACGACGACGCCGAGCACGACACCGACCACCGGGGTGATGTACGTGACGGTCGACGCGTTGGTCGGTCCCCACGCCCGCAGCACGTTGATGTTCCAGATGTAGGCGATTCCTGTACCGACGATGCCGAGCGCGAGCAGGCTGCTCACGACGGCCGGCGTGAGGTCGACCGGCTGCCAGGCGATGACCGGGGTGAGCACCAGCATCAGGGCGCCCGCGACACCGATGTTCAGGAACGCGAAACTCGCTCCCGGGATCGGCCGGTGGCTGAGGAACTTGCGCACGTACCCGAAGCTGAATCCGTAGCAGGTGGCGGCGAGGAGGCAGGCGAGCTGGCCGGCGAGATCCCCGGTGAACGCCGCGTGCTGCCACGGGGCGATGATGACGATCACGCCGGCGATACCGATGCCGATGCCGAGCACCTGCCCGCGGTTGAGCTTCTCGACGTGGAAGGCGAGCGTCACCATGATCGCGGTGGTGATGGGCGTGACGGCGTTGTAGATGCTGGCGAGGCCCGACGACACGTACTGTTCCGCCCAGGCGAAGGCGAGGTGCGGGATGACGCAATTGGTCAGTGCCACAACGAGGAAGTGCGCGTAGACGACCCTGTCGCGCGGCATGGCGCTGCGCGTCACGAGCACGATGATGCCGAGGGACAGACCGCCGAGCACGAGACGTGCCCACGCCACCTGGGTGAAAGACACCCCGTCGAGGGCGAGCTTCATGAACAGGAAGCTGGCGCCCCAGACGAGCCCCATCGCCGTGAACTGGAGGACGATGGACAGGTTGCGGGGCGGGGCGGTCGGCGATGGCACCCTAGGACGTTAGCGTGTCCCGTCGGCCTGCCGCGTACGCAAAGCGACCGGCTCTGCACCGAAAGCTGCCAATCTCGATTCGAGACCGTTCCGGACGATCGGCCACTCGTCGACGATGATCGAGAACACGGCGGAATCGCGCCAGGTGCCGTCCGCGCGGGGGCGGTCCCGGCGGAAGATCCCCTCGAACTGGGCGCCCAGCTTGAGGATCGCGGCGCGCGACCGCTCGTTGAGCGCGTCGGCCTGGATCTTCACGCGGCCGAGTCCCGCGTCGAAGGCGGAGCCGAGCAGCAGCAGCTTCGCCTCGGGGTTCACAGCGGTACCCCAGACCCGCGGGTCGTAGGCGGTCCAGCCGATGTGGCCGGCCTCGTTCGGCACGTCGATGTCGCCCAGCGTGGTCGTACCGACGAGCAGGCCGTCGTGCTCGCCGCCGATCAGGCGCACGGCGTACACGTTGCCGGAATCCCACGAGTAGTACGACTCGGCGAACTCGGTGAAACCGTCGAGGGTGTCGCGGTACCCCGCCGGGCCGCCGCCGTAGCCGCCCGCGAAGATCTCGGGGTGGCCGATGGCCGAGAAGAGGGCCGGGATGTCGGACTTCAGCATCGGATCGAGCCGGATGAAGGTGCCGACGAGCGGCGCGAAGGCGGGGCGTGACGCGGTCATGACATCACCATACGGTCCCTGAGCCTGTCGAAGGGACGCTTCGACAGGCTCAGCGACCGGGAGCGCTAGTCGACGAGCGTGAGCGTCACTTCGATGTTGCCGCGCGTCGCGTTCGAGTACGGGCAGACCTGGTGTGCGGCATCCACGAGCTCTTGACGACGCTCGCCCTCGACCGACGGGGTGTAGATGTGCAGTTCGACCTCGAGGCCGAATCCGCCCTCGCCGTTCGGGCCGATGCCGACGCTCGCCGAGACGCCGGCCTCTTTCGTGTCGATGCCGAGCTTGCGGCCGACAGCGTGGATCGCGCTGAGGAAGCACGCGGCGTAGCCGGCTGCGAACAGCTGCTCGGGGTTGGTTCCCTCGCCGTTGCCGCCCATTTCCTTGGGGGGACGAGTGTCGAGGTCGAGCAGGTCGTCTTCCGAACGGACGTGGCCGTCGCGGCCGCCTCCGGTTGCGTGGGCGATGGCGGTGTATGCGATTTCCATTACTGCAGTCGACTCCTCGTAGCTGTGTGTTCGAACCAAGCGGCGCTCAGGTCGGCGTGATAGAAGAAGGCCCGTCGGCCAGCTCAGCGACCGGGACCGGACGACCTAGTTGATCAGGTCGTGCCGCACGACGATGGCCTCGCGGCCGGGGCCGACGCCGATCGCCGAGATGCGCGAGCCGCTGATCGCCTCGATGGCGAGCACGTAGTCCTGCGCCTTCTGCGGCAGGTCCTCGAAGTTGCGCACGCCGGTGATGTCTTCGGTCCAGCCGTCGAACTCCTCGTAGATCGGCACCGCGTGGTGGAAGTCGCTCTGCGAGGCGGGAACCTCTTCGACGCGAACTCCGTCGACGTCGTACGCGACGCAGACCGGGATCTTCTCGAGGCCGGTGAGCACGTCGAGCTTGGTCATCACGAAGTCGGTGACGCCGTTGATGCGCGCCGAGTAGCGCGCGATCGGGGCGTCGTACCAACCGGTACGGCGCGGGCGGCCCGTTGTGGTGCCGAACTCGAAGCCCTTCTGGCGCAGCCATTCGCCCGACTCGTCGTGCAGCTCGGTCGGGAACGGTCCGGCGCCGACGCGGGTCGTGTATGCCTTGACGATGCCGATCACGCGGTCGATGCGGTTCGGGCCGATGCCGGAACCGGTCGACGCTCCGCCGGAGGTCGAGCTCGAGGAGGTCACGAACGGGTAGGTGCCATGGTCGACATCCAGCATCGTGGCCTGGCCGCCCTCGAACAGCACGATCTTCTCGGCGTCGAGTGCCTGGTGCAGCTCGAGCGCGGTGTCGGTGACCATGGGGCGCAGGCGCTCGGCGTAGGAGAGCAGGTTGCTGACGATCTCCTCCACCTCGATGGCGCGGCGGTTGTAGATCTTCACCAGCAGGTGGTTCTTCTGGTGCAGCGCACCCTCCACCTTCTGGCGCAGGATGTTCTCGTCGAAGAGGTCCTGGATGCGGATTCCGACGCGGTTGATCTTGTCGGCGTAGGCCGGGCCGATGCCGCGGCCGGTGGTGCCGATCTGCCGCTTGCCCAGGAACCGCTCGGTGACCTTGTCGAGCGTGCGGTGGTACTGGGTGATGACGTGGGCGTTCGAGCTGACGCGCAGCTTCGACACGTCGACACCGCGGGCGATGAGGGCGTCGAGCTCCTCGAACAGCACCTCGATGTCGATGACGACGCCGTTGGCGATGACCGGGATGACGCCGGGGCTCAGGATTCCGGAGGGGAGAAGGTGCAGCGCGTACTTCTCGCCGTCGATGACGACGGTGTGCCCGGCGTTGTTTCCGCCGTTGAACTTCACGACGTAGTCGATACGACTGCCGAGGAGGTCGGTGGCTTTGCCTTTACCCTCGTCGCCCCACTGGGCACCGATGATGACGATCGCTGGCATGGTTAGCCCTCTCGTTTGAACGGGATTACACCCAATTCTAGCGGGCGGAGGGATCGGCGTACGCCGGGAGCCGCAGAGTGGCAGAGAGACGAACGGATGCCGCGAACGGCCCGGCCTCGTGAAGTGGATCGATCCCCGCCCTGATGTCGAGCACCGCGGTGTTCCCCACGCGGTCGTGCCACCCCCTCCCCCGGCCGGTCGGGTCGCTGCGTACAGAGAAGAGCAGCGCCAGCCCCCACGGCCAGAAGACGAACGGCAGAAGCACGAGTCCGCGCGCGAACGAGCTGTAGAACCCCGCGGGGTCGAGCGAATCGACGCGCAGCACCCGCAGCCCGAGCAGGGAGTTGCCGAGCGAGGTGCCCCAGTAGGCGACGCAGACGAGAACCACGAGCAGGTACACGGCGAACACGCCGAAGCCGATGCCGGGGATGACGTTGCCGGTCGCCGGGCCGCCCTGGATCGCCGAGCCGAGGAACATGCCGCCGAGCAGCACGAGGTAGCCGAGCACCGCGTCGACGAAGAAGGCGGCCGCGCGCCGCCCGGTACCCGCGACCACGGGCCCGTCGTGCGGCCGCCCCGGCACGACCGGCAGCGTCTGCACCCGCCCGGTGAACGGTTCGACGACCGGCCCGCGCGGGCTGCTCGACAACGGCTGACTCATGGTGCGAGCATAGTCAGCGCGCGATCTTGCACAGGTGTGTGCAAGATAGTATTGTTGTCCCTCGTGACCATTCCCCCCGTGCGCTCGCCCCGCCGCGACGCGACCCAGAACCGCGCCGCGCTCGTCGACGCCGCGCGGGTCGTGCTCAACCGCGACCCCGACGCCTCGCTCGAGGCCATCGCGGCCGAGGCCGGGCTCAGCCGTCGCTCCGTCTACGGCCACTTCGCCAGCCGCGACGACCTGCTGCGCGAACTCGTGTCGCTCGGCGCCGCCCGCGTGGCGCACGCCCTGGAGTCGGTCATCCACGACGACCCGGTGGTGCGGCTCGCGCTCATCGCCGCGCGGCTCTGGCGCGAGGTCGAGAACATCCGCGTGATGGCCGTGTTCACGGTGCGCGGCTCGCTCAAGCAGCACACCGACGAGGCGCTGCGCCCGCTGCGCCACGGCGTGCTCGAGGCGATCAACACGGGCCGCGACGCCGGCAGCATCCGCGTCGACATCGCCGCCGACCGCCTCGCCCGTCTGATGGAGGAGGCGATGTTCTCGGTCCTCGAGGAGTCGACGACGCACCCCCTCCCCGATCACGAAGGCCACCGCCTCGTGATGTCGATGACCCTCGGCACGATCGGCTTCGGCTGGCGCGAGGCCGGCGACTTCATCGACTCCCACCCCGAACTGCACCACTCAGAACACCGGAAGGCGGCGCACTAATGCGCATCGCACTCGAATCGGCCGCCATCGGCCAGGGCGTGGGCGCCTCTGTGCCCGAGACGAGCTTCGAAGTGACGGATGGCGCGCCCACCGTCATCGCCGTCGAAACGGCCGAGCGACCCATGCTCGTGTCACTGCTCCTGGGCGGGCGACTGCGGCCCGACAGCGGCCGGGTCACCGTCGACGGTCGCGACGACCTCGACGAACTGCGCAAACGCACCGCCCTCGTCGACACCCCCGTCGTCGCCGAACCCACCGCGGGCCTGGGCCTCGCGGGCGTCGTCGCCGAGGAGTTCTCCTTCGCCGGCCTGCCCTCGTCGCGCCGGGCCGTGCGCGAGTTCCTCGCCGAGCACGACCTCGCCGACTACGCCACCGTGCCGATGCGCGCCCTGCCGCCGATCCGCCGCGTGCGCATGTTCAGCGAGCTCGCCCTGCTGCGCCCCGGCGTCGACGCGCTCGTCATCACCTCGCCCGAGAGACACGGCGGCGATCCGGCCGGCTGGTACGAGAGTCTGCTACAGGTCGCGGAGCGCGGCACCACCATCGCCATCGTGACGGATGCTGCCACCCGCGGCATCCTGCTCGGCTTGGGGGCCAAGGACGGCGTACCGGTGCCGGAACTGCTGTCGATCGACACGGCGGCACCGGCCGTACCCACACACGCTATTTCGACACGTTCGACGAACTCAGTGACCGAGGACAACGCATGATCATCACCCTCATCCGCACCGAGTTCGCCCGGCTCACCTCGAGCCGGATCGGCATCGCCGCACTCGTCGCCCTGATGACGGTCCCCCTCGTCTACGGCGGCCTCTACCTCTGGGGCAACCAGGACCCGTACAACCGTCTCGACGAGGTGCCCGCCGCGCTCGTCGTCGCCGACACCGGCGCGACCGACACCGACGGCAACGCGGTCAACTACGGCCAGGACGCCGCCGAGACCCTGCTCGACGGCGGCGACTTCGGCTGGGTCGAGGTCAGCGCCGCCGAGGCGAAGGCCGGCATCACCGACGGAACCTACGACTTCGGCCTCACCTTCCCCGCCGACTTCTCCACGGACCTCGTCTCGGCGAGCGGCGACAACGCGACGAAGGCGACGCTCGACCTCACCACCAGCGACACGAACAGCTACCTCTCCACCACGCTCGCCGAGCGGGCCGCGGAGGCGGTTCGCGTGAACATCGCCGCCCAGCTGGGCGAAGAGGCCGCCGGCACCCTGCTCGGCGCCCTCGACGAGGTGCGCACCGGTCTGGTGAAAGCCGACGACGGTGCAGTGCAGCTGGCGGATGGCGCGGCCAGCGCCTCGGCCGGTGCCACCGAGCTCGCGAGCGGAGCCGCGAGTGCCGCGACCGGCGCCGCGAGCCTGAGCACGGGCATCGACAGCCTGTCCACCGGAGCGGCGCGCCTCAGCTCGGGACTCGGGCAGCTCGACGCGCAGGCCACGGCCCTGCCGACCGGCACCGCGTCCCTCAGTACCGGCGCGACCTCCGTCGCCGACGGCCTGACCTCCGCCTCGGCGGGCGGTGCAGCACTCGTCACCCCGTCGACGCAGGCCGCCCAGCTTTCCGCGGCGGTCGCCGCCGAATCCGCCGCCGCGTTCGCCGACGGCCTCGTGACACCCGAGGAGAGCCAGAGCATCCAGACCAAGCTCGGCCAGCTCGCGCAGCTGACCGCCGGGGTCAGCGGCGGCGTCTCCGACCTCGCGCCGGGGCTCGCGCAGCTCTCGGCCGGCGCCGGCCAGGTCGCCGCGGGAGCCGCGACGCTGAACTCGCAGGCGCCGACCCTCGCCGCCGCGGTGCACTCCGCGGCAACGGGCGCCGGCACTCTCGCCAGCGGCGCCTCGAGCGCGGCCTCGGGCGCATCCGACCTCGCTGCCGGCACGGCCACGCTCTCCACCGGCGCCACCGACCTGTCGACCGGCATCGCCACCCTCGCCTCCGGGTCGAGCGAACTGAGCACCTCGCTCGGCGACGCCGTCGACCAGATCCCCGGCTCGACCGCGGCCGAGCGTGCGAAGGCGGCCGCCGCGATCGCCAGCCCGGTCACCGTGGAGAAGGACGCTCTCACCGCGGCCCAGAACTACGGCGGCGGGCTCGCACCGTTCTTCATCAGCCTCGCGGCCTGGATCGGCATCTACGCGCTCTTCCTGCTCGTGCGTCCGCTGTCGAAGCGCGCGCTCACCGCGGTGCGACGCCCGATCCGCACGACGCTCGCCGGCTGGCTGACCCCCGCGCTGCTGGGCGCCCTGCAGATGGTCGGACTGTTCGCGCTCGTCCGCTACGGACTCGGCCTCGAGGTCGCGAACCCGGTAGCCATGGTCGGGTTCATGGTGTTCGTCTCGATCACGTTCGCGGCGATCGTGCTCGCGCTCAACGTCTGGCTCGGCAGCGTCGGCCAGTTCATCGGCCTGATCCTGATGGTCGTGCAACTCGTGACGGCGGGCGGCACGTTCCCGTGGCAGACCCTGCCCGCGCCGCTCGCGTTCATCCACCAGGCCCTGCCGATGAGCCACGCCGTCGACGGCATCCGCCAATTGATGTACGGCGGCTCGCTCGACGCGACGCTCGCGACGATCTGGCCGCTGCTCGCCTGGCTGGTCGTGTCGCTGCTCGTCTCGGTTCTCGGCGCGCTCAAGCAGGGTCGCTTCCGCGTGCTGCGCGACCTGCGGCCGTCGCCGATCGGGGCGTAGCGGCTCTCCCTTCGACAGGCTCAGTGACCGGTCCCTGAGCCTGTCGAAGGGCCCGGGTCAGAAGCTGACGTGCTGCCGCACCCACGCGTGCATCGCGACCGCCGCGGCCGCCGACGCGTTGAGGCTGCGGGTGGAGCCGAACTGGCTGATCTCGACCTGCACGTCGGACGCGGCGAGAGCCTCCGCGGTCAGCCCCGGTCCTTCTTGCCCGAACAGCAGCACGCACTTCTCCGGAAAGTCGAACGTCTCGATCAGCACGGCGCCCTCCATGTTGTCGATCGCGACTATGGGCAGCTCGACGGAGCGGGCCCAGGTGACGAAGGACGCGACATCCGGATGGTTCATCACGTGCTGATAGCGGTCGGTGACCATGGCGCCGCGCTTGTTCCAGCGGCGTCGCCCGATGATGTGCACGGTGTCGGCGGCGAACGCGTTGGCGCTGCGCACGATCGACCCGATGTTCATGTCGTGCTGCCAGTTCTCGATCGCGACGTGGAAGCCGTGGCGGTGCTCGTCGAGGTCGGCCACGATCGCGGCCATGCTCCAGTAGCGGTAGCGGTCGATGACGTTGCGCGAGTCGCCGCGGGCCAGCAGCTCCGGGTCCCAGTGGTCGCCCTCGGGCAGCTCGCCCCGCCACGGGCCGACACCGTTGGTGGTCAGCTCGACGGAGGGGTTGGGGGTCTCGTCAGTCACCTCACGAGGCTAGCCGCTCGCCAACCTGTTAATCTTCGAGGATGACCGAGACCGCGTGGAGCCCCGACGGTCCCAACCTCCTGGTGCACGGCGACAACCTCCCCGCTCTCGCCCAGCTGCCGGATGGCGCGTTCCGCCTGATCTACATCGACCCGCCGTTCAACACCGGCCGGGTGCAGGCGCGGCAGACGATGAGCACGATGCGGGCCGAGGGCGGCGCGCGCAAGGGTTTCCAAGGCCGCAGTTACGAGACGATCAAGGGTCTGCTCTACAGCTACGACGACGCGTTCGCCGACTACTGGGAGTTCCTCGAACCCCGTCTCGAGGAGGCGTGGCGTCTGCTCGACGACCGCGGCACGCTCTACCTGCACCTCGACTGGCGCGAGGTGCACTACGCGAAGGTCGTTCTCGACGCGTTGTTCGGCCGCGAGAGCTTCCTCAACGAGATCATCTGGGCCTACGACTACGGCGCCCGCGCCAAGAACAAGTGGCCGGCCAAGCACGACACGATCCTCGTCTACGTGAAGAACCCGAAGAACTACTTCTTCGATAACGCGGAGGTCGACCGCGAGCCGTACATGGCGCCCGGGCTGGTCACGCCCGAGAAGGTGGCCCTCGGCAAACTGCCCACCGATGTCTGGTGGCACACGATCGTGTCGCCGACCGGCAAGGAAAAGACCGGCTACGCGACCCAGAAGCCCGAGGGCATCCTGCGCCGCGTCATCCACGCGTCGAGCGCCCCCGGCGACTGGGTACTCGACTTCTTCGCCGGCAGCGGCACCACGGGGGCCGTCGCCCACAAGCTCGGCCGACGGTTCGTGCTGATGGAGCAGAATCCCGATGCACTGGCAATCATCGAGAAGAGGCTGGGCACGGCCGCCACCTCGGTACTATTGCCGCATGAATAACCGCGGCGAAATCGAGTGCTGGCTCACCGACATGGACGGGGTGCTGGTCCACGAGAACCATCCGGTTCCCGGGGCAGCCGAGCTGCTGCAGCAGTGGCGCGACGAGGGCAAGCCCTACCTCGTGCTTACCAACAACTCGATCTTCACGCCGCGCGACCTCAGCGCCCGGCTCAAAGCGTCGGGGCTCGACGTGCCCGAGGACCGCATCTGGACCTCAGCGCTCGCGACCGCCGACTTCCTCGCCTCGCAGCTGCCCGGCGGCAGCGCCTTCGTGATCGGCGAGGCCGGCCTCACCACCGCGCTCCACGAGGCGGGCTTCATCATGACCGAGTCCGCCCCCGACTACGTCGTCATCGGAGAGACGCGCAACTACTCGTTCGAGGCGATCACTAAAGCGATCCGCCTCATCGGGGCCGGTTCCAAGTTCATCGTCACCAACCCCGACGCCACGGGGCCGAGTGCCGACGGCCCGCTCCCGGCCACGGGCGCCGTCGCAGCGCTCATCTCGAAGGCGACCGGCAAGGAGCCGTACGTCGTCGGCAAGCCCAACCCCATGATGTTCCGCTCGGCGATGAACAAGATCGGCGCGCACTCGGAGAACACCGGCATGATCGGCGACCGCATGGACACCGACATCGTCGCCGGCATCGAGGCGGGCCTGCACACGATCCTCGTGCTCACCGGCATTAGCGACCAGGCGGAGATCGACCGCTACCCGTTCCGGCCCGACGAGATCCTCAACAGCGTCGCCGACCTGATCAATCCCGAGCCCGTCGAGTCGGACGAAATCTAGTCGCCCCGAGTGACACCCACCCCGCCCGCCGAAACGCTCACCTGGCAGCAGCGTGCCCGGGCGGCGTTCGACAAGCTGCCGACGCGCTGGCTGGTCACGTCGGTACTGGGCGTGCTGTTGGCCCTGTCGGCCCTGTTGGGCGGTCTGGATGACGCCCCCGCCACACCCGTGCCAGAGCTCGACCCCGGCGACGCGTACACCGGCACGCAGCTGAAGATCAGCATTGACCGCGCCATCCTCATCGACGCCTTCCCCGAGCAGGGAGTCACGCCCGAGATCGAGGGCAACCGTCTGCTGGTGATCTCGGCCACCGTCGACAACGTCTGGGACAGCCCCGTGCGTATCGCCGGGCAACCGAACGACGCCGACAGCGTGGTGCCCGTGGGAGTGGACGGCATCGATGCGTCGGCGGCCCCCTCCGACCTTCTCGTGATCGACGACGGCACGACCTTCCGGGCCGTGCAGCCCGGCGTGCCCGTGGAGCTCGCCTACGTCTGGGAAGTCGCCCCCGACGCCCTGGCCGCGGGCGACGACATCACCGTCGACATCCTCGACCGGCTGCAGCGCAAGGGCTTCATCGTCTACGGCGACGTCTTCGACGATCCCTTCGTCGCCGCCCACGTCGACCTCGTGATCGAGGATGTGGGCGCGGGCGCCGAGACCGAGGACGGTGACGAGGGATGACGACACTCAACTGGCGCCACGTCGTGAACGGGGTCGCCCTCGTCGGCATCCTCGTCGTCGCGGGCATCGTCACGCACACGACCCCCGACGAAGAACAGCAGCAGGGCCCGATCGTCGTCCGCGGCGAGATCGGCGACGAGCTGACCGGACGCAACATCCGGGCCACCGTCACCGACGTGCGCATCGCCGAGTCGGTGACCGCGAGCAATGGCTGGGCGGGCACGACTCCCGGCGTCTGGGTCGTGGTCGACGCGAGCGTGGAGGCCGTGGTCGACGACACCGGTGCCTCGCTCGGCACCGCCGTCATCCAAGTCGGCGACACGACCTACAGCGCGTCTGTCCGACCTGCCCGCGGCTCGATCGCCGAAGCGGTTCTCGACATCGGGATTGCCACCACCGGGCCTCTGATGTTCGAGCTGCCGGCCGACCTCGTCGAATCGGCAGAGGCCGGCGCGGCCGAGATACACCTCGCACTCAACGACGACCCGCGCGCCGACTCGATGCTCGTGGTGCCGGTCGACCTCACCGCCATACCGATCGACGAGTCCATCGAGACCGACGCACAGACATGGGGTGGACGGTGACACCGTGGCTGCGTAAGAACTGGATCGGGCTCGTCGCCGTCGCCGTGCTCCTGCCCGCCACGCTGGGCATCACCTTCTGGCAGCAGTGGGTGGGCTTCTTCGACTCGCGCCCCAGCGCCCCCATCGAGGTCGTCGGCGCCGACACGGCCCACTACGGCGGAACCGCCTGGTCGCTCGAAAGCGTCGAGCGCATCTCCTTCTCGTCGGCGGAGGGCAAGGAGATCGGCCTCCCCGCCGACACCGATCTGGTCGTCGCGACGCTGAACGTGGAGCCAGAAGAGTTCGACAACGACGGCAAGTCCTTCGGGTGCACGGTGCACCTGCAGGAGCTCGACGGTGACACCGAGCTGCTCTCGATCGGCGACGCGCTGCTCGACCCGATCGACTACTCGTTCCCCGACGACGTCGAGTGGGGCTGCAACAGCGAGGTCACCGAGCCGTATCTCGCGCAGACGATCTTCATCGTCCCGTCCGGCGCCGGCACCGACGGCACGCGTCTCGGCATGTCGGTCAGCGTCGTGGACGAGCTGCCCGACTACCTGCGCTTCACGCTGTAGCGGCGGGCGACGGTTCCGGCTCTGTGCCGGTCGCGGCCGCGACCTCGCGACGTTCCTCGAGCTTGCGAAGGCAGTAGTCGTACCCGGCGGCGATCAGGCAGATGCGCAGCGGCTCGATGATCGCGTCGATACCGAACGAGTAGATGCTGTCGAGGTTCATCCACCAGGTATCCAGGTTGTGCGGGCCGACCACCTGAATCACGCCCATAAACGCCCACGTCGTACCCGCCTCGAGCACGGTGTAGGCCAGCACGTAGAGGCCGAGCGGCACGACCCCCGCGCGCCACATCAGCACGAACGCGTTGGCGAGTGGCCGCCAGCGCTCGAGAAAGTCGTTGCCCACGTCGGCCGCGCGGCGAACGACGCCCTTCGGCAGAGCCGACACTCGCGAGCGGGCGCTCTCGTAGTAGCGGTTGCGCGGGCGGTACGCGATCTTCTGCGCGGCGAGTGCCCTGCCGTAGACCACACCGGCGATCGCCAGCCAGGCGACGGGCAGCAGCAGAAGTCCGCCGGCCTCGCCGATCGCCCATTCCACGCCATCCCACACCCAGCCGACGGGTGCGAACAGCGACGAGATCCAGCCGCGGAAGTCGGCCAGCCAGTGCATCACGGCGCGGTTCGACAGCCAGTCGTTGAAGTCGTTGGAGTAGTTCGAGATGAAGAAGAACGTCAGATAGACCCAGACGGCTTCGAAATAGACGGCGAGGATGGCGGTCCATTTCGGCAATTTCTCCTGATTGCGCTTGATCAGGTAGCGGCCGGCGAAGGCGAGCACGATCACCGCGATGGTCAGCGGCTCGAGCCGCAGGTCGAGGATGGCGCCGGTGGTGTCGTCCCGCGTGAAGTAGTCGATCTTCGGGAGCGCCTTCTGCGCGTACTCGCCGAGGTCGTCGCCGAGGAACTTCCACGCGGCGTAGAAGGCGAAGAACGGCAGGATGCTGACCAGGAAGATGTCGTAGACCCGGCCGGGCCCCGTGCGCCCCTCCGTCGTGCGGTCGATGTCGTCCACCCCGCGCCGCTTCATGTCGGCGAACGACGGCATCACGTCGCGCAGGGCGAGGAACATGCCGATGAAGCTCGCCAACCGGGCGAGGGTCGCGAGCGGCAGGATCATGAGCCCGGCGAGGGCGCTGTACGCACCCGCGGTCGACGCCACCTCGATCACGAGGTAACGGACCAACCATCCCGCGAGGTACCAGGCGAGCAGAACCGGCCAGCGCGCGGCGACGAGCCGCAGCGTCTGGGTCAGGATGGAGAACACGGGCCCAGCGTACCGGTGCGGGGGCCGCTGACTGCTACGGCTCGGGCGACGCGACGACGGGGATCACCGCGGGCGCACGCGGCGGCATCGCCACGCTCGCCGTGAGCGGCTCCCCCGACGACCGGCTGACGAAGCAGTAGTAGGCGCGGTCGCCCGTCGCCCACTCCTCGTCGGTGCCGGCGTAGCTGGCGGCGATCTGGATGTCGGAGAACTGGCTGGCCGCGGCGTAGTCGATGTTGTCCGGGCTGGCGCAGAGCAGGTTCATGCGGGCCTGGAGCACGTCGAGGCCGGGGAACGGGTCGGTGGCGGAGTCGTCGAAGCGGCCGCGGTAGACCATCTGCGCCGCGTGGGGGGCAGCGCAGTCCACGACGGTGAACTCGTCTTCCCACGCGGATACGAAGGGGTCGAGGCACTCGGTGCCGAGCAGTGCGTCCCACTCGACGACGCCGGGCGCCACCGGCCCGATGACCGCGACCGGGGCGACGGTCTCCTCGGGGGTCGGCGTGGGGGTCGGTGTCGCGGCGGGGGTGGCGACGGCGGTCGGCTCCGCGTCGCCGAGGCGCGTGCCGACGAAGAACAGCCCGGCGAGGGCGAGCGCGGCGACGAGCGAACCGGCGATCCACACCAGCGCGCGCTGGCCGGGAGGCATCGGGCCACGCGGCGGCTTCGGCGGCTTGGGCGTGGAACGCTTGGGCGGCGCGACCGGTACGACGTCGCGCGCGACGAACGGGACGAGGGCCTGGGCCGGGGCGTCCACGTACTCATGGAACTTCTCTTCGCCGAAGAGTGCGTCGATCGGGTTCGTCGTGGGCGACTCGCCGACGGGTGCTCCGAGGCCCACCTCGCCCGTGCTCAGCGGCCCGGTCGCGCCCTCGAGCGAGAGGTCGAACGCGGGCGGGGTCGGAGTCTCCCACGCGAGCTTGCGGCCCTCGTGCCAGACCGGCGGCTGGATGGGGTCGATGGGCGGCGGAGCCGGCGCACGGAAGTCGAACGCGGCCGTCGCTTCGCCGTCGTCGTCGATCGACCAGGACTGCGAGGGGTCGGGCTTCTCGGTGGGCGGCGCAGCGGGTGCCTCGCCCGGCTGCTCGGCGGGCGCGTCAGCGGGCTTCTCGGGAGCTTTCTCCGGCTCGCCCGCGGGCGGCTCGGCGCCGAGCTGGTTCTGCGGCACGGCCGACATAAAGCCGATGTCGACCGGGTCGGTCGACTCTGTCGGCTCGGGAGCCGTCGTCGGTTCGGCCGGCTTCTCCGGCTCGCCCCCTCCGGGAGTCAGTCCCCAGTTGAAGCCCGACGGCGGCTTCTCGTCGCTCATTCGAGCCCGAGGTCGCTCAGACCGATGGCGGAGTAGTAGGGGTAGCCGGCGGCTTCGATGATCTCTTTGGCGCCGGTGTTGCGGTCGACCACGACGGCGACGCCGGCGATGATCGCGCCGACCTTGAGCAGCGCCTCGATGGCCTTGAGCGGCGAACCGCCGGTGGTGGAGGTGTCTTCGAGCACGATGACGCGCTTGCCCTCGAGGTCGGGTCCCTCGACCTGGCGGCCACGGCCGTGGTCCTTCGGCTCCTTGCGCACGACGAAGGAGTCGTAGGTCTTTCCGAGCGCGACGCCCTGGTGCATCACGGCGGAGGCGATGGGGTCAGCACCCATGGTGAGACCGCCCACGGCTGCGACATCCGGAATCTCGGAAATCAGGTCGACCATGACCTGGCCGATAAGCGGAGCGACGCGGTGGTCGAGGCTCACTCGGCGCATGTCGACGTAGTACGTCGCCTTTTTGCCGCTGGTGAGGGTGAAGTCTCCGTGGAATACGGCATCGGCCTTGATGAACTCGATCAGTTGGGTACGCGCGTCAGTCACAGGGTCAAGACTAACGAGGCTGCCGGGGCTGGGCGAACGGTAGCGTGGGAGTATGCGCGTAGCCACCTGGAATGTGAACTCGATCAGAGCCCGTGTCGACCGAGTCGTCGACTGGTTGGTGCGGGAAGACATCGACGTGCTCGGCATGCAGGAAATCAAGTGCAAGCCCGAGCAGTTCCCCTACGAGGCGTTCACCGCGGCCGGGTACGACGTGCAGCTCACCGGCCTGAACCAGTGGAACGGCGTGGCCTTCGCGTCGCGCCTGCCGATGACCGAGGTCGAGATCGGTTTCGCGGGGCAGCCCGGCTTCCTCAAGGGCGCCGAGGGCCCCGACCAGCCGCTCGAGGCCCGCGCGATCGGCGTCACGGTCGACGGCGTGCGGCTCTGGAGCCTGTACGTGCCCAACGGACGCTCGCTCGAGGACCCGCACCTCGTCTACAAGCTCGACTGGCTGGAGAAGCTGCGCGGCGCCACCCAGGAGTGGATCGCCGCGAACCCCGGTTCGCCGATCGCGCTGATGGGCGACTTCAACATCATCCCGACCGACGAGGACAACGGCGACCCGAGCATCGTCGTCGGGCAGTCCACCCACGTCTCGCCCGAGGAACGCGCGTCGTTCGCGGCCTTCGCCGACATCGGGCTGATCGACACCGTGCGGCCGTTCGTGCCGGAGGGCTACACCTACTGGGACTACAAGCAGCTGCGGTTCCCACGCAACGAGGGAATCCGCATCGACTTCGTGCTCGGCAACCAGCCGTTCTCCGACCTGGTCACCGGGGCGTCGATCCACCGCAACGAGCGCAAGGGCGAGGCGCCGAGCGACCACGTGCCGGTGGTCGTCGATGTCGACGTGCAGCTCGACGAGGACGACGACGATCGGCCGATGATCTTCTAAGAGGGTTGAGCATGCGCGGTGGAGCTATGGCAAACGCGCCAGCGTGTGCGCGACCCCAGCGCCGAAGGAGCCTGCGACTGAGTTTCGGTTAAGCCCTACAGGCTCGGCAGCAGGTCGCTCACGAACCACCAGGCGAGACCGCCGGTGATGAACGATCCGAGCGAGAACAGCACGAGGCGCTGCGTGTAGTGCATCTGGCTGTCGAGGGCGCGGCGGCCGGTGGCCACGGCGCCGGCGCGGGCCTCGCGCTCTTCACGCTCGGTGACGCGGGGGACCGTGGGGGCGGCGGGCTCGGCGACGACGACATCGTTCGAGTCGGTCTGGACGAATTCGCTCTGACCCGCGACGCGCGCCTGCACGTGGCGGGTGATCTTCTCGATGCCTTCGAGAGCCTCTTCGGTGCTGTTCTTTCCGGCGGCGCTGTAGACGAACATCCACTCGTCGACGAGTTCGATGTCGCATCCGCCGGTGACGTCGAGGGCGAGGGCGATGAGTTCGGGGGTGAGGATCTGGCGGGCGTCGAGCTCGAAGCCGGGAGCGGAGAGGATCTCGAACGGCTGGGAGAAGTCGCCGTCGACGGCGAGCGGCACGTGGCCCTCGGTCTCGATGCCGGTGTGGCGCAGCACGTCCAGCCCGCTGGTCAGCAACACCACGTTCGGCACGGGACGCGCGAGCGGGATGGCCACGAACGACGCGGAGATCGTGTGCGGGGAGAAGTCACTGTCGAGGTAGCGGCCGTTGACGCTGCCCGCGAGGAACGGCGACGGAGCCTGCAGGGCGTTGACGAGAGACGTGGCGACTACGCGCTCGCCGGTCTTGAACATCTGGCCGGACAATCCCGGGCCGAGGATGTGGGACTGGTACGAGTAGTGGCGGGCGGCAGCAGCTGCCTTCCAGACGGCCAGCTCTTCGGGCGCGCTAATTTCCACACATCACCTGCACACTCGGGGTACGGCCATTCGGAGTCACGGGTTCAGACTAGCTAAGAAAACGGCTCATAATGGCAAGATTAGGGGTACAGCCAAAATCATTTACCGCCTATTTACGCCACAAGTGGCGACTATGGCCCCCAAAGCGCCGGGGATTGTCCCCCAGCCGGAGGAAAAGCGACACCTCTGGGCGATGCGCGAAATACTTGTCACATGACGACTTCTCCGTTCTCCCCCAGCCTGCAACTCGCCGACGGCCGCGCCATCCCGCAGTTCGGACTCGGCGTCTACAAGGTGGACGATTCGCTTGCCGCCCACCTGGTCGAGGGCGCGATCGAGGCCGGATACCGGCACGTCGACACCGCCAAGCTCTACTTCAACGAGGCCGGCGTCGGTGCCGGCATCCGGGCATCCGGGGTACAACGCGAGGAGATATTTGTCACAACGAAGGTCTGGAACGACGACCAGGGATACGACGAGACCCTCCGGGCGTTCGACACCAGCCTCGAGCTCCTCGGGCTCGACTATGTCGACCTCTACCTGATCCACTGGCCGGCACCCGCCCAAGACCGCTACGTCGAGACCTGGCGCGCCCTCGAGACGCTGAAGGGCGAGGGTCGGGCGCGCTCGATCGGCGTCAGCAACTTCAACGCGCCACACCTCGACAAACTCCTTGCGAACGCGACCGAGACTCCGGTGATCAACCAGATCGAGTTGCAGCCGTGGCTGCAGCAGCACGAGCTGCGCGCGTACAACGCGGCCCACGGCATCCTCACCGAGGCCTGGTCCCCGCTCGCCCGCGGCCGGGTGCTCGACGACCCCACGCTCGCGGCCATCGGCGAAAAGCACGGCAAGACCCCCGCCCAGGTCGTGCTGCGCTGGCACGTCCAGTCGGGCGTCGCGGTGATTCCCAAGTCGAACTCGCTCGACCGCATCCGCGAGAACTCGCTGATCTTCGATTTCGAGTTGGATGCCGCGGACCTCGCCGCCATCGCCGCGTTGGAGACGGGCGAGCGTACCGGATCGGATCCGGACACGGTCGGCTGACTACGATCCGCCTAAGCGAGCAGCGCGGCCACGATCACGAGGATCGGCACCGAACCGATCGTCGTGATCAGCACGGTGTCGCGGGCGACGGCGACGCCGCGGTTGTAGCGCTGGGCGTAGACGAAAACGTTCTGCGCGGTGGGCAGCCCGGCGAGAACGACGACGGCGAACAGCTGCTCCTGGCCGAGGCCGAAGACGAAACGTCCGAACAGCCAGGCCACGACCGGCATCACCGCGAGCTTGACGAAGCTGGCAAGCAGGATGTCGCGGCGGCCGGATCCGGGCTCGAGCAGGCGCCGCCCGACCAGGGACATGCCGAAGGCGATGAGCACGAGCGGCACGGCCGCGGCACCGACGATGCGGAAGGGCTCCATGACCGCGGCCGGCAGTTCGAGTCCCGTGATGGAGACGATCACGCCGAGCACCGACGCGATGATGATCGGATTGCGCACCGGCTGCAGCAGGATGCGCTTCACCGACACCTTGCCGCTGGTGGTCACGTCGAGAATGCCGAGCGAGATCGGCGCGAGCACGAGCAGCTGGAAGAGCAGCACCGGCGCCGAGTACGCGGTGTCGCCGAGCACGTAGACAGCGACGGGGATTCCGATGTTGTTGGCGTTGACGTAGCCGGCCGCCATCGAGCCGATCACGGCCTCCGGCGCCTTGCGGCGGAAGATCAGCAGCGCGATTCCGGCGAACAGCAGGCAGGCGATGAGCGCGGTGATCGCCGAGATGAGGAACATCGACGAGAAGAGCGAGTGCACGTCGGCGTCGGCGAGCACCGTGAAGAGCAGCGCGGGGGAGAGCACGAAGAAGACGATGCGGCTGAGCACCTGCGGAGCGTGCTCGCCGAGGATGCCGATGCGACCGACGATGAACCCGATGAGGATTATCACGCCGATGATGGCAAAACCGATCAAGACCCCCGACACCTGTCCAGTATCGCCTAGCGTTGGGGCATGACCCACCTCGACGTCGCGGGCGCGACCCTCTACTACGAGACCGACGGCCACATCGGCAAGCCGGCAGTGCTGCTCATCCACGCGGGAATCGCCACCCTGCGCATGTGGGACCCGCAGGTCGAGGCCCTCGCCGCCGACCACTTCGTCATCCGGTTCGACACCCGCGGTTTCGGCGAGACGACGACCCAGAACGTCGAATATTCGAACCGGTCGGATGCCGCGTCCCTACTGGACCACCTCGGTGTCGAGTCGGCCACTCTGATCGGTTGTTCGCGGGGCGGGGGCATCGCGATCGATTTCGCCCTCGACGCACCGGAGCGCGTCAGCGGGCTGGTCACGATCGGTTCGGGCCCGAGCGGCTATCCGGGCACCGCGCTCACCGACCGCGAAGAGCAGCTGTTCACCGCCGTCGACGACGCGTACGAGGAGGGCGACCTCGACGGCGCCTTCCGGCTCGAGGCCGAGCTGTGGGGCGTCGGACCGACCCGCGAGCTGACCGACGTCGACCCGGAGTTCCTGCAGACCGCCTACGACCTCAACCTGGCCAACACCGGGCACGTGCTCGAGGCGCCGATCCCGGTCGGGCTCGAACCGCCCGCGTACGGACGGCTCGGCGAGATCGCCGTTCCCGCGCTCGTGATCGTCGGCGACAAGGACATCTCGGTAGCGCTGCAGCAGCAGGAGTATCTGGCGTCGGCCATCGTCGGCGCGGAGGGCGTGGTGATCGCGGACACCGCGCACCTGCCCAGCGTGGAGAAGCCCGCCGAGTTCACGGCGCTGGTGCTCGACTGGCTGGCGCGGCACCACCTCTGAGCGGGTTGACCTCGTCGAAACCCCGTCCGCACCATGGGATTTCGACAGGCTCACTCCGCCCTAGTTCAGCGACCGGTAGTACACGCGATCCGCCAGCTCGAAGTGCTCCGTCGCGTAACTCAGGCTCACCCGCGACATCCGCTTCGCATTCGCGGTTAAAAAGCCGGTCAGCAGGTCTCTGTCGACCCGCTTGCCGACCTCGCGCAGCATCCAGCCGACGGCCTTCTGAATCAGATCGTGCTGGTCATCGAGCAGCACCTCGGCCACTTCGAGCGTCGTCGACGCGTCGCCGTGCTTGATGAAGGCGAAGGTCGAGATCATCGCGATGCGCCGCTGCCAGACCACGCCGCTCTTCGCGAGACGCGCCAACTGGTCGCGCGGCCTGTCGTAGAGGTACTCGCCGAGGATGAACTCGGCCGAGGTGTCGACCAGGTCCCAGTTGTTGATGCGGCCGCGCCGCATGGCCGAGAGGTAGAACTCGACGAGACGTTCGCGCTCGGGCTCGTCGCCCGCCTTGCTCGCCCGTTGGAACTGCCCGACCATCACGACGAGAGCGGCAAACCGGTGCTCGTGGATCGCGCTGTCGAGCAGGTCGTTGAGGTCGGCCGGCGAGAGGTCGGCGAAGTCCTTCGCCACGAGCCGGATCGTCGGCACCCGGACCCCGATGAAGCGGTCGCCCGCGCCGTACTGCCCTTTGCCGGTCTTGAAGAACCTCTGCAGTTTCTGGGCCTCGTCGCGGCTGGCCACCGCGGCGAGCGCCGCCTCGAGTTCGCGCGCCGTAGACATGTGTGAAGTGTAGGCGGCGTGCGCGACACACGCGGGATGACGGTTTCGTGCGGATATTGGGGTCGCTGGTGCAATTTTCCCGCGTGAGACACAATCAACCGCGAATGCTCCGTCGTTAGGCTCGAATCAGGCGCTCTATCCGTGCGCCGCTCGTCACACGCTCACGCGGATCGGAGGTTCACCCATGTCCAACACCACGATGTCCAGCACCGCCATCGTCGGAGAACCCGAGGTTGTGGAGGACGCCTCCTGGCTGAACCTCAAGCACGCGGCATCCGCTCTTCAACTTCTCCAGATTCAGGACGGCAGCGTGCCAGACGCGGGCGACCACGACGCGGCACGCGGGTACGTCGCGACGATCGTGCGCGAGATCCTGAGTTTCCGCACCGAACTGCCGCACGACGCGGCCTACCTCGGCGCGGCCTCGGTCGACTTCGAGCGGTGGGCGTCCGAGGGATTCGGCGTGCCCGACTTCCTCGACTCGCTGCAGGCGTTCCAGCCGCAGCTCGACCGCGTCGACGGCCTACGCCACCTCGTCGTGTTCCCGATGTACACGCAGAACGGCTCGACCAGCCGCCTCGTCGAGGCCGTGCTCATCGAGGTCATCTGGCCGGAGTTCGTCGGCGAGCTCGAGGCGGGGGAGTACTCGAACAAGCTGTTCGTGCCCGTACGCTTCGTCGACTTCACGCCGGGCTACGACACCAACTCGGCCGTGCTGTTCCCCGAGAGCGTCGCGATGCGCGAGGTGCCCACCTTCACCTGGGGTGCGATCTTCGCCGACCGCGAGGCGGCCCGATTCCGCCGGGTCGTGCGGGCAGCATCCGAGATCACCAAGCTCGAGCTGCCGGATGACGCGGCGAGACTGCTCGACGACCAGCAACTCACCGAGCAGACGTTCGTGATGTGGGATCTGATCCACGACCGCACGCACATGCGCGGCGACCTGCCCTTCGACCCGTTCATGATCAAACAGCGCATGCCGTACTTCCTGTACTCGCTCGAGGAGCTGCGCTGCGATCTGACGGCGTTCCGCGAGGCCGTCACGGTGTCGCGCGACGACGACGCCGACCCGGTGGCCCGCGACCGCGCGAAGCTCGTGCAGTACGCGGTGATCTTCGACCGCATCTTCCGGTTCGCGATCACCGGCAGCCGGGTGCGCAACTACGACGGACTCGGCGGCCAGCTGCTGTTCGCGTGGATGCACCAGCACCACGTGCTGCACTGGACCGACACCGCGCTCACGATCGACTGGGACGAGGTCCCCGAGGTCGTCATCGCACTCTCCGACGCGATCAACGACCTGTACTGGAAGTCGATCGACCGTCCGAAGGTGGCTCACTGGCTCGCCGCGTACGATCTCGTCGCGTCGACGCTGACCCCGCACCCGGCCTCGCGCTGGGCGGTGCGCGACCTGCCGCTCGACGGCCCGCCCCGCGGGTACACCGACGCGGTGATGGACGACGAGTTCCCGCTCTCGATGTTCTACGAGGCGCTCTCCAAGAAGATGACCGCCGTGATCGAGTCGACGGCGGGGATCACGGCTTAGGGCTCAGGCGGGTTGAGCCTGTCGAAACCCCGGGTTTCGACGGGCTCAATCCGCTGGCGGTTCGCCGTTCCCCCGCGAGACGGATGCCCCGCCCCACCCGCCTCGGTAGCGTTGACCCGTGACTGACGACTGGCTGCGCCCCCGACCGGGCCGCGAGGGGTACCGTCGTGACGCCATCGGCGTCGCGGCACTCGCGGTCGGCACCATCGTGAGCGCGCTGCTGCACGCGCGTTCGGGCTACTTCACCGACCTCGACGTCGACCCGCAGCTGCACCCCGCGCCGATCTGGCTCAGCGCGCTCATGATCCTCGCGCTCACCGTCCCGCTGGCCTGGCGCCGCCGTTACCCCGAGATCGTGGCGGTCGTCGTCTCCGTCGCCTTCTTCCTCGCCCCCACTTTCCGGGTGCCCGAGGCGCTGTTCGGCAGCATCACGCTCTTCATCGCGATCTATTCCGTCGGCGCGTGGAGCCGGCACCGCCGCGCCGCGACGATCACCCGGGTGCTGATCATCGTCGGCATGTTCGTCTGGATCGGCGTGCAGCTGCTGCTCACCGTGAACGACCCCGACACCCTGCCCGGCTTCTCCCGCTCCGGCGTCTTCAGCGCGTTCGCCTCCTACGCGGTCATCAACGTGCTCACCAACCTGCTCTACTTCGGCGGCGCCTACTACTTCGGCGACTCCGCCTACCGCGGCGCCCGCTCCCGTGCCGAGCTCGAAGACCGCACGGAGGAGCTCGCCCAGGAGCGCGAGATCAGCGCGCACCAGGCCGTCGCCCTCGACCGGGTGCGCATCGCCCGCGAGCTGCACGACGTCGTGGCCCACCACGTGTCGGTCATGGGCGTGCAGGCCGGGGCGGCCCGTCGTGTGCTCGCGACCGACCCCGCGCAGGCGTCCGAGTCGCTCTCGACGATCGAGGCGAGCGCGCGGCAGGCCGTCGACGAACTGCACCGCCTGCTCACCACCCTGAGAGACAACGACACGGATGCCGCGAGCAGCAGTTCCTCGACACGGGGGGTCGACCAGCTGCCCGACCTCGTCGAGGAGACCAGCGCCGCCGGCATCCCCGCCACCCTGCACGTGGTCGGCGACGCCCGCCCCGTGCCGACCCTCGTCGGGTTCACCGTCTACCGGGTGGCGCAGGAAGCACTCACCAACGTGCGCAAGCACGGGGGAGGACGGGCGACCGTCGACGTGCGCCTGCGCTACCTCGCCGACGGCGTCGAGCTCGAGGTCGCCGACACCGGCGTGGGCCGCGGACTGACCTCGAGCGGCACCGGACTCGGCCACGTCGGCATGCGCGAGCGTCTCGCCGCGGTCGGCGGCGAGCTCGAGGTCGGTCCGCGTGCCCGCGGCGGCTATCTCGTGCGCGCCCGCATCGCCCCCCGAATCACCGAGTCCACCGAGGCAGCCTCATGACCACCGTCCTGCTCGTCGACGACCAGGAGCTGGTGCGCGCCGGCTTCCGCATCATCCTGAACAGCGAGCCGGGAATCGAGGTCGTCGGCGAAGCGTCCAACGGCACCGACGGCATCCGGCTCGCCCTCGAACTCGAACCCGACGTGATCTGCATGGACGTGCAGATGCCCGGCACGGACGGCCTCGCCGCCACCCGTGCGATCGTCGCCGACCCCGCGAACACCAGCCGCGTGCTGATCCTCACCACGTTCGACCGCGACGACTACCTGTTCGAGGCGCTGAGCGCGGGTGCGAGCGGGTTCCTGCTCAAGACCGCGAGTCCCGAGAACCTGGTCGAGGCAGTGCAGGTGCTCGCCCGGGGCGACGCACTGCTCTCGCCGAGCGTCACCCGGCGTGTGATCGAGCGGTTCGGCGCCACGACCTCGCCGGTCGCGACGCTCCCCGACCGCGCGGTGCTGCCCGACCTGACCGACCGCGAGACCGAGGTCCTCGCCCTCATCGCCCAGGGCAAGTCGAACGCCGAGATCGCGATCGCCCTCTACGTGGGCGAGGCGACGGTCAAGACCCACGTCTCGAACGTACTGACCAAGCTAGGAGTGCGCGACCGCATCCAGGCGGTCGTCTACGCCTACGAGCACGGCTTCGCGGTGCGCGGCGGCACGACTCCCCCCAGCGGCTGAGGAATTAAACCCGTCACCCGACGGATGCCGCGGCGCACCGCTCCTCCGTAGCGTGGTCACCGAACATGGGAGGTTTTAGATGCTCGAGCTCCACTCGATCAATCGGTCGTTCGGCGACCGGCGCGTTCTGCGCGACGTGTCGTTCACGGTCGCCGGAGGCCGCATGACCGGCTTCGTCGGCGGCAACGGCGCCGGAAAGACCACGACGATGCGCGTCATCCTCGGCGTCCTCGCCGCGGACTCCGGCACGGTCACCCTCGACGGTGCGCCGCTCACCGCCGAGCAGCGCACCCGCTTCGGCTACATGCCGGAGGAGCGTGGCCTGTACCCCAAGATGAAGATCGCCGAGCAGATCGTGTACCTCGGCCGCCTGCACGGCATGAGCCAGACGCAGGCGAAGCAGAACACGGAGAGCCTGCTCGAGCGCCTCGGCCTCGGCGAGCGCGTCGACGACACCGTCGAGAGCCTCTCGCTCGGCAACCAGCAGCGCGCGCAGATCGCCGCGGCACTCGTGCACGACCCCGAGGTTCTCGTGCTCGACGAACCGTTCTCGGGCCTCGACCCGATCGCGGTCGAGGTCGTGCTCAACGTGCTCAAGGACTTCGCCGCCACCGGCGCCCCGGTCATCTTCTCCTCGCACCAGCTCGACATCGTCGAACGCCTCTGCGACGACCTCGTCGTCATCGCCGACGGCGAGATCCGGGCGAGCGGTTCCCGCGAGGGCATCCGTGCCGCGCACACGCTGCCGCGCTACGAGATCCAGCTCGGCGGCGACGCCGGCTGGCTCCGGGACGAAGCGGGCGTCACCGTTCTCGACTTCGACGGCGGCTACTCGCTGTTCGACGTCGACACCGACGAGACCGCGCAGCGGGTGCTGCAGCGCGCCATCGCCACCAGCACCGTCGAGCGGTTCGCGCCGCAACTCCCCTCGCTTTCCCAGATCTTCAAGGAGGTCATCCAGTGAGCACCACCGGCACGCACTACTCCAGGCCCGCCACACTGCCCGCCATCTGGCTCGTCGCCGAGCGCGAGATCCGCATGCGCCTTCGCAGCAAGGCGTTCCTGATCTCCACCGGCATCCTGCTGCTCCTCGTTCTCGGCTCGATCGTCGCCGGGGGAATCCTCGGCGCGAACCAGTCGCTGCCGTCCGTGGCGGCCGTCGGCTCCGCGGTCACGACGGTCGAGGCGACCGACGCGTTCGAGGTCACCGAGGCCGATTCGGTCGACGAGGCCGAGGCGCTGGTGCGCGACGGTTCGGTCGACGCCGCGGTCGTGCCTTCGGAGGGACAGCTGGGGCTCACCGTGATCGGTCTCGACGAGGCGCCCTCGGGCGTCGTCGCGGCTCTCAGCGAGGCCCCGCAGGTGCTGCTGCTCGACCCGAGCGACCAGAACCCCGGCATCGTCTACCTCGTCGCCCTCGCGTTCGGCATCATCTTCTTCTCGTCGGCGCTGACCTTCGGACAGCTGATCGCGCAGAGCGTGGTGGAGGAGAAGCAGACCCGCATCGTCGAGATCCTGATGGCGACGGTGCCGGTACGGGTGCTGCTCGCCGGCAAGGTCGTCGGCAACAGCCTGCTCGCCTTCGGCCAGATCGTGTTGATCGCGCTGTTCGCCGGCGTCGGGCTGTTGGCGACGGGACAGGACATCCTGCTCGCCGAGGTCGGACCCTCGATCGTCTGGTTCCTGGTCTTCTTCGTCATCGGCTTCGTGATGCTCGCCGCCATGTTCGCGGCCGCCGGCGCGCTCGTCTCGCGTCAGGAGGACATGGGCGGCGCGATCACGCCCATCACGATGCTGATCATGGTGCCGTACTTCCTCGTCATCTTCTTCTACGACAACCCGCTCGTGCTCGGCATCATGTCGTACGTGCCGTTCTCGGCGCCGATCGGGATGCCGCTGCGGGTCTTCCTCGGACTTGCCGAGTGGTGGGAGCCGCTGGTGTCCCTCGTCATCCTCGTCGTGTCGACGCTGGCGATCATCGCGATCGGATCACGCATCTACGAGAACGGGCTGCTGCGCATGGGCGCGCCGGTCAAGCTCAAGGACGCGCTGAAGTCGGCGGCGTAAGGCTCTCACCGGTGGTTGAGTGGGCCGCCCGCCGCTACTCGACCACCGGTTTCGTCCTGAGACAATAGACACGTGACCCAACTCCACGATCTCGATTCCCGCGGCTTCGCTTCCGACAACTACGCGGGGGTCCTCCCCGAGGTGCTGGCCGCGATCGCCGACGCCAACGGCGGACACCAGGTCGCGTACGGCGGCGACGTCTATACCGCCCGCCTCCAGGAGGTCATGAAGTCGCACTTCGGCGACCAGGCCGAGGCGTTCCCGGTGTTCAACGGCACCGGCGCCAACGTCACCGCGCTCACCTCGCTGCTGCCGCGCTGGGGCGCCGTCGTCTCGGCGAAGACCGCGCACATCAACACGGACGAGGGCGGAGCGCCCGAGCGGGTCAGCGGCCTCAAGCTACTCACGGTCGAGGCGCCCGACGGCAAGCTCACCCCTGAGCTCATCGACCTCGAGGCCTGGGGATGGGGCGACGAACACCGCGCCCAGCCGCTCGCCGTGAGCATCACCAACACCACTGAGCTCGGCACCCTGTACACGGTCGACGAGATCCGTGCCATCACCGACCACGCGCACTCGCTCGGCATGAGCGTGCACCTCGACGGTGCGCGCATCTCCAACGCCGCGGCCGCCCTCGGGGTTCCGTTGCGCGATTTCACCACCGACGCCGGCATCGACATCCTGAGCTTCGGCGGTACCAAGAACGGACTGCTCTACGGCGAGGCCGTCGTGGTGCTGAACCCCGAGGTGTCCGACGGGATCGTCTACCTGCGCAAGCTCTCGATGCAGCTCGCGTCGAAGATGCGCTTCGTCTCGGCGCAGCTCATCGCGCTGCTCGACGACGACCTCTACTTGCGCACGGCCGGCCACGCCAATGCCATGGCCGCGCGGCTGCGTTCTTCGCTCGAGGCGGCCATCGCGAGCGGCGCCATCAGCGGACTCTCGTTCAGCCAGCCGACCGAGGCCAACGCGGTCTTCGCGAAGCTGCCCGCGGGAGTCGCCGACCGCCTGCGCGAGTCCTTCCGTTTCTACGATTGGGATGCCGCGGCGAACGAGGTGCGCTGGATGGCGTCGTTCGACACCACCGAGGCCGACATCGACGCCTTCGTCGCCGCGATCACTCGCGAGCTCGCCGTCTAACCGCTGACTTATCCACGGTCCTGTCCACCACAGGGCCGGATGCCGCTTTTCTTCTCCACTCCGCCCCACAGCGGGGTCGGTCGGCAGCAAGCTCGAGGACTCGATGCAGACGCAATTCGGGGCCAGATTCGACCGACGTGCGATTCACCGCCGTCGATGCGCGGTTCGACGCGGTCGACGTCCGGTTCGACGCGGTCAAGCAGCAGATCGACGGTCTCGACCGCGACGTGCAGGTGCTCGTCCGGCGCACGTTCGGCGACGACCCGACCTAGTCCGTCGTGTAGACGGGGCCGGACCGCCGCCGCGCGACAGTTAGACCTGCACCTTGGTGACGCTGAGGCCGTCGTCGTCGGAGGCGAGGTCGACCAGTACCGTGTCGCCGTCGCGGATGTCGCCCGACAGCAGCGACCGC
This sequence comes from Conyzicola lurida, assembly GCF_014204935.1. Taxonomy (NCBI): domain Bacteria; kingdom Bacillati; phylum Actinomycetota; class Actinomycetes; order Micrococcales; family Microbacteriaceae; genus Conyzicola; species Conyzicola lurida. Next base: position 3,468,155 of record NZ_JACHMJ010000001.1, on the reverse strand, counting down.
GCGAGCTTGTCGTCGATCTCGTGCTGCATGAGGCGACGCAGCGGCCGCGCGCCGTAGATCGGGTCGTACCCGCGCTCGGCGAGCCAGAGCCGCGCGTTCGGCGTGACCGCGAGCTCGAGGCGGCGGTCGCCGAGGCGGCGGCTCAGCCGGTCGACGTACAGCTCGACGATCTGCGCCAGCTCGTTCTCCGACAGCGGCGAGAACACCACGATGTCGTCGAGCCGGTTGAGGAACTCCGGCTTGAACGACTTGCGCACCAGTTCCTGCACGGCCTGGTACTTGGTGTCCCAGTCGAGCGTCTGGTCGACGAGGTACTGGCTGCCCAGGTTGCTGGTGAGAATGAGGATCACGTTGCGGAAGTCGACCGTGCGGCCCTGGCCGTCGGTCAGCCGTCCGTCGTCGAGCACCTGCAGCAGCAGGTCGAAGACCTCGGGGTGCGCTTTCTCGACCTCGTCGAGCAGGATCACCGAGTACGGGCGGCGGCGCACGGCCTCGGTCAGCTGTCCGCCCTGTTCGTAGCCGATGTACCCGGGAGGGGCACCGACCAGCCGCGAGACCGAGAACTTCTCGCCGTACTCGCTCATGTCGATGCGCACGAGGGCCTTCTCGTCGTCGAACAGGTACTCGGCGAGGGCCTTCGCGAGTTCGGTCTTGCCGACGCCCGTGGGGCCGAGGAACATAAACGTGCCGGTCGGACGGTCGGGGTCGGAGACGCCGGCACGGGTGCGCCGCACGGCCTCGCTGACCGCGCGCACGGCGTCCTTCTGGCCGATCAGGCGCTTGCCCAGCTCACCCTCGAGGCTCAGCAGCCGCTCGGTCTCGCCCTGCAGCAGCTTGCCGACGGGAACACCGGTCCACGCGGCGATGACCTCGGCGATGTCCTCCGCGGTGACCTGCTCGCTCACCATGCGGGGTCCGCCGGCTTCGGCCTTCTCGGCCTCGTCGAGCGCGCGCTTCACCTCGGGGATCTCGCCGTAGAGCAGCCGGGACGCGCGCTCGAGGTTGCCCTCGCGCTGGGCGCGTTCCGACTCGGTCTCGAGGTTGTCGAGGCGCTTCTTCAGCTCGCCGACGCGGTTGATCGAGGCGCGCTCCTTCTCCCAGCGGGCCTGGAGCCCCTTGAGGGTGCCCTCCCGGTCGCGGAGATCGGCTCGCAGCTTTTCAAGACGGGCCTTGGACGCGTCATCCTTCTCACGCTTGAGCGCGAGTTCTTCGAGCTTGAGCCGGTCGACGCTGCGACGCAGCTCGTCGATCTCGACGGGGGAGGAGTCGATCTCCATGCGCAGACGCGACGCGGCCTCGTCGATCAGGTCGATCGCCTTGTCGGGCAGCTTGCGGCCCGAGATGTAGCGGTTCGACAGGGCGGCCGCGGCGACGAGCGCACCGTCTTCGATCGTGATCTGGTGGTGTGCCTCGTACCGGCCGCGCAGTCCGCGGAGGATCGCGATGGTGTCTTCCACGCTCGGCTCGCCGACGAACACCTGCTGGAAGCGTCGCTCGAGAGCGGCGTCCTTCTCGATGTACTGGCGGTACTCGTCGAGCGTCGTGGCGCCGATGAGGCGCAGCTCGCCGCGCGCCAGCATGGGCTTGAGCATGTTCGACGCGGCTACGGAGCCTTCGCCGCCGCCCGCACCCATGAGCGTGTGCAGTTCGTCGATGAAGGTGATGATCTCGCCGTCGGCCTGGTTGATCTCGGTGAGCACCGCCTTGAGGCGCTCCTCGAACTCGCCGCGGTACTTGGCGCCGGCCACGAGGGCGGCGAGGTCGAGCGACACCAGCCGCTTGCCCTTGAGCGAGTCGGCGACGTCGCCGGCGACGATGCGCTGCGCGAGACCCTCGACGACGGCGGTCTTGCCGACGCCGGGCTCGCCGATGAGCACGGGGTTGTTCTTGGTGCGACGGGTGAGCACCTGGCTGACGCGGCGGATCTCCGCGTCACGCCCGATTACGGGGTCGAGCTTTCCACTGCGGGCGATCGCCGTGAGGTCGACGCCGTATCGTTCGAGCGCCGTCTTCTGATCGTCGTCGGTGCCGGGTGCACCTTGGAGGTTGGCCATGATTCCTGCGCTTTCAATCAGGTCTCGGTGAGGGGTTTCTCGGCTAGGGTGACCGTGAATTTGTCGTTACGGCTAATGGGTGTCGTCGGCCCGACCATGCGGCCCATCTCCGCGCGGTAGGCAAGGTGGGTGTTGTAGACGGCCCAGAGTTGGCCGCCGGGCTTGAGTACGCGGTAGACGTCGGACAGCAGGTTGATCGCCGCGCCCGCGTGCACCGCGCCGCCGATGTGGAACGGCGGGTTGACCACGATCACGTCGGCGCTCTCGTCGGGCTGGCTGGACAGCCCGTCGTCTCGGACGACGGTCACCTGCGACTGCAGGTCGTTGGCTTCCATCGTTGCAGTGGCGGATGCCACGGCAGACGCCGACTGGTCGGTGGCGATGACGCGCAGCCCGGGCCGGGTCTTCGCGAGCGTCGCCGCGAGGATGCCGGTACCCGCGCCCAGGTCGATCGCGGTCGTGGCGTTCGGGTCGACCTGGTCGAGCACGGCGAGCAGTGCCCGCGTGCCGATGTCGACCTTGGTGCCGGCGAAGACCGACCCGGTGGCGACGACCCAGAGTCCGAGGTCCGAGTGGAACTGCTTGCGGCGCGCGGGGGCCTCCGTCTCGCGGGGCTCGCGAGCGATCAGGCCGCGCGACTTCTGCTGCGCGCGGGTCACGTCGACCCGGCCGAAGTAGCGGGCGAGCACCTCGTTCATGCCGAGGGTCATGTGCTTGATGCGGCCGGCCGAGTAGACGACGACCGACGGGTCGGCGAAGCGCGCGATCGCGTTCGCGATGTCGTCGAGCTCTTCGAGCGAGCGGGGGAGCTGGAGCAGCACGACGGTGGCACCGCTCAGCAGCGACTCGTCGAGCGCGTGGTTCTCGTAGGCGTCGCCGAGGTTCTCCTCGCGGGCGTTGAAGCCGAGCGCGAGTTCGCCGGAGAGCGCGTCCTGGTGCACCCGGATGCCGGTCAGCCCGTGGGCGTGGGCGGCGCCGATCGTGAGCGCTCCGTAGGAGTCGCCGATCACCGTGACCTGGCCGGGAGCTGCGGCGGCCAGCGCCTCCGCGGCTTCGGCGAGAATCAGCCGGTCGCTCGGGTCGTACGCGAAGAGGTTGGGCGCCTCGACGTCGGGGTAGCGACGGAGGACCTCGAAATCGAAGTCGCTCACGGGCGCCACACCACCAGTTCGTTGGCGCGGTGCGCGCGAGTGCCGGGGCGCAGCGACACGACGTCGCCGGCGGCTCCCGCCGCGAAGACGCGTCGCCCGGAGCGGTTCAGCAGCTCTTCGGCGAGCGCGTGCTCGAGTTCGTGCACACGACTGGACAGGGCAACCACCTGGTTTTCTAGCTCGAGGATGCGGCGGATGCCTTCGAGGTTGAGGCCTTCCGCCGAGAGTGCGGCGATCTCCCGTAACTGCACCACGTCGCGCATGGAATAGCGCCGCGACTTGCCGGCCGTCCGTCTCGGGCTGACGAGCCCGAGACGGTCGTACTGGCGCAGGGTCTGGGGATGCATCGCGGCGAGTTCCGCCGCGACGGCGATCGCGAAGACCGGGGAGTTCTCGTCGACCATCAGCCGCGTGCCTTCGCGAGCAGTTCGGCGCGGGGGTTCTCGTCGGGCATCGCGGCGGCGAACGCCTCGAGGCGGTCGCGCGCTTCCCCGCTGAGATGGCTCGGCACGGCGACCTGGACGGTCGCGAGCAGGTCGCCCACGCCCTTGGCCGTCGTCACGCCACGGCCCTTCACGCGCAGGGCGCGTCCGCTCGGGGTACCCGGTGCGACTTTGAGCCGCACGGGCTCTCCGCCGAGCGTGGGGACCTCGATCGTGGCGCCGAGGGTCGCCTCGACGAACGTGATCGGGACCTCGACCCGGAGGTTGAGGCCGTCGCGTTCGAACACCGGGTGGGTGCGCACGGTGACCGTCAGGACGAGGTCGCCGGGGGCACCGCCATCCGGACTCGGTTCGCCCTTGCCCTTGAGACGGATCTTCTGGCCGTCGCTGACGCCGGCCGGCACCTTGACGTTGATCGAGGCACCGCCCGCCGGCTGCAGCTTGATCGTCTCGCCACGGATAGCCGTGAGGAAGTCGAGCGTGGTGGTCGCGCTGAAGTCGCGACCCCGCGTCGGACCGCCCGCCCCGCGGAAGCCGCCGGTGGACGAACCGAAACCGGTGTCGCCGCCGCCGAACATCCCGCCGAGCAGATCCTCGAAGCTGGCACCGCCCTGCGCGCTTCCGCGCCGGGCGTTGGACTGGCCGAACATCCCGCCGAAGACGTCCTCGAAGCCGCCGCCCTGCTGCCCGGGGCGGCCGGGCGCGGTGAAGCGTGCTCCGGAACCCATGGCGCGGATCTGGTCGTACTCCTTGCGTGTCTCCGGGTCGGAGAGCACGGAGTTCGCTTCGCTGATCTCCTTGAACTTCGCCTCCGCCTTGGCATCGCCCGGGTTGGAGTCCGGGTGATACTGGCGGGCCAATTTGCGATAGGTCTTCTTCAGATCGGCCTGGGAGATGTCTTTCGACACTCCCAAGATCTTGTAGAAGTCCTTATCGAACCAGTCCTGGCTTGCCACGTGGTCTGCCTACTCGGGAACGGAGACCGCGACCTTGGCGGCGCGGATGAGGCGCTCGCCCAGGGCATAACCGGGGTCGATGACGTCGGCGACGGTCTGCTCGGTGGCACCGGGCGTCGGCAGCTGGACGACGGCCTCGTGGAAGTGCGGGTCGAAGACCTCGCCCTTCTCGCCGACCGAACGCAGACCGTAGCGCTCGAAAGCGGAACGGATCTTCGCCGCGACCAGCTCGAGGGGGCTGCCCTCGAGGTCGCCGTGCTTCTCGGCACGCGTGAGGTCGTCGATCGCCGGGAGCAGCGATCGGATGACCTCGGCGATGACCGATTCGCGGTTGGCGACGCGGTCGCGCTCCACGCGGGTGCGGAAGTTGACGAGCTCGGCCTGGGCGCGCAGCATGTCGCTGCGCATCTCGGAGACGAGGTCGACGGCCGCGAGGTCGAGCAGAGCGGCGTCTTCTTCGCTCAGCGACTCGGTCTCGACGGGGACGTCGACGACCTCGTCCGCCTCGACGACGACTTCTTCAGCCGGCGCGTCGGTCGTGGTCTCTTCGGACGACTCCGGGGTGCCGGAGGCCGTGGTGGCCTCCGGCTCCTGGTTGTCGTCCCGATCTCGCCCTGAGCCTGTCGAAGGGTTCTTTTTGTCGGGAGACATTCGCTACTACTTCTTGGTCTCGGGCTCGTCTTCGACGACCTCAGCATCGACGATGTCCTCGTCGTTGTTGGTGGTCGACGTCGGCTCGTCCTGAGCGTCGTCTGCCGCACCGGGAGCCGCGTTCGCGGTCTCGCTCTGCGCGTAGAGGGCCTCGCCGATCTTCGTCTGGCTCTCGGCGAGAGTGTCGAAGGCGGTCTTGACCGCTGCCTCGTCGTCTCCGGCGAGCGCCGTCTTGAGCGCGTCGACGTCGGCCTGGACCGAGGTCTTCACGTCGTCGGGCAGCTTGTCGGCGTTGTCGACGAGCAGCTTGTCGGTCGAGTAGGCGAGCTGCTCGGCAGTGTTGCGGATCTCGGCTGCCTCGCGGCGGGCCTTGTCCTCTGCGGCGTGCTCTTCACCCTCGCGAACCATGCGCTCGATGTCGTCCTTCGAGAGCGACGAGCCACCGGTGATGGTGATCGACTGCTCCTTGCCGGTTCCCTTGTCCTTCGCGTGGACCTGCACGATGCCGTTGGCGTCGATGTCGAAGGTCACCTCGACCTGCGGGATGCCGCGGGGAGCAGGTGCGATGCCCTGAAGCTCGAACGTTCCGAGGTTCTTGTTGTCGCGGGTGAAGTCGCGCTCGCCCTGGAAGACCTGGATCGCCACGGAGGGCTGGTTGTCGTCGGCCGTGGTGAAGGTCTCGCTGCGCTTGGTCGGGATGGCCGTGTTGCGCTCGATGAGCTTGGTCATGATGCCGCCCTTGGTCTCGATACCGAGGCTCAGGGGGGTGACGTCGATGAGCAGGACGTCCTTGCGCTCGCCCTTCAGCACACCGGCCTGGAGTGCGGCGCCGACGGCGACGACCTCGTCAGGGTTGACGCCCTTGTTCGGCTCCTTGCCGCCGGTCAGCGACTTGACGAGCTCGACAACGGCGGGCATGCGGGTGGAACCACCCACGAGGACGACGTGCGAGACATCGGCGACCGAGACACCGGCCTCCTTGATGACGTCGGTGAAGGGCTTGCGGGTGCGCTCGAGGAGGTCCTTGGTGAGCTCTTCGAACTTGGCGCGGGTCAGGGTCTCGTCGAGGTTGGCCGGGCCGTTCTCGGTGAGCGAGAGGTAGGGGAGCTGGATCGAGGTGGAGGTCGAGGAGGAGAGTTCCTTCTTGGCCTGCTCGGCGGCTTCCTTGAGGCGCTGCTTGGCGATCTTGTCGTTGGAGACGTCGACGCCGGTGGTCTCCTTGAACTTGGTGATCAGGTAGTCGACGACGCGCTGGTCCCAGTCGTCTCCACCGAGGCGGTTGTCACCGGCGGTCGAGCGAACCTGGATGGTGGAGAAGTCGTCGTCCTTGCCCACTTCGAGCAGCGAGACGTCGAAGGTTCCGCCACCGAGGTCGAAGACCAGGATGAGCTCGTCTTCCTTGCCCTTGTCGAGGCCGTAGGCGAGTGCCGCGGCGGTCGGCTCGTTGATGATGCGGAGGACGTTGAGGCCGGCGATCTCGCCGGCGTCCTTCGTGGCCTGGCGCTCGGCATCGTTGAAGTACGCGGGGACGGTGACGACCGCGTCGGTGACGGGCTCGCCGAGGTACTGCTCCGCGTCGCGCTTGAGCTTCGCGAGGATGCGGGCCGAGATCTCCTGCGGCGTGTACTTCTTGCCGTCGATGTCGACGGTCCAGTTGGTGCCCATGTGGCGCTTGACCGACGAGATGGTGCGGTCGACGTTGGTGACGTTCTGGCGCTTGGCGGTCTCGCCGACCAGCACGTCGTTGTCCTTCGTGAAGGCGACGACCGAGGGGGTCGTGCGGAATCCTTCCGCGTTGGCGATGACGGTGGGTTCTCCACCCTCGAGTACTGCGACGACCGAGTTGGTCGTTCCCAGGTCAATTCCTACTGCACGAGCCATGTGCTCTATCTCCTCCGTGTAAAGAATGTGTGCGGCCCGACCTAAGTTGAGCCGCGCTGTATCAAGTTTGAGACCGGTCCAAAACTTTGTCAAGTTGATGGGCGAAAACTTGAGCCACTCCGGCTCAACTCCCAGTTTCGCGTCGGTAACCCGTTGTTTCCCCGTGCCCACTACCCTGTGACCATGAATGAGAAGAAGCCCGCCCGCGACCATTCGGCCACGACGGTGACGGTGCCCGCCGTGGCGAACACCGGGGCGATCGCGGCCGTCGGGCTCGACCTGCAGGAGGGCCGCGTCATCCCGCGCAAGCAGGTCTGGTCGTGGGCACTCTGGGACTGGGCGACGCAGCCCTTCAACACCGTCATCCTGAGCTTCATCTTCACCGCCCTCTATCTGACGACCGACGTCTTCCTGCCGCCGGACATCGCTGCGCTGGGGGAGGGCGACCCGATCTACGACGCCGGGCTCTCCGAACTCTCGAGCCAGTACGGCCTCGCCATCGGCATCGCGGGCGTCTTCATCGCCCTGCTCGCTCCGGTGCTCGGTCAGCGCTCCGACGCGATGGGCCGCCGCAAGTTCTGGCTCGGGCTGAACACCGTCGCGATCGTCGTCTCGATGCTGCTGCTCTTCTTCGTGCAGGGGTCGGCGCAGTACTTCGTGCTCGGCATCTCGCTCGTCGCGATCGGCAGCGTCTTCACCGAGATCGCGGGAGTCAACTACAACGCGATGCTCGTGCAGGTCTCGACCCCGAAGACGGTCGGCAAGGTGAGCGGGCTCGGCTGGGGCTTCGGCTACATCGGCGGCATCTTCGCGCTCGTGATCGTCGTGGTCGCCTACTCCGCCGACTGGTTCGGCGTCTCGGAGGAGAACGGGCTGCCCTTCCGCCTCGTCGCGGTCGGCTGCGCGGTGTGGAGCATCCTCTTCGCGCTCCCGATCTTCCTCAACGTGCCCGAGGTCGCGCCGTCGGCGAGCGCCCGCGCCAAGGTGAACTTCTTCGCGAGCTACGGCGTGCTCGTAAAGGACATCCGCAAGCTGTTCCGCGAGGCGCGCCAGACCTTCTGGTTCCTGCTCGCCAGCGCCGTCTACCGCGACGGCCTCGCCGGAATCTTCGCCTTCGGCGCCGTCATCGGCGCGGTGACCTTCGGCTTCGGCTTCCTCGAGGTGGTCGGCTTCGGCATCGCCGCGAATCTGGTCGCAGGGCTCAGCACCATCATCGCGGGCCGGTTCGACGACCGGTTCGGTCCCCGTGCCGTCATCCTGTTCTCTCTCATCGGTCTGGTCGTCGCGGGCACCGCGGTCTTCGCGCTCCACGACTCCGGCAAGATCGTGTTCTGGATCGGCGGCCTGATCCTTTGCGCCTTCGTGGGTCCCGCCCAGTCGTCGAGCCGCTCGCTCCTCGCCCGCGTCACCCCGGCTGGCCGCGAGGGCGAGATCTTCGGACTGTACGCGACCACCGGCCGCGCCGCGAGCTTCATCTCGCCGCTGCTCTGGGCCGGCTCGATCGCCCTGTTCGGCGCGCAGTACTGGGGCATCCTCGCCATCACGCTGGTGATCCTCGCGGGCCTGATCCTGATGCTGTTCGTCAAGGTGGCACCGAAGGCGCACTGACCGGGTTGGCTCTGAAAGCACCGTAAGAGTCCGAAACACGCTCTCCTTCCGGCCCGATCGTTGACAGGCTGAGGTCATGACAACGACAACAGCCGCCAAGGCAGAACTCCTCCGCTCGCTCCACGTGCCCGGCACGCCCCTCATCGTCACCAACGTCTGGGACGCCGTCACTGCCCGCATCGTCGCCGGCGCTCCCGGCGTGAAGGCGCTCGCCACCGCGAGCCACGCCGTCTCGTTCGCCCACGGGGTCGAGGACGGCGAAGGCCTCACGGTCGACCAGGCCATCGCTGCCGCCGGCGTCGTCATCGGCGCCGTGGACGTTCCCGTCTCGGTCGACTTCGAGAAGGGCTATTCCCCGGATGCCGCCGGCGTCGAGGCGAACGTGGCCCGACTCATCGCGGCCGGAGCGGCCGGCATCAACATCGAGGACAGCATCGGCGCGGCCAAAGCGCCCCTGTTCCCGCTCGAGGTCGCCGCGGAGCGCGTCGCCGCCGCGCGCCGTGCCGCCGTCTCGACCGGCGTCCCGCTCGTGATCAACGCGCGCGTCGACGTACTCGCCGGCGGGGGCGAGTGGGATGACGCCGTCGCCCGCGCCAACGCCTACCTGGGCGCCGGTGCCGACGTGGTGTTCGTCCTCGGCCTCGGAACGGAGGAGCTCGTCTCCCGCGCTCTCGCCGAGATCGACGGCAAGGTGTCGGTCATCTCCAATCCGACATCCGTGCCCCTGAAAAAGCTCGCGGACCTCGGCGTCTCCCGGGTCAGCTTCGGGCCCGGCACGCTCGGGCTCACGCTCGCGCACCTGCAGGCGGCCGCCACGCAGCTCACCGCGCTCGGCGAGTACCCGGCCGAGCTGGGCTTCGAGTACTAGACCTTCCGCCGCGCCGAGCCCCGGGCGTATCCTCGCGGCATGGCTGATCATCGACCGATAGGTTTCTGGCTCAAACTCGTCGACCGCCTGATCGACGAGCAGTTCGCGGCCACGCTCGAGGAGCACGGGGTTACCCGCCGACAGTGGCAGCTGCTCAATGTGCTCGCCCAGGGCCCGGCCACGGTCGCCCAGCTCGACTCCGCCGTCGCCCCCTTCCTCGCCCCGGCGACCGAGGGCGCGGCGGCGGAGTCGTCGGTGGAGCACCTCGGCGAACTCATCGAGAGCGGTTGGGTCGACGCGACCCCCACCTCGTACGAGCTCACCCCTCGGGGCGAGGCCGCCCTCGAGCGGCTCGGACTCGTCGTCGCCGAGCAGCGCACGCTGAGCACTCGCGGCGTCACCGAGGAGGAGTACCTGACCACCGTGAGCGTGCTCGAGCGGGTCGCCCGCAACCTCGGCTTCGCGGAGTGAGGTCGCCGCTCGCCGACCTTTCCGCCCGAGACCGACCGAGGGATGGGCAGAGCTACCCAGTGACGGCGACTCCGGCAAAGGCTAGTCTCAACAAATGATCATCTTCGGCGCCAGCACCAGAGTCACACTCCTCGCGATCGTGAACTTCGTCTGCGGCAACTGCCACCAGCCCGCCGCCCAGCGGGTGTACCTCAAGGTGCTGCGGTTCAGCCTGTTCTTCATCCCGTTGTTCCCGCTGTCGAAGACGCGCTTCGTGGACTGCGTCTACTGCGGGGCGTCGACCGCGATCACGAAGGACCAGGCGGACCGCTACGTCGAGTTCGTCGAGAATGCGAAGCTCGAAGCCGAGCTCGACAGGGAGTTCGGTCCGGAGAACCCGGCGCCGACCAGCGCGAACTGACGGCGCTCTGCCCTCGAGCTCTTCCACCCCCGCCCGACAGGACCGTTTGGGCCGTTCGCACGGTCGACAGGACGGATCGCGCCCCCGGGACGCTGCCGCCCTGTTGTGCGGCGGCGCCCGTCAGTTGCCGAGCAGCGCGTAGGCGATCAGCAGCATCGTCACGAAGAAACCGGTGACGAAGTTGAGGCCGAGGAACTTCTTCCAGCCGCGGTTCGCGGTTTCGGCTGCGGCATCCGTGATCGACCAGAACGCTGCGCAGACGATCGCGTAGGGCAGGGCGAGCAGCGCGGCGAGCTGCCCCGGCCACTCGGTGAAGAGCAGCAGTACGCCCGCGAGCAGGTACGCGATGACCGCGAGCCGCACGGTCGCCTTCGCGCCGATGACGGTGGCGATCGAATCGATGTCCGCCTCGCGGTCGGCGATGACGTCCTGCACCGCGCCGAACGCGTGCGAGGCGATCCCCCACAGGAAGAACGCGGCGAGAAGCATCCACAGTTGCGGCGTGAAGACCGCCCCGGCGAGCGCCAGCCCATAGATTGCGGGGGAGACGAAGTGGGTGCTCGAGGTGATCGAGTCGACGAACGGGCGTTCCTTGAAACGCAGTCCCGGAGCGGAGTAGGCGATCACCGCGAAGACGCTCACCGCCAGAACCAACCAGGAGAGGGGGTTGCCGACGACGACCAGGTAGACGAGAAAAGGAATGTTGGTGACGGCTGCCGCGATGAGCGTCGGCCGGTGCATGCCGCGGTCGAGCAGTGCGCCCTCCACGCCGCCCTTGCGCGGGTTGCGCAGGTCGCTCTCGTAGTCGAACACGTCGTTGATGCCGTACATGGCGAGGTTGTACGGGATCAGGAAGTAGACCGTGCCGAGCACAAGCACGAGGTCGATCTCACGGGTGGCCATGAAGTAGGCCGCCGCGAACGGGAAGGCCGTGTTCACCCAGCTCAGCGGACGTGAGGAGACGAATAGTGCTCTGATCATGCCGGGTCCTCTGGGGTGGTCGGGCGCGGGGCTGTGGGGCGCGGGTTGATAGCGCGCGGGTCGGGGTTGCCGGGGGCTCCGTCGCTCGCGCGCGGGATCGCTCCGGCAGGGCGTCGCCGCGCCGGGAGCAGCGCCCACAACGACGGCAGCAGCACGACGGCCGCGACGGCGTAGGCGAAGTCCTCGAGCGGGGCGATGCCGACGAAGGCGCCGCTGATGAGGTCGGGGTTGTAGTCGACGAGTCCGATGCCGATCATCACGTTGTCGAAGACGGCGGTCGTGACGAGCAGCGCGATCGCGGCGATACCGACGGCCGGCCAGCGCACGCCCGAGCCGGGAGCGCGGCGGGCCTTCAGCACCGCGGCGAGCGCCACCAGCGCCACGGCGCCGAGGAAGATCGCGTTGAGGGACCAGTACGTCATCGGGCACCGTCTTCCGACGAGGCCGAGGGGCTCGACGTGTTCGACGTGCTCGACGGTTTCGCCGGCCCCGAGAGTCTCAGGCCACGCTTCGACAGGCTCAGCGACCGGCAGGCGAACCCGTAGAGGTCCATCGTCACGTAGACCAGCAGCGCGAGGAAGAACAGCTCCTCCACGGGCAGCTCGGGCGCGACCTGGATCCCGGTCATGAAGTCCGTCTCGCCGCGGAAGAAGATGCCCAGCCCGATGCCGGCGAGATCCCAGAGCACGAAGAACACGAGCCCCGAGACGAGAACGACCGCCGCGCGGCGCGCATCCGCCCAGAAGAAGAGCGTGAAGCGCCGGTCGAGCATCACCATGCCGGTGAGGGCCACGAGCAGCGCGACGAGGTAGAGCAGACCCATCAGACGGTGGACCTGAGCGGTTCGGGCAGGGGAGTAGTGCTCGTGTCGCCGCGCAGGCGCTTGACGAGGATCTCGGCGCTGATCAGGCACATGGGCAGACCGATGCCGGGGATGGTCGAGCCGCCGACGTAGTACAGGCCCTCGACCTTCTTGCTCTTGTTGCCCTCGCGGAAGAACGCACTCTGCTTGAGCACGTGCGCCGGCCCGAGGGCGGTGCCGCGCCAGGCGTTGAGCTCGGCCTGGAAGTCGCCGGGGCCGGCCGTGCGGCGCACCGTGACGCGGGCGGCGAAGTCGGGGATACCCGCCCAGGCGCCGATCTGGTCGATGATCACGTCGGCGAGCTTCTCGATGCGCGCGTCGCCGCCGCCCTCGATGCCGCCGCGTCCGATACCGGGGTCGGCGGGGATCGGGACGAGCACGAACACGTTCTCGTGGCCGTCGGGGGCGACGTCCGGGTCGACGCCGCTCGGCTTGCAGACGTAGATCGACGCCGGGTTCGGCACCGAGCTCGGGTCGCCAAAGATCGCGTCGAAGCCCTTCTTCCACTCGCGCGTGAAGAGCAGCGTGTGGTGCTCGAGCTCGGGCAGCTCGCCCTCGACCCCGAGGTAGAGCAGCAGGGCGCTCGGCCCGGGCACGCGCGATTCCCAGTGCGGTTCGGGGTAACTGCGGTCGGGCTGCTCGAGCAGCTGCGTCTCGGTGTGGTGGAGATCGGCGGCGGAGACCACGAGGTCGGCGTCGAGAGCGACGGTCGCGCCCGCGGCATCCGTGTACTCGACGCCCTTCGCAATACCGTCGACGACGACGATGCGGGAGACCGTCGCGCCCGTGACGATCTCGACGCCTTCGGCGCCGGCCAGGTCGACGATGCTCTGGATGACGCGGCTGAAGCCGCCCATCGGGTAGAGCACCCCGTCGGCCAGGTCGAGGTGGCTCATCAGGTGGTACAGGCTCGGCGTGATGTACGGCGACGAGCCGAGCAGCACGGCGGGGAAGCCCAGGATCTGGCGCAGGCGCAGGTCGCGCACCGTGCGCGCGACCAGCCGGGAGAGCGGCATCGTGAGCATGCGCGCGAGCTTGCCGGTGCGGCGCAGCACGTCGCGGGTGACGAGCGGGCGCAGGTCGGCGAAGGTCGTGTAGAGGAACTTCTTCTTCGCCATGTCGTAGGTGTCGAGCGCCGAGTCGAGGTAGGCGTCGAGCTTTTTGCCCGCACCCTTCTCGATCGACTCGAAGATGGCGATGTTCTCGGCGCGGTCGGCGGAGATGTCGACGGGCTCGGTGAGGCCCTCGAAGTACACCCGGTAACCGGGGTCGAGGGTTACGAGGGTGAGCTGTTCCTCGCTCGACGTGCCGAGCAGCTTGTAGAAGTGGTCGAAGACCTCGGGCATGAGGTACCACGACGGGCCGGTGTCGAAGCGGAATCCCTCGCTCTCCCACGATCCGGCGCGGCCGCCGAGCGACCCCTTCTGTTCGAGCACGGTGACCGTGTGGCCGTCACGCGCCAGCAGCGCCGCCGAGGCGAGCCCGCTGATGCCGCCGCCGATCACGACGACGCGGCTCACGCTCCCACCCGATTCGCCGAGGGGGTGCGGCCGAGGGCGGCACCGGCGGCGATGCGCGCCTTCACCGGGTTGGGCACACGGATGCGCACGCGTCGCAACTGGTCGGCCGGCGTCGCGCGCAATCGCACCGAGAGCTCGGCGAACAGTCCCTGCGCGAGTGCGACCGCCTTGCGGCTGGTCGGCGGCAGGGAGGGGATGACCGCGGCGGAGGTGCGCAGGTCGGAGTCGATGTCGTCGAGCAGGCGGATTTTGTCCTCTTCCGTAAACGAGTCGACGCTGACGCCGGGGAAATAACTGCGGCCGAGCGTCTCGAAGTCGGCGGCAAGGTCGCGCAGAAAATTGACTTTCTGGAACGCCGCGCCGAGGGCCCGCGCTCCGTGCACGAGTCGGGCGTCTTCCGCCTCGGTGAGGGGAACGCCCTGCATGAACGCGCGGAGGCACATCAGACCGACGACCTCGGCAGAGCCGTAGACGTAGCGGTCGAAGCTCTCCTGGTCGTGCTCGCTCGCGGTGAGGTCGGTGCGCATGGAGTCGAAGAACGGCGCGGTGTACTCGGCACCGAAGCCGGTCTCGCGGGCGGTGAGGGCGAAGGCGTGCACCACGAGGTTCGAGCTGAACCCATCGGCCATCGCCGCCTCGGTCTCGCGCTCGAGTTCGTTCAACTGGCGGGCGGCGCCGACAGCGTCCAATCCGGATTCGACGGCCGCGCCATCCACGATCTCGTCGGCCACCCGCACGAGGGCGTAGATGTTCTCGACGTGCTGGCGCACCCCGGGTCCGAGCAGCTTGGCGGCGAGCCCGAACGATGTGGAGTACCGGCGGATGACGACACTCGCGGTTTCCTCGGCAACGCGGTCGTACAGCGCGCGGCGGCTCACTTGACCCTGCCGAGCACGGCATCCACCACGGGGTGCAGCTCGATTCTCAGGGCCGGCGGGATGTGCGGTTCGGCGAGGCGGGCGAGCGCGCGGTTGGCGTAGTAGCGGGCGAGACCCTCGGCGAACGACTTGGCACCGCAGGCGATGAGCACGTCGCGCACGCGCTGCGCCTCGTCGTCGGTGAGGTCGTGCTTGCCGATGAGCGGCGCGATCCCGGGCCACTCTGCCGTGCTCGTCGCGTAGGAGATCATGACCGTGCGCTTGCCCTCGCGCAGGTCGCCGACCGTGGTCTTGCCGGTCTCGGCCTCTTTGCCGAACACCCCCAGCAGGTCGTCGACGAGCTGGTAGGCGATGCCGATCTCGCGGCCGAAGTCGCCGAGAGTCTGAATGACGTCCTCCGACGCTCCGGCGAGGATGGCGCCGGCCTGCAGCGGGCACTCGAAGGAGTAGACGGCGGTCTTGAGGCGCTCCATGGTGAGGATGTCGTCCACGCGGGGCATCTCGTCGGCGATCGCGAAGTCCACGTCGATGAGTTCCCCGGCGGCGGAGGCGAACAGCGCGTCATCCATCACCTCGAGCAGTCGCGACCGCACGATGTCGCTGACGCCGCTGCGGTCGATCAGCCGGTACGAGTTGAACAGGGCGAGGTCCCCGGCGATCACGGCCGCAGAGATGCCGCTGTGCTCGGCCACCTGGTCGGAACTGCCGCGGGCGGATGCCGCGTCCCGGTAGCTCCCGGAGATGTTGGCGACACCGCGGCGCACGAAGTCGTGGTCGATCACGTCGTCGTGCACGATGAGGGCGGTGTGCAGCAGTTCGAACGCCGCGCCGACGTAGGCCGCGGCCTCGACGTCGTCGCCGCCGAGCGACTGGTAGGCCGCCATCACCATGCGCGGGCGGAACCGCTTGCCGCCGATCGTGTTGCTCTCGAGGGTCTCCCAGAGCGTGACGTATTGTTCGCCGAAGGCGGCCGCGCGGTTCTTGGCTAGGCTGAAGAAGCGTTCGAGCACGACGTCGACCTGTGCTTGCCTCGCTATCGAGACGGAAATCAGGTCGGGACCATTCACTTAGGCAGAGTACCGCGACCATGAGCCACACCGAACAGGTAGTCCTTCTTTCCGACGACGGATTGCCCATCGGCGTCGCCGACAAGCTCGCCGTGCACACCACCGAGACCGCGCTGCACCTCGCATTTTCCTGCCACGTGATGAACGAGGCGGGAGAAGTGCTGGTCACGCGGCGCGCACTGTCGAAGCTGACCTGGCCGGGGGTCTGGACGAACTCGTTCTGCGGCCACCCCGCCCCGGGCGAGTCGATGGAAGACGCGATCGCGCGACGCGCCGAGCGCGAGCTCGGAATCACGGTCACCCGGGTCGAGCTCGTGCTGCCCGATTTCCGCTACCGCGCGGTCGACGCCTCGGGCATCGTCGAGAACGAGATCTGCCCCGTCTACCGCGCCTACACCGACGATGCGATCGCGCCGA
Organism: Conyzicola lurida; assembly: GCF_014204935.1. NCBI lineage: Bacteria > Bacillati > Actinomycetota > Actinomycetes > Micrococcales > Microbacteriaceae > Conyzicola > Conyzicola lurida. The sequence continues at coordinate 3,451,947 of NZ_JACHMJ010000001.1, read as the reverse complement.
AGGCCGACGAGGTCGCCGAGTTCTCGTGGATCGAACCGCAGTCGCTGCGCAACGCCGCGGCCGCGGCACCCTTCGCTTTCAGCCCGTGGCTCGTGTGGCAGCTCGACGAGCTCGCCGCGTCATCCGCCTCTCTCTAAAGGACACCCCATGACCATTGCCGGAATCATCGACCACACCCTGCTCAAGCCCGAGGCGACCAGTGAGGATGTCGCGGCCCTCGTCGCGGAAGCCGTCGAGCTCGGCGTCTACTCCGTCTGTGTCTCGCCGAACATGCTGCCGCTGTCGATCCCGGCCGGCTCCGACCTCAAGGTCGCGGTCGTCTGCGGGTTCCCCTCGGGCAAGCACACCACCGCGGTGAAGACCGCCGAGGCGGCCGAGTCGATCGCGCTCGGCGCCGACGAGGTCGACATGGTCATCGACGTGGGAGCGGCCAAGGCCGGCCGCTTCGACCTGGTCGAGGCCGACATCGCGTCGGTGCGCTCGGTGATCCCCGCGCCGAAGGTGCTCAAGGTCATCATCGAGTCGGCGGCACTGACCGACGACGAGATCGTGGGCGCGAGCCTCGCCGCGGTCGCCGCGGGCGCCGACTTCGTGAAGACGTCGACCGGGTTCCACCCGACCGGGGGAGCGACCGTCGCCGCCGTCGCGCTCATGTCCGCCACTGTCGCCGGTCGCGCCGGCGTCAAGGCCAGCGGCGGCATCCGCTCGTACGAGACGGCCCGCGCGATGATCGAGGTCGGCGCGACCCGCCTCGGCGTCTCGGGCTCGCGCCAGGTGCTGGCCGAGGAAGCCGGCGCCGACGCCGCGACGCCCGTCGAGGGCGCGTACTAGTCCGTCACCCGCACGGCCGGTTCGTAACTCAGGCCGGATCGACGGCGCGCGGAGCGCGGGCCCGTCATTGCGCGGCTGAACTCGGCGAGCGCGGCGTTCAGCCTGAGTTGTGAACACCGCCACCGCACGCGTGTCGCCGGTCGCGGCATCCACTCGCCCATCTGCCCGGGTTATTTGCCGGGGCGGCCGGCCTCTGTGTCGCTGACGTCGGTGTGCACGAAGTTCTGGAACGAGCGGCTGGCCGTCGGGCCACGCTGTCCCTGGTAGCGCGAACCGTAGATGCCTGAGCCGTACGGGCTCTCGGCCGGGCTGGTGAGCCGCATGAAGCAGAGCTGCCCGATCTTCATGCCGGGCCAGAGCTTGATCGGCAGGGTGGCGACGTTCGACAGCTCGAGCGTGACGTGGCCGCTGAAGCCGGGGTCGACGAAGCCGGCGGTGGAGTGCGTCAGCAGGCCGAGGCGGCCGAGCGAGCTCTTGCCCTCGAGGCGGGCGGCGATGTCGTCTGGCAGGGTGACCTGCTCGTAGGTCGATCCGAGCACGAACTCGCCGGGGTGCAGGATGAACGGCTGGTCCGCGTCGACCTCGACCAGGTGCGTGAGGTCGGGCTGGTCCTCGGCCGGGTCGATGAACGGGTACTTGTGGTTGTCGAACAACCGGAAGAAGCGGTCGAGGCGAACGTCGACACTCGATGGCTGCACCATCCCGAGCTCGAGCGGCTCGAGGCCGATGCGTCCGGAGGCGAGCTCGGCCTTGATGTCCCTGTCAGAAAGCAGCATGGCTGACAGTCTATTTACTCTCGTCGGTCGAGCTTGTCGAGACCGCGCGGCTCAAAGCCCGGCCGGTACACTGGCAGTCGAGCCGCCGATGTCGGGCGGCGCACGCGGATGTAGTTCAATGGCAGAACTTCAGCTTCCCAAGCTGATAGCGCGGGTTCGATTCCCGTCATCCGCTCCACACATATACGTGCCCCGGTTCCGCTCGTTGCGCACGCTGGGATTTGGCGTTGGCCGCATCGTTGATCGCCGATCCTACGAGTACGGCGATCGTGGGCAAAACAGCCAGCACGACGGTGATCCATGAGAAATTTCCATGGCCGCAACCTTAGGTGACACGTTGGGGCAGTGGCAGCCTGCTCGCTTTCCGCGCTGTGTTCAGTCACTCGCCCGGGAGATGCACTAACGGAGCTTCAGCGACAGCTGAATCTGCCATTCTTTCCAGATGAACGAACTTGTCCTCATCTTGATAGGTGCCGTTGTCGGTGCACCGATCACGCTCTTCCTGGAATGGGTCATTCGCGGCGGAGTTAGGCGTCTGCAATCTCGATGGAAAAGGTGGGTCGAAAGCGGTCCCGCGGACGATATGCAGCATCCAGTTCTGATCACCCGTGAGGACGAAGACTCATTGATTAGAGTCACCAATTATGGGACCACGACTTACCGCGGCATTCGGCTAAGCCGGAAGCGAGACACCATTGGGATCTCGCCTTGGAGCGCCGAAAATATCGCCTCGGTTTCAATTCCGGATCTAAAACCGGGCCACAGTCATGCCTTCGATCGATCAGCGTTGGGACTGACGGAAGCAGTGCTTGATTCTCCCGCGCCCTACATCGGGGGTATCGACGCATATGCCTTTCACGTTCGACTTGACTTCAGTTTCGCAAATCCGAGCGCATTGAGACGACAGTTCAAGAGGACATACGATTGGTGGGACTACATAGAACCAATCAATATCGTCGGGGACCGACCGCTCCAGCACGCAGTGGAACAGCTCGTCGAATCCGCGTACAGGTACACGTCATACACAGTTCCCGCGAGGCTCAGGGCGAAAGTCCTCGCCATGAGCGATTCGGACGCTACGAAAGCAATCAACGCGCCCCGTGACCGAGGTGCGACGTTGAGCTTCCTAGATGAGTTCATTAAGTGGGATGCCAGCGAGGAAGAAACGTAGCCAAGCCCGCTCACCCAATCCGCCAGCACGATAGAGAGTCGCCGGAGAGATCTGGAGCATTTGAACGACATGTGGTGGTCGTGATGGTTCTACGCCGGAACTGGCTCATGACACAACCTGCGCGCAATTGCGATCAGTTCCGTGACAGATTCGGATGTCTAACCGGGGCTAGCGATTAAGGGGCGGAGCCGATGCTGGTGTTTCTTGCGCTCGTCGCAAAAGATTTGCGAGCTGAATGGCTGCATCCGCTGCGATACCGGCATCCCGCCTGTTGCCCGCTGGCCGGTGTTTCACAGCCTGGGCTAGTTCGATCACTGCCCGCGCGACCTTGCGGATGGGTGCATTTTCGGCGCCGACTATTGACACTTCAACAAAGCGGTCGAGCCGCTCTTTCGTGCTCGCTACGGGCGGCTCTGGCTGTCCTTCGCGTCCGTGGATCGCATGATCGTATGCAACAGCGCTGATGGCCTCCAACACGGTCACACAGTCGTTGCCGATGTTTCGATAATCCTGTGGCGAGGTTGCGATCTCAAAGTGACGACGCAACTCGGCAATCTCCTCATCCACGCGCGGCCATCCGGTTACTCTGTGGGGCGAGATTGGCTCCGCCAAGGTGGACTGGATGGAACCAGCTTCGCGAAGAGCGAGCGCCGAGTGAAGTGGCTCGAATATTCGGTCGAGGATCTCGCGCCGCGCTTGCCAGCCCCCGGCCCCCGCCGCTCCTTGTCCTATCCAGTAGGTGCGGAATCTGGTGAAGTCCGTGAACGGCGGATCGAAGGGGATTCCAAGGCGGCGGGTGACGGCGCGAAGGGCTGTGAGGATGGAACGCGACCCCGGTTCGGTCGCCGCCTGATGGGCGCTGGTCCCGAACTCCTGAAACTCTTCGTGGGCCAACCGAGCTAGGGCCACCGCAATTTCGATGTCCGAAAACTCAGCGACTGGACCACGAGTAATCGAATCCAGCAAGGCGGTGTTGAGAGTTGTATTGATGCCCCACGAGTTATGAACGGTGTTCCAAAAATCGTCGCTGCGCACTGCGCCAGTCTAAAGAAGATCTCACTTCGGGCGCGAAGTGCGGGGTCTCGTAGATTCCTTGCGAGCAATCACGCTCAACTCCGTGACAGATCCGTGACACTAAGACGGGAGCGTGACAGTATCCAGCGCTCAATGGTGCTCACTCGATCCGGCTCAAAAGTTGATTTGGTGCGGGATCGTAGGGAAATGGTAAGGGACGAGAATGGCATAATTCAGCTTCCCAAGCTGATAGCGCGGGTTCGATTCCCGTCATCCGCTCCACGTATTCCGGCCCGGCCCCGGACGGGTCACACCCCGTCGCCGAGCGCCGATCGGATTGCAAAGAAACCCCAAAAAGTGGCCAAGCGTTCCCTCAAGATCACCTCAAGAGGGGCGCGAAATCGGCCCGTGACATCGGGTCGGCGCCCCGCTGAGACGGACCCAACCCGCGAGGGTGAACGCGGGGGCTACCTGCGCTTCGGCCGGTACTTCTTGCACTCGCTCGCGCCGCACAGGCTGCAGTCGGTTCCGGGACGAAAGTGCTGGTGAGCATCGCTATTGTGGCCGCAGACACAGAGGCGGTCGTCGCCGTCCTCGGCCGACGACGGCGTGGATTCGCCGGGCATGGGCGGAACCAGGTGCAGTAGAGGGGCATCGTCGCGGGGTGTCGCGGCGGCCTGAAAGAGGCCTCCCAGTAGCGATCTTGAGGTTCTGAACGCCCCCGAAAGGGGCAAGTTGCGGGGGCGGAAAAGCCCCAATACGTTGATGCTCATTCACCCCTCCTCAGCGTCGTGGACCGCTTGCTTACCCGGTAGTTCGGTCCCCCCAGTCTGCACCCGACACAGAATTGGAATACACCATGAACACCATCGCCACCGCAGCCAAGTACCCGTTCACGGGTACCACGCCCCGCGTCAGCATCGTGATCCCTGCCCGCAACGAAGCGCGCAACCTCGAGGTGATCCTGGAGAAGCTCCCCCCGGTTCACGAGGTGATTCTAGTTGACGGCAATTCGGTGGACGACACGATCGAGACCGCCCTTCGCGTCATGCCCGAGATCGTCGTGGTCAAGCAGACCCGCACCGGCAAGGGCAACGCGCTCGCCTGCGGTTTCGCCGCGGTCACGGGCGACATCATCGTGATGTTCGACGCCGACGGTTCGGCCGACGCCGACGAGATCCCGGCCTACGTCGACGCGCTCGTCGCCGGCGCTGACTTCGCCAAGGGCACGCGCTTCATGGCCGGTGGCGGCAGCGAGGACATCACCGTCATCCGCCGCATCGGCAACTGGGGCCTCAGCACCTTCACCAACATCCTCCTCGGCACTAGGTACACCGACCTCTGCTACGGCTACAACGCCTTCTGGACCAAGGTCGTCGCCGACCTCGACCTGCCCGAGACCTCGCTTCCCCGTCGCGAGGACGGAAAGATGCTGTGGGGCGACGGCTTCGAAATCGAGACCATCATCAACTGCCGCATCGTCGCCGCCGAGCTCGCCATCACCGAGGTCCCCAGCGTCGAGAAGCTGCGCATCCACGGCGTCAGCAACCTGAACGCGGTCACCGACGGCCTCCGCGTGCTCAAGACGATCCTCGACGAGCGTCGCCGCTGGTCCAGCATCAAGCGCGCCGCGGCCGCGACCCTCCCGAGCAACTTCCGCGCGCGCACCCCGAAGGCCGAGCGCGTCATCCGCGCCGCCGACGTCGCCACCGCGGTTCGTTCGCTCGAGGATGCTGCGTGAGCAGCGGTTACCCGTCGACTTCGGTCATCATCTGCGCGTACACCCAGATCCGCTGGGACGACCTGGCGGCGGCGGTGACCTCGGTCGAACGGCAGAGCGTCGCCAGCGAGCTGATCGTCGTCATCGACCACGAGCCGGCGCTGCTGCGCCGCGCGGTCGACGCGTGGCCCCAGCACACCGTCATCACCAATGAACAACGCCAGGGACTCTCGGGCGCCCGCAACACCGGCATCGCCCGGGCCACGGGCGAGATCGTCGCGTTCCTCGACGACGATGCCGCCGCGGCATCCGAGAACTGGCTAGAACTGCTGCTCGCCCCCTACACGGACCCGACCGTCGTCGGGGTCGGCGGCAGCGCCCTGCCCGTGTGGCCCGACGGCCAGGCGCCGTCGACGCTGCCACCCGAGCTCCTCTGGGTGGTCGGCTGCACCTATCAGGGCCAGCCGACCACTCAGGCAGACGTCCGCAACCTCATGGGCTGCAACATGACGTTCCGTCGCACCGCGATCACCGCCGTCGGCGGCTTCAACCCCGACATGGGCCGCGTCGGCACTCTGCCCCTGGGCTGCGAAGAGACCGAGGCGTGCATCCGGATGACGGCCAGAGAGCAGTCCGCCCGGATCGTGTTCGAACCGGCCGCCCGAGTGAACCACCGCGTCACCGAGAACCGCCTCAGCTGGAGCTACCTGCTGCGCCGCGGCTACTCCGAGGGCATCTCCAAGGCCGCGCTGAGCAGAATGCTCGGCATGAAGTCGTCGCTCGGCACCGAGGCGGCGTACACCCGCACCGTGCTGCCCAGGGGAATCGCCCGCGAGCTCGGCCGCGGCAACCTCGCCAGCGCCGCCGCCATCGTCCTCACCTTCGCTTTCGTCGCGGCCGGCTACGCCCGCGGTACGCTCGGGAAGGTCGCGACAGCCGCCGCGGATGACAGCGCCCGACAGCTGGAAGGGGCAGCTTCGTGACCGACCACGTCACCGCGCCCGTGGCGCCCTCCGTCGCCCCGACGGTCGCCGCCGCGAACCTGCTCAGCAACAAGGTCACCCGCGATTCGCTCTGGATCCTCGGCAACTACGGCGTCACCTCCCTCGCCGGTTTCGCCTTCTGGATCGTCGCCGCCCGCGTCGTGCCGCCCGAGACCCTCGGCGTCGACACCGCGATCTTCTCCATCATCACCGCGGCCGCCGCCGTCGCCGCCACCGGCGCCGGCAACGCCCTGCTCGCCACCCTCCCGATGAGCCAACGCCTCGCGCAGAGCGTGATCGGCCTCGCCTACCGCCTCGTCGTCGGCCTCGGCCTCGGCACCGGCCTCGTCGCCGGCGTCCTCGTCACCCTCGTCATCGACACCGGCCTCTCCCCGGTCGTCACCGTCCTCGCCGTTATGGCCACCACGACGATGTGGTCGCTGTTCGTCGTCAAGGACACCACCCTCTCCGGCCTCGGCGAGATGCGCATGGCGCTCTGGATCAACGCCCCCGCCAACATCCTCAAGCTCGGGCTGCTGCCCGCCATCGTCGCCGTCGTCGGCACCTCCGAGCACCCGATGCTCGTCTCCGCGATCGTCCCCGCCCTGATCGCGGTCATCGTCGTCAACGTCGTGGTGCTTCCGCGCGCCCTGAACCGCCGCGAGCGCACGCTCGACCTCGAGCCGGACCCCGCCGAGACCCCGTCCCTCGCCGACCTGCGTGCGAAGTTCCTCGCTTTCACCGTTCGGGATGGCGCGTCATCCACTCTCAACCTCGGAATCGGCCTCTCCCTCTCGTTCATCGTGACCGCGCTGGCCGGCCCCGCCCAGGGCGCCGTTTTCGCCATCTGCTACCAGATCGGCCTCGTGCTCGACCTCGTCGTCATCGGCGTCTCCGGTTCGCTCACCATCAACTCGGCGGGCGGCAACTCCGGCGGCCAGATCGCCTTCCGCATGTGGCGCCGCGTGCTGCTCTGCGTCGCGGTCATCGCCGCCGTGCTCATCGCCGGCTCGCCCGTGCTGCTCGGCGTCTTCGGTCCGTACTACGTCGAGAACGACGGCGCCGTGGTGCTCGGCCTGCTCGTCGTCGGCTCCGTCATCCGTACCGCCTTCGAGGTCTGGACCGGACTGATGCGCGCCCAGCACCGCACGACCGAGCTGCTCGTATGGAACGCCGTGGGCGCCGCCGTGCTGCTGCCGGCCGTTTTCATCCTCACCCCGATTTTCGGAGCCGTCGGCACTGCCGTCGGCGTCCTTCTGAGCACCGTCGTGCTCGCCGTGGTCGGTCTCACCGGCCTGTTCAAGAGCAGGAGGCAGTCCGCGTGAGCGCACAGCTGCAACTCGTCGCCCCCATGCCCAGCGAGGGCGCACCCGACTCGAGCCGCGCCCGCTGGGTCGGCGTAGTCGACGAGAACCAGGTCGCCGCGGCATCCGTCTCGGCACTGCCCGTGGTCGCCGTCGGCGGCGCGGACTACGCGCGCGCCCGGGTGCTGGTGCGCGACGGCGCGCTCGTACGCGGCTTCGTCGATGTCGCCCTCACCGACGGCACGATCGACCCCGCCGAACTCGCAGCCCAGACCGAGGCCCTCCCGGCCGCGGCGACCCGGCCCGCCCTCGACCGCCGCCCCTCGGTCACCGTCGTGATCTGCACCCGCGACCGCTCGTCGATCCTCTCGGCCGCGCTCACCTCGATCCTCGCCGTCGACTACCCGAACTTCGACGTCGTGGTCGTCGACAACGCCTCGGCGACGTCGGCCACCTCCGACCTGGTCTCCGAGCACTTCGCCGACCCGCGCGTCACCCTGGTCACCGAGCCGTTCCCCGGCCTCGCCGGCGCCCGCAACACCGGCATCGCGCACGCCACCGGCGAGTTCATCGCCTTCACGGACGACGACGTCCTGGTCGACGCGGGCTGGCTCGACGGCCTCGTCGCCGGATTCGCCCGATCGGAAGACGCCGACTGCGTCGTCGGCCTGGTTCCGAGCGGCGAACTGCGCACCCGCGTGCAGTCGTACTTCGACGAGCGCGTCACCTGGTCGCACAACCTCACCCCGCGCGTCTTCTCGATGGACGAGAAGCCCGCCGACCTTCCCACCTTCCCGTTCTCGGTCGGCCAGTTCGGCACCGGTGCGAATTTCGCCCTGCGCCGCAGCACCCTCGCCCGCATCGGCGGCTTCGACACCGCGTTCGGCGTCGGCACCCGCACGGGCGGCGGCGAGGACATCGACATGTTCAGCCGCGTGCTGCTCGCGGGCGGCACCCTCGTCGTCGAACCGTCGGCACTCGTCTGGCATCGCCACCGCGCCGACATCGGCGCCCTGCGCACCCAGGCCGAGGGCTACGGCCTGGGCCTCGGCGCCTGGCTGACCAAGCTCGTGCTCGACTCCGACACCCTGCCCCTCGTGCTCGCGCGCGGCGTCGGCGGCGTGCGCCGACTGCTCTCGATCGGCGCCGGCGGTTCCTCCGCCCCGCGCACAGAAGCCGTCACCACCGAGGACGCCGACTGGGCCGCCCTGGTCAAGGGCCTCGGCGCGCTCGAACTCCGCGCGGCGCTCAAGGGTCCGGCCCGGTACGCCCGCCAGCGCTTCGACGGCCGGGGCATCCCGCTGCCCGCCGCGGCCCCTCTCGCTCCCGAGCCGACCGTGCCACTGACGATCGGCCGCCGCCAGCTCAGCCGCTGGGGAGCGGTCGCCGCCCTCGCCGGCATCGCCGGTCTGCTCTCCGCCTTCCCGTTCCCCGAGACCGTGCAGGCCGTGCTCGTGGCGCTGCTGGTCTTCGTCGGCCCCGGCGCCGCACTCCGCGCCTGGGTGCGCCTGCCCGCGCTGACGACCGCCGTCGCCGTGCCCGGCATCGGGTTCGCCCTCGCAATCCTCGTCCCCTCCGGTATGGCCATCGCGAGCGCCTGGCACTCCCACGCGTTCCTCGTCGTCCTCGCGCTCGTCACCACGGTGGCCGGCGCCCTGCGCTGGGTCCCCTCCGACGAAGCGCGTCACCGAAAGGCGGTCGCCCTGTGACCACGGTGCAGACCGCTCCCACCGGGCGACGTGTCGCTCCGGCATCCGCCCCTCGTCCTTCGATGTTCGCGCGAGTCGTCACGCCCGCCCGCCTGATCCTCGTACTCGCCGTCGCTCTCTGGGCGACAGCGCTGCCGCACGTCGCGAGCGCGACCGTCAATATCTACGGCCTGCTCTTCGCGGGCGTGCCGGGCCTCGCGGCCGGCGGAGTGCTCGCCGCCGTCGCCCTCGTCGCGGCCGTGCGCCGCGCGAACACGCTGGACGCCGCCCTCGCGACCGTGGTCATCGTGCTCGTCGGGCGCCTGACCGCCACGATCGCCGTCAACGAGCCCGGATCGACGTTCATCTTCCGCCACCTCGGCGTCATCGACTACATCCAGCAGAACGGCGAGCTGTCGCACGGCACCGACATCTACAACGGCTGGCCCGGCGCCTTCGCGGCCGTCGCCTGGTTCTCGGACGTCACCGGCGTCAGCCCGCACCTCATCGCCGTCTGGTTCCCCGCCCTCTGCGACGTGGCCTTCGCCGGCGCCGTCTTCCTGCTCTGCCGCGCGTTCGGGCAGCGGGTGCTCGTCGCCGTCGTCGGCGCCTTCATCGCCACCGTCGCCAACTGGGTCGGTCAGGACTACCTGTCGCCGCAGGCGTTCGGCATCCTGCTCGCGACGCTGATCCTGACGCTGCTCGTGCAGTCGAAAAAGCACCCGGTAGCCGGGTGGATGACGCTGCCGCTGTTCCTCGCCCTGACCCTCACCCACCAGCTCACCCCGTACTGGCTCGTGATCATCACGGTCGTGCTCGGTGTCACCGGCCACATCCGCCCCCGCCTGATCGGACTGGTCTTCATCGCGATCGTCGGCGTGGACCTGCTGATCAACATCGACCAGGTCTCCGGCCAGGGCGTGCTGTCGAACTTCGACCCGATCGCCAACTCGAAGAGCCTCGCGAACGGCGCGGTCTACAGCGACGGCGCGACCTTCACGGCGCTGTCCTCGCGCATCCCGTCGGTGGCCCTGTGGGGCAGCGCGGCGGTCATCGCCGCGGCCAGCCTGCTCTACAAGCCGATGCGCGGCCTCGGCCCGATCTGGGTGCCGGCCGTGTTCGCCTTCTCGAGCTTCTCGCTGCTGTTCACGCAGAACTACGGGGGAGAGGCGATCTTCCGCGTCTTCCTCTACTCGGTCCCCGGCTGCGCCGTGCTGATCGCGCCGTGGCTCGTGCGCGCCATCCAGGTGTCTCCGCTGACCGTGCCGTCGCGCTGGTTGCGCCGCGTCATCCCGCCACTCACGGCCCTCGCGCTCGTCGTCATCACCCTGGGCAGCCTGCAGGCGTACTACGGGGCCTGGTTCGCCAACCTGGTGCGCACCGACTCGGTGAACGCCGTCGAGAACTGGCTCGAGAACACCGAGGGTCCCGCGCAGCTGCTCAGCCCGACCATCGGCGTGCCGCTGCGCCCGGTCGCCGAGTACGTCGACTTCGCCGAGATCGACTCGCACTACGACGCCTCGCTCACCACGTGGAACGGCTGGGCCGGCTCCTCGTTCCGCGACACCGAGGTCGTCGACACCTTCACCCGCCAGCTCGCCGACCTGCGCACCGACACCTACGTGATGGTCACCACCCAGACCAAGATCTACAGCGACTTTTACGGCGCGTACCCGGCGGGCTCCCTCGACCGGCTCGCCGACCAGCTGCGGGTCAAGGAGGGCTGGACGACCGTCATCGACACCCCCGACCTCCAGCTGTTCGAGTACACCGGCGGACACCGGTGAGTGCGACCCAGATGACGGCGCGGCGCGACGACACGACGGCGGGTCCCGTCCGGATCCCGGTGAGCGACCTCGACCGCATGAGCGGCCGGGAGCGCCTCGTCTTCGTTGCCGGGCCGATGTCCGTGCCGCCGCGCCAGCAGTTGGTCGACAACCTGCTCGCCGCCGCCGAGCTCGGCCCGCAGTCGCGGGTCGGCCTGCAGCTGAACGAGGCCGGCGACACCTGGACCTACGACCGTGCCGGCCTGCGCGAGTGGTGCGAGGGGCTCGTCGTCGAGATCCCGCCGATCACCGAGGACCAGGTCGTCGACGTGCTGCGCGACCGCATCCGCGACGACGCCACCCCGCCGCCGTTCCAGCTCACCATCGCGGGCGACTTCATCGTGCTGCGCATGACGCACCTGCTCGGCGACATCAACATCCTGTTCGCCCTGTTCGACATCGCGATCGCCGCCCCCGGACGAGAGTTCCCGAGCTGGCTGCTCAAGCCCGAGGCGACCGCGCCGCTGTCGCTCGCGGTGCGCGAGACGTTCGGCAAGAACCCGCTGCGCGTCGCCAAGGTGCTGCAGTCGCAGCGGTCGCGTCTCGGGGCGACCTCATTCGGCACGACCCGTCGCGGCGCGACCCCGCTAGGCGCGGTCCCACTCGGCACAGCCCGCTTCGACACGACCCGCTTCGACACGACCCCGGAGGCCCGTACCCAGTCCTCCGCGGTCGTGCCGTGGCAGCGTCACGCCGACCTCGCCTACTCCCGCGGAACCATCCAGGCGGCCCGCGACCTCAAGTCCTGGGTGCGCACCACGCCGGGATCCGTGACGCTGGCGACCGCGCTGCTCGTCGCCGTGCGGCGCGCGCTCGTCGCCGAGGGCATCCCCGTGCGCGGCGAGAGCTCGTTGATCTACGACTCCCGCCGCTACCTGCCCGACGGCGTCGTGACGAACGGCAACTTCATCGCCGGCCTCCCGGTTCCCGCCGGGCTCTCCGACGACCCCCGACAGATCGCCCAGATCGTCAAAGACAACGTGGATGCCGCGAGCCCACTCGCCGCAATGCTCGTCGGTGCGCTGCGCAGCCGGCTCACCGGCCGCCGTTTCGCGAAGCCGCCGACCACCGTCGCGGCCGCGCCCGCGGCCCATGTCGTGCTGACGAACCTCGGCGTGCGTCGCGAACTCGACACCGCTCCCTGGCTGGTCGGCAAGGGCGAGGAGCAGTTCGCCCACTGGGCCGAGCCGAGCGCCCCCGACGACCTCGTGATCGGCGTGCTGCAGCTGCGTGGCGCCCTGCAGGTCACCGCGTTCTTCCACGGCAACGTGTTCGACGCCGAGCGCGTGCAGGCCGCCCTCGACCGCGCGATCGGCGACCCGGTCTCGCTGTTGGAGCAGCATTAATCGCCGTCTCCGCCGTGGCATCGCCGGCGCGGTCGTCATCGTCAGCGTCGCTGCCGGGGCGGCGACGGTGAGCGGCGCGACGGGTTCAACCCAGCCCGCCGTGGTCACCGAGGCGTGGCAGGACGAGTTCGACGGCGCGGAGGGTGCGGGTATCGACTCCGCGCTCTGGGCGCTCAACCTCGGCGCGGGCGGCTGGGGCAACAACGAGCTGCAGGAGTACACCGCCGACAACGTCGCGCTCGACGGCGCCTCGCACCTGGCGATCTCCGCGACGATCACGACCAACGCCGACGGCAGCACCGCCTACCGGTCGTCGAGCATCGTGACGACGCAGGCCTTCTCGTACGGAACGCTGTCGGCGCGCATCACGTTGCCCACCGGCCAGGGCCTGCTGCCCGCGTTCTGGCTGCTCGGGTCGAACATCGGCGAGGTGGGCTGGCCGCAGTCGGGCGAGATCGACGTCGTCGAGACCCCGAACGACACGAGCACCTCGCACCACAACATCCACGGGCCGTCCGCGTCCGGCACCGACGTCGTCGCCAACGCGTCGACCGACCATGTGGAACCCCTCGGCGACGACTGGCACGTCTACGCGGTGACCCGCACGCCCGGCAACGTGCGGATCTCGATCGACGGCGTGCTCGTCGCGAGTCTCACCGAGGCGACGATGCCCGACGGCATGGAGTGGGTCTTCGACGACGCACCGTTCCGCGCGCTCTTCACCCTCGCGATCGGCGGCAACTGGCCGGGCGACCCGGACGAGACGACCCCGGCGGTCTCGACGATGCTGATCGACTGGATGCGCTTCGAGCCCGCCGCGGGTTGACCTCGTCGCAACCCATGCCGCGCGCTGACCTTCGTCGCGCACGCGCCCGTTCGTGCCCCCGCGGGCGCCACAAACCGCAGCGCGCCCCGCACAAACCTCCGCGCACGCGACGACGCTGAGCGCCGCACACCACAGACGCGGGTCGAGCCTGTGAGTCACTTCTCGCGGCGGAGCCGGACCGAGGACTGGAGCAGGTAGATCGCGAGTATCCAGAGTGCTACGACGCCGATGAGGTACTTGAACTCGAGAGCATGCTGCACCAACGCGAGGATTATCATCCCGATACCCACCGCGATAAAGATCAGCCCCGCACCGAGGTGTTTATTAGCTTCGCTCATTTCTCCCCGTCGAACCCGACGATACACCCCGGAGTGCACGGGTGATCTGCTCCGACTGGCCGCGCGCTGACCTTCGTCGCGCACGCGCCCGTTCGTGCCCCCGCGGGCGCCACAAACCGCAGCGCGCCCCGCACAAACCTCCGCGCACGCGACGACGCTGAGCGCCGCACACCACAGAAGCGGGTCGAGCCCGACGATGAGGGTTTCGACGAGCTCAACCGGCTAGAAGAACTAGCCCGCGAGCGTCGGGTAGTCGGTGTAGCCGCGGGCGTCCGGGCCGTAGAAGGTCGACGGGTCGGCCTCGTTCTCGTGCGTGGCGTCCTTCCAGCGGGCGACGACGTCGGGGTTGGCGATGGCCGCGCGGCCGATCGAGACCGCGTCGGCGAGATCGGCGTCGGCGATGGCGACGGCGTCCTCGCGGGTCGTCGCCTCGGCGAAACCGGTGTTGATGATGAACGGGGCGCCGACCCGGGCACGGATGTCCTGGGCGAGAGCACCCGCGGGCTCGGGATGCATGTAGTCGAGGAACGCGAGGCCCAGCGGCTTCAACGCGTCGGCGAGCAGACCGTAGGTGATCGCGACATCCGCCGCGTCGTCCTCGATGACGCCCTGGATGTTGCGCTCGGGGGAGATGCGCAGGCCCACGCGGTCGGCGCCGACGGCATCGACCACGGCGGTGACGACCTCGACCACGAAGCGGATGCGGTTCTCGGGCGATCCGCCGTAGTTGTCGGTGCGGGTGTTCGAGCTGGGCGCGAGGAACTCGTGCAGCAGGTAGCCGTTCGCGGCGTGCAGCTCGACGGCGTCGATGCCCGCGGCGAGCGCGCGGCGCGAGGCGGCGACGAACTCCTCGACGATCGCGGGCAGCTCCTCGGTGGGGATCGCCACGGGGACCTGGTGCGGCTTCTTGCCGAGCGGGGTGCGGGTCTCGCCGTCGATGGCGATCGCGCTGGGGGCGACGCTGCGCGGCGTGCCCGAGATGTCGGTGTGCGTGACGCGGCCCGCGTGCATGACCTGCATCGCGATGAGACCGCCGGCGGCGTGCACGGCGGCGGCGACGCGCGCCCAGCCGGCCTGCTGCTCGTCGGTGACGATGCCGGGCTGGCCCGAGAAGCCCTTGGCTTCTTCGCTCGTGAAGGTGCCCTCGGTCACGATGAGTCCGAGGCTCGCGCGCTGCTCGTAGTACTCGGTGATCAGGTCGGTCGGCACGCCGTCCTCACCGGCGCGCACGCGCGTCAGCGGCGCCATCACCAGCCTGTTCGCGAGGTGCAGAGAGCCGAAGTCGACGGGCGTGAAGAGGTCCATGGGTTCCTAACGGGATGAGAGCGTGCGGATGGCGCACCTGAGGGCCAACACGCACCCCCCACTCCAGCATTCCCCAGCGCCAGCCTCCCCCGCCACAACATGTCGCTCTGTATCGTTGGAGAGGCGGGAGTGGAGAGTGCCCGCCCGAGTCATCGAGGAGCGTCATGGCCGAGCTGGTTCCGATTCCGTCGCCCGGTGTGCCGCTCTACTACGGACTGCCCGGGTCGCCCCTCGTCATCATCGTGCACGACTGGTACGGGCGGCTTCCGTGGCTCGACCCCTTCGCCGACGCGCTCTCCGGCCAGGGCTACCGGGTCGTGGTGCCCGACCTCTACGACGGCGTCTGCACCACCGACGCCGAGTCGGCGGCGCAGCTCCGCGACGGGCTGGACCCCGGCCGCGCGCTCGCACTGCTCGACGACATCGTGCTCGAGGCCCGCGCGGAGGGCTCCGCACGGGTCGGGCTCATCGGCTTCTCGATGGGCGGCTGGCTCGCCCTGCTGCACGCCCAGGGCGGCGACGCGGACGCCGTGGTCGCCTACTACGCCACCCTCGGCGTCGAGGAACACGGCATCATCCCGTGCCCCGTGCTGCTGCAGCTCGCCGAGGAGGACGACTGGAACGTCGGCGCCGAACCCGACTCCTTCGTCGCGCGCCTCGAAGACCACGGCACACCCGTCACCGAGTTCATCTACCTCGGCACCGAGCACTCGTTCGCCAACGCGAGCATCCCCGCGACCGTCGACACCCGCGCCGCGGCCCTGGCCTTCGCCCGCACCGCGTCGTTCCTCGACAAGCACCTCGGCGACTAGGCCGGTACGCAATCAGCCGAGAGCGGCCCGAAGACTACTTCGTCACATCCCACAGGTGGTGCAGCGGGTCGTGGATGAAGTAGACCGCGAAGCTCTCGACCGTGAACGCCACCCCGTCGCTGCGCCGGCCCGGCCGTAGCCACTGTTCGCCGTCCACGGCGTCGAAGTGGTCGGCGAGGACGGCGGCCGCGGCGACGAGGTCCGCCGACACCACGGCGGGGTCCTGCTCGTTGTAGCGCTCCTCCACGGCCGTGACGTCCTGGTCCCAGTTCGGGTAGAGCGGGTCGTCCTGCTCGAGCATGAGCGCGAGCCGCTCGTCGTAGAGCCGGAACACGTCGCGCACGTGCGCCGAGTACTCGAGAGCCGACCAGGTGTGGTCGTCGGGCCGCTCGCGCACGTCCGACCGTTCCAGGACGGCGGGCCAGGCCGCGGCATTCGCGCGCAGAATCCCCGCGACATCCTCGGGTCTGATGGATGCCGCGTCGAAACCGCATTCGCCGCAGGGCCGGTCGAGCACCCAGGTCCAGTTCTTCGTATCGGGGGTAATTGCCATGCTTCATGCTCTCGTGGCCCGGATACCGGCTACCGTAGATTTCGTGCCAATCTTCGAACAGTCCACCATTTCCGCCGTGCTGGACCACATGAACAACGACCACCCCGAGGACAACCTCCTGATCGTGCGCGCCTTCGCCACGAAGGACGCCTCCAACGCGGTGATGACCGACCTCGACGAGCTCGGCGGCACCTGGAGCTACGAGGCGGGCGACGCCGCGGCCGAGCTCACCGTGCCGTGGGGTGCCGGCGAGATCAGCGAGCGTGGGGAGATCCGCCGCGAGATCGTCGCGCTCTACGACATCGCCTGCGAGCGCCTCGACGTCACGCCCCGCCCCCACTAGGACCCCGACATCGTCACCTCACCCAACCGCCTCGTGGCGACCGTCGTCGGGGTCGTCTACCTCGTCGTCGGCCTGCTCGGCTTCACCGTCACCGTCGGCGTCGCGTTCGTCGCGACCGACAACGAGGCGCTGCTGCTCGGCGCGTTCCAGGTCAATCCGCTGCAGAACATCCTGCACCTCGTGGTCGGCGCGCTCATGATCGCCGTCGGATTCGGGCAGGCCCGCACCGCCCGGCGCATCAACTCGGTCGCCGGCGCGCTGCTGTTGCTGCTCGGCCTCGTGGGCCTGTACGTCGTCGGTACCGAGTCGAACCTGCTCGCGCTCAACGGGGCGGACAACGCCCTGCACTTCGGCACCGCCGTCGTGCTGCTCGCGGCCGGCCTCGGGGCAGAGAAGCAGTTCTCCGGCTCGGCGTAGGCCCGCGGCATCCGTTAATTCACAATGAAGTGTTTCGGCAGGACGACCCGCACTCTAGTATTAGGGTTACCTAACTGACCCCTTGGAGTGCCACCGTGTCTGTCGTCCTACCCTTCTCCCAAGCACTGCGTGAGCGTACCCGCGGAGGTCACAGCGACAGCGAGGGCGCCAGCTTCATGGACGACCTGATGACCGGCAAGGGCTCGCGCGACGACTACGTCTCGCTCGTCGCCCAGCACTACTTCATCTACAAGGCCCTCGAGGCGGCCGGCGACAGCATGAAGGACGACGTGGATGCCGCGGCCTTCGTCACCCCGCAGCTGATCCGTCTCCCCGCTCTCGAGGCAGACCTGCAGTTCCTGATCGGCGACGACTGGCTCGAGCGCATCGTGCCGCTGCCGACCACCGCCCGCTACGTCGACCGCATCAACCAGGTCGCCGCGCAGAAATGGAGCGGCGGGTTCATCGCCCACCACTACACGCGGTACCTCGGCGACCTGTCCGGCGGGCAGATCATCCGCACGCTCATGCAGCGCCAGTTCGGGTTCCAGACCAACGGCGTCGGCTTCTACCTCTTCGACCAGATCGCGAAGCCGAAGGAGTTCAAGGACGTGTACCGCGCCCAGCTCGACGCGGTCGACTGGAGCGAAGAGGAGCGCGAGCGCGTGATCGACGAGGTCATGGTCGCGTACCGGTTCAACACCGAGCTGTTCGTCGACCTCGCCACCGCGAAGGCGACGGCCGCCGCGTAGGCAACCCGCTCGAGCGGCTACGCCTCGATACCCGGCACCGCCGTCGCTCGCGACATAAATCGCTGCACGTGCTCGTCGACGATGATGTCGCTCGGCCGCAGGTCGCGGCTCAGGTACAGCCCGTCGAGCGCGCTGATGCGGCTCAGCGCCACGTAGGTCTGCCCGGGGGCGAACGAGCGCTGCCCGAGGTCGACGATCGCGCGGTCGTAGGTCTTGCCCTGCGACTTGTGGATCGTCACGGCCCAGGCCAGCCGCAGCGGGAACTGGGTGAACTCGGCGACGATGTCCTTCTTGAGCGCCTTGGTGAGGGACGAGTAGGAGTACTTGTACTTCTCCCAGACGGCGGGCTGCACCTGGTGCACCTCACCGTCGATCTCGACGTGCACGAACTGGTCGATCTTGGTGACGGTGCCGACCGAGCCGTTGACCCAGCGCTGGTCGGCGTCGTTGCGCAGGAACATCACCTGCGCGCCGATCTTCAGCTCGAGCGCCTCGTCGGCGGGGAACGCCCGGCCGCCGAACTCGCCGGCGATCTCGGCCTTCGCGGTGAGCACCTTGCCGGGCAGGCGCGCGAGCTCGGTCGCGTTGATGCGGTTCACCGCGGCGTTCGTCGTGGCGAGCGTGATGATGCCGTCGGTTGGAGCGTCGCGCGCACCGGTGGTGTTGAGGCGCTCGGCGATCTCCGCGGTCACCCGGCCGTGCCGCACGGCATTGAGCATGTACTTGAACTCGCCCTCGTGCTGCCGGTGGATCGTGGTGAGCTCGTAGATCTTGAGGTCGGCCTCGTCCCAGACCTTCGCGTCGAAGAACCACATCGACCGGTACTGGTCGGCGAAGTAGGCGCGCTCGTCGGCGTCGCCCGGCACGGGTGCCAACTGGTACGGGTCGCCGAAGAGCACGACCTGAACGCCGCCGAACGGCTCGCGCTTGCGCTGTCGAGCCTGACGCAGGCTGCGGTCGAGGGCGTCGAGAAGGTCGGCGTTGACCATCGACACCTCGTCGATCACGAGCGTGTCGATGGTGTTGAGCAGCTTGCGCACCTCGGCGGTGTGCTCGATCTCGTGGTCGGCGATGACACCGATCGGCAGCCGGAACAGGGAGTGGATCGTCTGCCCGCCCACGTTGAGCGCGGCGACGCCGGTGGGAGCGCAGATCACCACCTGCTTCGACGTGTTCCACGACAGGTGGTTGAGCAGCGTCGACTTTCCGGTGCCGGCGCGGCCGGTGACGAAGATGTTCTCGCGGGTCGTCTCGATCGCCGCGAAGACCGCCGCCTGCTCTGGGGATAGCTGGGGGCCTGTCACCCTCCCAATGTACCCGCCCGGCCCGCGCCACTCGGCTGCCTGTGCACAGCGTTGTTTAGGATGTGAGCATGCGCCGCACCCTGCTCACCTGGTCGGCCGTCGTGGTTCTGCTCATCGGCGGGTTCGCCGCGTCCGTCGTCGCCCTCAACGCCGATCTGTACAGCGCCCACGGGTTCGTCGGCCGGTACCTCGAGGCGCTCGAGCGCCACGACACCGCCAGCGCTCTCGCCCTGCCCGGTGTCCGCACCGGCAACGACGCCGCGGACGACCTGCTCACGGGCGACGCCCTGGGCGACCTCGACGACGTGCGCGTGGTCAGCGACACCCCGGGCGCCGACGGCACCCACACCGTCGTCGTCGAGTACGACCTCTCCGCGGAGGGTGCCGAGGCGACCACGGCCCGCAGCGAATTCATCGTCGCCCGCAACGGCACCCGGTTCGGGCTGTTCCCGCAGTGGCGCTTCGTCACCAGCCCGCTGAACACCGTCTCGGTCACGGTGCTGCACGACGACCAATTCCGGGTCAACGGCTACGACGTCACGACCACGACGGCGGCCGACACCCCCGCCACCTACCTCGTCTTCGCCCCGGGCCTCTACGTGGTCGACCACGAGTCGACCTATCTGACAGCCGCAGCGCAGCCCGTCGAGGTGAGCGAGATCGGCGGCATCACGGATGTCGCGGTCGACGTGCAGGCGAACGAGGCGTTCGTCACCGAGGTGCAGGAGAACGTGTCGGAATACCTGCAGGAGTGCACCACACAGGACGTGCTGATGCCCACCGGCTGCCCGTTCGGCCAGGCCATCGCCAACCGCGTCAACTCCCCGGCCGCGTGGTCGATGGTCGCCGACCCGGTGGTCACCATCGTTCCCGGCGTCGAGCCCGGCAGCTGGGCGGTTCCGCGCACTCCCGCGACCGCCCACATCGTCGTCGAGGTCCAGGCCTACCGCGACGGCAGCATCAGCACCTTCGACGAGGACGTGCCGTTCACGGTCGCGTACACGCTGACCTTCCAGCCGAACAACTCGCTGCTGATTACGGCCGTGTACGAGTAGTGGAACGCGCGGCCAGCATCTCGTTGTAGGCCTCGAGTTCGGCGTCCCCGTCGCGGTCCGCCTTGCGGTCGTAGCGCTTGGAGTCGCGCTCGTCGCTGCGCGACCACATGATCGCCACGGCGATGGCGAGCGCCACCGTGGGGATCTCGCCGACGCTCCACGCGATTCCGCCACCCGCCTGCTGGTCGGCGAGGGCGTCGCTGCCCCAGCCCATCGCGCCGTACCAGTCGGCGAGCAGCAGCCCGGTGCCGGTCATCAGCGACAGGCCGAAGAACGCGTGGAACGCCATCGTGGCGAGCAGTACGAGCAGGCGCAACGGGTAGGGCGCGCGGTGCGGCGACGGGTCGACGCCGATGAGCGACTGTACGAACAGATAGCCGGTCAGCAGGAAGTGGATGATCATCCACTGGTGGCCGAGGTGGTCCTCGGTGGCCCAGCGGAACAGCGGGGAGTAGTAGAAGATCCAGAGCGAGGCGACGAAGAGCACCGCGGCGACGAGCGGCCGGGACAGGAACCCGAAGTAGCTCGAGTGGGTGGCGAGCATGATCCACTCGCGGGGACCGCGGCTTCCGTCATCCCGCTTCATGATCGTCCTGAGCGCGAGGGTGATGGGAGCGCCGGGCACGAGCAGCACCGGCACCATCATGCCGAGCGTCATGTGGGCGAGCATGTGCGCACTGAAGAGGTACTTCTCGTAGGCGTTCACGCCGCCGTTGGTGATGTAGAACAGCACGACCAGGCCGGCGATCCAGAGCACGGTGCGCAGCACGGGCCAGGAGTCGCCGCGCTTCTTCAGGCGCCAGACGCCCGCGAGGTAGAAGAACACGCCGAATCCGCAGATGATGATCCAGAGCAGGTCGAAGTTCCACAGGGTGAACAGGCGGTCGGGGCTGAATACCGGCGGCAGCGGGGCGCCGGTGAGCAGCTCTGCGGGCGTGGAGCCCTCGACGTCGGAGGCCGAGACCTGCGCCTGCGGGGTGGCGGTGCGGGCGAGGGCCGCCGCGACGCCGGAGGCCAGACCCATAAAGGCGAGCTCGGCGCTCACCAGCCACCAGAAGTATTTGCGCGACCCGGTCGCCGACATGCGTCCGACGAGGTACCGGCGCTGGATGACCCCGAACAGTCCGAGCGCCCCGAGCGCCCCGACCTTCACCAGCACGAGGATCCCGTAGGGCGTCAGCAGGTTGTCGAGAGTGCCCACGCGGATTTCGGCGCTGACATAGCCGGATGCCGCGACCACGACGAAACTCACGATGGCGAGTGTCGAGTACCGGGCGATCAGCGGCACGATCCGGCCGTTGTCGAGGGTGCGGGCCGAGATCACCAGGGTGAGCAGCCCGCCGAGCCAGACGGCGGCGAAGACGATGTGCAGCCAGATCGCGCTCGTAGCGGCGTCGTGCGTTTCCGTACCGCCCGCGTGGCCCTGCAGCGCCATCGGGATCAGGCCGAGTACGCCACCGACCGCCATGAACAGCACGAGCGTCTGGTTGCGCACGGCGAAACAGAGCACGGTGAGGGCCGCGGCGATGAGCGCCGTCCAGAGCCACGACTGGCCGATCTCGGTCTGGGTGAGGAACGTGGCGAGCAGGTCGCCGAAGCGGTCGTCGAGGGAGATCGGCTGCAGGTACAGCGTCATGAAGCTGAAGAAGCCGGTGGCGGCGGAGGCCACGGCCCAGACCGCGGCCGAGCCGGCGGCGATGTCGAGGGCGAGCCCGAACTCGGGCTTCTCCTTGGCCATGGCGAAGGCGGCGAGGGCCAGGGCGCCGATCGTGCCCGCGGCGCCGATGTTGACGACCAGCTTCGCCAGCGGCAGACCGAAGCGCACGACGTCGCCGGGGTCGGCGATCGGTTCGGCGGCGGCTCCGCCACCGAAGACGAGAGCGGCGATGGCCGAGAAGAGTGCCACAACGAGCAGGAGCGCAGGCCCCACTATCCGAACGACTCGTGGCATCCAGCTAGTTTACTTTGCGCCAGCTGACCGGTGGTTGAGTAGCGCCGTCTACGGCGCGTATCGAAACCCTGCCACCCCCGTTAACCACAAAAGGGGTGCGAACCATAAGGTTCACACCCCTGAGGTGTTAGGCGAGAGCAAAGACTACTTGGAGTCCTTGGCCGCGGCCTTGAGCTTAGATCCGGCGCTCAGCTTGACGCCGTAGCTCGCCTTGATCTCGATGGCCTCACCCGTCTGCGGGTTGCGTCCGGCGCGAGCGGCACGGTGCGTGCGCTCCACTGCCAGCCATCCGGGAATGGATACCTTCACGCCGTCGGCCACCGAGGTGGACAGAACGGAGAAGAGTGCGTCGACAACGCCGTTGACGGCAGCCTGGCTCTGGCCAGATGCTGCGGCAACTGCCGCGACGAGCTCGGTACGGTTTAGTGACTTGTCAGCCATGGAATGTCCTCCTCGGACCTCGTGCAGTTAGTTGGCCCCTGTAACTAGTGACGAAAAGCCACAAGTCTGGGGAACCGGAAGAAATCTACCAGCTTGACTTGGTAATTCCGGGCAATTCGCCCCGGTGCGCCATATCGCGGAAGCGAACACGGGAAACACCGAACTGGCTCAGGTAACCGCGGGGGCGGCCGTCGATGGCGTCGCGGCCACGAACGCGCACGGGCGACGCGTTGCGGGGAAGCTTCTGCAGACCGACGCGGGCCTCCTCGCGGGACTCGTCCGTTCCGGCCGGGTCGACGAGAGCCTTCTTCAGCTCGAGGCGCTTCGTCGCGTAACGCGCGACGATGACCTTACGCTGCTCGTTCTTTGCAATCTTGCTCTTCTTAGCCATGTTTAGCGCTCCTCGCGGAATTCGACGTGCTTGCGCACTACGGGGTCGTACTTCTTGAGCACGAGGCGGTCGGGGTCGTTACGACGGTTCTTCTTGGTCACGTAGGTGTAACCGGTGCCAGCCGTCGAGCGGAGCTTGATGATCGGACGTACGTCCTGTGCCTTTGCCATTAGATCTTCACCCCACGAGCGAGAATGTCCTTGACGACAGACTCGATGCCACGGGCGTCAATGACCTTGATGCCCTTTGCGGAAAGCTGCAGCGTCACGTTGCGGCGCAGCGAAGGAACGTAGTACGTCTTCTTCTGGACGTTCGGGTCGAAGCGACGCTTGGTGCGTCGGTGCGAGTGCGAAATGTTGTGCCCAAAGCCGGGAACGGCTCCGGTCACCTGGCAGGTTGCTGCCATGATGGTCTTCTCCTTAGATACCGTAGGACGAGGTGCCCTACCCAAGATTTCTTGTCGGCACGCGCAGAACTCCGTCAGATTCCGTGAGGATTAAGGGGAGTTGGCGTACAAGATGACCGGGATAGTCCCGGCCAAGGGTCTAGCTTACGGGATCGCGGCCCGCCGCCGCAAATGAAAACCGCGGAAAATCAACGGGCGGAGGCACTGTGCGACTGGGATACGCGACCGGCTACTGGGGCAAGGGCCCGCCGCCCGGCGCCCTCGAGGCGATACTCGAGGCGGAGCGGCTCGGCTTCGAATCGGTGTGGACCGCGGAGGCCTACGGTTCGGACGCGTTCACCCCGCTCGCATGGTGGGGCTCGCAGACCGCGACGGTGCGGCTCGGAACGGGCATCGCGCAGATGTCGGCACGCACCCCCGCGGCCACCGCGATGGCCGCGATGACCCTCGACCACCTGTCCGGCGGCCGCGTCATCCTCGGTCTCGGCGTCTCCGGTCCCCAGGTCGTCGAGGGCTGGTACGGCCAGCCCTACCCGAAGCCGCTCGCCCGCACCCGCGAGTACTTCGCGATCGTACGCGACATCCTCGCCCGTTCCGGTCCCGTCACCGCGCCGGGACCGCACTATCCGCTGCCGTACACGGGCGTCGACGCCACCGGGCTCGGCAAGCCGCTGCGGTCGACGGTGCA
This sequence comes from Conyzicola lurida, assembly GCF_014204935.1. NCBI lineage: Bacteria > Bacillati > Actinomycetota > Actinomycetes > Micrococcales > Microbacteriaceae > Conyzicola > Conyzicola lurida. The sequence continues at coordinate 3,427,706 of NZ_JACHMJ010000001.1, read as the reverse complement.
TCCGCTGCGCGCCGACCTGCCGATCTACCTCGCCGCCGAAGGCCCCAAGAACGTCGCCCTCGCGGCCGAGATCGCGGACGGCTGGCTGCCCTTTCTGTTCTCACCGAAAGCGAACGCGGATGCCGCGGCGCAACTCGAGGCCGGATTCCGGCTGCGCGACCCAGCCCGGTCCGCGCGCGAGGGGTTCGAGGTGGCCGTGCAGATCCCCGTGGTGCCCCACGCCGACGTCGAGGCTGCAGCCGACGTCATCCGCCCGCTCGTCGCCCTGTATGTCGGCGGGATGGGCGCTCGGGAGGCCAACTTCCACCGCAATGTGATCGACCGGCTCGGCTACGCGGCCGAGTGTGACCGCATCCAGGAGCTGTACCTGGCCGGCCACACGAGCGAGGCGATCGCGGCGGTGCCGACCCGGCTGGTCGAGGAGATCGCGCTCGTGGGGCCGCCCGAGAAGATCCGCGACGATCTCGCCGCGTGGGAGGAGTCGGTCGTCACGACGCTGCTCGTGCAGGGCGACGTGCACGCGCTGCGGGCGGTCGCCGAGCTGCTGGGCTAGCGGCGTCTACTTGTACTTCTACTTCGCGAGCGCGACAGAGCAGGCGGCGCAGTAGCCGAAAACGTCGACGATGTGGTTCGGCTGGGTGAAGCCGTGCTCGGCGGCGACGGTCTTGGCCCAGACCTCGACCGCGTCGGCCTCGATCTCGACGGTGAGCCCGCAGTTGCGGCAGATGAGGTGGTGGTGGTGGCTGCCCGGCGTGCAGGCGCGGTACAGGCTCTCGCCCTCCTGCTGCAGCGAGTCGGCCTCGCCCTCGACCGCGAGGTCGGCGAGCGCGCGGTACACCGTGGCCAGTCCGATGGGGGAGCCGGTGTCGCGCAGTGCGGAATGAAGAGCCTGGGCGCTCACAAACCCCTCGGACGAGCCGAGGGCCTCGCGGACAGCTTCCCGCTGCCAGGTGTTGCGCTTCATGCGGCGATTCTACCGCCCGGCCGTCGCGAGCGCCCGGGGCAGCCGGCGTGGGCTGCGGCGGGATCCGACGATGCGGCACACCACGTAGATGAGGAACGAGATGGTCGTGATGTACGGGCTGATCGGCAGCGAACCGCCGAGGGCGAGCAGGATGCCGCCGACCGCCGAGACGAAACCGAAGACCATGCTCAACAGCGGAACCAGCACGGGCGACGACGACACGCGCAGGGCCGCGGCGGCCGGGGTCACCAGCAGGGCGAGCACGAGCAGCGAGCCGATGATCTGCACCGAGACGGCGACCGTGAGGCCGAGCAGCACCATAAAGCCGAGGGAGAGGGCGCGCGACGGCACTCCGCGCGCCGCGGCGACGTCGGCGTCGAGGCTGTCGAACGTGAGCGGGCGCCAGACCAGCAGCAGGGCGACGAGCACCACGACCGAGAGGCTGATGAGCAGGCCGAGCTGCGGGATGTCCACCGAGATGATCTGGCCCGTGAGCAGGCCGAACTTGTTCGCGCTGCGGCCGGGATAGAGGGCGAGGAACAGGATGCCGAGCCCGAGGCCGAACGGCATGAGCACGCCGATGATCGAGTTGCGGTCGCGCGCCTTGGCGCCGAGGATGCCGATGAGCACCGCGGCGATGAGAGAGCCGACGAGGGAACCGGCGACGACGTTGACCCCGAGGAGCAGCGCCCCGGCGGCGCCCGCGAACGAGAGCTCGCTGATGCCGTGCACCGCGAAGGCCATGTCGCGCTGCATGACGAAGACGCCGATCAGGCCGCCGACGATGCCGAGCACGGCTGCCGCGACGATGGAGTTCTGCACCAGGGCGAGCAGTTCGCCGTAGTTGGCGAAGTTGAACATCCGGCCCCAGATGTCGGCGAGGTCCTCGGTCATTCGGCTTCCTCGTCGTGGTGGTCGTGGTGGTCGTGCCCGTCGGGCACGCCGACCACGATGACGCGGCCGTGCGAACGGATGACGTCGACCGGGGTTTCGTAGAGGTCGCTCAGCACGTCGGAGCGCAGGACCTCGTCGGGGGTTCCCTGCAGGAACTTGCCGCCGGCGAGGTAGAGGATGCGGTCGACGACGCCGAGCACGGGGTTCACGTCGTGGGTCACGAAGACGACCGCGGTGTTGTGCTCGCGCCGACGCTGGTCGATGAGCTCGGAGACCGCGCGCTGGTGGTGCAGGTCGAGGCTGAGCAGCGGTTCGTCGCAGAGCAGCAGCACGGGGTCGCCGGCGAGGGCCTGGCCGACGCGCAACCGCTGCTGCTCGCCGCCGGAAAGGGTGCCGACGGGCTGGTTGGCGTACTCGGTCGCGCCGACCGCCTCGAGCAGTTCGTCGACGCGTTCGCGGTCGCCGCGGCGGGTGAGCGGCGGGCCGAAGCGGTGCCCGTTGACGCCGAGCGCGACGAGGTCGCGGCCGCGCAGCGGGGTGCCCGGCGGCACGAGCTTCTGCTGCGGGATGTAGCCGACCCGGCGGTCGCCCCGACGGATCGGGTGCCCGCTCAGCGTCGCCGTACCGGAATCGAGCTTCTGCTGGCCGAGGATCGTCTTGAGCAGGCTGGTCTTGCCGGAGCCGTTGGGACCGAGCACCGCGAGGAACTCCCCGGGCCGCACGGTCAGGTCGAGGCCGGTCCACAGCGAGCGGTCCCCGAAGCCGAGCGCCCCGTTCTCGAATCGGAGAACGGGGGCTTCGGGTGATTCGGGGCCGGGCATCAGCCCAGCGCTGCGGAGATCGCGCTCAGGTTGTCGGTCATCCACGAGACATAGTCTGCGCCATCCGGGAGGGTCTCCGTGAATTGCACGACGGGCACATCGTTGTCCTCGGCGGCGGCGCGCACCTGTTCGGTCTCCGAACTGGCGGTCTGCTCGTTGTACGCGAGCAGCGCGACGGACCCGTCGGCGAAGAGACCCAGGGTCTCCTGCAGAACGGCGGGCGCGACATCCGTGCCCTCTTCGATCGCCTCGGAGAACTCGTCGGGAGTCTGGTTGGTGAAGCCGGCCGCCTCGAGCAGGTACAGCGGCACGGGCTCGGTGATCGCGACGCCGAGACCCTCGGTCGTCGTGTGCAGCGCCTCGGCATCGGCATCGAGCTGTTCGAGCTGCGCGGCGAATGCCTCGTAGTTGGCCTCGTACGTCGCGGCGTTGTCGGCGTCGAGCGCGGCGAGCTGCGCGGCGATCTCCTCGGCGACGTGCTCGACGCCGTGGAAGCTGTACCAGACGTGCTCGTTGAAGCCCTCGATGTGGTCGTGGCCCTCGTGGTCCTCGTCCTCGGTCGCTGAGCTCGTCGCATCGTCGTGGTCCGCCTCGAGCAGGCCCGACGCCTCGCTCGCGTTCACGACGGGGGCGTCGGTCGACGCGGCGGAGAGCAGCGTGTCGATGAACGGGTCGTAACCGCCGCCGTTCTCGATGACGAGGTCGGCCTTGGAGAGCGCGAGCTGGTCCTGGGCCGAGGCCTCGTAGCTGTGCGGGTCCTGAGCGGCGCTGGTGATCAGGCTGGTAACTGTGACGAGGTCGCCGCCGATCGACTCGGCGATGCTGCCGTAGACATTGGTCGACGCGACGATCGACAGCCCGGTCGATTCGGCCGGGGTGTCGCTCGCGGCGCAGCCGGTGAGGGCGAGGGCGGCGACGGCGATTCCGCCGACGAGTGCGGTGCGGGGAGTGGGGATGCGCATGGGGTCGTTTCTAGATCGATAAACGTAATGAGATTCGTTATCAACAGTATGGCATACCGTTTAAGCGGAGCAAGCCTGTCGAAATCCCGGCCGCGTGGTGCGGGGATTTCGACAGGCTCAATCCGCGAAGTGTCGACTAGTCGAGCAGCAGCGCGGGCTCCTCGAGCACGCTCGCGACGTCGGCGATGAAGCGGCTGACCACGTCGCCGTCGACCACGCGGTGGTCGAAGCTGCCGCCGAGCGTCGTGACGAAGCGCGGGCGCACCTCGCCGTCGACGACCCAGGGCTTCTGCTTGATCGTGCCGAGAGCGACGATGCCGACCTCGCCCGGGTTGAGGATCGGCGTACCGGTGTCCATGCCGAACGAGCCGAGGTTCGTGATCGTGATCGTGCCGTTCGACATGTCGGCGGCGGTGGTCTTGCCATCCCGCGCCGTGATCGTCAGCTGCTCGAGCGCCACGGCGAGTTCGCGCAGCGACAGCTCGTTGGCGTCCTTGACGTTGGGCACGACGAGACCGCGCGGCGTCGCTGCGGCGATGCCGAGGTTCACGTAATGGTGCACCGTGATCTCTTTATCGGTGAAGGTCGAGTTCACCATCGGGTTGCGGCGCACGGCCCAGATGACGGCCTTGGCGGCGATCAGCAGCGGCGAGACGCGGATGCCCGCGAAGTCGGGCGAGTTCTTCAGGCGCTTGACGAACTCCATGGTGCGCGACGCGTCGATGTCGACGAACACGCTCACGTGCGGCGCCGTGAACGCGCTGTTGGTCATCGCGGTGGCGATCGCCTTGCGCACGCCCTTGACCGGGATGCGCTCTTCGCGCTCGTCCGACCACTCCGGCGTCTGGATGTTGCGGAACACGCTGGCCTGGCTGGCCTGCCGGATGACGTCGTCGCGGGTGATTTCGCCGGCGAGACCGGTCGCGACGACCTCGGAGAGGGTCACGCCGAGGTCCTTGGCCAGCTTGCGAATCGGCGGCTTGGCGATGATGACGGATGCCGCGGCGGCGGGTACCGACGCGGGACGGGCCGAGGGAACCACGGGGGCGGCCGCGGCCGCGGCCGGCGCAGCCCCCGACCGGCGGCGGCGGGAGTTCACGCCGCCCTTGATCCCGTAGCCGACGAGCACGGCGCCCGGCTTCTCGGCCTCTGCCGTCTCCGCGGAGATCGAGGCAGCGGTGTCGGCGACGGCGAGCTGGGCGTCGGGGTCGGCGGTCGTGCTCGCCGCGGCATCCGGCCCGCCCTCACCGGAGCCGCGGATGATCACGGTGCCGACGTCGACCGTCTGGCCGGGTTCGACCAAGAGCTCGGTGACGGTGCCGGCGAATGGCGACGGCAGTTCGACGAGCGACTTGGCGGTCTCGATCTCGACGAGGATCTGGTTGACCGCGACGGTGTCGCCCGGCTTGACCTTCCACTCGACGATCTCGGCCTCGGTCAGGCCTTCGCCCGCGTCGGGGAGGAGGAATTCGAAAGTGCTCATGAGCCTGGTTTCTTAGTAAGCCATTGCGCGGTCGACGGCCTCGAGCACGCGGTCGACGTCGGGGAGGTAGACGGTCTCGAGCTTGGCCGGCGGGAACGGGGTGTCGAACCCGGCGACGCGCAGCACGGGCGCCTCGAGCGAGTAGAAGGCGCGCTCGGTGACGGTCGCCGCGATCTCGCTGCCGATCGACGCGAAGCCCTGGGCCTCGGCGGCGACGACGAGGCGTCCGGTCTTCTGCACGCTCGCGACGATGGGGTCGTAGTCGATGGGGGAGAGCGAGCGCAGGTCGACGACCTCGACGCTCGTGCCCTCCTCCGCCGCCAGTTCGGCGGCGCCGAGCAGCACGTTGATCATCGCGCCGTGGCCGACGAGCGTGACCTCGGTGCCCTGGCGGATGACGCGGCTCGAGTGCAGCGGCGCGGAGTTCTGGGACAGGTCGACCTCGCCCTTGGGCCAGTAGCGGCTCTTCGGCTCGAAGAACATCACGGGGTCGTTGCTCGCGATTGCCTCCTGGATCATCCAGTAGGCGTCGTGCGGGGTGCTCGGGCTCACGACGCGCAGGCCGGGAGTGTGGGCGAAGTACGCCTCGGGGCTCTCCTGGTGGTGCTCGACGGCGCCGATGTGTCCGCCGTAGGGCACGCGGATCACGAGGGGCATGGTGACCTGGCCCTCGTGGCGGTTGGTCATCTTCGCCAGCTGCGAGACGATCTGGTCGAAGCCGGGGAAGATGAAACCGTCGAACTGGATCTCGACGACGGGACGGTAGCCGCCCATCGCGAGGCCGATCGCCGTGCCGATGATGCCGGACTCGGCGAGCGGGGTGTCCATGACGCGGTTCTTGCCGAACTCGGCCTGCAGCCCCTCGGTGATGCGGAAGACGCCGCCGAGCGGGCCGATGTCCTCGCCCATCAGGATGACCTTGGGGTCGTCGGCCATCGCCTTGCGCAGACCGGCGGTGAGGGCCTTCGCCATCGGCATGGTCTCGAGCGCGGTCTCGATAGCGGCTGTTGTGGGGGTCACGATGCTCATCCGTCGTTCTCCAGCGATGCTTCGTATTCGGCGAGCCACTGCTTCTGTGCCTCGATGACGGGATGCGGCTCGGAGTACACGTGGTCGAACATCTTTCCGACCGGCGGTACCCCGAGGGCGAGCGTGCGTTTGCGGATGTCGGAGGCGACGTCGGCCGCTTCCGCGTCGACGTCCGCGAAGAAGGCGTCACCCTCGCCGCGCGAACGCAACCAGGTCTCGAAGCGGGTGATCGGGTCGCGCTGCTTCCAGTACTCCACTTCGCTGTCGAGCCGGTACTTCGACGGGTCGTCGCTCGAGGTGTGCGCACCCATACGGTAGGTGAGCGCCTCGATGAAGCGCGGGCCCTGGCCGCTGCGCGAGGCGTCGAGGTTCTGCTTGGTGACCGCGTAGCTGGCGAGGACGTCGTTGCCGTCGATCTGGATGCCCGGGATGCCGAAGCCGCTCGACCGCAGGTACAGCGGCGTGCGCGACTGCACCTCGACCGGCACCGAGATCGCCCAGTGGTTGTTCTGCAGGAAGAAGACGACCGGCGCCTGGTAACTCGCCGCGAAGACGAAGGCCTCGCTGACGTCGCCCTGGCTCGATGCCCCGTCGCCGAAGTACGCCATGACCGCGGCGTCCGTCTCGGGGTTGCCGGTGCCGGTGGCACCGTCGAGGGTCATCGCCATGGCGCGGCCCGTGGCGTGCAGGGTGTGCGAGCCGAGCACGAGTGTGTACAGGTGGAAGTTGGTCTCTTCGGGGTTCCAGCCGCCGTGCGTCGTACCGCGCAGCAGGCCGATGATGCCGATGAGGTCGATGCCGCGGATGCGGGCGACCACGTGTTCGCGGTAGGACGGGAAGATGTGGTCCTGCGGGCGCGACGCGTACGCGGACCCGACCTGGCCGGCCTCCTGGCCGAGGCTCGGGACCCAGAGGCCGAGTTCGCCCTGGCGCTGCAGGTTCGCCGCTTCCTGGTCGAACCGCCGGATCACCACCATCTGGCGGTGGAAATCGCGCAGTTGGTCGTCGCTGAGGGCGTCGATGAGGGGGAGGTACTCGGCCGAGGCATCGCTCTCGACGAGCGTGCCCTCCGGGGAGAGCAACTGGACCGTCGCGGCGGTGTAAGACATTTGACTAATCTAACGTGGCTTCGGTCGACGGCGTTCGTAGCTTCACCACAACCTCTTCCGCGGCCCTTAGGAGTTTCTCGACAGACTCGTGCTCGCCGATGCTCACCCGCAGACCCTCGGGAGCGAGCGCGCGGACGACGATCCCGTTGTCGGAGAAGACCTCGGCGGCCCACGCCGTGTGCTCGCCGGTGGGCAGCCAGATGAAGTTGCCGTGCGGGCGCGGGATGCTCCACCCCTGCTCGCCGAGCGAGGTCCAGATGCGGTCGCGCAGCTCGGCGAGGTGCCCGACGCGCTCCAGCAGTTCGGCCTGGTGCTCGATCGAGACGATGGCCGCGCGCTGTGCGGCCTCGATGACCGACAGCGGGATGGCGGATGCCCGCGCCGCGTCGAGAACGTACTCCGCGCCCAGGGCGTAGCCGACGCGCAGGCCGGCGAGACCGTAGGCCTTGGAGAAGGTGCGCAGCACCACGAGGTTGGGGTAGTCGGCGAGCAGCTCGGTGCCGCGCACGGCCGTCGGGTCCGTGACGAACTCGATGTATGCCTCGTCGAGCAGCACGAGCACCGTCTGGGGGACCGTCGCCATAAACGCGACGAACTCGTCCTTGGTGACGATCGCGCCCGTGGGGTTGTTCGGGCTGCAGACGATGACGACGCGGGTGCGGTCGGTCACGGCGGCGGCCATCGCGGGGAGGTCGTGGCGGTGGTCCCCGGTGTTGGGCACCTGCACGCTCGTGGCGCCGGCGACCATCACCAGGCCCGGGTACGCCTCGAAGCTTCGCCAGGAGTAGACGACCTCGTCGCCCACGCCGGCGGCGGCGGTGATGAGCTGGGCCAGGATCGAGGCCGAGCCCGCACCGATGTGCACGTTGTCGGGAGTGAGGCCGTAGTGCGCGGCGAGGGTGGCGCGCAGGGCGGTGGCCGCGCCATCCGGGTACCGGTTCACGCTCGACGCGGCGATAGCCTCGAGGACGGCGGGGATCGGGTCGAACGGGTTCTCGTTCGACGACAGCTTGAAGGCGTCCTCGGCGGCGGGCTTGCCCTGCCGATAGGGCTGCATCTTCTCGATCTCGGGGCGCAGTCGTACTCTGGGGGGCTGTTCGCTGGCGTTCACGAAGCCCAAGCCTAATTGCGGCTGTGGGAGCGCGCGGTGCATAGTTGGTGACTATGCAGCGCTTTCTCGTCCGACTGATCATCAACGCCGTCGCCTTCTGGTTGACGACCCTCATCGTCAGCGGCATCCACGTCAACGCGTACGCGCCCGGCGACACTCTCGAGCAGGTCATCACGTACCTGATCGTCGCCCTCATCTTCGGCATCGTGAACGCGGTGATCGGCAACGCGATCCGCATCGTGGCGTTCCCGCTGTACATCCTGACGCTCGGCCTGCTCGCGCTCGTGGTCAACTCCCTGCTGCTGCTTCTCGTCGGCTGGATCTCGAGCCTGATCGGCTTCGGTCTCGTCGTCGACAGCTTCTGGTGGGGCGTTCTCGGCGCGATCGTGCTCGGCTTCATCGGCTGGGTGCTCGGCCTGTTCGCCCGCCCGCTGACGACTTCCGACCGCTCGCGCGGCTAACTCGCCACGGTAACCGCACTGTGCGGTTACGGTCGCCTCACGCGCAGTAACCCCCTAAGACGGTTAGTCATCTGCGTGACCGCTCCGCCACATAGGTCGTCGCGGTGATCGCCGTCGCCCCGGCCCCGAACGCGTCGAGCCGGTCGATCGCACCGGCGAGCATCGCGCTGCGTGCGCGGTCGGCCATCTCGGCCGTCGTGCGGTACTCGCCCCGGTCGTGCGACGGCACCGCCACCCCGTCGGGCAGGTCGCGGCCGGCGAACGCCTCGCGCTCCACCACGATCGCGTCGCGGTCGACGCGCGTGCCCCCGAGCGCGGGGACGATGTCGTCGGTGTGCTCCAGCTCGACCACCGGGATGCCCCGCGGCACGTCGATCTGCGCCGTCGGCGATCCCGCCGTGAAGACGCCCTTCGTGTTGTAGTCGCCCGAGGCGGCCAGGCTCGCGGCGATCAACCCGCCCTGCGAGAAGCCGTTGAACTGCACGGGCGACTCGGCCGTGATGCCCTCCTTCGCCATCGCCTGCTCGACCGCCCGCACCGCTCCGGCCGGCAGACCGGCCACCCCGCCGATGTCGCTGGTCAGGTCGAACGCCTCGCGCCCCGACACCGGCGAGAAGTCCGCGGTGCCCGTGATGTAGACCTCGAACCGGTCGGGTTCTCCGGGCTGCGTGTACCGCTCGATCCTGATGTGCGACCCCGTGGGCTGCCCGTTCTCGTCTCGCCGGCGCTGCGGCAGCCGGTCGATGCGCTCGGCGAGCCCGCGCGGCGCCGCCGCGACGTCGCGCTGCGTCCTCGCCCGGGTGGCGACGGGCGACTCCTTGAGCAGGCCCACTCCGCCCCCGAGCGCCATGATCGCCGCACCGGCGGTATCGATGCCGGCGAGCCCGATGCCCTCGTCGCCGATGGCCCGCACCAGGGTGGGCGGCAGTCCGAGTGCCCCGCCGATCAGGTCGTCGACGCTCATCACCCCGGCGCGCACGAGCGCCACGGTCACCGGATTGGTCAACACCCGGCCGTTGCTGCCGAGCCAGTCGCCGACCGCGCCGGGCAGGGCGGCCGGTCCGCCCGGCATCGCGAGCGCCGCCCCGAGCAGCCCCGCGAGCGCCACCGGCAGCGCGGGCGCGACCAGCGTGGCGAACACGGGCAGCAGCGCGCCGACGCCGTAGCCCAACGTCGCGGCCAACTGCTGGGTGGCCCGCTCCGCCGCCGCCTCCGCGTACCCGTAGCCCTCGGCCGACGCGCGCAGCAGCAGCGCCACCGAGCCCGCCTTCCAGTCGACCTCGGCGAGCAGCTGACGCGTGCGGTCCAGCGCGGCCTCGGCGTCGAGCGCAGACACGGGCGCGTCGGCCCGCCGCAGCAGCGCGTCGCCGAATCGCGCGTCGACGGCGTCGATCGCGCGAGCGAGGTCGGACGCCTCCCCGCGCACGTACTCCAGCTGCTGGGCGTCGGTGAAGAGCTCGTCGGTGGCCACGGCCATCGACCCGCCCCCGCTGATGACGATGTCGCCCACGGTCAGCCGACCCGTGCCGAGATCGTGTGGATCGCGCGTTCGGTCGACCGACGGGCTTCGTGCGCCGCCGCGATCGCCTCGTCGAGCCCGCGCCCGATGTCGGCCACGCTCGCCCGGTACGCGCTCTGGGCCGGTCCGCGCCAGCTGCCGGGCCCCGCGGCCGGCACCATGCCGCGCAGTCGCTCCAGCCGGCCCACCACCTCCCCGAGTCCACTCAGTTGCGAACCCAGCGCGGCGCGGGCCGCGAGGTCGGCGGGGTCGGGGAGGCCGAGGATCGAGTGGTCTGTCACCCGACAATGCTCGACCCGCCCGACAGCCGCGGGTGCCGCGGTGAGCCGACCCGTGGCATCCGGGGTTCTCGGCCGGGCTGTGGGGGAGAGGAATCTACGCGAGAATGGCCCCATGAGTTTTGAGCGCATGTTCGACGAGTCCGCGCTCTTCAGACTCTGTTTCGTGTGCACCGGCAACATCTGCCGCTCGCCGATGGCCGAGGTCGTCTTCACCGACCTGATCAGAAAGGCCGGGCTCGAGAACCGCATCGGCGTGATGTCGGCGGGCACCGGGGACTGGCACGTGGGGGAGCGGTCCGACGACCGCACCATCACCGCCCTCGCCGCGCACGGCTACGACGGCGCCCAGCACCGCGCGAAACAGTTCGATCCCGGGTGGTTCGACGAGCTCGACCTCGTGGTGGTCTTCGACCACAGCCAGGAGCGCATCCTCAAAGCGTGGGCGTCGACCGAGCACGACCGTTCGAAGGTTCAGCTGCTGCTGAGCTTCGACAAAGACCAGTCGAGCCAGCTCGACGTACCCGACCCGTATTACTCGGACGCCGCGTTCTTCGATCAGATCCTCTCCATGATCGAGCACGCGAGCTCCGCACTTTTCGATCAGATCAAACCAGGAATTCAGGGTGTCAAATGAGTCCACTGCCAGAACAACCGCTCAGCCCGCTCGACGGCCGCTACAGGGCGTCCGTCGCCGGACTCGGTGAGTTCCTCTCCGAAGCCGGGCTCAACCGCGCCCGCGTCCAGGTCGAGGTCGAGTGGCTGCTCTACCTGACCGACCACGAGCTGTTCGGCTCGAGCCGCCTCGACCACGAGCAGGCCCGCGCGCTGCGCGCCCTCGTCGCCGACTTCGGTCAGGCCGAGATCGACGAACTCGCCACGCTCGAAGCCACCACGCGTCACGACGTGAAGGCCGTCGAGTACCTGGTGCGCCACAAGCTGGCCGACCTCGGACTGAACGACGTCGCAGAGCTCACCCACTTCGCCTGCACGAGCGAGGACATCAACAACCTCTCGTACGCGCTCACCATCGGCTCCGCGGTGCGCGAGGTGTGGACCCCGCGACTGCGCTCGATCATCGAGAAGCTCCGCGCACTCTCGGTCGAACACCGCGACACCCCGATGCTCGCCCACACCCACGGCCAGCCGGCCACGCCCACCACCGTGGGCAAGGAGTTCGCCGTCTTCGTCTACCGCCTCGAGCGCGTCATCGCGCAGGTCGAGGCCACCCAGTACCTCGGCAAGTTCAGCGGCGCCACCGGAACGTTCGCGGCCCACGTCGCCGCCGACCCCGGCCTCGACTGGCCGGCCATCTCGAGCGAGTTCGTCACCTCGCTCGGCCTCGAGTGGAACCCGCTCACCACCCAGATCGAGTCGCACGACTGGCAGGCCGAGCTCTACCAGCGCATGAGCCACGCCAACCGCATCCTCCACAACCTGTGCACGGACATCTGGACCTACATCTCGATGGGCTACTTCACCCAGATCCCGCAGGCCGGGGCGACCGGTTCGTCGACGATGCCGCACAAGATCAACCCGATCCGCTTCGAGAACGCCGAGGCGAACCTCGAACTCTCCAGCGCCCTGCTCGAGTCGCTCTCGCAGACCCTCGTCACCTCGCGCCTGCAGCGCGACCTCACCGACTCGTCGACGCAGCGCAACATCGGTGTCGCGATCGGCCATTCGATGCTCGCCATGGACAACCTCGGCCGCGGTCTGAGCGAGTTCAGCATCGACACCGCCGCCCTCGCCGCCGATCTCGACTCCAATTGGGAGATCCTGGGCGAGGCGATCCAGACCGTCATCCGCGCCGAGATCACCGCGGGCCGCAGCTCGATCTCCGACCCCTACGCTCTGCTCAAGGAGCTCACACGTGGCCGCCGCATCGGCCAGACGGAGCTCGTCGAGTTCATCGACGCGCTCGACATCGGACAAGAAGCGAAGGACGGACTGCGCGTGCTGACGCCGGCCGGATACGCGGGCCTCGCGAGCGACCTGGTCAGGTTCGTCCAGAAGTAGCGCCGCGGCATCCGGCCCTCGTATTTTTTTACATACGGGGGCCGGATGACGCTGGGCTCAGTGACCGCCCGGGTGGTCCTGCTCGTCCAGGTCGTGGAGCTCGTCGCCGTCGGGACGCACGGCGAGCACGAGCATCGCCAGCACGACGAGCACGAGAATGAACACGATCCCGACGAAGATGAGCGACAGAACGATGTCGCGCGTCGACATGAGCACGATGAGTCCGGTGAAAATCGCCATGACGGCGGAGAGGATGAGGAGTTCCGCGGGCCTCGTGCGGTCTTTCCTACTGGGCTTAGCCACGATTAGTTGCCGCTTTCCGCGGCTGTAGCCGCCACCGCCCGGTCGGCCCATTTGAGGCTCAACCCGGCTATTACGAGGTAGACGGCAGCGATGGCGCCGTAAGCGCCGATGAAGCCGACGAGAATGATGGATGCCGTCAGTGCGCGTTCGACGCCGTCCGGCCCGACGAAGGGCTGGTTGTAGCCCGGCGGGATGACGAGCGCGGCGACCGCGAGCAGCACGGTGAGGCCGCCGAGGAAGATCCAGTCTTTGGACGAGTCGATGCGGCCGCGGCTGCGCAGCCCGCTGTATAGCTCGAGGAACCCGGTCAGGACCGCGTAGCCGCCGACGAGGAGGATCAACAGGCCGAGGCCTCCGCCCGGGAAGACGAGCGCGAGCAGGCCCACCACGGCGGCGATGATCCCTTGCACGACGAACACGGTGCGCACCGGACCGGCGTCGAGTGCCCGGAGCGCGCCGATCAGCAGCACGGCGCCGGTAGCCAGGGCTAGGGCGCCGAACGTGACGAAGCCGAGCGCCGCCGAGTGGTCGGCCGAGAACGTGATGACCACGGCGACGACGGCCGCGGGCAGGGCGCGCAGCAGCACCCAGGGCCAGTAACGGCTCGCATGGGTGGTGGTGACGTCTGCAGAAGACACGGGAGCGACCTCTTTCCGACGGGCTCGCCTCAACTTTACGCCACCGGGGCGACCCGTTTCTGTGCGTCGGCGTTGCGGGGGCCTAGGCTCCCGGCGGCAGGTCGACGAAGCGCGAGAAGTGGCCGTGGAACCCGATGGTGAGGGTGTCCGTCGGTCCGTTGCGGTGCTTGGCGATGATGAGGTCCGCCTCGCCCGCGCGGGCGCTGTCCTTTTCGTAGGCGCTCTCGCGGTGCAGCAGGATCACCATGTCGGCGTCCTGCTCGAGCGATCCGGACTCGCGGAGGTCGGAGAGGGCGGGCTTCTTGTCGGCCCGCTGCTCGGGACCACGGTTCAGTTGGCTGATCGCGATGACCGGCACGCCGATCTCCTTGGCGAGCAGCTTGAGCGAACGGGAGAACTCCGAGACCTCTTGCTGGCGCGACTCGACCTTCTTGCCGCTGGTCATCAGCTGCAGGTAGTCGATGATGACCATCTTGAGACCCACGCGCTGCTTGAGCCGGCGGCACTTCGCGCGGATCTCGACGAGCGTCATGTTGGGGGAGTCGTCGATGTAGAGGGGTGCGTCGTTGATGCGGCCACGCGTCTGGGCGATCGTGGTCCAGTCCTGCGAGTGCACGGTGCCCTTACGCATCGACTGCAGCGGGACGGACGCCTCGGCGGAGAGCAGACGCATGGCGATCTCGCTCCGGCCCATTTCGAGCGAGAATACGACGACGGGCATGTCGTTATGGATCGCGGCCGCTCGGGCGAAGTCGAGGGCGAGGGTCGACTTACCGATGGCGGGACGCGCGGCGAGGATGATCATCTGGCCGGGGTGCAGGCCGTTGGTGAGAGCGTCGAGCTGGGCGAAGCCGGTGGGCACACCGATCATCTGACCGTCGCGACCCTTGGCGGCCTCGATCTCGTCGACCGCCGCGGTGACGGCGTCGGAGAGCGGGACGTAGTCTTCGGTCTCCACCCCGCCGTTGACGGCATAGATCTCGGCCTGGGCGTTGTTGACGAGGTCGACGACCTCGCCCTCGCTGGCGTAGCCCATCTGGACGATGCGCGTGCCCGCCTCGACCAGGCGGCGCAGCACGGCCTTCTCTGTGACGATGAGCGAGTAGAACCCGGCGTTGGCGGCCGTGGGCACGAGGCCGGTGAGCGTGTGCAGGTACTCGGCGCCGCCCGCACGCTGCAGCTCGCCGGTCTTGGTCAGCTCGTCGGTGACGGCGATGACGTCGGTGGGCTCGCCGTGGGAGTACAGCGAGAGGATCGCGTCGAAGATGATCTCGTGCTTGGGGATGTAGAAGTCGACCCCGCGCACGACCTCGACGACGTCGGCCACGGCGTCTTTGCTGAGCAGCATGCCGCCGATGGCGCTCTGCTCGGCCAGGAGGTCGTGTGGGGGGACGCGGTCACGGTCGCCCCCGCGGCTGTCGCCGCGGGTCTGATCGCCGGCAAGTCCGAGATGCGCAATGGACACGTGAAATCTCCCAATTCTTAGGTGGTTCTAGTTGTGGCCGCGGCCCCCGACACTCTCGTGCGCGACACACTCGTGCACCGCGCTCGTGACCGGACCGCTCCATTGCTGGTCCGTCGCCGCCCGGTTCGGGAGGCGCTGTCCGCGCGGAATTTTCACTCGGGGTTCACGATATGGATGCCGACCACGAGCCACAAAACGACCCTGTGGACAAACATGTGGAATCAGACGGGGAAACGCCGGAAGTTGTGTGGGGAACCTGTGGAGTGAACTGTTAGTAACTTACGGATATTTATCCGTATTTGCCGCCTGATCAGGTAATTTAGTTTCCACACTGTGTGTGTAGAAACATGTTTGAAGTGGACGTTGAAGGTTGGGATTTTTAATCTAAACCTGTGCACAAAACCTTGACTTAAGCGTCAAAAAAGGTGGTAGCGGTGGGCCTCAGCCCACCGCTACCACCCGTTTTTTGAGGACTACTTCGCGGAGACAACCGTGAGGGTAATCGTTGCAACGAGGTCGTCGCGAAGACGAATCGTTGCCTCGTGGGTACCCATCACCTTGATCGGCGCGGAGATCTCGATCTTGCGCTTGTCGACGTTGCCGAGTCCGGCAGCGGCAACCGCGTCAGCGATGTCGCCGGTCTTGACGGAACCGAACAGGCGGCCACCGTCTCCGGTCTTCACCTTGAGCGAGACGGTCGTGGCCTGAAGGCGGGCCTTCAGGTCGAGCGCCTCTTCGAGGGTGGCGTGCTCGCGCGCTGCGCGGGCTGCCTTGATCGAATCGATCTGCTTCTCTCCACCACGGGTCCACGCCACGGCGAAGCCCTGGGGGATGAGGTAGTTGCGAGCGAAACCGTTCTTGACGTCGACGACGTCGCCGGGTGCACCGAGGCCGGTGACCTCGTGCGTGAGGATCAACTTAGACATATCAATGCTCCTTAACGGCCTGAGCCGGCGTAGGGAAGCAGTGCCATCTCGCGCGCGTTCTTGACGGCACGGGCGATGAGGCGCTGCTCCTGGACGGAGACACCGGTGATGCGACGGGCGCGGATCTTTCCGCGGTCCGAGATGAACTTACGAAGGGTTGCAACATCCTTGTAGTCGATGACGCCAACGCGGATCGACTTGGCAGGAGCGGCGTTCTTGCCGTCCTTGCCCTTGCGGATGGGCTTACGGCGGTCGCCGCTGCTCTTTCCAGCCATGGGTTTACTTCTTTCCTAAAAAGTGAGTGAGCGCCTAGAAGGGCGTTTCGTCTGTGTAGTTGCCCGGCGTGTTCCACACGTCGCCAGCGGCCGAGGCTGCGGGCGCGCTTGCGGCCCACGGCTCTTCGGCAACCTGGCCCTGCGGTGAACCACCACGTGCTCCGCCGCCTTCGCGGGAAGAAGCTGCACGGGTTACCTGGGCGGTTGCGTAACGCAGCGACGGACCGATTTCGTCCACCTCGAGCTCGATGCTCGTGCGCTTCTCACCTTCCTTGGTTTCATACGAGCGCTGCTTCAGGCGACCGGTAGCGATGACGCGCGAACCCTTGGTGAGGGATCCCGCGACGTGCTCGGCGAACTCACGCCACACGCTTGCGCGCAGGAAGAGAGCATCTCCGTCTTTCCAGTCGTTGGCCGCGCGGTCGAAGTTGCGCGGGGTCGAAGCGATCGTGAAGTTGGCTACCGCGAGGCCGTTCTGCGTGTACCGCAGCTCCGGGTCACCCGTGAGGTTGCCAACAACCGTGATTATGGTTTCGCCGGCCATGATTACTCTGCGGCCGGGGCTGCAGCTGCGGAAGCAGCGGCGGGCTTGGCGTCAGTAGCAGCGGGAGCCTTGGCGGGTGCAGCAGCCTTGCGGGCGGCCTTCTCGTCGGCGATCTTCTTGGCGGCGGCGACCTGGGCGAAGCCCTCTTCCGCGCGGAGGACCTTGGTGCGCATAACGGCTTCGCTCAGACCGAGCTGGCGGTCGAGTTCGGTCGTCGCTGCGGGGGTCGCGGTGAAGTTGACGACGGCGTAGATGCCCTCGGCCTTCTTGTTGATCTCGTATGCAAGGCGACGACGGCCCCAGACATCTACCTTGTCGATGGTTCCACCATCGTTGCGGATGACGTTGAGGAACTTATCGAGGCTCGGAGCCACGGTGCGCTCGTCGATCTCTGGATCGAGGATGACCATGAGTTCGTACTGATTCGTCACTAACCCACCTCCTTCGGACTTTACGGCCACAGACGATCTGTGGCAGGAGGGTGTTGACGTGTGCCCTGGCCAAATTAACCGGGGCAACCTGCCTAGTGTAGTCAGTACGAGCACCATCCCTCAAGGAGCACAAGTACACATGACCATCCGGATCGCCATCGCCGGTGTCGGCAACTGCGCCAATGCCCTCATCCAAGGCGTAACTTTCTACGCCGCCGCCGACGACGAATCGGTCGTCCCCGGACTGATGCACACCCGGTTCGGCGAGCACTCGATCCGCGACATGTCGTTCGTGGCCGCCTTCG
Source organism: Conyzicola lurida (assembly GCF_014204935.1). Lineage (NCBI taxonomy): Bacteria > Bacillati > Actinomycetota > Actinomycetes > Micrococcales > Microbacteriaceae > Conyzicola > Conyzicola lurida. The sequence continues at coordinate 3,410,169 of NZ_JACHMJ010000001.1, read as the reverse complement.
ACGTCGACGACGCGAAGGTCGGCGTCGACCTCTCCGAGGCCATGTGGGCCAGCAAGAACGACACCTACCGCTTCGCCGAGGTCGCCCCCACGGGTGTCACCGTGCAGCGCGGGCCGACCCTCGACGGACTGGGCTCCTACTACCGCGAGGTCGTCACCGAGTCGGATGCGCCCGCGGTCGACGTGGCGCAGGTACTGCGCGACAGCGGGGCCGACGTGCTGGTCTGCTATCTCCCCGTCGGGTCCGACGACGGCGCCAAGTTCTACGCTCAGGCCGCGCTCGACGCGGGCGTCGCCTTCGTCAACGCGCTTCCCGTCTTCATCGCAAGCGACCCGGAGTGGGCGGACAAGTTCACCGCGGCCGGCGTGCCGATCGTCGGCGACGACATCAAGAGCCAGCTCGGCGCCACCATCACGCACCGCGTGCTGGCCCGCCTGTTCGAAGAGCGCGGCCTCGTGCTCGACCGCACGTACCAGCTCAACGTCGGCGGCAACATGGACTTCAAGAACATGCTCGAGCGCTCGCGCCTCGAGTCGAAGAAGATCTCCAAGACGCAGGCCGTGACGAGCAACATCGCCGCTCACCTTCCGGCCGACGACGTGCACATCGGCCCGAGCGACCACGTGCCGTGGCTCACCGACCGCAAGTTCGCCTACGTGCGCCTCGAGGGCCACGGCTTCGGCAACGCGCCGACGAGCCTCGAGTACAAGCTCGAGGTCTGGGACTCGCCCAACTCGGCCGGTGTCGTGATCGACGCGATCCGTGCGGCCAAGATCGCGCTCGACGCCGGTCTCGGCGGACCGTTGGAAGCGGCATCCGCCTACTTCATGAAGAGCCCCGCGGTGCAGTACCCCGACCCGGTGGCCCGCGAGCTGCTCGAGACGTTCATCGAGGAGAACTAGCCCGGTGGCGGTGGTTGAGTCTGTCGAGCGCCGAGAGGATTTCGATAGGCTCGATCCGCCTCCAGCGGGTCGAGCCTATCGAGGCCCTAACCCGTAACCAGCTGAGACAGTTTCTACTCGCCCGTCGAGCGCGCCGCCCACCAGGCCCGCAGCCGTTCCTCCGCGACATCCGGCCCCAAGGGCCCCTCGTCGAGACGGACCTCGAGCAGGTAGCGGTAGGCCGCGCCGACCTCCGGTCCGGGCTTCAGGCCGAGCAGGGCCATGATCTGTTCGCCGTCGAGGTCGGGGCGCACGGCGGCGATGCCCTCGGCCTCGGCGATGGCGGCGATGCGCTCCTCGAGGTCGTCGTAGGCGAATGAGAGCCGGTCGGCCTTGCGCACGTTGCGGGTCGTCACGTCGGCGCGGGTGAGGATGTGCAGCCTCTCGAGCTGGTCTCCGGCGTCGCGCACGTAGCGGCGCACGGCCGAGTCGGTCCAGACGCCCTCGGAGTAGCCGAAGAAGCGCAGGTGCAGCTCGATGAGCTTGGCGACCGCGGCGATCGTCTCCTTGTCGAAGCGCAGCTGCTTGAGCCGCTTGGCCGCGAGCTTGGCGCCGACCACGTCGTGGTGATGGAACGTCACGACCCCGCCGCCCTCGATGCGCCGGGTCTGCGGCTTGCCGATGTCGTGCAGCAGGGCGGCGATGCGCAGGGTGAGGTCGGGCGACTCGATGCCGGGCCGCGCCTTCTCCAGGTCGATCGCCTGGGTCAGCACCGTGAGGCTGTGCTCGTAGACATCCTTGTGGTGGGCGTGCTCGTCGACTTCCAGACGCAACGCGGGAAGTTCGGGCAGCACGATCTGGGCGAGGCCGGTGTCGACCAGCAGGCGCAGCCCGGGCACGGGGTCGTCGGTGAGCAGCAACTTCGACAGCTCGTCGCTCATGCGCTCCACGCTCACGATCGGCAGTCGGTCGGCGAGAGCGGTCATGGCGGCGCGGGTCCCGTCGTCGACGGTGAAGCCGAGCTGCGAGGTGAACCGGGCGGCACGCATCATGCGCAGCGGGTCGTCGCCGAAGCTGACCTCGGGCGTGCCGGGGGTGGTCAGGCGGCGGGCGAGGAGGTCGTCCATACCGCCGGACGGGTCGACGAGCACGAGCTCGGGCAACCGCAGCGCCATCGCGTTGACCGTGAAGTCGCGACGCACGAGGTCGCCCTCGAGCGAGTCGCCGAATTCCACGACCGGCTTGCGGGTCTCGCCGTCGTAGGCGTCGGTGCGGTACGTCGTGATCTCCACGGTGTCGCCGCCGAACCGGGCGCCGATCGTGCCGAACGCGCGGCCGATGTCCCAGTGCGCGTCGGCGATCGGCGCGACGATCGCGAGGATCTCGTCGGGCGTCGCGCTCGTCGTGAAGTCGAAATCGTTGACCGGGCGACCGAGAAACGCGTCACGGACCGGCCCGCCGACAAGGGCGAGTTCGTGTCCGGCCGCGGCAAAACTGCGCGCGAGCCGAGAAATGTGCCGGGATTCTGCGAGTTCGCCCAGCCTGTGTAGTGCCGTAGCGACGCTCTCCATAGCCAAGAGAATAGACTCTCCCCATGACGGCGATGCGATCCTCAGGAGTTCGCCCGTGCCCATAAGCCCCTTCAGCGCGCTAGGTGCGGTCGTCATCGGCCTCCTCGGAGCGACGCTCGTAGCCCCCGCCGCCGCCAGCGCAGCCCCGGGCGATCCTCCCGGCATCGCGCGTGTCGCCGCGGTGTTCCCGCTGACGACGCCCGAGTCGCGCACGGCGCTGCTCAGCGCGACGACGCTCGAGAGCTATACGTCGGCCAGCGGCATCCTGACCCGTGATCTCGAAGCCGTGATCGACACGCCCGTGGCCATCGGCATCGACCCGATGATCCTCGCCTCCATCCGCGTGCTCGGCACGGCCGCGCCGCAGTCGGCGCTCGACTGGCTCGACCGCCTGGGCGAGGCGACCAACGAGACGTTCGCGCTCACCTACGCGGACTCCGACATCACGGTCGCCCTGCAGGCCGGCGCGGGCAGCGTGCTCGGCCCGACCTCGTTCGACTTCGCGGTCGACCCGGCCAGGTTCGCCGCAGCCAGCGCGACCGCGACGCCCGACCCCGCGGCCACCCCCGATGCCGGCGGCGCCCCCGCGCTCCCCACGACGCAGAGCTTGCTCGACTGGGACTACTCGCTGAACGCCGTGGCCTGGCCCGTCGCCGGCACGGTGGTCGCGACCGACATCGCGTCGATCGGAACGAGCGGCTTCACCACGACGATCCTCAGCTCGGGCAATGTCGACCGCAGCGACGACACCCTCGCCCACGCCACCGTGAACGACACGTCCGCGGTCGTTACCGACGACACGCTCTCCGACCTGTTCGACGACGCCATCAACGCGCCCACCCTCGAGGACTGGCAGTCGTCGGCCGGAGTGCTGCAGGCGGCCATCGACGCGACAGCCGCGACCGGCAGCGACACCGGGGCGACCGTGCTGCTCGCGGTCGACCGCGAGAGCCTCGGGTCGGCGTCGAGGCTCGGCATCACGATGTCGGCGATCGAGACCCTTGCCAGTTCGGATGTCGCGGGCCTGTCCTCCATCGTCTCCTCCCCACCCGCGGGGGCCACTCTGGTCGAGACACCGCAGACGGCCGAGCGGGTCGCCGCCGCGCAGTCGCTGCTCGCGACCGAGGTCTCCGACTCCGCCTTCGCCACCGTCGCCGCCAACCCGCTGCTGATCACGGGGGAGCGCCGCCTCCGGCTGCTCGCGACCCTGTCGACCGCGTGGAACTCGTACCCGGGCGGGTGGGGTTCGGCCCTGACGCTGTTCCAGCAGGAATCCGTCGTGCTGCACGAGTCGGTTCAGGTGGTGCAGAGCAGCGACATCACCCTCGTCGCCGACCGCGCTTCGCTGCCCGTCACGGTGAGCAATGCGCTGGGCCAGCCTGTAACCGTCAATGTCAGTGTCACGGCTCCCACCCCGATCCTCGAGATCGAGGAGGCGAGCGTGCCGGTCACGATCGAGCCCGACTCGCAGAAGCGCGCCCAGATCCCGGTGCAGTCTCTCTCCAACGGCACGGCGGACATCTCGGTGATCGTCTACAGCACCGCGGGCGTGCAGCTCGGCGAGCCCACCATGGTGCGCATCAACGTCTACGCCGGCTGGGAGACCCCGATCACGGTCGCCCTCGGCATCCTGGTCTTCATCGTCTTCGGCTTCGGAGTCGCCCGCACGATCATCCGCCGGCGCAATGCGCGGCGCGAGGCGGCGAACCCGACTCCGGTCGCTTCGGCTCCCTCTGATGCAGAGAGCGACGTCGCCGAGTGACGACCACGACCTCGGGCGGGCTGGGGCGCGCGTCGGCGTTGCTCGCGTCGGGCACGATCGTGTCCCGTCTGCTCGGTTTCGTCAGCGCCTGGGTGCTCGTTCAGGCGATCGGAAGCGTCGGGGCTGGCTCCAACACCTTCGCCATTGCGAACCAACTGCCCAACAGCGTCTACGCAATCATCGCCGGCGGGCTGCTCAGCGCCGTTCTCGTGCCCCAGATTGTGCGCGCGGGTCTCCACGACGACGGCGGCCAACGCTTCCTCAACCGGCTCGTGACACTGGGGCTCACGGTCTTCGTCGTCATCGCGGTCATCGCGACTCTCGCTGCACCATGGTTGGTCTCGATCACCACACGAGAGGCGACCCCGACGTCGCCCGGTCTGTCTCCCGACGACATCGCCTTGGCCACGGCCTTCGCCTACTGGTGTCTGCCCCAGGTGCTGTTCTACGCGATCTATAGCCTCCTTGGCGAGGTGCTTAACGCCCGCAAGATCTTCGGCCCTTTCACATGGACGCCAGTCCTTAACAACCTCGTCGCCATCGCCGGCATGATCGTTTTCATCATCGTTTTCGGGGGAGACCCCGCGCACCGCGACTCGGTGACCTGGACGCCCGCCATGACGGCACTCCTCGCCGGCACTGCGACCCTCGGCATCGCTGTGCAGGGTCTCAGCCTGTTTTTCTTCTGGCGCCGTGCCGGCCTCACCTACCGTCCCGACTTCCACTGGCGTGGAGTGGGCCTCGGCGCCACCGGCAAAGCAGCAGCGTGGGTCTTCGGCATGATTCTCGTCACGCAGCTCGCCGGGATTGTGCAGACCAATGTGGCCTCGGGAGCGGCGAGCACCAATTACCCCTCGGCACGGGTACTGAGCAACTCCTGGCTCATTTTCATGCTGCCGCACTCGATCGTGGCGGTATCGATCGCCACCGCTTACTTCACGCGAATGAGCTCGCACGCCCGGGATGGCAATCTCACCGAGGTGCGCGCTGATTTCTCGGCGTCGCTTCGCTCGATCGGTCTGTTCATGGTGTTCTGCGCCGTGGGCCTGGTCGTGCTCGCGTATCCGTTCAGTTCGCTGCTTTCACCCCTCGGGGCGCCATTCGGAGAAATCGAAGCCATGGCCTTCGTCGTTATGGCCTTCTTGGTCGGGCTCGTGCCGTTCAGCATCTTGTTCGTCATCCAGCGCACTTTTTATTCGGTGGAGAACACTCGCACTCCGTTCTTTCTGCAGCTACTGCAGTCCGTGATCTTCGTCGTCGGAGCTCTCGCTGTTGGCGCCTGGTTTGCCCCGCAGTGGATCGGCGTGGGCATCGCCGCTGTAACCGCCATAGCTGGTTCCGTGCAGGCTCTCGTCGCAGCATTCGCCCTGCGCGGTCGCCTCGGCTCCATCGACGGTCGCCGAATCCTGCGCCAGTACGCCACGTTCTTCCTGGCGGCTCTTCCCGCCGCTGGCGCGGGCGTCGCCCTGCTGTTCGCCCTCGGCGGCACCCACCCAGGCGGGTTCGCTGTCGCCGGTGCCGTCCCCGCCGCGCTGTCGATGGCGCTCATCGGCGGCGTGATGGCTATCGTCTACTTCGGCCTGTTGGTGCTGATGCGCAACCCCGAGCTCGGCGCCATCGTGCGACCCGTCGTGCTCCGACTCAGACGACGGGGCTAATCTGACCGCACGGGTTCTCGAAAGGCGACCCGTGGCATCCACCCCGCCCGTTCTGCGGAATAGGCTGGGGAACGACTTTGTTATACCGGCTAGTGCAAGCTAATAAGGAGACGTTCGTGCGTCAAGTAATCATCATCGGCTCAGGCCCCGCCGGCTACACCGCGGCTATCTACGCCGCTCGCGCCAACCTCGCGCCCCTGCTCATCGCGAGCTCGGTCGAGGCCGGCGGCGAGCTCATGAAGACCACCGAGGTCGACAATTTCCCCGGATTCCCCGAGGGCATCCAGGGACCCGACCTCATGATCGCGATGCAGGCCCAGGCCGAGCGTTTCGGCACCGAGGTCGTCCTCGACGACGTCGTGTCCCTCGACCTCACCGGTGATATCAAGCGCGTGACGCTCGGTAACGGCGACGTGCACGAGGCACTCTCGGTGATCTTCGCGACCGGCTCCGCCTACCGGAAGCTCGGGCTCGAAGACGAAGAGCGACTGAGCGGCCAGGGCGTCTCCTGGTGCGCCACCTGCGACGGGTTCTTCTTCCGCAAGAAGACCATCGCGGTCGTCGGCGGCGGAGACTCGGCGATGGAAGAGGCGACGTTCCTCACCCGCTTCGCCGACAAGGTCTACGTGATCCACCGCAAGGACGAACTGCGTGCCTCCAAGGTCATGCAGGACCGCGCGTTCGCCGACCCGAAGATCGAGTTCCTCTGGAACAAAGAGGTCGCACACATCTACGGCGAGGGCCTTGTCAGCGGTGTCGGCCTCATCGACACCGTCGACGGCAGCGAGTCCACCGTGAACCTGGGCGGACTGTTCATCGCGATCGGCGCCGACCCCCGCACGCACCTCGTGCACGGCCAGCTCGACCTCACCACCGAGGGCACGATCGCCGTCCAGGGCCGCACGTCGCGCACCAACCTCAGCGGCGTCTTCGCCGCGGGCGACGTGATCGACCCGACCTACCGCCAGGCCGTCACCGCGGCTGCGTCCGGTACGGTCGCCGCCCTCGACGCCGAGCACTTCCTCGCCGGCCTCCCCACCGACCTGGTGGCGTCCGCGGTCCAGGCCGCTCCCGCCGCCGAACCCGTTGCAGAAGCGGTAGCCGTCTAACGGCTCCTGCCCACCACTCGAACAAGAAGGAATAGATATGTCTACTGCTCTCGACGTCACCGACGCCACATTCACCGACGAGGTTCTCAACTCGGAAGACACCATCATGGTGGACTTCTGGGCAGAGTGGTGTGGCCCCTGCCGCGCCGTCTCGCCCATCCTCGACCAGATCGCTTCGGAGCACTCCTCCAAGATCAAGATCGTCAAGCTCAACGTCGACGACAACCCGCAGATCGCCATGAAGTACCAGATCACCTCCATCCCCGCGATGAAGGTCTTCAAGGGCGGCGAGGTCGTCAAGACCATCATCGGCGCCAAGCCCAAGCCGGCCATCGAGGCCGACCTGGCGGAGTTCCTCGCGTAACCACTCGCGAACAGGAGCCCTGCCCGAGACACACTCGGGCGGGGCTTTTTCGTATCCAGACGGGGCCAACGGGCCGCACCCCATATCCTTGAACGACAATCGAACGGGAAATACTCATGACAACTGCGAATACGGGAAACAACCTCGACCCCTGGTACGGGCACTACGCCGACCGTACCGCCGGCCTCAGCGCCTCCGAGGTCCGAGCCCTGTTCGCCGTCGCCTCCCGCCCCGAAGTCGTCTCGCTCGCCGGGGGAATGCCCTACGTCTCCGCACTGCCCCCCGAGCTCGTCAGCGGAGCGCTGGAGCGTGTGATGCGCGACCACGGTCCCGAGGCGCTGCAGTACGGGTCCGGCCAGGGCACGCCCGCCATCCGCGAGCAGATCCTCGAGGTCATGGCGCTCGAGGGCATCCGCGCCAGCGTCGACGACGTCGTCGTCACCACCGGCTCGCAGCAGGCCCTCGACCTCGTCACCAAGCTCTTCATCGACAAGGGCGACGTCATCCTCGCCGAGAGCCCCAGCTACGTCGGAGCCATCGGCGTCTTCCGCTCGTATCAGGCCGACGTCGTGCACGTCGCGACCGACAACGACGGCATGATCCCCGAGTCGCTGCGCGAGACCATCGTGCACACGCGTGCCGCCGGTAAGACCATCAAGCTGCTCTACCTGATCCCGAACTTCCACAACCCGGCCGGAGTCACGCTCAGCTGGGCGCGCCGGCTCGAGATCATCGAGATCGCCAAGGCCAACAACATCCTGATCCTCGAAGACAACCCGTACGGGCTGCTCTACTTCGACGGGCCCCCGCCCCAGGCCATGCGCTCCGTCGACACGGACGGGATCATCTACCTCGGCACTTTCTCGAAGACCTTCGCACCCGGACTCCGCGTGGGGTGGGCGGTCGCGCCGCACGCCATCCGCGAGAAACTCATCCTCGCCAACGAATCGGCGGTGCTGTCGCCGAGCGCATTCACTCAGAACGTGATCACGTCGTACTTCGAGGCGTCGGACTGGCGTGCCCAGATCGACACTTTCCGCGGCATCTACCGCGAGCGTAAAGAGGCTCTGGTCAGCTCTTTGTCCGAGCACCTGCCCGACCTCACCTGGACCAACCCCGACGGCGGGTTCTACGTGTGGCTCACGCTGCCGCCGCAGCTCGACTCGAAGGCGATGCTGCCGCGCGCCGTCAAGGAACTCGTGGCGTACACCCCGGGTACCGCGTTCTTCGCGAACGGCGACGGCCGGCACAACATCCGCCTCTCGTTCTGCTACCCGACCCCCGACTCGATCCGCCTCGGTATCCGCCGTCTCACCAAGGTGATCAACGGCGAAATCGAACTGCTCGATACGTTCGCGAACACCGGACAGCTCGAGATCGTCAAATCCTCCGACCGGGTCACCAGCCCGCCGCCGAACATCAACTAGGGCCTGTCAGAATGACCGATTCAACTCCCCGTACCATCGTCATCCTCGCCGGTGGACTCTCGCACGAACGCGACGTATCGCTCCGCTCGGGGCGTCGCGTCTCCGACAGCCTCGCCCAGCACGGCATCGAGATCATTATGAGAGACCCGGATGCCTCGCTCCTCGGTTTCCTCGAAGAGACCCAGCCTGACGTCATCTGGCCGGCGCTCCACGGCGCCAGTGGTGAGGACGGAGCACTCCGCGGACTCCTCGAGTTCCTCGGACTGCCCTTCGTCGGCTCTCACGCCGACGCATCCCGCCTCGCCTGGGACAAGCCCACCGCCAAGGTCATCGTCGGTCGCGCCGGAGTACCCACGCCCACCTCGATCACCCTGCCGCGCGATACGTTCCGCGAGCTGGGTGCGAGCGCCGTGCTCGAGATCATCTCGGCCGACCTTCCGGTCCCGGTCGTCGTCAAGCCCGCCCAGGGCGGATCCGCACAGGGCGTCAGCATCGTCGATACGGCCGAGGAGCTGCCCCGCGCCATGGTCAACGCCTACACCTACTCCGACGTCGCGCTCATCGAGCAGAAGATCGTCGGCGTCGAGATCGCCGTCTCCATCATCGACACCGGAGACGGCCCCGTCGCCCTCCCCGCCATCGAGATCGAGCCGATCTCGGGCGTCTACAGCTTCGAGGCCCGGTATACGGCGGGGGAGACCCGCTTCTACACCCCGGCCCGCATCAGCGACGAGGTCGCGGCCCGCGCAGCGGAGGTCGCCATCACCGCCCACCGCGCTCTCGGCCTGCGCCATATCTCGCGCATCGACCTCATCGTCGACGGCGCCGGAACGCCATGGTTCCTCGAGGCCAGCACGCTGCCCGGCCTGACCGAGACGTCGCTCTTCCCGCTCGCCCTCGAGGCCGCGGGACACGACGTCGGCTGGGTCTACTCGGCTCTCGCCGAGGCTGCGATCCGCGAGGCGCGTCCGTAGTTTCACGTGAAACATGGCGGATGACGCCGCTTAATGTGCTGGTCAATTGCACTTTACTCGGCGGTTACACGGGTGATCCGGTCGAACCGTGCACTGTGCCGTGAGCCTGCATTTCCGGTGACAGCTCTCATGGGGGTACTCGCAGTCGATCTGTTCGATCGACTGCCACGCGGTCAACGACCCCTCGTTCGGCCGCCTCGAGTCACGCCCCGTGATGGTTCACTTCACACACGGCCACCGCGACCGTGACCCATCCTTCACTCGTGGCTAGAGCGGGGGAGCGGTGCGGCCCACATCTCGCCACCTCCACACCGCGCCACCGCGCCACCTCTCCGCTCTCCAGCCCGTAGCGCGCGACGGCTCAGCGAGCGATGCCACCTTCGGACCCCTCGTTCGAAGTTCCTCGTTCGAAGATCGTCGTTCGAGGATCGTCGTTCGAGGATCGTCGTTCGCGGCTCCTCGTCCGATGCTGCTCATTCGCGACCCTTCACTCGACTTCGCACGCGACCACAGACACACCCGAACAGACATACCCGAACAGACATACCCGAACAGACACGCCCGAACAGACACGCCCGAACAGACGCGGCCGCACCGATGCACCCGACTCGGCCGCGGAGTCACTCGGCACGGTCCGAGAATCGATTCCGTATCGGACGGCCTGGGCCTTCAGGCATGTCTGACGCGTCATTCGCCCACAATGAAGTTCAGATGGACCGCTCTCAGACCGATTCTGCGCGAAATGGGCCCGAATCCTTGTCCCGGTGAGCGACAGAATCCGCTCAGAATCGCTCTCACAGAGCTGAATCAGCATGTTTCACGTGAAACTTGCCGCGAAAACGACGAATCCCCCGGCACATAATGGCTGTGCCGGGGGAGGGGAGAATCGTCGTCAGCGGCGGAAACCGTCCTGGCCGAGCTCGCCGAGAATTCGGTTGAGGTCGCCGACGGTCGCGAAGTCGATCACGATGGTGCCCTTGCTCGCACCGAGGTTCACCTTGACCCGGGTGTTGAGGCGGTCGCCGAGGCTGTCGGCGATCTCGTCGAGTTGGCCCTGTCGACGTCCGGCCTCGGCCCTCGGCTTCTTGGCCTTGGGCGCCTCTTTGCCGGCGGCGGCCTCGGCGGCACGCACCGAGAGCTCCTCGTTGACGATCTTGGTGGCGAGGCGGTCCATCGCGGCAGGTTCGACCACCGAGAGGATGGCGCGGGCGTGCCCGGCGCTGAGGACACCCGAGGCGACCTGGCGCTGGATCGGTTCGGGGAGACGCAGGAGGCGGAGCGTGTTGGTGATCTGGGGGCGCGAGCGACCGATCCGGTCGCCCAGCTGCTCCTGCGTGATGCCGAAGTCAGTGAGAAGCTGCTGGTACGCGGATGCTTCCTCGAGCGGGTTCAGGTTTGCGCGGTGGAGGTTCTCGAGCAGCGCGTCGCGCAGCATGTCCTCGTCAGCCGTGTTCTTGATGACCGCGGGGATGCTGGTGAGGCCGAGTTGCTTAGTAGCACGCAGGCGGCGCTCGCCCATGATCAGCTCGTACTGCGGGCCGCCGTCGACGGCACCGACGAGGGGGCGCACGACGATCGGCTGGAGAACGCCGATCTCACGGATCGACACGACCAGCTCGGCCAGTTCCTCTTCGCGGAACTCCGTGCGGGGCTGATGGGCGTTCGGCACGATCTCGGCCGGGTTCAGATTGGCCAGTCGAGCGCCGGGAACCGCGAGAAGTCCCTGCTTTTCGTTGGAACTGGCCGGGAAGAACACGTCGACGGGGCGCTGGGCCTCGGAATCTTCGCTGACGGGGATCAGGGCGCCGATTCCGCGGCCGAGTCCGGTTCGTTTGGGTGAGGCCATCAGGCAGGTGCTCCTCGTCGTGCGATCTCGGCGGCCGCTTCCAGGTAGGAGAGCGATCCGGGCGAGCTCGGGTCGTAGCTGATGACACTCTGGCCATAGCTGGGTGCTTCGGAAATGCGGACAGAGCGGGGGATCAAGGTGTCCAGGACCTCCTTGGGGAAGTGCTCGCGTACCTCCGCCGCCACCTGGTTCGCCAGATTGGTGCGGGAGTCGTACATCGTCAGGAGGATCGTCGACACCGTGAGCGCGGGGTTCAGGTGGCGTTCGATCAGCTTGATGTTGTTGAGCAGCTGGCTCAGGCCCTCGAGGGCGTAGTACTCGCATTGGATCGGGATCAGCACCTCGCGCGCTGCGACAAAAGCGTTGATCGTCAGCAAGCCGAGAGACGGCGGGCAGTCGATGATGACGTAGTGGAACGGCTCGGGGGACTCGTCGAGGAACTTGTCCAGCGCCGTGCGCAGCCGCTGCTCGCGCGCGACGAGCGATACCAACTCGATCTCGGCGCCGGCGAGGTGGATTGTGGCGGGCAAGCAGTAAAGAGCCTCGAATTCAGGGCTCTTCTGGATGACGTCTGCCATCGGCTCATCGTTGATGATGACGTCGTACACGCTGACCGTGTCCGAACGATGCTCGACGCCGAGCGCGGTACTGGCGTTGCCCTGCGGGTCGAGGTCGATGACCAGCACGCGGGCGCCGCTGCGAGCGAGAGCCGCGGCGAGGTTCACGGTGGTAGTGGTCTTGCCGACGCCGCCCTTCTGGTTCGCGACAGTGAACACGCGCGGTGCGGAGGGGAGGGGTAGATCCTCGCCGGCCAGGATGCGGCGACGACGGGTCATCTCCGCGATCTCTCGCGCGAGCGGGGTGGAATCATCGTAGGCAGAGGCCGATGCGGCGGCCTTCGGAGTCGAAACTGGGGCTACAGGAGCCTTTTCAGGCTCAGAAGACGCAGCCTGAGACACCGGCGCGTGACGCTCGATGCCCATAATGGCGCTCACAGACCCCGTCGACGCACCGAATCCTCCAACGCTGGGGGAGGAGGAGACCTGCCCTGGCGAGAAAACCTGGCCGGGGACCTCGGCGAGATTGTCGTCGGGATGTTTCACGTGAAACCTTCTTGATTGGATGGTGAGCCGGACCGGTTCAGTGACGACCGTGGCCGGTCCGCACGCGGCAGACTGCCGGGTGCACGACCGTGGTCGTCCGTCGTTCAGCGAATGCCGTTCGACCGATCAATCAACTGTAGCCCGAAAGACTCTGGTCACTTCGGGAACGATGCCCTCACCGAGAACGAGTACCTCGATATTCGACAGTCTCGCCTTGCGCACGGCCTTGCTCGCCGCGGCGAGTTCTTCCTCGACGCGTGCACCCTTCATAAAGATCATCTCGCCACCGGCCTTCACGAGCGGCGCGGTGAGCGGGATGAGCTTCGAGAGCGAACTCACCGCTCGGGCTGTGACCTGATCGAGCGGCCAGTCGAACTTTGCCTCTTCGGCACGGGCGCGCATCACCGTGACGTTCTCCAGACCGAGGCCCGTCACTTGGCTGGTCAACCAGTCGACGCGACGTTCCATCGGTTCGATCAGGATGAACTTCACATCGGGACGGGCAATCGCCAGCACGATGCCCGGCAGCCCGGCACCGCTTCCCACATCGCCGACCACACCGGGGGAGAGGAGCGGGGCGACGAAAGCGCAGTTCAGGATGTGACGGGTCCAGAGCCGGGGGAGTTCCAACGGGCCGATGAGCCCCAGCTCTTCACCGCGGCGGGCGAGATCCGCGGTGTAGGTCCGAGCGAGGTCGATCCGGTCACCGAACAGCGCTGCTGCCTGTTCCGGCTCGGTCTCTACTGCGATGTCGTTCAATGTTTCACGTGAAACTAGGCGCGCGTAATAACGGTGTGACGGTCGCGGCCTTCGCCCTCTGACTGCGACGAGAAACCACGCTCCGCCACAACGTCGTGCACGAGCTTGCGCTCGTACGAGGACATGGCGGGGAGGGCGGCGGAATCCGCACCCGCCTCGATGCGCTCGACGGCCTTGTCGACGAGGATGGTCAGCTCGGCCACTCGGGCCTCACGCGAACCGCCGACGTCGAGGATCAGGCGCGAGAACGAGCCGGTCTTCGTCTGCACCGCGATACGGGTGAGCTCCTGGAGCGCCGCGACAGTGTCGGGGCGAGAGAGCACGCGCAGGTTGGTGTCCTCGCTGGAGTTCACCGACACGTAGGCACGGCCGCTTCGGGTGTCGATCTCGATGTCGCCGTCGAGGTCGGTGATGTCGAGCAGCTCTTCGATGTAGTCGGCCGCGATCTCGCCCTCTTCTTCGAGCTGGCCCGTCGTGGGCGCATCGGTCTCGGGGACGTCAGTGGTCGGGGCGTCGACGACGGCCTCGGGCTCGCCGGCGGGGGAGAGGGTGGATGTCTCGGTCACGTCGCTCACTTCTTGTTTCCAGTCTGCTTCTTGGCGCGGTTCTTGCCCACGGGCTGAACGCGCTGGGTCGACAACTTCTTCGCTTCTTCCGGCTCGAGCTCGGCCATCTCAGTGATGGTAATGCCTCGGCGCTGCGCCTTCTTCGCCAGACGGGCCTCACGGGCCAGAGCGGCCTCGCTGCCGGGCGTCGGCATGTTGCGGATGACGATGAACTGCTGGACCATCGTCCAGATGTTCGAGGTCAGCCAGTAGAACATGACACCGATGGGGAACGCGAAGCCGGAGAAGGCGAAGACCAGCGGAAGGATGTACAGCAGGATGCGCTGCTGCTTGTAGGTCGGGCTGGCCTTCATCTCGGGGCTCTGGTTCTTCGACATGATCTGCAGCTGGGTGATGAACTGCGACGCGGTCATGATGACCACCATGACGAGGGCGATGACGACGACGACGGTGTTACCCGCTTCGAGCGCGGTCTGGATGCTGAGACGCAGAGGCGCGACGCCGAACAACGAGGCGGTGCCGAATTCCTCGGACAGCTGCTGGGTGAGCAGCCCGACGCCGGCCTTGAAGCTTCCGTCGGCCTGGGGCTTGGCTTCGTTGAGCACGGAGAACAGGCTGAAGAAGATCGGCATCTGGATCAGAAGGGGGAGGCAGGACGCCAACGGGTTGGTACCCGTCTTCTTGTAGAGCTCCATCGTCTCGCGCGACATTGCCTCGCGGGAGAACTGGTCCTTCTTGCCCTTGTACTTGTCTTGGATCTTCTTGAGCTGCGGGGCGACTTCCATCATGCGCCGTTGGCTCTTGATCTGGCGGACGAAGATGGGGATCAGGGCTGCACGCACGACGAGCACGAGGCACACGATGGAGAGGACCCACGTCAGGCCGGCGCCCGGGTCGAGACCGAGGGCGCTCAGTGCGGAGTGGAACGTGACGAGGATCGCCTCGATGACCCACTTAATGGGCCACAGTACTGTTCCGATGAGATCTGGCATTGGTGGGGTCAGCCCTTTCCATGGCTATGTGCATAAACAAAACCGAAGTCAGTTACCGAGTACCGCTCGGTCGGTCGTACGGGAACGTCGTCGACGCCGCCGGCGGCCCACGGATGGCAGCGCGCGATGCGCTTCGTTCCGAGCCAGATCCCGCGGACGACGCCGTGATGCTGGATTGCCTGCAGAGTGTAAGAGGAGCACGAGGGGTAGTACCGGCAGACATCGCCGTACAGGGGGGAGATCACCGCGCGGTACACGCGGAGGATGATCACGCAGAGGTTGCGGGGCGCGAGCCACACGAACGACATCGTCCGATTCATCGTCGTTCACTCCCGTTCCGCGATTTCGCCCCGTCGATCGCGACCGCGATCTCCGACTGCAGGGTATCCCAGGGCAGTTGATCAACGCCTGGCAGTGCCCGCACGACGACATCACGACCCTCGCCGGCGTCCGGCAGCAGCTCGCGCGCGATGGATCGGAGCCGGCGTCGCACCAGATTGCGCTGGACTGCCCCGCCCACGTTCTTCCCCACGATGAATCCGAACCGGGTGGGTGCTTCGGCTTCGGGCTTCGTCAGGTAGATCACCGCGTGCGGGCTGTAAACACGCTTGCCCCGGCGCACCGCCGATTTGAAATCGGCGGCACTCAGTACGCGGTTTTCCTTAGCGAGCACGGATGCCGCCAGGGAAGCCGATGGTCGGATCCGAGTCTGACGCGCACATCCGGGAACGACAGAAGCCCGCTCGTGCCCGTGTCGAACGATCACGCGTCTGAAAGACACGCGTCGTCGAGGAACGGGACACGGCGGGCTGCTGTGGAAAGTGCTACGCGGAAAGCTCGGTGCGACCCTTGCGGCGACGAGCGCCCAGGATCGCGCGACCGGCACGGGTGCGCATACGAAGACGGAAGCCGTGCACCTTGGCGCGCTTGCGTACGTTCGGCTGGAAAGTTCTCTTGCTCATAGTGGTATCTCCAAAGCCCAGCTCTGAAGGCCGGAAAGACGAGGTTTGGCCCGAAGGCAGAAGTCAACTGGTTAAAACTACGGCGTTAATCCGTCGGGGTCAAACCTGAGGTGGTAGTTCAAGGTTATCCACATCTGGATAACTTGGGGTTGGTGAGTGCACAGGGGTACGAACTAAGGTGTGAAGCTCAGCCATTCTTCGGGGCAGAACCGGTAAATCACCGACGCGCAGCGGTTAGCACATCAGTGGATAACTCTGTGAATAACTTTTTGATTGTAGGAAACACATTCGCATGGCGGAAACAGCTGACAGCACCACCGAGATATGGAAATCGGTTCTCACCAGACTCACGTCCGACGAGAGAATCACTCCGCAGCTCCTCGGTTTCATCAGCCTCGTCGAACCCAAGGGCGTTATGGCCGGCACCCTCTACCTAGAGGTACCGAACGAACTCACCCGCGGAATGCTCGAACAGCGCATCCGCCTTCCCCTGCTCAATGCCATCGCCGGACTGAGCGAAGACCAGGAAGTCACGAATTTCGCGATCGTGGTCAACCCCGACATCCAGCACGACTCTCTCGAGCAGGATGCACCGATGGGGGAGCAGGCCGCCTACATCGAGCCGGCGATGGTGCCGTCTCCCGCCGACTCGACTCCCGGCCGTCGCTCGGACTCGCGTCTCAACCCCAAGTACAACTTCGACAACTTCGTCATCGGCGGATCCAACCGGTTCGCGCATGCCGCGGCCGTCGCCGTGGCGGAAGCGCCGGCCAAGGCGTACAACCCCCTCTTCATCTACGGTGACTCGGGTCTGGGCAAGACCCACCTTCTGCACGCGATCGGCCACTATGCCGAAAGCCTCTATCCCGGCATCCGTGTTCGGTATGTCAGCTCGGAAGAATTCACCAACGACTTCATCAACTCGATCGCCAACAACAGGTCGAGCGTGTTCCAGTCGCGGTACCGCGAGATCGACATCCTGCTGATCGACGACATCCAGTTCCTCCAGGGGAAGGACTCCACACAGGAGGCCTTCTTCCACACCTTCAATACGCTGCACGACCACAACAAGCAGGTGGTCATCACCAGCGATCTGCCACCCAAAGCCCTCACCGGTTTCGAAGACCGCATGCGATCGCGTTTCGAGTGGGGCCTGATCACCGACGTGCAGGCGCCCGACCTCGAGACCCGCATCGCGATTCTGCGCAAGAAGGCGCAGAGCGAGAAGCTGCAGGTCGACAACGAGATCCTCGAGTACATGGCGTCGAAGGTCTCGTCGAACATCCGCGAGCTCGAGGGAACCCTCATCCGCGTCACCGCGTTTGCCAGCCTCAACCGCCAGCCGGTCGATCTGGCCCTGGTGCAGACGGTACTGAAGGACCTCATCACGCTCGACGACGACAATGTGATCGCGCCGGTCGACATCATCAACCACACCGCGGAGTACTTCAAGCTCACGGTCGACGACCTCTACGGCTCGTCGAGGTCGCAGGCCGTGGCGACCGCACGGCAGATCGCGATGTACCTCTGCCGCGAGATGACGAACCTGTCGCTGCCCAAGATCGGCCAGCTGTTCGGCAACCGCGACCACACCACGGTGATGTACGCGAACAAGAAGATCACCGAGCTGATGAAGGAACGACGCTCGATCTACAACCAGGTCACCGAGCTCACCAGCCGCATCAAGCAGAACCACCGCTTCGGCAAGAACTGAGCGTTGACGCGAAATCGCTAGTTTTCACACAGTATGAAATGCCTGTGGATAACTGTGGAAACTCGCCGGAAAGGATGTTGGCGAATTACACGTTTCTGTGGAAACTGCCGTGACAGGGTTTCGGAGTAGTGACAAAACTTGTCGGTTAATTCCACAGTCCCTCAACAACTCACACTCGTGTAGTTTCCAGTCGTGCCGCGGAATTCTTGTAGTTACTCACAGTTCGCACAGCGGTTAACACTGTTGTTCTTTTAAATTCCTATTGGTTAGCGAGAGATAACCTTGGGGTCCAGGCCGCATCCCGGCCGTTCGGCCTGTGCCAGTATTAACCGGCCACACCACCATCCACCAGTGACAGGGGTTACTCCGTGAAGTTCCAGGTAAATCGCGACGTCTTCAGTGAGGCAGTCTCGTTCGCCGTGAAGTTGCTTCCTCAGCGCACCACCCTGCCGATTCTGAGTGGAATCCTGATCGAAGCCGCCGAATCCGGGCTGACGCTGTCGTCGTTCGACTACGAGGTCTCGTCGCAGACCGAAATCGCCGCCGAGGTCACCGATCCCGGTCGCGTGCTCGTCTCGGGACGGCTCCTCGCCGACATCGCGAGCCGACTCCCGAACGCACCCGTCACCTTCGCCACCGAAGAGGGCCGCATCACGGTGTCCTGTGGTTCCGCGCACTTCACCCTCTTGAGCATGCCGGTCGAGGAATATCCGACCCTGCCCCAGGTGTCCGAGCAGTCCGGATTCCTGCCGGCCGAACTCTTCGCCAATGCGGTGTCGCAGGTCGCAGTTGCTGCTTCGCGCGACGACGTCACCCCGGTCATCACCGGCGTGCAGCTCGAGATCAGCGACAACAAGCTCTCGCTCATCGCCACCGACCGCTACCGCGTCGCGGTCCGCGAGATCGAGTGGACCGCCGACGAATCGGTCACCGACGTCATCACCGCGCTGGTACCCGCGCGCACCCTGCTCGAGATCGGCAAAACGTTCGGGCACAGCGGTTCGATCTCCGTGGCCATCACGTCGAGCGACGAGCGCGAGCTCATCGCGTTCCAGGCGGATAAGAAGACCGTGACGTCGTTGCTGATCAAGGGCAACTTCCCTCCGGTCAAGCGCCTCTTCCCCGAGGTCGTCGACAACTACGCCGTGATCAACACCGCCGAACTCATCGAAGCCGTGCGCCGCGTCTCGCTCGTGCTCGAGCGCGAGGCCGCCCTGCGTTTCTCGTTCTCCGTCGACGGACTCACGCTCGAGGCCATCGGCTCCGAGCAGGCCCAGGCATCCGAGACCATCGACGCGTTCCTCACCGGTGTCGACACCGTCGTCTCGCTCAAGCCGGCCTTCCTGCTCGACGGACTCGGCGCGGTGCATTCGGAGTTCGTGCGCATCTCGTTCACCAAGACCGACAACCCGAACAAGCCGGGACCCGTGCTCATTACGAGCCAGTCGTCCAAAGACCAGGCCGGCGCCGACAACTACAAGTACCTGCTGCAGCCGAACCTGCTGCTGCGCTGATCGTCGCGAAACAGCGATTTTCAGAACCAAATTTTTTTAACCCACACCACAACTCGTACAAAGGATTCGCTATGCATATTGGGCTCATTGGACTCGGCAAGATGGGCAACAACATGCGTGCTCGCCTCCGCAAGGGCGACATCGAGGTCACGGGCTACGACCCCAACCCCGCCGTGTCGGACGTCGCGAGCCTCGCCGACCTCGCCGCAGCACTTCCCGCCCCGCGCGTGGTCTGGGTGATGGTGCCGTCCGGCGCTATCACCACGAGCGTCATCACCGAGCTCTCCGCCGTACTGTCCGAAGGTGACCTGGTCATCGAGGGCGGCAACTCGCGCTTCACCGAGGACTTCAAGCACTCGGCACTGCTCGCCGAGAAGGGCATCAACTACGTCGACGCCGGTGTTTCCGGCGGCGTCTGGGGCCTCGAGAACGGCTATGGCCTCATGGTCGGCGGCAACGCGGCCGACGTGGAGCGCGCCATGCCGATCTTCGACGCACTCCGTCCGGAGGGACCGCGCGCCGAGGGCTTCGTGCACACCGGCGAAATCGGCGCGGGCCACTACGCCAAGATGGTGCACAACGGCATCGAGTACGCGCTCATGCAGGCATGGGCCGAGGGCTACGAGCTCCTCGACTCGCGCAAGGACATCATCAAGGACGTCACCGGCACCTTCGAGGCGTGGCAGCGGGGAACCGTCGTGCGTTCCTGGCTGCTCGAGCTCCTGGTCAAGGCGCTCAAGGAAGATCCGGAATTCAAGGAGATCGAGGGCTACGTCGAGGACTCGGGCGAGGGTCGTTGGACCGTCGAAGAGGCGCTCAACAACGCCGTCCCCGTCCCCACCATCAGCGCCGCGATCTTCGCGCGCTTCGTCTCACGCCAGGGTGACTCGCCCTCGATGAAGGCCGTCGCCGCACTCCGCAACCAGTTCGGTGGACACTCCGTCCGCAAGGCGGACTAAGTCCCACCCCGCCCGTGATCGTCACCCATCTCAACCTCACCGACTTTCGTAACTACGAAACCGTTGATGTTGGGATGGTGGCGGGCGCGAACGTCTTCGTCGGCAGCAACGGGCAGGGTAAGACCAACCTGGTCGAAGCGCTCGGCTACCTGAGCACGCTCGGCTCGCATCGCGTATCGAGCGACCACGCGATGATCCGGGCGGGTCAGGATGCCGCGATCGTGCGTGCCCGGCTCGAAAACGGTGAGCGGCAGGTACTGGCCGAGGTGCAGATCAACCGCACCGGCGCCAACCGCGCGCAGATCAACCGCTCGGCGATCAAGACCCGCGACCTGCCGCGGTACTTCTCGAGCATCCTGTTCGCGCCGGAAGACCTCGCCCTCGTGCGCGGCGAACCCTCGGGTCGCCGCCGGTTTATGGACGAGCTGCTCGTGCAACGCAATCCCCGCCTCGGCGGGGTGATGGTCGACTACGAGCGCGTGCTCAAACAGCGCAACTCTCTGCTCAAGTCGGCCCGGGCGTCCGGTCTGCGCGAAAACCAACTATCTACGCTCGAGATCTGGGACGAACGGCTCGTCGAGTTCGGCTCCGAGATCATCCAGGCCCGCAGCGCGCTGATCGCGGACCTGCTTCCCGAGGTCACCCGGGCGTACGCGGCGATCGCCGGCGCCGACCACCACGCCTCGATGGCCAGCTACCTCAGCATCCTCGCCAACGACACGAGCGACGAGGCCACGATCGAGCAGTCGGCGGTGCGTGCAGGGGCGCTCGAACGTGAAGAAATCGCAAAAAATTTTCGCGCGGCGCTCGCACGCCTTCGGCGCGGAGAGGTCGACCGGGGCATCACCCTCGCGGGACCCCACCGCGACGACCTCATGCTCGAGCTCAACGATCTGCCCGCTCGCGGGTATGCGAGCCACGGCGAATCGTGGTCGTTCGCGCTCTCGCTGAAACTCGCCGCCGCCGCGGTACTCCGCCGCGAATCGGTGATGGGCGACCCCGTCCTGATCCTCGACGACGTGTTCGCCGAGCTCGACGAATCCCGACGCGGTCGTCTGGCCAGCGCCATCCATGGTTTCGAACAGGTCTTGATCACCGCGGCCGTGCTCGACGACGTGCCCGACGCCCTCGCCGGCCATATCGTCCGGATCAAGTCCGGACGTATCGTGGAAGCAGAACCCACAACCGACGGCGAGGAGTCATGACGAAACCCCCCGATCGCGAGAACGACGAGGCCCGCGCGGTCTACCTGAGGTTCCGCAGCCTGTTCGGAACCGGCACGTTCAAGTCGAACGACGCCAAAAAGCGTGAGAAGCGGGTGGATGGCGCGAGCGTGCCGTTCGGCGCCGGCCGCGACCCGCTCGGCCTGTCCGAGGCGATCGCGGGCCTCACCAGCACGATGGGCTGGACGTCCCCGCTCGCCCAGTCGGAGCTCATCGCCGCGTGGGTCGACATCGCCGGTTCCGAGACCGCCGAGCACTCCACGCCGACCGGCATCGAGGACGGCGTGTTGACCGTGCAGTGCGATTCGACGGCCTGGGCGACGCAGCTGCGGCTGATGCGTACCCAGATCACGACGCACATCGCGCTGCGGTACCCGGATGCGAAGATCCAGTCGGTGCGCTTTGAAGGGCCGAACGCCCCGTCGTGGAAACGCGGCCCCAGATCAATTCCAGGCCGTGGCCCACGCGATACCTACGGCTAACTAGGCAAAACTGGTCACCCTCGCAGAATAAGAGGCGCAGGAGGGCTGCCAGCCCCCGTCGCGAGAGTTCGTTTGGTAGACTTAAGAGGCCGTCGAGTGCGTCCCACACCGGGACCATAAACTCGGATGGCGTGATCAACAGACGCGGCAGGAGCACAATTTCAGATGGCGACGATTCCCGGTGAAAACCAGAACGACGACGGCCAAGCAGAACCGCAAATCTCACCGGATGCGATCGAACCATCAGATGCACCTGTTTCTTCGGACGCGCCCGCATCTTCGGACGCACCGGCTGTTTCGGACGCACTGACCAGCAGCGCGAACGACGAGAGCTACGGCGCGGATCAGATCCAGATCCTCGAGGGCCTCGAAGCCGTGCGCAAGCGTCCCGGTATGTACATCGGATCGACCGGTCCCCGCGGCCTCCACCACCTCGTCTACGAGGTCGTCGACAACTCCGTCGACGAGGCACTCGCCGGCCACTGCGATCTGATCACCGTCACGATGCTCAAGGACGGCGGCATCCGAACGCGCGACAACGGCCGCGGCATCCCGGTCGACATCAACAAGCAGGAGCAGAAGTCCACCGTCGAGGTCGTTATGACGATCCTCCACGCCGGCGGAAAATTCGGCGGCGGCGGTTACTCGGTCTCGGGCGGACTGCACGGCGTCGGTATCTCCGTGGTGAACGCGCTCTCAAGCCGCGTCGACACCGAGGTCCGCCGCCAGGGCCACGTCTGGCGCATGAGCTTCGTCAACGGTGTACCCACCGCGCCGCTGGTCAAGGGCGAGGCGACCGACGAGACCGGGACCCAGCAGACCTTCTGGCCGAGCGCCGAGACGTTCGAGACCGTCGAGTTCGACTACGAGACCCTCCGCGCGCGCTTCCAGCAGATGGCGTTCCTCAACAAGGGACTGCGCATCACGCTCATCGACGAGCGTGGCGAAGAAGAGGTCGTCGAGAGCTACATGTACGAGAAGGGTCTCGTCGACTACGTCGAGTACCTGAACAAGGCGAAGAAGGCCGAGCTCATCCACCCCGACGTGATCGCGTTCGAGTCGGAAGACCACGACCGCAAGATCTCGCTCGAGGTCGCGATGCAGTGGACCAGCGCGTACACCGAGAGCGTGCACACCTACGCCAACACGATCAACACCCACGAGGGCGGTACCCACGAAGAGGGCTTCCGCGCCGCGCTGACGACGCTCGTCAACCGGTACGCGCGTGAGAAGGGCATCATCAAGGAGAAGGACGAGAACCTCTCCGGCGACGATGTGCGCGAGGGGCTCACCGCGGTCATCTCGGTCAAGCTCGCCGAACCGCAGTTCGAGGGCCAGACCAAGACCAAGCTCGGCAACACCGAGGCGAAGGCGTTCGTGCAGCGCGTGGCCGGCCAGCAGCTCGGCGACTGGTTCGACCGCAACCCCACGCAGGCGCGCGACGTGATCCGCAAGGCGATCCAGGCGTCGCAGGCGCGGCTCGCCGCCCGCAAGGCGCGCGAGCAGACCCGCCGTAAGGGACTCCTCGAGTCGGGCGGCATGCCCGGCAAGCTGCGCGACTGCTCCTCAAAGGACCCCTCGCTCAGCGAGATCTACATCGTGGAGGGCGACTCGGCCGGCGGTTCCGCCGTGCAGGGCCGCGACCCGCAGTTCCAGGCGATCCTGCCCTTGCGCGGCAAGATCCTCAACGTGGAGAAGGCGCGCCTCGACCGCGCGCTCGGCAACGCCGAGGTCCAGGCCATGATCACCGCGTTCGGCGCGGGCATCGGCGAGGACTTCGACCCCGAAAAGGTGCGCTACCACAAGATCGTGCTGATGGCCGATGCCGACGTCGACGGCCAGCACATCACCACCCTGCTGCTCACGCTGCTCTTCCGCTACATGCGCCCGCTGATCGACCACGGCTATGTGTACCTCGCCCAGCCGCCGCTCTACCGCCTCAAGTGGACCAACGCCGAGCACCAGTTCGTGTACAGCGACCGCGAACGCGACGGAATGCTCGAGGTCGGCCTCGCCGCCGGCAAGCGCATCCCGAAGGAGAACGGCATCCAGCGCTACAAGGGT
This sequence comes from Conyzicola lurida, assembly GCF_014204935.1. Lineage (NCBI taxonomy): Bacteria > Bacillati > Actinomycetota > Actinomycetes > Micrococcales > Microbacteriaceae > Conyzicola > Conyzicola lurida. Next base: position 3,386,239 of record NZ_JACHMJ010000001.1, on the reverse strand, counting down.
CTCGGCGAGATGGACTACAGCGAGCTGTGGGAGACCACGATGGACCCCGCCACCCGCACACTGCTGCAGGTGACTCTGGATGACGCGGCCGCCGCCGACGAGATCTTCTCCACTCTCATGGGAGAAGACGTCGAATCGCGACGGAACTTCATCCAGCGCAACGCCAAAGACGTGCGCTTCCTCGACATCTAGAACAAATCATCGCTGGTCGAGCTTGTCGAGACCTCGCCAGCGTGTAGCGACGTGAGATTTCGACAGGCTCAATCCGCGAAATGACTGGAATTTTTGAATCATGGCTGACGTAACAGAACCCACAGACGGCACCGGCGCCGACGAACCCACCTTCGAGAACGCGGTCGTCGACACGCGTCACGACAAGGTCGATCAGGTCGACCTGCAGCTCGAGATGCAGCGCTCGTACCTCGACTACGCGATGAGCGTCATCGTCGGGCGCGCTCTGCCCGAGGTGCGCGACGGCCTCAAGCCCGTGCACCGCCGCGTGATCTACGCGATGTACGACGGCGGCTACCGTCCCGACAAGGGCTTCAACAAGTGCACCCGCGTCGTCGGCGAGGTCATGGGCCAGTTCCATCCGCACGGCGACTCGTCGATCTACGACGCACTCGTGCGACTCGTGCAGCCGTGGAGCCTCCGTTACCCGCTCGCGCTCGGCCAAGGCAACTTCGGTTCCGCCGGCAACGACGGCGCGGCCGCCCCTCGGTACACCGAGACCAAGATGGCCCCGCTCGCCATGGAGATGGTGCGCGACATCGACGAGGAGACCGTCGACTTCGTCCCCAACTACGACGGAAAGACGCAGGAGCCCGTTGTGCTCCCCGCGCGCTTCCCGAACCTGCTGGTCAACGGCTCGGTCGGTATCGCCGTCGGTATGGCCACGAACATCCCGCCGCACAACCTGCGCGAGGTCGCTTCCGGCGCCCTCTGGGCTCTCGAGAACCCCGAGGCGCCCCGCGAGGAGCTGCTCGAGGCGCTGATGCAGCGCATCAAGGGACCGGACTTCCCGACCGGCGCGCAGATCCTCGGCGTCAAGGGCATCCAGGACGCGTACCGCACGGGCCGCGGCTCCATCACGATGCGCGCCGTGGTCAACGTCGAAGAGCTCCAGGGCCGCACCTGCCTCGTCGTCACCGAACTGCCGTACCAGGTCAACCCCGACAACCTCGCGCTGAAGATCGCCGAGCTCGTCAAGGAAGGCAAGATCGCCGGCATCGCCGACATCCGCGACGAGACCTCCGGCCGCACCGGCCAGCGCCTCGTGATCGTGCTCAAGCGCGACGCCGTGGCCAAGGTCGTGCTGAACAACCTCTACAAGCACACCCAACTGCAGGACAACTTCGGCGCGAACATGCTCGCGATCGTCGACGGCATTCCGCGCACCCTGCCGATCGACGGCTTCATCACGCACTGGATCGACCACCAGGTCGACGTCATCGTCCGCCGCACCACCTTCCGCCTCAAGAAGGCCGAAGAGCGCATGCACATCCTGCGCGCCTACCTCAAGGCGCTCGACGCCCTGGACGAGGTCATCGCCCTCATCCGCCGCAGCGCCGACACCGAGACCGCCCGCGATGGACTGATGGAACTGCTCACCATCGACGAGCTGCAGGCACGCGCCATCCTCGACATGCAGCTTCGCCGCCTGGCCGCCCTCGAACGACAGAAGATCGTCGACGAGGCCGCCGAGTGGGAAGCCAAGATCGCGGAGTACCACCACATCCTCGCGACGCCGGCCCGCCAGCGCGAGATCGTCAGCGAGGAGCTCACCGAGCTCGTCGCCCGCTTCGGCGACGATCGCCGCACCGAGATCATGTTCGGCTTCGACGGCGACATGAGCATGGAAGACCTCATCCCCGAAGAGGAGATGGTGGTCACCGTGACCCGCGGCGGCTACGTCAAGCGCACCCGCAGCGACAACTACCGCAGCCAGCACCGCGGCGGCAAGGGCGTCAAGGGCGCCCAATTGCGGGCGGATGACGTCGTGGAGCACTTCTTCGTCACGACGACGCACCACTGGCTGCTGTTCTTCACCAACACGGGCCGCGTCTACCGCGCGAAGGCGTACGAGCTGCAGGAGGCCGGGCGCGACGCCAAGGGCCAGCACGTCGCCAACCTGCTCGCGCTGCAGCCGGGTGAAGAGATCGCCCAGATCCTCGACATCCCCGACTACGCGGCCGCGAAGTACCTCGTGCTCGCCACCCGCCGCGGCCTCGTCAAGAAGACCGCACTGAGCGAGTACGACACCAACCGTTCCGGCGGCATCATCGCGATCAACCTGCGCGACGAAGACGAACTGGTCTCGGCCATGCTCGTCGACGACCACCAGGACGTGCTGCTCGTCTCGCACAAGGGCATGTCGATCCGCTTCACCGCTTCCGACTCGGCGCTGCGCCCCATGGGCCGCTCCACCTCCGGTGTGAAGGGCATGGACTTCCGCGAGGGAGACGAACTGCTCTCCGCAAGCGTCGTCACCGACGCCGGCTACGTGTTCGTGGTGACCGAGGGCGGCTTCGCCAAGCGCACCTCCACCGACGAGTACCGCGTGCAGGGCCGTGGCGGCCTCGGCATCAAGGTGGCGAAGCTGCAGGACGCCCGGGGCGATCTCGCGGGCGCACTGATCGTCTCCGACGACGACGAGGTGCTTGTGGTTCTTGCCAGCGGCAAGGTGGTACGCTCCTCCGTGGCCGAGGTTCCCGCCAAGGGCAGGGACACAATGGGCGTCGTTTTCGCCCGTTTCGCCGAGGATGACAGAATTATCGCGCTTGCGAAGAACAGCGAACGCAACCTAGTTAATCAGGATGGCGAGGCTCCGGCGGGAGAAATCACCGCGGAACCCGTTGTCACTGGAGAGGACGAGTCAGTAGATGAGTAGCGTCGCCGAAAAGCTGCAGCGCAAGTCGCAGCGCCCCGTAGCAACCAAGCAGGTCCGCCTGAAGCTCGTCTACATCGACTTCTGGTCGACGGTCAAGCTGTCCTTCCTCGTGGCGGTGTCGCTCGGCATCGTGCTCGTCGTGGCGACGATTCTGATCTACCTCGTGCTGCAGTCGACCAACATCTTCTCGACGCTGGACGCGACGCTCTCCGAGATTCTCGGCGACGACAACTTCAGCATCACCGACACGTTCAACCTGGCCCAGGTCTCCCTGTTCGCCGTCGTCGTGGCGATCCTCAACATCATCGTGGGTACCGCGCTCGGCGCGATCACGAGCGTGCTGTACAACTTCAGCGTGCGCATCACCGGAGGATTGCTCGTCGGTTTCACCAATAACTAAGCCCGCCCGGGCACTTCGGTGCTCGATTGGGTATCTTGGCGCAGGTGCGGTACTCTCGTATCTGCCCGCGGGGGTATAGCTCAGTTGGTTAGAGCGCTTCACTGATAATGAAGAGGTCCCAGGTTCAAATCCCGGTATCCCCACCAAGCACGTTGACAGCGTGTCTTCCCGCAAGGGGCCTTAGCTCAATTGGTAGAGCGCCTGCTTTGCAAGCAGGAGGTCAGGAGTTCGATTCTCCTAGGCTCCACAGGTTCTTCTTCTCGGCCGACGTCTTCGAGCGTCGGTCTTTTCGTTTCTCGGGGCCACGGCGCAGGCTCAACCCGCTGGGGGTTAACGAACGAGAGCCCGCCGAAGCGGGCTCTCGTCGGTACAGCGGGTGTGACTAGGCGCCTACGGCGTCTGCGGCGACGGTGTCGCCCGACGTGTCGGTCTCGTCGTCGATCCAGAGGTCGTCGTCCGCGCGGAGCGTCTGCCACACGGCGTAGCCGACTCCGGCGACAGCCACGACGGCGAGGCCGATGAGGATGTACTTGCCGGGGCCGCTGCTCTTCTTGGGCTGGACCACGCCGACCTTCGTGCCGAACTGGGTCGCGTTCTTCGCCACGTTCTTACCGAACTTGTCGGCCGTCTTCGAGAGCTTGTCCGCACCCTTCGAGACGCGCTTGGTGACCTCGTCGGCGTTCTTCGAGAAGTGCTTGACGGCATCCCGAACCTGGGGGTTCTTGGCGGCCTCGAGAACGGCGATAGCCGATGCGAGAGCAGACGAGACGGCGGGAAGCACGTCGTCGACGATCTTGTCCTTGGTGTGGGTGGCGACCGACCGGGTGGCGGTGACTCCCGAGTTGACGACGGGCTGGAGTTTCGCCTCGTACGTGTCCTTGACGCGCGGGCTTACCTCTTCGCGCGCGTAGTTTGCGGCCTGGTGGCCGGCTTCCTTCACAACGCCGCTGGCGTGCTCCAGTACATCCTTCTGGCTCTGCAACAATTCCTCGGCCTGCTTCTTCAGGCGAGTGAATTCTCGCTGCCGCTTCCGTGACAGTCCCATTGAAAAAACCTCCGTCGGTGTTGTGCAGCGAACACTTTCAATCTTGTCACGCCACTCTACCGAGCGAAACGGCTAGGACTGGGAGCGGGCTGTGCACTAACGGACAATCGAGAGTGGCGCTATGTAAGAATTAGCACCATGTCTTTGCATACAGCTGTTGCTACCATCACGACCAACCTCGGCGTCATCAAGGTGAACCTCCTCGGTAACCACGCCCCCAAGACCGTCGACAACTTCGTCGGCCTTGCGACCGGTACCAAGGAGTGGACGCACCCCGCCACGGGCAAGGTCTCGACCGACAAGCTCTACGACGGTGTCATCTTCCACCGCATCATCAAGCAGTTCATGCTCCAGGGCGGCGACCCGCTCGGCCAGGGCATCGGCGGCCCCGGCTACGAGTTCGACGACGAGATCCACCCCGAGCTCAACTTCAACGAGCCCTATGTCCTCGCCATGGCGAACGCCGGCACGCGCGGCGGCAAGGGAACCAACGGTTCGCAGTTCTTCATCACGACGGTTCCGACCCAGTGGCTGCAGGGCAAGCACACCATCTTCGGCCTCGTCGCCGACGACGAGTCGAAGCGCGTCGTCGACGCGATCGAGGCCGTCCCGACGAACTCCGGCGACAAGCCCCTCAGTGACGTCGTCATTGAGAGCATCACCGTCGACCAGGCGTAGTCCGACCAGTGACGGATACCGCCCGGAATCCGGACAACTTCTGCTACCGGCATCCTGACCGGCAGAGTTTCATCCTCTGCCAGCGGTGCGGGCGCACAGTCTGTTCGGAATGCCAGACGCAGGCTGCTGTCGGGGTGCACTGCCCCGAGTGTGTGAGGGAGGCGCGACAGAGCGCCCCCCGCACGAAGCCGGCCGCCGTCACGCGGATCCGTTCGTCGCTTCGGCCCACCAGCGGTGTGGCGGTGGTGTCGTACACCCTCATCGGTATCAACGTGCTGCTCTACCTGCTCGAGTGGGTAACGCAGGGCGTCGTCTACCAGGCGTTGGCGTACTACCCGCCGTTCACCGCTGTGGAGCCGTGGCGGATGATCACGTCGGCCTTCCTGCACTCGCCGACGTCGATTCTGCACATCCTGTTCAACATGTACTCGCTGTTCATCTTCGGACCGATCATCGAGAATCTCGTCGGACGCTGGCGCTTCCTCGCGCTCTACCTGCTGGCCGCGTTCGGCGGCTCGGTCGCCGTGCTGCTGCTCGCCCCCGGCGCGGTCGTCGTGGGAGCCTCGGGTGCCATCTTCGGGCTGCTCGGAGCGTTTTTCGTGATCCAGCGCCGTCTCGGCGGGAACAACATGCAGCTGGTCATCGTGATCGGCCTCAACCTGGTCATCGGCTTCGTCGTGCCGAACGTCGCCTGGCAGGCGCACCTCGGCGGCCTGATCGTCGGCGCCGGCGTCGCAGCCGTCTACCTGGCCACTCGCAGACCCCGGCAGAAGGGCGCACAGATCGCCGCCGTCGCCGGTATCGCCGTGGCTCTCGTCGCCGTCACGATCGCCGCGGTAACCCTCTAAGAAAGTTATCCACACGCTGTGGGTAACCCTCTTAGTAAGTTGTGAATGACCCCCGGTAACCGGCATTGACGGTCATATGGCGCTTCAGTCGTAACCCGCAATGAGAGTTATCCACATGCGGCGCGTAACCGGCTTAGAAAGTTATCCACAATGCTGTCCACAGTGGGGATAATTACAGCGGTGTAGTTAGCCTTCTGGACCGCGGATGCCGCGATGGACCACGATCGTGCCGGGCGACTCAGCGCCCCGGAGGTGAACAGCCAGAGGTGAAGAAATCAGCGCCAGCGGGTCGTCATGAGGAAGCCGACGAACATGATGCCGAAGCCGACCAGGATGTTGCCGGAGCCGAGGTCGGGGATGGGCAGCTGAGTGGCGCCGCTGACGTAGAAGACGATGATCCAGATCAGGCCGATCAGCATAAATCCGAACATGATCGGCTTGAACCACACCGGGTTCGGGGCCTGCTCGCCGGGGCGTGCCTCGACGGGGCGGTCGGACTTGGTTCGTTCACTGCGGGCCATGGCGAAAATCTTATCCTGAAACGGGTACCGAACGTTGTGAGACCCCTTGACACCCCGGCAGTGGCGCCGGGACTGGCCCGTAGAATCGACCCATGAGCGAGATCGAGGGGGCGGGGGCCGACGCGCCGTTGCTGCGCCCTCGCCGCCGACGTCGCCGCCTGAGCGTGATCGGCGTCCTCGGCGAATTGCTCATGACCGCAGGCGTGTTGGTCCTGCTGTTCCTCGGCTGGCAGGTCTGGCTCAACGACATCATCGTCGGGGCGGAGCAGACCTCGGCCGCGAACGAGCTGGCCGAGCAGTGGGAGAGCTCTCCGGCGACCGAGCCGGCCGCGACATCCACCCCCTCGCCCACGGCGACGGCAGACCCGGCGGCGACGCCCGTCCCGGACCCGACGGCGACCGGCGCTCCCGGCTCCGCAGCCGAGCCCGTCGTCCTCGCGACGCCCGACCCCGCGGAGAGTTTCGCGAACATCATCGTGCCGCGGTTCGGCGCCGACTACCGCCGCTCGATTGCCCAGGGCGTCGGCGGCGACGTGATCAACGACCGTAAGGCCGGCGTCGGCCACTACCCCGACACCCAGATGCCCGGCGAGGTGGGAAACTTCGCCGTCGCGGCGCACCGCACCACCTACGGTGCACCGTTCCACGACATCAACACCCTGGTCGTCGGCGACAGCATCTTCGTCGAGACCCAGGACGGCTGGTACAAATACGTCTACCGCGGCACCGAGTACGTGCGACCCACGGGAGTCGGGGTGCTCGACGAGGTACCGCAGATGGCCGGCATGGCGTCGACGGACCGCATCATCACGATGACCAGCTGCCACCCGTATTATTCTGCGGCCGAGCGGATCATCGCGTACGGTGTTTTCGACAGCTGGTATCCCCGTGCAGACGGGCCGCCGGCCGAAATCGCGACACTCGTAAAGGCCGGAGGCAACTGATGTACGCAGCCCTCTGGCGCTTGCTGCCCGGTCCGCTCTGGCTGCGGATCGTGCTCGCCGTCGTACTCGTCGCCGCGATCCTCGCGGCGCTGGTGGTGTGGGTCTTCCCCGCCGTCAACGAACTCTTTGTCCCCCCGGAAGTGACTGTAGGCGAATGACCAGAATCCTCGTGATCGACAACTACGACAGCTTCGTCTACACGTTGAACGGGTACCTGCTGCAGCTGGGCGCCGAGACCGACGTCGTACGCAACGATGCCTTCAGTGTGGATGACGCGGCCGGCTACATTGCCGACTACGACGCCGTGCTGCTCTCACCGGGCCCCGGAACACCGGCGGCCGCGGGGGTCTCGATCCCGATTGTGAAGGCCGTGATGGAGACCGGGCAGCCGCTCTTCGGCGTGTGCCTCGGACATCAGGCGATCGCCGAGGCCATGGGCGCGACCGTGACCCACGCCGACGAGCTGATGCACGGCAAGACCTCCCTCATCGAGCACGACGACAGCGGCTTCTACGACGGAGTGCCGCAGCCGTTCCGCGCGACGCGGTACCACTCGCTGGCGATCGTCGACGACACGGTGCCGAGCGAGCTCGTGGTGACCTCGCGCACGGCGGGCGGCGTCATCATGGGCGTGCGTCACACCGAGCTGCCGATCTTCGGCGTGCAGTTCCACCCGGAGTCCGTGCTCACCGAGGGCGGCTACCGCATGGTGGGCAACTGGCTCGCCACAGCCGGACTGCCGGAGGCCGCCGAAGCCGCCAAGGGACTCACACCCCTGGTGACGCTGGCCTGATCGCCGGCCGACCGGATCTTACGGGCGGGCGCAGTTGCGCAGCGTGATGGTGCTCTTCTGCGGCTGGTCGCCGACGATCGACTGGCCCGAGATCGAGTTGCCGCTGCAGCCGTAGTCGGACTCGTACTGAACGGTCAGCTGCAGAGCCTCGAGAGTCGGTTGTGCGGCGGCGATGGTCTGCCGGGTCACGTCGGGGACGTTCACCATGCCGTTGGAGATGACCAGAGTGACGGCGGTGCCCTCGGGGAGCTCGGTGCCGGGCGCGGGGTCGGCGGAGATGACCGCGCCCTTCGCGACGGTGGGCGAGTAGTCCTGGGTGGACGAGCCGACGGTGAGTCCGGCGGCCACGAGCGCCGCCGCGGCGTCGGACTCGGCGACGCCGACGATCGCCGGGACGCCGATCGCCCGCGCGCCGCTCGAGACGTAGACGGTGATGTCCTGGTCGGGAGCCACGGTGACGCCGGACTCGGGATCGGTGCGGATGACCACCCCGGCCGCGAAGTCGCTGCTGGGTTCGTCGATGCGCGACGGGACGAGCTTGCCGTCGGTCAGCAAGGCCGCTCCTTCTTCGTAGCTCTTGCCCACGATGTCGGGAACGGAGATCGCCACGTTCTGCGTGTAGCTCGTGGAAGTCGACGTGATGTCGTGCACCCAGACTCCGAGCGCGACGATCATCACGACGAGCACGGTGATGCCGCCCCAGATCCAGGCGACGGGAGGCCGGCTCTGCGTGCGCGGGATGCGGTCGTTCTGGTCGACGTTCAGCTGTCGGAACGTGGCCTCGGGCCCGGTGGACGAGTTCGGGTTGACCCCGAACAGTGTGGAGTTGAATTCGCCCGCGTGGGCGGTCTTCTTGACGGGGATCGCGCCCGCTGCCGCGGTCTCGGCGTCGATACGGAACTCGCCGGCGGTCTGGAAGCGCTCGAAGCGGTCCTTCGCCATGGCGCGCAGCACGACGGCGTCGAGGGCGGGCGAGACCCGCGGGGTCCACGCGCTCGGCGGCAGGGGCTGCTGGTTGACGTGCTGGTACGCGACCGCGACCGGGTTCTCGCCGATGAACGGTGCGCGCCCGGTGAGCATCTCGAAGAGCACGATGCCGGTGGAGTAGAGGTCGGTGCGCGCGTCGACCGCTTCGCCGCGGGCCTGCTCGGGGGAGAAGTACTGGGCGGTGCCGACGATGGTGCTGGTCTCGGCGATGCTCGCCGACGAGTCGGAGATGGCGCGGGCGATGCCGAAGTCCATGACCTTCACGCCGCCGTTGGCGGTCACCATGATGTTGCCGGGCTTCACGTCGCGGTGGACGACGCCGGCACGGTGCGAGTACTCGAGCGCGGTGAGCACCTGCGAGATGATGCGCACGGCTTCGGCGGGGTCGATCGGGCCCTCGGCGATGAGGTCCTTGAGCAGACGGCCGTCGACGAACTCCATGATGATGAACGGCAGCTGGATCTCGGCGCCGGTCTCGTCGGTGATCGTCTCCTCGCCCGCGTCGAAGATGCGCACGATGGTGGGGTGTGCCATCTTCGCGGCCTCCTGCGCCTCGCGGCGGAAGCGGCTGCGGAAGGCGGGTTCGGTCGCGAGGGTCGGCTTGAGCAGCTTGATCGCGACGCGGCGGCCCAGGCGGGAGTCGGTTCCGACGTGGACGTCGGCCATGCCGCCGCGTCCGAGAAGGTCGCCAACCTGGTACCTGCCGGCAAGCAGGCGCACGCTCTGAGCAACGCCTTCTGTCACGAACAATCTCCCGTTGTGGATTCGCAGAATTTCCTTGCCAGTGTACCCGGTGGCCGGTGGCGAGTCTGGGCTACTCGGTGACCGCGATCGAGAACGCGGGCGATACCGGCGACTGCAGCTCGCCGCACGAGACCATGTAGCTGACGGTCGCCGGGGTGCCGGCGGTGCCGAGGCGGATGGTGAGGCTCGTCGCGTCGGGGCCGAGAACGGGGTTCGCGGAACTGCTCACCGTGGCGTTGGTCAGCGTGAAGCTGTACCCGGTGAGCGTGAACCCGGAGGGGCAGCCGGCGTAGGTCGACCACTGTACGGTCGCGGTCTCGCCGGACACGCCCGTGGCGTCGCCGGTGACGGCGGACGGCTGCGGCGCGGTCGGGACCGCGGTGTAGAAGGTGACCGAGATCATCTGGTTGGGCTCGACCGGGCCGGTGGGGCTGACCGCGTAGGAGAGACCGACCTGCGTGCTGTCGGGGGCCGGGTCACCCGGCACCTCCGTCATCCTCAGACCGAGGCCTTCGATGTTGCGGCGGGCGGTCTCGACACTGATGCCGAGGAAGTCGTCCTCGTTGATCACGATGGCGTCCACCGTCGGCGTCGGCGACGGCGTCGGCGATGCTGAGGGGGTCGCCGACGGCGTCGGGCTGGCCGACTGGCTCACGGTCGGGGTCGGCGTGGCCTCTTCGTCGGCGGGAGGCAGCACGAGGGCCACGATGACGACGACGAGGATGACGGCGAGGACCGAGACGATCGCGATGAGGGGCCACAGCCACGGGTTACGCCTCTGCGGCTCTTCCTCGGCCGGTGCCGCGGTCGCGGCGGTCGGCGGGCTGAGCAGTTGCGTGGCCATGGCCGTGTTCTGGCCGTAGTTGGCTCCGGCGGTGGCAGCGAGCGAGCCCGCGCCGAGGATGCCTGGAACGGCCTGGGCCGCGGCGCTGATGTCGCCACGGCGCAGCGCTTGCGCCGCGCGGGCGAGGTGGGCTGCCGACGAGGGACGGTCGGCGGGGTTCTTGGCGATGCAGGCGTAGACGAGGTTGCGAACCGGCTCCGAGATGGTGATCGGGAGCTCGGGCGGGGTCTCGTTGATCTGCGCCATCGCGATCGCGACCTGCGATTCTCCCGTGAACGGCCGGCGGCCGGCGAGGGACTCGTACGCGACGATGCCCAGCGAGTAGATATCGGTGGTCGGCGATGCCGAGCGGCCGCTCGCCTGTTCGGGCGAGAGGTACTGCACGGTGCCCATGACCTGGCCGGTCGCGGTGAGCGGCACCTGGTCGGCGATGCGGGCGATGCCGAAGTCGGTGATCTTTACGCGGCCGTCGGGGGTGATCAGCAGGTTGCCCGGCTTGATGTCGCGGTGCACGAGGCCGGCGGCGTGGGCGGCGGAGAGCGCGTTGGCGGTCTGCGCGACGATGTCGAGCACGCGGTCGGTGGAGAGCACCCGTTCGCGCTCGAGGATGGCGCTGAGCGCCTCTCCGGGGACCAGCTCCATCACGAGGTAGGCGCTGCCGTCCTCCTCGCCGTAGTCGAAGACGTTGGCGATGCCCTCGTGATTGACGAGTGCCGCGTGTCGGGCTTCCGCACGGAAGCGCTCGAGGAAACCGGGATCCCCGAGGTATTCGTCCTTGAGGATCTTGATCGCGACGGTACGCCCGATCACGAGGTCTGTCGCTTGCCAGACCTCTCCCATTCCGCCAATCGCAACGCGACTGGAAAGTTGGTATCTGCCCCCGAAGGTGAGGCCACTGGTGGGTCTCATTTGTTTAGCACCGCCTCTAGTACGTTTTTTGCAATTGGAGCTGCGACTGAATTTCCGAAACCGGACTGGCCGCGACCGCCGCCGTTCTCGACCACGACTGCGACGACCACCTCGGGGTCCGCTGCGGGAGCAAATCCGGTGAACCAGAGGGTGTACGGCTCGCCTGTGCCGTTCTCCGCCGTGCCGGTCTTGCCGGCCACGTCGACTCCGCTAATTCTCGCATTACTGGCAACCCCGTTCGATACGCCGTTGACCATCATCTCTGTCAAAGTCTGGGCCGTTCCGCTCGTCATCGGGGTGTTCAACACGGTGGGCTGGAGCTCTTCACGCACGGTCAGGTCAGGCGCGAGGACGCTCTCGATCAGCGTCGGCTGCATGAGCACGCCGTCGTTCGCGATAGCTGCGCTGACCATGGCGATCTGGAGGGGTGTGACCCGCACGCTCGCCTGCCCGAACGCGGAGAGCATGGTCTGGGCGTCGCTCTCGGTCTCGGGGTAGACGCTGGGGGTGGTGGCCATCGGGATGTCGATGCTCGAGCCGAAGCCGAACTCGGCCGCCTTCTTCTCGATCGCGTCGTAGCCGAGCGAGGCGCCGAGCTGGGCGAACGGGATGTTGCACGAGAGGCGCAGGGCGGTGGCGATCGTGACGGTCTCGGTGCCGCCGCAGGTGCCGCCCTCGGAGTTGGTGATGACCGAGCTGGTGCCGGGCAGGGTGAACGTGACCGGGTTCGGGAACTCGGTATCGGGCGTGTACTTGCCGCTGTCGATCGCCGCGGCCGCGACGACGAGCTTGAACACCGAGCCGGGCGTGTAGAGGTCGCCGGCGATGGCGCGGTTGTACAGCGGATTGGCCGGGTCGTCGATGAGCGCGTCGTACGCATTCAGCACCTCGGTGGTGTCGTGCACGGCGAGCAGGTTGGGGTCGTACGACGCCTTCGAGACCATCGCGATGATGGCGCCGGTCTTCGGGTTGAGCGCGACGACCGATCCCGCATTGTCGCCGAGGGAGTCCCACGCCACCTGCTGCACGACCGGGTCGAGGGTGAGTTCGACAGCGTCGCCCTTGGGCGACTGTCCGGTGAGGATGCGGTTCACCTGGTCGAAGAACTGCGCGTTCGACGTGCCGCTGAGGTAGTCGTTGAGCGCGCCCTCGACGCCGGTGTTGCCCTGGTTGAGGGTGAAGTACCCGGTCGCGGCGGCGTAGAGCGGGCCGTTGGCGTAGACGCGCAGGTAGGAGAAGTTGTCGTCGACCGCGACCGACTCGGCGATCGGGACGCCGTCGACGAGGATCGGGCCGCGCTGGGCGGAGAAGCTGTCGTAGAGCGTGCGCACGTTGCGGGAGTCGACACGGAGATCGTCGGCAGCGACGACCTGGATGACGCTGCTCGACGCGAACAGGGCGACGAACATGAGCAGCACGACGATGCTGATGCGCTTGAGTTCTTTGTTCACTGCTCAATCACCACTCTCGGTTGGTGGCGAACGGTGTCGGAGAGGCGCAGGAGGAGCGCGGCGATGATCCAGTTGGCGACGAGAGACGAACCGCCGGCCGCGAGGAACGGCGTGGTCAGACCGGTCAGCGGGATCACCCGGGTGACGCCGCCGACGACGATGAACACCTGGAGGGCGATGACGAAGGCGAGACCGATCCCGAGGAGGCGGCCGAAGTCGTCCTGCCCGGCGAAGCCGATGCGGAACCCGCGGGAGACGAAGAGCAGGTAGAGCGCGAGGATCGCGAACAGCCCGATCAGGCCGAGCTCTTCGCCGAGGCTGGCGATGATGTAGTCGCTCTCGGCGAGGGGCACGATGTTGGGGCGGCCCTGGCCGAGGCCGGTGCCGATGAGGCCGCCGTTGGCGAGGCCGAAGAGGCCCTGCACCAGCTGGTAGCTGCCGCCGGTCTGGGCGTAGATGTCGGGGTTGAACGCGTCGAGCCAGGCGGCGAATCGGCCGTTGACGTAGCTCAGCGTCTGGCTGGCGACGAGGGCGCCGCCGAAGAACAGGGTGAGGCCGAGGATGATCCAGCTGGCGCGGCCGGTCGCGACGTAGATCATGACGAGGAACAGGCCGAAGTACAGCAGCGAGGTGCCGAGGTCGCGCTGGAAGATGAGCACGCCCATCGAGGCGACGAACACGATGAGGATCGGGCCGAGGTCGCGGGCGCGCGGGAAGGTCATGCCCAGCACCTTGGTGCCGACCATCGAGAGCGAGTCGCGGGCGCTGACCAGGTAGCCGGCGAAGAATATCGCCAGGGCGATCTTGCCGAGCTCGCCGGGCTGGAAGCTGAACGGGCCGATGTCGATCCAGATGCGTGCGCCGAACTTCTCCGACCCGATGAACGGGAGCAGCGGGAGCAGGAGCAGGGCGATGCCGGTGAACATCGCGACGAAGCGGTAGCGCTGCAGCACGCGGTGGTTGCGCACGACGATGATGACGGTGATCGCGAGGGCGATGGCGATCGCGGTCCAGACGATCTGGCGTACGCCCGCCGCCTCCCAGCCGCTGAGGTTTTTGGCGATGTCGATGCGGTAGATCATGGCGACGCCGATGCCGTTGAGCACCGTGACGATCGGCAGGATGAACGGGTCGGCGTCGGGTGCCACGACCCGCATCGTGAAGTGGAAGGCGAACACCAGGACGGTGAGACCGAGGGTGAGCGTGAGGACGGTCGAGTCGACGGCCTCGAGGGCGCCGAGCTGCACGAGGTAGATCGCGGCGGCGTTGATGCCGCTCGCGATCACCAGCAGCAGGAACTCGAGATTGCGCAGCTTGGCGGGCACCCGCAGTTTGAGGCGGATGTTGCCAGTGAACGTGGCGTTCTGCGCGGCGGCGGGAGTGGTCACCGCGTCGGGGAGGCTATTGGTCGCTGACATTGGACAGCTGCTCCACGATGCGCTCGGCATCGCTGAGGTCGGAGGCGTTGATCGTGGCTTCGACGGTGGAGCGCGAGTAATCCGGCAGGTCGTCGATGTCGATCGTGGTGGTGCGGTAGACGGAGGAGAGGCTGATCGGCCCGACGCCCTGCTGCACGCCGCGGAAGATCGCCACGTTGCCCTGGTTCGAGCCGACGTAGAACCGCGTCTGCGTCCACTGGTAGGCCGCGACGGTGCCGCCGACGACGGCGACCACGACGAGGATGAGGCCGACGAGCCAGGTGATGCGGCGGCGTTTCGCGCGGCGGCGGTCTTCGAGGATGAGCTCGTCGAGGTAGCCGTCCGACTCGGGCTCGAAGTGGCTGTCGTCGGGCTTGGTCACCTTGAGCGGGTGCAGCAGCAGCGCGGGCAGGCGCAGCGGCTTCTTCGCCACGTCGCCGTCGAACACGAGCGGGCTGGCGGCGGAACCGACGGTGACCGGCGGCACGTGCGCCGAGACGCCCGACTCGTCGATGTCGACCAGCACCACGGTGACGTTGTCGGGGGCGCCCTGGTCGAGCGCGTCTTTCACGAGACGGTCGGCCGCGGCCTGCGCCTCGGTGTTCGCCATCAGGGTGTGCAGGATCTTGTCGTGCGAGACGTAGCTCGAGAGACCGTCGGAGCAGAGCAGCCAGCGGTCGCCCGGCTGGGTCGCCATGATCGAGGTGTCGATCTCGGGCGTCGCGTCGACGTCGCCGAGAACGCGCATCAGCACGGAGCGACGCGGGTGGACCGCAGCCTCTTCCTCGGTGATGCGGCCGCTGTCGACGAGGCGCTGCACGAAGGTGTGGTCCGCGGTGACCTGGCTGAGCTCGCCGTCGCGCAGCAGGTAGATGCGCGAGTCGCCGATGTGGGCGATGACGACCTGGCCGTTGACCAGCATCAGGCCGCTGACGGTGGTGCCCATGCCGGTGAGTTCGGAGTGGTCGAACACGGTCCCGGCCAGCTGCGCATTCGCCGCGGTGAGCGCGGTATGCAGCGCGAACTCGGCGTCGGTGCCCGAGGTGTAGTGGTGGTCGGTCTCGATGATGCGCTTCACCGCGATCGCGGAGGCGACGTCGCCGCCCGCGTGGCCGCCCATGCCGTCGGCAACGACAAACAGGAACTCGCCGGCATAGCCGCTGTCCTGATTGTTCGCGCGGATCTTCCCTACGTGGGAGACCGCGGCGCTGTTGCCGGGAGCCACCGGGTTACCGCCGGAGTTCGAAGCTGGTCGTGCCGATTTTCACCGGGGTGTTCAACGGGACCTGCGTGGGCACGATTACCCGCGTTCCATCGAGGTAGGTGCCATTCGTCGAGTCTAGGTCTTGGATGACCCAGCCCTCGTTCCAGTTGAGCAGGCGTGCGTGGTGCGTCGACGTGTAGTCGTCGCGGATGACGAGGCCGGAATCGCTCGAGCGGCCGATGGTGAGCTGTTCGCTCGGCAGGGCGATCTCGAGGCCCTCCTTCGCGCCGCCGGTGATGACGAGTCGCGATGCGCCCGAGGAACTCGCGGCGGACGCGTTCGGGGAGCGCGTCGGCGCGGGAGTCGCCGCGACGACCGGGGCGGCCGTCGCGATGACGGGAGCCGCGGCATCCACGCTCGCCGGCAGTTTTCGTACCTTCTGGCCGAACAGGTCGGTGCGCAGTGCGTAGACGACGGCGAAGACGAACGCCCACATCAGGCCGAGGAAGGCCACTTTGAGCACAAAGAGCGTGAGTTCACTGGTCATCGTTGCCCGCCCCTGTCGCTGCCGAGATCAGAGTACTGGTCATTGGTGGCACTCGCGACGACGCGGAAGACGATGTGGGTGCGGCCGATGTCGATGACCGAGTCGGGATCGAGACGTGCCTTGTCGACGCGGGCGCCGTTGAGCAGGGAGCCGTTGGTCGAGCCCAGGTCGTTGACCTCGGCCCGCTTGCCGTCCCACAGAACCTCGACGTGCTTGCGCGAAATGCTCGAGTCGTCGACGGTGATGTCGGCGTCGGAGCCACGCCCGATGATGGTGCGTGATTTGGTGATGGGATGACGCTTGCCGCCGATATCGAGGACCGGAGTCCACTCGACAGTTCCCTTGACGTTCACCGAGACGACTTCGATGATTCCCTCGCTCTGGCCCTGGACGGCCTCGAGGCTGATCGAGATCGGGCCGGAGAACGAGTAGTGCTGGGCGGCGGCGTGGCGCTGCACGAGCTGGGTGAGCTCGTCGATGAGAGCGGGTCCGATGCTCGCCATGCGGTCGTAGTCCATCGGCGCGAGTCGCACGGTGAACTTGTTGGGCACGAGGATGCGGTCGCGGGCAACGATCGCCGCTTTGGTGTCGAGTTCGCGGCGGAGCGCGCTCGTGATCTCCACGGGCTGGACGCCGCTCTTGAAGGTCTTGGCGAAGGCACCGTTGACTGCCCGCTCAAGACCTCGTTCGAAGCTGTCTAATAGCCCCAAGAATTCCTCTTTTCAACCCGCTGAATACGTCGATGTTAGCCGGTGGGGTTGTGAGTAGCCGCGAACACCCGCATTTTTGGGCCCGGGGGATGACTCGCGCATGCCTCTATCGGATGATGCGGCACGGGGGAGGCCCCGCACTGTGATAATCTCGCTGAGTTGGCGCGAGTGGCGGAATTGGTAGACGCGCACGGTTCAGGTCCGTGTGTTGGAAACGACGTGGGGGTTCAAGTCCCCCCTCGCGCACAGGTGGGTCAATTGCATAACTAGCTCAAATGGTTTGCAAAACTCCAACAAAACGAAAAGGCCCCCGGGAAACCGGGGGCCTTTTGCTATTCCTGCTGCGATTCTGGCCGTTGTCGACCATCGATACGGCGCGTAGGGGCGGGATATTCAAGACGCAGCGTCAGTTTGACCGTTTTCTGGCGCGCCAAGTTGCTCTTCATAGCGATGAACCGCGAACCGGGCGCCGTCATGGCGCGCTGGACCGTCTGGTGAAGCGGGAGTGGAATCGATGAAGTGGGGTCGCCGCACTAGGAGGGTGGAGCTACCCTCTCGCGTCTCTTGGTTCGGGTGCGTTTGGGCTTCGCGGCAGGTTCATCCGACTCGTCGGGTTCAGCGTAGGAGAAGTCGCCCCAAGCGCCTTCGCGGTCGTCGCGACTGCGACGGTTCTCGCGTCGTGTCTTCTTGCGCTCGACGCGCACTTCGTGGTGAGCGGCCGACTTCGCGCGGAGGTCTTCGTCTCGGAAACTCTGGATGCGGCGAAGGTTTGCGGTCGCGACCGTGAAAGCGATCAGGAGGAACTGGGCGGCGTATCCACGGAGTCGTCGTTTGGCGCCGTTCTCGAGGTCCTCCTTTGCTCCGTCTTTGGCGTAGGCGTTGGTGCCCTCGATGCCGTTGCGGTCGACCGCGTACTCGCGAGCCCACTGCTTGCTGCCGTACTGGAGATCTTGGGCCTGTTTAGCGCCGGCGGTCGCCGGGATGGTGACGGAGGTCTTGTTCATGCAGATCGCACCGCGATGGGCTTCGTCGGGGTAGTTCTCGATGGTGACCGCTTTGTCGTCGAGTTCTGTTGTCGAGCAGCCTTCGGCGAGCGGGCACCGTGCGGTGGCGCCGGGTCCTCTGGCGGGGCACATCATTGCGACGGCTCCGTTCTTGTCAGGCTTCTCTTTGGGGCGCAGCATGTAGTTGCGTCGGTCTTCGATACGGAGGTCGTAGGTCTTCTTGTCGATCTCGCCTTTGCGCAGCAGGATTGTCGCGTCGACCAGGTTCGCGGGCATGGAAGGGCAGTACCAGGCGCCCTCGACTTGCTTGGCGCCTCCGAACTCTTCGCCGCTGCCTTTCCCCAGTTGTTCTGTCTTGTAATCCATCACCATGGTGTGTCCGAGTGCGCGGACCGGCAATTGGAAGTCCGCGGCCTTTGCGGAAGCGCCGTAGCCGCGGTCGCCGACGACTCTGCCTACCTGAAGGCCTCTACGGGACATGTCGGTGTAGATGTCCGTGGCTGTGCGGATGAGGTCCTTGGCCGGAACGGTCATGCCGATGCCGGTGATCAATTTGGGGAAGCTCGCGATCTCGTCGGGCTCGTGGTTGGTCTGGACGACGATGGTGAGATCCCAGCCGAAGACGGCTTTCTTTATCCTCTTCTTCGCGCCGTCTTCGACGACGTTGTGCGCGTGGTCGCGTCGGTACCATCCGGCGCTGGGATCGTTCGGTCCGTGCGTTCCACCGAATGGCGCGCCGCGCTTGCCGTAGGCCGGGACGACAGTCGCGTCAATGCAGGTGTCGCCCTGCCAGTGCTGCGCGTACTCCTTGGGGACCATGTCGATGGTCGCCTGGATGAGTTCGTTGTTGACGAGTTCGAGACGTCGTTGTTTGACTCCGAGTTCATCAGCCGTCCAACGTTCACGCATCTCATCGACCTCTTTGTTGGTCGGGAACTTGCCTCGCTTGGTGGACGTGTGGGGTTTCGGGTCGATCGTGTCGAGGGCGCGGCGGAGCGCTCTATATATAGGGCTGTACCACTGTTCTTTGGACCGCTTCGAACCGTTGACGGCTGCGATGGCTCCGTCGAGGCCGAGGTAGGCGGCCGACTCCGGGGACAGCCGCGCCATTGCAACGAACGCCATCTCGTCGACGAGCTGGGCGGAATGCTCGGCGGTGAGCAGTAGGAGGAGCGTGAGGGCGGTGCGGGTGGTGACCGTGGCTGTTCTCGGCCGTCCGCCTGGTCCCTTGACCTTCGCCGCTGCGTCTTCGGCATGCCAGCCGTCGATGAGTTCGGCGATGCCGGCGTTGTCGATGACGGACGCTACGAAGAGAACCTGCTTATGCGAGAAGATGCTGGCGTTGCCGACGAAGCGTCCGTCTGGCAGGTCTGCCCACCGGTCCTGGATAGCTTCCTTGTACTTCGGGTCTGTTGTGTACTTCGTGCCTGTCTTGCGGACAGGTCCCATCCCGGTCTTCACGAGCGCGCCCCCCGGAATGCTGCGGTGAGCACGTCGTCGCCCGGAGCGGCGGCGTACTGTTCGAGCCGTTCGAGTGTGGAGAGCGACTTCACTCCGAGGGCGTGCATGAGGGCGAAGACGGGGGTGCCGGCGTCGATGTGGTTGACGATCCATGTCGAACGGAGACGTTCGACTTGGAAGGCGGCCCCGTCGTTGGCGACAGTGCTGAGGAACCGGGTTACGTACGCGTTCGGGTAGGTGGGTCGCTCGGCCTTCGAGAACAGGAAGTGTTCGGCGTGCGGCGAGGAGACCAGCTGCCGTAGGTCCTCTTCCCATGCGGCGAGGCAGACGACCATCCGGGGACGTTTGCCTGCGACGGTCACGCGGACGCCATCGCCAGTCGACTGGACTGCGGAGGTGGGAAGGAGGACGATCTCGGTGGTGTTGAGGCCGCAGCCTGCGCCTAGTGCGAGGAGCGTCATCCAGTTGTGCCGGCGCACTGCCGTGCTCCGGGTCGAGCCTTGGTTGCGGAAGCGGGTGAGTTCTTTGGGTGCGTAGGGGACGAAGTTCTCGTAGCGGGATTTCTTTCCGGCGTCGCGGCGGCGCGGGTTGTAGTCGACGAGTTCAGCGCTGACCCGCAGTAGGCGCGATCGGAGGTTGCGGAGGGTGACCGGGCTGAGGTCTTTGACACCCCTGCGGATGTAGGCGTCGATGTTGTGGCCCGACAGCACGGAGGACCGCTCGAGCGGCAGGCAGGCGATGTTCACGGTCCAGATAGTGAGACCCGCGACCGCGCTCATGTAGTTGCGGGCGTGATCCTCGCTCTTCGCTCGCATCTCGGTGGCGATGGAACGGGTGAACTCTTGCACCTCTTCATTCCAGAATCTGGACGGGGCGAGAGGCGTGAAGTTACGGATCACTCCGTCGATGTCATCGAAAAGTTGTCGATAACTATAAACACCTGTTAGGGTGCTCTCAAGGGGTTCTGGAGTCGTCATTCCACTATCCCTTCGGCCGCGTCGTCTACGCTCGACCTATGTCCCGGCCGTTCCGCTCCTCGCCCAGCGAACGCACGAAGAAATGGCCCGACGTGCCCTCCGACGATCACAGCGGCGAGGTCGCCCGCCAGTTCGTCCTCAATCTGCAGGCCGCGATGGACGATATGAGCCTGAGGGCCGCTGGCGAGATAACCGGCGTCGACCACTCGACCATCCAGGGGATCCTGCAGGGCCGTACGTGGCCGGACCTCGAGACGATCGCGAAACTCGAGCGAGGTTTCAAGACCGTGTTGTGGCCGGGGCTCGTAGATCTCGACTGATTCCGGCTTTCCGGCCTTCGCGCGGCTGTCATCGCTCAGTCGAGACGGTGAGAGTGCGCCGTACAGGGCGGTCCAATCCGTGCTGCCGAAGGGGATGATGTTGTCGCTGGAGAACGAGTCTGATTTCATGCAAAGGTCATGAGCGGCACGGCGAGGTCGCGCAGCGCGCTTCTGCGCTAAAAGCGCATACTTGATAAAATCGGGGGATGTCCGACTCGAAGTACGTTCCGCGGGACTTCTGCACGGACCCATCGATGTTCGGCCGAAGAGGTGGTCGACCGCAGTGGCGCGAGGATCTGACGTCGTCGACGGACCTGGACCAGCTGGCGGCGTCGCAGGCACAGCACCGTTACGCGCAGCAGATCCGGGCGTTCATCAAGGGCCGCTTCCGCACCGTTCGGAACTACTCAGACATGAACGAGCTCAACTACGCGCGCATCTCGAGGATGCTCCGGGGCGAGATCGTCATGACACTGGTCGACGTCGTCGCGGCGGAACGGATGCTGCCGGGGGTGTTCGATCTGTTGAAAGAGCGGGTCGGACGACTGGGCGCTTAGCGGCTGCTTCAGCCGCGTCATGCCCATGTTCTGCGCCCTCGCGAGAGTCACGAGGAAGTTCCACGGCTGGTGCGTCGCTCGCTCTGCTCGTGAGGGCCCGGTCGGAGCTGTGACCGACCGGACCCTTCCGTGTCCGCTGTCCCTATCGGACTAGCCGCGGGCGGGGCTGTCGTGCGCGGTTCGGGTCTCTTCGGAGCCGGTGCGAGCGGGCGCGTGTCCCGCTACCTTCATGGTGCACGGCCAGTGCGGCAGGTACCCCCGGTATCCGACGGAGTCGCATTCTTCTTCGCACATGGTGTTCCTCATCTTCTGTCGGGCTGCTCGAATTGGCGGCCGCACGAGGTCCTATGGCTGCGAGGGGATGCCGGCTGGGATGCTATTCCCGCAGCCTCTCCGCGTGGTTCGGATCGTCGCTCACAAAGCGGATGTACCGAGTGAAAGCCTCGAGCGACTCGACGCCAGCTGCGCGCATCAGCGTCACGACCGGAACCCCCGCTGCCAGATGGTGGACGATCCACGTCGCCCGGAGACGTTGGCTCGTCGGGCGCACCCGCATGCTCGAGCTCCGTACCACGAAGCTCGAGACGAGATTCGGGTAGTTCGCCGTGCGGTTCTCCCGGAACGCATAGCTGCCCGGCGGCGACGTCCGCACCCGGTCCACCAGCGCCTGCTCCCACACGCGGCGCACCGGTAGGCTGCGACGACGATCGCCCTCGATCGCGACGGTCACGCCGTCAGGCTGCACGTCGATCGCCTCGACGCGCAATTCGCCGATCTCCAGCGCCGACAACCCAGCGCCCGCGCCCAGAGCCAGGAGCACAGCGGCGTTGGTGCGCCGGAACGGGGTCGACTGGGCGGAGGCCCAGTTGCGGAGTGCGACGAGCTCGTCCACAGAGTAGGGATGTGAGGGATCCGACGGCGGCAGCGGCCCGAGCCGCCGCAGCGACGCCGTCCTGCCGAGAAGCGCTTCCGACATCCGCAGCAGCTGCGATCGGAGGTTCCCCCGGGCCGCGGGCTTCCACCCGCCGCAGCCGACCGCGATGAACCTGGCGATCGTGTCCCGATGGAACACGACTGTCCGATCCAACGGCAGACCCGCGCTCTCCCAGCACCACGCCACCAGGCGGGAGGCCGCGACGTTGAGAACGCTCTCCTTATACGCAGTCCTCCCCGAGGAGTCGGCGACGGCGGCGTTCACGAACTCCCGCACTGCAAGCCACACCGCGGTATCGAGGGTGGGTTCGTAGGAGGAGCTACCGCTGTCCATGGTCGATAACTATAAACACCGCGAGGCTCGTCGACGAAGATCTTGTGGCGGGCGGGTCAGGCCGCGTCGGCGAACGGGACGAAGCGGCTGAGCGCCGCCATCGACCGCACGCCGGACTCCTTCACTAGCTGGAGAGCTGGAGTTCCGCGGTCCAGCTGTCCGACGATCCAGGTCGCCCGCATCCTCTGGACGTTCGGCCGTACGTCAGCGGATAGGTTCTTGGCGAGGAAGTTGGTGACCATGTTCTTGCCGCCGGTGGTGCGCTCCGGGCAGAAGACCCAGCGGTCGTCATCTCCGCCGGAGACTGCTTCGCTGACCGCCC
Source organism: Conyzicola lurida (assembly GCF_014204935.1). NCBI lineage: Bacteria > Bacillati > Actinomycetota > Actinomycetes > Micrococcales > Microbacteriaceae > Conyzicola > Conyzicola lurida. The sequence goes on along the minus strand of NZ_JACHMJ010000001.1, from coordinate 3,363,398 downwards.
GCTCCCAACCGCGTTGGACGGTGACGTCACGCGCGCGGGCCCCGCAGACCGAGACGACGACCCCGGCACCGGTGGATGCGACGTCGCCGCAGCGCAGCGCTGTGATCTCGCCGCTGGAGAGACCTGCGCCGATGCCGAGCCCGAGCAGGGCCATCGCCCGAGTGCGGCGCAAGCTGGATAGCTCCCTGGCCCACTTGCGAAGGCTGCTGATCTCCTCATCCGAGTAGGGCCGGCTTGGCTCTGACGACGGCAACGCCTTCAGTCGTACGCGTGACGCTCGTTCGCCGAGGATCGTCTCCGACATCCTCAGGAGAATGGACCGCCTGTTCCCCCGGGAGGCCGGCGCGTAGTCAGGGAGCCCTTGGGCGACGAAGTCCTCGATCACGCTCGGGGCAAATAGATCGTCGGCGAGCGACAGCGCGGTCGACGACTGCGTCCACGCGACGAACCGAGTGGCCGCCTGGTAGAGGTCGGTGTCGGAGTATGCGGTGTTCCCGGAGCATCGCGAGACCGAATCGGCGACGAGGCCCTTGATCGACGCCCAGGCTGCGTCATCGATGGTCGGTGTGTAGTTCATCGGTTTCTCCCGTCGGAAGGGAGTGAGATGTTCACTTCCCCCCTATACATGCGCGGCAGACGCCCGTCGGGAGCCCATCGAGTGGCAGCGGGTCCCGCGTCCGGCTCGATCTGCAGGGGAAATCCCAGTTCACGGTGGGTGTACTGCGCGAACAGAATTGATCCGGGGATTTCCCGACACCCCGTTGACAGCATCTCGATGTTGATTACTATCAACACCATGGATGTAGACCCGCACGAATCGGAAGCACTCGTCGAAGCGCGTCACGCGCTCGTCGCGGCGATCGCCGCGCGACTGCCCGGCGTCGACTTCGAACGCGCCCTCGACACCTTCCCCGACGTCGAGGCATTCGCCGCGCGGATGCTCGAGGTGCTCCCCGATGTCTGCATCGACGACCCGCCCATCGGCGCGTGCTACTCCGGACCCGCCCTCGGCCGCTGGAAGCAACTCACCCGCCAGGCGATCGACCAGCAGAGAAGAGCGGGAACGCTTTTCGGAGTGATGGTCGACCGACGGTGGCTCTACCCGTCGGTGCAGTTCGACGCGAACGGCCGCCAGACCCGCGCTTTCGCCGAACTCGTCGCCCAGGAGACGCCCGGACGGGAGCCGCTCGAGTTCGCCGTCTGGCTGGAGACCGCCAACCCCTCCACCGGCACAACCCCGGCACGGACACTGAGAGAACAACCGGACACGAGGACAGCGACCGAGCGTCTGCTGGACGGATTCGTCCCCACGATCATCCAACCGCCGGCCGCGGCCGTCACATCGGGCACCGACAAGTAGTCCGAGCCGATGATCGTCCCACCCGCGAAGATCGCGGAAGCCACGGCGATTACGGTCGCCGAGTCGTTCACCACCGCGCAGACCGCGCGGATACTCGGAGTGAGCGAGGCGACGGTGCGCCGCCGCCGGCTGGAACAGAAGCTCTACGGATTCCCGTTCGGCAGGCAGTGGCGGTACTCCGTCTGGCAGTTCGGCGCCGGCTCGGCACTTCCCGGTATCGAGACAGTCGTGAAAGCGATCCCGCCGTCGATGCATCCCGCGTTCGTCCGCGGAATGATGCTGGCACCGCGACCGAGGCTCGCCGACAGCGAGGAGTGGGAGTCACCCCGCACGTTCTTGATCGGCGGAGGCGACCCGGCGCGGGTGGCCGCCATCTTCGAGACTCGTGCGTCGTTATGAATGACGTCACGTTGTCCGGAGAGACCCGCATCGCCGTCGCCGGAGACTGGCACGCCAACAGACTGTGGGTTCAGTCCGTGATCCCGGCCCTCCACGAAACAGCGCCCGACGTACGGACGATTCTGCATGCAGGTGACTTCGGGATCCTGCCGGACAAACGCGGGAAAGGGTTTCTCGCCGCCGTCGACGCCCTGTGCCAAGAGGCACATATCGAGAGGGTCCTGGTAACGCCGGGGAACCATGAGGACTGGCCGCGGCTCGTCAACCGATTCGCTTCACGACCAGGCGAGGCAATACGTCTGAGCGACCGGGTGTGGGTTCTCCCCAGAGGCTTCCGGTTCCGGGTGGCCGGCAGATCCTTCATGTCCTTCGGCGGTGCAGCCTCCCTCGACTATGCATACCGACGAGCTCGAGGAACATGGTGGCCGGAAGAGATACCGACCGTCGACGACGTCTCCTCGGCGATCGGCAGCGGCCCGGTCGAAGTCCTCATCACACACGAGACGATCGTCGGCGGGACCTGGAGAGTCGAAACAGTCCTCAGCACGAATCCCCAGGGGTGGGATGACGACGCGCTCGAGTATTCGAGAACATCGCGCCAGCTGATCACCGCGCTCTGGAACGGCGTGAGCCCCGAGGTCCTTTTCCACGGGCACCTTCACGTGGCCGATCGGATCGAGCTTCCGACCGGGCAGCGGGTCGTCTCGCTCGGGAGCGACGGGCAGAGAAAGAACATCGGCCTGTTCGACCTCGTCGACCTGGCGTGGTCGTGGATCGATTGAAGGCGGAGGACACAGGCATGGGGATGGACGACGATCGCGCGCTCGCACTGATCGGCGGCGGAGACCTCGGCGAAGACCGTACCGAGCTCACCCTCGAGCAGGCCGGCCAGTGGTTGGTGCTTAGCCTGACCAGCGCCCACTTCTTCGACTTGGACCTGATGCTCGTTGCTCGTATTCCCGGAAACGGTGCGATGGATTTCGTCACCGACCCTGGTCGTGAGCTGCGGACCCTCGACCGATGCCGCGTAGGCGACGTGGGATTCTGGACGATGATGCCGCTTCCACACGAGCAGGATCTCGAGTTCAGATGGCACCAGTCAAGCTTGATCCAACGAATCGTTCGGACGATCGGTCTCGAACGACTGCCGGGTTTTCGCTGAAAACGATGAGGCCGGCATCAGCAGTCCGGGAACAAGCTCGCCTTCCAGCGGACAGCTGCGCGGAGCTGGGGCCAAGCTCAGCCGTTCAGAGCCTTGGCCAGACCGTCAGCGAGCTACGCCACGGGCAGGCCACTTGGTAGACCTCGTCACGCCCGTCAGGAGCTGCTGCCCTGTCGAGAATGTCCACGCCGCCGTCGCCGCGGGAAGGGGTGATCCGTGTGGACCTCGGGTGTTCCCGGTTCACGAACACTAAGACCACTGTTTCGATGTCGTTGCCTTCGAGCCGGGTTCACTCCACACATGTCATGTGAGCAGTTGCGCCCACGATCAAGGAGGGGGATAACTTTCGAGTGCACAAGGTCGAAGTTGCTATCGTTCGCGTGTGGACCTCGCCGAAGTCGGTACGCCGAACTGCCCGTCGTGCTTGACGCCCCTCGACGTCGCCGGCTCGGACGAGAGCCCCTTCTGGTTATGCCTACGTTGCGGAGTGGTCCACCTCGTCTGATGGGCACGTCCACCTGCCTAGTAGGGCCGTTGGTCGGCCTTCTGCCGGTCGTGGCCGGTGTGTGGTCGCCGGCGCTGGTGGTAGTTCGAAAGCTACGCAACGCAGGGCACGGGTGGGCGTGCTTCCGGCTCTTAGCTCGAGTATGAACGGGTTGCTTAGGTGCAGCGTTCGGCAGCGATACGCTGTCGGCCGTCTTCAGTATTCGCAGTCGAGCCGTACTCTGCGTCGTCTCCCGGGCCGGCTGGCACGTTCAGTAGCATTCTGCGGGCCGGGATGTTGCTGGGTTTTTCGGGCTCACAATGTAGACATGCGGCAAGTAACGGGCTGTCGGTGAAACTTTCCGGAATTTTCCGATGATCTCATCTGGCTCTTTGACGTGCGCACTCCGCCTGGAACTGTGCTGGATGTTAGGTATTCGAGCCGGCGGCCACTTGCGCATCGACAGACTCGCTCCAGATCCGCATACTTCCGCGGAAAATCAGCCTGACAACACGCAAGTTACCGCCCCAACGAAAAATTACCAGCCCTCGGTGCCCTATAAAGTGCTGTTCAGAGGGTAAAAAACGACCCCGGTTACCAGTTACCACTTCTGAGGGGTATACCCCTAAGGGTAGAAGGAACATACTCTCCCCTCCATCCGGGGGTATATATGCCCCTTTGCCTCGTAGTGTATGTATTTCTGTTAAAGGTGGTAACTGGTAACTACTACTACTAAAGGGGCCTCGATCCCTTTGTTTATATGGGCCCAGCTTGTTACCACCCGCTGGTAGAACGCGGTAATTGTGGTAACTCCAGAGCGTTGAACCGGTCGACGCGTCTGAATCTCGACGAGGTTGGGGCTGGTACGTCGTCGGGCCCCGTTTTCGCCGCATGTCTTCCTGGTGAGTCCGAAAGCTCTCGATCGCCCCGGCCCGCAGAATGCTACTGAACGTGCCAGTCGAACCGGGGGATTCGCAGAGCGGGACTCGAGGGCCTTACCGAAGAGAGACAGCACCAAGCCGGACGAGAACGATCGTCCTGAACCAGATATAGATTTCTTGACCATCAGCGAAGTCGGGCGCGGAGGAGTCGCCCGAATGCAAGTGAGCGCAAAGCGAAGGCGAGTCGACGACGTGCGAGCAGCACCGGACATGCCGTTCGATGACGTTCCACTGCTACATGTTGCCGGCGCCGTCTTCCAGGACTAACCCTTCGTGGGTTTGTGTTCGTCCGGCTTGATGGTCTTCGTTCCCCGAATCGCGCCGTTCTTTCCGTAGATGCGCAGCTCGCCGCCGCCTGAGTTCTTGATGATCTTGCGCGCGCCGTCTATCGCGTCTTTCTGAGTCCGGAAGTGTCCGCTCTCTACACCCCTGGCGTTGACGATGGTCCAACCGTCCGCGGAGTGGGTTACCCACGCTCCCTTGCCGGTCGTGCTCGACCTTCCGCTCTTACCCGTTTTCGCCGTCTTGCCGGACTTGCCCGAGTTGACGAACCTGCCGGTCTTACTCGATCTACCGGACGTACCGGGATTGGACTTCTGGACTTCCTTCTTCCAATCGTCGTCGTCGCCACTCATCGGCCGACCGTCGATGTCGGTGTTGGGGCGGGCGATTTGCTCGGTTGCGGTTCGTCATTCGGCACGACTGCCCCGAGAAGGGCGAGGGCAATACTCAAGGACAACGCGATAAAGCCGGTGCGAGCCCACTTCCCCCGCGTCATCAGCCACTTCTCGTCCGCTTCGAGAACCTCGAGTTTGATGTCGAGCAGTTTTTCGCGCCCTGCTCGCACCGGCATCTTGGACATGCCCGTCCTCATCTTTCGGACGTCCAAAGCGTCGCCCTTCCGCGGGAAGACCACGACGACACCGCAGATGGCAGCCACGAACGAGAGCAGCAGGTTCGCGATCAGCCAACCGGACGGCGTGCTGTCGACTTGCAAGGCGCCGACGACGCTAGCCGCGCCGATGAGGATGGTGGCGCGCTGTTCCATCGACGCGTTGCGGTCGACGAAGGAGGCCATCTCAGTACTGAGCTCAGCGGAGATGAGGTCGAACGCCTCGTCTCGAGCAGACCGGCGGAAACTCACCGGCTCGTCAGCTTTTCCCCTTGGCAGGGGGCGTCGGAGGACGCGGACGGTCCTTCGGCTGCTGGGATTCCGAGTGAGACAGCCGATCGTCGCTCTTTTGAACCTGCTTCTTCCACGACTCTTGGTCGCCAGGGGGCTTCTCGGTCAACTGCTCCTCGTTCATTTTTGATTGTCCCTCGAGTCTACGAGGTGGCGACGACACACCGACACCGGACAGTGGTCGATCTCGCGAGCTCGCGAGCACGCCGGCGCGTTGACCGGCACGGGGCGAGTTGGAAAGCAACTGTCCGAGCTGACATTGGAGCAGAGTGGCCAGTGGCGCGTGCTCAGTCCGACGGGTGTGCTTTTATTCGACTTGGAAGGAATTCTTCCCAGTTCGACCTACCGACCGCCAGCAGCTCTGCCCAGGCGCCCAACGTGATCGGAATACTTGCAGGTTCGGAGAACTCCCGATCGAAGACGACTCGGGCGACGTGAACAGCACCGTATTCCTGCGCCGCGAACTACCGCGAAATTCTGGGTAGTTCAGATCGACGATGTCACGAAACTGTTTGCGGGCGTGATCACGCTCCAGAACGTCGGCGCGGGTCAGGCCGTGGCCTAGAGGGCCGGTGGCGATCCGGCCGTCCGACCTTCCGCGAGCGTCCCACGGAGCGCGTGAGAACGGTCTTCCTTGTCTTTGCCTTCGATCTTGTCGACGAGCATGTCGACGGACACTCGCCCCATCTCTACGACGGGCACGCGGTAGGTTGTGAGGCCGAGGAACGGCGCGGCCAGGGCGCCGATCGCGTCGTACCCGGTGACGGTCAGGTCGACCGGCGCTGCCAGGCCTCGAAGCCGCAGATCTTCCATGATGTCGACTGCTGCCCCGTCCGTCGGGAACGTTCCATGCCGAAAGTGTACCGGCGACCTAAACTCACCTATTTTCGCGGACGCGGATCACCGTCATCCGATATGGGCATGACGAGCTGTTTTAGCGAATACGAAGCGACGGCGTCCCGTGGCGTGTGCAGGGCGCCGTCGTCGTCTACGAGGAAGGCCGGCCAACACCGCTGCGCGACCGGTTTGGCTAATTCTCTCGCGCCCGATCCGACAGGGCGAGATACATCCCGCCGCCAGCGATGACCGAGTCGAAGAGCGCCACGGGCCACGGCGCGCCAGTTCCCGAGTAGGCGACGAACCCTGTCAACCCGATCGTGTAACAGATGACCAGACGCGCTGCCGAAAGCCGGTGGGTCTTCACCCGCTCCCACAGGCCCAGCGCATCGCCCAGATCGAAGAGCACTTCGTCAGTCAGCTGGGCCGACTCCTGAAGGGCTTCGAGAGGCTCCATGAGCGACGGGTCGTTCTCCGCGTCGTCGAACGCGTCGGCGACGTCGGCCGTGCGAGTACGGAACCCGACGAAGTCGGCGCCGAACGTCCCTGGCTTTTGGGTGGCGACGATGGCGGCGTCAAGCGATGCCCTCAACGACGGGTGCCGGTCGGCGGCTTTCAGGACTCGTCCGAAGTCGTCTGCGGGTGTGCCCGATTCGGCTCGGAAGCCCTGTTCCAGGACGGCGTACCGAGTCTGCAGAGCAGTCATCGTGGGAATCGCCTGGTAGCGGTTGAACGCGTCTATGACGGGATCGAACGAAGTGGCGTACATCGACTGCTGTTTGGTGGCGAGTGCGGCTATTGCGCCGAACTGGGCTTCGTACCGTGTGACGTTCGCCACAGCCATCGCAGCCGCATCTTGGATGCGGGCGACATTCGCATAGGTCGACGCGACCTCCGCTTGGTAGAAGCGGGAAGCCGCGGTCACGGTCTTCGCGATGTCATCGTGATAGCGGGACACGGCTTCGAACGCGGGCGTCAACGTGCTCGCGATAAGACGTTCCTGCTGTCGCTGCGCTTCCGTCGCCGCGGTGACGAGCTGTCGGATCTGGTTGTAGTCGGTCACGGCCGCGAGCGTGGTCGTGATGCCCTTCGCTTGGGCGGCGTAAGAACGGAGTGCGGTGGTCAGCGCCTCGGGAACGACGACGGAAAGGCTCGCGTCGTGGATTGCCGGGGCGGGGTACGGCTCGGCGGCTGCGTTGACGGCGTTCGCTGCGTCGTGTGCTGGCGTCATAAGTCGATCATGGCAGGCCAAGGGCGCCCGAGCCGTGCGCAGATACTGTCTGCCGCGAAACGGAGCGGTCACGCGAGTGAGTGGGATGCGCGGGCGCTCGACTCCTCGAAGAATAAATACTCCACGAACCACCCGAGCGGCCCGCCGGTGCTTGCGGGGTAGAGCCCCGTGCTGGTCAGTAGTAGTCCATCCGCCCGCGGTTGTACGAGTCTCGGAGGTGCGAGACCGCATCCGCGGGATAACCGCCCTTGGGAGCGGTTCCCATCACCGTCGTCCACAGCTCCGCCGCGTACAGGGGCGGCGTTCGCGTGCCCGAGTTGTTCTCGTCCTCCGCGTGGTCCATGCCGAGGTTGCCGGCCCTCGCTAGATCGTCAGGAGTCAGTTCCATGCGGTCACCGTATCGAAACCGGACGACATCGGTTCGGCTCCTGGACTCTTGTTGATTGGCCAAGCCGCCGTGCAGATGGGCGTTACCCGCGGATCCTGCGCTTTGCAGGCACATCAGCGAGTGTGCCGCGCATGAGAGGTTCATGAACCAGCCTCTGAAATCGATGCCACTCCCCAATGAGACCCCCCGAGCCCTCGACGTGCTCAGCAATGCAGCGCAACTCGCGGCCGTTGCCTACGCGCTCCACACACTCGGGACGAACCGGTCCGTGTCGGAATCTTCGCGGCCGGAACGGCCGCGCGACGAGACACCCGTCCTGCCGTTCGAACATCTCCACCTGTTGGACAGAGCATTGGACGATTAAAACGGCAGATAAGCGGATGGGATGGAGGAACGTCGAACCAGCACGCGACTAGCCGGCTGCCCGTTTCGTCGATCAGCCCTGTCGGATGGCGAGGATCTGGTACCCCGGCGGCAACTTGGCTTCGAGCTCGATGCGAGCGAGAGCGAGCGTTTCACCTTCGGCTTCTATTTCACTGGTCTCAGTAGGGCGGATAGTGGCGACGTACTTCATGAACCCATCCTGCCTGAGCGATGTCGCTCAGTTCCGCTCAACCGCGGAAGCCCACACCCACGCACGGTGCGGTCCGTCAGGAGAATCCCACTCCACGGCCACCGCCTTCGTCGTCCACGCGACCGCTCGCCCGTTGACCCGGATACCGATCCGCCCGTAACGCACCCATGCGGTGACCGGCAACGGCCGAGGGGTGCGGGTGAGGGGCTCGGTCTTCAACTCGAGCTCCGTCGCCGTGAGCGATTCGGGCGTTCCGCCACGCATGATCGACTGGTCGGCCTGGACGCCCATGCGCTTGTCGATCGAATCGGCATATCTCTTGCTCGTACCCACGTAGGTTGCTCCCGTCTCGGAAGCAGCCGGCCCTGCAGAAACCCAGATTACGGTCCGGCGACGACACTCGCCAGCAGACAGACTCCCTTGAAGGCAGGGCGCCAGAATGGCGCTCTCCATCGTTGCGGTCGGCAAATGCGACCCAGTCAGTACGCGCTCTTCGCCCGTGGTGCCGTCGGAACTTCACGCGACGGATGAAAACCTCCCAGCCGACCTGACGGTCGCCCCGCGATCCGTAGGCGTTTGAACGGAAGTGGAAGATCACTCAATGTCTGGTTAGGTTCTGTCGCCAGCCGGAAATCATCCATACGTCGGCGGGTTCGCCGGCGCTTCTGACGGGAGTGGAAATGAATCGATTGAAACGAACATCGGTCTTGACGGCGGTTGTCGCCGTGGCAGTATTCGCCTTCGGGTCTGCAATGCCAGCTTCGGCTTCGGAGATCCCCGCCAATGATGGCGACGCGCGGGTGATCGAGTGGTACCTCGCCCACGGCGTCGACGAGGACGTAGCGGCGTCGTTGGTGGCGAAGTTCAATTCCGGCGAACTGCTGGATTCGATGAAAGCGGACAGCGTTCCCGTCGACATCGCCACGGTGACGACGGCCGACGAAGAGATCACGACGAGCACGTTCGCCGACGGTTCCGTTTCTGTCGTCGCCCTCGAGACGCCGAAGCCGGCTGACCCGAATGCGCGAGGAATCGGCACCTGCTCGTCGATCACGTCCGGCACCGGGTACACGAACTACACGAACTGCGACATCTGGGGTTCGAACGCGTACCTCGAGCTTCATTTCCGTGCGGACTACACCCGCTCAGGCGGCACGAACGGGTCCATCGCACGTGTCGGCTCCCCGTACCAGTACGCAACCGGAGGCACTGCAACCACCCCGCAGTTGTCGATCACACGTTCGTTCTCTAGTGCCGCCGGCCCAGCGACCGCTCAGGGGGTCTCGCAGTACAGCAGCTCGGCAACCACCTTCACGGCGTACCTGTACTTGAAGGTCGCCGCCAACGCCACTACGTCCACCACCGGTCTCTAAGGGAGAAAACAATGTCGCAACGAACCGCAACAAAATCACGTATCGCTTCCCGCACCCTTGCCGCGGTCTCGGTTGGAGCGGTGCTCCCCGTGCTCCTGTCTCTGGGTCTGGCCGCACCGGCGTCTGCAGAGACCGACCCGGAATGGGCACCCGTCTTCGAGTACCTCAGCGCGAACGGGGTACCCCAGGCGACGCAGGACGAAGTAGTCGCCAAGATCGCAGCAGGCGAGATCCCCGAATCGCTGCGTGCGAGCACCGTGCCTGTAGAGACCTACGAAGAGCTTCTCCCGACGAGCCACAACCTCGTCGAAAAGTTCTCCGACGGCTCTGTGAGGGTCACCGAGTTCGAGGTCCCCGACGAAGAGGCGCTCGCACCCGGCGCCGGTGCCAGGGCGATCACCGGCTGCACGTACACGACGGGCACCGGCTACTCCAACTACGCGAACTGCTCGGTCAACATCGTCACCGAGCTCGCCACGACCAAGTTCAAGGCCAGCTACTCGAGGAACGCGCAGTTCGGGCAGATCACGGCCGCCAGCACCCCGCAGGTCGTTGCGAGCTACGGAAGCGCCACCCTCCCGACGCTCTCAGTCATCCGTGCCAAGTCGTCCGGCTCCCTGGAAGCACTCGCTCAGCTGCACAGCTACTACACCAGCCACACCGGCACGAGCAGCGAGGACCTATACCTTTCGCTCCGAGTCAACGCATCGACGGCTTGGAGCACCAACTACTAAGAGCACGTCCTCGGCAACTGCTAGATCGCAGACCTGACAGTTGTCGTGAGGGCGTCCCGTCCGACGGGGCGTCCTCACGACACGAGGCCTGACATGGCAGGCCACCACGAGAACTTTCCAATAGACGAATCGAAGAGCCGGAGTACGATCACACAATGAGCGACGACAACCAGACCGAACCGGTCATGTCAAACGAGCCACGGTCGGAGCTGATCAAGGGCCGTTGGTTCGGGCTGCTTTCCATCGTCGCGGCCGTAGCGTCGTTCACGCCCAGTCTGCGAATCGTAATGCTGCCAGTGATAATTCTGCTTGTTATCGTCGGCCTTCAAGGCGGGCCTTTGGCGAGAGGCCTCTCGGTCTTCGGGCTCTTGATCGGCCTCATCTCTGCAGCGATAACCTTCATCCCGTTCTGGACGCCGCTCCTCTAAGGAAAATCGGCGGCGACGGATGGATCCCTCGCCGTCTCAGTCTCGACTTTCGACTAGGCCGAGAAGCACGTGCCGCGCGACGCGGGCTCCACGCATCGCGATCGAGAGGAATCAGATCATGGCACTCCACATCCAAGGATCGTGGGAGGGATGGTCGGGCGAGACGATCGTCGAGCTTACCGACGGGTCGGTGTGGCGACAGGACGAGTACCGCTACGAATATCGATACGCGTACCGGCCGGCGGTGACGATCTCCCACGGGAAGATGGATGTCGCCGGGATGAGTCGGCCTGTTCGCGTGCGTCGAATCAGCTGACGTGCCATAGAAGACGTGGACGATCGCGAGGGCCGAGCACCTTGTTTCGGCAATCTGTAAGGAAACCCGCGGAACAGGAAATGACTTCGCTGAGGCCCAAACGGCGTCTTCCAAAATCGAGGAGCGGCAAATGGACATTCCGACCGGCGACAACGACCCGCTGCCCGTTCTAATCCACTGGGTACCCGCGCTCGCAGAGCCAGCCGTCTCGAGCCTCGCAGTCAGCCTCTCGGGGATTTTCTCGACCGAAGACATTTCCGCATAGCCGAATCAACCACCCGCACTCGTGCAGGCGACCTCCGTCCCCCGCGCGGCGTGCCGGCCCAGAGCGGGAATGGGCGCGTCGGCCTGTCGCGGTGGACTACGAGACTTCCACCTATCCGGGGACAAGGTGCAGGTGCAGGAGCGGCGCGTAGTTCTACGTCCGGACCACGCCGACCAGGTGGGCGGAGAGCCCCGCTGCGACCGTCGACGAAGGTCCCGTAGGGCGACGATTCCAGGCCGCCCGTCTTCGCGGCTGCCGCGGCCGATCCCGAAAACGCGGCAGTTGTCCTACGATGAGTATGATCAATGCTCACGGAACTCGTGGAGATTTTCACCCTCGGCTGTTAGGTACCCGACCCTGCCGGAAACATCTGTAGAGAACGACAGTCATCGGAAGGCGCAGAAGCGTGGTCGGAAGTATCCCCGGATGACGAACTTGGACCCGGACGGGCAGTTCTCTGCTTTCTATCGGGCGCACTATTCATTGATCCTCGCGACGGTCGCGAGGCGTCTCAGCGACTTCGCGACGGCGCAGGATGTTACTTCAGAGGTGTTTCGAGTGGCTTGGGCTCATCACGTCAGCGGGGGCGAGCTAACCCTCGCCTGGTTGTACGCGGTTGCGCGGAACGTCGTCGGAAACGAATACCGGCGTCGATCACGCGCCGCGGCCCTCGCGGACAAAGCCGAGAGCCAAGCGTACGAGGCCCATTCGTCCATGAACGAGGAGGCGTCCGACACCCGTAGGGCGATGATGCGGTTGAAAGACAGCGATCGCGAGATCCTTTTCATGGCGTACTGGGAAGACCTTTCCGGTGCCGAAATAGCTTCCATTTTGGATTGCAAACTCCCCACGGTGTGGGTCCGGCTCAACCGCGCGCGAAACGCGCTGAAACACGAACTCGGCGGGCCTGCCGCTGAGGTGCTCGGCGACCTGCGGGAGCGGGGTGCAAACGCTCATGGATGATTTCGAACGCCGTATCCGCGCGTCGAATCCGTCGCCCGTCGGACGGCGCGCACCACTCACGGTCCGCGCCGAAGATGATCTCGCAGCTCTCCTGTCGACCAATCCGAGCACAGTGGCCTTCCCCGTGCACTCTCGACGCAGGGCCGACGCGCGCGCCTGGATCACGGCGATCGTCGCGGTCCTGGTCCTCGCATCGGTGTTCTTCGCGGGGAATGTGCTCACGAGACCGGTGGCGAGCGCAGCGACGCCGCCGCTTCTCACTGGTTCGCCGGTCGACGGCACTCTGGAAGACGTCTTGGAGAGGCTGAGCGTGGCCGCGCAGAACAACCAGAACGAGACTCCGAGCCGGCAGCGATCCATCGTGTACGAGACGTGGTCGGCGAACATCACAGTCGGCGAGGACAAGACCGTCGACGTTTTCGTTCAACCTCAAGAAATAGAGCGCACCTGGTCAGATGACCTCTCGGGTCGGATTGTGACTCGCGCTGGGGCTGTGAAGTGGGGAGAACAGACGGAGTCGGCGCCTGCTGCGGAGCCGGGCGCGGTCCTCGACGACGGGACCTTCGGGCCGGGCGAGTACCCGGCACTATTCCCCGAGACGCCGCCGGCGTCAGCAGACGAGATGCGCGCCTATCTCTCCAGCGTGCTCGGCCTCAGCAGCGTATCCACCGCCGGCGAATGGTTCAAAGCAATCCAGGATCTTCGGGTCGACTGGCCGCTGACCGGCGGCCAAACATCCGCGCTCATACAGATCATCAAGACGCTTCCTGACGTCGTCCTGGCGGGGACGGTCACCGACCGGCTCGGGCGGGAAGGCATCGCGCTCGAAACCGAGACCCGCGCTGACGGGAACTTCAAGGACATCCTCGTTTTCGACCTAGCCACCGGTCTTCTCCTTTCCGCTGAAGACGTCTACCTAGGCGGACTTGAGGACACCAACTTGCCCGCAATGACCGTCCTCAGTTACACCGCATGGAAAGAATCCGAATAGATGAGAAAACTCGCAGTAGCTATAGCCGCCGCACTCCTTCTTATGGGGTTGGGCGCAGCGCCCGCTTCCGCATTGCCGGAAGAAGACCAAGGCCTGCAAGCTCAGATAGACGGCGTGCTCGCCGACTTCCCGGGCGGGGTTCAGATTTCGGCGACGACGGTCTCGTGGGACGGCGGCGCGATCCTCCTCACGTTCCCTTCCCCGGGTTCCCGTGCAATCGGAACGTGCGCGACCGGCAGCTACTGCGCATTCAGCTCCACCAACTACTCGGGCACGAAGCTCGCCTTCACAGGATGTTCCGCGGAAGGTACAGCGAACAGCCTCGCGCAGCTCGGCGGGTCCGCCCGCTCTATAGCGAACGCGCGCACATCCGGAACGGTGAGAGCAATGAACGGCACAACCATCGTGCACACCCTCACCGCCAACAAGGGCGTCGGCGTGAACTCGACCGCTCTCACCAATCTCTCCTGCACGACCTGATTCAACGCACTAAGTGGCGGCAGCGCAGCCGCCACGACCGGACCCTGACGCCCGCAGGGTCCATCGCCGACATCGAACGTGGAGAACGACATGCGACTACTCCCTCAAGTCCCGCCGACCGCCGAACAGCTAGCGCTGCTCACCGAGAACAAACCGGGCGTGCTCCTCATCAAAGGGGCCGCGGGTAGCGGCAAGACTACGACAGCGCTGCTCCGACTCCGCCAACTGTGTGCGTTCTGGGTGAACCGGAAGGCGCGGCTCGACCTGCCCGGTCCAGTGCGCGTTCTGGTGCTGACGTTCAACACGACGCTCAAGGGCTACATCGAAGCGCTCGCGCAGGAGCAGATCAAGGAACTCGAAGGGCTCGAACTGCGCGTGGTCACCTTCGCCAAATTCGCCCGTGATCTCGCATCGGAAACCGTCGCGCTCGAACCGGACTACTGCGAAGCGCTGCTGCGCGGGCTCTGCCGCAAATTCGGCGGCGACCTCGACTTCGTCAAGGACGAAGTCGAATACGTCCTCAGCCGTCTCGAGCCCGAGAAGCTCGAGGACTACATCGGTCTCCGCCGTATCGGCCGAGGCCAGTCGCCGAGGATGGAGGCGGCCACCCGACGCCGCCTGCTCGACGAGGTCATCTACCCGTACCGGGACCGCAAAGCCGAATTCGGATGGTCTGACTGGAACGACCTCGCCATCGCGGCCGGCAAGATCTCCGCGGACCCGTGGGACGTCGTCGTTATCGACGAGACACAGGACTTTTCCGCCAACCAGCTCAGGACCGTCATGGCGCACGTAGCCGACGACCACCAGGTGACTTTCGTCATGGATGCGGCCCAGCAGATCTACCCCCGCGGCTTCACATGGCGGGAGGCGAACGCAGCCCCCGGCACAACTCGCACGCTGAAAACGAACTACAGGAACACTCGCGAGATCGCCGCGTTCGCGCGACCGTTCGTCGAAGGGCTGGAAATCGGAGACGACGGCGAGCTTCCCGACTTCTCTGCAGCTACGCGGACCGGGCCCCTGCCGACCGTGCTCACCGGTCTGTACAACGGCCAGCTGGACTGGGCGATCGAAAACGTCGTGAAGCCGGCGGTGGCCGCGAACGAATCTGTTGCCTTCCTGAAGCCGCGAGGCGGGCGTTGGTTCGACACCGTGCGCACACGCCTCGACACGGAACTGATCGCGTGGGTGGAGCTCACGCAGAAGTCCACCTGGCCGGGCGGCGACGAGAACGTGGCGGTCAGTACCTTGCACTCCGCGAAGGGACTCGAATTCGACCATGTCATCTTGCTCGGTCTGAATCAGCAGGTCACCCCGCACGGCGAAGAGGCCGGCGATTCGCAGTTCGAGTCGCTGCGCCGCCTCGTCGCGATGGGTCTGGGCCGTGCGAGGACGTCCGTCACCATCGGATACAAGAAGTCGGAGGCGTCCTCGGTCGTCACACTGATGAACGACGGAACCTACACGAAAGTCAGCGTGTGAACGCCGCCGGCGCCGCCGTCCTCGCCAGCGCTCAGCAACGCGGCATCACCGAGATCCTGCACTTCACCACGAACCGCGGCTTGGTTGGCATCCTCGCTTCCGAGAAGCTCCTCAGTCACGACCGGCTCGAAGAGGACGAGTACCTCGAGAACATACGTCTCATGAACTCGCCCAGCCGTGCCGGCGACGCCGACTGGACTGACTGGGTGAATCTGTCGATCTCGCGCGTGAACGGCCGGATGTTGAAGTCCTCGAAGAAGTGGCATCCCGAAGACGACATCTGGTGGGTGGTCCTCGCATTCGACGTAGAGATCGTCGGGCACGACGACGTCGAATTCGCGACGACGAACAACACCTACGGATGTGCACTCCGCGGCAGCGGCGTCGACGCGTTCGACGCGCTGTTCGCTCCTTCCGTCGAATGGGGACACTACGGGTCCATCTCGCGCAGGTACCAGGGAATGCCCTCATCGCTTCCTACGGACCCGCAGGCCGAAGTCCTTTACCCCGTGTCCATAGGCCTCGAGCACCTACGCGCCCTCTACGTGGCCGAGCCGGGGCAGGTTGACGAAGTCGCCGGGTTTCTCGCCGTGTTCGCCGCTGCCTCGAAAGTCGACCTCTCCGGTGTTGCTGTAGCGTGCAATCCAGACGTATTCAAAACAGCGTGACCCCGGCAGCTCGCTCATCGCAAAGCAGTCGGTCGCGCCAGCAGTTCAGCTACACAGACGACGAAAGGAGCGCGATGTCCGGATCAGAACCAGCCTCCGTCGGTCCCTCAGGGCGGGAACTCGTCCGGCTCGAGAGGGCCAGCGCGTCGATTTTGTGGTCCGCCTGGGCTGATGCTCTCGGGTTCGTCTCCGAACTCGTCGACGAACGTTTGTTCCACACGCGGACCAAAGGCCGGCCCCTGACCGATACCTTCGCCTGGACGCGACGGGTCGGCGGAAAATTCGGCGTCGCTATCGAGCTGCCCGCTGGCACCTACTCGGACGACACACAGCTCCGTCTCGCGACCTCGCGGGCGGTCTCCGGCGACGGCTTCGACGTCGAGGCGTTCGCCCGCATCGAACTGACCGTCTGGCCCGCCTACGCTCTCGGCGGAGGCCGCGCCTCGCGAGCAGCTGCAGCGAACATGACCAAGTCCGGCGCGACCTGGTCGACGAACTTCTTCCCCGGATGGACCAAGGCGGGCGGCAACGGCGCCGCGATGCGGATCCAGCCGCACGTCTGGGCTGCACGGGACCTACAAGGCGACGAGTACCTGACGGACGTCATCCGCAACTCGATCGTCACCCACGGGCACCCCAGGGCGCTCGTCGGAGCGGTGCTCCACGCGCTATCGCTCGCGCATGCTCTCGCACACGGCGCCGCACCGTCGCAACGCGACTGGCACGGACTCCTCGAACGGGCGGCCCGAGCGATCTTGGCTTTCGACCGCGACGACGAGCTCATCTCCTACTGGCGGCCGCGATGGGAATCGGAAACCTATGAGTCGCTTGACGTCGCATGGTCGGCGACGGTCGACGAATGCCGCAGCGCCTTGGCTGCCTGCGCGCCGCTGGTCGAGGCGATCGGAGCGTTCGCGGACCCTGACCGCGCCCAATCCGCAGCCGACGCCTATATCGAAGCGGGCCGTATCCTCGGCCTATCCGACAAAGACACCCGCGGGAGCGGCACGGCGACCGTCGTCGCGTCGATGGTTCTCGCGGCAGCCCTGCCCGACAACCCGCGCCACGCAGCGGTCCTCGCCTCCTCGATACTCGGCACCGACACCGACACGATCGCCACCATGGTCGCCGCTGTCGTCGGCGCGGCAACAGCAACTCCTGCCCCGGACGGGATTCAGGACCGCAAATACCTTCACGACGAAGCGGACCGGCTCACTCGGGTAGGTGTCGGGCGTGCTGCGCCGAAGTTCTCCTACCCCGACATACTGCGCTGGACCCCGCCACACTCCCAGCTGGACGTCGTCGGTCTGGTTGACGGAAGGCCCGCTCTGGCGGGACTCGGATGGCTGACCTTCACCACCGAGCAGTCGACTGTCCGCGAGTCCGCGTGGGCTTGGGCGAATACGTCCTTCGGCCCCAGCGTGCTCATCAAACACCGCACCACGCTGACCGAACTTCCCGCCGGCAACGGGCCTCGTGTACGGCGCCCCCAGCCTGTGGAAGCCCGCTCAGCTGCTGTCCCGACCAAGCAGGCGGCGTCCCGTCCCTCGGAGCCTCAGCCGGCACTATTCGACGAGATCGCAGTCAAATCGAAGCCGGAAGCATCGTCACGGACCGTGAAATCGAACGCATCGCGCGACTGGCCGTTCGGCTCGTCGATCGACATCGACCTGATCCTCGTCTGGCTTCAGAGAAACGGCTTCTCGGACAGCGCAGTCGGACAGGCGCTCGGACGGATCGCACGGGACGGGACGCTCGAGCAGATGGCGACCTTCGCGGGCGCGGTCCGTTCGTCGCTCCAGACTCGCCGCTAGTTCTTTCGGCCGGCGGGTGCCGCGCATGTTCCATCCGACCAGGAAATCGTCCCGGTCGGAATCGAGGACATCATCATGGACAAGACCAACGAAGCACCCGCGACGGAACGCACGGAACTGATCGGAACTGTAGCGAGGCTGCTGTTCGTCACCCGCACCGGCGAACTGCCGTCCGTGTGGCCGAACGCCCCGGAGAGCACTCGCGCCCGCTACATCGGCGAAGCAGAGGCTCTCGCTGCGGCGGACCTGCTCAAGGACGTCGGATAGTCAGAGTGTCGTCGCGCCCGGGTCGCTCTCCGGCCCGGGCGGCGACTGCCGTGCGACTGCCGTGCCGGCAGCCCATAGCGCGGCATGTGCATCCCTGATCGCGGCACTCGGCAGTTCCGGGAGCCACACGGCGACGCCGATTCGTTGCCCGATCGAGTTGAAACTCGTGGTCAGGTTCAGTACAGATCCGGACTTCGGGATCACATACCGGTCGTGCATCTGCGCCAGTGGCAGTATCCGCAATTCGAATCCGGAAGCGACGGAGGCCTCGACCATGTGCTCGAACACAGCAATCTTCGGGCTCGGTTTGGACCTCCCCGGACGGGACTCGTCCGATGTGAGGACCCGGCTGACGCTGGCCAGACGGAGAAGGTCCTGTAGACCGTCGCTTTTCAAATAGGGGTCGACGACCATCGCGTCGTCGGTTCCCGCGATCTCGCCAATGATCTTCGCGTAGGCGAAAGGATCGTCGGGGTCGATCGCCTTGGCGACTACCATCTGGATGTCCAATGCGGCTTCGTCGTTCATCGCGCCGAGCACCGCAATGCCCAGCGCGGTGATCGACAACCGCTTTTCCGGGACGAGCGCCGCCCAACCTAGGCGGACAAGATACGTGGCGAAGCTTTCGAATGACGCTCTTCCCGCGCGCAGGTCTTCCGATCGCTGGAACTCCTCGAAGTCGCTGGTCCAACGGATCATCCCGCTGCCAGGCGCAGGAAAAAACCGAGGGGTCGGTCCGCCTGCGTAGGCATCAAGCTCGGCAGCTGTCGGAGCGTATCCGTGTCGTTGTACCGAGCTCAAGTAATGGAGCGCTTGGCGTGCCTCGGACGATGCGATTTCCATAGCCGAAGACTATCCGTGGCCGTCCGTTATCCGGGCCGCCAGCCGCAGCTATTGGTAGGTCCGCCATTCCGAATCGGTGACGGGCCTGAAGTGACCATTCGGGCACCGCCACTCGTCGATGTTCTGGGGGTGGCTGAACTGGGAACCTGCTTTTCGCCGCTCGACCGGTGCGACCGCGAGGACCATGGTTCCGTCGCATTGAGCGCATTCCTGGGTGTACATCTGGTTTTCCTCTTCGACGGGCGGAAGTGCCGGGGCGGACGTAAGCCCGACCGCCCCGGCGCTCCCTACGGGCTAACCTTTGCCGAGCGTCGAGCCCGCGCTCGACTTGGACGTCTTCGACGACGAGTTGGACGCAAGCGTCCTACCCGCCTTCGACAGCGATGCCTTGGAGGGCTTTCCTGAACTGGATGATTTTCCCATTTTCGTGTTCCGATTCTTTTGGTGATCGGACAGATACACGACCGGCAGGCGTAGCGCCAACTGGTGTAGGCCCTATCGAGGGCCTAAGGTCGAAGAGTCCCGCTAAAGACACTGCAACCCCGATCTGTCGTTCGAGCCCCCTCGACCATGGCCGATCGGGGTTCTTTTTGTTACGCCTCTCATCCTAGACGACTGCGGCGACACACGCCCCTCTAACGGCCGATCTTGACCAACGTGCACAAGATGCCAAACTTACGGTTTTATCGTGCCTAGAGGGCATGCAGGCCCCTTTTAGGGGTATTTCTGCGGACTTATCCCCACTAAGTGCGAATTACAGCGATGTTATTCACAGGCTGTGGATTCGCCACGCCGATCTGTGCACAAGTTATCCACAGTTCCGCCAAGCGCTCTATTCGCCCTTTTCTGCGACGGCGCGGGTCTTGTGGGCGTGTCGGGGGACGGCGAGACGATGATGATCTGTTCCGAATGCGGCAGGGCGTGCAGTGGATCCTTCGACGAATTCATTTCTGCCGAACGGATAGATGACGTTCCGCGCACCTGGTCGCCCGTGGTCGTCGCGCGCCGACGGCGGCTTACGGGTTGGTCGTCGGAATCGCATGCTCCGCCGGGTGCCAATTGCTCCGCCGGATGGAGGGGCACGTTGTTGGCCGCGGCAACTGTCTGTGAACGCGTTGCTTGCTCACTGTAGTCACGCGGAAGAACAGAAAATTCGCGAAAAGCGGCGTTTTCGTACACTGGATACTGAAAATGTGGCATCATCGACGCATGTCGGAAGAAACTGAAACGCTGCAACAGCTCGAGGCCAGCCGCTCGCTTGAGCTTATTCGCTGGGTCGGTCGATGGGTCTTCTGGCGCGTTAACAAGGATTTCGACCCAGACGCAGGTCACGATCAGGCGGTGATCGGCCTCCTTGCCTACAAGTACTCCTGCGACCTGTTCGACCGACTGGCAGCTGCCGGCAAGTACAAGTTGCCGCAGGGCGAAACCGTAGAGAGAGGATTTGACCTGCTCGCGACCGGACTCAACCCGGACGCGTTCAACGAGTTCCTCGTCCTGGACCGCTCGCAGATCCAGCGCAACGACTACGCAGGTTCGCCGGCGTGGTCGGTGGGCAACGTTCGTTGGGTGCTGCAGTCGATGCCATACGGCGAAGTCGACAGGATCAACTGGAACGACAAGAGCGAAACCAAGCAGACCGTCGGCCGGCAGCATTTCGACTACGGCCACGCAACGCTGTGGGAAGCAGGCGACGACGAGTTCGAACTGGCCCATGACTTCGGGGTGCCATTCGACGGCACGACTTTCGTGCTCGCCCACGGCTTCGATGGAGAGCGCGGCGACTACGAGATTTACTTCGGACGGAGCCGAGCCTCCGATCAGCCGGGAGACGGCTCGTGGCACTGGCGGAAGCTGGTCGCACAGGGCGGATTCGGATCTCCCGACCGCCCGGCTGACGAACTCACGGATCTCCTCCCCGGCACCCCGCCTGTTCCGATTGCCCCCGACGCTTCCGTCCGGTTGCGATCACAGGCAACCACCGAGCGCTCCGCGGCACAGGAATAGAAAGCACCTTCGCAACAATGTCTTCAACGAATCGTCCGACGGGACGGTCTTCCAACGCGTCCGTCATCTTCGACCCGCAAAAACTCACCCTCGCCCGCCAATTGGCAGGATTGAGGAAGATCGAGCTGGCGGATCGGATCGGCATGGCCCCGGCGTCCGTGTCCGGGTGGGAATCCGGCGCGCAGAAGCCCAACGAAGCCGCTGTCGCGAAGCTGAGTCTGGTGCTGCAGGTCGAACCGCACTTCTTCCATCCGGCCGGCCTCAACGCGTTCATCCCCGCGATGCCGCACTTCCGATCCCTCCGGGCCACCAGCCAGAAGCTGCAAGACCAGGCCTATGCGTATGGACGGCTAGCTTCCGATGTTGCGTCGCTGCTCGAAAAGTCGGTGGAGTTCCCAGCCCCTGACCTTCCATCAGTACCTGTGGACGGGACTCAGACGGTATCCGGACTTCCGGAAGAGGCGGCAAGGGAAACCCGCCGTCATCTCAAACTCGCCACGGGCCCAGTCCCGCACCTTATCCGTCTCGTTGAGAACGCCGGAGTGCTGGTCGTTTTCAGCCCGTCACAGACAGCTTCGATTGACGCCTACTCGTTCGAGAGCTCGACTCGCCCTGTCATCGTCCTCAATCCTGAAAAGGACGACTACTACCGGCAGCGCTTTGACGTCGCACACGAATTGGGGCACCTGATCATGCACTCGGACGCAGAACCAGGCGGCCGAATCGTCGAAGACCAAGCGCACAGATTCGCATCCGAGTTCCTCATGCCCGCCGACGAGATAGGCCCGCATCTTCCCAAATCAACAACCGGCAGCGGGTGGACGCAGTTGCGAGCGCTGAAAGAACACTGGGGAGTCAGCATGCAGTCACTTCTCTTCCGTGCCCGCGCTCTCGGGATCATGGGCGATGTCAGCTACCGCAACGCGATGATCGCCATATCCCAGCGAGGGTGGCGACGTGCAGAACCCGGGAACGTCGGTGTCCTCGAGATGCCGTCACTGCTGCCTCAAGCCGTGCAGATCCTCGAAAACGCGGGCATCCCTTCCGATCAATTGCTCAGAGGTCCGGGTCTCCCGCGCCCCGTCTTCGAGATCATCACTTCCCGCACCCCGATCAGAGGACGAAGCGTTCTCGGTGTTGAGGATGAATCTTCGGGAGCGGAGCGGAGCGGACCGGTCGCGATCTAGGAAATCGCACGGATTCGCTCGTCGCAGATGGTTCTTGCCACCCGTCTGGCTCCGTTACGCCGAGATAGGCGGCCATCATCGGTGAGACGAGCACGACGGTGTCTCCGTCAACGGCTCTAGCGGCTTCCAGCAGTGCCTCCGCGCGGGCGACACGGGTCCACGCTTGGTTCTCTGCACTGTCGAACCACTCCCATTCGAGCGCGAAGGTACGGGGCGGCCGCCTGCGAAGGAGGAAGAGATGGATCGGCAGCTCGAGGAGGAGATGCCACCACCGCCACGCCATCAAGCGGTCACGCTCGTTGTGAACGACGATGTCGTCCTCGGTGGAGTAAGGCAGGACGCCGGAGCTGTCTACCCAACCATGCGGCGACAAGGCGCCAGCGACGTCACTTGCATGCTTCGCCAGTCGCGCCTGGCGTGCTCTCGCCCGTCGCCCGGCTACCGGTTCGTGGAGCAGGTGACCTTCTGCGACGACTCTCCCGCCAGCGTCCCGCACCGCGTCGAGGTAAACAGCCAGTTGCGGCCACCACTGCTCGTGGGTGATACCGGGCACTGCGATGAAGGTGACGCGGGCGGTCTCGGCGTACGACACTGGCGAAGCGGTGAGCGCGTCAGCGATCGTATCGCGCAACCCGAGGCGGCAGGCGGGGACCTCAGACTCTGTTCGGTGCATCATGTCTCCTCTCCATCGCAGAGACATGCGGCAAGCCACATCCGCACCGACGACCGATCAGATCTACAAGGCCCACCACGAGATCATTGCGATCCCGATCACGAGGGACAGCAGGCCGGCCCAGTCGGACGCGTTCAGCCCGTTGTGGTGATGGCACCTAGCGCCGAACCACCTCTTCGGATTCCCGCAACGCCCCGGAACCGAGCGGTTGATGCTGTGACAGCGGCTCCAGCACATGACGGTGACGATGAACGGCACGAAGATCGAGACGGCGACCAGGGCGACCCCGAAGTCACCGCTGCCGGCGGGCAGCCGATCCGCGATCCCGGCGAGTGAAGCAATCAGAAGGCCGAAGAACACCCACAAGCCGAAATGGTTGACCACCCTGTCCGCTGGGGCTGGGGCTGGGGCTTGGACGGTGCGGGACGGCACCGGCACCGAACTGTGGGTCGGAGGAACGACCGACAAGGAGAGCTTCACCTCCGGGAGCGACTGCCTCGGACGGGAGCTTGACTGGTTGGTGGGCGAATAGTTGCCGTGGTGCTGACAGCGGTTCTTGGGGTTGCGACAGGCCGATCCGTCTTGAGTTCGGGCTCCGCAGTACATCCCTCAACCCTCGCCCATCCACACAGACTGCCGTTCGTTTACAGACCCCCAGACCTAGGGTCACAGTTGCGTAGAGTTCGTCGATGGCGGGACCGATGTCGCCGCCTTCGCGGATCAGCTCGGCGAAGCGACGGTACTCTCCGGGAGCGATCTCGGGATAGTCATCGGACATGTTCAGTGCTCCTTCGCTTTCAGGCCGTCGAGCAGGGTCGCGGCCGTCAAGAACGGAAACGGCCCGCCGACGAACGCCGCCGGCACGGGAACACGGGTGACGAAAGTCGCCTCGACCCGGTACGGGGCTGTCGCGTCTCTGGGCGGGAGTCCGAGCGCAGCGGCCACTTTGTCGGCATGCGGGGCGAGGTCGTCGTACTTGCGCTGCAGCTGGGTGGCATAGGCGTTCTTCTTCCCGTCGAGGTAGAAGTCGTCAAGCTGGCGGCTGATCTGAGGGATTGCGAAGACGTTTGCGGGATCTTTCGCCTCCAAGAGATGGATGACCGAATCCCCAGCTCGGCCGGCGACGGCGTCAATCTCGGTCGACAACGATGTGAGCCCGAGCCGTTTCGGCTTCGTCTCCTTGATGTTGCTGACGACTGACCATCCGTCCGTTACCAACAGCGCGACGACGTCTTTCTCGAGCGCTGTGTTCTTCGCGTCGCGGAACCGCTCCAGAGCACGTTCGAGAGGAACAGGAGGCGCGGGTTGGCTCCACGGGAGCTGCCCCTGGTTGAGGTAGCCGCCAAACACTTTCAGTGACGAGAGTAGGAAGTGCGGAGCGACGAGAACCTCACCAGTGCTCAACGTCGGCAGCGGTTGAACGAGCAGGCGCCTCAGACGGGTCCGGGCGAGCCACGGCCGCCAATCGTCCTTCCGCAAGCCCTCGCCGGTGCTGGTGAGCAAGGCAAGGGCAGCGGTGACACGGGCTTCGCCGCTCTCCTCCTCGCCCAAGGTCGTATTACTGAGCACCCATGCGAGCATCTGATCGACCGACATCGACTTCACCTCAGTGTCGCCAGGCGCGTACTCGATTCCGGCGAGAGACAACAGAGTCGCATAGATGTCGAGCGAAGTCGCCCCGAAGGCGGCGAGCATCTCCACGTCGACGGCCTCATGAAGCGAAGCGGGCACCGCGCTTTCCGGCCAGTCGTCTTCGAAGCCTTCCCGGATTATTGCTTCGGAGTACTCGGCGCCGTTCAACTGGTAGGGATTTCTCCCGCCCTTGGCAGGACCCATAAGAGTGACGTCTTGGATGGTGATCTCGAAAAGATCGCTGATTTTGATCGCCGTTGGGGTGACTTGGTAGTGGATGCTCTCGCTGCGTGCGGTCGCTTCCAAGTAGGCCTTGGCGGCTGCAAGGATTCCGCCCCATGCGGGCTCGTCCATGATCTTGTCGCCGGATGGTGCTGAGCGAAGGGCCGCCTCGACGACAATTTCGTTATACCGGCGCAGCACGTGTCCTTGCGCGTGGGTCTGGGCTGCGCGGTCGACTGGATCCCAGCTGAGCGAGAGCTCCCTAGCGGATCGTCGGACGTTCTCGAGCTTCCGGGCGCTGTTGTCTACCGTCCGCTGAAGTTGTTCCATCCCGAAGGCAACCAACTTGTCGCTGCTGTATTCACTGAGGCGCTCTTCGAGAAGTTCTAGGGCGATCGCCGCAAGCACATCTCGGTCGAGAGTTTTCGCCTCGTCGCCTTCGTACAATTTCGGTACGACCCCCGCGGCCTTCACCCGTTCGGCGATCATGCGGTTGGCAGTGGAGACGAAGGCGTCGTCGATTTCGACAGCAGCGCCAAGATTGTTGCGCCTCGTCTGAGTCTCTGCCACATTCAGGGTCATGGTTGGCGGGGCGGCCAGCACTGCAGCAAACACCCTTTCGGTCTTGGCCTGGCTGATGCCGGATTCGACCAAAAGTTCCTTCATCCAAGTCGCGAACTCGGAGCGGATCGCGGGAGAGTCGCCGTCGCCCAATTCGGCGAATCGTTCGAAGTGGACGTTCACTGTCGCGTGGACGATTCCTCGGTCGTCAATGGTTACGTCTGACACCCACTGTGCGCCAGTCTCGGCTGCACTCTCTTCCCGGATCACCTGATCCAAGACGTATCCGGCAATACCCGAGTCGTCATGGGCGGCCGTCCACTCGTCCAAAACAGCTTCGACGGCGAAACCGATCGACCCAGCCATGTCGTGGAGGAGCTGACGGTGCTCGCGTTCGTTCCGCGTGGCGTCTCCGGCGGATATGGCAACGGGAATTGGACCGGTGTGCACCGACCACCCGGCCGGAGCCGGCCTGAAATGGCGTCCGGACACATCTCGCGGTATATCGTCGGCGTCAAGGTCGGGTTCGGCGTCCACCCACCGGTAGACAGCTACTGGGGCCTCACGGGCGTGGCTGACGCCAATCGTTTCTCTCAAAGCAGGCAGGCCCAAGACCGCGAGAGCCTGCTCGGCAGAGGTCCATTCCGCCGTCCTCTTCCACTCCTCCCCGCTCGCGTGCGGCTCGATGACCATGATCGCGCCGGTGTGCGCGCCAGTGAAGAATGCTTTTCCGTTGTCCCGCCAGGTCTCCCAGTAGTCGATTGCTTCATACCCGATTGAGCCCGTCATCGCTGGAGAGGAAACGTCGCGGCAGAAGTTGAGGAGATCGAA
The DNA here is from genome assembly GCF_014204935.1 of Conyzicola lurida. Lineage (NCBI taxonomy): Bacteria > Bacillati > Actinomycetota > Actinomycetes > Micrococcales > Microbacteriaceae > Conyzicola > Conyzicola lurida. The sequence goes on along the minus strand of NZ_JACHMJ010000001.1, from coordinate 3,337,099 downwards.
CTCGCTGTCAGCGGAGGTCGACATCCACCGCAGGTCGTCCAACGACACGCTCGCCAAGCCCCCTCTCTGGGGGACGATGATGTGGTCCGGTGTCGAAACGACGAGAAGCGGCACCACTTCTACGCCCCGGTCGAGGTGCACCTCACCTCTGGGGAACTTCACGGTGACGCCCGAACCCGTTGCAGCTTTTCGGGCGACCATCGATACGGCAAAGTCCTCGCGGAATCCGATTCGGTCCGCATCCATTCCCGAGAGCACCTGCACGGCCAACGTGAGCTGCTCGCCCAAGGGAATGACCCACTGAACCACGTTCTCCGGCGAAACGGCCGGGCCCTTGGATAGATCGGGCGGCCCATACAACATGTGCGCGAACCTCCACAGGTACTCCCGCGTCGCGGAAGCCGACGCCTGTGCGAACGCGAAGTTGGACGCAGAGTCTTTGGAGATTGTTTTCGCGAGTTCTCCGACGGCGGAGCTGAGGATCTCGGGCAGGAAAGCGAGAGGTAGCCACCGAGGCGACTCGTCCGGTGCTGCGCGGAACCGGAGGAACCGTCCGAAAGGGCTCTGCGCGTGTCCCGGCTCGAAATCGAAATCACTGACCTCAGACGTCATCCACTCCAATGCGAGCTTCTGACGGTCGTTCGAGACGAGCTGTTTCGGTGTCCCTAGCTCGAAGATTTTCCGAGCCACATCCAGTTCGGCCGCTGTGAGTGACGTGGATCCATCAGGTAGCTCGCCGCCCGGCCACACAACGGCGAAACGTTCTGTGACCAAGTCCACGTATCCAAGTACGACGTCCAGCAGGTCAGCGATACCGAACCCGTGTATCCCGACGAGTTTGGCGTCTAGTGCAGACGAGAGCAGAAGGGCTCTGTCCACATCGGCAACCGGCCGCTCGCTGGAACCGGGAAACAGACGGATCGTCGAATCGCCGATGCGGACACGGACGGCCAGCCTGGGGTCGGGGGCGAGGTAGTCCTCATAGGCGGAATACCCCGGATTCGCCGCATCGACCGCTGCGAGCAACTTTCCAAACGTCGTTTCAGGGGCCGTGGGCTTCGAGCCGGACAAATGCGCTCTCGCAAACGCATGCACGAGGAATCCGATCGACGACCAACGCCGTCGCACTGTAGGCGAAGCGCCCGCCGCGAGCAGCAGTGTCCAGAGACCCTCGCGGTCGTATTCGCCGACAATGGCGGACAAATCCACCGCGCCTGCCTTCGGCTGCTTCTTCGGCTTCTTGAGTTTGTCCCGGCCCATAGCTAATACAACCGCGAAGCGTCGCCAAAACCTACTGAACAGATCAGTGACACCGGCCCGGCCCGCCATTGTCCTGAATTCTGTTGGATTGCGGCGGAAGATGCGCCGCAAAACCTAGATTTTTACTGAGTTCTTCACGGAGGATTTTCTCAAAGTGTGCGGAGGATCCTGGTTCCAGTCGACCCCTTCGAGTGCAAAAGTTCCCTGTGTTTGGGCGAGGGCGTGGCGTGAAAAAGAGTTATGTAAACGACCCACAGGTCTCTTACCAAGACAGTCGACATGGAGAAGGCCCCCGGGAAACCGGGGGCCTTTTTTGTGCGCGGTTCCTCGCGGCGCGTCGGAATGCCGCAGATCGACCCATCCGGGGTCGGAACGGGTCGATTTGCGGCAACGCGCGCAGGCAGGGCGCCGCCGCGTGGGCAGGGCGCTGCCGCGCAGGGTCGCCCTGCTGACGGCCGGCGCTAGCCGTTCGGGAAGTCGACGATCGGAACGTCGACGTGGATGTCGCTCATGATCGACTTCCAGATCGGGCCGGCGATGGCGGAGCCCGTGGTGCGGTAGTAGGTGCGTCCGTACGCCTCGACGCGGGTGAGCGGGTACTCGGTGCCGCCGCGCGGGTCGCCGACCCAGACGGCCGTGGCGAACTGGGGCGTCATGCCGACGGTCCAGTTGGCGGTGCTGTCGTCGGTGGTGCCGGTCTTGCCGCCGGTCTCGCGGCCGGGCAGAGAGCCGACGCTCGAGAGCGTGCCGCCGCGGAAGGTGCCCTGCAGCACGTCGTCCATCTCGGCGGCTACCTCGGGCGAGATCTCCTGGTGGCAGTTCGCCGAGGGGGTCTCGACGGGGACGCCGGTGCTCGTGCGCACGGCGGAGACGATGGCGATCGGGTCGCACATGTAGCCGCCGGCCGCGAAGGTCGCGTAGGCGGTGGCCATCTCGAGCGGGCTGACCTCTTTGGTGCCGAGCGCGACCGAGGCCTGCACGTCGAGCCCCGGCTCGTCGACGTCGATGCTGTGGATACCGAGGCGGTTGGCCATCTCCACGACGGGGACGACCCCGACCTCTTCGATCATCTTCACGAAGTAGACATTGACCGACTGCCGGATGGCGGTGCTGGCGTTGATCGACCCGTAGTTGCTGTTGCCGAAGTTGGTGAACCCCTTCGGCGGTGCCGTCATGTCGTCGGGGAAGTACGGCCCGTTGGCGGTGTACCGGGTGTCGAGGGTGAGCCCGGACTCGAGGCCGGCGGCCAGCGTGATCGGCTTGAACACCGAGCCGGTCTGGAACGCGCTCGTGGCGTAGACGATCTGGTTCGTGTCCCAGGTCGTGTTCTCGGCGACGGCCGCGATGTGCCCGCTGCCGGGGACCACGACCGCTGTGCCGGACTTGACCCGGTTGTCGTTGCCGAGGGCCTCTTCGACCGCGCGCTGGGAGGCGTCGGCGACCGTGCGGTCGAGGGCCGTGGTGATGGTGATGCCGCCGCGGCGGAAGGTCTCCTGGCGCTGCTCGGCAGTGGCACCGAAGGCCTCGTCGTTCTGCAGCTCGTCGCTGACGAGGGAGCAGTAGTACGGGTAGGCCGACGCCGCGCAACCCGTGGCGATGGAGCCGCGCACGAGGGTGATCGGGGTCGCCTTCGCCTCGGTCGCCTCGGCCTCGGTGATGTAGCTCTGCGCGTACATGCGGTCGATCACGATGTCGCGACGGGCCTGCGCCTCTTCGGGGTAGACGTAGGGGTCGTAGTAGACGGGGCTCTTGAGCAGGGCGACGAGCATCGCCGCCTGCGGGATCGTCAGGGACGCGGCATCCGTGTCGAAATAGACCCGGGCGGCAGCCTGCACGCCGTAGGCCTGGTTGCCGAGGAAGACGGCGTTCGAATACGCCGCGAGGATCTCCTGCTTGGTCATCGTCTTCTCGAGGTTGACCGCGTACTTGACCTCGCGCACCTTGGACTCGTAGCTCGTGCCCTGGGCGACTTCTTTTTCTTCCTCGGTCGTCGCGTTGCTGACGAGGATGTTCTGCACGAGCTGCTGGGTGATGGTCGAGCCACCCTCCGCCGTGTTGTTGTTGACGAAGTTCTTGATCGCGGCGCGGGCGATGCCGATGAAGTCGACGCCGGTGTGCTCGTAGAAGCGCGCGTCCTCGGTGGCGACGAGCGCGTTGGAGAAGTTGGGCGAGATCTGGTCGAACGTGACATCGATGCGGTTCTCGCTGTAGAAGCGGGCGAACTCGACGCCGTCCTTGTCGAGAAGCACCGTGTGCTGCGGGAGGGCGGCCTCGACGGTCAGGTCGGAGGGAAAGCTCGCCCAGTAGTCGCCCGCCTCGGTGGTCGCGGTCTCGGCGACGGCCGCGAAGGGCATCGTCGCGGCGGCCACGAGGGCGCCGACGAGCACCGACGCGGCGAGCACGATCAGCCCGGCTTTGACCCGGGTGGCGGCGAGGGGATGGTGGTCGACGATGACGTCGGTCGCGACCTCGTCGAGGGACACGAAAACGGGTTCGTGAGGAGGGTTCTGCGACACTTAGGCGGCCCTGCGATCGCGCGCTTGTGACGTTGACATGCAGTGGTGCCTCTCGAATTCCTAATCCCGGTAGAACGACCGTACGTTACGTTCCTGAACGAAAAAAGTGCGCGGTCTAAATCGAGACTGTATTGAGAGAAGTAATCCGGTAGGGCGCGGGATCGAACTCGGCCAGGGAATCCCGGAAAGCGAACGCGAAGTCGGGCCAGAGCAGGGTGAGCCGCCGGCTCTCGGCGTCGACGTACCAGCTGTCGCAGCCGCCCTCGAGCCAGACGGTGTTGGCGCTGCGCGCGTCGAGGCCGTCCACGTACCCGGCCTGGGCCTCGGCGGTCACCTCGAGCGTGGCACCGGCGGAGGCGTCGAGCGCCCCGAGGATGTACTCGACCTGCGCCTCGATCATCACGATGGCCGAGTTGTGGCCGAGGCTCGCGTTGGGCCCGTCGATCACGAACAGGTTGGGGAAACCGTGCACGGTGGTCGAGGCGAAGGCGACCATGCCGTCGCTCCAGGCATCAGAGAGCCGGATGCCGCCCCGACCGACGACCCGCTCGGCGAACGGGGGCCGGGTGGAGACGAACCCGGTGGCGAACACCAGCACGTCCAGGTCGTACTCCGCGCCGCTCGCGGCGGTGACGCGGCCGCCGTCGACGGCTTCGAGCGCGGAGGCTTCGAGGGTGACGGAGTCGCGCTCCAACGCGGGGTAGAAGTCGTCGGAGAGCAGCACGCGTTTGCAGCCGATCTCGTAGTCGGGGGTGAGGGCAGCGCGCAGCTTCGGGTCGGCGACCTGCGCCGTGCGGTGGGCGAGCGCGCTGTCGCGCAGGCCGTCGATGGCCGCCGGCACGCCGATGCGCTGCGCGAAGCCCTCTTCCGCCTTCCAGAAGAGCCGCTCCCGGGTGCGGCGCAGCTCGGCGGGGTCGCGCTCGAAGCGCGCGATCTCGGCGGCCGAGTATTCGCGGTCGGGACGCGGCACGACGTACGCCGCGGACCGTTGGAAGACGACGACGCTCGCCGCCGTGTCGGCGAGCCGCGGCACGAGCTGCACCGCGGAGGCGCCGGTCCCCACGACGCCCACGCGCTTGCCGGCCAGGTCGACGCTGTCGTCCCAGCGGGCGGAGTGGAAGGCCGCGCCGGTGAAGGTATCGAGGCCGGACAGCCGCGGCATCCGGGGTTCTGACAGGCGTCCCGCGGCCACGACCAGTGTGCGGCAGGAGTAGTAACCGGTCGACGTGGTTACCAGCCAGCGGTCGTCGTCGGCGTCCCAGCGCATGTCGAGCACGTCGGTGCCGAGGCGGATGCGGTCGGCGATCTCGCTCGCCGTGTCGCGCAGGTAGTCCTGAATTTCCGATCCGGGGGCGAAGAAGCGCGACCAGTCGTGTTTGGGGGCGAAGGAGAAGGAGTAGAGGTGCGAGGGGATGTCGCAGGCGACGCCCGGGTAGACGTTGTCGCGCCAGGTTCCGCCGACGTCGTCGCCGCGTTCGAGCACGACGAAGTCGTCACCGCGTCGGGAGAGGCGGATACCCATGGCCAGGCCGCCGAAGCCCGCGCCGACGATGACGGTGTCGACCTCGACGGCGGCGGCATCCTCGCGCTCGTTCACGGCCGCGCCGCCGGGATGACGGCCGCGGCGGGGTAGCGCGCGGGGAAACTCAGGAAACCCTCGATGTGGCCGAGCACTTCGGCGGGGCGCTCGGCGAGCACGGCGTGTCCGGCGTCGACCTCGGCGTAGCGCGAGTCGGGGATCGCGGCGAAGAGCGCGCGCGACTGGTCGGCCGTGGCGACCGCGTCGGCCGCGCAGCCGATGACGAGGGTGGGCGCGGTGATCGCGGCGGCGTCGACGTTCGCCGCGGCGAACCGGTCGACGAGGTCGTCGCGGAACGCCAGCACGGGGTCGTCGTCGCCGTCGAGCGCGGCGAAGCGGGCGAAGGTCTCCCGGTCGGCGGGGGAGAGCCCGTGCCAGACGCGGGCGAAGCGGCGCTGGCGCTCGCCGCTCTCGAGCACCCCGGCGACGAGGACGAGGTGGCGCACGTCGGCGGTGAGGGCGAGCTCGGCGGCGGCGACCGCGCCGACCGAGTATCCGACGAGGTCGAACGGGCCGTCGGGCAGACGCGACGGCGTACGGTCGTCGAGATCGAGTGCGATCACCTCGCGCTGCCGCGCGAGCACCGGGGCGAGGAACGCGAAGTCGACCGCCGCCGATCCGGATAGCCCTGGGAGGAGGACGAGCGGCAGGGTCACGACGCGGCCAGCGCGGCGCGGCGTTCGCGCAGCGGCAGGTGGAGGCGCGATGCGGGCGGGGCGTCGGCGCGCCGGGCGAACGCGAGCTGCTCGGGCGTCGGCGATCCGTAGTCGGTGGTGCGCTGCCGGGCCTCGCGCCCGATCTCGGCGGCGACGCGCTCGACGTCGGCGATGGTCAGCGACCGGTGCGCCTCGGCACCGGCCTCGGGCGCGATCGTGCCGTCGAGCAACAGCCCGCCGAGGTCGTCGGCTCCGCCGCGCAGCACGGCCTGGCTGGTGGCGAGACCGAGCTTGGTCCACGCGGCCTGGATGTGGTCGATTCGCCCGTGCAGCATGAGCCGCGCGACGGCGTGCAACGCGCGGGACTCGCGCACGGTGGGGCCCGGACGGGCTCCGGCCACGGGCGGGGAGTCGACCGGCACGAACGGCATCGCGATGAACTCGGTGAAACCGCCGGTGCGGTCCTGGATGTGCGACAGCGCGCGCAGGTGCGCGACCTGGTCGGCCGCGGTCTCGATGTGCCCGTAGACCATGGTCGCTGTGGAGCGGAACCCGGCGTGGTGCGCGGCCTCGATCGTGGCGATCCACTCGGCGGCGGGCGGGTCGGTGTTCTCGCTGAGCGCGGCGCGGATGCGGTCGTCGAGGATGCGGGCGCCCGTACCGGGCACAGTGCCGACCCCCGCGTCCCGCAGCCGGGCGTAGAACTCGGCGACGGTGATGCCCAGGCGTTCGGCGCCGTCGACGACCTCGGTCGGGCGGAAAGCGTGCAGGTGCAGTGACGGTTGGCGCGACCTGATGGCCGCGACGACGTCGAAGTAGGAACCGCCGACGGGCACCAGACCCTGCACGCAGATCTCGGTCGCGCCGAGAGCGGCCGCTTCGTCGGCGAGGTCGCCGATGAGGGCGGGATCGGAGACGAGCGACGAGTCGAGGTTGCGGTTGATCACGAAGCTCACGCGGTCGCCGACCGCGGCGACGCGCACCTCGTCGGCGAGGGCGGCGAGGGCCTCGAGCTCGGCGCCGTCCGACCCGAGCAGCGCCACGTAGTCGTCGTCGGAGAGCCCGGCCGGGTCCACGGCGGCGCGGCGCAACACGGGCGAGAGAGTCGAGGCGACGGAGGCCGCGGCCCACGGGCGGCCGAGCACGGGCGCGTCCTTGTCGGCGAGGCCGGACGGTGCCACAAGGGCGTCGACGTGTGCGCGCAGGCGCGGGTCGAGCCAGGCGTCGTCCATGTAGGGGGGATGCGCGGTGAGCCGCTCGCGCAGCTCGAACCCAGCGGCGGCGGTGAGCGCGGCCAGATCGTCGAGCTCGGGCCAGGGGCGTTCCGGATTGACGTGGTCGGCTGTGAGCGGGCTCACTCCTCCCCAGTCGTCGATCCCGGCGCGGATCAACAACCCCAGCTCGGTGGCGTCTGTCAGGTTCGGGGGCGCCTGGATCGTGGCATCCGGCCCCATCACTACCCGGGCCACGGCGACGGCCGCCACGTATTCCTGCAGCGCGAGGTCGTCCTCGTTCTGCATCGCGGTCTTCTCTTTCGCGCGGAAGTTCTGCACGATCGTCTCCTGGATGTGCCCGTGGCGCTCGTGCGAGGCGCGGATCGCGAACAGGGCCTCGGCCCGCTCGGCGTTGTTCTCGCCGATGCCGAGCAGCACGCCCGTGGTGAACGGCACCTTCGAGCGTCCGGCGTCCTCGAGCACGCGCAGGCGCAGCGCCGGATCCTTGTCGGGCGAGCCGTAGTGCACGGCTCCCTTTTCGCTCCACAGCCGGGTCGCGGTCGTCTCGAGCATCATGCCCATCGACGGGGCGACCGGTCGCAGCGCCTGCAGCTCGCCGAACGACATGATGCCGGGGTTGAGGTGTGGCAGCAGGCCGGTCTCCTCGAGCACGAGCTTCGCCATCGCGCGGATGTAGTCGATCGTCGACGCGTAGCCGTGCTCGGTCAGCCAGTCGCGGGCGCTCGGCCAGCGGTTCTCGGGGCGGTCGCCGAGGGTGAACAGCGCCTCCTTGCAGCCCATCGCCGCCCCGGCGCGTGCGACCTCGAGGATATCGTCGGGCGACATGTAGCTCGGCTTGCCCATGCGCGCGAGCGCGCCGGGGTTCTCGACGAACGTGCAGTAGTGGCAGCGGTCCTGGCAGAGGAAGGTGATCGGGATGAACACCTTCTTCGAGTAGGTGATCACGCCGGTGCGGCCGCTCGCCTCGAGGCCGCCGTCGCGCAGCGTCGACGAGACGGCGAGCAGTCGGTCGAGCTCGTCGCCGCGGGCGGAGAAGAGGATCTCGGCGTCGCGTTCGGAGACGTCGGTCGACGACTCGAGCCGGGTGAGGGTGTCGCGGATCTCCGAGAGAGACGGTGCGGTCATGGCAGGCCTTCGTAACGAGCGAGTCGGGTGGAACGGGCGAGTGCCCTCGAGCCCAAATCAAGGCCCGCTACGAATAATTGATTACGAGTCTACTCTCGATCGGAATTTTGTGGATGCCGCCGGCGATTCGATCAGCGACCGGAGCAGTGACGGCGGCAGCGCGGCGACCGCGGCCGGCAGCTCCGCGAGTGCGTCGGTGATCGCGGTGGTCGCCGCGGCATCCGAACGCCGGGAATCGGGACCGAGCTCGTACTCGGCCTCGACGATCGGCGGCTCGTCGCGCAGGGTCGCCCAGGCCTGCCGCGGGCGGGCGGCGTCGAAGGGCACGACGAGCAGGGGCGAGTAGCTGCCGGAGCGCGCGCTCGGGAACCAGAGGTCGTCGCGGGCGATGAACGGTTCGATCCAGGTGCGGCCGCGGCCGGCGGGCAGCACGGTCCAGCCGTCGACGGCGAATGCGTCGGTAACCCGGGCGACGACGCGGGCGTAGCCGAGCAAGCGGAGGGTCTTGAGCGAGCGCGCGAGCAGGGCGCGTCCGACACCCTCGCGCCGGGAGGCGGGGACGACCGCGATCTCGGCGATCTCGGCGACCTGCCCCTCGGGACGCGGGCTCGGATCGACCTCGTTCGGTACCGAGCGGGCGTAGCCGAGGAAGGCGCCGTCGGCCGAGCGTGCCACGACGACGGGCGCCTTCAGCTGCTGCCAGCCGGTGACCGCGAGCTCGAGGGTGTCGCGGGCGGCGCCGGCCGCACCGAACTCGTCGGCCGAGAGGGCCACGATGTCGTCGATGTCTGCGCCCGTGATCGGGCGGATGCGCGGCTCGGTAGTCATACCGCCATTGTCGGTCATGCGGCCGGCGCGGGCTCCGTCGCCGTGGCCGTGCCGCGGCCGAGGGTCAGCCCGAGCACGAGCGCGGTGACGCTGAACACGGTGACGACGACCGCGCCGATCTCGAGCGCGAACTGGAGGTCGTAGCCGGTGGCGAGGGAACCGAGGAACAGCGCGGTCGCCCCTTGGAAGAAGTAGGCGACGAGATAGACGGCCGAGAGCGTGCCGGCACGGTGGTGGGCGGGCGCCGCGGCGCTCACGGTTCCGAGACCCCCGGAGAACAGCATGCTGTAGCCGAACCCGGTGATGACGGCCGCGACGAGGAAGAGCGCGAGCGAGTGTTGCAGCGACGAAGCGAGCAGCACGCCGATGCCGACGACCGTCGTGACCGCGCCGAGCATCACGAGGGTGACGGGGGCGACGTTGCGCAGCAGGATGGCGGCGACCGCGATCATCGCCGCATTGACCGCGAGCAGCGAGCCGTTGACGAGGGCGTTGTCGGACCCGATGAGGGTCTGCGCGATGTCGGCGCCGAGGGAGAGGAAGATCACGCCGAGCGCGAAGGCCGAGACGAGAGACAGTGCGCCGATGGCGAAGAAATGGCGGATGCCGCGGGGGACGACGATTCCGCGGGGACGCCAGCGTCCCGCGGCCACGTCGGGGCTGTGGCGCGGGAGGAACCACGCGAACACCCCCACCACGGCGATGAAAGCCGAGAGCACGACGAAGTTGAGGTGGGTCGGCAGCGGCGCGTACTCGATGAGCGCCCCGCCGACGAGCATGCTGAGCACCAGCCCGACCGCGGTCGCTGCCGTGGTGACCGAGCCGGCGCGCTTGGCCTGGCCGGGCGCGCTGAACTCGACCACCGCGGCGGTCGCCGGGCTGAGGGACAGCGCCACACCGAGCCCCATCAGGGCGCGCCCGGCGAAGAGCCACTCGACGCTCGGGGCGACGGCGAATAGGATCACGCCGAGCAACGACGCGGCCAGCCCGGTCAGGATCGCGACGCGGCGGCCGACGTAGTCGCTGAGATTGCCGAAGACCGCGAGGGCCACCACGAGGGTGATCGGGTAGACCGCGAAGATCGCCGTGGTCGTGGCGGTGGCGAGGTCCCACTCCGCGGCGTACAGCGGATAGGTCACGGTGGGTGCGGCGCTGGTCCAGAGCGCGATGGCGGCCACGGATGCCGCGACCCAGAAGCTCGAGCGACGACTCAGTGTGCGCATGTGTGGGGTCCGTTTCCGCTCGAGGTGTGCTGTCGCGGCGACGTTGCCATCCCCGTGGGCAACCGTAGAACGGGTCCGGGCATTCCCCCGTGGACACCGTGCACGGCTGGGTACTCTGGTCGGCATGGGCGATGACGGGCAGGACGGCTGGAGCGCGCTCGCCGGGGAGTGGAGCGAACTCTGGGGCGCGGCGGCCGAGCCGGCGCAACGGGCTCTGGTCGCGGCATCCGGTGTCGGGGCAGGGTCCCGGGTTCTCGACGTGGGCTGCGGCAGCGGCGAGTTCCTCCGGCTGCTGACCGGTCTCGGCGCCGTGGCGTCCGGCATCGACCCGGCGCCCGGCATGGTGGCGGCGGCGCGGGCCGCGGCACCCCTGGCCGACGTGCGGGTCGGCGACGCCGAGACCCTCCCATGGGCCGACGGCTCGTTCGACGTGGTGACCGCGGTCAACGCGCTGCAGTTCGCCGAGGACACCGTCGGCGCGCTCGAGGAGTTCGCGCGGGTGACCGTCGACGGCGGGTTCGTCGCGGTCGCGAACTGGGCGGAGGGCGCGCTCAACGATCTCGACCTGATCGAGGCGGCGGTCGCCGAGGCCGACGGCGAGGAGCCACAGCCCGACGGCGACCTGCGTCTCGCGGGCGGGCTGGAACAGGCACTCGCCGACGCCGGATTCCGCGTCGTGACCGCGGGGGTGGTCGAGGTGCCGTGGCTCGCCGCCGACGACGCGACCCTGCTGCGCGGCGTGCTGCTCGGCGAGGACGCCTCCGTGGTGCGCGACCTCGCGTCCGTCGTGCTGACCGCGGCCCAACGATTCCGCTCCGGCGGGGGCTACCGGTTGGTCAACCGCTACCGCTTCGCCGTGGGCCGGATCGAACGCTGAAAGTGTCGTTCGAGGGTTATTAACAGTTTTTCTGACAGGGTGTGGATAGATCTTTCGTACCTGTTAAAAACCCTGTGGATAACTACAGGGATGTAATTCGAAGTTAAGCACTCACCTGCATATTTTCATTCGAACGTGTGTGTGAATAGGAGAAACCGGCCATGCCCCACGCCTACGAACTCCACGTGGATGTCGCGGCACAGTGCCTCTGCTGTCTGGCCACGCGCTCGTTCCGATTCTCGTCGCCCAGCGACCAGGTGGTCTGCGCGCTCTGCGTGAACCATCTGGGAACCGACAAGTCGGAGCGCCGAGATCGGGAACACGTGCGGATGTGGGCGGATCTGCTCGCTGACCAGCAGGTTAACCATCAAGCTGAGGTCGAGCGATTGGACGCGGCACTCGCCGCGGAAAGCGCGACGATCGCCGAACTGCGCGAACAGTCGGCCGGGCTCAGCGCCGTGGTCGCCGGGGAATTCGCAGCGGGCGGCGTGCGCGAACTGCTCGAGAACGACGTCGTCCGCCGGGCCGACCGCGGCACCGAGCTCGCGAACCGGCGGAACGACCGCACGATGGCGGTGCTCTGGCGGCTCGAACGCCTGCACCACGAGAATGACAAGAAAAACGGTGCATGCGCCTGTGGAAAACCCGTGATCAGCTGCGAGGAATTCCGCGCGATCGAGCCCGAGAGGCGGTCGATCCGCGAGTGGGAGGCGAAGAACGTCGCGCTCGCGGCCGACGGCCAGCGCCACGGTCTGCCCGCGGAGCATCCGGCGGTCGCGGCATCCGCCCCTCGTCGTCGTTTTTAGGACTTCTCGACGATCGTCTCTAGCCAGGAGCGCCGGGTGGCGGGATAGTGGATGCCTCGACTCCGGGAGGACAGAAATGGCACAGGTGCACATCGCCACGGTCTCGTACACCGTCTCGGCCGACTACTTCGCGGAGGTGGGCGCGGACTTCGACACGGAGGCCGTCGACGACGCGGTGCTCGCGCAGCTCAATCTCAAGCTGCCGGCCGGAGTGGTCGTGCACCGCAACGGCGCGGCGTTCGCCGACGAGGCGGTGGCCGACGAGGCCCGCGCTCTCGACTGGGACGCGCTGCTCGCGAGCATCGACCTCGACCAGATCCTCGCCGAGAACGGGCGGTAGCCACCTAGAGTGATGCAGTGCGCACCGCGATAGTCGGCGGCGTGCTGCTGATCGTCGGTGCGATCGCGGTCGCCCTCGGAATCCTCCCCCTCGACGTCCTCGGCGATCTCGGCGAGCGGGTCGGGCCGATCCTGCTGTTCGTGATCGCGATCACCGTGGTCACGGAACTCGCCTCCGAAGCGGGGCTCTTCCAGTGGGTGGCCGAACGCACTGCGGCCTGGGGTCACGGCCGGGCCTGGTTGCTCTGGCTCTTCGTGGTGGCGCTCGCCACGGCGAGCACGGTCTTCCTCTCTCTCGACACCACGGCCGTGCTGCTGACGCCGGTCGTGATCATCCTCGCGCGCCATGTCGGCCTCAATCCGCTGCCCTTCGCGCTCACCACCGTCTGGCTCGCGAACACCGCGAGCCTGCTGCTCCCGGTCTCCAACCTCACCAACCTGCTCGCCGAGCACGAGCTCGGCACCCCCGGACCGGCCGCGTTCGCCGCACTCACCGCACCGGCGGCGGCGGTCGGCGTCATCGTGCCGTCGGTCGTGCTGTTCCTGGTCTTCCGTCGCGATCTCGCCGTGCGGTACCGGGTAGAGACGTCCGAGCCGATCGACGACCGCGTGCTGCTGGTGGCGAGCGGCGTCACGATCGCGGTGCTCATCCCCTCGCTCGTCTCCGGCCTCCCCGTCTGGGTGCCCGCGTCGGTCGCGGCGCTGGTGCTCGGCGCGTTCTTCGTCGTGCGTCGGCGGTCCGTCGTGCGGTTCTCCCTCGTGCCGTGGCAGCTCGTGCTCTTCGCCGGCGGGTTGTTCCTCGTGATGGAGGCGGCACACTCGGCAGGGCTCGGCGCCGTGCTCGCCGCGGCATCCGGCACCGGGGACGACCCGCTCTCGCTGCTGCGGCTCGCGGGAGTGAGCGCCACGGCCTCCAATCTCGTGAACAACCTGCCCGCCTATCTGGCGCTGGAGCCGGTTGCGGGTTCGCCGGAACGTCTGATCGCGGTGCTGATCGGCGCCAATCTGGGCCCGCTGGTCACCCCGTGGGCCTCGCTGGCAACCCTGCTCTGGCATCAGCGGCTCGTGCAGAACGGCGTCGAGCTGTCGTGGTCCCGGTACGTGCTGCTGGGTCTGGTGGCGGCGCCCGTCACGGTCGCTCTCGCGACCCTGGCGCTCGCCGTCGGCTGGTGATCCTAACCCGGGAGGGGCCGCGTGACGAGGCCTCCCGGCGTCGACGGGGGCGCCGCCACCGCGTGCTAGGTTCGCACCATGACGCGCATCGCCGCGGTCGCTCCCGTGCTTCCGCCATATGTGTACACCCAGAGCGAGATCACGGCCGAGCTCGCTCCGCTCATCACGTCGGTGCCCGCCCGGCAGGCGGTGATCGAACGCATGCACGCGGCGAGCGGCATCGGAACGCGGCACACCGCCCTGCCGCTCGAGCGCTACCGCTCGCTCGGCTCCTTCCGTGAGACCAACGACCTCTTCATCGAGGTCGCGACCGACCTGGCCGAGCGCGCCTTGACCGTGGCCCTCGCGGAGGCCGGGCTCGCGGCATCCGACGTCGACTTCGTCCTTTTCACCTCGGTCACCGGCATCTCGGCGCCGTCGATCGACGCCCTTCTCGTGCCGCGTCTCGGACTGCGGCACGACGTCAAGCGGCTGCCGTCGTACGGGCTCGGCTGCATGGGCGGTGCCGCGGGAATCGCGCGCGTGCACGACTACCTCGTCGGCCACCCGACCGGCGTCGGCGTGCTGCTCAGCGTCGAACTCTGCTCGCTCACGCTGCAGCGCGACGACGAGACGATGGCGAACTTCGTCGCGACCGGCCTGTTCGGCGACGGGGCGGCCGCGGTCGTGATGCTCGGCGACGAGCATCCGCTGGCCGCCGGACCCCGCGTGGTCGACACGCTCAGCGCGATCTACCCCGACACGACCGACGTCATCGGCTTCCTGGTCGGCGGCACCGGGTTCGAGATCGTGCTCACGCCCGGCGTGGCCGAGGTGATCGAACAGAACTTCCCGGCGGATGTCGCGGCCTTCCTGTCACGCAACGAGCTCGGCATCGCGGACATCGGGTGGTGGGCCGCGCACCCGGGCGGCCCCAAGGTGCTCGAGGCGTTCGAGACCTCGCTCGGCGTGCCCCGGGAGGCGTTCGCCCGCAGCTGGGCGTGCCTCGACCGTGTCGGCAACCTGTCGTCGGCGGCCGTGCTGCACGTGCTCGCCGACACCCTCGCGCTCGGGTCGTTCGAGGCGGGCGATCCCGGGCTGCTGTTCGCGCTCGGCCCCGGCGTCAGCGCCGAGTTCGTACTACTGGAGTGGGACGCATGATCTGGTACCTGGCCCTCGTACTGCTGACCGGGGCCGAGCGCATCGTCGAGCTCGTGGTCTCGAAACGCAACGCCGCGGCGGCCTTCGCCCGCGGCGGCGTGGAGTACGGCCAGCGCCACTTCCCGTGGATGGTCGCGCTGCACACGGGCTTCCTGCTCGCCTGCATCGCGGAGGTGTTCCTGCTCGACCGGCCGTTCCTGCCGTGGCTCGGCTGGCCCATGCTCGTGGTGGCGCTCGCCTGTCAGGCCGGGCGCTACTGGTGCATCGCCTCGCTCGGTGCGCAGTGGAACACCCGGGTCATCGTGGTGCCGGGCGCCGGCGCGGTGAAGGCCAAGGGCCCGTACCGGTTCGCCTGGCTGCCGCACCCCAACTACCTGATCGTCGCCGTCGAGGGCATCGCGCTGCCGCTCGTGCACACCGCGTGGATCACGGCGATCGTTTTCACCGTGCTCAACGCCGTGCTGCTGCTGCGGTTCCGCATACCCACCGAGAACGAGGCGCTGCGGTCGCTATGACCCACGACGTCGACGTGATCGTCGCGGGAGGCGGGCCGGTCGGGCTCGCCGCCGCCATCGAGGCGCGGCTGGCCGGGCTCGCGGTCGCCGTCGTGGAACCGCGGTCCGCCGGCATCGACAAGGCGTGCGGCGAGGGGCTGATGCCGGGCGCTCTTCCGCGGTTGGCGAGGCTCGGTGTCGACCCCGAGGGGATGCCGCTGCGCGGGGTCCGCTACGTCTCGGGTGACCGCCGGGCCGAGCACCGGTTCGCGTCGGGGGAGGGCCGCGGGGTGCGCCGCACCGTGTTGCACGCCGCGCTCGCCGAACGCGCGGCGTCGGCGGGCGTGGAGTTCGTCTCCGGACGCGTCGACGCGATCACGCAGGACGGCGCCGGTGTCACCGCGGGCGGACTGCGCGCCGGCTGGCTGCTCGGCTGCGATGGTCTGCACTCGGCCGTGCGCCGGGAGATCGGCGTCGAACTGCAGACTCCGCGCCGCGGCAGGCGCTTCGGGCTGCGCCAGCACTTCCGGGTCGCTCCGTGGACCGATCTGATCGAGGTGCACTGGAGCCCGGGAGTCGAGGCGTATGTCACGCCCGTCGCCCCCGACACGGTCGGTATCGCGCTGCTCGGACGGCAGGGCATCGACTTCGCCGCGGAGCTCGCTGCGATCCCGGCACTCGCCCACCTTCTGGAGAGCGAACCCGCGAGTTCGCTGCGCGGGGCAGGCGCGCTGCGGCAGCGCGCGTCCCGTCGCCGGGTCGGACGTGTGCTGCTCGTGGGGGACGCGTCGGGATACGTCGACGCCATCACCGGCGAGGGCCTGCGGCTGGGATTCGCGCAAGCGGAGGCCGCGGTCGCCACGATCACCGGGGGAGGGGACTACGAGCGCGCGTGGCGGGGGATCACGCGGGACTTCCGTGCGCTCACGAGCGGACTGGTCGCGGCCGCCAGTTCGCCGGCGCGGGGTGCGATCGTGCCGCTGGCGCAGGGGTTGCCGCGGGTGTACGGCGCGGTGGTGGAGCGGCTGGCCCGCTAGACGGTTCAGCGGATCGAGCCCGTCGAAATCCTGACCCCGTCCGGGTTTCGACAGGCTCAACCACCGAGCCTCCGTAGGCTGGGACGCATGACCCGTGACGCGGAACATGCCCTGTCCTTCGGAAACGCCGTCGGCGACTACGAGAAGGGCCGCCCGAGTTACCCGCGCGAAGCGGTCGACTGGATCGTCGCCCAGACCGACGAACCGCACGACGCGGTCGACGTCGGGGCCGGCACCGGCAAGTTCACCGCCTCGCTCGTCGCCCGCGGTCTCGCGGTCAGCGCCGTCGAACCCGACCCGGCGATGCTCGCCCGGCTCGCGAGCAACCACCCCTCGGTCGTCTCGCTGGCCGGCAGTGCCGAACAACTCCCGCTCGACGACACGAGCGCGGACCTCGTCACCTTCGCCCAGTCGTGGCACTGGGTGGACGTTCCGGCCGCGTCCGCCGAGGTGGCGCGGGTGCTGCGTCCGGGCGGCGCGCTCGCTCTCGTCTGGAACATCCGCGACCCCGAGGTCGACTGGGTGCGGCAGCTCGGCGAGGTGATGGGGGAGTCGAAAGCGGAGCAGTACAACAGCCACGAACCGTCGGTCGCGGAGCCGCTCGCGCTCGCCGAGTTCGCGGAGTTCCGCTGGGAGAACCCGCTCAGCCGCGAGGAACTGTTCGCGATGGTGGCGTCACGCAGCTATGTGATCACGATGGAGGTGGCCGACCGGGAGGCGCTGCTCGCGAGACTCGGGGAACTGCTCGACACCCACCCCGAGACCGCGGGGCTCACCGAGTACCGCATGCCGTACCTGACGCGGGTGACGATCGCCCGCGCCGCCCGAGCGGATTGAGCCTGTCGAAATCCTGACGTTCAGCCCACGGGCGTGGTCGCCGCGGCCACCAGCCGCGTCAGCGCGTCCCGCATCTCCTCGAGTTCGGCGACCGAGAGTCCCAGCCGGTCGACGATGGTCCCGGGCACCCGTTCGGCCTGCGACCGGAGCGCGCGTCCCTCGGCCGTGAGTTCGATGTCGAGGGCGCGGTCGTCTTTCGCGCTGCGCGTGCGCGTGAGCAGGCCTGCCGCCTCGAGGCGCTTGAGCAGCGGCGACAGGGTCGCGGGTTCGAGCAGCAGCGCGTCGCCGAGGTCGCGCACGGTGCGCGGGCTGCTCTCCCAGAGGGCGAGCATCACGAGGTACTGCGGATGTGTCAACCCGATCGCTTCGAGCACCGGACGGTACACGGCGATGACGCTGCGATTGGCCGTGGCCAGGGCGAAACAGACCTGGCGGTCGAGGGCGAGAGGGTCGGCTGTCGTCATCTAGTGAGTATACTCATTGTTAGTGCACTAACTATTTACGAGGAGAGCGCGATGAAGGTCAGACTGCCGTGGTGGGACCGCCTTAACGGCGCGCTGATCCCGTACATCGGTCCGCCGCCGCTCGGCCCGTACAACGAGGACCCGCTGCCGCCGGCCGCCGAGAAGGCGTGCCCGCTGTGCGGTCAGGCGATGGCGCTGCACACGTTCGACCGCAGCACCGATCACACGTCGACGCGGATGTACTGCCCGAGCGCGGATTGAGCCTGTCGAAATCCGGGGACGCGTAGGGGTTTCGACAGGCTCAACCCGCGAGAGCGGGTCAGCCGAGCAGCAGGCGCTGCAGCTCCTCGGGGGTCGACACCGTGGCGATCGCCCCGGCCTGCTCGGCGACCGAGCCGTAACCCCACTCGACGAAGATCGTCGGCACGTTGTTCGCGGCCGCGCCGTGCACGTCGTGCTCACGGTCGCCGACGAGGACGGGCCGTGAGACATCCGCGCCCATGGCTGCCAGCCTGATCAGGGCCTCGGCAACGACATCCTTCTTGGCACTGCGTACTTCGTCGTCGGAGGCGCCGGTGATGATGTCGAAGTACCGCGCGAGATTGAAGTGCTCGAGGATCAGCGTCGCCGGTGTCTCGGGCTTCGAGGTCGCGAGCGACATCGGGATCGGGCTCTCGTGCACCGCCTTGAGCACGAGTCCGACGCCGGGGTACTGAGTGGCGTCGTACGCGCCCACGTTGAGGTACTTCTCGCGGTAGATCTCGAGCGCGACGGCCGACTGCGCCGCATCGAACCCCGCGTAGTCGCGGAACGAGTCGAGCAGCGGCGGGCCGACGTACGTGAGCAGCTCGCTCGGGGTGGGGATCGGCAGCCCCAGCCGCTCGAACATGTAGGCGAGGGTCGAGGTGATTCCGGGCGCCGAGTCGACGATCGTTCCGTCAAGGTCGAACAGGATGCAGCTGTATGGGGTGCTCATGTTGCGCCCAGTTTAGGTGGGCCGGGTGTCAGTTCTGTTTCGCGTCGTACCGCTCGCGGCTCTCGGCGAACTCGGCCTGGTGCGCGTACGCCCAGGTGGCGAGGGCGCTGATCGGTTCTTGCAGGCTCTCTCCGAGCGGCGACAGCGCGTACTCGACCCGCGGCGGGATCTCGGGGTAGCTCGTGCGCGTGACGAGTCCGTCGCGCTCGAGCCGCTGCAGGGTGACGGTGAGCATGCGCTGTGAGATGCCCGGGATGTCGCGGGCCAGGGTTCCGTACCGTTGGGGGCCGCGCTCCAGCAGGCTGACCACGAACATGCTCCACTTGTCACCGATTCGGTCGAGGATGTCGCGGACGTGCGCCGCGCCACGTTCGTCGCTGCGGCACACGGCGGTGAGGTCGGCTGTCTGCGGCGCGATTGCCATTACTTACTCCGGGGTGCGTGACGGGCATGGAAGTACGTGACTCCGTGCGGTTATAAATACTTCTCGTGCGTTACGCACGCAAAGTAACTATAACGGAGCCCCTGAGGCCTCGGAAGGAATCACCATGGAAATCGCCCTCTGGATCGTCGCCGCGATCGTCGCCCTCTTGTACCTCGCCGCGGGCTGGCAGAAGGTCTTCGCGACCGAGAAGTACAGCGCCATGGCCGCGTGGACGACCAAGACCAGCCCGAACGTCGTGCGGGTCGTCGGTGTGCTCGAACTGCTCGGGGCCATCGGCCTCATCCTGCCGCAGGCGACCGGCATCGGCGCCCCGCTGCTGACGATCCTCGCCGCGGGCGGCCTCGTGCTCGTGCAGCTCGTCGCGATCGGAATCCACCTCGGCGAGAAGGTCTACAAGAGCCTTCCGATGAACGTGCTGCTCGTCATCCTGCCGCTGTTCGTCTTCCTCGGCCGGCTGCTCTGGGTCTAGCCGGCGAGGTCGGGCGCCTCGAGAGCGGGCGCTTCTAGAACAGACGCTCTTAGAACAGGCGCGAGTGGCTGTCGTCCATGCCGCGCATCGCGTCGTAGTCGAGCAGCACGCAGCGGATGCCGCGGTCTTGGGCGAGCATGCGCGCCTGCGGCTTGATCTCCTGGGCCGCGAAGACGCCGACGACCGGCGCGAGGTGCGGGTCGCGGTTCATCAGTTCGAGGTAGCGGGTCAGCTGTTCGACGCCGTCGATGTCGCCGCGGCGCTTGATCTCCACGGCGACACTGGCCCCCGCGGCATCCTTCGCCAGTATGTCGACGGGACCGATGGCCGTCATGTGTTCGCGGCGCACGAGGTGGAAGCCCTCGCCGAGCAGTTCGATCTGTTCGGCGAGCAGCTTCTGCAGGTCGCTCTCGACGCCGTCCTTCTGCAGGCCCGGGTCGATGCCGAGGTCGTGCGTGGTGTCGAGCAGGATCTCGTGGATCGAGATGACCAGCTGGTCGGCGGTCTTCGCCTGCACGACCTTCCAGATCTCGGTGATCCCGGCGTCGAGGTGGTCCTGGTCGGGTTCGACGGTGGAGAGCGCGCACGGCGGGCTCATCCAGTTGAGCGGCTTGTAGCTGAGCGAGTCGGAGTGCACGAGCACGCTGCCGTCCGCTTTGACGAGCAGGAGGCGGGTCGCGATCGGCAGATGCGCCGACAGTCGCCCTGCGTAATCGACGGAGCATTTGGCTATAACGAGGCGCACCCGACGAGCTTACTGGGGCAGCGCCGACCGGATCCCACGCAGGTCGTCGAGGTCGAGCTCCGCCCACGGGCCGGCCGGGTTGATCACGATGCCGCCGAGCGACGACTCGAGCACGAGGTCGATCAGAGCGGCGACCGGCAGCGCCCGGAACGAGTCCTTCGGGTCGAACGCGGCGCCCTCGACCGCGGAGGTGAACGTGAGCACGACCGCGGTGCCGTCGGCCGAGGGGGAGGTGCGCACGGCCTGGGTCTCGTCGTCGACCGACAGGTAGAGGTCGCCGCCGAGGGCGAGGGCGTCGACGACTCCGGTGTGGACTGCCGCGGCATCCTCACGCCCCAGGGCCTGTCGGACCTCGTCGTTGCGGCCGCCGGCCAGCACCAGCTCCATGTCGCTGAGGGTGAGGCCGCACGTAGCGCCGAGGTTGTCGAGGTAGAGCCACTGGTAGCCCTGGGCGATCGCGAATTCGAGCGTCGCGACGGCGGGCTGGGCGAGGGTGCGCACGTCGTCGGGAGCGTCGGGGTGTGCCCGGATGACCTCGGCCTGGTTCGTGTACGCGAACAGGGCGCGGCCGCCATCGGGGCCCGTGCCCTGGGCGAACCCGAGGGTGCTGCCGACGCCGATCGCCGAGCCGTCGTCGGACATCCGCAGATCGGACCCGGTCATGTCGAGCAGCAGGTCGCCCTGCAGGGTCATGCGCATCACGTCGGTGAAGGTGGTCTGGTCGGGCGACGCGGCGAAGGCGACCAGCTTGGCGCGCAGGGGGATGTTGTCCACGAGGTCCATGGCGCGACCCTAGCGGAGGGCGGTGGCAGTTTCGGGCCCACTCTCGCAACTCAGGCAGTTTTCGCCGGCCGGCCCGTGGCATCCCGGGACTTCGGGGTTTCTCGCGGCGCGGGGCGGATCCTGCCTGAGTTACGAAATGGCAGAGGGCCGGATGACGCGGCTCAGGCCTCGGGAGCCGCGACTTTCTTCGGCTCGCGGGTTGCGCCCTTCGGCTCGCGGGCCGCGCCGCTCGCGAGCCCGGCGGCGACGACGAGCACGAGCACGACGAGCAGCGCGCGGAGGATGCCGAAGTGCTCGCCCAGCACGCCGATGATCGGCGGGCCGACGAGGAAGGCGACGTAGCCGATCGTCGCGACGGCGCTGACGCGCGCGGCGGCGGTCTTCGGATCGTCGGCAGCGGCGGACATGCCGACCGGGAAGCCGAGCGCCGAACCGAGTCCCCAGAGCACGATGCCGACGATCGCGACCTCGGCGCTGGGCACGAAGATGACGATGAGCAGGCCGACCATGGCGAGCGCCGCCGAGCCGCGCAGGACCGGCACCCGCCCGAACCGGTCGAGCAGGAACACGCCGCACAGCCGTCCGACGGTCATCGCAGTCACGAAGATGCCGAACATCAGGGCGCCGCCCGCGCGGCTGAGGCCGTGACCGTCGACCATCGCGAGGGTGAGCCAGTCGTTCGCCGACCCCTCGGCGAACGCCATGCCGAGCACGATCACGCCGATGAGCAGCGTGCGCGGGTCGCGCCAGATGCTGAGGCGTCCGCGCCAGCTCTTCGAGTGGTCGTCGTCGGCGACGGGCTCCTCGCCCTCGGCGACTCCGTGCTCGCTCTGCAGGAACCGCAGCGACAGCTGCCCCGCGCCGAAGATGACGACCGCGACGATCCCCATGTGCACGGCGATCGGCACGGCCCAGGCCTCGGCGAGGGCGCCCGCGCCTGCCCCGATGATCGTGCCGAAGCTGAAGAACGCGTGGTAGATCGGCATGATCGTGCGGCCGAGGGCACGCTCGTTGGCGGCGCCGGAGACGTTCATCGCCACGTCGTTGACGCTGAAGAACGCGCCGAAGACGGCGAGGCCGACAAAGATCGCGGCGAATCCGGTGCCGAGGCTGGCCGAGATGCCCGCGAAGGCGAGGCCGACCGGGGCGACCGTGAACGCCCAGCGCATCGTGGTGCGGGCGCCGAGGCGCGCGATCACGTGGCTCGAGACGAGCAGCCCCAGGATCGACCCGAGCGAGAGCCCGAAGATCAGCGCGCCCATGTCGAGCGTGGAGGCGCCGAGCGAGTCGCGCACGGCCGGGAGTCGGGCGACCCAGCTCGCGAGGCCGAGGCCGCACAGCGAGAAGATGACGAACATCGCGTTGCGCCAGGCGACGACCTGCCTGCGGTCGAGCCCGCCCGGGTAGGAGGTGGGGTGGGCCGGCGCTGGCGACTGTGACATTGGTGATCCCATGGATGGTGATTGGCTATCGAATCGATTCGAGTCGAATCGATTCGACTAAGCTACCAAGCCATGGGAGACACGGCAAGCACGAGACGGGATGACGCGGCCGCCGTCGCAGCGCGCAGCGACGTTCCCCGCCCGAACCTCGCCGCGGTCGCCGCCCTCGCCGGCGTCTCGCCCTCGACCGCGTCACTCGCCTTCAGCGGCGCCGGCCCGGTCTCGGCCGCGACGAAGGCCAAGGTGCTCGCCGCCGCCGAGCAGCTCGACTACGCCGGACCCGACCCGCGGGCGCAGTCGCTGCGGCGTGGACGCTCCGGCATCGTGGGTGTCGTCATCGAGGACCGCCTCGCCGACGCCTTCCGCGACCCGATGAACATCGCGATGCTCGACGGCATCGCCGACGTCACGGGCACGGCCGGCCTCGCTCTTCTGCTGCTCACCGACACCGGGGGAGCGGCCGACATCGCGGTCGCCCCGATGGACGCGGTCGTGCTCATCGGCTGCAGCACCCGCCTCGACCAGTCGGTCGTCACGCTGCGCCAGCGCGGGATGCCGATCGTCGCGATCGAGGCCGAGCACATGCCCGGGGTTGTTCCGATCGATCTGGACAACTTCGAGGCCACCGCGCTCGGTGCACGGCACCTGCGCGATCTCGGTCACGAGAGAGTCGCGCTCGTAACCCTTCCCCTGGGTCCGTCGCACGACCGCGGCCCGCTCACTCCCGAGTGGGAGGCGCAGAGTTCCGCGTTCACCGCGACCGAGCGCATCCGCGGTGCCCGCGCCGTGTTCCCCGACGCGGGCGGCGTCGTCGCGGCCGGGAGTTTCGTCGAAGAGGGGGAGATCGCGGGGCGCGCCCTGCTGTCGACGCCCGACCGTCCGACCGCGGTCATCGCGCAGAGCGACCTGCTCGCGGTCGGCGTGATCCGCGCCGCCAAGGCGCTCGGCCTCCGGGTGCCCGAGGACCTCAGCGTGCTCGGCTTCGACGGGGTGCGCGTCGACGGCCTCGTGCTCACCACCCTCCTGCAGCCCGCGGTCGACAAGGGCCGTGCCGCGGGACGCGCGATCCTGGCGAGCCTCGCCGGGGAGCCCGCGCTGCCGGCGAGCCTGACGAGCGAGCTACGCCTCGGCGCGACGACGGGCCCCGCGCCCGTCCGCTGAGCGCTACCGGTCGCGCTGCGTATTTTCGCTAGCGCGCGCGAAATTTCGGGCGCGGCGGCGAGAATACGCCGCGCAACCTCGGGCGCCGTAGCGCCGCGCACCCCCGACTACGCGCCGACGACCATCCAGCGGTCGGTGCGCGCGCGCAAGCCGAGAGTCAGGGCGCGGGACCCCATGTAGCCGAGGCCGAACGCCGCCCAGAGCAGCGCCACGGCGGCGCCCCCGGTCGCGCCGCTCGCCACGACCGCCCCCAGCAGCGGCAAATACACGACCAGGTTCAGGATGCCGGCGACTGCGAGATACCGCGCATCCCCCGCACCGATGAGCACACCGTCGAGCACGAACGCATACCCGGCGAGCGGCACACCCACGGCCATCACGAGCAACGCGAGTACGAGCGGGCCGACGACCGCGTCATCCGTCGTGAAGATCAGCGGGAGCACCGGCGAGAGGGCCGCGATCAGCAGGCCGAGCCCCGCCCCGCCCACCACGCCGAACTGCAGCAGCCGACGCGTGATCGCCCGCACGCGCGGCACGTCCGACGCGCCGAGCCCGTGCCCGATCATGGCCTGGCCCGCGATGGCGAGCGCGTCCAGCACGAACGCGAGCGTCGAGAACAGGGTGAGCGCGATCTGGGTCGCGGCGAGTTCGGCCGTGCCGAAGCCGGTCGCGACGAACACCGTCGCGAGCAGCGCCACCCGCAGCGAGGCGGTGCGCAACAGCAGCCAGCCGCCCGACCGCAGGGCGCTCGCGATCCCGGAGACGTGCGGGGTCAGCGTCGCCCCCGAGGAGCGCGCCGCCCGCACGATGATCACCAGGTACGCGGCCGCCATGCCCCAGCTCGCGACGACCGTGCCGATCGCCGAGCCCGCGATTCCCCAGCCGGCGCCGTAGATCAGCACCGCGTTGAGCACGGCGTTCGCGCCGAAGCCCGCCCCCGCGACGACGAGCGGGGTACGCGTGTTCTGCAGCCCGCGCAGCAGCCCGCTCGCGGCGAGCGTGAGCAGCAGCGCCGGGACCCCCCAGAGCGAGATCGAGAGGTAGACCGTCGCGGCCTCGGTCACGTCCGGGGTCGCGCCGAAGAGGGAGACGAGCCAGCCCGACGACGGCACCCCGACGAGCACGAGCAGCGCACCGACCGCGAGCGCGAGCCAGACGCCGTCGATCCCCGCGCGCACGGCGCCCGCGGTGTCGCCGAACCCGAGCCGACGAGCGACCATCGGCGTCGTCGCGTAGGCGAGGAACACCAGTAGCCCCACGACGGTCTGCAGCACGACGCTCGCGATGCCGAGTCCGGCGAGCGGCGTCGCGCCGAGGTGCCCGACGAGCGCGGTGTCGGTGAGCAGGAAGAGCGGCTCGGCCACGAGGGCACCGAGGGCAGGCAGGGCGAGGCGGCGGATGTCGCGGTCGAGGTCTTTCATCGTGACCAGTCTGCCCGGTGGGCGGGTTGAGCCTCTCGAAACCGTCGGTGGTCGGCCGCTGAGGGGTTTCGACGAGCTCAACCGGCTTCGACGAGCTCAACCCGCTTCGACAAGCTCGGCGACTGCTACTCAACCACCGCCAAGCCCAGAGTCCTAGGCTGGACACCATGACCGCCGAAACGCAGCTCCCCGCCGGAATCCTCACCGAAGAACTCGACCCGGCGGTGCGTCCGCAGGACGACCTGTTCCGCCACGTCAACGGTAAGTGGATCGCCCGCACCGAGATCCCGAGCGACAAGGCGCGCTACGGCTCGTTCTACGTGCTGGCCGAAGAGGCCGAGAAGGCCGTGCGCGACATCATCGTCGAGGCGCAGTCGGCAGAGCCCGGCACCGAGGAGCGCAAGTTCGGCGACCTCTACGCCAGCTTCCTCGACGAGGCCCGCATCCAGGAGCTCGGCGCCACCCCGCTGCAGCCGCTGCTCGCCGAGGTCGACGCCGTCGGCTCGATCCCCGACCTGCTCGCGACCCTCGGCCGCCTCGAGCGCCGCGGCTCGAGCGGCTTCGTGCACGTCTTCGTCGACAACGACCCGGGCAACCCCGAGCGCTACCTCGTCTTCCTCGAGCAGGGCGGCATCGGCCTGCCCGACGAGTCGTACTACCGCGAAGAGAAGTTCGCCGACATCCGTACCGCCTATGTCGCCTTCATCGAGCGCATGCTGACGCTCGCCGGCCGCGAGAACGCTGCCGAGGCCGCGGCCCGCATCTTCGCCCTCGAGACCGACATCGCCGGCCACCACTGGGACAAGGTGAAGAACCGCGACAGCGAGGCCACCTACAACCCGATGGCCTGGACCGAGGCCCGTGCCCTCGCGAGCGTCGAGGACGTGATGGAGGGTGCGGACTTCGACGTCTGGAAGTCCGCGCTCGATGTGCCCGCGGCATCCTTCGACGAAGTCGTCGTCCGCCAGCCGAGCTTCTTCGCCGGCCTCGCCGACCTGCTGACCGGGGACCGCCTCGACTCGTGGACGGACTGGCTGGCCTGGCAGGTCGTGCGCTCGAACGCCGCCTACCTGAGCGACGAGTTCGTCGCCGCCAACTTCGACTTCTACGGCAAGACCCTCACCGGTACGCCCGAGCTGCGGGCCCGCTGGAAGCGCGGCGTCTCGTTGGTCGAGGGCGCCCTCGGCGAGGCGGTCGGCCGCATCTACGTCGAACGCCACTTCCCCGAGGAGGCGAAGGCGAGCATGGACGTGCTCGTCGACCACCTCGTCGAGGCCTACCGCCAGAGCATCACCGCCCTGACCTGGATGGGCGCGGAGACCCGCGAGCGCGCGCTCGACAAGCTGGACAAGTTCACGCCCAAGATCGGATACCCGGTGAAGTGGCGCGACTACTCGACGCTCGCGATCGCGGCCGACGACCTGCTCGGCAACGTGCGGGCCACGAACGAGTTCGAGTTCCAGCGCGAACTGGGCAAGATCGGCCAGCCGCTCGACCGCGACGAGTGGTTCATGACCCCGCAGACGATCAACGCGTACTACAACCCTGGATTCAACGAGATCGTGTTCCCGGCCGCCATCCTGCAGTTCCCCTTCTTCGACGAGAAGCGCGACGCGGCGGCGAACTACGGTGCCATCGGTGCCGTCATCGGGCACGAGATCGGACACGGTTTCGACGACCAGGGCTCGAAGTACGACGGCGACGGCAAGCTCACCGACTGGTGGACCGCCGACGACAAGGCCGCGTTCGACAAGCTCACCGCGTCGCTCATCGCGCAGTACGACGCGCTCGCCCCCGCCCAGACCCCCGACCACCACGTCAACGGTGCCCTCACGATCGGCGAGAACATCGGCGACCTCGGCGGGTTGAGCATCGCCTGGAAGGCCTACCTGCTCTCGCTGAAGGGCGAAGAACCCCCGGTCATCGACGGTTTGACCGGCGCCGAGCGCTTCTTCCTGTCGTGGGCGCAGGCCTGGCAGATCAAGGCGCGCGACGAGGAGGTTATCCGATTGATCGCGATCGATCCACACTCTCCGAACGAATTCCGCTGCAACCAGATCGTGCGTAATATTGACGACTTCTACGAAACTTTCGGAGTCACGCCCACCGACGCGCTCTGGCTTGACCCGACCGAAAGAGTCACCATTTGGTGATCCTTGTATCGAGCGCACGGTAGAGGCCTGCAGTGGCAGATGTAGCCAAGGTACGAGAACGCTCTGATCGAGTGCGCGCGGCATCGCCGGGGCGCCACGTCGCCGCCGCGCGGGAGCCGAGGTTCACCGCCTCGTTCCGCGCGCTCGGCCGCCTCGCCTACGAGGGCGCGCAGGTGTCGGCGCACGTGCTCGATCTCTCCACCGGCACGCCGCTCGTCTCGATCGACGACCGCATCGTGCTGCCCACCGCCGACATCGGCAAGGTGCTGCTGCTCATCGAGGTGTCGGCGCGGCTGACCGCGCGCGAGAACATCGGCCTCGGCATCATCGACAAGCCGCCCGTCAACACCGTGGGCGAGAGCGGGGTCTGGCAGCACATGCAGGCGCCGGCGCTCCCGGTCGCCGACCTCGCCACCCTGGTCGGCGCGACGAGCGACAACCTCGCGACGAATCTGCTGCTCAGCCGCGTCGGCCTCGACGCCGTGCGGGCCCGCACCGAGTCGCTCGGCCTCAGCCGCACGGCACTGCTCGACTTCGCCCGCAATACGCGGGGGCCGGATGACGCGCCACAACTCTCCGTCGGATCGACAGCCGAGCTCGCCAGACTCTTCGGCATGCTCGCCCGGGAGGAGGTCGTCGACGCCGTCACGAGCCAGCGCGTCATGGGTTGGATCTCCCTCAACAGCGACCTGTCGATGGTCGCGAGCGCGTTCGGTCTCGACCCGCTGTCGCACCGCAGCGCCGACCACGGCACGCTGCTGATCAACAAGACGGGCGCCGACACCGGCGTGCGGTCCGAAGCGGGCGCGCTGCGGGGGCGTCGCACGGCGGTGTCGTACGCGGTCTCGGTGCAGTTCGACGACGACTCGCTCGCGCGCCGGCTCAGCGTGGTGGACGCGATGCGCACCGTGGGCCAGGAGTTGCTCGAGTACGTGCACTAGCCCCGTGTTACCGTGGTGCCGACCGGTCACACA
Source organism: Conyzicola lurida (assembly GCF_014204935.1). Lineage (NCBI taxonomy): Bacteria > Bacillati > Actinomycetota > Actinomycetes > Micrococcales > Microbacteriaceae > Conyzicola > Conyzicola lurida. Next base: position 3,308,941 of record NZ_JACHMJ010000001.1, on the reverse strand, counting down.
CGTTACTCAATGGGGAGAAACATGGCACACACGTCTGCACGCGCGAACACATCGGGCCGCCCGCCGGTCGCCGTAGACCCAGAGATCCTCGAGGCCGAGGATCGGAGGTGGACTCCGCTGAAGGTCGTCATCTGGGTGGCGGTCGCCCTGCTCGGAGGTCTGAGCTGGGTGATGCTCGCCGTCATCCGCGGCGAGACCGTCAACGCGATCTGGTTCGTCTTCGCCGCGGTCTGCACCTACTTCATCGGGTACCGCTTCTACTCGAAGTACATCGAGAAGCACCTCGTGAAGCCCGACGACCGCCGCGCGACCCCGGCCGAGTACAAGGCCGACGGCAAGGACTTCGCGGTCACCGACCGCCGGGTGCTCTACGGCCACCACTTCGCCGCGATAGCGGGTGCCGGACCCCTCGTCGGCCCGGTGCTTGCCGCGCAGATGGGCTACCTGCCCGGCACGATCTGGATCATCGTGGGCGTCGTTCTCGCCGGCGCCGTGCAGGACTATCTCGTGATGTTCTTCTCGATGCGCCGCGGCGGCCGCTCGCTCGGCCAGATGGCGAGGGACGAACTCGGTCGCGTCGGCGGCACGGCGGCGATCGTGGCGACGTTGACCATCATGGTGATCATCGTCGCGATCCTCGCGCTCGTCGTCGTGAACGCGCTCGCCGAGAGCCCGTGGGGCGTGTTCTCCGTCGCGATGACCATACCGATCGCACTGTTCATGGGTTGCTATCTGCGCTTCCTCCGCCCCGGCAAGGTGACCGAGGTGTCGATCATCGGCTTCGTGCTGCTGCTCGCCGCGATTATCGGCGGCGGCGCGGTCGCCGAAACCGACTGGGGCGTGGCGCTCTTCACCATCGACAAGGTGCCGCTCGCCATCGGCATCATCGTCTATGGCTTCGTCGCCGCCGTTTTGCCGGTCTGGCTGCTGCTCGCGCCGCGCGACTACCTCTCGACGTTTATGAAGATCGGCACGATCCTTATGCTCGCGCTCGCCATCATCATCGTGCGGCCCGAGATCACTGCGCCGGCGGTGAGCGAGTTCGCGACGACGGGCACCGGTCCGGTAGTGAGCGGCACGCTCTTCCCGTTCCTGTTCGTGACCATTGCTTGCGGTGCCCTCTCGGGATTCCACGCGCTGATCGCTTCCGGCACGACCCCCAAGCTCGTGGAGAAGGAGCGGCAGACCCGCTTCATCGGCTACGGCGGCATGTTGATGGAGTCGTTCGTGGCGATCATGGCGCTCGTCGCAGCGTTGTCGATCGACCGGGGGATCTACTTCGCCATGAACGCCTCGGCGGCGGCCACGGGCGGCACCATCGAGGGCGCTGTCGCATTCGTGAACGGCCTCGGCCTCTCGGGGGTGAACCTCACGCCCGAGATGCTGGAACAGACGGCGAATGACGTGGGCGAGGAGTCGATAGTCTCCCGCACCGGAGGCGCCCCCACCCTCGCGGTCGGCCTCGCGCACATCATGCAGCAGCTGATCGGCGGTAGCGGGCTGATGTCGTTCTGGTACCACTTCGCGATTATGTTCGAGGCGCTGTTCATCCTGACCGCGGTCGACGCGGGCACGCGGGTCGCGCGCTTTATGCTGCAGGACTCGATCGGCAACGTCCTTCCGAAGTTCAAGAACACGTCGTGGCGGGTCGGCGCCTGGATCGCCACCGCCATCATGGTGGCGGCCTGGGGAGCGATCCTGCTGATGGGAGTCACCGACCCGCTCGGCGGCATCAACACGCTGTTCCCGCTGTTCGGCATCGCGAACCAGCTGCTGGCGGCGATCGCGCTCGCTGTGTGCCTCGCGATCATCGCGAAGCGCGGCTACTTCCGGTTCCTCTGGATCGTCGCGCTGCCGCTCGGGTTCGCCGCCGTGGTGACGATCTCCGCCTCGTTCCTGAAGATATTCTCGTCGGTGCCCGCGGTCGGCTACTTCGCGCAGAACGCGGCGTTCCGGCAGGCGCTCGCCGAGGGCGAGACGAGCTTCGGCACGGCGCCGACGGTGGAGGCGATGAACGCCGTGGTGCGCAACACCATGGTGCAGGGCGTGTTGTCGATCCTGTTCGTGAGCCTCGCGATCATCGTGATCGTCACGGCGGTCATCGCGACCGTGCGGGCGGCGCGGCGGGGAGCGTCCGAAAGCAGCGAGGATGCCGCGGTCGAATCGCAGATCTTCGCGCCGGCCGGTCTCGTCGCGACCCCGGCCGAGCGCGAGATCCAGAAGCAGTGGGACGCGCTACCCGCCGCGCCGAAACGGAGCGCACACTGATGCGCGCCGCCGAGGTCGTGCGCGGGATCCGCTGGTACGTGCGCGGTGTTATGGGAGAGGACGCCTACGAGAAGTACCTCGCCCACGCCGCGACCGTGCACGGCGAGGGTGCGACGGTGATGACCGAGCGCGAGTTCTGGCGCGACCGCACCGATCGCCAGGATACGGCTCCCGAGGGCCGCTGCTGCTGACCGCGCCGTGCCGAGGGCGCGGGTAGCGCGCGCATCCGTCAGCCCGGCCGATCCGGGGCTCAGCCGGCGAGCGACTCGTCCGCGCGGCCGTCGACGGGCAGCGCCACCGCGGCGGCCGCGGGACCGATGCCGTAGAGCGCGTCGAGCGCCGCCACGAACTCGTCCGCGCGGCCCTCGCGTGCCAGTTCGCGCGCCCGCACCGACGGCGCGTGCAGCAGGACTCCGGCGAGGTGGCGCAGTGCGGCGACGGTGTCGGTGCTGTCGGCGGATCCGGCCTTGCGCTCGGCCCGCTCGATCTCCGCGTCGAGCACGTCGAAGATGTGGCTGCGCAGCGCGACGATCGCGGGCTCGATGACGGCGGCTGTGGTGAACGACGCCGCGGCGTTGCCGACCAGCGCGCGGGCGTCGGTCGCGGCCGTGAGGGCCTCGATCGGCGCGTGCTTGCTGATCAGCTCGAGGTCGAGCATCTCGACGCCCGGCATGCCGGCGACTGCAGGGTCCACGTTGCGGGGCAGCCCGAGGTCGATGATCAGGCGGCGGTTGTCGTCGGGCACGTCGGCCGGCGCGATCGCCATGGTCGAGGTGCAGGTGACGACGATGTCGGAGGCGCCGATCGCCGCGGGCAGCGACGTCTCGAACGCGGTGTCGTACTTGGCGGCGAACCGCTGGGCGCGGCCGGAGGGGGAGTAGACGCGCACGTCGACGGCACCCCGGTCGCGCAGCGCGGCGAGCGTGGTCGCGGCGTACTGGCCGGTGCCGACGAGCAGCACGCGCGTCTGCGACCAGTCGGTGACCCGGCTCGACGCCATCTCGAGGGCGAGACGCACGAGCGACCGGCCGGCGCCGCCGAGGGCGGTGCGGTTCTTCACGTCGCGCGACGTGTGGGTGGCGGTCTGGAACAGGCGGTCGAGGTTCGACGAGGTCGTTCCCGACTGGCGGGCGGCGTCGAGGGCGCGGCCGACCTGGCCGGAGATCTCGTCCTCGCCGACGACGACGGATTCGAGTCCGGACGTGACGGAGAAGAGATGGCCGGCCACGGCATCCCCGGTAATGACGGTGACCGAGCGACGCAGCTCTTCGGGCTGCACGCCGCTGGCGATGCTCATGGCGTCGATGGTGGACTGCACGGCGACCGCGGTCGCGCCCGTGAGGGGCTCGTCGATGTCGAGGTACGCCTCGAAGCGGTTGCAGGTGGCGAGCACCACGGCGCCGGAGACGAAGGCGCTGCCCGCGACCAGAGTGGAGGCCGCCGCAGGTGCACCGATGGACAGCTTCTCGAGAAGGTCGAAGCTGGCATTCTGGTGGTTAGCGGTCAGACACAGGAGCACAACCTAATGTTAACTCCGTGACTCTGCCAGATAACCATCCGCTCGTCGACGGCCGGACCTCCGACGCCCCCCTCATCCGCGCCTACCGCGGCGAACGTCAGGCGACGCCGCCCGTGTGGTTCATGCGCCAGGCGGGCCGTTCGCTCCCGGAATACCGCGAACTCCGGGTCGGAAACGCCATGCTCGACGCCTGCCTGACCCCCGAATTGTCGAGCGAGATCACGCTGCAGCCCGTGCGACGCCACAAGGTCGACGCCGCGATCTTCTTCAGTGACATCGTGATTCCCATCAAACTCGCAGGTGTCGAGGTCGAAATCGTCCCCGGGCGCGGCCCGGTTCTCGCCAATCCGATCAGAAGCGTGTCGGATGTCGCGGCATTGCGACCCATCGAACCCGAAGCACTCGCCCCGATCATCGAGGGTGTCCAGCGCACCGTCGCCGAGCTCGGCACGACACCGCTCATCGGTTTCGCCGGCGCCCCGTTCACGCTCGCGTCGTACCTGATCGAGGGCGGCCCGTCGAAGGACCAACTGCGCACGCGCACCATGATGTACACCGAGCCGCACGCCTGGGCGGAGCTGCTCAACTGGTGCGCCGACGTCAGCGGCGCATTCCTCAAGGCGCAGGTCTTCGCCGGCGCGTCCGCCGTGCAGCTGTTCGACTCCTGGGTCGGGTCGCTCAGCGCGCAGCAGTACGTGCGCCGCGTCGCCCCGCACTCCAAGCGGGCGCTCTCACACCTTCGCGGCCTCGAGGTGCCGAAGGTGCACTTCGGCGTCGGCAGCGGCGAGGTCCTCGCGCACATGCACGACGTCGGCGCCGACGTCATGGGCGTCGACTGGCGCATCCCGCTCGACGAGGCCAACCGCCGCCTCGGCGGGACCGTGCCGCTGCAGGGCAACCTCGACCCCGCACTCCTCGGCGCCCCCGCGCACATCCTCGCCGCACACGTGAACGACGTGATCGACCGCGGCCGCGAGGCACCCGCCCACGTGCTCAACCTCGGCCACGGCGTGCCGCCCGAGACCAACCCCGACGTGCTGACCCGGATCGTCGAGCAGGTCCACGCCGGATGACCGACGTCGTCGTCGTCGGCGGCGGGCTCGCCGGCCTGGTCACCGCGCGGAGGCTGCTGAAGAGCGGCCTCCGGGTGACCGTGGTCGAGGCGTCCGACCGTCTCGGCGGCAACATCTCCCGGCACGTCGTCGGCGGGATCACCCTCGACGCCGGAGCCGAGAGCTTCGCGACCCGCGGCGGCACCGTGCAGGCGCTGCTGGGCGAGATCGGGCTCGGCGGCGAGATCGTCTCGCCGAACCCCGCGGGTGCCTGGCTGCAGCCGACGAGCGGACCGGCCGTGCCGCTGCCCGCGACGAGCCTGCTCGGCATACCCGGGGTTCCCGCGGCCGCCGACGTGATCACGGTCATCGGTACCCGCGCCGCCCTGCGCGCCTACCTCGGCGATACCCTCCTGCCGACCAGGGTCGGTGCGAAGTCCGAGACGCTGGGCCAGCTGGTGCGCGCCCGCATGGGCGACGCCATGGTCGACAAGCTCGTGGCACCCGTCGTGCAGGGCGTGCACTCGGCGTCGCCCGACGACCTCGCACTCGACCGCGTGGCGCCGCAGTTGCGCGCCGCCCTCCACCGCGAACGCACCCTGGCCGGGGCGGTGCGCACCATCCGCGCCGCCGCCCCCGCGGGCTCGGCCGTCCTCGGTATCCGCGGCGGACTCGTGCGCATCGTCGACGAGCTCGTGGCCGACGTCACGCACCTCGGTGCCGAGATCCGTCTGAACAGCCGCGCGACCGCCGTCGCCCCGGGCGAGGTCAGGGTCGGTGGCGACACCCTCCGCGGAGCCGTCGTCGTCGCGACATCCGGCCTTCTCGTCGGCGACCGCCAGCCACCCCGCACCGTGACGCTCGCCACTCTCGTGCTCGACTCGCCGGCGCTCGACGCGGCCCCGCGCGGCACCGGCGTGCTCGTCGCCGAGGGTGCCGCCGGAATCCGGGCCAAGGCCCTCACGCACGCCACCGCCAAGTGGGAGTGGCTGGCCGAGCGGGCCGGCGGCAAGCACGTTGTGCGGTTGTCGTACGCCTCCGACCACCAGGGCCTCGCCGAGATCGCGAGGGAGGATGCCGCGGCTCTGCTCGGCGTGCCGCTCGAGCCGTCCGCGGTGCTCGACTTCGCCCGCGTGCAGTGGTCACGCGCCGCCGTCAGCGAGGTCGTCCCCGAGGGCATCGTCGTCGTCGGCGAGGCTATCGCCGGAACGGGACTGGCAAATATCATTGGGCACTCAGAGGCACAAGCGAAAGCTCTGCTCAGCAATCACGCCGGGTAACCCGGTTACGCTGAAAGAATCATTCACGAAACGAAAGCGGAGTAAACCATGAAAGGCAAGATCCTTTTGGTCGTCGGCATCGGAGTCGGTTACGTACTCGGTGCCCGCGCCGGACGTGAGCGATACGAAGACATCAAGCGTGCCGTGGGCAACGTCTGGAACTCCCCGCGAGTGCAGCGCCAGTTCGACGAAGCCGAGGGTTTCGTGAAGGACAAGGCCCCCGAGGTCGCCGGCTTCCTCGCCAGCGGCGCCAAGAAGGTCGTCTCGCAGGTCGCGGGCAAGCCCGCCGCCAAGCCCGCCGCGCGTAAGTCGCCGACAAAGTCGGCCTCCAAGTCGACCGCGTCGAAGAGCGCATCGAAGTAGGCGCCATGAGCGGGCAAGAACTACCCAAGCGGTCGCTGTTCAAGCTGATCGGCGACCTGCCCGGCTACCTCGTCGCTCTGCTGCGCAGCGAGCTCGAACGCCTGAAGGCGGAGCTGATCGGCAAGGTCAAGGAGATCGGCATCGGCGTCGGCCTCATCGCGGCGGGCGCGTTCTTCGCGTTCTTCGCCTTCGCTGTGCTGCTCGCGGCCGCCGTTCTCGGAATAGCCACCGCGCTGCCGGCGTGGCTCGCGGCGCTCATCGTCGGCGGCGCGCTGCTGCTGATCACGGCGATCCTCGTGCTGATCGGCGTCTCGCTGCTCAAGCGCGGCACGCCCCCGGTACCCACCGAGACCATCGAGAGCGTCAAGCAAGACGTCAACGCCATCAAGGGCATCGGCCACCACGACACAGCAACCGATACAGGAAAGCGGGATTGACATGACCGACTCCATCGACAGCAAGATCGCCGCGCAGCGCGCGGAGCTCGAGAGCACGCTCGACGCGATCGAAGACAAGCTCAACGTCAAGAAGCAGGCGAGCCGCTACGCCGACAAGGCGAAGATCGCGTACGACGAGAACCCGATCCCGTTCATCGTGGGCGCTACCGCGGTCGCGGCATCCGTCATCGGCCTCGTAGCATGGGCGCTGCTCAGCGGAGACGATTAGATCTCGATTCGCAACTCCCCTCGGACAGGGGGAGGATAGACCCTATGGGTCATAGCTCCGATATTCAGGCCACTCCTCCGCTCACCGAAACACTGGGTTACACCCTGTGGTCGGTTCTGAAGCGCGATCCGTCGCGCCCGGCGGGGAGCGGCGGACTCGAGGACGCGATCGCCGCCGTAGAGGCCGCCGGTGTCACCATCCGCGGCTTCTACGACGTCTCGTCCATCCGTGCCGATTCCGACATCATGATCTGGATCCACGGCGAGAACCCCCAGACCCTGCAGTGGGCGCTGCGCGAACTGCGCCGCAGCGGCCAGCTCTCCACTCTGCTGCCGGTGTGGAACGCCATGGGCGTGCACCGTGACGCCGAGTTCACCAACAACCACCTCCCCGCGTTCATGCGCGGCAAAGAGCCGGCCGCGTGGCTGACCGTCTACCCGTTCGTGCGCAGCTACGAGTGGTACCTGCTTCCCGAGGAGGAGCGTCGCAAGATGCTCGGCGACCACGGCCGCAAGGGAAGCCAGTACCCGCAGGTGCTCGCCAACACCGTCGCGAGCTTCGCGCTCGGCGACTACGAATGGATCCTCGGTCTCGAGGCCCCCGAACTCGTCGACCTGGTCGACCTCATGCGCCACCTGCGCAACACCGAAGCGCGCCGGCACGTGCGCGAAGAAGTTCCTTTCTACACCGGGCGTCGCATCGAGATCTCGGAGATCGCGGAGGTACTCGCGTGACCATCAGTAACGGCGCGTTCGACCAGTTGGACGCCAGCAACCTCCCCGAGCCGGTGATCGTGCTCAACGCGGCATCCGACGAAGCGGCATCGGGCGCCGAGCACGTGACGACCCCCGTCGCCTACGACGCCATCCTGCTCGCCAGCTTCGGCGGGCCGGAGGGGCAGGACGATGTGATCCCGTTCCTGCGTAACGTCACGCGCGGCCGCGGCATCCCCGAGGAGCGCCTCGAAGAGGTCGCCCACCACTACCGGGCATTCGGCGGCGTCAGCCCCATCAACGACCAGAACCGCGAGCTCAAGGCGGCCCTCGAGGCCGAACTCGAGCGCCGCGGCGTCGACCTGCCCGTCATCTGGGGCAACCGCAACTGGACCCCGTACATGCGCGACGCGCTCACCGAGGCGAACCAGCGCGGCTTCACCAAGCTCATCGCCATCGGCACGAGCGCGTACAGCTCGTTCTCGAGCTGCCGCCAGTACCGCGAGGACTACGCGATCGCCCTCGAGGAGACCGGCCTCGGCGACACCATCAAGATCGACAAGGTGCGCCAGTTCTTCGACCACCCCGGCTTCGTGCAGCCCTTCATCGACGGTGTCAAACAGGGGCTTCTGGATGTCGCGGCCCAGGGCATCAGCCCCGAAGAGACCCACATCCTGTTCGCCACGCACAGCATCCCGTCATCGGACGCCGAACGCTCCGGTCCCGCCTCGCGCGGCTTCGGCCCCGACGGCGCGTACGCGGCGCAGCACCTCGCGGTGGCCGAAGTGGTCATGTCCGAGGCTGCGGGCGTCGAGAAGTGGTCGCTCGTCTACCAGTCGCGCTCCGGCCCGCCCAGCATGCCGTGGCTCGAGCCCGACATCAACGACTCGATCGTCGAACTCGCCGGCCAGGGTATCAAGGCCGTCGTCATCGTGCCGCTCGGCTTCGTCAGCGACCACATGGAGGTGAAGTGGGACCTCGACACCGAGGCCATGGAGACCAGCGAAGAGAACGGCATCTTCGCGGTGCGCGTTCCCACCCCCGGTGTGCACGCCGCCTACGTGACCGGCCTGGTCGACCTCGTGCTCGAGCGCCGCGACGGCGTGCCCGTCGCCGACCGCCCGGCCATGACCGACCTCGGGCCCTGGTACGACGTCTGCCGCCCGGGATGCTGCGAGAACGTGCGTGCCGGCTTCAAGCCGGCTCTCGCGGGAGTTCTTCCATGACGCAATCGAAGGACACGGCGCCGAACCACCCCACCATCGGCTCGGCCCACGCGGGCACCGGCGCCGTCGTGCGCATCGGCACGCGCGGCAGCGCGCTCGCCGTCTCGCAGACCCAGACGATCGCCAGCGCTCTCGCCGCGAAGACCGGCGTCGTCATCGAGATCGTCACCGTGCGCACCGAAGGCGACACCTCGACCGAATCGCTCGCGAGCCTCGGCGGCACGGGCGTGTTCGCCGGCGCACTGCGCGAGGCGCTCATCGCCGGCCGCGTCGACGTCGTCGTGCACTCGCTCAAAGACCTGCCCACCGCCGCGTACCCCGGCCTCTCGATCGGCGCGATCCCCAAGCGCGTCGACGCCCGCGACGCGCTCTGCGCCCGCGACGGCCTGACCATGGACGACCTGCCCGCCGGCGCCCGCGTCGGCACCGGGTCGCCGCGCCGTGCCGCGCAGCTGCACGCGCGCCGCCCCGACATCGAGGTCGTCGACATCCGCGGCAACGTCGACACCCGCCTGGCCCACGTGGCCGAGGGTCGTCTCGACGCCGTCGTGCTCGCCGCCGCCGGACTCGACCGTCTGGGCCGTCTCGGCGCGGTCACCGAGTTCCTCTCGCTCGACGGCTGGCCCACCGCGCCCGGCCAGGGAGCGCTCGCCCTCGAGGTGCGCACCGGCGACGAGAAGCTCGTCTCGGCGCTCAACCACAACCCCACCCGCACGATCGTGGAGGCCGAACGCCACGTGCTCGCCCTGCTCGAAGCGGGCTGCGCGGCCCCGATCGGCGCCCACGGCCAGATCGACGACGGCCTGCTCTTCCTCGACGCCCGGGTCTACAGCCCCGACGGCACCGAGAAGCTCACCAGCTCGCACGCGCTCTACGCCGCCGACACCCCTCAGCCCTCGCTCGAGGTCGCGCAGCGCGTCGCCGCCGAGCTGCTCGAGAACGGTGCCGCCCGTTTCGCACCGGTCGGAGGCACCCCGTGACGGTGAAAGCGGCGAAACCCCTCTCGGGCTGGCGCGTGCTCGTTCCCCGCGGCGGACGCTGGGGCGACACCGTGGCGGCGACGCTGCGCGGCTACGGCGCGGTTCCGGTGATCGCGCCGCTCATCAACTTCGCCTCGACCGACGACGCGCAGACCCTCGCCAATGCGTTCTACGAGCTGCAGGACGGCCAGTTCGACTGGCTCGTCGTCACCAGCGCGACGACGGTCGACGTGCTCGCCGGGCAGAGCGTGAGCGTGCCCCCCGGCACGCGCATCGCCGCCGTGGGCGAGACCACCGCCGCCGCGCTCGCGGTCGCGGGCTACCAGGTCACGTTCATCCCCGAGGGCGACAACTCGGCGCGCGGTCTGCTCAAGGAGTGGCCGACCGCCGAGATCAACGGCCGCGTCCTCATCCCGCAGTCCGACATCGCCGAACCCACCCTGGTCAGCGGTCTCGCCGAGCTCGGACTCGACGTGCAGTTCGTCTCCGCCTACCGCACTGTCGGCGTGCCCATCGCCGAACACGTCGCCGCCGACGTCGCATCGGGCCGCATCGGCGCCGTGCTCGTCACCTCCGGCAGCGTGGCCCGCCAGGTCGCCAAGCAGCTGTCGCCGTTGCCCGAAGGCACCATCGTCGCCTGTATCGGCCCGCGCACCGCGTTCGACGCCCGCGCCGCCGGCCTCACGGTCGACGTCATCGCGGAGAGCCGCTCCGCCGACGCCCTCGTCGACGCGCTCGTCGAGTTCGTCGCAGCGGGCGCAGAAGAACCACCAGAAGACTGATTACCGGGCGCAGACGCGCCCACCAAGGACTGACATGACCGAACGCAGCATCCGCCCCCGCCGACTGCGCAGCTCGCCCGCGATGCGCCGACTCGTCGCCGAGACCCGTCTGCACCCCGCCGACCTCGTGCTGCCGATGTTCGTGCGCGAGGGAATCGACGAGCCGGTCGAAATCGGCTCCATGCCCGGCGTCGTGCACCACAGCGTCGACAGCCTGCAGCGCGCGGTCGAGGCCGCAGCCGAGGCCGGGATCGGCGGTGTGATGCTCTTCGGCGTGCCGCTCGAGAAGGACGCGATCGGCTCCGGCGCCACCGACCCCGACGGCATCCTCAACGTCGGCACCCGTGCAGCGGTCGACGCGGCGGGCGGCGCGCTCGTCGTGCAGACCGACCTCTGCCTCGACGAATTCACCGACCACGGCCACTGCGGCGTCCTCGACGCGCTCGGCCGGGTCGACAACGAGGCGACCCTCGAGCGCTACCGGGAGATGGCGCTCGTGCAGGCCGCGTCGGGATCGCAGATGCTCGGGCTCAGCGGCATGATGGACGGCCAGACCGCCGTCGTGCGCGAGGCGCTCGAGGGTTCCGGGTTCGTCGATACCGCCATCCTCGCCTACGCGGCCAAGTACGCGTCGGCCTTCTACGGGCCGTTCCGTGAGGCGGTCAACTCGTCGCTCGTCGGCGACCGCCGCGCGTACCAGATGGATCCCGCCAACCGCCGCGAGGGCCAGCTCGAGGTCGAGCTCGACATCATCGAGGGCGCCGACGTCGTGATGGTGAAGCCGGCCGGCAGCTACCTCGACGTGCTCGCGGACGTCGCCGCCACCTCGAGCGTGCCGGTCTGGGCGTACCAGGTCTCCGGCGAGTACGCGATGATCGAGGCCGCCGCCGCCAACGGCTGGATCGACCGCGAACGCGCCATCGACGAATCCGTGCTCGCCATCAAGCGCGCCGGCGCCGACGTCGTGCTCACCTACTGGGCCGTCGAGCTCGCAGAAAGGCTCCGTCGCTCATGACCACCAACCAGCAGGCCTTCGACCGCGCCCGCGCCGCCATCCCCGGCGGCGTCAACTCGCCCGTGCGCGCCTTCGGCTCCGTCGGCGGCACCCCGCGCTTCTTCGTCGAGGCCACGGGCGCGTACATCACCGACGTGGAGGGACGCAGCTACGTCGACCTCGTCAACTCCTGGGGCCCCGCGATTCTGGGCCACGCCCACCCGTCGGTGATCAAGGCGGTACAGGATGCCGCGGCGCGCGGCCTCTCGTTCGGTGCATCGACGCCGGGGGAGACCGAGCTCGCCGAGCTGATTCTCGAACGGGTCCCCGCCGTCGAGAAGGTGCGGCTCGTGTCGACCGGCACCGAGGCGACGATGACGGCGATCCGTCTTGCGCGCGGGTTCACCGGGCGCGACCTGCTGGTGAAGTTCGCGGGTCACTACCACGGCCACTCCGACGGCCTGCTCGCCGAGGCCGGGTCGGGACTCGCGACAATGGCCATGCCCGGCTCGGCCGGCGTCACCGCCGCGACCGCCGCGCAGACCCTTGTGCTGCCGTACAACGACCGCGACGCGGTCACCGCGGTGTTCGCCGAGCACGGCGACCGCATCGCCGCGGTGATCACCGAGGCCGCTGCAGCGAACATGGGCGTAGTAACCCCCCTGCCCGGTTTCACCGCGTTCCTCACCGAGACCGCCCACGCGCACGGCGCGCTGCTCATCGTCGACGAAGTGCTCACCGGCTTCCGCGTGGGCGCCGGCGGCTGGCTCGGGCTCGAGGCGCAGACGCCCGAGACTCCGGGCTACGCGCCCGACCTCGTCACGTTCGGCAAGGTCGTGGGCGGAGGTATGCCGCTCGCCGCGCTCGGCGGCCGCGCCGACATCATGGACTACCTCGCGCCGCTCGGCCCCGTCTACCAGGCCGGAACGCTCAGCGGGAACCCGGTGGCGGTCGCCGCAGGCATCGCGACGCTGCGGGCCGCGGACGCCTCCGTATACCGCGCGCTCGACCTCGCCGCCGCGACCGTGTCGGACGCGGCATCCGCCGCCCTCACCGCGGAAGGTGTGGAGCACACCGTGCAGCGGGCCGGCAACCTGTTCTCGTTCGCGTTCCGCTCGGCGGTCCCCGAGGACTACGCGCAGGTCAAAGACCAGGACGCGTTCCGGTACCCCGCGTTCTTCCACGCGATGCTCGACGCCGGTGTCTCGCTGCCGCCGAGCGTGTTCGAGGCGTGGTTCGTGTCGTCGGCGCTCGACGACACCGCGATGGGGCGTATCCTCGAGGCCCTGCCCGGTGCCGCGAGGGCCGCCGCGGCCGCCACGGCCTAGATCAGCGCGAGCAGCAGGAACAGCACCGCGAGCAGCGGGAACGTGCCCTGCGTGATCGCGGCGCGCGCGAGCCTGCGGTTCGAGAGGATCAGCACGGTCGCCGCCGCGAGCATGCTGCCCGTGGCGAAGAGCGCGATGCCGTAGCCCGCGAGGGCCACGGGCGTGAGCAGCAGGGCGGCGCCGAGCAGCGCGCCGATGCCGAGGAACAGGTTGTAGAAGCCCTGGTTGTAGGCCATCGGGCGCACGACGTCGGCGTCGGACTGCGAGGCGACCCCGAAGCGCTTCCACACCGCGGGTCTGCTCCAGTTGATGCTCTCGAGCCGGAAGATCACGACGTGCAGCACGGCCGCGAGTACCGCGAAGACCGCGCCGATGACGAGCAGGACCGTGTTCATAAATTCAGTCTTGCACCCTGACGACCGTGCGTCCGCGCACATCGCCGCGCATGATGCGTCCGGCCACCCCGATCGCTTCGTCGAGGGCGATGGATGTCGTCAGGGAATCCAACAGGCCGAGGTCGAGATCGCGGGCGAGACGGCCCCACGCCTCCAGCCGCAGCGGCCGCGGGCAGTAGACCGAGTTGATCCCGGTGAGCGTGACCGCGCGCAGGATGAACGGCATCACAGTGGCGGGGAGGTCGGCGCCCTGGGCGAGGCCGCAGGTGGCGACGATGCCGCCGTAGTTCGTCTGGGCGAGCACGTTGGCCAGGGTGTGGCTACCGACGCTGTCGACCGCCGCGGCCCAGCGCTGGGTCTGTAGCGGTTTGCCCGGCTCGCTCAGCGTCGCCCGGTCGACGACGTCGCTGGCGCCGAGGGAGCGCAGGTAGTCGTGCTCTGCTGCGCGGCCGGTCGAGGCCGTGACGCGGTAGCCGAGCTTCGACAGGAGCGCGATCGCGATCGAACCGACGCCGCCGGAGGCTCCCGTGACGAGAACCTCTCCGCCGTCGGCGGGGGAGAGCTGCTTCTCGATTGCGAGCACCGAGAGCATCGCGGTGAAGCCGGCGGTGCCGATGGCCGCCGCCTGGCTCGCGGAGATGCCCGCGGGCAGCGGCACCAGCCAGTCGCTGTTCACCCGGGCGCGCTCGGAGAGTCCGCCGGGGTGGTTCTCGCCGATGCCGTGGCCGTTGACGATGACGCGGTCGCCGACCTTTACGGTCGGTGAGCCTGTCGTAGGGCTCCCTTCGACAGGCTCAGAGACCGACGAAACGGTCCCCACCAGGTCGATCCCCGCAATCAGGCTCTGTGCCTTGATCACGCCGGGCGCACCGGTCAGGGCGATGCCGTCTTTGTAGTTGATGCTCGAGTACTCGACGTCGATCTCGACGTCGCCCTCGCCCAGCGCGTCGTCGGTCGCGTCGACGAGATCGGCGTGGGCGGCGGAATCGGACGGACGGCTGACGACGATGGCACGGAACATGCGGCCAGCCTATGACGACCCAGGGGGATTGAGCCTGTCGAAATCCGGGTGGGTGGGTTTCGACAGGCTCAACCCGCTACGGGGTGGGTCAGAATTTCGACGGGCTGGACCCGCGCGCTACCCGAAGAGAATGCGCGCCTCGTCGTACCGCTCCTGCGGAACGGTTTTGAGCTTGCCGAGTGCGTCGGCGAACGGCACCGTGATGATGTCCGTGCCGCGCAGCCCGACCATGTGGCCCCAGCGACCGGCGATGGCGGCGTCGAGGGCCGCCATTCCGAGGCGCGTCGCGAGCACGCGGTCGTAGGCGCTCGGCGTGCCGCCGCGCTGGATGTGGCCGAGGGTCGTGGCGCGGGTCTCGATGCCCGTGCGTTCCTCGATGATCGGCGCGAGCAGCTCGCCGATGCCGCCGAGGCGCGGGCGTCCGAAGGCGTCGAGGCCGCGCTCGCTGTGCGCGTCGTCCATGGTGTCGAGCGAGAAGCCCTCGGCCACGACGACGAGCGGCGCGCGCCCGCGGTCGTGGGCGGATGTCACCCACTCGAGGATCTGGTCGACGCTGGTTTTCTGCTCGGGGATCAGGATGGCGTGGGCGCCGGCGGCCATGCCCGAGTGCAGAGCGATCCAGCCGACGTGACGGCCCATGACCTCGGCGATCATGCAGCGGCCGTGCGAGTCGCCCGTGGTGCGCAGGCGGTCCATGGCGTCGGTCGCGATCTGCACCGCGGTGTCGAAACCGAAGGTGTAGTCGGTGGCGTCGAGGTCGTTGTCCACGGTCTTGGGGACACCGACGATGTTGATGCCCGCGTCGGTCAGGCGCTTGGCCGCGGCCAGCGTCCCCTCGCCGCCGATGGCGACGATCGCGTCGATGCCCTGTTCGCGCATGACCTCGTTGATGCGGTCGACGCCGCCGATGCCGTCGAACGGGTTGGTGCGCGAGGTGCCGAGGATCGTCCCACCCTGCTTGTGGATGCCCTTGATCTCGTGCCGGCCGAGCGGCACGGTGTCGCCGTCGACGACACCCTTCCAGCCGTTGCGGAAGCCGACAAACTCTTCGCACTTGCCGGTCGCGATGCCGGTGTAGACAATGCCGCGGATGACCGCGTTGAGACCTGGTGCGTCGCCGCCACTCGTGAGGATGCCGATTTTCATGAGTACATCATGGCCTATCCAGCGCTCGCCCCCCGTTTACGGGGAGGCCGCGAGCTATCCGCGGACTCCCTATAGCCAATAGTGTTAGCCGACGTTTTCACACGACATTCGTCGCTATTTCACAGTTTTCACTACAGAGGAGCCCAATGTCTGAAGCAGTCGCACCCACCGAGGTCCCCCGAGTCGGACGTGGCATCACCATCGCCGGCGTCGTCTTCGCCTTCCTCTTCCCCCTGCTCGGTCTCATCCTGAGCATCGTCGGCCTCGTCCAGGCTCGCGGCGCGGGCCAGAAGAACGGTCTCGCCATCGCCGGCATCATCATCTCGATCGTCTGGCCGATCCTGGTCGGCATCCTCATCGCCGTCATCACGGCGGCGGCATGCTCGAGCGGCGCCGCGGCCTGCACCATGACGACCTACTAGGTCCGTCGTTCCGCGACGCCTCGGCCTTCGGGCCGGGGCGTCGCGCTCGTTAAGAGGCCAGCTGCGCGGCGTGCTCGGCGCACGCGGTCGACGCGGCGTGCTCCTCGCAGACGACGAGCTGTTCCCGGCAGGAGAGTTCGCGGCAGTTCTGCATGTTCTTGGTCGCGGTGCCGCACCGGTAGCAGTGGCCGATCACCGCGGCATCCGGGGTGAAATCGATCGCCATGCGGTTGTCGAAAACGTACAGCGACCCCTGCCAGAGACCGGCGTCTCCGTAGGTCTCGCCGTACTTCACGATGCCGCCGTCGAGCTGGTAGACCTCGGCGAACCCGCGGCTGACCATCAGCGAGCTCAGTACCTCGCAGCGGATTCCGCCTGTGCAGTACGTGACGATCGGCTGGTCCTTGAGGTGGTCGTACTTGCCGCTGTCCAGTTCGGCCACGAACTCGCGCGTGTTGGCGACGTCCGGCACGACGGCGCCCTCGAACCGGCCGATCTCGGCCTCGAAGGCGTTGCGCCCGTCGAAGAAGGTGACCTCTTTTCGGGCGACGAGCTCGTGCAGTTCTTCGGGCGAGAGACGGATGCCGCCTCCGACGACTCCGGCCTCATCGACAACGAGCTCGCCCGGGGCTCCGAAGCTCACGATCTCGTCGCGCACCTTGACGCTGAGGCGCGGGAAGTCGTGGCCGGTGCCCTCGCTCCACTTGAAGTCGATGTTCTTGAACGGGGCGTACTCGCGGGTTTTGCGCACGTAGCGCTTCACGTTCTTCAGCTCGCCGCCGACGGTGCCGTTGATGCCGTCCTTCGAGATCAGGATGCGCCCGGTGAGTCCGAGCGACTCGCACAGGTCACGCTGCCAGAGGCGCACGGCCTCGGGGTCGGCGAGCGGGGTGAACCCGTAAAACAGGATGATCTTCGGAACTGCCACCGGCCAATTCTACTTTCCAGCTGGGTTGAGCCTGTCGAACCCGACGTCCGCCACCCCGCACCGCGCGTTCACCCCGCGGGGTTAGCATCGAGCGGTGTTGACCCGGCCTGCAGGAACGACCGACTCCCTCGACGTGACCGTGGAACAGGGGGTGGCCCGGGGCGTGCGGGAACGCGGCCTCGAAGCGTGGCGCGGCCTGCCCTACGCCGCCGCACCCGTCGGCCCGCTGCGCTGGCGTGCTCCGCGGCCCGCCGAGCCGTGGACGGGTGTGCGCGACGCGCGCCGGTTCGGCCCCGTGGCCTGGCAGTCCCGCAGCGGCAATTTCATCGGCGCCGCGAAGGGCCAGGCGATGAGCGAGGACTGCCTCAGCCTCAACGTGCTGCGCCCGACCGGCGGGGGCGACAACCTGCCGGTCATGGTCTTCATCCACGGCGGCGCCTACGCGGTCGGATCGTCGGCCGAGCACCCGCACAACGGCGAGACGCTCGTGCGGGAGGGCGGCATCGTCTACGTCAGCCTCAACTACCGGCTGAGTGCGCTGGGCTATATCGACTTCTCGGGTTACTCGACGCCGGAGCGCCCGATCGAATCGAACCTGGGCCTGCGCGACCAGGTCGCCGCCCTCGAGTGGGTGCGCGACAACATCGCGGCATTCGGCGGAGACCCCGGCAACGTGACGGTGTTCGGCGAATCGGCCGGCGGCAACGCGGTCACCACCCTGATGGCGACGCCCGCCGCGCACGGGCTGTTCGCCCGTGCCATCGCGCAGAGCGCCCCGACGAACGCGCTCTACGGCCCCGAACTCACCCGGCGCTGGGCCGACGAGTTCCTCGAGTTCCTCAGCGCCCGGCTCGAGCCCGCGGGGGTCGAGTCGACGACCCTCGAGGATGCCGCGTTGATGCTGCAGCTCGCCGACGCGAGCGACCTCGTGGAGGCAGCGGTCGCGCTCACCCTGTTGACGCCCGACCGCGACCCCGGCACGATCGCGCTCTGCCCGGTGATCGACGGCGACTTCCTGCCCGAGCGCCCGCTCGACGCGTTCAAGCACGGCAGGGCGATGCCGGTGCCCCTGATCATCGGCACCAACGACCGCGAGGGCTCGCTGTTCACGGGGCGACTCGACATCCTCGCCACGACGCCGCCGCGCATCCGGTCGATCTTCTCCCGCACGAAGAAGAAGGCGCGCAAGGCCATCAAGGCCGAGTACCCCGGCCTGCCCGAGAAGCGTCCCGCCGCGGACTTCGCCGGCGACTACGCCTTCTGGTACCCGACGGTCAAAGTCGCCGAGCGGCACTCGCGCTTCGCTCCGGTGTACTTCTACCGCTTCGACATCGCGCCGCGGCTGGTGCGCGCGCTCGGCTTCGACGCGACGCACGGCCTCGAGCTGTTCGCGCTCTTCGACCGGATGGACGGCACGTTCGGACGGGCCATGGGCGCGCTGGGCGGTCGCCGGGCGTTCAAGCGCACCGGGTCGCGCATGCGCGACCGTTGGATCGAGTTCGCCCGCACCGGAACGATCTCGGCCGACTGGCCGCGCTACGACGAGCAGAAGCGCGTGACGCTGATCTTCGACCGGGAAGACAGGCTGGAGAGGGATCCGCGGGCGGGCAGGCGCGTGGCCTGGCAGGACTTCGTGCCGCACGTCTGAGACGCGCGGCACGACGCCTACTGGGCGGGGGTCTCCGTGGTGCCGACTGCCGCATCGTCGGTCGGGGTGACCGTCGACTGGCCCGTCGGTGCCTCGCCGGCCGCGAGCTGGTCGAGCACCTCGGTGATCTGGGCGTCGGTCAGGCGCACCCACGGGGAGTTGTCGGGCTCGGTGTTGGACGCCGCGGGGCTGTCGCCCTGGTTCCACCACTTGGACTCGAACACGTAGTCGTCGACGACCACGCGGTCGCCCTCCTCGTAGACGTCGGTGCCCACCCAGGTCGGGTAGGTGCCGGCCGGCAACGTGGGGGAGATGACGGGCGTCTCGCCCTCGAGAACCGGTCCCACGAGCTCCCACGGGGTCTCCCACGCGTCGAGCACGGGGTTGTCGGGCAGGTCGCCGCGGGTCCACCACTTGGCGGAGTACACGTTGCGGTGCCAGACGACCTTGGTACCGATCAGGTAGGTGGCGTCTTCGTCCCAGATCGCGTACGGGCTAGTCGCCGGGTCGTCCTCTTCCTCGACCGCGACGGGCTCGCTCGTGGTCGTGGTGCTCGCCGAGTCCTCGGGGCTGCCGACGATCTTCGAGGCGAGGAGTGTCGCGAACGAGAAGTCGCCCTGCGCGACGCCGCTGCACGAGTCGGCGACGCGTCGCACGTCGTAGTTCGAGCCGCAGGTGGCGTCGCGGTTGAGCGACCACATCGACATGCGTCCGGCGGCGTGATCGACGACGTAGGTGTTGAACTTGCGCGCGTCGTCGAGGGTGAAGATCTCGCCCTCCACGTCGTTCTGGCCGATCATCGGCGTCGCGCCGATCTTGTTCCAGATCGTCTCGCTGGTCAGGTCGATGTCGGCGCGCGAGTAGAGCACGCCGAGTTGACGGTGCGTCTCTTCGAGGGCGGACGTCGACGCGTCGAGCATCGACTGGCCGTCGACGCGGCTCGAGCCGTAGTCCATCGTCATGACGTTGACGCCCGCGAGGTCGACCTCGGCGGAGAGGAAGTCGGCGACGGTGTCGGTGCCGACCTCCGTCAGGCCGGTCGGGGCCACCGGCAGCGTGAGCCAGACGGCGAGGTCGTCGTCGGCCGCCTTCTGGCGCTGCTGCACGATCGCGATGGCCTCGGCGCGACGCACGCTGGCCTCGGTGTTCGCGAGGTTGTCGGCTTCGATGTCGAGGTCGATCGTGGTGACGTCGTAACGGTCGATCACGCTCTGGTAGGCGTCGGCGAGTTCGTCGACGTCGGTGCAGGTGGACGCGAGCTCGTCGTTGGCGAGACCGCCGAAGGAGACGACAGCTTCGCCGCCCTGCTGCTGCAGGCGGGCGATACGGCGGTCGAGGTCGAGGGAGCTCGCCGCTTCATCCATCGTGTACACCGAACCCCAGCTGGGCGTGCAGTCCTCGCCGGCCTTCGTGACGATGAAGGACAGCACGACGTTCTTCGCCGCGTCGGAGACGGGGCTCTCGAACGCGTAGCTCGGGGTCGCCGTGACGTCGACGTACGCTGCGAACCACGGGTCGGCCGCCGCGGGGGTGGTCGCGGAGACCCACCAGGTGCGCGCTGCGCCGACACCGGCCGTCACGAGCGCGGCCGAGACGACGATGGCCACGAGCAGCCGGGGGATGGAGAGACGCTTGGTCTTGGCGGGCTTGGGGGCTTTTTCGGTGGTGCTCATTACGCTGCCTGCTTCGAGTCTGACGCGGGGGTGACCTTGCCGGAGATGGAGGTCGAGCCCCTGCCGTCCGAGTCGCCACGGTAGAGGACGGAACGCCAGTCGATCGGCGTGTCACGGTCGGGGGTGTCGTCGTCGGTCGTGGACTTCGACTTGACGTCGACGAACAGCCAGCCTGTGAGGGCGAGCCAGATGTCGACGATGGAGTTCTTCACACCGATGTAGGCCACGATCGCGCCGCCGGCGAGCAGGGCGTTGAACGCGGCGAAGGCCGCGTTGCCCCAGTTGCCGACCGACATGTCGCGCACGAAGGTGACGACCGAGAAGATGACGATCACGTAGGGCGAGACCACGTAGAGGAACGGGGCCGCGGTGCGGTTCTTCACCTTCGGGGTGCGGGAGAACGGGATCTTCTTGACCGTGATGGCCTGTTCCAGCGACTTGAAGACGCCGGCGAGGTTGACCGGCAACAGGATCAGGTTGAAGCCGTAGATGCGGCCGATGTCGCTGAATTTGTACCCGGCGTTGCGCAGGTCGAAGCCCATCGCCAGGAAGTACGGCGCGGCCGTCAGCAGCACGAGCGGGCTGAGCAGGCGGCTGTCGTACGGGTACGCGAGCAGGAAGACGAGGCCGAAGCTGGCCCACGCGATCGAGCTCATGTAGTTGGCACGCAGTGCGAACTCGGTGAAGGTGACGCGCTCGCCGCGGGCGCGGCGGTCGCGCACCTGGCGCAGGAACTTCGGCATGATCAGCAGTCCGCCGTTGGCCCAGCGGCGGCGCTGGACCACGAGGGAGCCGAAGTCGGGCGGGGTGGCGCTGTAGCTGAGCCGCTCGGGGTAGTTGACGATCGACCAGCGGTGCGTGCCGAGGTCGACGCTCGACTCGGTGTCCTCGATGACAGTGCGGTCCTGCACGTAGCGCTTGACGTCGAACCCGCCGACGGTCTCGACCTCGACGATGTCTTCGAGGGCGCGCTTGCGGATGACAGCGTTGGCCCCCACCCAGAAGGCGGCGTTGTAGTACGACATGCCCTGGTGGAGGAGGTGCTGGATGTCGGTCGAGCCGCCGGCGAGGCGCTCGATGCGCGTTCCGGCGCCGCGGAACGACGAGTACGGCGTCTGCGTGACGGCGACGCGCTCGTTCTCGGGCTGCTCGAGGAAGTAGACGAGGCGCAGGCAGTAGTCGCGCAACAGCACCGAGTCGGCGTCGAGCGTGAGCAGGTACTCCGAGTCGGGCACGGTGAAGTCGCCGGGACCGGTCGTGGGACGCAGGACGAGGCCGGCGGCGGTCTCCTCGGTGTCGTATGTTCCCCCCATGAGGCCGATGTACGAGTTGAGGTTCATCGCCTTGTTCGTCTCGTGCGAGAGCGAGGCGTATTTCTTGCGCTCAAAGGTCGTCAGGTCGGCGGCGAAGGTCCAGTCGAGGCGGCGGTACAGCTCGGCCAGGCGCTCGTGCGTGGGGGTCTCGCCCTGGTCGGCGGCCGCGGTGAGCGCGGTTCCGACGAGCGCGAGCTCGTTGCTGAGGCCGCGCAGCACCTGGTCGGCGAAGAACTCGTCGACGTGGTCGTCGATCGTCTCGTTCTCGGCCATCGTCTCGAGCCAGTCGGCGGCCCAGAAGTACTGGTACGCGAGCTGGCGCACGGTCTCGATGGTGGGGACCGAGTCGGCGACGGAGTCGAACTCGAAGTTCATGCGGGCGGTGCTGAAGCGGCCGCGGGGTTCGGCGAGGGCGTCCGTGATCTCGTCGGCCATTCCACGCGCGCGCTCGAGTCGGGCGGCGGTCTCGGGGTCGGTCGGGAAGGGCGGGTCGTCGACCAGCAGCACGACGCGCATCTCGGGGTATTCCTGCAGCGCTGCAGACCAGAGGGTGCCGCGGATGACCTGCGGTTCTTCGCTGTACGACGGCACCAGGACCGTCATCGACGAGTGGTTCTGCCCGAAGTGGCGGTCGAGCTCGGCGCGGGGCACGCGCACGTGGTCGCGGAAGCGGATGAGGGCACCCTGCCGCGCGACGAGGTACATCAGCGCGGAGAAGCTCAGGAAGGTGACGACGATCAGGTACGAGATCGCCTCGATGGTGAACCGGAAGCTCTCGGTTCCGTTCTCGAGGAACTGGTAGATGATCGTGGTCAGTACGTAGAGGAACCAGAAGATGACCGTGAAGACGATGGCCAGGCGCGCGAGGGCGATCTGGCGGTCACTGGGCCGTACGTGAATGGTGGGCAGCGGCTCGGTCGAGCGCTCTGCACCCCACTGTCGTTTGCGCTGAGGCGCGGTCTTAGGGCTAGCGGGCATAGTAATTCCTCGGGTAAGGCCAGCGCGGTTCGGGTTCGCACTTCGGGAGGCCTCAGCCCCCGATACTAGGCCCGTTGCCGACCGGAAAGCTGAAATAAGACCGAACGTTCCCCCCTCCCAGTTCGGGGGGTCTCCCGATTCGGGGGGTACGACAGTTAGCCAAGCCAAGCGTGGGTGGTGCGACGTAGGCTCGGAGCGATGGAATCCGCAGCCTTCACCACGACGTATACGCCGGGCGCACCCGTGAGCCTATCGCTAACGCTACGTCCTCTCGTGCGCGGCACACACGACCCCACATTGCGCTACGTCGGCGGCGGCGTGTGGCGCACGATGCTCACCCCGCACGGGCCCGCGACCCTGCACCTCGAGCCGCGCGCGGGGGCAATCGACGCGGCCGCGTGGGGGCCCGGAGCCGAGTGGGCGATCGCCGGAGTGCCCGAGCTGCTCGGTGCCGGGGACGAGTGGGACGGGTTGGATGTCGCGGGCAACGCGTTTCTCGCCGACTCCCGTCGGCGCAATCCGGGGTTGCGCCTGTTGCGCACCCGGCAGGTCTTCGAGATGTTGCTCATCGCGATCCTGGAGCAGAAGGTGACGGGCATCGAGGCGCGTCGCGCCTGGCGGGTGCTGCTCACCAAGTTCGGCGACGTGCCGCCCGGTCCCGCGCCCGCCGGTATGCGCGTGTTCCCGAGCGCGGAGCGCTGGCGCCGGGTGCCGTCGTGGGAGTGGCACAAGGCGGGCGTCGGGCCCCAGCGGTCCGCGACCGTGATGCGTGCGGCATCCGTCGCCGACTCTCTCGAACGCACCCTCGCCGACGGCCGCGGGGGACCGGTCGTGGAGAAGAAGCTGCGCTCGCTGCCGGGCATCGGCGTGTGGACCGCCGCCGAGACCATGCAGCGCGCGCACGGCGACGCCGATTCGCCGAGCGTGGGCGACTACCACCTGCCCGCCGTGGTCGGTTGGGCGCTCATCGGCAAGCCGGTCGACGACGACGGCATGCTCGAACTGCTCGAGCCGTACGCCGGACACCGCCAGCGCGTGATGCGGCTGATCGAGGCGAGTGGATTCCGCAAGCCGGCGTTCGGACCGCGCATGACGATCCAGGATCATCGGGGGCACTAGCCAGCCGCTTGAATGGCCTATCCCGCGAACACGCCGTCTGGGTCGTACGCCCTCCGCACCGCGTCGAGCCGGGCGCTCGTCTCGGCCGACCAGTTCGGCGTACCGGCACCCCCGTGGCTGGAGAAGTTGACGTTCGACTCGGCGTTGATCCACGGGCGGAGCGTGTCGAACACCCGCGCGGCGGCCTCGGGGATGACCGTCGCGAACAGGCTCGGCTCGGGAGCGCCGATCAGCGTCAGGGTGTATGCGCCGGAACGCCCGCCGACGGCCGACCCCTCTGGAACGTCGGTCGCTGCCGCGGCGCCCAGGTGGCGCAGCTCGGCCGCGACGAATGGCACGCGCGCGGCCGGTCCGGCGATGGAGAGGAACGCGCCGGCGAAGTCGTCGTCGAGCGCCGTGAGCAGGGTGCCGTTGCTCCACGACGGGCTCTTGCCCTCCGGGTCGTTGTGGATCGTGGCGACCCGGTCGATCGGCAGCGGTCCGAGCGCGTCCTGGAAGACGGGCGCGAGGGCGCGTAGCGGCTCCGCCAGCCGTTCGCCCTCCGCCGCGCCGCCCGGGTAGCTGAAGCGCAGGCTCGCGAGGTTTTTACCGCGCATCGGCTCGGGCACGGCGTCGATCGGCGGGAAACGCAGGGCGACCAGGCTCGTGCTCACCTCGGACGGCGCCGAGCGCGTGTACTCGATCCAGCCGCGCACCACCTGGTCGATGTGCTGCGACTCGAACAGCAGCGATCCCGCGTAGAGCGAGGGCAGCTCGACCAGCCGCACCCGCACCTCGACGACGATGCCGAGACCGCGCTTGCCTCCGCGCAGCGCCCAGAACAGGTCGGGGTTCTCGTCGGCGGACGCCTCGACCGCCTCGCCCAGCCCCGTCACCACGGTGAACCCCGTCACGTAGTCGGAGGAGTACCCGTGGCTGCGCACGAACGGTCCGAGCCCGCCGCCGGAGAGATACCCGACGACCCCGACCTGGGCGGAGGAGCCCGCGACGGGAGCGAGACCGAACTCGGCGGCCGCGGCGACGACGGCGGCCCAGCGCACGCCCGCCCCGATCGTGGCGATGCGCGTCGCGGGGTCGATCCGCACGGTGTCGAGCCGGGAGGTGGTCACCAGCACGCCGTCGGTGATCGCCGCCGACGCGCCGTGGCCGGTGGCTTGCACCCTCACGGGCACCCCGAGCTCGCGGCCGAAACGCACCGCCTCGACGACGTCGGCGACGCTGACGGCGCCCACCGCGGCATCCGGCGTATTGACGATGACGAGGTTGGAGCCCGCGACCTCGTCGGCGAAGGCGTCGTCGCCCTCGACGAGGACGGGTCCGGAAACGCGGGAGCGCAGCGCCGTGGTGTCGATCATCCGCCGACCCTATAAGAAACGGATGCCGCGTCGGAACCCCGCGGCGGCGGCCGGATCGCGGCTAGATCTGCGCGAGCCGGTTCTGCTTCTCGGCCTCTTCGAGGGTCGCGGCGAGGTACTCGCTGAGGTAGCCGATGATGACGCGACGGCACTCGTCGATGAAGAACTGGTCGCCCTTCGGGTTCGACATAAACGCGCGGGCGGTGAGTCCGTCGACGATCTCGACCATCACCTCGGCGTGGTCGAGCAGGTCGTCGCGGTGGCCGACCTCGTAGCGGGTGATGAACAGGTTCGACACCAGCCGCGCGACGACGGTGCGGTTGGTCTCGGTCTCGTCGATCAGGTGGCGGTCGATCGCGTCGCCCAGCCGCAGCCAACGGAAGCCCGGCTCGGTGCGGTACATGTCGCAGTAGGCGTCGAGCGCGCCGCCCATGGCGTCTTCCCACTCGAGGGTCTCGTCGGCGGTGATCGCCACGGCGCGCTCGAGGAAGCGGTTCAGGTTGCGGGTGGCGAGGGCGCTCGCGATGGCCTGGAGGCCGTCGAAATAGCGGTAGATACCCGGTCCGGACATGCCCACGCGCTTCGCGATGAGCGAGGTCGTCAGGTTGCCGTAGCCGACCTCGTCGATGAGTTGTGCCGTGGTGTCGAGGATCAGCTCGAAGCGTTGTTCGCTCCGGTCCTGCCTCGGTACGCGGCGCAGAGTCGCGCCGCCGGTGTCGATGCTCATTGCATTCTCCCTGCGCTGGTGCCCGCCCCTACAGTACTCGTCGGGCCTTGCGCGACCGTCCGACTTACCGAACTGTCAGAGAAATGCTACGGATCGACGCAGGATGTCGCGGCAGGCGACGATCGTCGGCCGCTCCCTGCTCGCCTCGCGCACCGAGGTGAACACGGTGCGGGTCGGCGACCCGGTGAGCCGCACGAGTTCGACGCTGGGCTCGCGGCCCGACCAGACCAGGTCGGGGAGGATCGCGACCGCGTTACCCGACTCGATCAGTCGGATGTGCGCCTGCAGGTCGGCGGTCTCGAAGCGCACGTCGGGCTCGAACCCCGCCCGGCGGCAGACCTGTTCCGACCAGTGCCGGCTCGCCGTCCCCCTCGGCTCCATGACCCAGGGCAGCTCGGCGGCGTCGGCGAGAGACCGGATGCCGCGGCCGGCCGGTACCCCCAGCCGCAGTTCGTCGGCGCAGAGCGCGACCCGGTCGAGGTCGGGCTCGCGGGGAGCGGCGTGTCCCGGGTACTGCTCGGCGATCACCAGGTCGAACTCGCGCGCCCACACCTCGAACAGCGCGTTCTCGGGTTCGCGCTGCGTGATCTCGACGCGCAGGGCCGGGTGCTCGTCGGCGAGCAGGGTGAGCGCTTGGGGAATGATGCCGAGCGCCGCGGACTGGAACACCGCCAGACGCACGGTGCCGCGCACCTCGGTGAGGCTCGAGACCAGCTCGCTCTCCATCAGCTCCATCCGCTCGAGCAGCTGGTGCGTGTGCGCGACGAGCACCTCGGCCTGCGGGGTGAGCTGCACGCGTCGGCCGGACTTGGTGAGCAACGGCACCCCCGCCTCGGTCTCGAGCAGGGCCAGCTGCTGGGACACCGACGAGGGGCTGTACGAGAACGCCTCCGCGACCGCGGTGATCGTGCCACGGATCTTGAGCTCGCGGAGCAGGCGGAGTCGGCGCAGGTCGAGCATGGCGGCATCCGTTCTTTTAAGTATTTATGAACAATATCGTGCAAGAACCATCGCTTTTACTTTATGGAAGCGACGGGCACACTTGTGCAATCCAGCAACCGCCCCAGAGGGAGGCCTATTCTCGTGAGCATGTCGATCCAGAGTCAGAACCAAGAAGGCACTGCCCCTGAGCCGTCGGCCGCGGAGCTCGTCGACGAGACCGTTGCCACGGTGCGCCGCTGGCTCGCCGAGAGCGCCGACGTCGCGACCGACGCGAGCGCGGCCCGCCTCGCCGGGGTGCTGAAGGACCCGCGCGGACTCGACTTCACGATCGGATTCGTCGACAAGGTGGTGCGCCCCGAAGACCTCAAGGTCGCCGCACGCAGCCTCGAGCAGCTGAGCCACCAGATCCCGAAGTTCCTGCCCTGGTACCTGCGCGCCGCGATCGCTCTCGGCGGCGGATTCGCCACACTCTTCCCCTGGATCATCGTGCCGATCGCGCGCCGAGTGCTGCGCAACATGGTCGGCCACCTCGTCATCGACGCGACGCCCGCGCACCTCGACAAGACCCTCGCCACGCTTCGCGAGGGCGGCGTGCGCCTCAATCTCAACCTCCTCGGCGAGGCGGTGCTCGGCGAGGACGAGGCGAACCGCCGTCTCGAGGGAACCCTCGCGCTGCTCAGCCGCGACGACGTCGACTACGTGTCGATCAAGGTGTCGTCGGTGTCGAGCCAGCTGTCGATGTGGGCCTTCGACGAGACCGTCGCCCGCGTCGTGGCCCGCCTCACTCCGCTGTACGAGCTCGCCGCGGCATCCCCCACACCCAAGTTCATCAACCTCGACATGGAGGAGTTCCACGACCTCGACCTCACCGTCGCGGTCTTCGAGAAACTGCTCGAGCAGCCGCAGCTGCACACCCTCGAGGCCGGCATCGTGCTGCAGGCCTATCTGCCCGACGCGCTCTCCGCACTGCAGGGACTCACCGCCTGGGCGACGGAGCGGCGCGCGAACGGCGGCGCCGGCATCAAGGTGCGCGTCGTCAAGGGCGCCAACCTCGCCATGGAGTACGTCGACGCGACGGTACACGGCTGGCCGCTCGCGACCTGGTCGACCAAGGTCGAGACCGACACCAACTACAAGCGTGTGCTCGACTGGGCGTTCACGCCCGAGCACACCGAAGCCGTGCGCATCGGTGTCGCCGGCCACAACCTGTTCGACGTGGCCTTCGCCTGGCTGCTCGCCAAGCAGCGCGGGGTCGACCACCGCATCGAGTTCGAGATGCTGCTCGGCATGGCCACCGGCCAGGCGGAAGCGGTGAAGCGCGACGTCGGCGGGCTGCTCCTCTATACCCCGGTCGTGCACCCCTCCGAGTTCGACTCGGCCATCAGCTACCTGATCCGCCGCCTCGAAGAGAACGCCAGCACCGAGAACTTCATGAGCGCGCTCTTCGAGCTCGCCGGCAACGAGAAGATCTTCGAGCGCGAGCGCAACCGGTTCGTCGCCTCGATCGAGGCGCTCGACCCGGCCGTGCCCGGCTCGCACCGCGTGCAGGACCGCGCCAACCCCGTCGCCTCGCTCGAGCCGGCCTCCGCGCTGCACGAGTTCCAGAACGAGCCCGACACCGACAACTCGATCGCGTCCAACCGCGCGTGGGGCCTGCGCATCCTCGAGCGCAGCGCGACCTCGACGCTCGGCTCCGACACCATCGCCGCGGCGCGCATCGACGACCTCGACACCCTGCTCACCACGGTCGGCGCCACCGTGCACGCGTCCGACACCTGGGTCGCGCTGCCCGTCGAGACCCGCGCCCGCATCCTGCACGACGCCGGCGACGTGCTCGGCGCGTTCCGCGGCCGCCTCATCGAGGTCATGGCGAGCGAGACCGGCAAGACCATCGCCGAGGGCGACGTGGAGGTGAGCGAGGCGGTCGACTTCGCGCACTACTACGCGTCCCGGTCGCTCGACCTCTCCTCCGTCGCCGAGGCGACGTTCACGCCGTCGCGGCTGATCGTGGTCACGCCGCCGTGGAACTTCCCGGTCGCGATCCCCGCCGGCTCGGTGCTCGCCGCGCTCGCCTCGGGCAGCGCCGTGATCATCAAGCCCGCGCCGCAGGCCCGCCGCTCCGCCGCCGTCATGGTGGAGGCGCTCTGGGAGGCCGGCGTTCCCCGCGACGTGCTGAAGCTCGTCGACATCGAAGAGGGCGATCTCGGGCGCGAGCTCGTGTCGCACCCCGCCGTCGACCGCGTCATCCTGACCGGCGGCTACGAGACGGCCGAGCTGTTCCGCTCGTGGCGTCCCGACCTCCCGCTGCTCGCCGAGACCAGCGGCAAGAACGCGATCATCGTCACCCCGAGCGGCGACCTGGATCTCGCCGTCGCCGACGTCGTGAAGAGCGCGTTCGGCCACGCCGGGCAGAAGTGCTCCGCCGCCTCGCTCGTGATCCTGGTCGGGTCGGTCGCGAAGTCCGAGCGTTTCCGCCGCCAGCTGGTCGACTCGGTGCGTACGCTGCGGGTGGGGATTCCGCAGAACCCGCTCAGCCAGATGGGCCCGATCATCGAGCCCGCGCACGGCAAGCTGCTGCGCGCGCTCACCTCGCTCGAAGAGGGACAGTCGTGGCTGGTGAAGCCGGTCGAGCTGTCCGACGACTCCGTTGCCGACGGCCGTCTCTGGTCGCCCGGCGTGCGCGAGGGCGTCGCCCCGGGCAGCGAGTTCCACCGCACCGAGTACTTCGGCCCGGTGCTCGGCATCATGACCGCGGACACGCTCGAGGAGGCCATCGAGCTGCAGAACGCCAGCGCGTACGGTCTCACCGCCGGCATCCACTCGCTCGACCCCCTCGAGGTCGCCACCTGGCTCGACTCGGTCGAAGCGGGCAACGTCTACATCAACCGCGGCATCACCGGCGCGGTCGTGCAGCGCCAGCCCTTCGGCGGCTGGAAGCGGTCCTCCGTCGGCGCGGGCACCAAGGCCGGCGGACCGAACTACCTGATGACGCTCGGCTCGTGGAGCGCGGTCCCGGCCGAGCCGAGCGAGGACCTGCGCCTCGAGGGCCTCGACCGCGAGGTCGCGAGCCTGATCAAGCAGGCCCAGAGCGGACTCGAGTTCCTGGAGTTCGACGCCGTGCGCCGCGCCGCGATGAGCGACGAGGCGGCCTGGCAGCAGGAGTTCGGTACGAGCCGCGACGTTTCGGGCCTCGAGGTGGAGCGCAACGTGTTCCGCTACCTCCCGGTCGCCGTCACCCTGCGTCTCGCCGAGGGTGCGCCGCTCGGCGACCTCGTGCGGCTGCTCGCCGCGGCGACCCGTGCCCGCGCTACCGTCGCGATCAGCTCGGCCGTGCCGCTGCCCGCGACGCTGGTCGAGCGGTTCTCCGGAGCGCTGAGCCCGTTGCGGGTTCTCGGCATCACCATCGAGTCGGATGCCGCGTGGCTCACCCGCGCCGCAGCCGGCGGCATCACGACCGCCCGGGTCCGGCTCGCGGGAGGCGACGCGTCGGCCCTGGCTGCCGCCGTGAAGGGCGCGCCCGACCTCGCGATCTACGCCGGAGAGGTCACCGCCGCCGGCCGCGTCGAGCTGCTGCCATTCCTCCGGGAGCAGGCCGTCAGCCTCACCGCGCACCGCTTCGGCAACCCCGACGCGGCCATGATCGGGCTGGAGCTGTAGGGACCGGTGGTTGAGTAGCGCTGTCGACGGCGCGTATCGAAACCCCCGAAGCTCAACCCGCTTCCTCGCCCGCCGACAGGACGATTCGCACCGTTCGCCCGCTCAACAGGACCCGTTGCGCCGCCGGCGTCTCGTCATCCTGTCGGCGAGCAGGGGAGGCGCGCGCTACTCTCGCAACGCCGCGGTGACCCAGGTCAGAGCGTCATCCGTCGACAGACCCAACTGGCGGATGCGGTCGGCGTACGCCCTCGCGGCCACCTGCGCCTGTTGGGCGGCCGGGTCGCCCTGGGCGCTGACGAAGGATCCGTTGCGGCCGCGGGTTTCGATGAAGCCGTCGCGCTCGAGCTCTCGGTAGCAGCGCGCCACCGTGTTGGGTGCGAGGCCGAGGTCGTCGGCAAGGCGTCGCACCGTCGGGAGCTTCGCTCCGGCGGCGAGTTCGCCACCGCGCACCTGGTCGACGAACTGCAGCCGGAGCTGCTCGAACGGAGGAACCGGCGATTTCGGGTCGATCGTGAGCATCAGACGGCGTCCGCTGCGGCGTCGGCCGTGTCGCTCCAGCGCAGGTTCGGCCAGAGCCGGCGCACGAAATAGCTCTCGGGCTTGATTGCCAGAGAGACGATCGCGGCCGCGACGGCGACCCCGCTGAAAATCCCCGCGAATGCGAGCGAGGTGACGGAGACCAGCGCACTGTCGGCGGTCTCCGCGATTCCGACGACGCCGAAGATGAGGCAGTAGGCGCCCAGAGCGAGCGGCGCCGTGACGAGGGCGCGCAGGGTCGTGGCGCGGACGGCGTCGTCCCAGACCAGCTCGGCGGTGGAGCCGGCGGGTTGCGAGGCGTCCACGACCCGCCGGCCCGCCACCTCGAAGAGGACAAGTGAGAGCGCGCCGGCGATAGCGAAGAAGGCGATCGCGAAGAGGGCGCCGTCGTTGCCGGGGGCAGCGAGCACGGTGCTGGCGAGCAGGGCGACGACCGCCGCAGCGACGACGATTCGTGCCCCGATCCGTTCCAGGGGCGCGAGATAGTCGCGCACCTCGACGGCACCCGACCGCGCGACGCGCGGCTGGTCGGGTGCCACGGACGAGCTGCCGGTCAACGCTGCGACCGCTGTGCCGACGCCGGCGCCGGCGAACGCGGCGCCCGCCAGGTAGAGGCCGGTCAGTGACGACTCGTCGCTCACTCCGAAGCCGGAGGCGAAAGCCGCCGTCGCCGCTGCAGTAAAAGCCAGGCCGCCGATGCTGCCCCCACGCTCGAGAGACATCAGGCGCTTCGTCACGACGCGTTCAAGCCGCACCGGCAGATCGACGCGGATGCGGAGCGAGTAGCGGTAGGCCCGCCAGCGTGCGTAGAAGCGGGTGAACGACGCCGCGAGGGCCGCGACGAGTCCGACGAGTAGGAAGATGCTGATGAACCAGGCTCCACCGTTCATGGAAGTCTCCTTCGTTCGATTGTTTGTGCGTCGTTTGTACCATCGTAGCAATACAAAGATCGAATGTCGAGGATGGCGCCCGCCCAGACTGGTCTGCAAGGGTGGAGTCATGGTTTCCCTCGCCCCGCGCATCAGACTGAACGACGGCCACTCCATCCCCCAGATCGGCCTCGGAACGTGGCCGCTCGACGACGACGAGGTCGCCTCGGTGATCGTCGCCGCCACCGGGCTCGGCTACCGGCACATCGACACCGCCGCCAAGTACGGCAACGAGACCGGCGTCGGCGCCGGTATCGCTGCTTCCGGCCTCGCCCGTGACGAGCTCTTCGTCACGACCAAGCTCGACGGCCAGTTCCAGGGCGACGACCGGGCGCTCGCCGGGCTCGACGCCTCGCTGCAGCGCTTGAAGCTCGACTACGTCGACCTGCTCCTCATCCACTGGCCGCTGCCGGGTCGCGACGAGTACGTGTCCACGTTCCGTACTTTCGCCGCTCTGCAGGAGTCCGGCAAGGCGCGGTCGATCGGCGTCTCGAACTTCAAGCCGGCCCATCTGGAGCGTCTCGTCGCCGAGACCGGCATCACCCCCGCGGTCAACCAGATCGAACTCAACCCCTACGTCGTGCGCGCGGAACAGCGCGCCGCGAACGACCACCTCGGCATCGTGACCGAGTCGTGGAGCCCGCTCGGCCCGAACACCGGGCTGCTCACCGATCCCCGCATCCTCGCGATCGCCGGGGCGCACGACCGCACCCCCGGCCAGATCGTGCTGCGCTGGCACGTGCAGCAGGGGCTCGTTGCGATCCCGAAGAGCCGCACGCCCGAACGTCTCGCCGACAACCTCGAAGTTTTCGACTTCGAACTGACCGCGGACGAGTTGGCTACCATCGCCGAGTTTTCCGAGGGACCGGATGCCGGTGTCGACTCCGACGTCACCGGTCACTGACCGAGGGTGGCCGGGACTCCGATAGAGGCCGCGCGCGAGTCGATCGCGCGAGCCGTCGCGACCCTCGACGCGGCCGGAGTGCCCGACGAGGCGCTCGCCGACTACGTGACGCCGAAGCGTGTGCTCTTCGTGAACCGTGCGCCCGTGATGGTGCCGCGCGGCCGGGTCTGGCCGCTCGGCGTGCTGCTGCTCGACCGGGGCGGCGGACTGCACGCCACCGGTACCATCACGCGGGCGGTGCCGGCCGGGTATCCGGGCTACCAGTCGCCGGGCGTCGAGGTGCGCCGCGGGTACCGGGCCGCCGCGTTCAAAGCGGACTTCGCGGAGGGCGACACCGTCAACTTCGACACGGTTGTCATCGACCTGGAACGGCTGGACGCGGCATCCGCCCCTCTTCTCTTCGACGGCGAGAGGGTGCTGGTTCGATGGAACGCGACTTTCCCCGCGCAGACCCGTGCGCTCGACGTCTATCTGGCCGACCGTGTGAGCCTGCTGGTCGATCCACCGGGGGCGTAGGGGCTGGGGTGTTGGTGGGGGAGTTTCCCCGTTTTCACGCTCCGTAACTGTCTGGTTGGTAACCATAACCATCCGGTTGGTTACTCAGCCGAATCCGCGCGTTCACCGGGGTGCGAAGGCCCCCAATGGGCCCGAGGCACAACGAGAATGCCCCGGCACTCAAACGTGCCGGGGCAGATCAGTAGTGACGGTGTCCTAGTCGTGTGACCGGCTGATCAGTCGCGACAGGACGATGGCGCTGCGGGTGTGATCCACATTCGGCGCGACGCGCACTCGTTCGAGTGCGAGTTCGAGCGAGGCGATGTCGCGGGAGCGCATGTGCACGATGGCGTCGGCCGATCCGGTGACGGTGCCGGCGTCGACGACGTCCGGGATGCCGGACAGGATGCGGCGCAGCTCGTCGGGCGCGACCGTGCCGCGGCAGAAGAGTTCGACATACGCCTCGGTGGA
The DNA here is from genome assembly GCF_014204935.1 of Conyzicola lurida. NCBI lineage: Bacteria > Bacillati > Actinomycetota > Actinomycetes > Micrococcales > Microbacteriaceae > Conyzicola > Conyzicola lurida. Next base: position 3,275,110 of record NZ_JACHMJ010000001.1, on the reverse strand, counting down.
GAGTCCGTCGACCGCGGGATCGACCTGGATGGTGAAGCCGCGGATGACGCCGTCGGAGACGAGCCGGTCGACGCGACGTTTAACGGCGGAAGCCGACAGGCCGATGATGTCGCCGATGTCGCCGTACCCGGCGCGCGCGTTGAGCCGAAGTTGGTCGATGATGCCGTAGTCGAGACTGTCCATCAGCCCAGACTACGGCGAATCGGTGCTTTCACCCGGCCATAGACGGCGAAAAAGTGCGCACTTCGGCGAAAACGTGTCATATGGTGCGTGTGAGACTGGGTTCATGACCCTCATCGAGCCATCCCTGAGCGCCCCGGCGCGTGTCGCGAGCAAGCGCACCGTGCTGATGTGTCGCCCCGAGTTCTTCACCGTCGTCTACCGCATCAACCCGTGGATGGACCCGGCCCTCCCCACCGACACGAGCCTCGCGGTGCGTCAGTGGGAGACCCTCTACAACACCTACCTCGACCTCGGCTTCGACGTGAAGCTCGTCGACCCGATCGACGGCCTGCCGGACATGGTCTACGCGGCCAACGGCGGGTTCGTGCTCGACGGCATCGCCTACGGCGCGAGCTTCACCTACCCGCAGCGCCAGCCCGAGGGACCCGCCTACATGGATTGGTTCGGCGACAACGGCTTCGACGTGCGCGTCCCCGCCAACATCAACGAGGGCGAGGGCGACTTCCTCCTCGTCGGTGACGCGATCCTCGCCGGAACCGGCTTCCGCAGCGCCTCCAACAGCCACGAGGAGATCGGCGAGATCTTCGGCCGCGAGGTCATCACCCTCACGCTGATCAATCCGAGTTTCTACCACCTGGACACCGCGATCGCGGTGCTCGACCCCCAGCCCGGTTTCGAAAACCCGAACATCGCCTACCTGCCCAGCGCGTTCGACGAGCGTTCGCTCGCGATCCTGCGCGAGCGCTACCCCGACGCGATCATCGTCACCGAGGAGGACGCGTCGGTGCTCGGCCTCAACAGCTTCAGCGACGGCCTCAACGTCGTCATCGCCTCGCGGGCGACCGACTTCGAGCGCCAGCTCCGCGAACGCGGCTACAACCCGATCGGCGTCGACCTCTCCGAGCTGCTGCTCGGCGGCGGCGGCGTGAAGTGCTGCACGCTGGAGCTGCGCTCGTGAGCGCGTCGACGGGCGCAGCGACCGCGTCGACGGCGACCGAATACCTCGAGCAGGAAGACCTGCACGCCGCCCACAACTACCACCCGCTCGAAGTCGTCGTCAGCCACGGCGAGGGCGCGTGGGTCACCGACGTGAACGGACGCCGCTACCTCGACTGCCTCGCGGCGTACTCCGCGGTGAACTTCGGCCACGGGCACCCGGCTCTCGTCGCCGCCGCGAAGGAACAGCTCGACCGCATCACCCTGACCAGCCGCGCATTCCACAACGACCAGCTCGGCCCGTTCGTGACCGCGCTCGCCGAGCTCGCCGGCAAAGACATGGTGCTGCCGATGAACACCGGCGCCGAGGCGGTGGAGAGCGGCATCAAGATCGCCCGCGCCTGGGGATACCGGGTCAAGGGAGTGATGCCTGACGAGGCGAAGATCATCGTGGCCGATGGCAACTTCCACGGCCGTACGACGACGATCATCAGCTTCTCGAACGACGAGCAGGCGCGCGCCGACTTCGGCCCGTTCACGCCGGGCTTCGTCAGCGTGCCCTACGGCGACGCCGCGGCGCTCGAGGCCGCGATCGACGAGAACACGGTCGCGGTGCTGATCGAGCCGATCCAGGGCGAGGCGGGCATCGTCGTGCCGCCGGCGTCCTATCTGCCGGCCGTGCGCGAGATCACGACCAAGCACAACGTGCTCTTCATCGCGGACGAGATCCAGTCCGGTCTGGGTCGCACCGGCGCCACGTTCCAGTGCGACAACGCCGGCGTCGTGCCCGATCTGTACCTGCTCGGCAAGGCGCTCGGCGGCGGCATCCTGCCTGTCTCGGCCGTCGTCGGCAACAAGGACATCCTCGGCGTTCTGCGCCCGGGCGAGCACGGCTCGACCTTCGGCGGCAACCCGCTCGCCGCTGCCGTCGGTCTCGCCGTCGTGCGGCTGCTCGCGACCGGCGAGCTGCAGGAGCGAGCGCGACTGCTCGGCGAGCGTCTGCAGTTCGACCTGCGGCGCCTCATCGGCCGCGGTGTCGTCGAGGTGCGCGGAGCCGGACTGTGGGCGGGAGTCGACATCGACCCGACGCTCGCCACCGGTCGCGAGGTGTGCGAACTGCTGATGGCGCGCGGGGTCCTGGTGAAGGACACTCACGGCTCGACCATCCGGTTCGCGCCGCCGATCGTCGCGACGGCGGAGGACCTCGACTTCGCGGTGGCCCAGCTCGACGCGGTGCTCACCGAGCTCGCCGCGGGCTGAGTGCGCGTGAGCTGAGCGGGCCGCGGGCTGTGCGTGCGTGCGTGCGTGGGCTGATCGTGCGTGGTCTGAGTGCGTGTGAGCCGAGCGTGCCGTGGGCTGAGCGTGCGTGGGCTGAGCGTGCCGCGGGCTAAGCGCGTGTGAGCCGAGCGTGCCGCGGGCTGAGCGCGCTTGAGCCGAGCGTGCGTGATCTGAGCGTGTGTGAGCCGAGCGTGCCGCCGGTTTGAGCGTGCCGGCTGAGCCCGTGAGCTGGGCCCGCTTCGGGGCTGAGAGACCCCTAGCCCGGAGGGTAGGGCTACCTGTTTCGGCCCGAACCGATTCAGGTAGCCCACCCGCCAAACACCTCTCGGGTCGGCGGGGCGTTGAGAATTATGCACCAGCGTGGCGCCGATCGGGCTGCGCATCGCCGCGGCTTAGGCTCAATCCATGACCTCGACGTTGCGCACCGGCGAGACCCGGCTACCGAATCCCGGAATCGAGGCGGACCTCGACGCCGCGATGAACGGCGAACTCGACATGAAGTCGTTCCTGGTGCGGTTCGCCGACGCCGCGATCATCGTGCCCTCTGTGGTGGATGTCGCGTCCGACGCCGCGCGATTCCGGCCGCTGCTGTTCGAGCCCGACGGTGAGTCGCTGATGGCGGTATTCACCTCGCGCGACCGCGCCGACCGCTGGGCCGAAGCCGCCCCGTACTCGACGGTCATGCTCGGGCGCCGCATCTTCGAAGATCTTCCCGACGGTGTCGGAATACTCGTGAACCCCGGCTTCGGGCTCGGATTCCAGCTCGCGGCAGCGGGGATCCCCGCGATCGCCGCCGACCTCGACGCATTGCGCGTACCGGGGATCCCCGACCCGAGCGTCGTGCTCGAGCAGGCGATCCTCGACGCGCAGACCGGGCGGACCTCGCCCGAGACGCTGCTCGAGACCCTCGCGCGGTCGCAGGTGTACGTGCTGAGCCACACCGACGACGGCCTCAGTCCGGTCACGTTCCTGCGCGATGGCGAGCCCGGCATCGTCGGCGTCTTCACGCGGCCCGACCACGCGGATCAGTTCACCGAGGGCGTCGAGTTCGCCCTGTACGTAGAGGCCGCGTGGCTCGCCGCGAACCTCGTCGACGGTGTCGGCATCGTGGTGAACCCTGGCACGCCCCACCCCTGGGAGATCTCTCCCGAGGTCGTGGCGGCCATCGCGCGATAGAACCGGCGAACAAGCGGCGGCCAGGCAGCCGCCGACTGGTGATGCCGCGATGATGCCGCAGCTCCGCGACGGTGCGTCACTCGCGCCGCTGCTCCGCGACGGTGCGTCACTCGCGCGGGCACGTGCTCTCCCGCTGTGGGCGTCCGGAGCGGCGCGCCGGCCGCGGCATCCATCACCCCGTCTTTCTCAGCAGGTTCAGTCGGGCGATGCGGGATTTGCCGAGGGGGATCCAGCGCTGGGCGGGGTCGATCCAGGACGGGGCCAGCAGATGCGGTTTTCCGTGGATCATGCGCATCCGGTAGGCGGAGCTGTGGATCATCGTGTGGTGGAAGCGGCAGAGCAGCGCCCCGTTGTCGATGTCGGTGGGGCCGTCGTCGGCCTCCCAGTGGAGCACGTGGTGGGCGTCGCATTCGGCGGGGCGGGCGTGGCAGCCCGGCCAGACGCAGCCGCCGTCGCGGACGAGCATGGCGCGGAGCTGCTGCCAGCTGAAGAGCCGCCTGTGGCGGGAGAGGTAGAGGACCTCGCCGTCGTCGCCGAGGACCTGCGTGGCGTAGCCGGTGGCGCAGACCAGTTGCTGGATCGTTCTCGCGGAGACGGGTTCGTCGATGCCGTCGACCCACCCGACGCCGGTGCCGGCGCGGAGGTCGTCGAGGGTGATGACGGCGGTGACCTGCGCGGTGGAGCGCATTCCGCCGGGTTCGGTGCCGGTGGCGCGGACTCCGGCGGTGAGTAGGCCGGTGAAGACGTCGTACTGGCGCTGCTCGCGGGTGCGGTCGTCGGTCGCGACCTCGGCTTCGAGCGCGGCGAGGTCGTCGACGTCGCCGGGCAAGAGATCGACCTCGTGCGAAGGCTCGTCTCCGTCGGCGAGGAAGCGCGGCCGTCGTGCCGTGAACGCCTCGTCGAACGCCGCCGTGATGAGGGCGGCGGCGAGCGGCTCGAGTTCTCCGCTGAACGGGGTCAGGCCGTCGCGCTCGCGCCCCAGCCGGAAGGCGCGCTTGCGGTAGAGGCGTTCGTCGCGGGGTTCGGCGCCGTCGGGGTCGAGAAACTCCCGCCAGACCCGGGCCTGCACGGCGATGTCGTCGGCGTTGGCGTCGCGGGCCGCGTCGACGAGCTCAGCTTCGGCGGCGGCGACCTGTTCCTCGGTCGCGGTAGCGCGGGCCTGGTCCATGCACTGCACGATGCGGGCGGCGGACTCCACGCCGATCTCTCCGACCGCGAGTGCTTCCGAGATGCGCGGGTAGAGAGGTGGCAGCGCCTGCCCGCCGAACGCCTGGCGGCACCGCGTGGCCTGGCCGAGCTTCAGTCGGCGGGCGGCCTCCGCGTTCGACACCTTGGTCAAGTAGGAGAGGAGCAGCACCGCCTTGCCGTGTCCGAGACGGGAGGCGAGGCCGTCGCCGCCGAGCTCCCGGCGCGACCTCTCCGCGACCTCCCCGGCCGCTGCCGCCCGGACGGCGTCGGCAAGACGGCCCGCGTTCTCGGCCTCGACGGTGAACTCGCACAGCTGCTCGTCTGTCACAGCGGACAGGGGCAGGCCGGCGAGGGCGGTCAGCTCCGTGTGCAGCTGCCGCATTCGCCCGATGGCGTCGCCGATGTCTTCCATGCAGGTATGGTCACACCCACCACCGACATTGGATTATCCCTGATCAGAGCCACTATTTTCTGTGGATGACGCAGCCGAGGGAGCGCCTGTGGAGGACAGGGCGTCGGACAGCGGGGAGGGGGGAGGTGGGAAAAGCGGGGAGGGGAAGGCGCGGGACAGCGGGGAGGGGGAAGGCGCGGGAAAGCAGGGAGGGGGAGGTGTGGGACAGCGAGAGAGGGGGGACGGCGCGGGAAGCGAATGAAGGGGTACGGCGCGGGACGGCGGGGCTGGACAGGCGAGCGGGACGGCTCGGGAAAGTGTGGCCCGGAAGGACGAGCGCGGTACCGTCGACACATGAGCCAGAGCCTCGACGCCGCCGATACCCTCGCCCGATTCCGGGACCGTTTTGTGCGCGACCCCGAGGTCGTCGCGTACCTCGATGGCAACTCGCTGGGACGCCCGCTGGCGGCATCCATCGCCCGTGTCTCTGAATTTATGAGCGGCCAATGGGGCGGCCGGCTCATCCGCGGTTGGGACGAGGGCTGGCTCGACCTCGGGCAGCGGATCGGCGACGACCTCGGCCGCGTCGCGCTCGGCGCAGCGCCGGGGCAGACCACGATCGGCGACTCGACCACCGTGCTGCTCTACAAGCTCGTGCGTGCCGCGGTCGCCGCGCGCCCGGAGCGCAGCGAGATCGTGATCGACCGGGACAACTTCCCGACCGACCGGTATGTGCTCGAGGGTATCGCCGCAGAATGCGGTCTCACCCTGCGCTGGATCGACGCGGGCGACGCCACGGTCGACCGGGTCGCGGCCGTGCTCGGCGAGAAGACCGCGCTCGTGGTGCTCAGTCACGTGGCCTACCGCTCCGGCTACCTGGCCGATGTGCCGGCGATCACCGACCTCGCCCACGAGGCCGGGGCGCTCGTGCTGTGGGACCTCTGCCACTCCGCCGGCGTCGTCCCCACGCGGCTCGACGACTGGGGCGTTGACCTCGCCGTCGGCTGCACCTACAAGTACCTCAACGGCGGCCCGGGATCGCCGGCCTTCGCCTACGTGCGGTCGGAACTGCAGGGCGGCATGCGCCAGCCGATCCAGGGCTGGCTGGGCAGTGGCACCCCCTTCGAGATGGGGCAGGGCTACGTCGCGGCGCCGGGGATCCGCGGAATGCTGAGCGGCACCCCGCCGGTGATCGGCATGCTCGCGATGCGCGACATGATCGCGGCAATCGAGGAGGCCGGCATCGACGCCGTGCGCGTCAAGTCGGTCGCGCTCACCGAATACGCCATCCGGCTCGTCGACGAACTCGTGCCGTCGGCGGTGCTGTCCAGCCCGCGGGCCGCCGCCGAACGCGGAAGCCACATCACGATCGACCACCCGCGGTTCGAGGAGATCATGCCGGCGCTCTGGGAACGCGGCGTCATCCCCGATTTCCGTCGCCCGACCGGCATCCGTCTCGGTCTGTCGCCCCTCTCGACGAGTTTCGACGAGGTGCGCATCGGGGTCGAGGCGATCGCCGAGCTGCTGGGGGAGTAGCGCGGCTGCCAGCGAGCCCGGCCAACAGGACGGATCGGCCGGAACGTCCGCTGGACAGGACGGATCGTGCGCTGGCGGCCGCGCCATCCTGTCGAGCCCCACGCACCAATACAGTGGTGCCATGCCCAGCCTCGTGACCCGCATGACCGCGCGCAACACCGGCGAATCGCACCGCGCGTCGAGTCCGCTCGAACTGCTCTTCGACCTCGTCTTTGTGGTGGCGATCGCACAGGTCGCCGCCCAGCTCGCGCACTCCATCGCGGAGGGCCATGCGCTCGAGACGCTCGGCCCGTACCTCATGGTGTTCTTCGCCATCTGGTGGGCGTGGATGAACTTCACCTGGTTCGCCTCGGCCTACGACACGGACGACGTGCCCTACCGGATGGCGGTGCTGGTGCAGATGGCCGGGGTGCTGATCCTCGCGGCCGGGGTTCCGACGGCCTTCGCGGGCGAGGGCTTCGGCGCCGTCACCGTCGGCTACCTCGTGATGCGTGTCGGGCTCGTGGCGCTCTGGATCCGCGCCGGGGTGCAGCACCCCGAGGGGAGGGCGACGGCGTTCCGGTACGCGGCGGCGATCTCCGTGGTGCAGGCGCTCTGGATCGCCCGGCTCGCCCTGCCCGACGGCGGGCCATGGTGGCTCTTCGTGGTCATCGCGGTGCTCGACCTCTCAGTGCCGCTCTGGGCCGAACGCACCGGCAGCACGGCCTGGCACCCGCACCACATCGCCGAGCGCTACGGCCTGTTCACGATCATCGTGCTGGGCGAGAGCGTGCTCGCGTCGACGGTCGGCGTGCAGGAGGCGCTCGCCGAGACCGGGTTGAGCGCCGAGCTCATCGTCGTCGCGCTCGCCGGTCTCGTGCTGCTCTTCGTGCTCTGGTGGCTGTACTTCTCCGAGCCGGCCGGCGATGGGCTGGAACGCCGCCGCGATCTGTCGTTCGTCTGGGGCTACGGGCACTACGTGGTCTTCGCAGCGCTCGCCGCGGTGGGAGCCGGGCTCGAGGTCGCCGTCCAGACGGTCGGCGGCGAGGCGCACGCCGAGCCGCAGGCGGTGGCCTTCGCTGTCGCGATCCCCGTGGCGATCGTGCTCGTGATGATCTGGGCGGTGCACGCTCCGATCGTCGACCGCGTAGTGATCAACCCGGTCGCGATCGTCGCCGCAGCGGTACTGGTCGTGCTCGCGCCGCTGGCAACCCCGGCTCTCGGCATAGCCGGAGCGATCGTCGCGATCGTCGCGGTGCTCGTGGCCCTGCTCGCGTTCACGCTGGCGCGGCCGGGCGCGAGAGTCAGCACCCGCTAGTCAGCGAGCGTGCCGCTCCAGCAGCGGCCGCATCCGGTTCGGCACGATCTCGGCCATCGCGAGGGCGGTGCTCGATCGCGTGACGCCGTCGATTTCGAGGATGCCGGTGGTGAGCCGGTAGAGGTGGGCGGGGTCGCGCGCCACAACCCGGGCCTGCAGGTCGCCCTCGCCGGTGATCGCGAGGATCTCGACGATCTCGGGGATGGCGGTGAGGGCCGCGATCCTCGCGTCGGCGTTGCTCTGGGTGATCGACAGGCGCAGGAACGCGGTCAGCCCGTAGCCGAGCGACGCCGGATTGACCCGCTGGCTGGGGCTGCCGAGCAGGTCGCGCTCGACCAGTTTGCGCAAACGGGCGTGCACCGTATTGCGCGCGATGCCCAGCGCGCGCGACAGGGAGAGCGTCGTCGCTTCTGGCTCGTCGTCGAGGGCGAGGAGGATGCGGGCGTCGGTGGCATCGATGTTGGGCATAGTGCATCATATCGGCACGCTCGCCATGCCAAATAAAGCACAGTGCGCAACGAAATGCCCTGTGTTGCGCAGGATGCGCGACCACCCGATCCTTGAGCAATGACCGAATATCTGCGCCGCGTCGCACCCCGCCACCGTCCCACCGTGGCCGTCGTCGGCGTGGGCGCGATCGGCACCGTCGTGGCCGACGCGCTGAGCGCGCGCGCCGACGTCACCCTGTGCCGCCGCGGGCCGTCCGCACCCATGGCGATCGACGTCAGCGGCGACCTGCACCGGGTGGATGCGGCAGTCGCCGCGACTCCCGACGGCCTCGGCCCGGTCGACTGGGTCGTCGTCACCGTCAAAGCGCAAGACACCCGCGACATCGGCCCGTGGCTCGACGCGCTGGTCGGACCCGCCACCACCGTCGTGATGCTGCAGAACGGTATCGGCCACGCGGAGCGCGTGAGCGAGTGGGTGCCCGCCGAGCGTGTGCTGCCCGGCATCGTCTACATCGCCGCCGAGAAAATCGAGCGCGACCTGGTGGTCTGCCGCGATCTCGGGGCGCTCGCCGTCGCGACGGGCCCGGCCGCGTCATCCTTCGCCGCCCTCGTCGACCCCCGTCTCTCGGTTCGACTGGTCGACGACTTCGTCACCGAGTCGTGGACGAAGCTCGTGATGAACTCCGCGCTCAACACCCTGACCGCGCTGACCGACCGCACCATGGAGGTCACCGCCGACCCGGCCGTGCGTCCGCTGTTCCGCGCGCTGCTCGCCGAGGGTGTCGCGGTCGCGACCGCCGAGGGCGCACGACTGCCCGAGGGTGCCGCCGAGCTGTTCCTCGCCCGCATGGACGGACTGCCCCGCAACAGCGCCACCTCGATGCTGCTCGACCGTCGCGCCGGACGCCCGCTCGAGCACAACTACCTGACCGGTGCCGTGCTCGCCGCCGCCGCGCTCTCCGGCGTCGCCGCGCCGACCGTCGCCCTCGTGCACGGGCTCGTCGACGCGCTGGACAACCGCGAGCTCCGCCTCGCCCTGGCGCGCGAGCTCGAGGAGCTCGTCGCGGCCTGACGCACGACGCCCGCCGGGCGTAAGTTGGGGAGCGTGACAGTTCTCGACGCCGACCTGCTGGCCCGCATCCGTTCCCGCGCGGCGGGGTACGACCGCGACAACATCTTCTTCACCGAGGATCTCGACGAGCTCCGTGCCGCCGGCTATCTCGAATCGCGCCCGCTGCTCGAGGTGGCCCGCGACCAACGGCTGCTCGCCGCCCACGCCCCGGCGACCGCCCTCGGCATCAACATGCACCTCGTCGTGGTCGGCATCGCGCGCGTACTGCGCGAGCGGGGCGACTCCTCACTCGACTGGATCATCGACGAGGCGGCCGCCGGCGAGCTGTTCGCGTTCGGCAACAGCGAGGCGGGCAACGACCAGGTCATGTTCGACTCGCGCACCGTCGCCGCACCCCAGGCCGACGGCTCCTACCTGTTCACCGGCACCAAGATCTTCACGTCGCTGTCGCCCGCCTGGACCCGTCTCGCCGTCTTCGGCCGAGACGATACGGATGCCGCGTCCCCGACTCTCGTGCACGGCGTGATCGAGCGCGGCACGCCGGGCCACCGCGCTCTCGGCGACTGGAACCCGCTCGGCATGCGCGCGACGCAGAGCTACACGACGCTGCTCGAGGGCGCCCGGGTCGCGCCCGACCGCATCACGCGCGTCCTCCCGGTCGGCCCGGTCAACGATCCGTACATCTTCGGCCTGTTCGCGAACTTCCTGCTGCTGGTCTCCAGCGTGTACGCCGGCATCGGCGACCGTGCTCTCGAGCTCGGAGTCGCGGCCGCGGCATCCCGCACCTCGATGAAGACGGGGCTCGCCTACTCGCAGGACCCGGATATCCGCTGGCGTCTCGCCGACGCGGCCATCGCGCTCGATTCGCTCGGCCCGCAGATCGAGTCGCTCGCCGGGGACGTCGACGGGCTGGGCGACCACGGGTCGGCCTGGTTCCGGCTGCTGGTCGGCACCAAGACCAGGGCGGTGGATGTCGCGAGGAGCGTCGTCGACGCGGCGATCCGGGTGTCGGGCGGCTCGTCGTACGGGGCCGACACCGAGCTGTCGCGGCTGTACCGGGACGCGCTCGCCGGACTGTTCCACCCGAGCGACCCGGAGTCGGCGCACGCGACGGTCGCGACGAACCTGCTCGGCCCGGTGGACGGCGGTCGCTGAGCTTGTCGAAGCGCCCGTCGCAACCAGGAGCCGACCCTCAGTCGCAGGCTCCTTCGGCGCTGGGGTCGCACAATCGCTGGCGCGATTGTCTATAGCTCCACCGCGCACGTATCGTCAATAGGCGCCACTTCCGGCCGCCCGCACCACCTACGGAGGAATCGTGGCTCTGCCCTGGACGCTGCACGGCGATGGAAAAAATGTCGGAGCGACGGAGATCGTCGCCCCCGAGGAGCGCCTCAGCTGGCTGCGCACGATCGGCTTCGGTAGCCAGCACGTCGTCGCGATGTTCGGCGCGACCTTCCTCGTGCCGCTCATCACCGGGTTCCCGCCGGCCACCACGCTGCTGTTCTCCGGAATCGGCACGCTGCTCTTCCTGATCATCACCGCCAACCGCCTGCCGAGCTACCTCGGGTCGTCGTTCGCGTTCCTCGCGCCGATCGGCGCGGCCACCGCGTCGGGCGGCCCGTCCGTCGCGCTCGGCGGCATCATCGTGGTCGGCGCCCTGCTCGCCGTGATCGGCGTGGTCGTGCACCTCACCGGAACCCGCTGGATCGACGTCGTGCTGCCGCCCGTCGTCAGCGGTGCGATCGTCGCGCTCATCGGGTTCAACCTCGCTCCCGCCGCGAAGAACAACTTCGCCGAGTCGCCCGTCGTCGCCCTCATCACGCTGCTCGCGATCATCGTGGCCGCGGTGTTCTTCCGCGGCTTCCTGGGCCGCCTCTCAATCATCATCGGCGTCGTGGTCGGCTACATCGCCGCGGCGATCGCGGGCCAGGTCGACTTCAGCAAGGTCGGCGACGCTGCCTGGGTCGGGCTTCCCCGGTTCACCGCCCCGTCGTTCTCCGCCGACGATTTCGGCGTCTATCTGATGTTCCTCCCGGTCGTGCTCGCGCTCGTCGCCGAGAACGTCGGACACATCAAGGGTGTCGGCCAGCTGACCCACCGCAACCTCGACGACCTCACCGGCCGTGCCCTCTTCGCCGACGGCCTCGCCACGGTGCTCTCCGCCTTCGGCGGCGGATCGCCCACCACGACCTACGGCGAGAACATCGGCGTGATGGCCGCGACCCGCGTCTTCTCGACCGCCGCGTACTGGGTCGCCGGAATCGTCGCGATCCTGCTCGGCCTCTCGCCCAAGTTCGGCGAGATCATCAACACGGTTCCCGCCGGCGTGCTCGGCGGCGTGACCACCGCGCTCTACGGCCTCATCGGGATCATCGGCGTGCGCATCTGGGTCGAGAACAAGGTCGACTTCAGCAAGCCGAAGAACCAGCTCACCGCGGGCGTGGCGCTCATCATGGGCATCGCCGACTTCACGATCAACCTCGGCCAGCTCACCTTCTCGGGCATCGTGCTCGGCACGGTCGCGGCGATCGTGGTCTACCACCTGATGAGCGGCATCGCGAGGCTGCGCGGCACCGACAACTAGCGCGCAACCGGTGGTTGAGGAGGGCCGTCTGCGGCCCGTATCGACACCGGGCCCATGTTCGTAACTCAGGCTGTTTCGAGGGCGGATGTCGCTGACCCGCGGATTCTCGCGGCTGCGACATCCGCCTCTCGGGTTCTGGCCTGAATTACGAACGTGCGAAGGGGTTGTCGGGGCTCAGCGCTGCCGCGGCACCAGGCGCTCGAGCTGGGTCACGTGGCGGGGCTCCAGCTCGTCGAGGCTCTTCACGCCGAGCAACCGCATGGTGCGGGCGATCTGGTCGGCCAGGATCTCGATCGTGCGGTCGACGCCCTCGCGCCCGCCCGCCATCAGGCCGTAGAGGTACGCGCGTCCGATGAGCGTGAACCTCGCACCGAGCGCGACCGACGCGACGATGTCCGCGCCGGACATGATGCCCGTGTCGAGGTGCACCTCGGTGTCCTTGCCGACCTCGCGCACGACGTCCGGCAGCAGGTGGAACGGGATCGGGGCGCGGTCGAGCTGTCGCCCGCCGTGGTTCGAGAGCGTGATGCCGTCGACTCCCATCGATGCCAGCTTCTTCGCGTCATCCACATTCTGCACGCCCTTGACGACCAGTTTGCCGGGCCACTGTTCCTTGATCCAGGCGAGGTCCTCGAAGGTGACGGTGGGGTCGAACATCGAGTCGAGCAGTTCGCCGACGGTGCCGCTCCAGCGGTCGAGCGACGCGAAGGCGAGGGGTTCGGTGGTGAGGAAGTTGATCCACCACTCGGGCCGGGGGATCGCGTTGACGACCGTGCCCACGGTGAGCTGCGGCGGGATCGAGAAGCCGTTGCGCTTGTCCCGCAGGCGCGCGCCGGCGACCGGCACGTCGACCGTGACGAGCAGCGTGTCGAAGCCGGCCTTCGCGGCCCGGTCGACGAGCGCCATCGAGCGGTCGCGGTCCTTCCACATGTAGAGCTGGAACCAGTTGCGTCCGTCGGGGTTCGCGGCCTTCACGTCTTCGATGGCCGTCGTTCCCATGGTCGAGAGCGAGAACGGGATGCCGGCGGCGGCGGCTGCTCCGGCGCCGGCGATTTCGCCCTCGGTCTGCATCATGCGGGTGAACCCCGTGGGGGCGATGCCGAACGGCAGGGCGACCCGGCCGCCGAGCACCTCGCTCGACATGTCGACCGTCGAGACGTCGCGCAGGATCGACGGCGTGAACTCGATGTCCTCGAACGCCTGGCGCGCGCGCTTCAGGCTGATCTCGGCCTCGGCGGCGCCCTCGGTGTAGTCGAACGCGGCCTTGGGCGTGCGGCGCTGCGCGATATCGCGCAGGTCGGCGATCGTGAGCGCGCTCTGCAGGCGGCGCTTCTTGGCGTTGAGCTCCGGGGTCTTGAAGTTCATCAACGGACGGAGGTCTTTGTATTTCGGGATTCTGCGCTGAACCATGGTGTCGCTTTCTAGTGGGGGGTCGTGTCGAATCGGTCGAGGAGACGGTCGCGCGAGCCGGCGATGTGCTCGCGGGTGAGGCGGGCGGCGAGGTCGGCGTCGCCCGCGGTCACGGCGTCGAGGATGCCCTGGTGCTGCGCCCCGACCTCCGCCGCGGTGAGCAGGCGGCCGGCCTGCACCTGTCCGATGCAGAGCTCGATCTCGCCGAGCAGCCCCGCGTGCATGCGCGCGAGCCGCGGACTGGGCTGGCCGGCGACGAGCGCGCGGTGGAACTCGATGTCGTGCTGCGCGAAGTCGGCGTCGGCGAGCAGGGCGCGGTGGGCGGCGAGGGCCTCGGCGGGCAGCGTGCCGCCGGTCGCGAGGGCGCCGACGGCCGCGCTCTCGACGATGGCGCGGGCGTCGAACAGGTCGACGATGTCGGCGCGGCTCAGCAGCGGCACGCGCGCTGTCTGGTGCCGCTCGCGCCGCAGCAGCCCCTCGGTGACGAGCTTCTCGATCGCGGTCTTGGCCGTGGGACGCGCGACGCCGTACCGCAGTGCGACGGCCGACTCGGTGACCGAGGCGCCCGGGGCGATCTGCTGGCTGATGACCGCCGACCGAAGCTCCGAGTACACGGCGTCGGGCAGAACAGTGGATGCCGCATCCGTCGTCATCGGAACTCCTTCGTTATTGTCAGACAAGGTAGCAGATTGTCTGACAATCGAGAAGAGCGGTGGTTGAGTAGGCCGCCCGCGGCCGTATCGAAACCTGCGAGGCGCGATCGTGGTTTCGATACGCGGGCTCCTCCGTCGCTCGCTACGGGGCCACCGGGGTGTCAGGCCGAGTCGCGCCAGACGATGTGCGTCTCGAGGAACGTGCCCGACGAGTCCACGGCCTCGCCGCGGATCTGCGCGAGCACCGACGCCGCGGCCCCGCGGCCGAGCTCGCCGGCCGGCTGGTGCACCGTCGAGAGCTGCGGCTGCGTGCGGATCGCCCACACGCTGTCGTCGAACCCGACGACGCCCACGTCGCCGGGTACCGAGCGGCCCGCTTCGCGGAGCGCGTCGAGCACGCCGGCCGCGATCGCGTCGGAGGCGGCGAAGATTCCGTCGATGTCGGGCGCCCGGCGCAACAGTTCGCGCGTGCCCTCGAGTCCGCTGGCGTGCGCGTAGAACGGCTGCTGCACCACGAGCGAGGGGTCGAACGCGTCGCCGAGGGCGGCGGTGAAACCGGCGACGCGGTCCTGACCGGAGTCGCGGTCGAGTCCCGCGGCGATCATGCCGATCTTCGTGCGGCCGGTCCCGACCAGGCGGGCGGTGATGGCCTTGGCCGCGGCGAAGTTGTCGATTCCCACGTAGGGGATTCCCTCGATGTCGACCGGGTGGCCGACGAACGCGGCCGGGATACCGATCTGCGAGACGATCTTGGCGATCGGGTCGTGGGCGCGCGCCGAGACGATGATCACGCCGTCGACGAAGCCGCCGGTGAGGTATTCGGCGACGCGGTTGCTGTCGCGGTCGGAGTCGATGACGAGCGACACCAGCTGGTAGTCGGCGTCGGAGAGCACCGAGTTGGTGCCGAGCAGGATGCTGCCGATGTTGGGGTCTTCGAGGAACAGCGAGTGCGGCTCGTGCACGATGAGCCCGATCGCGTGCGACTGCCGGGTGACGAGGTTGCGCGCCGCGGTGTTGCGCACGTAGCCGACCTGCAGGATGGCGTCCTCGACGGCCTTCTTGGCGGCCTCCGACACGTAGGCCTCGGAGTTGAGCACACGCGAGACGGTTCCGCGCGAGACCCCGGAGACAGCGGCGACATCGTTGATGGTCGCTCTCGTGGTCGGGAGGCGACGGGCAATCATGTTCACACCCTACTGCCGCGGAAGGGCCAGCCGAACTGCCGCGGGAGGCGACGCCGGAGAAGGTCCGACCGACCCCGGGTTGACACCCGATCGATCGTCTGTTTATTCTGGGAGCGTTCACAGACTCTCAACGAGGAGTTGTCGGGCACTCCTCTGGGAGCGTTCACAGAAACCGTTGGATTCTCTGGACGCACGAGCGTCGCGAAGCGGCGTCACCACCGACGATGGAGCCCGACCCCGTGAGCAAGACACCCGTAGCCGAACTCCTCGACGCCGAGCGCGCCCGGTTCACCTACGGTGCCGACTACAACCCCGAGCAGTGGGACCCGGCCGTCTGGGCCGAGGACGCGCGGCTGATGCAGGAGGCGGGCGTCAACCTCGTCGCCATCAACATCTTCGGCTGGGCCCAGCTCGAGCCGCTGCCCGGCCAGTACGAGTTCGACCAGCTCGACGCCGTGATCGACGTGCTGCACGCGCACGGAATCTCCGTCAATCTGGGCACCGGCACCTCGAGCCCGCCGGCCTGGCTCTCGTACCACTACCCCGAGACGCTGCCGGTGATGCCCGATGGCACGCAACGCTTCTTCGGCGGTCGCCAGGCGTTCTGCCCGAGCTCGCCGGTGTTCCGCGAGTACTCGCTGCGCCTGGTCGCGAAGGTGGCCGAGCGGTACGCCTCGCACCCCGCGGTCAAGCTGTGGCACGTCTCGAACGAGATCGGCTGCCACAACGCGTACTGCCACTGCGCCGTCTCGGCCGAGGCCTTCCGCTCCTGGCTGCGCGCCAAATACGAGACTCTCGACGCGCTCAACACCGCGTGGGGCACGGCCTTCTGGAGCCAGAGATACGCGGCCTGGGAGCACATCGGCACCCCGCGCCTGACGATCTCCACCGGAAACCCCGGCCAGGCCCTCGATTTCGCCCGCTTCAGCTCCGACGAGCTGCTCGGCCTCTACCTCGGCGAAGAGGCGGTGCTCCGCGAGCTCAGCGACATCCCGATCACCACGAACTTCATGGTCACCGCGCACATCCGCAGCCAGGACTACTGGGCCTGGGCGCCGCACATGGACCTCATCGCCAACGACCACTACCTCGACAACCGCCTCGAGCACACCCGTGAGGAGCTCTCCTTCGCGGCCGACGTGACCCGCGGCCTCGCCGGCGGCGGACCGTGGATGCTGATGGAACACGGCACGAGCGCCGTCAACTGGCAGCCCCGCAACGCCGCGAAGGCACCGCGCGAGATGCTGCGCAACAGCCTCACCCACGTTGCCCGCGGCGCCGACGGAGTGAGCTTCTTCCAGTGGCGCGCGTCGCTGCAGGGCAGCGAGAAGTTCCACTCGGCGATGCTGCCGCACGCCGGCACCGACACCAAAGTCTGGCGCGAGGCCGTCGAGCTCGGCGACATCCTGAACCGTCTCGGCGAGGTCACCGGCAGCCGTGTCGTCACCGACGTGGCCTTCGTCTTCGACTGGCAGTCGTGGTGGGCGACCGACCTCGACTCGCACCCGACCGGCGAACTGGTCTACCTCGACCAGGTGCACCGTGCCTACAACGCGCTGCTCGCCGAGGGCTACACCGTCGACATCGTCGCGCCGGGGGCGAGCCTCGCCGGACACCGGCTGGTCGTCGTGCCCAGCCTCTACGCCGTCAGTGACGCGGATGCCGCGACCATCGCCGATTTCGTCGCGAGCGGCGGCCACGCCGTGATCACGTTCTTCAGCGGAATCGTCGACGAGGACGACCGGGTGCGTCCCGGCGGGTACCCCGGGGCGTTCCGCGAGCTGCTCGGCATCTCGACCGAGGAGTTCTTCCCGGTCGCCTCGGCCGAGACGATCGCACTCAGCGACGGCTCCACGGCCTCGACTTGGACCGAGTGGGTCACCCTGCGCGGCGCGACCGCCGTCAGCACCTTCGTCGACGGCCCGCTGCCCGGCCACCCCGCGGTTACCCGCAACGATTCCGGTGCCGGCAGCGCCTGGTACCTCGCCACGCACCTCGACCCGGCGGCGTTCCGCGCGCTCGTGCGCGCCGCCGCCGACGCCGCGGGCATCGCCGCCCCCGAGACACGTCCCGACGGGGTCGAGGTGGTGCGCCGCCGCGGCGACGCCGCCGACTACCGCTTCGTCATCAACCACACGGATGCCGCGTTCGATCTCGCCGCCACCGGTACCGAGCTCGTCACCGACTCCTCCGTCGGCTCCGTGCTCACGGTGCCGGCCGGCGAAGTGCGCGTCATAAGAGAGAGCAGGTAATCGCTGTGACCACCGACACCGCGGTTCGGCTGACGCCGAGCCGGGCACCCAAGAAGACCAGACAGCCGATCCGGCACAAGCGCGCGATCGCGATCTTCATCGCGCCGTTCGCCGCGCTGTTCGCCGCCTTCTACCTCCTGCCCATCGGCTGGGCGATCTTCCAGTCGCTGCTCGTCGTCGAGCGCGACGGCACTTTCGGCAAGCCCGTCGAGGTGTTCGGCGGCCTCACGCAGTACATCCTGGTCTTCCAGAACGAGGCGTTCTGGGCGTCCGTCGGCCGCGTGCTGCTCTTCGGCGCCGTGCAGGTGCCGGTGATGCTCGGTTTCGCACTCGTGCTCGCGCTGCTGCTCGACAGCCCGCTCGTGAAGGGCAAAAAGTTCTTCCGGCTGGCCTTCTTCGTGCCGTACGCGGTGCCCGGCGTCATCGCCGCGATCATGTGGGGCTACCTGTACTCGCCCAACCTGTCGCCGTTCGCCGGCTTCACCTCGGAGTTCGACCTGCTCTCGCCGTCGACGGTGCTCTGGTCGATCGCCAACGTCGTTACCTGGGTCTACGTGGGCTACAACATGCTCATCATCTATTCGGCGCTGCTCGCCCTGCCGCAAGAGATCTTCGAGGCCGCCCGTCTCGACGGCGCGAACCAGTGGCAGATCGCCTGGAGCATCAAGATCCCGCTCGTGGCCCCGGCCATCACGCTCACCGCGATCTTCTCGATCATCGGAACGCTGCAGCTGCTCGCCGAACCGCAGGTGTTCCGCTCGTTCACCTCGTCGGTGTCGAGCACCTTCACCCCGAACCTCGCGGTCTATGCGACCTCCGCCGTTCCCAACGTCAGTCTCGCCGCCGCCATGTCGGTCATCCTCGCGCTCGCGACCTTCGTTATGTCGTTCGCGTTCCTCAAGTTCACCCAGCGTAAGGCCGACAAATGAGCACGAACGTAGCCACGAGGGCGCCGGCAGCGGCCAAGGCCCCCGGAGCCCCCAAAGAGCGTCTCGCCTCGCGCACCGCCGCGATGATCATCATGGGTGTCTCCACCCTGTACTTCCTCGTGCCGATCTGGTGGCTGTTCATCTCCTCCACCAAGAGCCGCGAGCAGTTCGGTTCCACCGGCGCACTCTGGTTCGCCGACTTCAACCTGTTCACCAACATCGCCGACCTGATCGCGTACAACGACGGCGTCTACCTCAAGTGGATGCTGAACAGCGTGCTCTACGCCTGCACCGGCGCACTGCTCGGCACCCTGTTCGCAGCGATGTGCGGCTACGCGCTGGCCAAGTACCGGTTCCCGGGCCGCGAGCTCATCTTCAACGTCGTGCTCGGCGGCGTGCTCGTGCCGGCGACGGCGCTCGCCCTCCCGCTGTTCCTCATCTTCAGCCAGTTCAACGCGACGAACACCTTCTGGTCGGTGTTCCTGCCGAGCATCGTCAGTCCGTTCGGCGTCTACCTCGCGCGTATTTTCGCCGCGGCATCCGTGCCCGACGAACTGCTCGAGGCGGCCCGCCTCGACGGTGCCGGCGAAGTGCGCACCTTCTTCACGGTGTCGCGCCGGCTCATGACGCCGGCCCTGGTCACGATGTTCCTGTTCCAGTTCGTCGCCATCTGGAACAACTTCTTCCTGCCGCTCATCATGCTGCGCGACCAGGACCTCTTCCCGGTCACCCTCGGCCTCTACACCTGGAACTCGCAGGTCAACCAGATCCCCGAGATCCGCACGTTCGTGATCATCGGCGCGTTCCTGTCGATCATCCCGCTCATCATCGCCTTCCTCAGCCTGCAGCGCTTCTGGCGCGGCGGGCTGGGGGCCGGAAGCGTCAAATAGCGCCTCCACTCCCGCCCGCACCATCCCAATTCAGAGAAGAAAAAGGAAAGAGACATGCAACTCAAAAACAGCACGCGCATCGCAGCGCTCGGCATCGTCGCCGCCGTCAGCCTCACCGGCTGCGCTGCCGGCAGCGGTTCCGACGGCAGCGACGCCGCGGTCGACTGCACGCCCGCCGAGGGCAAGGTCGAACTCTCGTACACGTCGTGGATCCCCGGCATCGAGACCGTCGTCGACATGTGGAACGAGGAGAACCCCGACATCCAGGTCACGGTCCAGACCGGCCCGAACGGCAACGGCGGAACGTACAAGAACTTCTTCAACCAGCTCAGCGCCGGCAACGCCCCCGACCTCGGCCAGATCGAGTACGACGCGCTGCCCAACTTCCGCGTGCAGGACGGTCTGACCGACCTCGCGAGCTGCGCCAACGTCAGCGACAGCGAAGACCAGTTCATCGACTGGACCTGGAACCAGGTCACCTTCGGCGAGGATGACGCGGTCTACGCGATTCCGCAGGACACGGGCCCCATGGCCATGTACTACCGCAAGGACCTCTTCGAGGCGGCAGGCATCCCGATTCCGACCACGTGGGACGAGTACGCGGCAGCCGCGGCCTCGATCCGCGAACAGGGCGGCTACATCACCAACTTTCCGCAGAACGACGTGAACTGGTTCGCCGGTCTCGTCTGGCAGGCAGACGGCTCGTGGTTCTCCAACGAGGATGACGCGTGGGATGTCACGCTGACCAGCCCCGAGTCGGAGAAGGTCGCCGACTACTGGCAGGAGCTCATCGCGGGCGACCTCGTCTCCAAGGTCCCGGCCTGGACCGACGAGTGGAACAACGCGTACAACACGGGTAGCGACTGGACCTGGATCTCCGCCGTCTGGGGCGCCAACTCGATCTCGAGCGGCGCACCCGACACCTCCGGCAACTGGGCCGTCGCCCCGATGCCGCAGTGGGAAGCCGGCGAGGAGAAGGCCGGCAACTGGGGTGGCTCGTCGACCGCAGTGCTGAAGGGCTCGGAGCACCCGTACGAGGCAGCGCAGTTCGCACTGTGGCTGAACACGGACGCCGACGCACTCACCGCGCTCAACACGGAGGCCAACCTCTACCCCGCGACGAAGGAGGGCCTCAGCCTTCCCGTCCTGAGCGAGGGCGTCGAGTTCTACGGCGACCAGACGATCTACGACGTCTTCGCGGACGCCGCCAACCAGACGAACGCGGACTTTACCTGGGGCCCGACCATGACGCAGACGTACGCTGATGTCGCGGACGGTTTCGGCGAGGTTCTCGGCGGAAGCGGAACCCTCGGCGACGCGCTCGCCACCGGTCAGGACAAGACGATCGCGGCCCTCGAGGCCGCGGCGATCCCCGTCAACAAGTAGCCAGTTAGGACAGTCAACTGTCGATTCACCACCTCCGTGCCGCGGGTTCCAGTCTTGTGCTGGACGCCCGCGGCACGGCCGTTCCCGTCATCGTCCACTGGGGAGCCGACCTCGGCGCCCTGACCCCCGCTGCGCTGGAGGCGCTCGCCGACGCGCAGGTTCCCGCCGTGGGTCCCAGCTCGATCGACTCGCCGCTGCGCCAGTCGGTGCTGCCCGTGATCGCCGACGGCTGGTCGGGGAGACCCGGGATCGCGGGGCACCACGAGGGTTTCGACAGGCTCAACCCGCCTGCGTTTACCGTCGCGGGGTCTGTCGAAGCGAAGGGTTTCGACGGGAACGACCAGCGGGCCGAGCCTGTCGAAACCCAGTCCCTCCGCATCCCCCTCGCCTCGGCCCGCCTCGACGTCCTCGTCGAGGTCGAGCTCACCCCGTCGGGCGTGCTGCGCCAGCGGCTGACGGTGACCAACACCGCCGACGCCGTGTACGCGCTCGCCTCGCTCGACGCGACGCTGCCCGTGCCGGCCCGCGCGCGCGAACTGCTCGACTTCACCGGACGCTGGCCGCGCGAACGCCAGCCGCAGCGCCGCGACATCGCGAACGGCGTCTGGACGCGCGACGCGCGCCACGGCCGTCCGGGTCACGACAACGCCTACCTGATGGTCGCGGGAACCCCGGGCTTCGGCTTCCGCGGGGGAGAGGTCTGGGGCGCGCACCTCGCCTGGAGCGGCGACCAGCGCCTCTGGGCCGAATCCGCGTCGACCGGGCACACGCTGCTCGGCGCCGGCGAACTGCTCGACCCCGGAGAGGTGCGGCTCGCGACCGGCGAATCGTTCGAATCGCCGTGGCTCGTGAGCGCGTGGTCCGACGCGGGGCTCGACGGCCTCGCCCAGAGATTCCACCGCTTCATCCGGTCGCGTCGTCGTCTCGGCGAACGCAAGGTGATGCTCAACACCTGGGAGGCCGTCTACTTCGACCAGGGCGCGGCCCGGCTCGTCGAGCTGGCGGATGCCGCGGCCGACGTCGGCGTCGAACGCTTCGTCCTCGACGACGGGTGGATGATCGGGCGCACGGACGACCGCCGTGCCCTGGGCGACTGGATCGTCGACCCGGCGAAGTGGCCCGAGGGCCTGCACCCGCTGGTCGACCACGTGCTGTCGCGCGGCATGGACTTCGGACTCTGGGTCGAACCGGAGATGGTGAGCCTCGACTCCGCCGTCGCGCGCGAGCACCCGGAGTGGGTGCTCGGCTCCGACCAGGAGTCGCTACCGCTGCCGTGGCGCTTCCAGCAGGTGCTCGACCTCGACAATCCGGACGCGTGGGACCACGTGCACGGGCAGCTCGCCGCGCTGCTGCGCGAGTATCCGATCGCGTATCTCAAGTGGGACCAGAACCGCGACCTGCTCGGCGGTTCCGCGCACCGCCACACCCTCGCCACCTACCGGCTGATGGACGCGTTGCGCGATGAGTTCCCCGGCCTCGAGATCGAGTCCTGCTCGTCGGGTGGAGGCCGCGTCGACCTCGGCGTGATCGAGCGCACCGACCGGGTCTGGCCGAGCGACACCAACGATTCGCTCGAGCGGCAGTCGATCTACCGCTGGACCGTCGGCCTCGTGCCGCCCGAGTTCCTCGGTGCGCACCTCGGCGACCTCACCGCGCACAGCACCGGGCGCACGCACGAGCTCAGCTTCCGGCTGGCGACGGCGCTCTTCGGCCACGCGGGAATCGAGTGGGACGTCACCACCCTGACCGCGGCCGAGAAGGCCGCGGTCTCCGAGTGGGTCGCCGCGTACAAGCGGCACCGCGGGCTGCTGCACACCGGCACCGTGGTGCGCGCCGACGCGGCAGACCCCGCGCGCTGGGTGCACGGGGTCGTCGCGTCGGACGCGGCATCCGCCCTCTTCGCCGTCGCCGCGGTCGCCGCCACGCGCGATGCCGTGACGGGGCCGGCCACCCTGCCCGGCCTCGACGACGACCGGTTGTACCGCGTGACACCGGTGCGCCTCGGTGCCTGGCCGCGCGTGCTGCAGGACGTCGCGCCGCCGTGGTGGGAGGACGGATCGGTCACGCTGAGCGGCCGGGTGCTCGCGACGGTCGGTATCCCGATGCCGTTGCTCACTCCCGAGCAGGCTCTCGTGCTGGAGGTCGTCGCTGTCTAGCGCCCGGCGTGAGTGAATGGTCGGTATGGATCTCGACGACCGCCTCGACCTGCTCGCGATCGACCAGGCCGACCGCGCCGACTGTGCGGCGCTGTTCGCCCGCAGCGGGGACGACGCCCTCGTGGCCGAGGTCGTCGCGTCGATCACCCGCAGTATGGGCAGCTTCAACGAGATCCCGGTCGGGGAACCCACGCAGGAGCCGCTCGTCTGGCTGGCGGCGTACCTGCGGCTGGTGCCGGCCCTCGTGGAGTGGCATCGCGAGCACGGCATAGCCGAGGCGGTGACGCGGGACACGCTCGCCGACGTCGGGCGCCACGTCGCGATCAGCCGACGGGTCACCGGGGAGTTCGGGCTGCAGACCTGGCGTTGGCTCGGTCACCACTATTCGGCGCGGCTCTTCGCGCTCGGGCGGCTGCAGTTCGCCCTGCAGCGCACGTCGCGCTCGGTCCCCGGCATGCTGGCGCCGGGGGACTGGGCGCTCGAGGCGCACATCCCCGAGTCCGGGCCGCTGCTGCCCGCGCTCGTCGACGAGAGCCTCAATCGCGCGCGGGCGTTCTTCGCGGTGCACTTCCCGGACCGGCCGGTGACCGTGGTGACCTGCAACTCGTGGATGCTCGACCCGTTCCTGGCCGACCGGGTGGCGGCGACGAGCAACGTGGGGGCCTTCATCCGCCGTTTCACGCCGTTCGGCGAGAGCAGTGATGGCCACACCGACGCGCTGTACTTCGTCTTCCGCACGCGCGATCTGGACAGGGTGCCGACGCTCCCTCGCGACACGTCGTTGCAGCGCGCGGTGCTCGAGCGCCTCGACCGGGGCGAGTCGTGGCAGATCGCGTGGGGCTACCTGCGGCTCTAACCCAGTGTTTCGTTGTGTGACGGGCGTCGGTGACAGGGTGGAAAGCGCGCCCTACTGTCGATGCATGACCTACTCACCCGACGACGTATCCGCAGAACGGCCCCAGACGGGAGCCGTCGCGATGATGCGCACCGGGTTCGAGACGGGCTACGAACTGCACCCCATCCAGCGCCTCGCCGCGGTCGCCGCATCGAGCCACTGGCACGACGCGGTCGTCACCGAGGTGGCGCCCGACGGGTGGATCGCCCTCGTCGACCTCGCGACCGACGCTGAGTCCCGTGTCTGGAACCACGAAGGAGTCGGCGTCAGCGTCGGCGAGCCCGTATCCATCCACGGGCAGTACAGCGTGCTGGCCGTGGGGCGCGAGCTGTACAGCGTCAAGACCGCCGCGTAGGCGGGTCGAGCTGCGCTGCACTGAGCGTGTCGAATGTGTCGAAACCCCCGGTTTCGATACGGGCCGCTGACGGCCCTACTCGACCAGCGAGAATTCAGGCGGTGGCCATCTTCATCGAGTTCATGAGCGCCTCGCAGGCGTTCGCGCAGTTCATGCAGACCTCGGCGCACATCTTGCAGTGATCGCTCATTTCGGCGTGCATCATGCACTCGTCGGCGCAGGCGCGGCACATCATCATGGTCGCCTCGAGCATGGCCATCATGCTGGTCATGTCGTAGCCCATCGGACGCATCATCATGCGCATCATGGTGTTCGTCATGTCCGCGGTGTTCGCGCACATGCTCATCATCTTGCCCATGTTGTCGCCCGACCCGGCGTCGGCACACATCAGCGATGCCTGCTCGGCGGCGGTACACGCCTCCATGCACTCCTGCATCAGCTTCATGTCCATCGACATGCCCATCATCGTGTCGGCGTTCATCATGCTCATCATCTGGTCGGTCGTGTTCATCATGAAAAGCTCCCTGAGAGTGATCGTGCGGGGTGGCGCTGGCCTGTGTTACGAAATGTTACGCGCCGACTCTGTGGCTAGGAAAGGTGTATTCCGACAGAAGCCGCAAAGCTCTCCCGCGTGCGCTCGACGACGAGGTCGTGGGGCGAATCCCAGACGTCCTGGTTGAAGATCTCCACCTCGACGTCGCCGCGATAGCCCGCGGCCTCCACGGCGGCCGTGATCGACGCGAAGTCGATGACGCCGTCGCCGGGGTAGTGTCGGCCGAGCAGCACGTCAGCGGGCAGCGGCGTCGCCCAGTCGCACACCTGGTAGCTCGCGATCCGCGCGCCGGCGCGGGCGATCTGCTCCAGGATCTGAGGGTCCCACCAGACGTGGAAGGTGTCCACCACAGCACCGACCACGCCCAGCGGAAATTGTTCGGCGATGTCGAGCGCCTGGCCGAGGGTCGAGATGACCGCCCGGTCCGACGCGTACATCGGGTGCAGCGGCTCGATCGTGAGCGTGACGCCCGCCGCTGCCGCGTCGTCGGCGAGCTCGCCGATCGCGTCGCGCACCCTCTCGCGGGCGCCGACGAGGTCGCGCGATCCCGCGGGCAGACCGCCGGCCACGAGCACGAGCGCCGGAGCGCCCACCGCGTGCGTCTCCGCGATGGCGCGGCGGTTGTCGTCGATGCTGGCCCGGCGCCCGGCACCCTCCTCCATCGTGAAGAAACCGCCGCGGCACATGCTCGACACCCGCAGGCCGCTGTCGCCGAGGAGCCGGATGGCGCGCTCGATGCCCGCCTCCTGCACCGGTTCGCGCCAGACGCCGATGCTCTCGTAGCCGGCCGTCACAGCGGCGGCGACGGCCTCGTCGAGCGTCGCGTACTTGATCGTGGCCTGGTTGAGGCTCAGGCGCGGGTGGGCGGCGGTCATCGGCCCAGACCGTTCACTGCGAGCAGCGCGTGCCAGCGCTCGGCCGCGAGCTCGGGACGCTCGAGGGCGCCCGACCGGTTCGCCAGCCGCACGATCTCCGAGAGGTGCGGGAGGGACCGGGCCGAATGCAGCCCGCCCACCATGCCGAAGGCATCCTGATGGCCGTTCAGCCACGAGACGAAGGCGACGCCGGTCTTGTAATAGAAGGTCGGCGCGGCGAAAATCTGGCGCGAGAGGTCTTCGGTCGGGCCGAGGATGCTCTCGTACTCGCGGGTGTCGCCAGCGTCGAGCGCCTGGATCGCGGCGGACGCGCTGGGCGCGACCGCGGCGAAGGCGCCGAGCAGGGCGTCGGAGTGCGTGCCCCCGGAACCCGCGATGAGGCCGACGTAGTTGAAGTCGTCGCCCGTGAACATGCGCGCGGTCGCCGGCAGCTGCGCGCGCACCGAGATCTCGGCGTGCGCGTCGAGCAGGCTCATCTTGATGCCGCTGACGTGCTCGGCGCTCTCGTCGATGATCTCGAGCACGGTCGCGCTCGCGACGGCCGAGTCCGTCGACCCGAAGTAGGCGGCCAGGCTCGGGTCGAAGGCGGCCCCGAGCCAGTGCAGGACGACGGGCGTGGATGCCGCGGCGAGCACCTCCCGGTACACCCGGCGGTAGTCGTCGGCGGTCTGCGCGGCGCGCGCGAGGTGACGGCTCGCCATGAGCACGACGCCGGCTCCGGCATCCTCGGTGAAATGCAACTGCTGCTTGTACGCGTCGATGACGGCGTCGAGCGAGATGACCTCGTCGTCGACGTGGTCGGTGTTCACTCCCACGACGAGCGCGCCGCCCTCCTCGCGCGCCGCCTGAGCGCTGCGCGTGATGAGTTCGCGCGTGGCGGCCGCGTCGAGGCCCATGTTGCGCTGCGCGGTGTCCATCGCGTCGGCGACGCCGAGCCCCCACGACCACACGTGGCGGCGGAACGCGAGCGTCGCGTCCCAGTCGATGTCGGCCGGTCGGCCGGGTGTGTTGTCGGCGGTCACCCGCGGGATGACGTGCGCGGCGGCGTAGGCGACCCGGCTGGTGAGCGGACCCGTCGGGCGGGTGTACCCGGGAGCGGGCTTCAGTTCGGTGTTGGTGATGGCACCCGCCGCGTCGACGAGTCGGAGATCGGTCACGGTGCGCCCCTAGTTGGCCGGCAGGTCGATGCGGCGGCCGGTGGCGTTCGATTCGAGGCCGGCCTCGGCGAGGCGCACGCCGCGCGCGCCGGCGAGGAAGTCGAACTCGTGCGGAGCGTCCTCGATCACGTGCAGCAGGAACTGCTCCCACTGCGTCTTGAAACCGTTCTCGAACACGTCGTTGACCGGGACCTCGAGCCAGTCGGCCGTGTAGTCGTGGGTCTCGGCGAGGTCGGGGTTCCAGGTCGGGCGCGGGGTCGCGTTGCGCGGCTGGATCTTGGCGCCGAAGAGACCGACGACGGCACTGCCGAGGGTTCCGTCGACCTGGAACTCGACGAGCTCCTTGCGGTCGACGCGCACCACCCAGCTCGAGTTCACCTGGGCCACGATGCCGCCCTCGAGATCGAAGACACCGTAGGCCGCGTCATCCGCCGTCGCCGTATAGGGCTCGCCGTCCTCGCCCACGCGGGTGGGGATGTGCGTGGCCGTTCGGGCGTAGACGCTCTCCACCCGGCCGAAGAGGTTCTCGAAGACGTAGTTCCAGTGCGGGAACATGTCGACGATGATGCCGCCGCCGTCCTCGCTGCGGTAGTTCCAGCTGGGACGCTGGGCGGCCTGCCAGTCGCCCTCGAACACCCAGTAGCCGAACTCGCCGCGCACGCTGAGGATCTGGCCGAAGAAGCCGGACTCGATGAGGCGCTTGAGCTTCTGCAGGCCGGGCAGGTAGAGCTTGTCGTGCACGACGCCGTTCTTGATGCCGGCCTCGGCCGCGAGGCGCGCGAGCTCGAACGCCTCCTCGCTCGACTCGGCCGTCGGCTTCTCGGTGTAGACGTGCTTGCCGGCGGCGATCGCCTTCTTGATGCCCTTCACCCGGGCCTGGGTGACGAGCGCGTCGAAGTAGATGGTCCAGCGCGGGTCGGCGAGGGCGGCGTCGAGGTCGGTCGTGTAGTGCTCGATGCCGTGCTTGTCGGCGAGCTCCTTGAGGGTGACCTCGTTGCGGCCGATGATCATCAGCTCGATCTGCTGGCGCGTGCCGTCTTTCGTGACGACACCGCCCTGGTCGCGGATCGCGAGGAGGGAACGGACGAGGTGCTGGCGGTAGCCCATGCGGCCGGTTGCACCGTTGACGATGATGCCAATTGTCGACTCTGACACTGGTGATCTTCTCTCTGAATTGCTCGGGCGGGCGGTGCCGCACCGGGAAAGCGTTTACCGGAACTATACCGAGAGGGGTGCGTTTGGGCAAACATGTTTTGTGCGCGGGCCGCCGGCCCGGGTGCGGAGGCGTGGGGTACGGGCCGGCGGTTCTCTGGCTCGCGGTACCTCGTCGACAGGATGGCGTCGGCCGCGGCATCCGTTCTGACCTGTTGAACGGTCGGGCGGGGCGATCCGTCCTGTCGGGCGAATTCGAGGGAGGGATGACGCGGGGCACGACCCTGCGCGCCGCGAGAGCGACGGCGCGGCTCAGCGCGCGGGAACGCCCGGCGTGCTCGCCCGCAGCACGACCGAGGTCGGCACGCTGAGGTCGCGTTCCGATCCCGCTTCGCGCGGACGCAGGGCGACGGCGAGGGCTGACTCGCCCACCTCGAACAGCGGGATGCCGACAGTGGTGAGTGCGGGGGTCACGTCGCGCACGGTCTGGATGTCGTCGAAGCCGGCGACCGCGACGTCGCGTCCGGGCTCGATGCCCCGGGAGCGCAGGCCGCTCATCGCGCCGATCGCCACCACGTCGTTGACCGCGAAGACGAGTTCGACCCCGTCCAGGCCGCGGTCGGCGAGCTCGACGGCTCCGGCGAAGCCGCCGTCGCGGGTGAACCCGCCCGGCACGATCTTGTCCGCGGGGATCTCGATGCCGTGCGCGGCCAGACCGTCGGTGAATCCGGCGAGACGGTCGGTGGCGGTGATGAGGGCGGCCTCGCCCGTGATCGCCGCGAAGCGGGTGTAGCCCAGCTCGACGAGCGATTCGGCGAGAGCACGCGCTCCGCCGTAGTTGTCGATGCGCACGGTGTCGAACGGCAGCTCGTGCTGGCTCACGAACACGACGCGCCCGCCGCCCGCCTCGAACGCCTCGAGTTCGCGGACCAGGTCGGGCTGGTGCTCCTCGTCCGAGCTGCGGCTTCCGGCGAGGATGATGACGCGGGGGCGCTGGCCACGTAGCGCGCGCACGAGTTCGAGCTCGCGCTCGGGGGAGCGGTCGGTGACCGACATCGTGACGATGAGCCCGGCGTCTTCCGACCCCTTGATCACTCCGGCGGCGATGGACGAGAAGTACGGGTCGGCGATGTCGCCGACGAGCAGCGCGACCGAGGTGGTCGAGCCCTTCGCCACGGCCTGGGCGGAGAGGTTCGTCGTGTAGTTGAGCTTGAGCGCCGCCGCGAGAACGCGCTGCCGGTAGTCGTCGTTGACGGTGCGCGAACTGCCGTTGAGGGCGCGTGACGCGGTGGCCAGCGAGACGCCGGCCTCGCGGGCGACGTCGTGCAGGGTGACGGTCGCTGTGCGTCGGGCGGTGGGCATCGGATCTCCTCGGTACTGCTCGCGTTCGTGGCGCGGGCCAACGTGGGAAAGCATATTCCCGTCCGGCCCGTGGTCGCGGCATTTGATCCGAGAAAGCGCTTACCCGCTAGGCTGGGGACGTTGGTCGATTGCGAAGAGGCAAAGAAGTGACGAGATTTACGGTGGACGACCGTTCCGACGGTTCCCTCGTCGTGTCGATCGACGGCGTCGCCGTGCTGACCTACGTGTACCGCTCGCCCGTGGCGCAGCAGGAATCGCCCCGGCCGTACTTCCACCCGCTGACCACGCTCGGCGGCGAGACAGTCACGCAGTCGCGCCCCGCCGACCACCCGTGGCACCAGGGGCTCTCCCTCGCGCTGCCGCACGTCGGGCACACGAACTTCTGGGGCGGCCCGACCTACGTGCGCGACCAGGGCTACACGCAGCTGCCGAACAACGGCACCGTCACCCACCGCGGGTTCACCGCGCTCGCCGCGACCGACGACGGCGTCGAGGTGGAAGAGATGCTGCAGTGGACCGCGCAGGACGGCTCGCTCGTGCTGACCGAGAAACGTCGGTTGACGATCACGGCGGATGACGCGGCCTGGACCCTTCTCTTCGAGACGGTGCTCCGCAATCCGACCGCGTCGAGCCTCCGGTTCGGGTCGCCGTCGACCGAGGGTCGCGACAACGCCGGGTACGGCGGGCTGTTCTGGCGCGGGCCGGAATCCATGGAGCGCGGCACTGTGCACGCGGAGGGCGACGAGTCGATGGGCTCGCGCGGCGCCTGGATGGCGTACAGCGGCGACCGCGCGACCGTCGCCATGGTCGACAAAAAGGGCAGCCCGCGGCATCCCGAACCGCCTTTTTCCACCCCGTGGTTCGTGCGGACCGACGAATACGCGGGCCTGTGCCCGGCACCGTTCTTCTCCGAGGCGCTCGACGTCGCCCCGGGTGAGAAGGTGCGCTTCGGCTACGCGGTCGTCGTGGCCGACGGGGCCTCGGACTTCGGCAGGGCGTCCGCCCTCGCCGGCCACCCTGACGAGAAGGAATCTTCGTGACTGACTCCGTGCGCGAACGCTACGCGCTCATCGGCACCGGAAGCCGTGCCCACATGTACCTCGACGCGATCCGCGGCGACCACGCCGACGTGGCCGAACTCGTGGCGTGGAGCGACACCAACCCCGGGCGACTCGACCTCTACCAGGGCGAGTTCGTCGCGAGCGGCACACCGGTGCCGCTGCGCTTCACGCCCGACGAGCTCGAGCGCACCATCGTCGAGCAACGCATCGACCGCGTGATCGTCACCTCGCCCGACTTCACGCACGCCGATTTCGTCTCGCGGTCGCTGCTCGCCGGCGCCGACGTGGTGGTCGAGAAGCCGATCACGATCAACGCCGAGGGTCTGCGCCAGATCGCCGACGCGATCGAGCGGAGCGGCCACAGCGTCGTCACGACGTTCAACTACCGCTACAGCCCGCGCAACTCGGCGCTGCGCGAACTGATCCAGTCGGGGGCGATCGGCGATGTGACGAGCGTGCACTTCGAGTGGGTGCTCGACACCGTGCACGGTGCGGACTACTTCCGCCGCTGGCACCGCGACAAGGAGAACTCGGGCGGGCTGCTGATCCACAAGGCGTCGCACCACTTCGACCTGGTCAACTGGTGGATCGACGCGGCCCCGCGGCGCGTGTTCGCGAGCGGAGGGCTGCGCTTCTACGGCGCGGACAACGCCGCCGCACGCGGTCTCGGCGCCCGCACGCCACGCAACACCGGCGCCGGCGACCCGTTCGTGCTCGACCTCGCCGCCGACGAACGACTCAAGGCGCTCTACCTCGACAACGAGCACTACGACGGGTACGTGCGCGACCGCGACGTGTTCGACGCGGGCATCACGATCGAGGACAACCTCGCGCTGCTCGTCGACTACGACAACGGGGCGACGATGTCGTACTCGCTCAACGCGCACAGCCCGTGGGAGGGCTACCGCGTGATGGTGAACGGAACGCTCGGACGGGCCGAACTCGAGGTGATCGAGCGCGGCGCCGTGCTGGTCGGCGAGGACGGGGTCGTGGTGGTGGATCCGAGCGCGACGCCGCTCGCGGCATCCAGCGGAAATCTGCGGCCCGAGGGCGAGCACCTGCTGCTGCAGCGCCACTGGGAGGCTGCGGTCGAGGTGCCGATTCCCGACGGTATCGGCAGCCACGGCGGCGGCGACGCGTACCTGCTCGACCACGTGTTCAACCGCGTCACGACCGACCCGCTCGGCCGGCCGGCCGGGTACGCCGACGGGGTCAAGGCGGTGTCGGTGGGCATCGCGGGCAACCTGTCGCTCGCGACCGAGGCGCCCGTGCTGATCGAGTCGCTGGGGGTCTAGCGGAGGCGCAACTACGGCAGTGTGAGCACCCCGTCGACGCGCTGCGGGATGCCGAGAGGGTTCTCGTCGCGGAGGGCCGGCGGCAGGACCGCGGACGGCGCCGACTGGTAGGCGACCGGGCGGACCCAGCGGCGCACGGCCGCGGCCCCCACCGAGGTGTGCGTCGGGCTCGTGGTCGACGGCCACGGCCCGCCGTGCTGCTGTGCCCAGGTGACCGCGACGCCCGTGGGCCAGCCGCCGAAGAGCACGCGGCCCGAGACGCGGGCGAGGGCGTCGGCGAGATCGGCGACGTCGTCGCCCTCGGCGGCGTGCAGCGTGGCGGTGAGGGTGCCGCCGATGACGGCGATCGCAGCGAGAGCCTCATCGACGCTTTCGTAACGCACGAGCAGGGTCGTCGGTCCGAAGCACTCGACCAGCAGGGCCTCGGGGTCGGCGAGCACGTCGGCGACCGTGGTGGCGAGGACGACAGGGGTGCCGCTGCCGGGCTCCTGCTGCGCGCCGACGATCGTCTCGGCGCGCTGCTGCAGGCGCTCGAGACCCTCGGCGAAGGTCGCGGCGAGCCCCGGAGTGAGCATCGGCGCGGGCTGCGGGGTGCCGACCGCGTCGGCGAGCAGCGCCTCGAAGCCCGCCCCCTGCGGCACGAACACGACGCCCGGCTTGGTGCAGAACTGCCCGACCCCGAGCGTGAACGACCCCGCGAGACCCGCCGCGAGGTCGGCGCTCACCGCGGCGGGGGTGACCAGCACGGGGTTGAGCGAGCCGAGCTCGCCGTAGAACGGGATCGGCTTGGGCCGCGACGACGCGACGTCGAAGAGCGCCCGGCCGCCGTGCAGCGAACCGGTGAACCCGACGGCCTCGATCGCGGGGGAGTTGACGAGGTCGATGCCCGTCTCCACGCCCTCGACGAGCGCGAAGACGCCGTCGGGCGCGTCGGCGTTTCTCAGCGCCTCGGTCACGATCGACGCCGTGAGCCGGGAGAGCCGCGGGTGGCCCGGGTGCGCCTTGACGATCACCGGGCAGCCGACCGCGAGGGCGCTCGCCGTGTCGCCGCCCGCGACCGAGAACGCGAAGGGAAAGTTCGAGGCGGCGAAGACGGCGACCGGTCCGAGCGGGCGCATTACGCGGCGCAGGTCGGGAGACGGCGGCGTCGACCCGGGGTCGGCGTGGTCGATCGTGGCGTCGAGGTACGAGCCCTCGCGCACGACGCGGGCGAACAGCCGCAACTGCCCCGTGGTGCGGGCGACCTCGCCGGTGAGCCGCGGGACTCCGAGCGAGGACTCCTCGTTCGCGAGCGCGACGAGGTCGTCGACGCGGGCGTCGAGGGCGTCCGCGACGGCTTCCAGCCAGAGCGCGCGCTCGATGTCGGTGGTCGAGGCCACGATCGGCGCGACGAGAGAGGCGGTGCTGACGATGGTGTCGAGTTCTGCGCGGGTGGTCATGAGGCCTCCGTAGGAGCGGGCGAGGTGGCGGGGGAGTGCGGTGCGTGCGTGTCATTGTCAGCGCCTGACGGCGACTGGGTGACGAGCCGGATGCCGGTTCCGGCGGCACCGGGCGCGGTAAGCGTGGCCCCGGCGAACACCACCGGGCTCGGCGCGGCGAGCAGGCCGAGGGTGTCGAGGTCGGCGTCCTCGACCCGTTCGATGCGGGTCTCCTGCGCGATCGCCATCGCGAGCTGGCCGCTCAGTTCGGGCAGCAGGTGCGGGGCGAGCACGAGCCCGGCGTCGTCGACCAGTGCGGCGATCTCGAGGAACGGCGTGATGCCGCCGACGCGCACGACGTTGGGCTGCAGGATGTCCGCGGCGCCGAGGTCGGCGAGCTCGCGGACCCGGAAGGCGGTGTGCACGTTCTCGCCCATGGCGACGGGCACGCTCGTCGAGCGGCGCAGTTCGACGTAGCCGAGGGTGTCGTCCGAGCGCAGCGGCTCCTCGATCCAGTGCGGGTCGAAGCGCTCGAGTTCGGCGAGGGCGGTGATGGCGGTCGGCAGGTCCCAGCGCTGGTTGGCGTCGATCATCAGCTGCCGGTGCGGCCCGAGCACCTCGCGCACGGCGGCGACGCGGTCGAGGTCTTCGGCGAGATCCGGTTTGCCGACCTTGATCTTGACGGCGTCGTAGCCGGTGTCGACCCAGCGCCGCGTCTGCGCGACGAGCTCGTCGAGCGGGTAGTGCAGGTTGACGCCGCTGCCGTAGACGCCGACCCTCCAGCGCACACGCCCGACCGCGTCGGCGAGGCCGAGCGACGAGCGCTGGCCGGCCGCGTCCCAGAGGGCGAGGTCGATGCCGGCCATCGCGATCGTGGTGATGCCGCCACCTCCGGCCTCGTGCAGGTGGCGCCAGAGCTGCGGCCAGAGCGACCGCGCGTCGGCCTCACGCCCGACGACGAACTCGGCGATATCGGTGTCGAGCAGCGCGCGCACCGCGGCGGCGCCGATCGTCGGGGTCCAGGAGAACCCGGTGCCGGTCACCCCGTCGGAACACTCGACGTCGACCCGCACGAGGTGCAGCCAGGGCGCGCTCGGTACCCACGGCCGCGGCATGCCCGCGGTCAGCGGGGTCGTGGTGACGCGGGTGATCGTGGTCACGCGTGTGCCGGGGCGTCGAGCGAGGCCGCGAGCGAGCGCCCGGCGGCGAGGATCGTGGCGAGACGGTCGGTCTGCCCGGGCGTCGGGTCCACGAGCGGTGCCCGCACCGATCCGACATCCAGCCCGCCCAGTCGCAGGCCGGCCTTGATGAGCGAGACGCCGAATCCGGGGGTCTCGTCGCGCAGCCGCACGAGCGGCAGGTAGAACTCGCGCAGGATGCGCTGGCGCACGACCTCGTCGCCGGCGGTGTACGCGCGGTAGTAGGCGAGCGCGATCTCGGGCAGCATCGCGAACGCCGCCGACGAGTAGAGCGGGATGCCGATGGCGCGGTAGGCGCCCTGGGTGAGCTCCGCGGTGAGCAGGCCGTTGAACAGGTGGAAGTCGTCGCGGCCGCTCGCGGCGACGGCCAGCGCGATCTCCTGCGCGAGTCCGACGTCGCCGATGCCGTCCTTGAAGCCGACGACCTTCGGGTTCGCCGTCAGCTCGCGGATGGCATCGGCGGTGAACTTCGCGGTACCGCGGTGGTAGACGATGACGGGCAGGTCGGATGCCGCGGCGATGTCGTCGACGTAGGCCAGGAGCCCCGCGATCGGACCGCCGACGAGGTACGGCGGCAGCAGCAGGAGCGCGTCGGCTCCAGCGTCCGCGGCGCCTCTCGCCAGCTCGCGGGCCTGCCCGAGCGAGCCGCCCGCGCCGGCCACGACCGGAACGCGTCCCACGGTCACCTCGACCGCGGCGCGGGTCACCGAGAGTGCCTCGGCGACCGAGAGCGCGTGGAACTCGCCGGTACCGCAGGCCGGGAACACCGCACCCGGACCGGAGTCGAGACGAGTCGACACGTGCTCGCGGAGAACGTCGAGCGATACGTCGCCGGACGCGTCGAAGGGGGTGACGGGGAAGAACAGGACGCCGTCGAAGGAGATGCTCACGGGTGGCTCGATTCGGTCGCGGGGCGGTGGTCGGTTGTGGGGCGGGCGTGGTCGGGGGAACGCAGCAGAGCGCGCTGCCCGGGAGCGAGTTCGGTGCGCCAGGAACGGGTCGGCGCCCACCCGAGCCGCTCGGCGGCGTGCCGCGAGCTGAACGCCGGGGCCGTGCCGGTGAGGGCGGCGGCCTCCGGGTAGGGCAGCAGCCTGTCGAGGGAGTCCAGCGCCAGCGCGTCATCCGCCCCGACGAAGAAGACCTCGCCGTTCTCGGCGGCGCCCGCGCGCTCGACCCAGGCCAGCACGAAGTCGGCGGCGTCCCGCGCGTCGACGTAGTTGAACAGCGAGACGGCGGCGAGCGAGGGATCGTTCAGGCGGTCGACGACGGTGTGGCCCTGCTGCGTGGGTTCGCCCGCCCACTCGCCGGGCGAGATCACGAAGCACGGGCGGAAGGCGCCGAAGATTGTGGATGTCGCCTGGCGGGCGAACATCGCGACCGTGTTCTCCACGAGCTGTTTCGACAGCGCGTAGGCGTTCCACGGCCGGGCCGGGTGCCGCTCGTCGAGGGGCAGGTAGTCGGGCCGCCAGCCGGTGGGGCTGCCGTAGCCGATCACGGTCGGGCTCGACGCGGCCAGTACGCGGGCGACCCCGTGCTGGCGGGCGGCGTCGAGCACCGTGAACGCGAGTCGCGAATTGGTGCTCAGGATGTCGGCCTCCGGCGCCGAGAACGGCACGGCGATCGCCGCGAGATGCACGATCGCGTCGGGCGCTTCGGCCGCCACGAGATCCGCGAACGCGGTCGGGTGGGCCAGGTCGATGTCGAGCTGCCGGCCGGTGAAACCGGGGGCGGTGGCGCGGTCGATGCTGACGACCTCGTGGCCGGCGGCCTCCAGCGTGGACAGCGTCGAGCGGCCGAGTCGGCCCGCGCCGCCGGTAACCAGAATTCTCATTCATCCTCATCGTCATTGATCGGAAAGAGAGGCGGCGACCCGACTGGGAAACCGCTTTCTCAGATACACTCTAGGCTCGAAGCGAGCCGGACCACAAAGGTGCGGCTGCAACTCACGCAAAGGAGCGCGGAGTATGGCGGTTCGACCCGACGGCGGACTCACCACCGCCACCGACCGCGCCGCCAAGCGCCAGCGACTGCTCGGCGTGCTCGACGGGGCAGACGCCGACGAGCTCGTGCTCACCAGCCACGGCGCGATCGCCTGGTATCTGGGCGGCACCCGCACGCACACCAGCCTCGCCGGCGACCCGCTGCTCGCGGTGGTCGTGGGCCGCGACGGCGACACCGTCGTGCTCTACTCCAACGAGCGCGCCCGCCTCGAGGCCGAGGAACTTCCCGACGACGTGACCGTGGTCGAGGTGCCCTGGTACGAGCCGCTCGCGCTGCCGGCCGGCCCGCGGGTGGTCCGCGAGAGCGAGGTGGCGCACCGGCTGCGCACGGCCCGCGCCGCGCTGCTGCCGGTGGAGCTCGACGCCTACCGCGAGCTCGGCCGCGAGTGCGCCGAGGTGACGACCGTCGTGCTGGGCGCGGCCCGCAGCGACGACAGCGAGCGCGAGATCGCGGCGGCCCTCGGCGCCGGCCTCATCGCGCGCGGCATCGACCCGCTGGTGCTGCTGGTCGCGGGTCGCGACCGTCTCGGCCACCGTCATCCGCTGCCCACGGCGGCCCCTCTCGGCGACCGGGCGATGGCCGTCGTCTGCGGCCGCCGCGACGGGCTCGTCGCCAACCTCACCCGCTGGGTGCGCTTCGGGCCCGCGCGTGCCGACGAGAGCGATGCCGAGGCGCGCATCCGCGAGGTCGAGGCGGCCTTCTTCGCCGCGACGGTGCCGGGCGCGACGCTCGGCGAGGTGCTCGCCGCGGGAACCGCCGCCTACGGCAGCAACGGCTTCGACCCCGAGGAGTGGCGCCGCCACCACCAAGGGGGAGCTGCCGGCTACAACGGCCGCGACCCTCGGGCCACGCCCGGCGCCGCAGACCCCATCCACCTCGGGCAGGCCTTCGCCTGGAACCCCACCGCCCCGGGCGCGAAGATCGAAGACACCGTGCTGCTCGCCGCCGACGGCATCGAGGTGCTCACCGTCGATCCCGCCTGGCCGACCGTGACCGTGGGCGGGATCCGCCGCCCCATCGAACTGGAGAGACCATGACCGACACCCTGCGCGCCGCCATCATCGGAACAGGGTCGGTGGCCGTTCTGCACGCCCGCAGCATCGCCGCGATCGACGGCGCCGAGCTGGTCGCGGTCGCCGACGTGCTGCCCGGCCGTGCCGCCGAGTTCGCGGCTGACAACGCGCCGGCCGCCGCGGCCTACGACTCGTTCGAGGCGCTCTTCGCGGCCCACGAGATCGACGTCGTGCACCTCTGCACCCCGCCCGGAGTGCACCGCCCGCAGGCGGTCACGGCCTTCGCCCACGGCGCCCACGTGATCGCCGAGAAGCCGCCGGCTCTGTCGCTCTCCGAGCTGCAGTCGATGACGGATGCCGCGGCCGACGCCGACCGCCGGTTCGCGGTCGTCTTCCAACAGCGCACCGGCTCGGCCGCCGACCACGTGAAGCGCCTGCTCGACGCGGGAGCGTTCGGGCGGGTGCTGTTCGCCACCTGCAACACGCTCTGGTACCGCGACGCCGAGTACTACGCCGTGCCGTGGCGCGGACGCTGGGAGACCGAGGGCGGCGGCACCACCCTCAGTCACGGCATCCACCAGATCGACCTGCTCGCCTACCTGCTGGGCGACTGGCGCTCGGCCTCGGCCCAGCTCTGGCGGCAGGACCGCGATGTCGAGACCGAGGACGTCTCGACCGGCACCATCCTCTTCGAATCGGGTGCCGTGGCATCCGTCTCGACCAGTGTCGTGTCGCCCCGGCAGACGAGCTCGATCCGCATCGACACCGAGCGGGCGACCATCGAGGTCGATCATCTCTACGGGCACGACCCGTCGCACTGGCGCATCACGCCCGCTCCGTCGGTGGGCGAGGAGGAGGCGGCGAGCTGGGCGTTCGGCAGCGAGGTGGTCGCGAGCGGACACGACGCCCTGCTCGAGAGCGTCTACGCGTCGCTGTTCAGCGGCTCCGGGCTGCCGGCGGTGGCGGCCGAGCCCGCGCGGGCGCTGGAGATCGTCACCGCTTTCTACGTGTCGGCGCGCGAGGAGCGGCAGATCGGCCGCGTCCGGGTGCAGAGCGACGAGTCGCTGCGAGGGGCGCTGGAGTCGCCGGTGGTGGACAACCGGCCCGGAATCGACGGGTGAGCGCGCCGATCTACCGCGATGCGCTGTGGGACGGCGCGTCCGACCCCGCGGTGATCCGCCGCGAGGGAACCGACGAGTGGTGGATGTTCTACACCCAGCGTCGCGCCCTGCTCGAGGCGCCCGGCGTCGAATGGGTGCACGGCAGCCGTATCGGGGTGGCCGTCTCGACCGACGGCGGCGTCAGCTGGCAGTACCGCGGGGTCGTCGACGGGCTCGACGCACCGGACGAGCCGGGACTCAATACGCACTGGGCGCCCGAGGTGGTGCTCCTCGGCGGCGAGTACCACATGTACCTCACCTGGATCGCGGGCACCCCCTCCGCCTGGGCCGGGCATCATCGCCACATCGTGCATTTCGTCAGCGACGACCTCGTCTCGTGGAGCCGAGTGGGGCGAGTGGATGTCGGCGACTTCGTCATCGATGCCGCCGTAGCATGCGCCCCCGGCGGTGGACTGCGCCTGTGGTTCAAGGACGAGGCGGCGGATTCCACCACCTGGAGCGCCGTGAGCACCGACGGCTACGACTGGCACCGCGAGGGGCTCGTCGTCGGCGGCGCCCCGCACGAGGGCCCGAACGTGTTCGAGCTCGGCGGCTGGTGGTGGCTCATCGTCGACGAGTGGCAGGGGCAGGGCGTGTATCGCTCGACCGACGGCATCGGGTGGTCGCGACAGGCGGCGCGGATACTCGAATCGCCGGGCGCGCACCCGGAGGACCGCGAGATCGGCCGGCACGCCGACGTCCTGGTCACGGGCGATACCGCCGTGGTGTTCTACTTCACGCACCCGGGGTTCGACGGGTCGGAGCTCTCCGACGCCTCGGCCCCGGCAGCCCGGCGGACGGCGATCCACGTCGCCGAGCTCGCGGTGCGCGACGGTGCTCTCGTCGCGCACCGCGGACTGCCGGACACCTCCGCCCGCTACCTCTGACAGCGCGCTGCTACTCGGGCAGCTGGACGCGGACGACCTCGCCCGTGGCCGTGACCACGGTGTCCGCGGAGTCGACGACGACGACAATGCGGTCGCCGACGCGCCAGGCCCGGAACCACGGGGCCTCGCCGCTCGGTGACGACGCGGTGACGGCGTCTGCCGCAACGGGCGATCGGCCGATGGTGAGCGGTTTGACCTCGCCCATCCAGGCGCTGATGCCCTCGAGGGTGCGGCGCTGCACAGCGGGGATCTCGCCGGAGGCCTTCGGCCCGATGTTCAGGAGCAGCCGGCCGCCGCGCGACACGATGTCGGCGTAGAGGCGGGCCAGCTCGCGCGGGCCGAGGGTGAGCGACTCGTCCTCGAGTTGGTTGAAACCGAAGGAGAACCCGAGCCCGCGGTTGTGTTCCCACCCGACGCCGGCCTCGTTCTGCGTGTCGTGCGAGTACTCGCTCGTGCGGTAGTCCCAGAGATCGGTTCCCCATCGGTCGTTGACGATGCCGTCCGGCACGACCGCCCGGTAGTGCGCCATCAGGGCGTCGAGAGTTCCGTCGGCCTTGCCCGCGTCGGGCCACTCGATGTCGTTCCAGATCACCGAGGGCCGGTACCGGTCGATGAGGTCGCGGACGTGGCCGGTGGCGTAGCGCGCGTAGGCGTCGTCGACCGGGCGGTAGTCGTCGACGTGCTCCATGGTCTCCAGCGGAGGGAAATCGGTGAACGCCCAGTCGAGCCCGCCGGAGTAGTAGACGCCGAAGCGGATACCTTCGGCGCGGACCGCGTCGGCGAGAGGCGCGAGCAGGTCGCGCTTCGGACCGCGGGCGACGGTCGTCAGATCGCCCGACCCCGGTGCGTCCCACAGGGTCACGCCGTCGTGGTGTTTCGTGACGGGGATCACGTAGTCGGCGCCGGCCGCCGCGAAGAGCGCGGCCCAGTCCGACGGGGAGTACTCCTCCGCCTTCCACCGGTCGAGGAAGCTGTCGTACGGCGCCCCGCCGTGTTCCTCGCGCTGGTGCGCTTCGGCCGGGGACCCCGCGATGCGCACGGTGTTCGCGTACCACTCGGCGTAGGCGTTGTGGGCGAACCACTCCTCCGGCGGCACCGCTCCCCACGCCCCGGTGGGCTCCGCCCAGGCCGGAACCGAGTACGGCCCCCAGTGAACGAAGATCCCGAAACTCGCGTCTCGCGCCCACTCGGGGAGCCGGGACTGTGCTGTCATGAGAAGCCTTTCGTGTGAGCTGCGGGGAACCGCGGGGAAGGGGCCGGTCGGAATTCACAGCGGTCGGGTGAATGCTAGCGGCACAGTGCGGCGCGGTTTCGCCGCGGCGACGACTGTCGTTGACCCAATTCAAACCCTCTGTTAGTGTGACGGAAAGCGCTTTCTCGGAGGCGTTCCCATGCACTAGGTAAACAGAGACGTTTCCAGGAGGACAATGATGTTCAGCATTCGAAAATCACGCGCGGCAGCCGCCGTGGGGCTCGGCATAAGCGCGGCAATCGTGCTTGCGGGCTGCTCGGGTGGTGGCGCAGAGCCCGCCACGACCTACGACCCCGACGAGAAGGTCACCCTCAACTTCGCGTTCTGGGGCAACGACGTCCGCGCTGCGCTCTACGACGAGGCCTTCGCCGCGTTCAACGAGGAATACCCGAACATCACGGTCAACAGCTCGTTCCTCGGCTTCCCCGAGTTCTGGGAGAAGCGCCAGACGGAGGCGGCCGGAGGCGGCCTGCCCGACGTTATGCAGTTCGACTACTCGTACCTCCGCCAGTATTCCGAGAACGGGCTGCTGCTCGACCTCGACCCCTACCTCGGCAACATCATCGACACCGACCCCCTCAGCGAGAACATTCTCGGGATCGGCGTCGTCGGCGACGTGACGACGGGCATCCCGACGTCCACGAACGCCTGGGGCCTCTACACGAACCCGAAGCTGCTCGAGCAGGTCGGCGTCGAGGGCTACGAGGGCGGCGGAAGCTGGGACGACTACGCGGACTGGATGGAAACGGTCACCGACGCGGGCGCGGCCCAGGGAATCTACGGCGGAACGGACTGGACCGGACGCATCCAGAACTTCGAGCTCCAGCTGCGCGCCGAAGGCTCGTACCTGTTCAGCGAGGACGCGGAGCCCGGCTTCGACAAGGACCGCCTCGCGGAGTTCTGGGAACAGGGCGACGACGTGCGTGACGGTGTCACCATCCCGCAGCAGCGGCTCGAGGAGATCTACCCGCTCTCCGGCTTCGACGCGGCACAGACCACCAGCGAGCTGACCTGGGACAACTTCGGCGCCGGCTACCTCGGCAACCTCGGCGAGAGCTTCACCGAGCTCGGCCTGGTCGAGCCGCCCGTGACCGTCGAGGGCGCGAAGGACCTGTACCAGAAGCCGTCCATGCTCCACACGATCTCGGCCAAGACCGACCACCCCGAGGCCGCGGCGACGCTGGTGAACTTCCTCGTCAACTCGCCGGAGGTCGGAGCGATCTTCGGAACGAACCGCGGCCTGCCGGCCTCGGAGACGCAGCTCGAGGGCGCCGACCTCCAGGGTATTGACGCGCAGATCAACGACTACGAGGCTTCTATCGAAGACCGCCTCGGAGACGCACCGCCCGTGCCGATCATCGGTGCCGGCACGCTGGAGGAGAAATTCCGCCAGATCGGCCAGGAGCTCGGCTTCGGCACCCTCACGGTCGACGAAGCGGTCGACCAGTTCTTCAACGAGATGGACGTCGTCCTCAACCAGTAACACCTGATGTTTCCCGGGCCCGCGCGAGCGGGTCCGGGATTCGTCTCACTGATCGGAGAATCACGTGTCAATCGCACAAGAGGCTGCAGTGACGCAGCCGAGCACCGCCACCGGGACGAGTTCCGGTTCGTCTGACGACTCGCGAAAGACGAGCCCGACCCCGGGGCGCCTCAAGGCGAACCGCCGAGAGAACGTTGCTGGCTACAGCTTCCTGCTCCCGTGGATGATCGGTTTCCTGGGGCTCACCCTCGGCCCGATGATCTACTCGCTCTACTTGTCGTTCACGAAGTACAACCTGTTCTCCGATCCCCAGTTCGTCGGTTTCGACAACTACGTGCGGATGTTCACCCAGGACCCGCAGTTCATGCAGTCCGTCCAGATCACCCTGATCTACGTGCTCGTCGGCACCCCGGTGAAGCTGGCGGCGGCGCTCGGAGTCGCGATGCTCCTCAACTACCGCAACAAGGGCTCCGGATTCTTCCGCTCGTCGTTCTACGCTCCGTCGCTGATCGGTGCGTCGGTATCCGTCGCGATCGTCTGGCGCGCGATGTTCTCCTCCGGCGGCCCGGTCGACTCCTCGCTGAGCATCTTCGGAATCAACATCGGCGGCTGGGTGGGGAACATCTCGCTCGTCCTGCCGATGATGATCCTGCTCGCGGTGTGGCAGTTCGGCGCCCCGATGGTCATCTTCCTCGCCGGCCTCAAGCAGATACCCCAGGAGCTCTACGAAGCCGCCTCTGTCGACGGTGCCGGACCGGTGCGCAAGTTCAAGTCCGTCACCCTGCCGATGCTGAGCTCGGTGATCTTCTTCAACCTGCTGCTCGAGACCATCAACGCGTTCCAGGTCTTCTCCTCCGCGTTCATCATCTCCAACGGCTCGGGCGGCCCCGCCGGCATGACGAACTTCTACACCCTGTACCTCTACAAGCGAGGATTCGCCGACGGGCAGATGGGATACGCGGCCGCTATGGCGTGGGTGCTCCTGATCGTCGTCGCCATCATCGCGTTCGTCCTGTTCCGCACCTCGAACCGCTGGGTCCACTACGCAGGAGAGAGCAAATGAGCACCATCGAAGTCGACCGCGCGGAGCTGCTCGAGGGCCAGCTCAACCCCGCACCCAAGCGCAAGAAGGTCAAGCGCGGCACCGTCAACACCGTGATCTGGTTCGCCGTGCTGATCGTGACCACCGCCGTCATCCTGTACCCGCTCGTCTGGCTG
The DNA here is from genome assembly GCF_014204935.1 of Conyzicola lurida. Classification (NCBI taxonomy): domain Bacteria; kingdom Bacillati; phylum Actinomycetota; class Actinomycetes; order Micrococcales; family Microbacteriaceae; genus Conyzicola; species Conyzicola lurida. The sequence goes on along the minus strand of NZ_JACHMJ010000001.1, from coordinate 3,231,824 downwards.
GTCTTCTCGACCTTCAAGCCCTCGGCCGAGTTCGGCCAGAACCCGGGTCTGATCCCCGACAACCCGACGATCAACAACTACCTGAAGGTGCTCGACGGCATCGCCGGCATCCCGCTCTGGCGGTTCTTCGCCAACTCGCTGCTGATCGCGGTGCTGGCGGTCATCGGAGTCCTGGCGTCGTCGGCGTTGGCGGCCTACGCGTTCGCGCGCATCAAGTTCAAGGGCGTCGGCATCTTCTTCGCCGCGATGATCGGAACGCTGCTCCTGCCGTTCCACGTCATCATCATCCCGCAGTACATCATGTTCCAGAAGCTCGACCTGATCGACACCTACGTGCCGCTGATCCTGCCGAAATTCCTCGCGACCGAGGCGTTCTTCGTCTTCCTGATCGTGCAGTTCATCCGCAACATCCCGCGCGACATGGACGAAGCGGCCCGTATCGACGGTGCCGGCCACATCAGGATCTTCTTCTCGATCATCCTTCCCCTGATCCGGCCCGCGTTGATCACGAGCGCGATCTTCGCGTTCATCTGGACGTGGAACGACTTCCTCGGCCCGTTGCTCTACGTGAACTCGCCCGAGAAGTACCCGCTGCCCATCGCGCTGCGGTTGTACAACGACGCGACATCCACGTCTGACTACGGGGCCACGGTCGCCGTGTCGTTCCTCGCCCTCCTGCCGATCCTGATCTTCTTCATCGTGTTCCAGCGGTTCCTCGTCGAGGGTGTCGCGACGCAGGGACTCAAGGGGTGACCCTCGTGACGGACAAGCGCGGGCGCCGCGCCGCGAGCGACGCGCGACGCGCGGCCGCTTCCGGCAGCGGTCCCGTGCGCGAGGACGTGCCGCCGGCGCGCTTCCCCGGCGCCAAGAACTGGTTCGGGCTGCTGGGGGAGGTGCTCGCCGTCGGAATGCTCGTCTCCCTCGCGTCGCTGCCCCTCATCACGCTGCCGGCGGCGCTCGCCGCCGGGGTCGGCCACATGCGCCGCTACCTGCTGGCCGAAGAGACCACGTTCGACTCGGCCTGGCGCCAGTTCAAGGCTGCATTCCTCGGCGGCGCGGTCGTCGCCGTCGCGAGCATCGTCCTGGTGCTCGTGCTTCTGCTCGACATCGACCTGGCGAACTCTGGTGCGCTGCCCGGAGGGCCGGTTATCGCCGCGGTCGGGTGGATCGGGCTCGCGGCCGTCGGCCTCGCCCTCTTCACCTCCGCGGGACTCTGGACCGCCGACCGCGGGTGGCGCCGGTCCATCGCCCTGGTTCCCGGCGTCGTGCGCAGCGACCCGGCCGGTGCCGCCTACACGGTCGCCACCGGCGTCTTCGCCGTGATCGTCACCTGGCAGCTCGCGCCGCTGATCGTTCCGGCGCTCGGCTGCGTGGTGCTCGCCATCGTCGCGATCCCCGAGCGGGCGCGGCGGGGCCACGGCGACACCGGACAGTGAGTCTCGACCCCGTCTACGTCGAGCGGCTCGCCTCCGGCGTCTCGATGGCGGAGCCGGTGGGCGACTACGCGGCGCCGTCGTGCGTCGTCGTCTCGTCGACGATCGCCGGGGTGCCGGTACGCTCCTACGGCGTCGACGGCCACACCCTCGTCTGGCTGCACGGCGGCGGGTTCTCGGCGGGCGACCTCGATATGCCCGAGGCCGATACCGTGGCGCGCGAGCTGGTGGCCCGCGCCGGGGTGCGGGTCATCTCGGTGGGGTACTGGCTCGCGGCGTTCCCGGCCGGACTCGACGATGTGGTCGCGGTGGTGTCGGCTCTCGACGCGCCGGTCGTGCTCGGCGGAACGAGTGCCGGGGGCAACCTCGCGCTCGCCGCGGCGTTGACGCTGCGGGGTTCGGCACGCGTGGAGGCCCTCGTGCTCGCCTACCCGTATCTGCACGTGGAGCATCCGGCAGCGCCATCCGACCTCGTCGACCGCATGGCACCGTTGCCCGAGTCGGCGCGGTTCACCCCCGAGAAGATGCGGGCGATGGCCGAGTTCTACCTCGGCGAGAGCGCCGACGATCCGCCGCCGCTCGCCTACCCGGGCACCGCCGAGTTCGCCGGGCTGCCGCGCACCCTCGTGATCGGCGCCGAATACGACGACCTGCTGACCTCGGCTCGGGATGCGGGCCGCCGCCTGCGCGCGGCCGGTGTTCCCGTCGAGGAGTACCTCGAGCCCGGCGTGCTGCACGGGCATCTCAACACCCCCGGGTTGCCCGGCGCGCTGCGAACCCTCGACGTGATCGCGCGGTTCGCGCGGTAGCTCAGCGCGCCGCGGCCCGCCCGACAGGACGAAATCGCCCGTTCGCACGCTCGACAGGACGATCGGCGGCGCGTCGGCCGCCGCATCCTGTCGATCGGCGGTGATGAGGGGAGGCCGGAGCGTCAGCGGGCCGCGGCCACCGCGTTGAACAGCGTGTCGGGGTTGTGGCCCAGCCGGTCGGGGCTCGCCACGTTGGTGAGCAGGACGAAGCACAGGTCGCGCTCGGGGTAGACCCAGAACTGCGTTCCGGCCCAGCCGCCGTGGCCGAAGACGCCGCGTTCGAGCAGCCCGGGTGCCGAGTGCCGCAGGTTCCAGCCGAGGCCCCAGTCCTGGCCGCGCGACGCGATGTATGGCTCCAGCTTCGGCAGCCCTGCCGTGAGCGGGCGCAGCATCGCGGAGCGCGTCGACGGGTGCACCACCGCCCCGTCGTCGCGCAGCAGCACGCTGCCGAGGGAGAGCAGGTCAGCGACCGTCGCGAAGAGGCCGGCGCCCGGATGACGCAGTCCGGCGAACCGCTCGTAGTCGAGACCCTCCGCTGCCGCGTCCACGACCGGCACGGGGTCGCAGTCGCGGTCGAAGGTCAGGCCGGGCATCCCGGCGTCGCGGGACAGGGACGCGAGGGAGGCGTCGAGCGATTCGCCCGTCGCGTGCTCGACGAGCGCGGCGACGCCCTCGAAGGCCAGGGTCGAGTAGCGCGTCATGGTTCCGGCCGCGAAGTCCTCGCCGCCGCGCACGAGTGCGCCGCGCAGGTCGGGGGCGTCCATGGGCGGCTCGGTGATGCCCGAGGTGTGGCTGAGCAGGTGGGTGAGGGTGACGTCCCGGCGGCCGAACTCGGGCAGCGCCGACTGCAAAGGTGTGTCGAGGGCGAGCAGTCCGCGTTCCACTGCGCGAAGGGCGGTGAGCCCGACGAGCGGTTTGGTGATGGAGAAGAGCGGGTAGTGGTCGTCAGTCTGCGCGACCCGGGCGTCGGTGCGGCCGACAGCCGCGACATCCACCACACCTTTCGACGTGGCGATACCGAGCACCGCCGTGGGCAGGATGCCGTCGCTCACCTGCCGTGCTGCCCAGTCGAATGCCCCGCCGAAATCTGCCCCGCCAGCCTCGTTGCTCATGATTGCAACGATACACAAAGCGGCCGCGCCTTGCTAAGGTGTCATTCGTCCCCGTCGTGTAAATCGTTGCAAAGGAGTGCGGGTGTCCAGCATCAAAGACGTCGCGGCGCTCGCCGGAGTCTCGATGAGCACCGTGTCGAACGTGCTCAACCGCCCCGAGCGCGTCTCGGCAGACTCGGTCGACCGGGTGTTACGGGCGATCGACCAGCTCGGCTTCGTGCGCAACGACGCCGCCCGCCAGCTCCGTACCGGCCGCAGCACCCTCATCGGCCTCGCCGTCATCAACATCAGCAACCCCTTTTTCACGGATGTCGCGACCGGCGTCGAGCAGGCCGCGAGAGACGCCGGCTATTCGGTGCTGCTCGGCAACAGCGCGTCGCGGCCCGAGGGCGAGGTCGGGTTCCTCGACCTGTTCGAGAAGCAGCGCGTCGACGGCGTGCTCATCGTGCCGTCGGGCGACGTGCTCGACAAGCTCGACGGACTGCGCCGCCGCGGGACCCCCGCCGTGCTGATCGACCGCGTCGACGACCGTCGCACCTTCTCCTCCGTGTCGACCGACGACGTGGTTGGGGGCCGGCTCGCGGGGGAACACCTGCTCGCGATCGGCCGACGCCGCATCTGGTTCATCGGCGCCGATCTCGGCGTGCGCCAGATGCGTGACCGGCTCGACGGGCTACGCGAGGCGGTGCGCGCGGTGCCCGGCGCCACGGTGTCGGTGGAGATCAGCGCCCACCTCAATGCCGAAGACGGTATCGCCTACGGGCGACGCATCGCCGCGCTGCCCGCCGCCGAGCGCCCCGACGCCGTGTTCGCCGCAAACGACATGGTCGCGCTCGGACTGCTGCAGGCCTTCACCGGTTCCGGCATCCGGGTGCCGCACGACATCGCGATCGTCGGCTACGACGACATCGTGTTCTCGGCGGCCGCCGCCATTCCGCTCACCTCGGTGCGCCAACCCAGCCAGCGCATGGGCAGCACCGCGGCGACCCTGCTGATCGACCAGCTGGCCGGCGACGCCGAACACCGCTCGATCGTCTACGAACCCGAACTCGTCGTGCGGTCCTCGACCGCCGGCTGACACCCCCTGCTGACACCCCGGCTCACACACCCCTGCACCGACTCGAAGGAGAGTAACCATGTACTACGGCGGCGACTACAACCCCGAACAGTGGCCCGAGGCCGTCTGGCACGATGACGTGCGACTCATGCGCGAGGCGGGCGTCAACCTCGTCAGCCTCGGCATCTTCTCCTGGTCGCGCATCCAGCCCGCCGAGGGCGAGTTCGACTTCGAGTGGCTCGACACGGTCATCGACCTGCTGCACGCGAACGGCATCCAGGTCGACCTCGCCACCGCGACCGCCTCGCCGCCTCCGTGGGCGACGAGCGCGTATCCGCAGATGCTGCCGCAGGACGAGAACGGGGCAACGTACTGGCCGGGATCACGCCAGCAGTTCGCGCCCGCCTCGCCCGATTACCGTCGGCTCGCCGCCGCGCTCGTGACGGCGCTCGCGGAGCGCTACGCGCGTCATCCCGCCGTTGTCATGTGGCACGTCAACAACGAGTACGGCTGCCACGTGAACTACGACTACTCCGACAACGCGGCCGTCGCCTTCCGTGTCTGGCTGCGGGAGAAGTACCAGACTCTCGACGCGCTCAACGCGGCGTGGGGCACCGACTTCTGGTCGCAGCGCTACACCGACTTCGAGCAGATCGTGCCGCCGCGCAAGGCGCCGTACAGCCGTAACCCGGCCGGCGAGCTCGACTTCAAGCGCTACACCTCCGACACGCTGCTCGGGCTGTACCTGATGGAGAAGCAGATCATCCGGGCGGCGGGCGCGACCCAGCCGGTCACCACCAACTTCATGGGCGCGTTCCCGCCGGCCGACTACTGGTCGTGGGCCCCGCACATGGACGTCATCACCGACGACTGCTACCCCGATCCGAACGACCCGGAGTCGTTCCGTGCCGCGGCGTTCGCCCGCGACCTGATGCGCTCGTTCAAGCCGGACACCCCGTGGATCCTGATGGAACAGGCGAGCAACGCACTCAACTGGCGGCCGACGAACGCGCCCAAGGCGCCCGGCCAGATGGCCGCGCTCAGCACGCAGGCGGTCGCGCGCGGTGCCGACGGCATCATGTTCTTCCAGTGGCGGCAGTCGCGGGCGGGCAGCGAGAAGTTCCACTCGGCGATGCTGCCGCAGGCCGGGACCCGCACGCGCACCTGGCGCGAGGTCGTCGCCCTCGGCGCCGAACTCGGCGAGCTGCCCCCGCTGCCGGCGTCCCGGGATTCCCGCGTCGCGATCGTCTTCGACTGGGACAACTGGTGGGCGATCGGCAACCCCGACCACCCCGTACCGCTCGACTACCTCGCGCTCGTGCAGCGCTGGCACGCCGCCGCCCACCGGCAGCACGTGCAGGTCGATTTCGTGCAGCCGACCAGCGATCTCGCCGGGTTCGCCGTGGTCGTCGCGCCGCAGCTCTACCTGCTGACGGCCGAGGGCGCCGCGAACCTGCTCGCCTTCGCCGAGGCCGGCGGCCACCTGCTCATCGGCGCGTTCAGCGACCTCGTCGACGAGAACGACGCCTTCCGCGCGGGCGGCTACCTCACCCAGCTCGGCCCGTCGCTGGGAATCTGGCTCGAAGACTTCGGCGCGCTGGTACCTCCGGCCGGGAGCGGCGCCGGGCCGTCGTCCGCCGGGGAGTCCTCGGTGACCGGTCCCGTGGCATCCGGCCCCGGCCAAATGTTTGCTCCCCTTAAAGGCGCCGTCGAGGCGACCGGCACGCTGCTCGCCGAAGAGATCCACCTCGACGGGGCGACCGAGCTCGCCACGTTCGTCGGCGGGCGCCTCGACGGCCGGCCGGCGTTCACGGTCAACGCGGTCGGCGAGGGTCGGGCGTACTACCTGGCCACGATTCCGGATGCCGCGGGGAGTGGCTCCGTTCTGGCCCACGTCTTCACAGCCGCCGGCGTGCAGCCCGTGGTCGACGATCTGCCCGAGACGGTCGAGGCGGCCCGCCGCGGAGATGTCGTGACGCTGATCAACCACTCATCCGAGCCTGCCGAGGTGCCGTCGGGCACGCTGGCCCCCTTCGGCTACCTGATGCTGCGGGACGGCGAATGACGGCGACCTCCCGGATGCGGGGCGACGCGCGGCGTCGTCTGCTGTTCGTCGCGTCGCTGGGCATGCTGCAGGCCATCTGGCCGTTGACGATGGACCTCTACCTGCCGGCGTTCCCTCAGCTGCAGGACGAGCTCGGCACGAGCCCGGCGCTCGTGCAGTTCACGTTGACCGGCGCGTTCATCGGCATGGCGCTGGGGCAGCTCGCGGCGGGCCCGATCTCCGACGCCGTCGGTCGCACCAAGCCGCTCACCGTCGCGCTGCTCGTCTACACGGCGGCCACGGTCTCGTGCGCGCTCGCCCCGACCATCGAGTGGCTCATCGTGAGCCGCTTCGGGCAGGGGCTGGGAGCCGCGGGCTGTGCGGTCATCGGCATCGCGCTGGTGCGCGACACCGTCTCGGGCGCGGCGATGCTGCGGTTCGTCGCCAACCTCTCGGTGATCAGCGGGTTCTTCGTGGTGCTGTCGCCCGCGCTGGGCGCGCAGCTGCTCGGCGTGGTCGACTGGCGCGGGCTGTTCTGGGTGCTGGTCGCCTACGGCGCGCTGCTCGTCGTGCTCGCGTTCGCGGTGTTCCTGCGCTCGGAGACGAACCCGCCGTCGCGGCGTGCGCTGCGCGAGGGTGCCGGGGTGCGCGACGACTACCGGGTGCTGTTCGGCTCGCCGGTGTTCCGGGCGTGCGTGGTGGGCGGCGGGCTGATGTTCGCCGGGATGATGACGTACATGGCCTCGAGCGCGTTCCTGTTCCAGGACGTCTACGGCCTCACGGCCACCGAGTACGCCATCACCTTCGGCGGCCACGGCGCGCTCATGATCGTCGGCGCGCAGGTGAGCGCGCGGCTGTCGCGGCGGCACTCACCGAAGCGCATCGTGCTCGTCGGGCTCACCGCCCTCGTGCTGTCGGCCGCGCTCCTGCTGCTCAGCGTGCTGCTGCTGCCCGGCGCGGGCTTCGTCGGGTTCCTGCTGCCGCTGCTCTGCTTCACGACCTCGTTCGGCATGGTCGGGCCGGCCGCGCAGGCGTTCGTGCTCGAACCGCACGGCCTGCGCGCCGGCACCGCCGCGTCGCTGCTCGGCGCGTCGAACATGGTGTTCGCGGCCGTGTCGTCGCCGATCGCCGGACTCTTCGGGGTGGCGACGCCGGTCGCGACCGTGGTGATCATGCTCGTGCTGGCGTCGGCCGCGTTCGGGGCGTACGCGTGGGCGTTCCGGGTGCGGCGGGCTACGGCAGCAAGTGCCCCGCCGCCGTGAACAGGCGGTACCACTCCTCGCGCGTGAGCGGCAGGTCGGAGCCGAGCGCCGAGTCCCGCACCCGCGAGATCGTCGTCGTGCCGAGAACGACCTGGATATTCGCCGGATGACGCGTGATCCAGGCCACCGCGATGGCGGAGGTCGGCACGTCGTACTTGGCCGCGAGCTCGTCGATCACGTCGTTGAGGTCGGCGAAGTTCTCGCGGTCGCCGAGGAAGACGCCGTCGAAGAACCCCTTCTGGAACGGCGACCACGCCTGCAGCGTGATGTCGTTGAGGCGGCTGTAGTCGAGGATCCCGAGGTCGCGGCTCACCGACTGGTCGAGCCCGGCCATGTTCGCGGCGGTGCCCTGCGCGATGAGCGGTGCGTGGGTGATGCTGAGCTGCACCTGGTTGATCGGCAGCGGCTGGGTGACGTAGCGCTTCAGCAGCTCGGTCTGGCCGGGCGTGTGGTTCGAGAGACCGAAGTGTCGCACCTTGCCCGCGGCGTGCAGTTCGTCGAACGCCGATGCGACCTCGTCGGGCTCGACGAGCGTGTCGGGACGGTGCAGCAGCAGGATGTCGAGGTGCTCGAGGCGTAGCGCCGCCAGCGATTCGTCGACCGTGTCGAGGATGTGCTGCTTGGAGAAGTCGAACGACCCCTCCCGGATGCCCACCTTCGACTGCACCACGACGGACTCGCGCTCTGCCGGGGTGAAGGTGACCGCGTCGCCGAAGCGCTTCTCGGCGAAGTGGCGCGAGCCGCCGTAGATGTCGGCGTGGTCGAAGAAGTTGATGCCGGCGTCGCGCGCCGAGGCGACGAGGTCGCGGATCTCGGCGTCGTCGAGGTCCTTGATACGCATCAGGCCGAGGATGACGTTCGACGTCTCGAGGTCGGTCTGGGGGATGGTGGATATTTTCATGGGGGTCACTTCCTTGTGATGGGTTAGAGCGCCTGTGGCGTGTAGGTGCGCACCTCGAACGCGGCCGCGACGAGCGCCCGCATCGCCGCGCGCGAACCGTCGACGAGGCCTGCGGCACGCGCCTGCACGAGCACGTTGCCGATCGCGGTCGCCTCGACCGGCCCGGCCTGCACGGGCAGCCCGCTGCGGTCGGCGATCAGCTGGCAGAGCAGCTCGTTCTGCGAGCCGCCGCCCACGATGTGGATCACCGACACTCGCTTGCCCGACAGCGACGACGCCGTGCGCACCGCGTCGACGAACGCCGCCGCGAGGCTCTCGATGATGCTGCGCACGAACTCGGCCTGACTCCCGGGCACGACGGCGCCGTTCTCGCGGCACCACTCCGCGATGCGGGCCGGCATGTCGCCGGGAGTCAGGAATCTGGGGTCGTTGGCGTCGAAGACGGCAACGGGGACGGTGACGGCGGATGCCGCGGCGAGCAGCGCCGGCAACGAGATCGGGGTCGCGCCCCGCTCCCACTCGCGCACCGACTCGCTCAGCAGCCAGAGGCCCATCACATTGTGCAAATAGCGCACCGTGCCGTCGACGCCGCCCTCGTTGGTGAAGTTGGCGAGACGTCCGGCCTCCGACAGTTCGGGTCGTTCGAGCTCGACGCCGACGAGCCCCCAGGTGCCGCAGGAGATGTACGCGAAGTCCTCGGTCTGCGCGGGTACTGCCAGAACAGCGGATGCCGTGTCGTGCGACCCGACGGCGGTGACACCCGTCGCGGGGTCGATGCCGATCTCGCGCGCGACGTCGTCCAGCAGCGGACCGATCCTCGTGCCGGCATCCACCAGCTCGGGGAAGAGCGACGCCGGCAGCTGGAGCCGCCGCAGCAGGGCCGCGTCCCACTCGCCGGTGGCGATGTTGACGAGTCCCGTCGTCGACGCGTTGGTGCGTTCGGCGACTTTGCGGCCGGTGAGCCAGTACCCGAGGAGGTCGGGCACGAGCAGCACGCCGTCGGCTGCATCGAGGCTGCCGGCCAGCCGGTCGGCGGTCAGCTGGTAGAGCGAGTTGAACGGCAGGAACTGCAGGCCGTTCGCGGCGTAGAGCTCGGGCGGCGTGACGAGTCCGTGTACCGCCTCGACCGCGGCGTTGTTGCGCTCGTCGCGGTAGTGGTACGGAACGCCGAGCATGCGGCCGTTCCGCAGCAGCGCATAGTCGACAGCCCAGGAGTCGATGCCGATGCTGGCGATCGCGGGCTCCTCGCGGGCCGCGGCGCCGAGGCCCGCGACGACGCTGCGGTACAGCTCGAGGATGTTCCAGTGCAGGCCGTCTATCGTGCGCACCGGCGTGTTCGGGAACCGCGCGACCGGGCGGATGCTCAGCTCGTTCGCCGAGACGTGTCCGAGGATCACCCGCCCGCTCGTCGCGCCGAGGTCGACGGCGGCGACCGCGGTCGTCATCGGAGACCCGTGCTCATCGCAGGAAGGCCGCGGCCACGCCGGCGTCGACCGGGATGTGCAGTCCGGTCGTGTGGCTGAGGTCGCCCGTGCACAGCACGAACACCGCGTTCGCCACGTTCTCGGGCAGTACCTCGCGCTTGAGCAGCGTGCGCTGCGCGTAGTACTTGCCGAGGTCCTCCTCGTCGACGCCGTAGACCGCCGCGCGCTTGGCGCCCCAGCCGCCGGCGAAGATGCCGGAACCGCGCACCACTCCGTCGGGGTTGATGCCGTTGACCTTCACGCCGTACTCGCCGAGCTCGGCCGCGAGCAACCGCACTTGGTGCGCCTGATCGGCCTTCGTCGCCGAATACGCGATGTTGTTCGGCCCGGCGAACACCGAGTTCTTGCTCGAGATGTAGATGATGTCGCCGCCGAGCTTCTGGTCGATCAAGACGCGGGCCGCGGCGCGCGACACGAGGAAGGACCCCTTCGCCATCACGTCGTGCTGCAGATCCCAGTCGGCGACCGTGGTCTCGAGGAGCGACTTCGACAGCGAGAGACCGGCGTTGTTCACCACGAGGTCGAGCCCGCCGAAGGCGAGCAGCGCGGCGTCGACCGACGCCTGCACGTCCTCCTCCGAGGTGACGTTCGCCTGCACGCCGATCGCGACATCGGTCGAGCCCAGTTCTGCCGCGGCATCCTGAGCCTTCTGCAGGTCGAGGTCGGCGATGACGACGCAGGCGCCCTCGGCGACGAGACGCGTGGCGATCGCCTTGCCGATTCCGGATGCCGCTCCCGTGACGAGCGCGATGCGGCCGGCGAGCGGCTTGGGCTTCGGCAGGCGCTGGAGCTTCGCTTCCTCGAGCGACCAGTACTCGATGCGGAACTTCTCCTCGTCGGAGATCGGCGCGTAGGTCGAGATCGCCTCGGCGCCGCGCATCACGTTGATGGCGTTGATGTAGAACTCGCCGGCGACGCGGGCCGTCTGCTTGTTCGCGCCGTAGCTGAACATGCCGACGCCCGGGATGAGGATGATGGCCGGGTCGGCGCCGCGGATGGCTGGGGACTCAGGGGTCGCGTACGCGTCGTAATAGGCCTGGTAGTCGGCACGGTACTGCTCGTGCAGCTCGTCGAGGCGCGCGATCGACTCCTCGACCGAGGCCGACGCGGGCAGGTCGAGCACGAGCGGCTTGACCTTGGTGCGCAGGAAGTGGTCGGGGCAGCTCGTGCCGAGGGCCGCGAGACGCGGGTGCTCGGAGAGCCCGAGGAAGTCGGTCACGACCTCGGCGTCGGTGAACGAGCCGACCTGGGGCTTGTCGGTCGACGCGATCGAGCGCAGGTGGGCGGCGAGGGCCGCGGCCTTGGCGAGGCGCTCGGCCGAGGGCAGTGCACCGTAGCCGGGCAGGTCTTCGCCGAAGGGGTGCGATTTGCCGTTCTCGGCGATGTACGCCTCCGCTGTCTCGATGATCCAGAGCGAGTTGGCTTCCGCTTCGTCCGACGTGGAACCCCAGGCCGTGATGCCGTGGCCACCGAGGATCACACCGATCGCGTCGGGATTCGCCTCCTTGATCGCGGCGATGTCGAGCCCGAGCTGGAAGCCGGGTCGGCGCCAGTCGACCCACGCGACCCTGCCGCCGAACGCCTTCGCGGTCAGCTCTTCGCCGTCGGCGGCGGTCGCGAACGCGATACCCGAGTCGGGGTGCAGGTGGTCGACGTGGTCGGCGTCGACGAGCGCGTGCATCGCGGTGTCGATCGACGGCGCCGCGCCGCCCTTGCCGTGCAGCGTGTAGTCGAATGCGGCGACCATCTCGTCCTCGCGCTCGACGCCGGGGTAGACGTCTTTCAGCCCGCGCACGCGGTCGAGGCGAAGGACCGCGAGGCCGGCTTCCTTCAGCGTGCCGAGGTCGCCGCCGGATCCCTTGACCCAGAGCAGTTCGACCGGCTCGCCGGTGACGGGGTCGGTCTCGGTGCCCTTGGCGCTGGTGTTGCCGCCGGCGTAGTTGGTGACGCGCGGGTCGGAGCCCAGGCGGTTGGAGCGCGCGATGAGCTGCGCTGCGGTCTCGTTCGTCATGGCTATGCTCCCCAGCTTGCCTGTGCGCCGCCGACGCGGTCTTCGGCGATTTTCTGCTGATATCCGGATGCCGCGTACGCAGCCATCGGGTCGGTGGGCAGTCCCCGTCCCGCGCGCCACTCGGCGAGGGCCGGCCGCACGTCGGTGTAGAACGCGTCCATGAGGATGCCGTTGGCGCCGAGCACGTCGCCCGCGTCCTGCGCGGCCTTGATCGCGGCGGGGTCGACGAGGAGCGCACGCGCCGTCATCTCCTGCACGTTGAGCACGGAGCGCATCTGTCCGGGGATCTTGTCCTCGACGTTGTGGCACTGGTCGAGCATGAAGGCCACGGTCGACTCGGGTCCGTAGCCGCCACCGCGGATCACCTCGTAGAGGATGCGGAAGAGCTGGAACGGGTCGGCCGCGCCGACGATCAGGTCGTCGTCGGCGTAGAAGCGCGAGTTGAAGTCGAAGCTGCCGAGCTTTCCGAGGCGCAGAAGCTGGGCGACGATGAACTCGATGTTCGTGCCCGGGGCGTGGTGGCCGGTGTCGAGGCAGACGAGGGCGCGCTCGCCGAGGGCCGAGACCTGGGCGTACGAGGTTCCCCAGTCGGGAACGTCGGTGTGGTAGAAAGCGGGCTCGAAGAACTTGTACTCGAGCACGAGGCGCTGGTCGTCGCCGATGCGGGCGTAGATCGAGGCGAGCGAGTCGGCGAGGCGGTCCTGACGGCCGCGGATGTCGCCCTGGCCCGGGTAGTTGGTGCCGTCGGCGAGCCAGATCTTGAGGTCCTGCGACCCCGTGGCGTGCATGATGTCGATGCACTCGAAGTGGTGGTCGATCGCCTTCTGGCGGATCTTCGGGTCGGTGTGCGTGAGCGAGCCGAACTTGTAGACGTCGTCCTGGAACGTGTTGCTGTTCACGGTGCCGAGCTGCATGCCGAGGTCGGCCGCGTAGTCGCGGAGCGCCGAGTAGTCGTCGACCTTGTCCCACGGAATGTGCAGCGCGACCTTGGGGGAGAGGCCCGTGTACTGGTTGACCTGCGCCGCGTCGGCGATCTTCTCCTGGATCGTGCGCGGTGTGCCCGGGGTTCCGAACACCTTGAACCGGGTACCCGAGTTGCCGAAGGCCCAGGAGGGGAGCTCGATGACCTGGGTTTCGAGCGCGGACGAAATGTCGCTGAATTGCACCATTGGAATTCTTTCCGTGTTGTGGTCACCCGGTCCGCGGCATCCGCCGCCCGCCGGAGTGAATCGTTTCAATAAGTACTGTAGTTGGTCGTGCGGGGTTTCACAATCAGAGCTTCGCCAGTTGGTCGTCGAGGTTGAACACCTCGGTCAGGTAGTTGAACGCCTCGTCGGCGGGGCGGTCGATTCCGACGAAGTGGTCGGCCATCGCGGCCTGCCAGCGGGCGTTGACCTCGGTGGCCGCCATCCCGTCGAGATTCGCCTGCAGGTCTTCCGTTTCGAAGTAGCCGATCACCAGCCCGTCGTCGCGCATGAAGATCGAGTAGTTGTTCCAGCCCGTCGCCTTCAGCGCCTCGAGCATGTCCGGCCAGAGGGCGGCGTGCGCCTCGGTGTACGCCTCGATGTGGTCGGGCTTCACCTGGAGCTGGAAGCAGATGCGCTGGGTCATGGGGGCCTTTCGTTTGTGTGGCCTGCGAGGGAGGTATCACCCTCCCTCGCAGGCTCGGTCGGCGCTGGGGTCGCAGAAACGCTGGCGCGTTTCTCATAGCTCCACCGCGCTCAACCACCGGATGTTGTAACGGTCTAGAAGTCGAACTCGCCGATGTTGTCGGCGTCGAACGTGTACGGGTCGCCGAGGAGGACCGTGCCGTCCTCTTCGACGGTGAAGTCGCCGAGCTCGCCGGCGCTGAACTCGTCGCCCACCTCGCCGGTGATGTCACCCTCGATGAGTGCCTTCGCGGCGTAGGCCGCGAGGTAGCCGAGGTCCGCCGGGTTCCACAGTGCGAACGCGGTGACCGTACCGTCTTCGACGTAGTCGCGCATCTGGTTCGGGGTGCCGAGACCGGTCAGTGCGACCGTGCCCTTGAACTCCGAGGTCTGCAGGTAGCGGGCCGCGGCCGCGATGCCGACCGTCGTCGGGGAGATGATCCCCTTGAGGTTCGGGTGCGTCTGCAGCAGTGCCGCCGTCTTGTCGAAGCTGGTCTGGTCGTCGTCGTCGCCGTAGACGGTGTCGACCAGGGTGATGTTCGGGTGGTTGGCCGCGAGGTCTTCCTTCATCAGGTCGATCCACGCGTTCTGGTTCGTGGCGTTTGCCGTCGCCGAGAGGATCGCGATCTCGCCCTCGTCGCCGATCTGCTCGGCGATGAGGTCGACCTGGATCTTCGCGATGCCCTCGCTGGTGGCCTGGTTGATGAAGATGTCGCGGCACTCGACGTCGGTGTCGGAGTCGAAGGTCACGACCTTGACGCCGTTGTCGCGCGCCTCGTTGAGGGCGTCGCAGATCGCGGTCGGGTCGTTGGCCGACACGACGATTCCGCCCACGCCCTGCTGGGTGAGCGTGTTGATGTAGCTGACCTGGGCGTCGGGGCTGGCCTCCGACGGCCCGACCTCGGCGTAGGTGCCGCCGAATTCCTCGATCGCCGTCTCGCCGCCCTTGTCGGAGGTGTCGAAGTAGGCGTTGCCGAGGTTCTTCGGCAGGAACGTGATGGCGAGGTTGCCGCTGTCGCCGCCCCCGCCCCCGTCTCCGCCGTCGTCGCCGGCCGCACAACCGGTGGCGACGAGCGCTACCGTGACCGCGAGGGCTGCGAACGCGCCGACCCGGCCCGAATTCTTCTGAAACAACATCTTTGTTCTCCCTTGTGAATGTGGTGGTGGAACCGCACTAGCTCTTGGTGGTAGCCGATGGTGCGCGGTTTGTTCCGCCCGGTCGGGCGCGCGCGGTGCGCAGCCAGGCCAGGACGCTTGTCGACACCACGGACGCGACGAGCAGCGTTCCCGTGATGATGTTGATGACGTCGGAGGTGACGTTCGCGAGCCGCAGTGCGCTGCCGAGCACGCCGATGAGGAGCACACCGGCGATGACGCCGTGCAGTGCGCCGCGCCCGCCGAAGATCGAGACGCCGCCGAGCAGCACGGCGGCGATCACCGAGAGTTCGAGGCCCGTCGCGTTGTCGCCCCGGGCGCTGCCGAAGCGCAGCGTGTAGAAGATGCCGGCGACGGCAGAGATCGTGCCGCTCAGCACGAACAGGATGAACTTGGTGCGTTCCACGTGGATGCCGGAGAACCGCGCCGCCTCGGGGCTGAGGCCGATGGCGAAGATGCCGCGGCCGAAGGGGGTGAAGTGCAGCACGATCGCGAACACGACGAGCAGGATCACGAACAGGATCATCACGCTCGGCACGCCGGTCGAGCCGATCTTCGACTTGGCGAGGTCGGTCCAGAACTCGGTGAAGTCGGTGACCGCGGTGGTGCCGAGCAGGCCGACCGCGAGACCGCGGTAGAGCGCGAGAGTACCGATCGTCACCGCGAGCGACGGCAGTCCGACCACCGTGATGAGGAACCCGTTGAGCGCTCCCGCGAGAGCCCCCACCACGATCGCCACGGCTCCGGCCGCCTCGATCGGCAGCCCCGCCTGGTGCAGCGTGCCGAGGGTGACGCTCGATAGCCCGACGACGCTCGCGACCGAGAGGTCGATCTCGCCGGTGATGATGACGAGCGTCATCGGCAGCGCGATGAGCAGGATCGGGGTGACGTCGAGCAGCAGGTAGGTCATGGTGATGGGGCTGCCGAAATTGCGCACGCTCACCGTGGCGCCGACGATCACGATGATGAGGGCCGCGTAGACCGCGCCCTCGCGGGTGAGCAGCACGCGCTGCCAGAGCGGGCGCGAGTAGTCCTTGTAGGAGCGGGTGCTGGCGGGGGCGCCGGTGAGTGAGGACGTCATTCGGAATCCCTCGCTTCCACGAGTTTGCGGGTTTGTCGAAGCGCGAGCAGCCGGTCGAGCACGATGGCGCCGATGATGAGCACGCCGACGACGGCGCGCTGCCAGAAGTCCTGCACGCCGAGGATCGGCAGCGCCCGGTTGATGGTGAAGAGCAGGTACGCGCCGATGGCCGCGCCCCAGACCGTGCCGCTGCCGCCGAAGATCGCGACACCGCCGATGACCGCGGCACCCACGGCCTCGAGCTCGAAGCCGCTGCCGGCCTGCGAGTTGACCGTGCCGTAGCGGGCCGCGTAGAGCACGCCGGCGAGTCCCGCGAGGGCACCGCACACCACGAATGCCACGAGCACGCGACGTGTCACGCCCAGACCGTAGAGGTTGGCGGCATCCGGGTCTGAACCGATGGCGTACAACTCGCGGCCTCCGCGCTGGTTGCGCATGTACCAGCCGGCCACGATCAGCACCACGACGGCGATGATCGTGAGCACCGGGATGAACAGGATCGACTGCGTGCCGAGCGCGAGGAACGGCTTCGGCATGTCCGAGGCGTTGATGCGGTCGCTGCCGGTCCAGAGCACGTTGATGCCGCGGTAGGCGTAGAGCGTGCCGAGCGTGATCACGAGCGCCGGCACCTTGGCGAAGGCCACGAGGGCGCCGTTGATCAGACCGAGCAGGCCGCCGAAGACCAGGCCGGCGAGGAAGACGACGATGATCGGGATGCCGGGAATGTCGATGAACAGGCGTCCCGTCAGGTACGCGGTGAGGCCGAGCACCGACCCGACCGACAGGTCGACGTTGCGGGTGATGATGACGATCGCCTGGCCGACCGCGACGAGCAGCAGGATCGACGGCGTCAGCAGCAGGTCGCGGAACCCGTCGTTGCTGAAGAGGAAGTTCGGGTTCTTCGCCGTGGTCACGACGACGATGAGCACGAGGGCGAGCAGGATGCCGGTTTCGCGGGCCTTGATGAACGAGCTGAGAACGGAGCCCACGCGGGAGGCGGGTGCGGTGGCGGTGGTGGTCACGCGACGACCTCCTCGTGGGTCGCGGCGAACATGACGGACTCGGCCGTGGCATCCGCCCGGTCGATCGACGCGGTGATGCGCCCCTCGTGCACGACCAGGACGCGGTCGGCCATGCCGAGCACCTCGGGTAGTTCGGACGAGATCATCAGCACGGCGAGCCCCTGTCCGGCGAGGCGGGAGAGCAGCCGGTGTACCTCGGCCTTCGTGCCGACGTCGATGCCTCGGGTGGGCTCGTCGACGATGAGCACGTTGGGGTGCGTGGCGAGCCACTTGGCCAGCACGACCTTCTGCTGGTTGCCGCCGCTGAGCGTGCCCACCTCGGTGTCGAGCGCCGCGGTCTTGACCTCGAGCCGGCCGGCCCAGTCGGCGGCGGCCCGGTTTTCCGGGGCGGAGAAGAGCAGGCCGAACCGGGTGAGCGACCGGCGGATCGCCATGGTCGTGTTGCGGGCGACCGAGCTCTCGAGCACGAGACCCTGCTTGCGGCGGTCCTCGGGTACGAGCGCGAGGCCGAGGCGCATCGCCGCCGCCGGGTTGCGCTTCGGCACGCGGTTGCCCTTGATGGCCACGGTGCCCGAGGAGTACGGGTCGACCCCGAAGACGGCGCGCGCGATCTCGCTGCGCCCGGCCCCGACGAGCCCGGCCAGGGCGACGATCTCGCCGGAACGCACGGAGAACGAGACGTCGTGGAAGACGCCCGGCTCGGTCAGCCCGTCGACCACGAGCACCTCGTCGCCGATCACCGCGTCCTCTTTGGGGAACAGTGTCGTGACGTCGCGGCCGACCATGCGGCGCACGATCTCGTCGACGGTCGTCTCGGCGATCGGGCTCGTGTTGATGTACTCGCCGTCGCGCATGACCGTGACGGTGTCGCAGAGGTCGAACACCTCGTCGAAGCGGTGCGAGATGAAGAGCAGGGCGCGACCCTCGTCGCGCAGGCTGCGGGCGACCGCGAAGAGCCGGTCGACCTCAACGCCGGAGAGCGCGGCGGTCGGCTCGTCCATCACCAGCACTGTCGCGTCGAGCGAGATCGCCTTGGCGATCTCGATGATCTGCTGGTCGGCGATGGAGAGACCGAGGGTCGGGCGGTCGGGGTCGATGCGCACGCCGAGCCGCGCGAACAGGCCGAGCGCCTGCTCGCGCATGAGCGAGCGGTCGATGCGGCCGAAGCTCAGGGTGGGCTGGCGGCCCATGAAGATGTTCTCGGTGACCGACAGGTCGGGGAACAGCGTGGGTTCCTGGTAGATCACGGCGATACCGGCCGCCTTCGACTGGGCGGTCGAGCTGAAGTCGACGCTGGCGCCGTCGAGCTCGAAGTCGCCGCTGTCGCGCTGGTACAGGCCGGCGATGATCTTCACGATCGTCGACTTGCCGGCGCCGTTCTCGCCGACGAGGGCGTGGATCGAGCCGCGCTCGAGACGGAGGCTGGCGCTCGACAGCGCGACCACCGAGCCGAAGGCCTTCGAGATGCTGCGCAGTTCGAGCGCGGGCGCTCCGGTGCTGGGGGAATCTGACACTTGTTACCTAACCTCGACGCTGAGGGGATGGATGCTGTGTGCCGCGGGCTTCGTTGAATCGTTTTAAGGCTCGCGGACGACGCCACTCTATTGCGCGCCCGGTGCGCCGTCAAGCACACCGGGCACGACGTTTTCAGAGGGTGCGCGCGGTCGGATCCCAGTCCTCGGCGAGCAGCGGCGCGGGCGGCGCCACGCTCTCCACGGTGACGAATGCGCCGGATGACGCGGACTCCTCCATCGCCAGCATCGTGTCGAGCACGTGGTAGGCGAGGCCGGCGGGCAGCAGGTCGTCGCCGCCGCCACGGATCGCGCGCGCCATCTCGAGCACGGCCGAACCGCGGCCGCCGACGAACCCGGTCGCGGGCAGCTCGGTGCGGTCGGCGCCGCGCACGATGAACGACGAGCCGTCGAACATGTTGGGGTCTGGCAGCACGATCGTGCCGGTCTCGCCGGTGATCTCGACGACGCCGACCTGCACGAGCGGCGAGTCGAAGCTGAAGACGCTCTGAGCCACCCCGCCGCCCGCGAAGTTCACGACGGCGTTGATCTGGGTGTCGACGTTCACCGGCACGCGCTCGCCGGCGCGCGGGCCGGAACCGATGAGCCGCGTCGCCTGCGCGCGTGATCCGACGGCAGCCACGCTCTGGAACGAGCCGAAGACGCAGGCCAGCGTCGTGAGGTAGTACGGGCCCATGTCCAGCAGGGGGCCGGCGCCCGGTTGGAAGAAGAAGTCGGGGTTCGGGTGCCAGGATTCCGGGCCCGGCGCGCGGAACGCGGTGACGGCCGAGAGCGGGGCGCCGATGTCGCCGCGGGCGATCGCGCGCAGCGCGCTCTGCACTCCCGCGCCGAGCACGGTGTCGGGAGCGACCCCGATGCGCGTGCCGGTGCGCGTCGCGGTCTCGAGCAGGGCGAGTCCGCTCGCGCGGTCGATGCTGATCGGCTTCTCGCTCCAGACGTGCTTGCCTAGTTCCAGCGCGCGGGTGGAGACCTCCGCGTGCACGGCCGGGATCGTCAGGTTCACGACGATCTCGACCCCGTCGTGCGCGAGCAGCTCGTCGACGGTGCCGGACCCCGGAACCCCGTACGCGGCGGCCTGGGCTGCGGCGCGCTCGGTGTCGAGGTCCGCGACCATCAACACCGCGACATCCGGGAATCTGGTGAGGTTCGTCAGGTACTGGTCGCTGATCGCGCCCGCGCCGATGATGCCGACGCCCACGGGGCCGGTGCCGCTCATGCGCCGTACCCCCGCTCGATCAGGTAGTCGCGGCCGGCGGCGATGCCGGCGAAGAGGTCGCCCGAGTAGACGTCGAACTCGACCACCGCGAACTCGAGGGAGGGCAGGGCGGCGAGTGCCGCGTCGAGCGGCACGGCACCGGTGCCGGCGGGCACCTGGGTGGCGAGGTGGTCGGGCGTCTCGCCGGTTCCGGCGGCGGGCTGGCTGGCGAGGTCGCCCTCGAGCTTCCCGTCTTTGACGTGCAATAACCGCACGCGGTCGGCGGTTCTCTCGAGGAACGGCACGAGGTCCTCCCCTCCGGCGACCACCCAGTAGGCGTCGACCTCGAGCACGACCCGTGGGTCGAGCAGGGTGGTGAAGTACTCGAGCCCGCTCACCGACCCGACGCGGCCCCGCAGTTCGCCGTCGTGGTTGTGGTAGCCGACGCGCAGTCCGCGTTCGGCGGCGGCGTCGGCCGCCGCGTTGAGCTCGTCGGCCATGCGCTCGATCTCGGCGCCGTCCTTCCAGCTCGCGGCGGGCGTCGACGGCTCGATGACCGTGGTGACTCCGAGGCGCTCGGCCAGATCGAAGGTCGCGTCGAAGTCGGGGGCCGCGACCCCGCCGCGGCCGACGAGGGTCGCGTGCGCACTCGCCGCGGTGAGGCCGGTCTCGGCGAGACCGGCGGCGTACGCGTCGGCGCGGGTGTCCATGCCGAAGAGTTCGACGGTGGTGAAGCCGAGTTCGGCGACCCGGGCGAGGGCGGCGCGGGGATCCGCCTCCAGCGCCTCACGGATCGTGTACAGCTGGAGGGAGATCGTCGCATTCATGGGGTAAGTGCTTCCTTGCGCTTGGAGGTGAAGCGGTGCGAACCGCTGCCGACCGGGATCGGCGTCTGTCCGGGGAGCTCGACCGTGGCATCCGCCCCCGTGGGGACGACGACCTCGACGACGAGCTCGTCCTCCACGATATGCCACTCGATCGACGCGCGTCCGTACGGAGTCTCGTGTTGCGCCGACGCCCGGGTGAAGCCGCCGCCGGGCCGGGGCGCGAACGCGATGCTGCGATAGCCGGGTGCCGCCGGGGCGATGCCCGCGACGACGCGGTGCAACCAGTCGGCGACCGCGCCGAGGGCGTAGTGGTTGAACGAGGTCATGGTGCCGGGGTTGACCGTGCCGTCGGGGCGCTGGCTGTCCCAGCGCTCCCAGATGGTGGTCGCGCCCTGCGTCACGGGGTACAGCCACGACGGGCACTCGGGCTCGAGCAGCAGGTCGTATGCGCTGTCGATCGCGCCCGCGCGGGTGAGCGCGTCCGAGACGAGCGGCGTGCCGGCGAACCCCGTGGCGATGCGGTTCTCGGCCTCGGCGACGAGTTCGGCGAGGCGGCTCCCCGCCCGGTCGAGCTGGCCCGGGTCGGGGATCAGGTCGAAGGTGATCGCGAGCGAATAGGCCGTCTGCGCGTCGCTCGTCATGCGGCCGTCGGCCAGCAGGTACTCGTCGGCGAAGGCCACGCGGATCTCGGCGGCCAGCGCGGAGTAGCGTGCCGCGTCATCCACCCGGCCCAAGACGGCCGCGGTCTTCGCGAGGTGCTGGGTCGACCAGGCGAAGTAGGCGGTGGCGACGAGGTACTTGTCGGTGGTGGCGTCGGCCGGGTCCTGCGGGGGTGCCGCCGGGTCGAGCCAGTCGCCGAGCTGGAAGCCCTCGTTCCAGAGGTGGTCGGGTCCCGCGAGGCGGTCGATCAGGTCGACCCACGCCTTCGCGCTGTCGTACTGGGCGGCGAGGATGCCGGCGTCGCCGAAGCGCTCGTAGAGCACCCACGGGGTGAGCACGGCCACGTCGCCCCAGACCGCGCCCGGGCGGATGGGCGTCCACATGTGCTTCGCGGGGATGACCGGTACGTACCAGGGCACGGTGCCGTCGGGCAGCTGTTCGACGGCGACGTCTTTGAGCCACGACGAGAGCATGCCCGAGACGTCGTAGAGGAAGGATGCCGTTGGCGCGAAGACCTGGATGTCGCCGGTCCACCCCACCCGCTCGTCGCGCTGCGGGCAGTCGGTGGGGATGTCGACGAAGTTGCCGCGCATGCTCCACAGCACGTTCTCGTGCAGGCGGTTGACGAGCGCGTTCGAGCTGTCGAACCAGCCGGTGCGCTCGAGGTCGGAGTGGTAGACGCGCGCTACGATGTCGCCGTTCGCGACGGCCTCTGAGATGTCGCCCGGCCAGCCGCTGATCTCGGCGAAGCGGAATCCGTGGATGGTGAAGCGGGGCTCCCACTCCTCGACGTCGCGCCCGGCGAGCGTGTAGACGTCGGTCGATTTCGCGTCGCGCAGGGGGCGGGTGTAGATCTCGCCGTCCTGCATGACCTCCGCCGTGCGGATCGTGACGGTGTCGCCGGCGGCCCCGCGCACGCGGATGCGGAGGCGGCCGACCAGATTCTGGCCGAGGTCGAGCACAGCGGCCCCGCTCGGCGTGGTCAGCACCGAGACGGGCGCGACCTCCTGCGTGCAGCGCACGGGCGGACCCTCGGGGGCGACGAGGGTGGCCGGGTCGCGGATGCCGGTGGCGACGGGTGTCCAGCCGGCGTCGTCGAACCGCGGGCTGGACCAGCCGTCGACCTCGTCGCGGGCGTCGTAGGTCTCTCCGTCGTAGAGGCCGGAGCTGACGATGGGCCCGAGGGCGGCCTTCCAGTCGCCGTCGGTCGCGACCGTATCGACGCGGCCGTCGGCGTAGCGGATCTCGAGCTGGGCGATGAGCGACAGGTCGTCGCCGAACAGGTTGCGGAACCCGCCGCGCCAGCCGAGTCGGCCGCGGTACCAGCCGTCGCCGAGCCAGGCGCCGATCGCGTTCTCGCCGTCGGCCAGCAGTCCGGTGACGTCGTAGCTGTAGTAGCGCAGGCGCTCGCGGTAGACGGTCCAGCCGGGGGAGAACGCGTCGGTGCCGACGCGCTCGCCGTTGATCTCGACCTCGTAGAGGCCGTGCGCGCTGACGTAGAGGCGGGCGGCGGCGATCACGCCCTCCGTGCGGAATCCGCGGCGCACGATCGGCGGGCGGCGGTCGTCGGAGTCTTCCTCGGGCCAGTCGCCGGTGACGGGAACGGCGATCCAGTCGACGGGGTCGAGCAGTCCGGCCTCGACGGCCGACGGCTCGCTCCACTCGCTGACGTCGTCGCCACCCCAGACACGCACGCGCACCGTCGCCGCCTGGCGCGAGACGAGCGGCTCGGCGGCCCACGGCACCAGCACGGACTCGTCCGAGTCGATCCGGCCGCTCGTGACCGTGCCGCCGTCGGTGGCGGTTTCGATCTCGTAGGCGCTCTGCACCCAGCCGGCCGGCGCGACGGTCTTCCACGACACGCGGGGAGTGCTGACACCGATGCCGAGGGCCTCTCGGTGGTGTTCGAAGCGTACGGCGCCTGGTGTGACCATCGTTGGGCACTGGTCCTTTCGGTGAAGCGAATGGGTGAATCGTGCCTCACGGCTCATCGTTCTGACACGTTTCAAAACCGATAGTAACCCGCAATCTCTACCACGCACGACAAAAATCGGACAAGAGTTGACACGTTTCAAAATCTGGAACAGGATGGGGTCACCCAACAACGACGATGGAGATCACCGATGGCAGCAAGCACTCGCGAGGCGATCGTCGCCCTCGTCGGAACCCTCGACACCAAGGGCGCGGAGTACCGCTGGATCGCCGAATCCCTCGCCCGGCACGGAGTGCGCGTCGCGGTCGTCGACACCGGCATCCGTGAACCGCACGGCTTCGACGGCCTGATCTCCGTCGACCAGTCTCAGGTGGCCGAGGCTGCCGGCAGCTCGATCGCCGAGCTCCGTTCGCGCGGAGACCGTGGGCTCGCCACCGCCACGATGGGCGAGGGAGCGGCCGTCGTCCTGGCCGACCTTCTCGCCGCGGACGGACTCGACGGTGTGCTCGCCCTCGGCGGCAGCGGCGGCTCCGCGATCGCGGCCCGCGCCGTGCGCGACCTGCCGGTCGGCCTCCCGAAACTCATCGTCTCGACAATGGCGTCGGGCGATGTCTCCCCGTACGTCGGGGCCAGCGATGTGACGCTCATGTACAGCGTCGTCGACATCGCCGGCATCAACCAGATCTCGCGCGAGGTGCTCGGCAACGCCGCGGCCGGCATCGCCGCGATGGCGACGGCACGTCTCGCCCGGTCGACCGCCGCAACGCACGACGACCGCCCTCTCGTCGGCGCTTCGATGTTCGGGGTCACGACCCCGGCCGTCGACGCCGCGCGCGAACGGCTCGAGGAGCTCGGCTACGAGGTGCTCGTCTTCCACGCCACCGGCTCGGGCGGCCTCGCCCTCGAGGCGCTCGCCCGCTCCGGTCTGCTCGCCGGGGTGCTCGATCTCACCACCACCGAGCTCGCCGACGATCTGGTGGGCGGGGTCCTCACGGCCGGGCCGTCCCGACTGACCGCAGCCGGGGCATCCGGTGTGCCCCAGGTCGTCAGCGTGGGCGCGCTCGACATGGTCAACTTCGGACCGCGCGACACCGTGCCGGCCGCGTTCGACGACCGGCTCTTCTTCATCCACAACCCCACGGTCACGCTCATGCGCACGACGCCCGAGGAGAGCGCCGAGCTGGGTGCCCGCGTCGGGGCCAAGCTCGCCGCGGCGACGTCGCCCACGGTGCTGGTGATCCCGCGCGGCGGAGTCTCCGCCCTCGACGACGCCGGCCAGCCGTTCAGAGACGAGGGGGCGGATGACGCTCTGTTCGACGCCGCGCTCGCCGCCGTCGCGGGCAGCTCCGTCACGGTCGTCGACGAACCGCACAACATCAACGACCCGGGGCTCGCCCGCCGCGCTGCCGACGCGCTGCACGACCTCATCACCGGAAAGGCGAACTGACATGGACAGGGCAACAGCGCTCGCGCGGTTCCGCGCGACGATCGCGGCGGGGGAGCCGCTCATCGGCGCCGGCGCGGGGACCGGCATCTCGGCCAAGGCCGCGGAGGCCGGCGGGGTCGACCTCCTCATCATCTACAACTCGGGCCGCTACCGCATGGCCGGCCGCGGCTCGCTCAGCGGCCTGCTCGCCTACGGCGACGCCAACCAGATCGTGGTCGACATGAGCCGCGAAGTGCTGCCGATCGTGCGTGACACCCCCGTGCTCGCCGGGGTCAACGGCACCGACCCGTTCCGCGTGATGGAACGGTTCCTCGACGAGCTCAAGGCGCTCGGGTTCGCGGGCGTGCAGAACTTCCCCACCGTCGGTCTCATCGACGGGGTCTTCCGGCAGAACCTCGAGGAGACCGGCATGGGCTTCGACCTCGAGATCGACATGATCCGGCTGGCCGCCGAGCGCGACCTGCTCACCTCGCCCTACGTGTTCGACGTGGAGCAGGCGGTCGCGATGACCGAGGCCGGTGCCGACATCATCG
This sequence comes from Conyzicola lurida, assembly GCF_014204935.1. NCBI lineage: Bacteria > Bacillati > Actinomycetota > Actinomycetes > Micrococcales > Microbacteriaceae > Conyzicola > Conyzicola lurida. The sequence goes on along the minus strand of NZ_JACHMJ010000001.1, from coordinate 3,206,677 downwards.
TGCCGCACATGGGTCTCACCACGGCGGGCACCATCGGCGCGCAGACCGCGCTCACGCTCGAGGAGTCGGCGCACCGCGTACAGCAGATGCGCGACGCCGCGGCGGCGGTCAACCCCGACGTGATCGTGCTCTGCCACGGCGGCCCGATCGCCGAGCCGGACGACGCGGCCTACATCCTCGCGAACACCACCGGCGTCGTCGGATTCTTCGGCGCCTCGTCGGTGGAGCGCCTGCCCACCGAGCGCGCCATCAAGCAGCAGCTCGTCGATTTCAAGTCCATCCCGTTCAACTAACCGGTCCCTGAGCCTGTCGAAGGGCCACCACCGTGAAGGAGCACTCCATGACCACATCAGCACAGGCGGGCCGCCGCCCCGACGAGGTGCCCACCCGCACGTTCGGCTGGGGCACCATCAAGTGGCTCGTCACCCCGCACCTCGACGAGGGTGCCGGCCTCACCGTCGGCGAAGTGATCATCTACCCGGGCCAGGGGCACGCGCCGCACGACCACCCGGGGGAGGAAGAGGTCATCTACGTGATCTCGGGCGAGGGCGAGCAGACCGTCGGCGACGGCCCGGCGTTCCCGATCCGCGAGGGCGACGCCGTGTACATCCCGAAGGGCACCCAGCACTCGACCTACAACACGACGTGGCGTCCGCTGCGGCTCTCGGTCGTCTACACGCCGGGCGGCGCGGAGACCGGACTCGACGGACTGCCGGACGCGGTGATCCTCGACGCCGGAGTCGCACCGCTCTGGTCGCAGGGCAACTAGTGCCGGTCATCGAACCCGGATCGTGGCTGAACCCCGAGAATCGGCCCGACTGGGCCGAGATCGCCACGATCGGCCGCTTCGCCATCACCGTCGACGGCGGACGTTTCGACCGCCACTTCCACGACGACCACGAGGTGTGGTTCCTGTGGGAGGGTAAGGCGAAGATTCTCATCGAGGGGGAGGAACGCTACGTGCAGGCCGGCGACATCGTGCTCACGCGCGCGGGCGACACCCACGACTTCGTCGAGGTCTACGAGACCGTGCGGGGCTTCTTCACCGAGACCGGGCACCCGTCCGGCGGCCGCACCGGGCACCTGCACCACACCGAGACGGACGCCGCGGGGCACGCGGTGCCCGCGGCGGCGTTGCCCGCCGACTTCCCGGCCTACGGTGGTTGAGCAGGTCGTCCACGGCCGTATCGAAACTCTCGAGCGGGTCGAGCCCGTCGAAACCCCCACCCGATAGATTTCGACAGCTCAATCCACCTCCCTCCAAAGGACCCCCATGCGCATCGCAGTCACCGGCAGCACAGGCAAACTCGGCCGGGCGACCGTCGAGCGCCTCCGCGCCGACGGCCACGACGTCATCGGGCTCGACATCGCCGGAGCCCCCGGACCCGGGTTCACGCGCGTCGACTTCACCGACTACGGGCAGACCCTCGACGCGTTCCTCGGCATCGACTCGCGGCACTCGGGTCTCGACGCGGTCGTGCATCTGGCCGCCATCCCGGTCAATGGTCTCGTGCCCGACGTCACGACGTTCCACAACAACCTGACCGTCTCGTTCAACGTGTTCCAGGCGGCGATGCGCGCCGGGATCGACACCGTCGTCTACGCGTCGAGCATCACGGCGATGGGGTTCCCGTTCGACGAGGCGCCGGCCGCCCTGCCGCTCGACGAGACGGTGACCGCGGCGAACAACACCTACGGCCTCGGCAAGGTGCTCGAGGAGGCGATGGTCGCGCAGCTCGTGCGCTGGAACCCCGCCCTGTCGATCACCGCCCTGCGCTTCACGAACGTCGTGACGGCGGACGAGTACGGCAGCTTCGCCCGGGCCGCGGACCCCGGCTACCGCCGGTCGCTCATGTTCAGCTACATCGACGCCCGGGATGGCGCGCTCGCCGTCTCGCTCGCGCTCGAGCACGCGGAACCGGGGCTCGAGGTCTACAACATCGCGGCATCCGACTCGGGGTCGGCCGTGCCGACGGCCGAGCTGCTCGCGCTGCACTTCGCCGCGGTGCCGGTGACCAAGGAGCTCGGCGAGTTCGAGACGCTGATGTCGATCGACAAGGCGCGGTCGCGGCTCGGCTTCGAGCCCGAGTACCTCTGGCGGGAGCAGTTCGCGGGCTGAGAGCCGCGGGGTCGGCCCGCGGCGCCGGGTCGCCGCGGCCCCGCGCAGCCCCGCGTCGCCGCGCAGCCCCGTGTCGCCGCGCAGCCCCGTGTCGCCGCGCAGCCCCGTGTCGCCGCGCAGGTTTGTTTCGCACGCGCCCGTTCGTGCGTGCGCGTGCGCGACAAACCTCAGCGCGCCCGTGACAAACCTCCGCGAGCGTGACGTCGCTCAGCGTCGTCACGGCATGACGCCGCGCTGGAGGCCGCGTAGGTGGTGGAATAGAGTCATGCCACTCTTGGGAGAATACGAACCGAGCACGTCCGAATGGGCGCGCAAGCAGGCCGAGCTTTTCGAGGCGACGGATGGCGCGGAAGGCGGCGACCTGCGCGGTATGCCGATCATCCTGCTGACCAGCGTCGGCGCGAAGTCGGGCAAGCTACGCAAGACCGCGCTGATGCGCGTCGAGCACGACGGCGAGTACGCGGTCGTCGCGTCCCTCGGCGGAGCCCCGAAGCACCCGGTCTGGTACTTCAACCTGCTCGCGAACCCGCACGTCGAGCTGCAGGACGGCGCCGTCAAGCGCGACTACACCTCGCGCCTCATCGAGGGCGACGAGAAGGCCGCGTGGTGGGAGCGTGCCGTCGCGGCCTACCCCGACTACGCGGACTATCAGACGAAGACCGACCGCGAGATCCCGGTCTTCGTGCTCACCCCGATCGAAGAGCCGGTCGACGGCTAGAGCACGAACCGCAGGGCGAACGTCGTCGCTTCGGGCGCGACCCGGTAGCGCTCGGGCAGCGACGGCCCGCACGCCGCAGACCCGAGCCCCTGCTGGGCGTGGTCGAGATTGAGCCAGACGCGTCCCGAGTCCGAGAGGTCTTTCGGATGCCGCGCCCGTTCGAGATCCTCGCTCGTCCAGCGGCGGGCGGTGAAGTCGAAGTGCGGGGCCCCCTCGACCCGTAACGCGGTCAGGCCGGCGCCCGAGAGCTCGAGCCAGCGCGTCCCGACGTGGTTGCCGTTCTCCTCCGGCACCGGGTAGTGGGTCTGCAGCGCGTCGATGGTCGACGAGAACCGTCCGACCCGGGATGCCGCCAGGCTGTCGGAGTAACTCTCGCCCGGTCCGCGGCCGAACCACTCGGCCGACTCGAAGCCGCCCGGCAGGCCGAAGCGCAGGCCCAGGCGCGGTAACCAGACATCGTGGTTACCGATCGGGGTATCGCGCCAGATGCCCTCGGGCGTCACGGTGACCGCGAGGTCGAGCGCGTCGTCCCGGAGAGTCCAGGCGAAGACGGTGCGCAGGCCGATGCCGTGCGCGGCGGGTGCCGAGCGGGTGACGACCGTGAGCCGGTCGCCGTCGGCGTCGACGCTGTCGGTGCGGTGCAGCAGGCGGTCGAGTCCGACGGCCTTCCAGGTCGCGGCCATCGTGTTGCGCGGGCCCTGCCCGCGGTCGTTCTCGGTGGGCGCGCGCCAGACATCGAGCACCGGCCCGTCGAGGTCGAGATCGCCGAGACGAGTCAGGCGCCCGGTGCGCGGGTCGAAGGCCGCGGGGCCGAGGGCGAGAAGCGGGTTCAGCGTGTCGAAACCGGGAGGTGGCGGGTTGAGCTTGTCGAAACCCTGGGGGGTGCGGGTCGGGGTTTCGACGGGCTCAACCCGCTTCCGAAGGTCGATCGGCGCCTGGCCCAGCGCCACCTCGTGGCCCGCGTCGGCCCAGGGGGTGTCGGCCGCGAGCGACGCCGTCACGGTGACCCAGGTTTCTCCCGCGGGCGCCGGGGCGACCGCGGGCAGCGGCACGTCGACCGCCGAGCGCGCCGCGACCGGCGGCACGTCGAGGGACCCGCGGGCAACCGGCAGGCCGTCGACCTCCACCACCCAGTCGAACGCCAGGTGCGACAGGTCGCGGAAGTCGTGCTTGTTCGCAATGCGGGCGACGCCGGCCGCGGCATCCACCTCGATGGAAACGGGAGCGATCGCCGCCTTCAGCTCGAACAGCCCGGGCGAGGGTGTGCGGTCGGGGAAGACCAGGCCGTCGAGGCAGTAGCGCCCGCCGTTCGGGCGGAACTCGATGTCGCCGCCGTGCATCATGAAGGTGCCGTCGGGGGAGGTGAAGCCGTGGTCGATCCACTCCCAGACGAAGGCGCCGCAGAACCGGTCGCTCGACTCGAGGATGCGTTGGTAGTCGATCAGCGATCCCGGACCATTGCCCATCGCGTGCGCGTATTCGCAGAGCAAGAAGGGCAGGTCGCGGCGGCGCGCGTCCTGCTCGTCGGTCACGTTCTCGGGCCGGGCCTCGTCGCGGCGGCCGATCGCCTCGAGGTCCTCGAGCGACGGGTACATCAGGCTGTAGAAGTCGGAGTTCTGGTAGCTGGGGTCGCGCTCGTACATGATCGGACGGCTCGGGTCGCGGTCGCGGATGGCGGTCTCGAGGTCGCCGAACGTGTCGCCGACCCAGCTCTCGTTGGCCATCGACCAGACCACGATGCTCGCGTGGTTCTTGTCGCGCTCGACCATGCGCTCGATCCGGTCGAGCAGCGCGGGCTTCCACTCGGCGACGGCGGGCGGGTTGCCCTCCCAGCCGGTGTAGATGAACCCGTGGGTCTCGATGTCGCACTCCTCGACGACCCAGAGCCCGAGTTCGTCGCACAGCCGCAGAAATTCGGGGTGCGGCGGGTAGTGGCTCGTGCGCACGGCATTGATGTTCGCCCTTTTCATCATCAGGATGTCGCGGCGCATCGTCTCGACGTCGAGCGAGCGCCCGCGGTCGGGGTCGTGTTCGTGCCGGTTGACGCCGCGGAAGAACACGGGCCTGCCGTTCACGAGCAGGCGGCCGTCGGTGATCGCGACGGTGCGGAAGCCGACCGCGAGGGCGATGGTCTCAGTGCCGGTCGCTGAGCCTGTCGAAGTGACCGGCCCCGCGGCGTTCGGCCCTTCGACAAGCTCGGGGACCGACTCAGGGGCCGCCCGTAGCGAGCCCCGGTACAACCGCGGCAGCTCCGCGCTCCACGGTTCGACCGGCACCGTGACGGTCGCGCCGGTCGGCAGGCCGCGGATGCCGAGCTCGGGCAGATCGACCAGGCCCGCGACATCCGCGTCGACCCGCAGCGTGCCGAGACCGGTCAGGTGGTCGTAGTCGGCGTGCACGAAGAAGTCGTCGATCGCGCCATCCGGTCTCTCGAGCAGTTCGACGTCGCGGAAGATGCCGGGTAGCCACCACATGTCCTGGTCTTCGAGGTAGGTGCCGCTCGACCAGCGGTGCACGCGCACGGCGAGCACGTTGACCCCGGGCACGAGGTGCGCGCCGACGTCGAACTCGAACGGCAGGCGGCTGCCCTTCGAGTGGCCGAGCTCGGCGCCGTTGAGCCAGACGGTCCCGCTCGAGTCGACACCCTGGAAGCGCAGCACCGTGCCGGCAGCGCGCCACCCGGCGGGCAGCTCGAACGCGAGCCGGTAGTCGCCGGTCGGGTTCTCGGTGGGAACGCGCGGCGGGTCGACCGGGATCGGGAACGCGGTGTTCGTGTACAGGGGCTGCCCGTGGCCCTCGAGGACCCAGTGGGCGGGCACCCGGATGTCGGCCCAGGCCGAGTCGTCGAGATCCGGGTCCGTAAAACCCGGGCCGGTGCCCGCCGCCGTGGGCGACAGCGCGAATTTCCACTGACCGTTCAGGGACAGGCGCGCGGCGTCGGAGAGGAAGTCCGCCCGCGGCCGGCGTCGGCCGGTGCCGGGGGAGAAAGTTTCGTGGTGGTCAGTCATTCGCGGTGAGCGGGGGAGTGCCGAGCTTCTCGACGGCCTCGAAGAACCCCTCGGGAATCTGCGTGGCGGCGAGTTCCCCGAGCGCGTCCAGGCGCGCGAGGCTGCTCACACCCACGGCGGTCGAGTGGATGAGCGGGTTGCGCAGCGAGAAGTGCAGGGCGGCGGCGGGCAGCGGAACCGACCACTGCTCGCACACCTGGCGCAGCTTGGCGATGAAGCCGTGCAGGGCGAACGAGGCCGGGCGGTACCCGTACTTCGTGGCCGTGCCGGTCTCGTCGGCGAGGATGCCGCCGCCGAACGGAGCGCCGTTGAAGACGGTCATGCCGCGCTCGGCCGCGAGCTCGAGAATGGTCTGCGCGCTGCGGTCGACGAGCGTGTAGCGGTTGTGGGTGAGCACGGCGTCGAACGCGTCGGTGCGCACGTAGTCCTCGACCAGCGCGCGGGTGCCGGCGGCCACGCCGATCGCGTCGACGAGCCCCTGTTCGCGCAGCCCGACGAGCGCCTCGATCGCGCCGCCCGGCCCGGTCGCCTCGGCCAACGTCATCGTCGTGGGGTTGTGCAGGTGCAGCAGCGGCAGCCGCTCGAGCCCGAGCCGGGTCAGCGACTCCTCGAACGAGCGCTTCACCCGGTCGCCGTCGTAGACCTTCGTTACCGGGTCGTAGTCCGTCTTGGTGATCAGGATGGCGCCATCCGGTAGCCCGCCGGCGCGGGCCAGCGCGGCACCGAGCGCCTGCTCGCTGCGACCCTCGGCGTAGTTGTTCGAGGTATCGATCTGGGCGAAGCGCGACGCCACCAGGGCGTCGGCGAGAGCCGCGACATCCGCCGCCCCGCCCCTGTCTCCGAGGGAGGACGCACCCAGCGTGATGGGTCGGAACGGCATCAGCCCTTGACCGCTCCGGCCGCGAGTCCGGCCATGATCTGCTTGTTGAGGAACAGGTAGAGCACGAGCATGCCGACCACGTTGATGCTGATCGCCGCGAACAGCGGGCCGTACTGGGTGGAGCCGTACTCGTCGCTGAAGTTGAGCAGGCCGACCTGCACCGTGGCGAGGCTGCTCTTGGTCGTGAAGGTCAGGGCGATGAGCAGGTCGTTCCAGATGCTGAAGAACTGCACGAGGGCGAGGGTGACGATCGCGTTGCGCATCATCGGGATTCCGATGGAGAAGAACGAGCGGATCATGCCCGAGCCGTCGAGCGTGGCCGCCTCGAAGATCTCGCGCGGGATCGCCCGGAAGTACGCGGCCATCAGGAACACCGTGAGCGGCAGGCCCATCACGGTGTAGGTGATGATGAGCGGCCAGAGCGTGCTGGTCAGGCCCGAGCGGAAGTAGACCGTGAACAGCGGGACGAGGATCATCTGCCCGGGGATCATGATGCCGGCGACGAAGGCGAGCAGGATCGTGTTGCGGCCCTTCCAGACCATGATCTCGAGCGCGTAGGCCGCGGCGACGCCGAGCAGCAGCATAAAGAACAGCGACGGCACGGTGACGGCGACGCTGTTCCACAGGTTGGTGGCGATGGAGCCGGTGGTCCAGGCGGCGACGTAGTTCTCGAAGTTCAGCTGCTCCGGAAGCGACCAGGTCGGGTTCGAGGTGAACTCGCTCTGCGTCTTGAACGAGCCCATCAGCAGCCAGAACAGCGGGTACAGCTCGACGAGCACGAGCACGACGAGGAACACGCGCACGGGAGCGCGCTTGAAGAAGCGGCCGACGCCGCCGGGGCGCTTCGCGCGAACGGTGGGGCCGGATGGCGCGGCCGACCTGATGGGAGTGACGGGGATCGCGGTCTGGGTTGTCATGGTGTTGTCCTACGCAGTCGTGTTGTCGCGTCGAGCCGAGCGGAAGATGAAGAGGGTGACGAGGAAGCAGAGGATCGTCAGGATGAAGGCGATCGTCGAGCCGTAGCCGTAGTCCGAGTAGCTGAAGACGGTGCGGTACATGTACAGCGTGAGCGGCGTGGTCTCGCCGCCCGGCCCGCCGTTGTTGAGGGCGAGCACCGTGTCGAACACCTTGAGGGTGTTGTTGGCGCTGAAGACGACGCTGGAGAGCAGCACCGGCAGCGACAGCGGGATGACGATGTGGCGCACCAGACGCCAGCCGTGCGCGCCGTCGAGGCGGGCCGACTCGAGCGTCTCGTCGGGGATATCGAGCAGGCCGGCGTAGAGCAGCACGGCGAAGAAGCCCATGGAGCGCCAGAGCTCCATGATGATGGCGACGGTGAAGGTGCCGTCTCCGGTGGCGAACCAGTCGACCGACTCGAGGCCGATGATCTGGAAGCCCGCGTTGACCGGGCCCTGCTGGTCGCCGACGGCGAACAGGCTCTTGAAGAGCAGGGCGACCGCGACCGTCGGCAGGATCGTGGGGAAGAACACCACGGTGCGCACGAAGTTCGAGGCGTTCTTGAGGACGAAGACGTAGAGCAGCGCGAGCCCGTAGCCGAGCGCGATCTGGCCGATCGAGATGACGATCGCGTACTTGAGGGTGAACCCGAGGGCGGAGAGCGCCTGCGGGTCGGAGAAGAAGCGTTGGAAGTTGCCGATGCCCACGAACTCGAAGCCGCCGAGCGGGTTGCCGTCGAAGAAGGTCAGGCCGAACGACCAGAGCACGGGCACGATCTTGATGAGGGTGAAGACCAGCAGGGCCGGACCCAGCAGGATCAGGATCGATTTCTTGTCACCGAGGACGTCTTTCACGGCATTCCTTTTGTCTGGAGTCGTCGGGGGCACGCGGCGGTGCAGTGCTCCCCGGGTGCGGGCGGCGTTCCCCTGAGAAGGGGCCGCCGCCCGCGGGTGGAACCGGTGGTTACTGCGCCTGTTCCAAGTCGGACTGGAGCTGCGACATGTAGTCCTCGGCGCTCATCTGGCCGGTGATCAGCAGCGACACGTTGGTCTGGGCGTCCGACGTGGTCTTGGCGTCGAAGAGGGCCTCGAACCAGAGCACGGTCTCGCTCGCCTCGGAGACGATCGTCTGGATCTCGGCGGTCAGCGGCTTCACGTCGGTGACTTCCTCGTTCACCTTGAAGCCGGAGACGACTCCCTGGTTGGCGAGGACGCTGCTGCCGTAGTTCTCGGCGATGCAGGAGAGCCAGTCGCCGACCTTGGGGCCGTAGGCCTTGGTCGAGACAGCGGTCGCCGCTCCGGCGTTGGCGGGCCACTGGCCGGAGTCGCCGGCGCCGCCGTCGACGTTCGGGAAGGGCATAAAGCCGACGTTGTCTTCGCCGATCACGTTCTGCTCTTCGTCGTTGAGGTTGGCCAGCAGCCACGATCCCATGTACATCGTGGCGGCGTCGCCGTTGAGGAACTGGGCGTAGGCGGTGTCGGTGTCGCGCGACGTGATGCCCTCGCCGAAGTAGCCCTCGGTGCCGAGGTCGGCGATCGCCTGGGCGGCCTCCACGTACTCGGGGTCGGTCAGCTTGGCGTCACCGCTCTGGATGTCCTTCATCGCGTCGGGGCCGACGCTGCGGAAGATGTAGTTGCCGATGAGACGCGTGATCGGCCAGCCCTGGCTGCCCGGCTCGGTGATCGGCGTCACGCCGGCCTCCTTGAAGGTGGCGAACGCGTCGAGCAGCTCGTCGTAGGTCTCGGGGACCTCGACGTCGTTCTCGGCGAAGATCGCCTTGTTGTACCAGATGCCCTCGAGGTTGTACTGGAACGGGAGGCTAGCCATGTTGCCGCCGTAGGCCGCCTTAACGGTGGAGACGGCGGCGGGCAGGATGTTGTCCCAGACGCCGAGCTCCTTCAGGGTCGCCTCGTAGTCGAGCGCGAGATCGTTCTTGCCGAGGTCGCCGTCGGGCTTCACCTGGGCGGTGCCGGCGACGAACATGACCGGCAGCGCGTCCTGGCTGGCGAGCAGGGTGATCTTCTGGTTGACGTCGGCCTGGGCCACCGTCTCGCTCTCGAGCGGGAGGGCCTCGTCCTCGGTGGCGCACTGGTCGCCGGCGAGCACGGCGAGCTCGTCGCGCACGATCGAGTTCTCCGCCGGGGTGAGAAGGGTGAGTGCGGTGGCGGTGTCTTCCCCGCCGCCCGCGGCCGGGGTGTCGCCGGACGAGCAGGCGGAGAGCAGCAACGATGCTGCCCCGATGCCTGCAATGACTGTGAATAGGGCGCGGTTACGGCGACCTGCAAATGCAGTTGACACATTTCCTCCTTGAAGATGTGGCTGTGGTTTGACACGTTTCAATTGCTGAGGCTATTCCCGAGGTCGGACGCTGTCAAGCGCTAAACAAGGGAACACAGCGATTGTGGATCTCGGTTGTGGGGCAGTCCGTTCTGGCTATTTGACACGTTTCAACGCTGGTGCAACACTGAACTGACGTCGACCACCGGTAAAAGTGGTTCGCTACACGTACGAATAAACGGCCACGGGCGGCAGAGACGCCGCCCGCAGTGAGGAATCCACATGAGATTACAGGGCAAGCGGGCCATCGTGACCGGAGCGGCGGGAGCCCTCGGACGGGTCATCGCCGAAACGCTGGCGGCAGAGGGTGCTGATGTCGCCGGACTCGATCTCAACGCCGCGGGACTCGAGGAGACCGCCGAGCTGGTGCGCTCGCACGGCGTACGCGCGTATTCCGCCACCGCCGACCTCACCGACTTCGACGCCGTGCAGGACGCGGTCGCCGGCGTCGTCGCGGAGTGGGGCGGTATCGACATCCTGCTCAATGGAGCCGGCGGCGGAGCCGTCAGCTTCTTCCACGAGATGACCGCTGAGACCTGGAACACCCAGATCGCCCGCAACCTCGACTCGGTCTTCAACGTCACCCGGGCCGTGCTGCCCTCGATGCTCCAACAGAAGTCGGGGCGCATCATCAACATCGCCTCGATCGCCGCCGTCAGCGGCGGCCGTCTCGTACGCGGCGCGACCGCCTACGCCGCGGCCAAAGCCGGGGTGGTCGGGCTCACCAAGGCGCTCGCGATCGAGGTCGCCGAGAGCGGCATCACCGTGAACGCGCTCGCCCCCGGGGCGCAGGCGACGCCCGGCCGGGACAACGACACCCCCGAGCGACGCGAGGCGCTGCTCGACCAGATCCCCACCCGGCTGCTCGGCGAGCCGCAGCACCTCGCGCAGACGGTCGTCTTCCTCGCGGCGCCCGAAGCCGTCAACATCACCGGACTCATCCTGCCGCTCGACGGCGGACACTCGATCTAGGATCCCCAGATGACGAAGCGACTCGACAAGGGCAAGCACTGGTTCAACGAGGTCTACGGCGAGGGCAAAGCCGACGGTCTCATCGAGATGCAGACCGGGTTGGCGCAGGACCTCGCCCGGTTCGGGGTGGAGTTCAATTTCGGGGACATCTACTCGCGGCCCGGACTCACGCTCGCCCAGCGCGAGCTGTTGACGCTGGCCTCGCTCGTCACCATCGGCGGGCTTGAAGCGCAGCTGCGTGGCCACACCCGCGGTGCGATCCGGGTGGGGTGCACCCCCACCGAGATCATCGAGACCGTCATCCATACGGTGCAGTATTCTGGTTTTCCCAAAGCGCTCAACGCGATCCGTGTCGTCACCGACCAGCTCGTCGAACTCGGCATCGAGATCCCGCCGGCGCTGGGGCCAGACGACGACTGACGCCGCGCGCGGTAGTCTCAGCACACTGCAAGAAGTGGGCACGAGGTAGGACCTGGGCACACGGACCGAACAGGGGCCACTGCTCCGTCGGGGAAAGGGCGGACGAAGGTGAGCAGAGTCGGTATTCGCGAGGTCGCGACGCTCGCCGAGGTCTCCCTCGGAACCGTCTCGCACTACATCAACCACCCGGCGCGGGTCTCGCCCGAGAAGCAGCAGCGCATCCAGCGGGCGATCGACCAACTGGGCTTCGTGCGCAACAACGCCGCCTGGCAGCTGCGGCTGGGGCGCAGCGCGACGATGGCGTACATCGCGCCCGACGTGAGCAACCCCTTCTTCGCCACGATCGCCGAGGGCGTCGAACAGCGTGCGGCCGCCGAGGGGTTCTCGGTCTTCATCGCCAACTCCGGCCGCTCGCGCGAGCGCGAAGACGCGTACCTCGAGCTCTTCGAGGCGCAGCGCGTGCAGGGCCTTCTCGTCGCCTCGCACGACCCGATCGAGGAACGCCTGCTGCAGCTGCGCCAGCGGGGCACCCCGTCGGTGCTCGTGGGGCAGCGCGCCGTCTCCGACCAGCAACCCTCCGTCTCGATCGACGACGTCACCGGCGGTTACCTCGCCGTTCGCCACCTGCTCGACTGCGGCCGCAAGCGCATCGCCTTCGTCGGCGGTCCGCTCGGAATCCGGCAGGTCGCCGACCGTCTCGAGGGCGCCAGCAAGGCGATCGCCGAAAACCCCGAGGCGACGCTCGAGGTGATCAACGTCGCCGACCGCACCATCGCCGAGGGCCGCGTCGTGGCTGCCGGTATCGCCCGCCGCCCGGAGGAGTCCCGCCCCGACGCCGTCTTCGCTGTCAACGACCTGCTCGCGCTCGGCCTGCTGCAGGCGTTCGTCGTCGACCACGGCGTGAGCGTGCCCCACGACATCGCGCTCGTCGGGTACGACGATATCGAGTTCGGCGAGTCGTCGATCATCCCGCTCACGTCCGTCCGCGCCCCGCACGAGGAGTTCGGCATCGCTGCCGTCGAGCTGCTCCTCGCCGAGCTCTCCGGCGAGCCGAGCGACGCCCCGAAGCACGTGGTTTTCCCACCGCACCTCGTCGTGCGGGGCTCGACGGTGACGTCGGAGACAGCGGTCTCGGCATGAACCCCGCGAGCGTCCGCGACGTCGCCCAGCGCGCCGGCGTCTCGGTCGGCACCGTCTCCAACGTGCTCAACCGGCCCGACAAAGTGGCAGAGGCGACGGTCGCCCGGGTGATCGCCGCCATCGACGAGCTCGGCTTCATCCGCAACGACGCCGCGCGTCAGCTGCGGGCGGGGCACAGCAAGACCATCGGGCTCGTGGTGCTCGACGTGCGCAACCCGTTCTTCACCGACGTGGCCCGCGGCGCCGAAGACCAGGCCGCGCAGGCCGGCCTCACCGTCATCCTCGGCAACAGCGACGAGAACAGCGAGCGCGAATCGGCGTACCTCGACCTCTTCGAGGAGCAGCGCGTGCACGGCGTTCTCATCTCGCCGTTCGGCGACATCACCGCGCGCCTGGCCCGGCTCCGCGACCGCGGAATCCCCGCCGTACTCGTCGACCGCTCGAGCGGCGACAGCGCGTTCAGCTCCGTCTCGGTCGACGATATCGCCGGCGGCCGTCTCGCGGTCGAGCACCTCGTCGCGCAGGGCCGCACCCGTATCGCCTTCATCGGCGGCCCGATGGAGATCCGCCAGGTCACCGACCGCCTGGCGGGCGCTCGCCTGGCCATCGCCGACCACCCCTCCTCGTCGCTCGAGGTCGTCGAGGTCGACGCGCTCAGCGTGCTCGCCGGCCGTGCCGCGGGCGTCGCGATCGTGGAGCGCGCCCCCGCCGACCGCCCCGACGCGATCTTCGCCGCGAACGACCTCGTGGCCATGGGCGTGCTGCAGGCGCTCATGATGCAGGCCGAGGTGCGTGTGCCACAGGAGATCGCGCTGATCGGCTACGACGACATCGACTTCGCCAGCGCCGCCGTCGTGCCGCTGTCGTCGATCCGCCAGCCGAGCGCGCTCATCGGCCGCACGGCGGTCGAGATCCTGCTCGAGCAGGCCGACGACCCGGCGACCCCGCCGCGGCAGGTGGTCTTCGAGCCCGAGCTCGTGGTGCGCGAGAGCACGCGCTAGCCGAGACGACGAAGGGCCGGGCGACATGGTCGCCCGGCCCTTCGTTATCGGAAGCTGGTTAGCTGCCGGCCATCGAGGCGTCGTGCTCCTGCGTCTTGGTCGACATGTCGCGCAGTGCCTGCGCCATGGCGTCGATGCCCTCGACGGCCTGGTTGACGCCGGTGTTGAGCTCGCGGTATCCGTCGCCGAACTTGCCCGAGGCCAGCTCGGTCTTGAAGCCCTCGCCCAGGAGGTCTTCGACCTTGCCGAGGAGCGAGGTGAGCTGCGCGCGGATGTCGTCGGCTCCGCCGTCGAGGGTCAGAGCGGTCTGTTCCATTGCTTCGTAGCTAGCGTGAAAAGTCATAATCTCAGCCTTCCTGTGTCCCTCATCGGAAAGGACGTGGTTTATGGTTTCCACCGTAATCGACGATCCGTCAGGCGCCTATGGGCACCACTACCCACGCGCGATCACCGCGGTGGTCGTCACCCCTCGTCGGCGGAGAAGCGGACGGATTCCATGAGGGTCGTCATGTCCTCCAGCATCAGGGCGATTCTGCCGAGTTCCCGGTCGAGAACTTCGAAGAGGAAGATGTGACCCGCGGTCTCGCCGACGAGACGCGCCTGGCCGACGACGACGCGCTGGTCGTCATCGTCTTGGAATGCGGTGGTCGTCAGACCGAGCACGAGTCGGCCGAATACAGCCGAATCGAAGGACTCGATCGACGGCACGGTGATCGACTCGTCGTCGGAGCCCGCGAACTGCTCGAGCGTCGCCTCGCCCTCGATGACGTCGCGGGGAACGGCGTAGCCGTTCACCACGGAGACGAAGCGCGCGTCGACCGGGAAGTACCAGAAGCGATCCGCGGCACCGGGTGTGTCGAGCGCCGCCACCTCGAGTGCGGTCTCGTAGAACGCCGGACGCACGGATTCCGGATCGGGAGCGCCCGCGGAGATCTGCCGCGACACGTCGTCGGCCCACGCGTCCGCGTCCGCCCACTCGGTGGGAGCAAAGTCCAAGGGAACCGCGATCCAGAGCTCGGGATCGTAGGCGAAGGTGTAACCGGTCACTCGTGTCTCCAACGGAAGGTGCTCATGATCGACGCGAAGAGAGCCTCGAGCACTTCGACGAACTCCGTGCCCTCCTCGCCGGTCAGGTGCAGTATGGCGAAGCTGAACATGACCGCCTGTCGCGGCCTCTCGCCCGGAGTAGGCACGAGGTAGGTGATGGTGCGGGAGGAGAGGCCCTCTTCCTTGTCGACCCGGTTGCGGTCGACGACCGCGCGGAGGGCGGGACCCTGGGGAAGCTGCACCTCTTCGAATGATCCGCTGCCCAGCGTCGAGGCGAGCCCGAGTATGGTGCTGCCCGTCGGTACGGAGTACGGAACGGCGGCGATCGACACCGGGAGGACGATGTCGTCGACGCGGCGGATCGGGAGGTAGATCGCCCGCGCGCCGATCTGGCGGAGCTTGGAGAAGTACACGTGGGTGCGCGTGCGCAGGTCGAGGGCCAACTCGGCCTTTCCCCGCTCCTGGTAGATCTCCTGGATGTTCGAGACCAGCTGCTTCTCCGCCTCACGGGTCATCCCGAAGTGCGCCCATCCCGGGGGGAAGAGCAGCGTGTAGGAGAGTTCCGGCGTGGGCGCGACGCCCTTGAGCTCGTCGGCGAGGTTCACGGGGTCGGCCTTCCGGGTGTGCTCACGCGGATTCGAGATGGGAATCCTGCTTCCTGCGTTTGTGGGCGCGGTACAGGGAGATTCCGCGGACGGTGAGGGCGATGACGGCCGGGATCTGAATGGCCGCGGCGATCCAGTGCCAGCCGACGCCCTGTTCCGGGTAGCTGTCGAAATCCGTGGGGATGCCGCTCGTCGACGTATACACGCCGGCGAAGAACAGCGACATGAAGCCGAACAGGATGATGGAGACGACCCCCATCAGCACGAGGTCGTCTGCCGTGTCGTGGCGGAAGTAGGGCACCGCGAGGAACACGCCGATCACGGCGGCGAGCCCGGCCGCGATCACGAGGAACGCGGGCAGTGGGATCAACGGCCACGCGGCCGTCTCGTCCCAGCGCGCCGTGTCGCGAAGTCCCATCCTGCCGCCCGCGAGCACGAAGTTCAGCAGGCTGAGGAGGAAGAAGAGGAGCATGGCGAATGCCGCGTACATAAAGACGCGCTTACCGCGCGCGACACGGCGGTCGAGTTCGACGTCCGTCAGGGCCGTTCTGGTGGTCATTCTTCTATCATCCCAACTTCGGGGTTGTGAGGAAGTCTTTGAATTCGCCGTAGCTGTTCGAGAACTCGTTGAGGCCCTTGTCGGCGAAGTCGAAGGCGGTCAGCCCCGCCCACTGTGCCGTGTTGGCGATGCGCTCGCCCACCGAGGGCACGGCGGTCTTCGCCTGCTGCAACCACGCGGCGACTCCGGGGTTGGTGCCGAACCTCTGTTCCACCTTCGCGGTGAAGGCAAGGAAGTCCGCCATTCGCTGGCTTCCACCCGTGATCGCGCGTCCGGCGTTCGGAATGGAGAAGACGGCGGGTATCGTCTGCACGCGCGACCGGATGAAGGCCGAGCCCGCGCGCCAGGCGTTTCCGAGCGGGTTCCACCACACGGCGGGCTTCATCGTGGATCGGATGGCAGTCTGCACCGCGTTGCGCCCGCCGACGGTCAACGTGCGCATCGACGTGCCCAGCAGTCCCTTCGCGATCGATCGCGCAGCGACGGTGCCAGCGCCGAAGGTCAGGAGTCCCACGACATCGACCGCCACATCCACCCAGCTGCCGTTGCCGGTAATGGCGGCCGCGAGATGTCCGATCAGGGATATCACCGTGAGGACCGCGACGACGGCGAGAACTATCGCGGCGATCGGACCGGTGAGGAAGAGGGCGATGATCGCCAGGGCGGTGATGATGTAGCCGAGAACGTCGAGGAAGTCGCTCAGGTTCTCCCAGAACCCGTCGTTGTTGTCGGCGGTGTCGATGGCCTTCTGAATGTCGCCCACGGCGTTGTCGTAGGCGTCAGACCAGGCGCCGAACGCGGTCTCGAAGGTCTCCCACAGTTCGTCGAGATTGTTCTCGGCGGTGGTCGCGGCGGAGGCCGCGGTGGAACTGGCCGCGGCAGCCTTCTTGAGCTCGGCTTCCGTGGGCGCGGTCTCCCAGAGCCATACGGTCTCGAGGCTGTCGACGTCGCCGGCCGCGTCGTTTGCGGCGTTCCGCTTGGACTCGGCGGTGGAGTGCGCCGTCTCGATGTCGTCGATGAGCGGGTGGATCGTCTGATGGGCCGTCAGCAGGGCCGCGGCATAGGTCTTCAGGGTTTCGCCGGTCATCTTGTACCGTACGGAGGCATCCGCGAGATCGCTGTCGATCTCGCCCGCGGCCTCGCGGATCGCGTCGACGGACTCGGCGATCTGGGTGGTTCCCTCGCTGATCTTCTTGAGCGCGGCAGCAGTGGTCTCCATCGTGGTGCCGAGTGCGACGAGGCCGCTTCCGCGCGACTCGATGTCGGTCGGATTGCCGTCGAGAATTCGCAGCGTGTAGTTCTTGTTCGGTGAGTTCAGAGCCATGATGCGTCCTATACCGGGATGTTCGAGGCCGGGGTGGGTTTGTTGTCCTCGCCCGCCTCTTCGAGAGAATCGCGGACGCCCTTGTCGAAGTCGCGCCAGCCGGTGATCACATTGTTGAGTTGCTCGAGGAGCCCTTCGAGGTTCTCGGTGAGCGCCTCGCGCTTATCGTTCCAGTCGCTCTCGAAGTCGCTGAGCTTGTTGAAGAGTTCGTTGCGGTCGTCGGGCTTGCCGACGGCCTCCTCGGCGCGGTCGTTGTTCGACGATGCGTTCTTGAACTCGTCGATCGTCGCGGTGAGGCCGGCAGAGACGTCATCGAGGTCCTGCATATTGAGCCAGATCTTGTCGCCCATGAGTTCACTACCTCTCTACTGCGTTGTTTCGATCGTAAGCGACCCTCATAAGCGAGGGCGATGGGGAGGACTACCCACGTGCTACTCGACGGGGTCCACCAGCGGCACCTGCACCCGCGATACCTTGCCGTTCTGTACGAAAAGTCCGCGTCCCTCGGGGAACTCGTGACGGGAGACCCGCGGGAACGGCACTTTGAACACGTTGTCGCCGTCGTGGGTATCGGGCTTCAGGATGATGCCCGTGCGGCCGGCTTTGAGGTCGCCGACCAGACCGAAGCTGCTGCTGAGGCCGGCGATATCGACGTCGGTGATGAGCAGGTGGTCGCTGCGGTTGACCTTCTGCGCGAGCGACACGAGCGGCTTCTCGATCGGGGTGCCCGCGAACTGCGTGGCGTTCTCGATCACGATGACGATCTGGCTGGTGATGTCCTCGTCGGAGACGACCTCGACGAGCTCGTTGATGAGCTCGACCCCCTCGTCGAGACGCACGGCGCTGCGCATCCACGCGAAGTCTTTCGCCAGCTGCGAACGGCGGCCGCCGATGTGGAAGAACTTCGTCTCCGGGTTCGACCGGGCGATCGCCCGGGTGACGGCACGCAGCACGTTGGTCTTGCCGCTCGACGGGGGTCCGCCGACGACGAAGGTGCCGGAGGGCTCGAACCCCATCGGGGCGAGCGCCTCGTCGGAGATGCCGAGTACGGGCAGCCCCTCGACGGAATCGGGGAGTTGGGCCGTCGTGAGTTCGCGGGGGAGGGCACCGACCTCGGGGGCGTCGCGCACCCCCGCTGCCCGCAAACGGTCGGCGAGGGCCTTGGTGGCGGCGGTCTGCTCCGAGACGTTCGACGTGCCGCCGATGACCGCGATCTGTGTCTCGTCGCCCTCCACGATCGCGCGGCCGGGAGGCGACTTCTCGGTGAGCACGTCCTTGGGGGCGTCGAGGATCTGGTACGAGCCTTCGTCGGGCATGCGCAGCACGATGCGGCGCTGGATCGCCGCGTTGACGGCGGTCGGCACGCTGCCGTAGCGGTCGGCCGTGATCACGGCGTGGAGGCCGAGTGGGCGGCCCTCGCCGAGCAGGCGCATAAACGCGTTGTAGAGCGGCGCCCGGGCGAGGCTGGACTCGTACTCCTGCCGGAACGTGCCGAATCCGTCGAGGAGCAGGAACACGCGTGGCTCGTCGGTGCGGCCGGTGAGGGTGCGGTATTCGTCGATGCTCGCCGCGCTCACCTCGGTGTAGCGGGCCGAGCGCGCGTCGAGTTCGGAGCGCAGCATGGTGAGCAAACGCGCGACGCGTTCGTGGTCGTCGCCGGCCACGATCGAGCCGACGTGGGGCAGTGCCTCGATGCTGCGCAGCGCGCCGGTTCCGAAGTCCATTCCATAGACGGTCACGCGTCCGCCGCCCGGGGCCATGCCCGCCGCGATTCCGATCGTGCGCAGCAGCGCCGTCTTGCCGGTGCCCCCGGTCCCGTAGATGGCGACGTGCCCGTCGGTGTCGGGGCGGAAGTACGCGGGACGCTGCTGCTGGCTCTCGGGCTTGTCGGTCACGCCGATGACGATCGCCGAGTCGCGCTCCTGGGGCAGGGAGAGCAGATCGTAGCCGCTCTTCAGATCGTCGAGCCATGGGCGCCGCGGTGCGGGGATTCCCACGGCCTTCGCCGCGCTCACGAGGTTGGTGACGATGCGCGACTGGTCGTTCGGGCCGAGGTCCTCCGTCTGTTCGTTCGACTCCTGCACGGGCGGGTCCCACGGCGTGGTCGCGCCGAATCGCAGTTCCGAGATCTTGACACCCGCGACATCCGGCTCGTCTGTCGTCCACCCGCCGGCGTAGCCGGACTGGAACGGGATGAGGCGGCCCGGGCCGGTCTTCGCGATCGCGCGACCGGGGATGGACGGGTCGAAGGTGCCGGCGACCGGGTCGCCGACGACGTCCTTCGAGTCCGACTCGTCGGCCATGCGGAGGGCGACGCGCAGGTTGGTGTTGGCGCGCAGGTTGTCCTTGATGACGCCCGCCGGGCGCTGCGTGGCCATGATCAGGTGGATGCCGAGCGAGCGGCCGCGCTGGGCGATGTCGACGACTCCGTCGACGAACTCGGGCACCTCGCCGGCCAAGGCCGCGAACTCGTCGATCACGAGCACGAGGGCGGGCGGGCATTCGGGGTCGCCGCGCTTCTCGAGCTCGATCAGGTCTTTGACCTTTTTGCGGTTGAAGAGGTGCTCGCGGTGGTGCAGCTCGGCGCGCAGGCTGGTGAGCGCTCGACGCACGAGGTGCGGGCTGAGGTCGGTGACGAGGCCGACGCAGTGCGGCAGCTTCACGCATTCCGCGAAGGCCGACCCGCCCTTGTAGTCGACGAAGAGGAACGTGACGCGGTCGGAGCTGTACTCGGCCGCCATGCCGAGCACCCAGGCCTGCAGGAACTCGCTCTTGCCCGAACCGGTGGTGCCGCCGACGAGCGCGTGCGGGCCCTGCGTGCGCAGGTCGAGATGCATCGCGTCGGGGGAGGTCTGGCCGACGAGCGCGCGCAGGGT
This sequence comes from Conyzicola lurida, assembly GCF_014204935.1. Taxonomy (NCBI): domain Bacteria; kingdom Bacillati; phylum Actinomycetota; class Actinomycetes; order Micrococcales; family Microbacteriaceae; genus Conyzicola; species Conyzicola lurida. The sequence goes on along the minus strand of NZ_JACHMJ010000001.1, from coordinate 3,186,714 downwards.
GCCGGCGCGCTTGCGGGCGATCGGCGGGCGGCCGCTGCGGTCGTGGATCGAGTTGTTCTGGCTCCAGCGGTCGATCGCGGCCTGGGTCTCGGTCGACAGGTCGGCACCGAGCAGGGTGAGCAGAGAGACGCTGCGCGGCAGGTCGCTCGAGTCGGCGATCACCGCGCCGGCGTCGACGACGGGCGCGAGGCGGCGGGCGAGCATCCGCGCGTAGTCGGCGGAGACGCCCTCGACCCGCACGTCGGGAACGATCATGCCCTGACGGACGAAGTGGACGACGGATGCCTCGAGGCCGCCGGTCACGTCGACGAACGTCCGGCAGGCGGCCGGCAGTGCTTCCACGGTCGGGGCCATCCAGATGGGGAACACGTGCGCGTCGGCCGCGTCCTCGACGATCTGGACCAGGCGCGCCCGGTCGACGGGGGCGTCGCCGGCGATGAGCAGCACGAGGGCCGCTCCACCGTCGGAGAAGAACGACCCGGCGTCGCGGGATCCGACCTTGGCGCCGCGGGCGGCGGCGGCCTTGTCGTCTTCCGAGGCGCCACGGGCGTCGGCCGCCCGCCGGACGTCGGCCCGGCGGGACGCGATGATCTCTTCGAGCGCGTTGAGCATCGCCCGCCCTGTCGCGGCGCTGTCGGCGAGCGGCGCGGCGCCGACGGGGCTGTGCGGCGACGTCGTGTGCGGCAGCCACTTGAGCCACTCGAACTCGGGGGTGGAATCGGGGGAGAGCAGCGCCGCGAAGCCGACCTCGGCGGGGGAGTGCAGGCCGGCGTACTGCACGACGAGCGCCCGGGTGGCGTCGGCCACGAGGGTGCTCGGGCCGCTGACGCCGAGTGCGCCCGACAGGAACGGGTTCTCGACCACCGGCACGTCGCTGATCAGGCGCACTCGTTCGCGCAGGTCGTCCACCCGGCGAGAGAACAGCGGCAGGCCGCCGCGACCGTCGTCTTCGGCGATCGTGAGCCGCGACGGCATGCTGCCGAGACCGAGGCGCACGTCGAGGAAGTTCCAGTGTTCGGGGCGCCGGGTCCAGAGCATCGGACCGAGGCGGTGCGCCTCCGCGTAGACCTCGGCGACCGAGGGGCTCTCGAGCAGCCGGATCGCGCGTTCCTGCGGGGCCTCCTGCTCGAACTGGTCTTCCAGATCGGCGATCTGCAGCTCGAAGCGTTCGATTTCGATTTTGGTTTTCTTGCCGATCCGCTGCTTCTGCGCGAAGTAGTTGCCGAACACCATCACGGGGGCAAGGGCGACGAACGCCAGCGAGATCGGGTTTCCGGTGAGCGCGAACATCGTGCCGCCCATCAGAACAGGGGCGATCATCGTGATGACGGTGAACGGCGGCTTGTCGGCGTCGATCGGCACCTCGGGGGTCGCGAGCTCCTTCGACGGGTAGCGCGCCTCCACGCGGGGCGAGCGGTTGAACCGCAGCTGGCCGCCGCGCTCGAGGATGCCGTCGTCGGTGAGCGACGGGTTCGCCATCAGGGTGATGGTGACCGTGCTGTCGCCCAGCACGACCGACTGCCCGCTCGGCAGTGACAGCCGCGGCACGAGTCCACCGTCGACGAGGATGCCGTTGGCCGAGTTGAGGTCGACGATGTCGACTCCCGAGGGCGAGAGTTCGATGCGCGCGTGCCGTTTCGAGATGAGCGGGTCGGCGATCACGACGGCATTGGCGGCGTCGCGGCCGAGCGTCGAGGAACCGAGCGGGAGGCGGTATTCGCGCCCGGCGTCGGGGCCGGCGGTGACGCGCAGAACGGCGGCGGTCGCCCGCGGGTCGCTGCCGGCGCCCCCGACCGGGTACACCGGCGCGGTCACGACGACCGCGTCGAAGCCCGAACCGATGGCGGCGTCGCCGATGGGCACGGTCGCGTCGAGGATGACGAGTTTCGCGGCGTTCGGCGGCCCCACCTGCAGGGTGAGGGCGGTCTGCGGGCTCGGGACCAGCGGCGTAGACGGGTCGGTCTCGGCGATCGTGCGGGCGACGTCGCCGACGGTCGCGGTGGCGTCGGCGGTGACGACGATGTCGGTCGATTCGCCGTTCTCGCGCTTGAGCGCCAGTTTGAGTTTCACTTAGCGGTGCTCCTTCAGAAACTGCTGGACTGGTGGACCGTGAAGACCCGGTCGCCGAAACGGACGGTGCCTCCCCAGGCGACGTGGGCGGGCGTACCCGCCGTGAGATCGGATGACGCGCCCGCCGTGTCCACGGCGGCGGTGCCGTTGCTCGAACTCAGGTCGGTGACCCACACGCCGTCGGCGTCGAGCTCGAGCCGCGCGTGCGTCTTCGACATCGAGAAGGTCTCGTCGGCGACGATGATGCTCGCCGCCTCCGGCTTCGCGGGGTCCGCGACGGGATTGCGGCCGATCACGGCGGTCGCCTTGAGCGCGTAGCGCAGACCGTTCTCGCCCAGGAGGAGCGCTTCCGCCGCGGGCGTCGCCGCCGCGGCCTGGCCAAAGCCGGGCGGCAGGCCGACCGAGCCCGTGGCGGGAGTGGAGGGAACTGCGGGAGGTGTCGCCGGAGCGACCGGACCCGCGGGATCGGCGGTGGCCGGGGCGGCTTCGGCGAGGGCGCCGGTCGCGGGGGCGCCGCCGACGATCGACGATCGCGAGCGGGTGCCCGGCGCGAACGGAGTGGGCGCGCCGGTGCCCGTGGCGAGCGACGGAACCTCGGGGGCGGGCTCGGCGTTCGCGCGGTCGCGCGCTTTGCGGGCCTCGCGCATCGCCGTGGCGTCGTACGGGTCGACGCCGAGTCGCGCGTCGACGAGTACCGAGCGGCTGACCGCGTCGAGCCAGCCGCGCTTCTGCGCGTTCGACGCCCACAGGGGGGAGGCGAGCAGCACCGCGGGGCCGGCGACGGGGACGATCGAACTCGCGCCGAGCACGATCGCACGCAGCACGACGCGCCAGAACCCGGGCTTCTCCAGCGTGTCGACGTTGACCGACCGCAGGCCGAGCAGTTTCTTGCCCACGGTGATGCCGCGCAGCCCGTGCAGCACGAGCTGCACGATGACGACCGCGTCGGCCAGCACGACGCCGACGATCACCAGGACGAGCGGCACCGGGCCCGAACCCGTGTCGCCCGCGAGCGCTGCGGCGAGCAGCAGGGGGTAGCCGATGAACGCGGGAATGGCGGCGATCGCCACGATCGCGGCATCCACCGCAAAAGAGAGGGCACGTCGGCCGAGGGGAGCGGGCAGAACGCCGAGGCCGTCAAAGCTCACTCGCAATACCCCCATGTGTCGGGCCGGCGCGGTGACACGGTCGCGCGGCCACTCCCACCTTAGTCAGAGTGGCCGCGCGGTCTCGATGGGCAGAGGTGCCCGTGCCGCTAGCGCCAGAGACGCTCGGTGGCGAGCTCGGCGCCGCGGCCGAGCGCTTCCAGCTTGGCGACGGCGATCTGCGGGTGGATGCGTCCGCCGAGTCCGCAGTCGGTCGACGCGATCACGTTCTCGCGACCGACGGCCGAGGCGAAACGCTCGATGCGCTGGGCCACGAGCTCCGGGTGCTCGACGACGTTGGTCGCGTGGCCGATCACGCCGGGCAGGATCAACTTGCCCTCGGGCAGCTTCGTCTCTTCCCAGACGGTCCACTCGTGTTCGTGACGCGCGTTGGCGGCTTCGAACGAGTACGCGCCCGCGTTGATCTCGAGCATGAGGTCGACGATGTGCTTGAGCTCGATGTCGGTGGTGTGCGGCCCGTGCCAGCTTCCCCAACAGAGGTGGAAACGGATCTGGTCTTCGGGCAGGTCGCGCAGAGCGTAGTTGAGGGCCTCGACGCGGATGCGTGTGAAGGCGCGGTAGTCCTCGATCGACGGCTCGGGGTTGATCTGGTCCCAGTTCTCGGCGATCGACGGGTCGTCGATCTGCACCACGAGGCCGGCGTCGGTGATCGCCTTGTATTCCTCGTGCAGGGCGTCGGCCCACGCCCAGATGTGCTCTTCCTCGGTGGCGTAGTGCTCGTTGAGTACGCGCGAGGCGCTGCCGGGAGCGATCGAGGTGATGAACCCCTCGGTGAAGCCGGATGCCGCGAGGGCGCTCGTGAGGTTGGCGATGTCGTTCGCGATCGCCTCGTGGCCGATGTACGAGATCGGGCCGGTGGTCGAGGGGAACGGGGTGGCGCCGGAGCCGGTCTCGACGCCGTCGGTGTACGCCTCGGCGAAGAGCTCGCGGTCGCGGCGGTCGGGGAAGGAGGTGAGCCGCACGTTGCCGGGAGTCGAGCGCACGGGCGGGGTGGTGAAGATGTTGGAGCCGTCGAGCGACAGGCCGCTCACTCGCTGGAACGAGTAGGACCACCACGCGCCGTAGTCCACCGCGCTCGACATGGCCTTGCCGTACTCGCCGTCGCCGGGCACCGTGATGCCGAGGGCCTTCTGGCGAGCGACGAGGTCCGCGACCGCCTCGCCCTCGAGCTGTGTGTACTCGGGGGTGCGCTTGAAGGTGAAGCCGTCCTCCTCGAACTCCCGCGCCTCGTTGGCCGCGATGAGCTCGGGCGTGCGGGGCAGGCTGCCGGCGTGGGTGGTCTGGATGCGGTCGGAACTGTTCAGCATGTGCTCAATCGTGGCACGCGTGTTACGCGCGGTTTCGGCGCACTGTCGAACGGCGTAACACGCGGCGGCCGTCGCGATCGTCACCGCGATCTCGTAGGCTGGAAATCGCTTTCCGCATCGACGACGATTGGACCCCGCGATGACAGCCCTACCCGCCGGCGCCTGGCCCGTGATGCTCACCCCGCTGAGCGACGACCTCACGATCGACTGGGCGGTGGTCGACGGGTACACCGACTGGCTGATCAGGCAGGGCGCGGCCGGCCTCTTCCCCGGTGCGCTCTCCGGCGAGATGTTCGACCTGAGCGAGGAGGAGCGGCTCGCCCTCGCCGCCCGCGTCGTCGCGCGTGCTGCCGGCCGCGTGCCCGTGATCGCGGCCGTCGCCGACTCGGGTTCGGCCGACGAGCAGGCGCGGGCGGCCGCCCGGCTCGCCGCGACCGGCGTGGACGCGGTGGTGCTGATCGCCTCGGTGCTCGTCGACGCCGACGCCTCCGAGACCGAGCTGCGCGCGCGCCTCGAGCGCATCCTCGACGCCAACCCCGGTGTCGATTTCGGCATCTACGAGTGCCCCCTGCCGTATCACCGCCTGTTCTCCACCGATCTGATCGCCTGGATCGCCGACACCGGACGCTTCTCCTTCTTCAAAGAGACCAGCCACGACGTCGCGGTCATGGCCGAGCGCGTCGCCGCGGCCGAGGGCACGCCGCTGCGCGTCTTCAACGCCGGCATCGAGAGCCTCGTCGAGTCGGTCGCGGTCGGGGTACACGGACTCTCGGGCTGGGTCGTCAACGTCTACCCCGACACCGTGGCCTGGCTCTGCGCCAACCCCGACGACGAGCGGGCGCCCGCCGTGCAGGCCGCGCTCGTCGCCCAGGAGTCGGCGATGGCGCCCGCCTATCCGAACTCGGCGAAGGCGCTGGTCGCACGGCGTTCGGGGCTCGACTTCCGCCCGATCAGCCGGTGGCGGCCGGCCGAGATCGACGCGGACGCACTGGCCGCGCTCGACGCCGGGTTCGCCGCGCTGGGGCTGCCGGGCACGGCGGAGCGGCGGCCCGCGGCATCCGACCGCTCGTAATCTTCGACACGCACGGCCGAAACAACGCCGCAACATGGCCCGATTAGAGTGGGGCCATGGGCGACCTGTTTGATGACTATGGCGCCACCACCACGCGCAGGACTGGCGCGGTCGCGTTCGATGAAATGTTTTCCACGCCGGGAAAGGCGAGGCCGCCGTACAAGGCGCTCCACGCCGCGCTCGCGCAGATGACGCAGGAGGAACTGCGGGGCAGAACGGATGCCCTGGCGAGTTCCTACCTGGCCCAGGGGGTGACTTTCGACTTCGCGGGCGAGGAGAGACCCTTCCCGCTCGACGCGGTTCCCCGGGTGATCGAGCAGGCCGAGTGGCTCGAGGTCGAGTCCGGCATCAAGCAGCGCGTGCGCGCGCTCGAGGCCTTCCTCGCCGACATCTACGGCAAGCAGGAGGCGATCAAGGACGGGGTGATCCCGGCCAAGCTCGTCACCAGCTCGAGCCACTTCCACCGCGAGGCGGCCGGTATCGAGCCCGCCAACGGCGTGCGGATCCAGGTCAGCGGCATCGACCTGATCAGAGACGAGCAGGGCGGATGGCGCGTCCTCGAAGACAACGTCCGGGTGCCGTCCGGCGTCAGCTACGTGATCTCGAACCGACGGGTCATGGCCCAGACGTTGCCCGAGCTCTTCGTATCGATGCGCGTGCGCCCGGTCGGCGAATACCCCCACAAATTGCTGCAGGCACTGCGGGCCAGCGCACCGGAGGGTGTCGACGACCCCAACGTGGTCGTGCTCACCCCGGGTGTCTACAACTCCGCGTACTTCGAGCACACCCTGCTCGCGCGCCTCATGGGCGTCGAGCTCGTCGAGGGCCGCGACCTGTTCTGCTCGGGAGGCCGCGTCTGGATGCGGACGACCGCGGGCCCGACCCGGGTGGACGTGATCTACCGCCGCGTCGACGACGAGTTCCTCGATCCGCTGCAGTTCCGCGCCGACTCGATGCTGGGCTCGCCCGGTCTGCTGCTCGCTGCCCGCCTCGGCAACGTCACGATCGCGAACGCGGTCGGCAACGGCGTGGCCGACGACAAGCTCGTCTACACCTACCTGCCCGACCTCACCCGCTACTACCTGGGCGAGGAGCCGATCCTCAAGAACGTCGACACCTGGCGCCTCGAAGACCCGGGAGCGCTCGAAGAGGTTCTCGACCGGCTCGACGAGCTCGTCGTGAAACCCGTCGACGGTTCCGGCGGAAAGGGACTCGTCGTGGGCCCCGCCGCCTCGAAGGACGAGCTGGAGAAGCTGCGCAACAGCCTGATCAAGGACCCGCGCGGCTGGATCGCGCAGCCCGTCGTGCAGCTGTCGACCATCCCCACCCTCGTCGACGACGGCATGCGCCCGCGTCACGCCGACCTCCGCCCCTTCGCGGTCAACGACGGCAAGGACATCTGGGTGCTGCCCGGCGGCCTCACCCGCGTCGCGCTGCCCGAGGGCGAACTCGTCGTCAACAGCTCGCAGGGCGGCGGCTCGAAGGACACATGGGTCGTCGGACTCGACCCGCTGCAGGTGTCGCGCCACAGCATCCAGGGTCTCGTCGCCGACCAGGCGTCGAACACGAACACGCAGGCGATCCCGATCATCGCGGCCGAGCACCTGCAGGACCACTCGCCGCTCGACGGCCCGAAGGGCAACGGGCAGCAGGAGCAGCAGCAACAACAGAAACTAGCGGACCCTGAGCTTGTCGAAGGGCCCGCATCGGGCGCTTCGACAGGCTCAGCGACCGGGTCGGAGGATGCATCATGCTGAGCCGCATCGCCGAGAGCCTGTTCTGGATCGGCCGCTACATCGAGCGCTCCGACGGCACCGCCCGCATCCTCGACGTGCACCTCCAGCTGCTGCTCGAGGACCCGTGGATCGAGGAGGACCTCGCCTGCCGCTCCCTCCTCAGCGTGATGGGCAGCGAGGCACCCGAGGACCAGGTGCTCACCCGCGCCGATATCCTCTCGATCCTCGCGGTCGACCGTTCCGAGCCGGCATCCATCGCCTACTCTCTCGGCGCCGCCCGCGAGAACGCCCGCCGGGCCCGCGAGATCGTCTCGACCGAGTTGTGGGAGTGCCTCAACACGACTCGGGCGCGGATGCCGCGCAAGGTCTCGGGCGACAAGGTGCACGAGTTCTTCGGCTGGGTGCGCGAACGTAGCGCGCTCGCCGTCGGCATCATCGAGTCGGCCACGAGCCGCGACGAGGCGTGGCAGTTCTTCACCCTCGGCCGCAGCCTCGAGCGCGCGGACATGACCGCGCGACTGCTCGCGACCCGCAGCCTGACCGAGGCGAGCGGCCCGTCGTGGACCACGATCCTGCGCAGCTGCGGCGCGTACGAGGCATACTTGCGCACCTACCGCGGCATGCCGAGCGCCCAGAACGCGGCCGAGTTCCTGCTACTCGACCGACTGTTCCCGCGCAGCATCCTCTTCTCGGTCTCCCGGGCCGAGGCGTGCATGCGCGACCTCGAACCCCGGGCCGAGCGCGTGGGCATCTCCGACCAGGCGCAGCGCCAGCTCGGCCAGATCCGCAGCGAGCTCGAGTACCGGCCGATCGCCGAGATCCTCGAAGACCTGCCCCGCCACATGGACAATGTGCAGGCCGCGACGAGCGCCGCCTCGGAAGCGATCCGCCAGCGGTACTTCCCGACCAACGCCGCACCCAGCTGGGTGGGGGAGAGCTCATGAACCGCCTTCGTATCAAGCACATGACCGGTTTCCACTACGGCGGAGACGTGACCGCGTCGTACAACGAGGCGCGCATGCTGCCCGTGAGCGCCGACGGCCAGCTCGTGCTCTACTCGCACGTCGAGATCCTGCCGATCTCGAGCCAGCACAACTACGTCGACTACTGGGGTTCGCGGGTGTCGTCGTTCGAGATCCTGACTCCGCACAAGGAGCTATCGCTCACCGCGACGAGCCTGGTCGAGGTGCGCCCGCGCATCCACGCCGACCAGGAACTGACCTGGGAGGCGCTCACCGCCTCGGCCGAGTCGGCCACCACGTACATCGAGCAGATCAAGCAGACGCGGCGCACCGATCCGCCCGACGAGGTCGTCGCGCTCGCCGCGGAGATCGCCGGCCGGCACACCGACCCGTGCGCCGCCGCGCTCGAGATCTGCTCCGCCATCGGCGACGCCATGGAGTACATGCAGGGCTTCACCGGGGTCACGTCGACCGCGAAAGAGGCCTGGGCCGTGCGCAAGGGCGTCTGCCAGGACATCACCCACCTCGCTCTCGGGGCGCTGCGCTCCGTCGGTATCCCGGCGCGCTACGTCTCCGGGTACCTTCACCCCAAGCCGGATGCCGCGATCGGGGAGACCATCGCCGGCGAATCGCACGCGTGGGTCGAGTGGTACTGCGGCGAATGGCGCGGCTTCGACCCGACCAACACGATCGACATCGGCGACCGTCACGTCACGGTCGGGCGCGGGCGCGACTACAACGACGTGCCGCCGCTGCGTGGCGTCTACGCGGGCCCCTACGGCAGCGAGCTCTTCGTCAAGGTGGAGATCACGAAGGAGGCGTAACGCCTCTCGCGGGTTGAGCCTGTCGAAACCCGTGGCGCGGTGTTTTCTCGCTGTCGCGGCCGAAATTTCGGGCGCGATAGCGAAAATACGGCGCGCGACAGCTGGCAAGGCCTTGCCATGCCGCGTCGCGCGGGCGACCGTGGAATCATGACGAAAAGCACCGAGGGCGTCGACGACGTCTGGAACGACTTCCACTCCGCAGTGAACATGACGGCGACACAGATCGAGAAATGGCTCGACACCGACGAGTCGAAGGATGTCGGGCAGAAGTCGTCGGAGGGCGCCGAGTCCGTCGGCCACCACTCCGGGCGCAAGATCGTCGCGATCCTGCACAAGAAGAAAGCCGACCTCAGCCACGCTGACATCGAGTGGATGCGCAAGGTGGTCGGCTACGTGAAACGGCACAGCGCGCAACGGCCCGACGGCGACATCGAGAACACGCCGTGGCGCTACTCGCTGATGAACTGGGGCAATGACCCGCTGAAGAAGTAGGGGCGGGTTGAGCCTGTCGAAAACCCCTCGATCGCCCTCCTTCGCAGGCTCAATCCGCGAGCTCGGCTACGCCTTGCGCGCCACCGTTTCGTCGAGCGCCAGTTCGGCCGCGGCATCCGCCCGCCCCAGCCGCCCCATGCTGTGGCTGATGACGAAGCGGATGCGCCGGGTCGGGTGCCGGTGCACGCGCAGGTCGTTCGACACCACCATCCAGACCACGCCGACGAGCGCCGCCAGGATGCCGGACGCGGCCCCGACGCCGAGCGCCCAGCGCGGGCCGAACTCGTTCGACACCCAGCCGACGACGGGCGCGCCGATCGGGGTGCCGCCCATAAAGATCGCCATGTAGAGGGCCATCACACGGCCGCGCATCACGGGCTCGGTCGTGGTCTGCACCATGCTGTTCGCCGTCGTCATAAAGGTGATCGACGAGAAGCCGACGAGGATCAGCGCGAGTGCGAACGTGGTGAACGTCGGCATCACGGCGGAGATCGCGCAGCTCACCCCGAAGGCGGCCGCGGCCGAGAAGAGGATCAGCATGCGCGGCTTCTCGCGCCGGGCCGACAGCAGCGCACCGGTCACCGAGCCGATCGCGAGCACCGACGAGAGCAGGCCGAACTCGCCGGCGCCGTGGTCGAACTCCACCCGCGCCATGGTGGCGGTGAAGATCGCGAAGTTGAGGCCGAAGGTGCCGACGATGAAGACCGCGACCATGATCGCGATGATGTCCGGCCGTTTGGCGACGTAGCGGAACCCCTCGAGCAGTTGCCCCGGCTCGCGCGGCGCCCGCTCCGAGACCCGCAGCTTGTCGCGGCGCAGCAGGGCGAGCGAGACGAAGGTCGCCGCGAACGTGATCGCGTTGATCAGGAACACCCACCCCGCGCCAACCGCCACGGTCAGCACGCCGGCGACCGCGGGCCCGACGAGGCGTGCGGCGTTGAACGATGCCGAGTTGAGCGACACCGCGTTGGGCAGGTCCTTCTCGCTCACCAATTCGGAGACGAAAGCCTGACGCGCGGGGGCGTCGATCGCCGAGACGACGCCGAGCGCGAAGGCGAACGCGTAGACGTGCCACAGCTCGGCGACGCCGAACAGCACCATCAGGCCGAGCGCCACCCCCAGCGCGGCCATGAGCGACTGGGTGAGCATGAGCAGCTTGCGCCGGTCGAAGCGGTCGGCGATGAGCCCCGACCACGGCACGAGCAACAGCTGCGGGCCGAGCTGGAGCGCCATGGTGATGCCGACCGCGACGGCGTCGTTGTCGGTCAGCATCGTCAGCACGATCCAGTCCTGCGCGGTGCGCTGCATCCAGGTGCCGATGTTCGACACGAGGGCGCCCCCGAACCACAGGCGGTAGTTGATGCCGCTCAGCGAGCGGAACATGGCACTCATTGGTCGGCGAGCCTCCTCAGGATCGCCTCGGCACTCTCGAGCGTCGCGCGTTCCTCCGGGGTCAGCGTGGCGAGCCGCGACGAGAACCACGCGTCGCGCTTGCGCCGGGTCTCCTTCACGAGCCGGCGTCCGGCGTCCGTCACGTCGATCACGACCTTCCGGCCGTCCGTGGCGTCGCTCTCGCGGCTGACGAACCCGTGCTCGACGAGCCAGTTGATCGTGCGGTTCATCGACGGCGGGGTGACCCGCTCGACCTCGCTGAGCGAGCCGAGCGTCTGCGCGCCTTGGTTCACGAGGATGAACAGCACCGACAGCTTGCCGTCGCTCATCGCATCGTCGGCACGCTCGGCCCGCACGCGGCGGGCGAGGCGCAGGATCGTCTGGCGCAGCTGGTGGGCGAGTTCGTTCGTCATCTATTGCTTAGCATAGGTAATTAGCCATGCTAAGTAAAGTGCCGATGCCGTGGCTACCGGCATAATCGGGGGATGCCTTCCGCCTCCCCCACCCCCGTCATCGTCGTCGGGTCCGTCAACATGGACCTGCTCTTCACCGGCCTCGCCGCCTTCCCGAAGCCGGGCCAGACGGTGACGAGCGAGACCTTCCGCATCGTGCCGGGCGGCAAAGGCGCCAACCAGGCCGCGGCGGCCGCGCGGCTCGGCGGCGACGTGCGCTTCGTCGCGGCGATCGGCACCGACGAGCTCGGCGACCAGGCCTGGGCGGCCCTCGACGCCGAGGGCGTCAACCTCGACAGCGTGGCCCGGGTCGACGCTCCGACCGGCGTGGCCGCGGTCGTCATCGACACGAGCGGCGAGAACTCCATCATCATCAACCCGGGTGCGAACGCCCTGGTCAGTGGGGCGGATGCCGCGGCCACGGCCGCGCCCTTCGCCGGGAAGCCGGCCGTGGTACTCGCCTGTCTCGAGGTGCCGGTCGACACCGTGACGGCCTGGGCACGCGTCGCGCGTTCCGAGGGGTGGACGTTCATCCTCAACCCGGCGCCGGCCCCCGCGGAAGCGCTGCCGGCGGAGTTGCTCGCGCTCGTCGACATCCTCACCCCTAACGACACCGAACTCGAGGCCCTCGGCTCGGTCGAGTCGCTGCAGGCCGTGGGTGTGGGCACCGTGATCGTGACGCGCGGCGGCGACGGCGCCGACCTCGTCGCACCGGGCGAAGCCCCGCACCACCAGGACGCGTTCCCGGCCCGACCGGTCGACACCACCGGCGCCGGCGACTCGTTCAACGGCGCGCTCGCCGTGGCGCTCGCCGAGGGTCAGACGGTGCCCGACGCTCTGCGGTTCGCGGCGGCCACCGGCGCGCTGTCCACGCGCGCGATCGGGGCACGTGACGGCCTGCCGACGCGCGCAGAAGTGAACGATCTTCTCGCGGTGTGACGTCAGTACTATTGCCTCAACCGAGGAGGCTATGGTGCCCACATTCACCGCGATGCGTGACGAGCACGAGTTCGTCGACGCGCAGGGTGTGACGATCTACTACTACGTGTGGAACGCCGCCAAACCCAAGGCGATCGTGCAGCTGGCCCACGGCCTCGGCGACCACGCGGCGCGCTACGAAGACCTCGCCCAGGTGCTCGTCAACCAGGGCTACACGGTCTACGCCGACGACCACCGCGGCCACGGCCGCACCGGCCTCGCCCAGCACGACGGCGACCGCTCGAAGCTCGGGCGGCTCGGCGACGGCGGACACCGCGCGGCGGTCGCCGATCTGCACCAGTTCACCGGCGTCATCCAGAAAGACCATCCCGGCGTCCCCATCGTCTACCTCGGCCACTCCTGGGGATCGCTGCTCGGCCAGGATCTCATCAACGAGCACATCGCCGACTTCGCCGCCGTCGTCTTCACCGGAACCGCCTACCGGTCGCCGCGGCACATGAACGCGGGGGACCTCAACAAGACGCACAAGTCGCTCGGCGACACCGGGTTCGAATGGCTGAGCCGCGACGCCTCGGTCGCGCAGGGGTTCGTCGACGACGACCTCACCTTCTACGCCGACGCGCTCAAGCTGTTCGGCGTGCGCGACGGGCTGCGCCTGTTCGGCAAACCGAAGCGCCGCCTCGCCGCCGACGTGCCGCTGCTCATCATGATCGGCGAGGAAGACCCGCTCGGAGGGGAACGCAGCGTGCGCACGCTCGCCGAGAGCTACATCCGGCGGGGCGGCCTGACCCACGTCGAGGTCGTCGTCTACGCGGGGGCACGCCACGAGATCTTCAACGAGACCAACCGGGTCGAGGTCTACGCCGACCTGGTCGAATGGCTCGAAGCCCACCTTCCCTCGGCGAGTTAGGCTTACCTGACAACTCACGAGGAAGGCCCGTTTATGCACGGCGAATTCAAGGTGCCGGGAGGCAAGCTCGTCGTCGTCGACCTCGAGGTCGTCGACGAGAGGATCTCGGGATTCCGCCTCGCGGGCGACTTCTTCCTCGAGCCCGACAGCGCGCTCGAAGCGATCGACGACGCGGTCAACGGGCTGCCCGCCGACTCGGACGCGGTGACTATCGCGTCCGCCATCCAGAAATCCCTGCCCGAAGGGGCGACGCTGCTCGGCTTCAGCCCCGAGGGCGTCGCGACCGCGATCCGCCGCGCGCTGCAGCGGGCGACGTCGTGGCGTGACTACGAGTGGCAGGTCGTGCACGGCAGCGCCGAGCGTCCCGTGCTGCAGATGGCGCTCGACCAGGTGCTCGCCGAAGAAGTGGGTGCCGGACGCCGCAAGCCGACGCTGCGCATCTGGGAGTGGAACGAACCGGCGGTCGTCATCGGCAGCTTCCAGTCGCTCAAGAACGAGGTCGACCGCGACAACGCGGACAAGTTCGGCTTCGACGTCGTGCGCCGCATCAGCGGCGGCGGGGCGATGTTCATGGACTCGGGCGCCGTCATCACCTACTCGATCTACGTGCCGGCCGACCTCGTGCAGGGCATGAGCTTCGCCGACTCCTACGCGTTCCTCGACGACTGGGTGCTCGTCGCGCTCAAGTCGCTCGGCATCGAGGCCACGTACCAGCCGCTCAACGACATCACGAGCCCCACCGGCAAGATCGGCGGCGCCGCCCAGAAGCGTCTCGGCAACGGTGCGGTGCTGCACCACGTCACCATGAGCTACGACATGGACGGCGAGAAGATGGTGCAGGTGCTGCGCATCGGCCGCGAGAAGATGAGCGACAAGGGCACGAAGAGCGCCGCCAAGCGCGTCGACCCGCTGCGCAGCCAGACCGGCCTCGAGCGCACCGCGATCATCGACCGCATGGTGGAGACGTTCGAGAAGCTCTACGGGGCGACGCCGAGCGAGATCACTCCCGAGGAGAGGGCCAAGGCCGAAACGCTGGTGACCGAGAAGTTCGGCACTGACGAGTGGCTGCAGCGCGTTCCGTGACCCGTGTCTCCCGGGGCATCCTGCTCTCCGTCGTTCTCGCCGTCGTGCTCGTCGCCTCGGTGCTCGCCTCGTCGATGGTCGGCCAGCTGCCCATCACCCCCGCCGAGATCGTGGGTTCGCTACTGCGCGCGGCGGGCATCCCCAACGGCTGGGCGCCCGCCGACCCGATCGTCGAATCGACCATCTGGATCGTGCGCTTCCCCCGCATCGTGATGGGCCTCGCCGTCGGCGCCGCCCTCGCGGTCGCGGGTGCCGTCATGCAGGCGATCTTCGGCAACCCGCTCGCGGAACCCGGTGTCGTCGGCGTCTCGTCGGGTGCCGCTCTGGGCGCGGCCGCCGCGATCGTCTTCGGCGTCACCGCGATCGGCAGCTGGAGCATCGCGGTCCTGGCGTTCCTCGGCGGGCTCGCCGCGACCCTCGTCGTTTACTTCGTCTCGCGGGCCAACGGCCGCACCGAGGTCGTCACCCTGCTGCTCACCGGCATCGCGATCAACGCGTTCGCGGGCGCGGGGCTGGCCTTCCTGCTCTTTGCCGGGGACACGGCCAGCCGCGAGCAGATCACGTTCTGGCAGCTCGGGTCGCTCAACGGATCGCTCTGGCGCGAAGTCGCCATCGTGGTGCCGGTCATGCTGGTCGGGCTCGTCGCCGCGGTGGTGCTCGGCCGCCGCTACGACCTGCTCGCGCTCGGGGAACGCAACGCGCGCCACCTCGGGGTCAACGTCGAGTCGCTGCGCATCGTGTCGATCGTGCTCGTCGCCCTGCTCACCGGCGTGGCCGTCGCCTTCTGCGGCATCATCGCGTTCGTCGGGCTCGTGGTGCCGCACGTGATCCGCATGGCGATCGGCCCGTCGCACCGGCCGCTCATCGTCGCGAGCGCGGTCGGCGGCGGCGCGCTCATCAGCATCGCCGACCTCGTCGCCCGCACCGTCGTACCCGGCGCCGACCTTCCGATCGGCATGCTCACCTCGCTCATCGGCGGGCCGTTCTTCTTCTACCTGCTCTACCGGCAGCGCAAGCGCAGCGGGGGATGGGCATGATCCGCGCCGAGGGCGTCGGTGTCGCATTCGACGCGCACCCCGTTCTCGACGGCGTCAGCATCGACATCGTCGCGGGCGAGCTGCTCGCCCTCGTCGGCCCGAACGGCGCCGGCAAGTCGACGCTGCTCTCCGTGCTGAGCGGCGACGTCACGCCGAGCACCGGGTCGGTGCGGATCGACGGCCGCGACATCCGCTCGATTCGACACGTGGAACTCGCCCGGCTGCGCAGCGTGCTCACCCAGGAGAACCAGGTGAGCTTCCCGTTCACCGTCGCCGAGGTCGTGGAGATGGGTCGCAGCCCGTGGGCGCGCACGGCCGACAGCGCCGACGACGAGGCGGCGATCGCCGAGGCGATCAGAGCTACGGATGTCGCACACCTCGCCGCCCGCCGGTACACGTCGCTCTCCGGAGGCGAGAAGGCGCGGGTGTCCCTCGCGCGCGTGCTGGCACAGGGCACGCCGACGGTTTTTCTCGACGAACCGACCGCGGCGCTCGACCTGCGCCACCAAGAGGAGGTCATGGCGACCGCCGCCGTGCTCGCCCGTGCGGGCCGCGCCGTCGTGGTCGTGGTGCACGACCTCTCGCTCGCCGCGGCCTACGCCGACCGCGTGGCGCTGATCGCGTCCGGCCGGCTCGACACCGTCGGAACCCCGGCCGAAGTACTCACCGCCGAGCGGGTAGAACGCGTCTACGGGCTGCCCGTCGAGGTGCGCGAGCAGAACGGCCGACCCGTGATTCTCCCCGTTCGGGGGTCATTTCCTGTCTAAGCTGGTGGGGTGAACGGGTGGATCGTCTTCGGGGTCGTGGTACTGGCGTGCATCGCCATCTTCGTCGCCTCCCGATTCGGCTGGATCGATCTCTCGAACAAGAACGAGACCAACGGCCCGCGCGGCGGTGTGATGGGAATCGGCGACGAGGTCTTCAACCCGACGCGTAACGAGGCCCAGATCGAGCTCGACCGCCAGACCGTGCTGCCCGCCCCCGCCCCGCTCGCCGGCGACGGAGACCTCGGCATCTACGGAGGCAAGGTCGAAATCGACCTCGACGACGACGTGCGCGTCGAGCGCCGAGGCCCGCGGCACTAGCCCACCCTGCCTGCGCTCGTGTCGACCCCGTCGGGCGGCGCATTCGGCTATGCGGCGCTGAGCGACGTCGCGCTCGCGGAGGTTTGTCGCGGGCGCGCAGGATTGTCCCGGGCGCGCTGAGTTTTGTTGCGCACGCGCTGGTTCGTGCGGGCGCGCGGTCGACACACCTCAGCGCGGCTCGGTGCTGTGCCGCGCACGAGGTGCCTCCGCTTGCAGTGCGACCATCGGGCGACGGGGTAGCAGGGCGGTGCGGCCCAGGCGGCGAGTCCCGGCCCCGCGGCGTCCGCGATTTCGTTATGCCACCTCAGCGCGGCACAGCTATTTCGAACATCCGCCGTCGGCGCGGCCGTCTGCCATCACCGGTCGACAGGATGCCGCGGCCGACGCCTCGCAAACGGCCCTGTCGAGCGTGCGAACGCGGCCACTCGGCCTGTTCGCCGCGCAAACCCGGGCGATCGCGCGTCGTGGCGTCGGGATCGGCGGTCGCTCTCGGCGAAGTGGCTCTGGCCGAAACCGGGTCGCACCCATAAGCTGAGTATCAATCGATTGGAGACGGGTGTGGACGAGATTGCGCCTCCGGTCGTGCCCGCGCGAATCGCGACCTCGGCGTTGGTGTCGTTCGCGCTCGGAGTGGCCGCGCTGACGATGCTGTTCGTCGGCCCGCTCACCGCGGCGGCGGTCGGCCTGGCCGCAATCGCCGCCGGTCTGGTGTCGCGCCGTCGCCTGATCGCGGACCCGATGCTCGCTGGCGCACGGGTGTCGCTGCTCGGCTTCATTTTCGGCGCTATCGCCGTCGCGGTCGGCGGGTTGCCGATCGCGCTCGTGACGGTGCTGTCGCTCCTCTAGAGCGTGTCACGGCCGCTCCCGGGCCAGCCGGTCGACAGGATGCCGCGGCCGACGCCCCGCAAACGGCCCTGTCGAGCGTGCGAACGCGGCAAATCGTCCTGTTGAACGGGCGCGTGGCTGCCAGCGAGAGGCGTCCGACGACCCGCGCCCGAGCCCGGCGCTAGTCGCGACCGAACAGGCCGCCCAGTGAGCCGAGCCCCGGGATCTCGAAGTTCGACCCGAAGTCCGCGACCTGCTCGCCGAGTCCGCCGACGTAGCCTTCCGCGCCCTCGGCGAGACCGCTGAAGTCGCCCAGCTCGCCGAGGTTCGCGAGGTTCTCGAAGTCGACGCCCATGCCCGCGGCCTGCTCGAGCAGGGGAGCCGCGACGCTGCTCACGATCGCGCCACCGGCGACCGCCGCGAGCAGTCCGCCCGCGGCGCCGATGCCGGCACCCGCTACCGCTCCGACGCCGAGTCCGGCGGCAGCGCCGCCGACTCCGCGACCGGAGGCCTTGGAGAAGAGGCCCTTGAGGAAGCCGGGGTTGCGCGCTTCGCCGCGCGCCGCCGAGCGGGCGAGGTCGTCGGGGCTCGCGGAGGCGGGCTGCTCGTTCGCGGGCAGCTCGGAACGCAGCTGCGCGTCCACCTGGTCGCGCTGCGCCGGGGTGAGGCGCGCGAATGCCTCACGGTGCACCTGCTCGAGCTGCTCCGGAGCAGCGGTCTTGAGCAGGTAGTCGTAGCGGGCGAGCGCCGCGCGGTCCTCGGCGCTCGCGGGCGCGGCGGGACGCGCGGCGGCGGGACCCGCGGCGGCGGGACGCTGGGCAGCGGGTCGCGCGTCATCGGGACGGGAGGAGTAGGAGGAAGCGGGCGAGGTCGTGGAACGCTCGTCCCCGGTCACCTTGTCCGCGACGGTGCGCACGACGCTCCGCCAGTCGGTCTGACCGGAACCGGTCGACGACGACTGGCCGTTCTTGTCGAGTGCTTTCGACGCCAGTTTCAGCATGCGCTGGAAGTTGCTCATGATTCGGGCCTTTCAGTGTGGCTGGAGTTCCAGCCTGCCCGAGGTGCCCTGTGCGAATCCTGCACGCCGCGTGAAAGTTCGCAGTCAACTACCCGATCAGGCTCGCGAGTTCCTTCGACGCGTAGCCGAGCGCCTCCGCGACTTCGGCGTTGTAGAGCGCGCCCTCGTGCGTCGACAGTCCCTTCGCGAGCGGTGCGTTCGCCGTGATCGCGCCGAGCCAGCCGCGGTCGGCGATCTGCAGCACGTAGGGCAGCGTCGCGTTGGTCAGTGCCTGCGTCGACGTCTGCGCGACCGCGCCCGGCATGTTTGCGACGCAGTAGTAGGTGCTGTTGTGAACGGTGAACGTGGGGTCGTCGTGGGTCGTCGCTCGGCTGCCCTCGAAGCATCCTCCCTGGTCGATCGCGATGTCGACCAGCACGCTGCCGCGCTTCATGCCGGCGACCATCTCGTCGGTGACGAGTTTGGGTGCCGCCGCCCCGGGGATGAGAACCGAGCCGATGACGAGGTCGGCCTCCTTGACGAGCGCGGCGATGGCGTAGCTCGTGGAGACCGCGGTCTTGAGGCCGGGGTACTGGCCCTCGAGCTGGCGCAGGCGCGGGATCGACAGGTCGACGACGGTCACTTCGGCACCCATGCCGAGCGAGTTGGCCGCGGCGTGCTCGCCGGCGACGCCGCCGCCGATCACGACGACCTTGGCTTTCGCCGTGCCGGGAACACCACCCATGAGGATGCCGCCTCCGCCGTTCGGGCTCATGAGCTGCATCGCGCCCACCTGGGCCGAGAGGCGGCCGGCGACCTCGCTCATGGGCGAGAGCAGCGGCAGGGTGCGGTCGGGAAGCTGGACGGTCTCGTAGGCGATCGACGTGGTGCCGGCCGCGAGCAGCGCGTCGGTGCACGGGCGCGAAGCGGCGAGGTGCAGGTAGGTGAAGAGCACCTGCCCCGAGCGCATCTTCGGGTACTCCTCGGCGATCGGCTCCTTGACCTTGAGCAGCAGGTCGCCGGCGGCCCAGACCTCGTCCGCGGTTGCGAGCATCGTCGCGCCGGCGGCGATGTAGAGCTCGTCGGGGATCTGCGCGCCCTCGCCGGCTCCGGCCTGAATGACGACCTCGTGCCCGCGACGCACGAGCTCGTGCACGCCGGCCGGCGTCAGCGCGACGCGGTTTTCGTTGTTCTTGATCTCGCTGGGGACTCCGACGCGCATGGTTTATCCGTTCGTGGTGGGTGTGCTGAAATTCTGGCTGTGCTTCGTTTCGGCCACGTTTCTGCCGCATATAATTCGTGAAATGACGACAAAGTTGCCTGAATCTTCTGCAAGCGATGCATCGATGGCATCGGCCCCGGAGATAATTCGCCGCTACGAGCCGCTCGACGACATCGACCTGCAGCTGATCCGCCTGCTGCGCGACGACGCGCGGATGTCGAACGCGCGCCTCGCCGAGGAGGTTGGGATCGCGCCATCCACGAGTCTGACCCGGGTGCGGTCGTTGATCGAACGCGGTGTCGTGCGCGGATTCCACGCCGACCTCAACCCGCGGTCGCTCGGCCTGGGGCTCGAGGCGCTCATCAGCGTGAACATCCGCGTCGGGGCCCGGAAGGCGATCGCGCAGTTCTCCGACGAGATGCGGCAGCTGCCCGAGGTCGTGCAGGTGTTCTTCCTCGGCGGCGCCGAGGACTTCATCCTGCACATCGCGACGCGTGACACCGACCACGCGCGCCAGTTCGTCGTGGACAACCTGTCGGCGCACCCGTCGGTCGCGTCGACGCGCACGAGCCTGGTCTTCGAGCACCACACCCCGCGCCTCGCGGTCTGAGCGGGTTGAGCCTGTCGAAACTCGTCTGCGCGTGAACCTCGGTCGCAGGCTCCCTCGGCGCTGGGGTCGCGGAATCGCTGGCGCGATTCCCATAGCTCCACCGCGCAGGCTCAACCCCCTACGTCCGGGATAATCGACGGGTGACCGAAACCACCCCCGCCCCCGCCCCGCGCCGCCTGTTCTGGGCCGTCGTGCTCATCGCCGTCGTGGTGATCCTGCTCGACCAGGGCAGCAAGTGGTGGGCGGAGTCCGCCCTCGGCAACGGCGAAGTGGTGCCGTTCATCGGCGACCTCATCCGTTTCGTGCTGGTCTACAACCCCGGCGCCGCATTCTCGATCGGCACCGAGTACACCTGGATCTTCGCGATCCTCACCGGTCTGGCCGTCATCCTCATCGCCTGGTACGCCCGCCGCGTGACCTCGGTCGGCTGGATGGTCGCCCTCGGCCTGCTGCTCGGCGGGGCGACGACGCACCTCGGCGACCGCCTGTTCCGCGACCCCGGCTTCGGCCGCGGGCACGTCGTCGACTTCATCGCCTACGCGGACTTCTTCATCGGCAACGTCGCCGACATCGCGATCTTCGTCGGCGCGGTCATGCTCGTCCTGCTCACCCTGATGGGCCGCCCGGTCTCGATCACCACGACGCCCAAGGCGTCCACGTCCGCGAGCGACGAGACTCCCGTCGACTAGGTACTCGCCCGCACCACGATGCGAGTCGGCATGATGTTGACCGGCTCGGGGTCTTCGCCGCGCAGCAGCGCGAGCAGCATGTGCGCCATCGCCTCGCCCATCTCCACGGACGGTTGATGCACGGTGGTCAGCTCGACCTCGCCGCTCGTCGCGGCGGGACTGTCGTCGAAACCGACGACGGCGACGTCCGCCGGGATGACGCGGCCGCGCTCGCGCAGGACGGAGACGGCACCCGTGGCCATCAGGTCGCTCGCGACGAAGACGGCGTCGAGGTCGGGTGCACGGTCGAGCAGCTCCCGCATCGCGCGCGCGCCGCCGGCCATGGTGAAGTCGCCGTCCGCGAGCAGATCGCTGCGCAGGCCCGCGCCGTCCATCGCCCGCTTCCACCCGGCAGCGCGGTCGATGCCCGCGGGCATGTCGGCGGCACCGGAGATCGTCGCGATTCGGGTGCGGCCGAGATCGATCAAGAACTGCGTGCCCATCTCCGCCGCGGCCGTGTTGTCGACGTCGACGAAGTAGCTCGTCTGCTCGTCGGGCCGCAGAGGGCGGCCGCCGAAAACGACGGGCAGTTCCTTGCCGAGGCTCGCGAGGAAGTGGTCGCCCGAGTGGTGCGAGACCACGAGCGCCCCGTCGACGTTGCCGCCGAGCAGGTAGCGCACTGTCTTCTCCGACGGCGAGAACGGGCTGGTCAGCTGCAGGGTCAGCACGTAGTCGCTGGGCTCGAGCCCCTTGGTGATGCCGTGCACGATCGAAGCGAAGTACGGGTCGCCGAAGAAGCGTGTCGTCTCCTCCGGCACGACGAGGGCGATCGCCATCGTCTGCCGGTTGGCGAGCGACCGCGCGGCCCGGTTGGGGATGTACTGCAGCTCTTCGATCGCGGCGGTCACCGCGGTGAGCACGTCGGGGCTCACGCGGGTGGAGCCGTTGACGACCCGGGACACGGTCGACCGGGAGACGCCGGCGGCGGCGGCGACGGCCTCGAGCGTGGGCGGGAGGCGTCGCAACGGTGCAGCATTCATCGCTGGAGCCCTTCGAGTGGTGTGGCTGTAATTCTAGGGACTTCGCCCGACGTGCGGGATGCCGCGGCCGGAGCCGCGGCAACCCGAACCGAACGCTACAGCGCGCGCCCCGCAATCACCCGCTGGTACTCGATGGCGCTGTCCTTGTAGCTGCGCTCGAGCGTGTCGTAGTCGACCCGCACGATGCCGAACCGCTTGTGGTACCCCCACGCCCACTCGTAGTTGTCCATCAGCGACCAGTAGAAGTAGCCGTGCACGTCGACGCCGGCGTCGACCGCATCGAGGATGGCGCCGAGGTGCAGCCGCAGGAACTCGGTTCGTTCCGCGTCGTGCACCGCGCCATCCGGCTCGACCTCGTCGTCGTAGGCGGCACCGTTCTCGGTGACGTACAGCTTGACGGTGTCGCCGGTGTACTCCTCGTCGATGCGCACGAGCAGGCGGGTGAGCCCCTCGGGCTGTACCTCCCAGTCCATGGCCGTGAGGGGCAGGTCGCGGAGGCGCCAATGGATGCCCTCCGCCGCGGGGAACGGGGAACGCTTCGGCCGCTCGGAGGGAGCGGCGGTCGACATCTCGCGCTCGACGGGATGCGAGCTGAGGGCCTCGCCGTGGTAGTAGTTCACGCCCAGGGCGTCGATGGGCGTCGAGATGATCTCGAGGTCCCCCGGCAGCACGTACTTCTCGAGCCCGAGGCCGGCGAGGTCGGCCAGCACGTCGACGGGGTACTCGCCACGGAAGATCGGGTCGAGGAAGAACCGGTTGAACTGCCCGTCGATGCGGCGGGCGGCATCCACGTCGCCGGCGTCGGTCGGGTCGACCGGGTCGGGAACCGTGAGGTTGAGCGTGATGCCGAGGCCGAGCGACGGGTCGGCCTGGCGCAGCTCGCGCACCGCCAAGCCGTGGCCGAGCAGCAGGTGGTGGCCGGCCGCGAGTCCCGCTTCGACGTCCTGGCGCCCGGGGGCGTGCTCGCCGCCGATGTAGCTGAGGAACGACGAGCACCACGGCTCGTTGAGCGTCGTCCAGTTGTCGACCCGGTCGCCGAGCGCGGCGTGCACGTCGGTCGCGTACTCGGCGAAGCGGTAGGCGGTGTCGCGGTTGGCCCAGCCGCCCTTCTCCTCCAGCGCCTGCGGGAGGTCCCAGTGGTAGAGCGTGAGCCACGGCTTGATGTTGTTCTCGAGCAGCGAGTCGACGAGCCGCGAGTAGAAGTCGAGGCCCGTGTGGTTGACCGGGCCGCCGTCGGGACGGATGCGCGACCACGAGGTCGAGAACCGGTACGTCTGCAGGCCGAGATCGGCCATCATCGCGACGTCGCTCTCGTAGCGGTGGTAGTGGTCGCAGGCGACGTCGCCGTTGTGGCCGTCGACGACCGCGCCGGGCACGCGGGCGAACGCGTCCCAGATGGAGTCGGTGCGGCCGTCCTCGTGGGCGGCGCCCTCGATCTGGTAGGCAGCGGTCGCGACGCCGAACAGGAAGTCCGGCGGGAACGACCTGTTGTCCGTGGAGGAGCTTGCCAGCGGTGTGCCGGCGAGGCTGGTGAGGTGGGTCATCCCTTGATTGCTCCTTGCATAATTCCTGAAACCAGTTGCTTGCCCGCCACCGCGAAGAGGATGAGGAGCGGGATCGTGGACAGCAGTACGCCGGCCAGCACGATCGAATAGTCGACGAAGTAATTGCTCTGCAGTAGCGACAATGCCACGGGCAGCGTCGGATTGTTACTGTCCAGGATGATGAACGGCCAGAAGAAGTTGGTCCAGGTCGCCACGAACGTGAAGAGGGCGAGCATCGACGCGGCCGGGCGGGCGGCGGGCAGCCCGACGTGCCAGAACGTGCGGATCATGCTCGCGCCGTCGACACGGGCGGCCTCGATGAGCTCGTCCGGCAGCGACTGGGTCAGGTACTGCGTCATCCAGAACACGCCGAACGCCGTGACGAGTGCCGGGATGATGACCGCGAGCAGCGTGCCGCTGAGGTGGAACCACTGCGACATGGCGATGAAGAGCGGCACGATGCCGAGCTGGGTCGGCACGGCCATCGTGGCGATGATGAACAGCAGCATGCCGCGGCTGCCCTTGAACTTCAGCTTGGCGAAGGCGTAGCCGGCCAGGGTGGAGAAGAGCACGACCGACGCCGAGACGACGGTCGACACGATGATGCTGTTGGTGAACGCCTTCCAGAAGCCGACGCTCGGTTCGTTGATCACGGCCGCGGCGTTCTTGAGGAAGTTGCCGCCCGGCAGCCAGTCGATGTCCTGTTTGGTGATAGTGGATGAATCGCCGCTACCGATCAGGAATGACCAGTACAGCGGGAACAGGGCACCGAGGATCACGACCGTGAGGAACGCGTAGCCGAGGATGCCCGGCTTGTTGGTGGCGGCGGACTTCGCCTTGCGACGGGTGTACCAGCCGGGAGCCTGTGTCGTGGTCATTTGCCGTTTCTCGTTCCCGCGCTCGCGATTGCCCTCGTCGCCGCGAGGTTGATGAGCCCCACCACGATGATGATGATGAAGAGCAGCCAGGCGGCCGCGGCGGCGTGGCCGAACTGGCCTCCGCCGGTCTGGCCGAAGCCCTGGTTGTAGATGAACATGGTGATCGTGAGCCACTGCGCGCTGGCGCCGCCCTGGCCGGACTGGTCGTACATGCGCGGCTCGTCGAAGATCTGCAGGCCGCCGATGGTCGACGTGATGATCACGAAGATGAGGGTGGGGCGCAGAGACGGGATAGTGATGGAGAAGAACTGGCGCAGTTTGGTCGCGCCGTCGAGCATCGCCGCCTCGTAGTAGTCGCGCGGGATCGCCTGCATGGCGGCGAGGAAGATGAGGGCGTTGTAGCCGGTCCAGCGGAAGTTGACCATCGTCGCGATGGCGAGGTGGCTCGGCACGACCTGCGAGTGCCAGCCCACCGGGTCGAGCCCGATGCGGCCGAGCAGGTTGTTGATCAGGCCGTACTGGTCGCCGAACATGTTGCTGAAGATGAGGGCGACGGCGACGGGCGCGACGACGTAGGGCACGAGCACGCCCATGCGCCAGAAGGTCTTGGCCCTCAGGTTGTCGGAGAGCACCGCCGCGATGATCAGGGCGAAGATCACCTGCGGGATGGCGGACAGCAGGAAGATGCTGAAGCTGTTGCGCAGGGCGAGCCAGAATTTCTCCTGGCCGAGCACCCACTCGAAGTTGCCGAGTCCGACGAAGTCGCCCTGGCCGCCGATGATGTGCCAGTCGTACACCGAGACGTAGGCGGTGTAGAGGATGGGGAACAGTCCGGTGAGAGCGAAGAGGATGAAGAACGGCGAGACGTAGAGGTAGGGCGAGAGCTTGAAGTCCCAGTGGCTCAGCCGGTTGCCGAACGCGATGCGCCTGACCTGTCTGTCGTCGAGCAGGGCGGTTGTCATGGTGGTCCTAGGTGTCGAGGCGGATGAGACGAGAGACCGGGCCGGCCCGTGAAGGCCGGCCCGATCAGCGACGGTGCTTAGCCGAGGGCGGCGACGTCGGCTTCGAACTGCTTCCACGACTCGTCGGCAGACTGCGTCTTGTCCACGTCGACGCGGGTGATGGCGTCCTGCAGGGTGCTCATCACGGGGAAGTACTTCACGCTCTTGTAGGGAGCGACGGTGACGGCGGTGGCGCGGTCGGAGAAGATCTGGCCGGTCGGAGCGTCGTTGAAGTACGGACGGGTGATCGAGGTGAGCTCCTCAGACGTCTGCAGGTCCAGCTGGCTGGGGAAGTTGCCGGTCTGCACGAACGTGGTGAGCTGCTGCTCGGGAGCGGTCAGCCAGTCGGCGAGCTCCTTCGCCTCTTCGGTGTGCGCGCCCTGGGCCGGGACCGTGAGGTACGAGCCGCCCCAGTTGCCGCCGCCGTTGGGGAACACGTTGGCGATGTCCCAGCCGGTGACCTCGGCCGCGTTGCCCTCGATGATGCCGAGCATCCAGCTCGGGCAGAGCATCGTGGCGAAGGCGCCGTTGGCGAAGCCGGCGTTCCAGTCGTCGCTCCACTGCGTGAAGTGGGCGGAGAGCTCGGGGCTGACCGCGAGGACCTGCTCGTAGGCGTCCTTGACGACGGGGTTCGTGGTGGCGATGACCTCGCCGTCCTTCGACTCGAGAGTCTCTTCCTCCTGGTTGAGGATGCCCTGGATCATGGCGCCGGAGGCGTCGAACCAGGCGGAGTCGCTCGCGGCGGTGAACTGCTCGCCGACGGAGAAGTAGTTGTCCCAGTCGCCCTCGAGCAGGGCCGCAACCTCGGTGCGGTCCGTCGGCAGGCCTGCCGCGGCGAACAGGTCGGAGCGGTAGCAGATGGCCTCGGGTCCGATGTCGGTGCCGTAGGCGATGAGCTTGCCGTCGGCGTCGGTCGCCGCGGCTTCCTTCCAGTCGAGCCAACGGCCGTCGACGCTGTCGGACGACAGGTCGGTGAGCTTGTCGGAGTACTGCAGCAGTTCGGCGAACCAGTCGATCTCGACGGCCTCGACGTCGGCGAGGCCGGAGCCGGCGCCGAGCTTGGTGAAGTAGTTGGCGCGGGCGTCGTCCGACGTCGCTGCCTTGTTGTGCTTGATGGTGATGCCGGGGTGCGATGCCTCGTACTCGGCGAAGAGCTCGGGCGTGTAGCCGAAGTCGTTGAAGGTGGCGACGGTGAGGGTGATGTCGCCGTCCTCACCACCTTCGGCCGGGTTGCTGCTGCAGCCGGTCGCGACGAGGGCGAACACTGCTGCGCCCGCGACCACTGTTGCTGTTGTGCGTCGTGAAACCTTCACGGTCACTCCTTTGTGTGCGTGGATGGGAGATTCCGCAGGCGCACACACGGGCTGTGAGAGCGCTCTCACGGGATCGGGCATCACCCTATGTGTGTGAGATCACGACTGTCAACCGGTGCGTGAGAGCGCTCTCACGCGATTTCGAGACCGCAAACGCTTACAGCCCGGTCAGCCCCCAGAAATACGGGGGAGACCGGGCTGCAGGTGTCGCGTAAGAATTTTTCGCGAGTTTCTAGCCGAGCGGCGATTCCGACTTCCGCTGGGGTGCGACGGCCACGTTCGGCGTCTCGGCCTCGGCTGCGACACCGGATTCGGCGGCGACGGCGGCGGCCGCGTCATCCGCGTTCTCTTGAAGGGCCGACTTGGCACGCAAGGGCGGCGCCTTGAGGAAGAAGCTCAGCACGAAGGCGACGAGCACGACGCACAGGGCGATCCAGAAGACCGAGACGGCCGAGTTGGAGAAGCCCTCGAGGAATGGCGCGGCGAGACGCGGGTCGCTCGTGTTGAGGAACGAGGTGTCGCCACTGATGGCCTCTGAGGCGTTGCCGCCGCCGTTCAGCAGCTCGAGGATCGTCTTGTTGGCGGGATCCGCGAGCACGGCGGGGTCGGCGGTCGCCTCGGCGATTCCGGCCTTGACCGATGCCGAGTCGAACGCCGCCGTGATGTTGAGCGGCCAGCGCGTGAACAGCACCGAGAAGATGACGGCGGTGCCGACGGTGCCGCCGATCTGGCGGAAGAACGTCGAAGCGCTCGTGGCCACGCCGATGTCGCGCGGGCCCACCGAGTTCTGGCTGGCGAGCGTCAGAGTCTGCATAAGCTGGCCGAGGCCGAGGCCCGTGAACAGCATGCCGATCATCATGAACCAGACGGGCTTGTCGACGCTCGCGAAGGTGAAGACGAAGAAGCCGACGGCGAGGAACGCCGTTCCGAAGCGCGGGAAGTACTGGTACTTGCCGGTGCGGGCGATCAGCTGGCCGCTCACGATCGACGAGATCATCAGACCGAGGATCATCGGCAGCATGAGGAAGCCGCTCTCGGTCGGCGTCGCGCCGTTGACCACCTGGAGGTAGAGCGGCAGCGTCATCATGGCGCCGAACATGCCGAAGCCGACGAGCACGCCGAGGACGGTCGCCATCGAGAAGGTGTGGCTCTTGAACAGCTTGAGCGGGATGAGCGCGTCGTCGCCCATGAGCTTCTCGCTGAGCACGAACGCGGCGAGGCCGAGTACGCCGATCACGTAGCAGGAGATGGCGCCGAGCGAGCCCCAGCCCCACTCGCGGCCCTGCTCGGCGACGAGCAGCAGCGGCACGAGGCCGACGATGATCGTGGTCGCGCCCCACCAGTCGATGCGCACGCTGCGGCGCTCGTGCGGGATGTGCAGGAAGCGGATGACGATCGCGAGGGCCGCGATGCCGATCGGGATGTTGATCAGGAACACCCAGCGCCATCCGGTCACGAACAGGATCTCGGGGGTGCCGGCGAACAGTCCGCCGATGAGCGGGCCGACCACGCTGGAGACGCCGAAGACGGCGAGGAAGTAGCCCTGGTACTTGGCTCGTTCACGAGGGGCGAGGATGTCGCCCATGATGGCCAACGGCAGGGCCATCAGCCCGCCCGCGCCGAGGCCCTGGATCGCACGGAAGGCCGCGAGTTCGTACATCGAGCTCGCGAAGCCGGCCGCGATGGACCCGACGAGGAAGATGCTGATCGCGATGATGAACAGCGGGCGGCGACCGAAGATGTCGCTGAGCTTGCCGTAGATCGGCGTGGAGATCGTCGCGAGGATCAGGTACGCCGTGGTCACCCAGACCTGCTGGCTGAGCCCGTCGAGGTCGTCGGCGATCGTGCGCATCGACGTGGAGACGATGGTCTGGTCGAGAGACGACAGGAACATACCGGCCATGAGGCCGAAGATGACGAACAGGATCTGGCGGTGCGTCATAACGCCGCCGACATCCTTGATCGCCTGGGCCTGCTGCTTGCCCTTGGAGTCAACGCGTGACATGGAACCTCGTGAGTATCGGGGGTGGTTGTGGGGGTGTTAACGACAACGCCGCCGCGGAACGCATCCGACGGCGGGGTAAATATTGCGTGAGGTGCAAAGTTACACCGACGGCAAGGTCTCCGCAAGCTTCACAGGGTGGCGGACGATAATTGTCTGGTCATGTCTATGCGCCCCATACTCCGCCACCCGCGTCCGCTTCGATCCCGCACCGGGGCGGTGGCTCTGCTCGCCGCCGCCGCCGTGCTGTTCAGCGGTTGCGCGACCGGCGCCGAACCGGCGGATTCGCCCCCCGCCGCCGTCGAGCAGACCGCAAGCGTGCAGGGGATCGAGCCCACCAGCGGGTCGCTGGTCTCGGGCGGCATCGTCACGATCACCGGGGAGAACCTGAGCGACGTGACCCGTGTCACGTTCGCGGGCGTGGGGGCGACGGATGTCACGGTGGTCAGCGATACCCAGGTGACGGCCGCGGTTCCCGTGGCCGCGGAGTACGTGCCGACCATCGAGGACGTGCACGTCTACGCCGACACCGTCGAGGTGGCCTCTGCCGCACCGTTGACCTACGAGCGCGCGGTGCTCACGCCCGTCGACGCGCAGCTGCAGTACGCGTTCCAGCACTGGTCGACCGACACCTACAACCTCGCGACCTACGGGGAGTTCAATTCCGTCGGCGGCGACTGCATGAACTTCGTCAGCCAGACGCTCATCGCCCGCGGCATCGCGCAGACCTCGGGGTGGAACTTCACCTCGCCGACCAAGTACTCGGGCAGCTGGATCTACACCCCGAGCTTCGAGAACTACCTGCTGGCCAGCCCCGAGCTCGGCTTCACCCGGCTCACGGTCGACCAGCGCGACCAGGTCGAGGTAGGCGACATCGTGGTCTTCGACTGGAACGACAACGACAGCGCCGACCACATCCAGATCGTGTCGGACATCCGGGTGGTCGACGGTGTGCAGCAGATCCTCATGGTGGGCCATAACCTCGACAGCAACTGGCGCGACTTCGACACCACGATCACGGTCGACCACCCCGGCGCCCTCGCCTGGTTCTGGAAGGTCCCGTAAGGCGATGCCGGGCGAGAGCTACGAGTTCGAGTCGACGCTCTGGGCGTGGACCGCGCGCAAGGAGCTGTGGGTGTTCGCGAGCCTGCCCGAGGACGTCTCCGACGAGATCGCGGACCAGCCGCGCCCACCGTCAGGGTTCGGTGCGGTGAAGGTGCGCGTGCGGCTCGGCTCGTCCGAGTGGTCGACGTCGATCTTCCCCGGCGTCGACCGCGGCGCCTACGTTCTGCCGATCAAGAAGGCCGTGCGCACCAAGGCCGGAGTCGGTGTCGGCGACGCGGTGACGATCGGGCTGTCGGTGGTCGAGTAGCGCCGCCTCCGGCGCGCACCCACTAATGCTCAACCGCCCAGCGCGGCGTCGACGATCTCCTTCGCCTCGGCCTGCACCTGCTTGAGGTGCTCCTCGCCCACGAAGGACTCGGCGTAGATCTTGTAGACGTCTTCGGTACCGCTCGGGCGGGCCGCGAACCAGGCCTTCTCGGTGACGACCTTGACCCCGCCGACGGCCGCGCCGTTGCCGGGCGCCTCCGACAGGCGCGCGATGATCGGGTCGCCCGCGAGCGTCTCGGCGCTGATGGCCGATCCGTTGAGCTTGCCGAGCGCCGCCTTCTGGGCCTTCGTCGCGACGGCGTCGACGCGCTGGTAGACGGGGTCGCCGAACTGCTCGACGAGCTCGGCGTACAGCGCCGACGGGCTCTTGCCGGTCACAGCGCGGATCTCGCTCGCCAGCAGCGCCAGCAGGATGCCGTCCTTGTCGGTCGTCCACGACGTGCCGTCCTTGCGCAGGAAGCTCGCGCCGGCGCTCTCTTCACCGCCGAACGCGACGGATCCGTCGATCAGGCCGGGAACGAACCACTTGAAGCCGACCGGCACCTCCCAGAGTCGTCGGCCGAGCGACTCGGCGACCCGGTCGATCATGGTGCTCGAGACGAGGGTCTTGCCGATCGCGGCATCCTCTCGCCATTCGGGACGGTGCGTGTACAGGTACTGCACCGCGACGGCGAGGTAGTGGTTCGGGTTCATCAGGCCGCCGTCGGGGGTGACGATGCCGTGGCGGTCGGCGTCCGCGTCGTTGCCGGTGACGATGTCGTAGTCGTGCTGGTAGGCGAGAACCGACGCCATGACCGAGGGGGATGACGGATCCATGCGGATCTTCTCGTCCCAGTCGAGCGTCATAAAGCCCCACTGCGGATCGACCCGCGGGTTGACGACGGTGAGGTCGAGGTCGTACTGCTCGGCGATCAGCTTCCAGTAGTTGACGCTCGCTCCACCGAGCGGGTCGGCGCCGATGTGCAGGCCGGCCGCGCGGATCGCGTCGAAGTCGATGATGTTGGCCAGGTCGGCGACGTAGGCGCCGCGGTAGTCGTAGGTCTCGACGGCGGTCGGCTCGGCGCGCTTGACGTCGCGCAGCTCGTTCGCGATCAGCTCGTTGGCGCGGTCGGCGATCCAGCTCGTGGCGTCGCTGTCGGCCGGTCCGCCGTGCGGCGGGTTGTACTTGAAGCCGCCGTCGCGGGGCGGGTTGTGACTCGGGGTGATGACGATGCCGTCGGCCTGGTCGTCGTGTCCCGTGGCGTTGTAGACGATGATCGCGAGGCTGAGCGCCGGCGTCGGCACGTAGTCGTCGAACTCGTCGACGAGTGCGCGCACGTTGTTGGCGGCGAGGACCTCGAGCGCGGTGGTCTCGGCGGGGCGGCTCAGGCCGTGCGTGTCCTTGCCGATGAACAGCGGGCCGGTGATGCCCTGCTCGGTGCGGTAGTCGACGATCGCCTGCGTGATCGCGGCGATGTGCGTCTCGTTGAACGCGGAGTCGAAGCTCGAGCCGCGGTGCCCGCTGGTGCCGAACACCACCTTCTGGTCGGGATTGGTGACGTCTGGCACCTTCTCGTAGTACGCGGCGACGAGTTCTTCGACGTTGATGAGATCGGTTTCCTGGGCGGGCTGCCCGGCGCGAGTTGTCATGGCTTCATCTTCCCAGCATCCGTCGGGTCTGCGAAGCCCTTGCCCTCGGCATCCGCTCGGCTGAGTCGGTCTGCTTGGCCTCATCGCCGTCGCCGCACCCCTCGATCCCACGCCCTAAACTCGACAGCATGCCCGCCGACGCCACGCCCCCGCACGAGACCTACAGCTATCTGGGCCCGGCCGGCACGTTTACCGAGGCCGCTCTGGCGCAGGTTCCGGAAGCCGCGGGAAAGCACTGGCGGTCGGTCAACAACGTGGGCGAAGCGCTCGCCGACGTCGTCGCCGGACGCAGCACCGCCGCGATGATCGCGATCGAGAACTCGATCGAGGGCGGGGTCAGTGCCACGCAAGATGCGCTCGCGACGATCCCCGACCTGCGCATCATCGGCGAGTACCTCGTCTCGGTGAATTTCGTCCTCGTCGCGCGCCCCGGCACGACGCTCGCCGATGTCACCGTCGTGAACGCCCACCCGGTCGCCTACGGGCAGACGCACCTCTGGCTCGACAAGAACCTGCCCGGCCACGGACACATCCCGGCGAGCTCGAACGTCGCGGCCGCCGCCAACCTGCTCACGCACGACCACGCGAACGCGGCAGTCGCGCCTCCCGGAATCACGAAGCACTACGACCTCGAGGTGTTGGCCGACGGTATCGGCGACAACCCGAACGCGGTCACCCGGTTCGTGCTGGTGAGCCGCACGGTCGCGGTTCCGCCACGGACCGGCGCCGACAAGACGAGCATCATCGCGGAGCTCCCCGACGACAAGGCCGGGCGCCTGCTCGAGATGCTCGAGCAGTTCGCCACCCGCGGGGTGAACATGAGCCTGATCGAGTCGCGCCCCATCGGGGACGCGCTGGGACGGTACCGCTTCAACATCGACCTCGACGGGCACATCCTCGACGAGCGCGTCGCCGACGCCCTGCTCGGTCTCAAGCGTTTCAGCCCGAACGTGATCTTCCTCGGCAGCTATCCCCGCGCCGACAAACTCGAGATCGAGGTGTCGCAGCGGTACGAAGACGACAGCTTCACGGCGGCGCGGGAATGGCTCGACGGGCTCATCACTCCCGGCGATTGAGTAGGTCGCTCCCGCTGGGTTTCGACGGGCTCAACCCGCTGGGGGTTTCGACGGGCTCAACCCGCCTTGTGGGCGGGGACCCGCACCAGGAGGGCGCCGGGGTCGACCCAGGCGTGTACCGACTTGGCCTCGCCGAACTCGTCGCCGTCGAGTTGGAATTGCTGCGGCTCGTCGACAGTCATTCGCAGGTCGCGTCCGGTCAGGTAGGTGACGTCCTTGACGTCGCGCGACAGGTCGATGATGCGACGGCCGAGAGCACTCTTGCGCAGCACCCCGTTCTCCCACGCGACCTTGTTCCAGATCTTCACCCAGCCGAACGGCCCCCGGGGGCGTAGTGCGACGAAGTCGAGGATGCCGTCATCCGGGTGGGCATCGGGCAAAAGCAGGATGCCGCCGGGCAGCTTGCCGCAGTTGCCGATGATGATCGTGTGCACGCTGACCTTGCGTTCCGGCGAGCCGTCGATGCTCACACGCAGTTTCACCGGCTTGATCTCGGGCAGCGAGCGCAGGCCGGCGTCGACGTAGGCCAGCCAGCCCACCGCCTTCTTGAGCTTGCTGTTGGTGTTGGCGATCATCTTGGCGTCGAGCCCGAGGCCCGCCATCACGAGGAAGACGTGTTCTTCGCGGTCGCCGTCCTCGCGCACGATCGAGGCGAGACCGAGGTCGATCTGACGGTCGACGCCGTTGAAGGCGATGTCGACGGTCGTATCGAGGTCGGTGAACGGCACGTCGATGTTGCGGGCCAGCAGGTTGCCGGTACCGGAGGGGAGCAGCGCCATCGCCACGCCGGTGTCGCGCAGGCCCTCGGCCACGGCACGCACGGTGCCGTCTCCGCCTGCCGCGAGCACGAGCCGCGCACCCAGGCGGATCGCCTCCGCGGTGACACCCTGTCCGGCATCCTCGACGCTGGTTTCGAACCAGAGCGGGTGCTGCCAGCCGGCTTCTTCGGCGGCGCGCGCGACGGAAGTCTTGAGGGCGAGGATGTCGACCTTGATGGGGTTGTAGACGACGGCGGCTAGCTGGGGATGCGTATTTTTCGGTGTCGCCACGGGGGCAACGCTAATGCACGGCAGACGCGGTCGCCCGAATGCGCTCCAAAGTAGACTGATCGGGTGATTGACCCACAGATTCTGCGCGACAGCCCCGAAATCCTCCGACGTTCGCAGGAGGCACGCGGTTCGTCCGTTTCCCTCGTGGATGACGCGATCGCCGCCGATTCGCGACGCCGCACGTCCATCGGCGAGTTCGAGAGCCTGCGTGCCGAGCAGAACGCGTTCGGTAAGACGGTCGCCCAGGCGCCCAAGGACGAGAAGCGTGCCCTCGTGGCCCAAGCCCAGGAACTCGCGGCCCGCGTCAAAGCGGCCCAGCAGGTGTCGACCGACGCCGAGGCAGAGTTCGCCCGCATCGTCGGCGCCATCCAGAACCCCATCATCGACGGCGTGCCCTCGGGGGGCGAGGAGAACTTCGTCACCCTTCGCGAGGTGGGGGAGAGGGCGACGTTCGACTTCGAACCGCGCGACCACGCCGAGCTGGGTGAGATGCTCAAGGCGATCGACATCACCCGCGGTACCAAGGTGAGCGGCAGCCGCTTCTACTTCCTGCGCGGGGTCGGTGCCCGCCTCGAGCTGGCCCTGATGAACATGGCGCTCGACAAGGCGCTCGCCGAAGACTTCGTGCCTCTTATTACGCCGACGCTGGTGCGCCCCGAGATCATGGCCGGCACCGGGTTCCTCGGCGAGCACGCCGACGAGATCTACTACCTTCCGGCCGACGACCTGTACCTGACCGGAACGAGCGAGGTCGCGCTCGCCGGGTATCACTCCGACGAGATCCTCGATCTGAGCGACGGGCCGCTGCGCTACGCCGGGTGGAGCACCTGCTACCGCCGCGAGGCCGGTTCCGCGGGCAAGGACAATCGCGGCATCCTGCGGGTGCACCAATTCAACAAGCTGGAGATGTTCTCGTACGTGCACCCCGACCTCGCCGAGGCCGAGCACGAGAAGCTCGTCGGCTACCAGGAGTCGATGCTGCAGGCCTGCGGTCTCAGCTACCGCGTGATCGACGTGGCCGCCGGCGACCTCGGCTCGAGCGCCGCCCGCAAGTTCGACATCGAAGCGTGGGTTCCGACCCAGGGCACCTACCGCGAGCTCACCTCGACCAGCAACTGCACCACGTACCAGGCGCGCCGTCTCGACATCCGCTACCGCGGCGAGACGGGCAAGACCTCGCCGGTCTCGACCCTGAACGGCACCCTCGCCACCACGCGCTGGCTCGTCGCGATCCTCGAGACGCACCAGAAGGCCGACGGATCCGTCGTCGTGCCCGAGGCGCTGCGCCCGTACCTCGGCGGACTCGAGATCTTCGAGCCGGTCGCCTGATGAGCGCCGGGTCGACGGACGCCGAGCGCTGGCTGATCGCCCTCGACATCGACGGAACGGTGTTGCACGAGGACGGCACCCTCAGCGACAGCGTGGCCGAGCAGATCCTGCGCGTCAGCGGTCTCGGCCACGAGGTCATGCTGGCGACCGGCCGCTCGGTCGCGATGACGCTGCCGGTGCTCGACCGCCTCGGCATCACTCCCGACTACCTGGTCTGCTCCAACGGAGCGATCACGCTCAAGCGCGACGCCGACGCGCCGACCGGCTACGCACGCCACTTCGTCGAAACGTTCAACCCCGGCGAGGTGCTCACCACCATCAAGGCCAACCTCGAAGCGGCGCACTACGCCGTCGAAGACGAGACCGGCCTGTACCGCTTCACCGGGTTCTTCCCCGACGGCACTCTCGGGGCGAGCAGCCAGAAGGTCGAGTTCGACGAGCTGCTCGAGCACGACGCCACCCGCGTCGTCGTCATCTCGCCCGAGCACGACATCGAGGATTTCCTCTCCGTCGTCGAACGCATGGGTCTCCACAAGGTCAGCTACAACGTGGGCTGGACCGCCTGGCTCGACATCGCTCCCGACGGCGTGAACAAGTCGACAGCGCTCGAACGCGTACGCGGGCTGCTCGGCGTCCCGCGTTCGCGAGTGCTGGCGATCGGAGACGGGCGTAACGATGTCGACATGCTCGAGTGGGCCTCCGCCGAGGGTCGCGGAGTCGCTATGGGGCAGGCGCCGGCCGAGGTGGTCGCCGCCGCGAACGAGTCGACCGAAACAGACATCAACGACGGTGTCGCGCGGGTTCTGGCCTCGTTCTAACCCCCCTTTCACCCGGTAGGGGCCGATATTCAGGGTTGCGCGTCGGCCATCGGATACACTCGGGACTTGATTTGCCTGGAGGGCTGTCCGAGCGGCCGATGGAGCCAGTCTTGAAAACTGGTGATGTGAAAGCATTCGTGGGTTCGAATCCCACGCCCTCCGCTGTTTCGACTTCACCACGTTCCACTACCGAAAGGGTCCGCGATGAGTGAGCTTCGTCCACGATCAAACAGGTCTGCAACGGTCGCCGGCATCGCTCGTCACGGACAGCTGAAGAAAAGCGGACCCTGGGCGACAATCCTCAAGATCGTCGGGGCGGCGCTCGTCGTCGTCCTCGTCAGCGGGGCCTCCGTCGCCGCCATCGTCGTCAACCAGATCAGCGACCAGGTCACCACCGTCACCCTCGTCGGCGAGACCGAGGGGCCTCCGCCCAGCATCGGCGCCTACGAGGGCGGATTCAACATCCTCATCGTCGGCAGCGACCAGTGTGAGAAGGAAGGCGGGTGCGAGGACCGCACCGCCACGCTCAACGACGTCACCATGCTCCTGCACGTCTCGGAAGACCAGACCAACGCCGTCGCGGTGAGCTTCCCGCGCGACCTCGTCGTGCCGATCCCCTCGTGCCCGCGCGAAGACGGCTCGGGCAACAACTCGGCCATGTCGGCCCGCCCCATCAACGAGACGCTCTACTACGGCGGACTTCCCTGCACCGTCCTCACGGTCGAGGCGCTCACCGGCCTCGACATCCAGTTCGCCGGCCTCATCACCTTCAACGGCGTCATCAAGATGGGCGACGCCGTGGGCGGCGTGCCGGTCTGCGTCAACGGACCGATCGACGACAAGTACACCGGGCTCAAGATCGACGCCGCGGGAACGTACACGATGAGCGGTCAGGACGCCCTCAACTTCCTCCGCACGCGTCACGGCGTCGGCGACGGCAGCGACCTCACGCGCATCAGCTCGCAGCAGGTCTACCTCTCCTCGCTCGTGCGCACGCTGAAGAGCAGCGAGACCCTCGGCGACCCGCTCAAGCTCTACAACCTCGCGCAGGCCGCGACGCAGTCGATGACCCTGTCGCAGAACTTCTCCAGCCTCGACACCCTGGTCTCGATCGGTCTCGCGCTCAAGGACATCCCGCTCGCATCGGTCACCTTCGTGCAGTACCCCGGCACCACGGGTGTGGGCGGCGTCTACACCGGCAAGGTCGCCCCCGTGACGGCCAAGGCCGACGAGCTCTTCGCCCTGATCGCCGCCGACACCCCGTTCGCCCTGGCGAACGTCGGCGACGACCGCGGTTCCGAGGTCGACCCGAACGCACCGGTCGAGGTCGTCGACCCGACGGCCACCGCGGACCCGGCCGTCGACCCGCTCGCCGTTCTCGACATCACCGGCCAGACGGCCGCCGACTACACATGCTCGGTCGCCAATAACTAGGCGATCCGGCACAATGGGCGCAGTCCGCTGCGCCACCACGCACCGACGGGAGTCATCATGAATGAACTCGACGAGGGGCCTCAGAGTCAATCGCCCAGCACCATCGCGCGCCACGGACGGTTGAAGCATCCGCGCGGCTGGTCGACGGTCGTGAAGTTCATCGCGGCGGCCGTCGCCGTCATGCTCGTCGCGTCGGCGTCGATCGTGGCGATCGTCGCGGCCCAGGTGAGCGACGAAATCGACACGGTCGAGCTCGCCGGGCAGGAGTCGGGCGAAGCGCCGGCGATCGGCGCGATCGAGGGCGGCTTCAACATCCTCATCGTCGGCAGCGACGTCTGCGAAGACGGGTCGGGCTGCGCCGGCCGCGGCTCGGCCGAGCTGAACGACGTCACGATGCTCTTGCACGTGTCGGAAGACCAGACCAACGCGGTCGCGGTGAGCATCCCCCGCGACATGGTCGTGCGGATCCCGTCCTGCCCCGAAGCCGACGGCAGCGGCAGCTACTCCGCGATGTCCGCACAGCCGATCAACGTCAGCCTGTCGTACGGCGGACTGCCGTGCACCGTGCTCACCGTCGAGGAACTCACGGGACTCGACATCCAATATGCCGGTCTTATCAAATTCAGCGGCGTCGTCGCCATGTCGAACGCGATCGGCGGTGTGCCGGTCTGCGTGAGCGGTCCGATCGACGACAAGTACTCGGGGCTCGTGCTGCCCGAGGCGGGCACCTACACCCTTTCCGGCGAGCAGGCGCTGGCGTTCCTGCGCTCGCGTCACGGCGTCGGCGACGGCAGCGACCTCACGCGCATCAGCTCGCAGCAGGTGTTCCTGTCGTCGCTGCTGCGCACGATCAAGAGCAGCGACACCCTCGGCGACCCGGTGAAGGTGTACAACCTGGCCCGGGCTGCGACCTCGTCGATGACCCTGTCGTCCAATTTCGCCCAGCTCGACACGCTCGCATCGATCGCGCTCGCGCTCAGGGACATCCCGCTCGACCGCTTCTCGTTCGTGCAGTACCCGAGCACCACGGGCGGTACCGGCGTCTACGCGGGCAAGGTCCAGCCGGTCGAGGCGCAGGCCAGCGAGCTCTTTGCGAAGATCCTCGCCGACGAGCCCTTCTCGCTGCCGGCCGGGGGCGACGGCGAAGGCGCGACCGCCGATCCGACCGCCGTTCCCGAGACGTCGGATGCCGCGACCGCCGAGCCCCTCGACGAGCTCGACCTGCGTGGGCAGACCGCCGCCGACTCGACCTGTTCGATCGCCCAATAGGGCCCTTTCCGCGGGCGCGCACAAACTGCCGGCGGGAATTGGCTATGATTGCTGACGAACAACTAGGGAGACGTCGCATAGTTCGGCCTAGTGCACCACCCTGCTAAGGTGGAGTACCCTAACGGGTACCGAGGGTTCAAATCCCTCCGTCTCCGCACTTCAAGCCCGCTAGATCCTCTCGATCTAGCGGGTTTTTGTGTGTCTGGGATAGCCGCCTCGTCCACGGCGCCTACACGAGCGCTCTCTCAGGCCAGCCCATACCGCGGTCGGTGCGACGACACCATTGCCGCGCCACGTTGAGGTACGGTCGCGGTGTTCCCTTCCACGATCCTTCCCACCGATCCGGGTACCGAACGCATCAGCTCGACGTTGAGGGCACAACGACACCGGAGCGCGAAGGGGGATTACGGCGGCCGTGCGCTCTCGGCGAACTCCCAGAAATCCCACTTGGCACTCTCGGCCTGAGAGTGCTAAAAAATTGTTGTCGAGCCAATCAGGGCTCGCCTCAACGGAAGGGGAATCCTCATTATGGACATGTCGTTTGATCCTTTCAGCGAACTGGACCGCGTCGCCGACAACCTGCTCCAGCTGCGGCGTGGACCGCGGCTGATGCCCGTCGATCTGTATCGCAACGGCGACCAGTACGTGCTCGCCGCCGACCTGCCGGGCATCGATCCCGGGTCGGTCGACGTGGACGTCGACGGCCAGCTGCTCACCATCCGCGCGCAGCGCACGGCGGCCCAGCCCGACGGCGCGAAGTGGCTCTCGCAGGAGCGCCCGTACGGCAGCTACCTGCGCCAGTTCAGCCTCGGGGTCGGCATCGACCGCGACCGGATCAGCGCCCACTACGACAACGGCGTGCTGAGCGTGATCGTGCCGGTGAGCGAGAAGGCGAAGCCGCGCAAGATCGAGATCGCCACGCAGGCCAGCGGTTCGGAGAACCAGCCGACGCTCACCACCTGATCGCCCTACACGGTTCAGGCGGAATCGGGGCCAGCTCCTCTGGGGCTGGCCCCGAACCGTGTCCCGGGCTAGACAGGAAGCCGACCACCGAACGAAATGGGAGACCTCCATGTCGATACCCGCACAGCAGATCGAAGCCCCCGGCCTGACCGACGAGCTCACGCCCCGTCCCGACCACGGCGAGGACTCGTACCGCGGGTCGGGCAAGCTGCTCGGCAAGACCACGATCATCACGGGCGCCGACAGCGGCATCGGGCGGGCCGTAGCCATCGCGTTCGCGCGGGAGGGCGCCGACGTGGTGATCGGCTATCTCGAAGAGGACGCCGACGCCGAGGAGACCCGCCGCTGGGTCGAAGAGGCAGGCCGTACGGCCGTCCTGGTGCGCGGTGACCTCTCCGACCCCGCCGAATGCCGACGGCTCGTGGATGTCGCGATCGAGCGGTTCGGCCGCCTCGACGTGCTCGTGCACAACGCCGCGTTCCAGCGCACCCACGAGAACCTCGCCGAGATCGACGACGCCGAGTGGGACCACACGCTGGCGACCAACCTCAGCGCCTACTTCCACCTCGCGAAGGCCGCGGAGCCGCACCTGGAGAGCGGGGCGTCGATCATCGCGACATCCTCGATTCAGGCCGACAGTCCGACGCCTCAGCTGCTGCCGTACGCGGCCACCAAAGCGGCGATCACGAACCTGACCACGTCGCTCGCGCAGTTGCTCGGCCCCCGCGGCATCCGGGCCAATGTCGTCGCGCCCGGACCGATCTGGACGCCGCTGATCCCCGCGACCATGCCGCCCGAGAAGGTCGAGTCGTTCGGTACCGACACGCCCCTCGGCCGGGCCGGCCAGCCCGCAGAGCTCGCCTCCGCGTACGTGATGCTCGCCTCCGACGAGTCCAGCTACACGACGGGCGCGGTCATCGCCGTGACGGGCGGGCGCCCGCTGCTCTGAGACAGATCCCGCGGTTGTCGAGGGCTACACGCGCAGCGCCTCGTACAGGGCGAGCGGCTCGTCGGGACCGAACCCGGCGGACACGAACTCGCCCGGCTCGCCGACCCTGTCGGAGTAGCCCTCGGCCTCCTCGATGTACACGACGGAGTGTGGCGTCACCAGAACGCTCACGAACTCGTCGCCGGCGGCGAGCAGCGGCACGAAAGCCCCGCCGGCGAGCACCGCGTCGACGATCTTCCGTTTGAGATCGCCGAGGTCTTGCGACGGCGACAGGATGAACCGCTTGTTGCCGACCCGGATTTTCTGCGTACTCATCAGATACCCCTCATTTCTCAGATCGCGCCGCCGGGAACCGTCTCCCCCGAGACTCCTGGACAACACTTGTACGCGTCCATCCTTCGCCCCGGCGGCATGGGGCGCAATCCCACCGAGAAAACAAATACTGCGGGCGGATGTCGCCCCGACGCGGGATCCGCGGGCGGGCTAGGCGCTCCGCTCGGTGCTGACGACCGCCCAACCGCCCGCCGGGACGACGA
Organism: Conyzicola lurida; assembly: GCF_014204935.1. Taxonomy (NCBI): domain Bacteria; kingdom Bacillati; phylum Actinomycetota; class Actinomycetes; order Micrococcales; family Microbacteriaceae; genus Conyzicola; species Conyzicola lurida. The sequence continues at coordinate 3,145,643 of NZ_JACHMJ010000001.1, read as the reverse complement.
TGTGGTCGCCGTCGAGCGCCGCGTCGCCGGCGACCAGCTCGTTCGCGGCAGTGCCGGGGACGCGCAGTTCGGCGTCCGAGATGTTGAGCGCGGTGATGACGGCGTCTGCGCCGACCGCGGTACGCACGATGAGAGTCCCGTTCGCGACATCCACCACATCGGAGTGTGCGCGTACGAGCCAGGGGTGACGGCGGCGCACGCCGATCAGCTGGCGGTGCGTGTGCAGCAGGGCGGCCGACGGTTCGTCGAGCTCGGCGTCGAGGGGCGGCCGGGCGGGGAAGGCGGGTCTGATGGCGTCGTCGCCGCCGATGCGCTGTTCCTTGACCGCTTCCCAGCCGAACTCGTCGCCGGCGTAGACCGACGGCACACCGGCGACGGTGAAGAGCACGGCGACGGCGTGGCCGACCCGGTCGGCCCCGATAGCCGAGGCGATGCGGGTGACGTCGTGGTTGCCGACGAAGGTCGAGGGCACGTACTCGGCGAGCAGGGTGTTGTGGCGTCCTATGGCGTGGCCGAGTTCGAACAGGTTGCCGTCGGCGATGCCGTGCCAGATGCCCTGCCACAGTTCGTACTGGGTGAGCGAGTCGATCGTCGACCGCGCGACGAAGTCGACGTCGGCGCCGTGGATGACCTCGCCCGTGAACCACGCGTCGGGGTGCCGCTCGCGCACGCGCGGCAGCACGCGCGCCCAGAAAGCGGGCGGCACGGAGTAGGCGGCGTCGAGACGCCACCCGTCGATGCCACGGTCGAGCCAGTAGGTCATGACGTCGACGACGAGGTCCTCCACCTGCGCCGATTCGTGGTCGAGGGCGACGAGGATGTCGTGACCCTCGAACACGTCGGACTTCACGGGGTCGCCCGGCGTCCAGCCCTGCCAGTCGATGCGGAAGAGCCCGGCGTGCGGCGAGTCGGGACCGTTCGCCTCGACGTCGAGGAACCACGGGTGCTGCCGTCCGACGTGATTGAAGACGCCGTCGAGCAGGACCCGCACGCCCTTCTCCCTCGCGGTGTCGACGAGGTGAACGAGGTCGGACTCGTCGCCGAGGCGGTCGTCGATCGCGAAGTGGTCGAGGGTGTCGTAGCCGTGGCTGGTCGACGCGAAGACCGGGCCGAGGATGAGGCCGTTCAGGCCGAGCTCGACGATGTGGTCGAGCCACGGCTCCATCGCGCCCAGGCGGTGGGCGACGGCGCCGTCGCGCTGCTCGACGTGGATCGGGGCGCCGACGAAGCCCAACGGGTAGGTGTGCCACCAGATCACGTGGTCGGTCCAGTCGGTGCTCACGGTCAGGCCCTCCGAAGTCGTAGATGTCGCGGGGAATGCGTCGGGGAAGCCTAACTCTCCACGATGCGAGGCCGCCCCGGCCATCGCAGCCCTTGTCAGCGGCACAATGCTCTTCCGCGCGGCCGGGAAGCGCATTTCGCCGCCGATATGCAGCGGTTTGCACGGCTTCGGGCGGGTGTCCACCCCACGACTGCGCCGCCATCGTCGCCTAGGGTCGAGCTCGGACGGCCCGCCGGTGGCCACCGACCAAAGGAACAGCACCATGGAACTTGGCCCGTACTCGACCTATCGCCTTCCGGCGAACCTGCGGAGCGCGTTCGGCGTGGACACCGCGCAGCAGCTCGCCGACCAGCTCGGCATCAGGGGCGAGCTGACCCCGGCGGTCGCGAGCGAGGCGGACTCCGCGTACGGCGCGCTGGTGCGCGGAGATTCCGCGCCGGCCCACGCCCTGCTCACCGGCCTCGGGGTGAGCGACACCGCCGCGACCGCCGCGATCGCGAAGTTCACCGCGAGCTAGCCGGCTGAACAGCTCTTATCGGCGGCGAAATGCTCTTCCGCGCAGGCCGGAAGAGCATTTCGCCGCCGATCACGAGGCCCCGACCCCGCCTCAGCTCACCAGCACGTTCGTCGAGAAGCCGAACAGGTCCTTCGGGTTCTCGGGGCCGGCGACGAGGTCGAGCCACGTCGAGAACCGCGTGCCGTCGGTCTGGTCGCGCACGTAGCGCAGCGCCGAGAAGTCCTCGAGCGCGAACCCCACGGAGTCGAACACGGTCACCTGCTCGGCCGAGACGCGGCCGGGGGTCTGGCCCGCGAGTACACCCCAGACCTCGGTCACGGGGAATGCGGCATCCATCTGCTGGATCTCGCCCTCGATCCGGGTCTGCGGCGGGTACTCCACGAACACCGTCGACCGGTCGAGGATCGCGGGGTCGAGCTCGGTTTTACCCGGGCAGTCGCCGCCGATCGCGTTGATGTGCACGCCGGGCACGACGTCGGCGTCGGCGAGCACGACCGCGTTCGCCTTGTCGGCGGTACAGGTGGTGATGATGTCGGCGCCGCGCACGGCGTCGGCTCCGCTCGTCGCCACCTCGATCTCGAAGCCGAGCGCGCTGAGGTTGCGCACGAACTTCTCGATGCTGGACGGGTCGGTGTCCCAGATGCGCAGGCGCGTGATGCCGAGCAGCTCGCGGAAGGCGATGGCCTGGAACTCCGACTGGCTGCCCGCGCCGATCATGGCCATGACCCGAGCGTCGGGCCGGGCGAGTGCCCGGGCGATGAGGGCGGATGTCGCGGCCGTGCGCAGCGCCGTGAGAACGGTCATCTCGGCCAGGAACACCGGGTACCCGTTGTGCACGTCTGCGAGCACGCCGAACGCGGTCACCGTCTGGTAGCCGCGCGAAGGGTTGAACGGGTGCCCGTTCACGTACTTGAAGGCGTAGAGCTCGGGGTCGCTGATGGGCATGAGCTCGATCACGCCGAACGGGGTGTGATTCGCCACGCGCTCGCTCTTGTCGAACGACTGCCAGCGACGGAAGTCCTCGTCGAGGTACTCGGCCATCTCGCGGATGATGGTGCCGGCACCGCGGCTCGCTACCCAGCGCACCATGTTCCCGACGTCGACGAATGCTGTCATGATTCTTTTCCTTAGAACGAGGCGGGAAACGGGGATGCCGCCGGCGCGCCGGTGCGCGACGGCGGTCGGAACGTGGAGATGTCGTCGCTCGTGTCGCCGTCGACCGCGAGCTCGGCGAGGATGCGCCCGATCGCGGGGGTGAACTTGAACGCGTGGCCGGCGCCGAGCGCGACGATGATGTCGGGGTACTCGTCGAGCGGGCCGAGCACGAAGTTGCGGTCGGGGGTGATCGCGTACTGGCAGGTCACCGTACGCAACACCTCGCCGCTGCCCGGGATTGTCGCCGCCATAAATCCGCTGAGCTGTTCGAGTAGCTCGGGCGAGGGCACGTAGGTGCGGTCGGCGGGCGACATCAGGTTGTCGGACTTGTCGCGCGCCGCCTTGATCGTCGGCTCGCCGTAGGTGGGGAAGCCGTAGTAGCAGAACTCGTCCTCCCAGATCCACACCGGGAAGACCTCGCGGGCGTAGTCGTCGGGCGCGGCCGGCTTGAAGTAGGTGACCTGCTCCTGCATGATTTCGAGCGGGATGGCGGCCCCGAGCGGTTCGAGCAGGGTGTTGGTCCACGCGTCGGTGGCCAGCACGACCTTGCCCGCGCGCACGTCGCCCGTCGAGGTGTGGATGACGACACCGGCGTCGTCGGGCGTGAGACGCTCCACGGCCGTGCGGTCGCGGATCACCGCGCCGTTGAACCGCGCGTGCAGCTGCAACGCGGCGACGGAGCGCGAAGCCGGGACGATGCCCGTGTCGGCGGTGTAGACCGTCTCGACGTTCTCGGGCAGGGTGAACTGCGGCCAGCGGGCGTGCACGTCGGCGGGGGAGAGCAGCTCGTAGGGCACCCCTTCGGCGTCGAGGCTCGTGGTGAAGTCGGAGGACGCGTAGGGGCCGTCGGTCGGGATGAAGATCAGCCCGCCCGTGACGGTGACGAACGTCTCGCCGGCGACCTCCTCGAAGTCGGCCCAGTCCTTGTACGCCGACTGCGCGAGCCGCACGTACTGTGGTGCGCCGTACGACGTGCGCAGGATGCGCGAGGTGTCGTGCGACGCCCCGCGCACGTGGCCGAGCTCGAACTGTTCGAACGCGACGACACTGACACCCTTGCGGGCGAGGTGGTACGCGGCGGCGCTGCCGAGCGCACCCATTCCGATGACGGCAACGTCGAATGTCTCCATGGTGCTGTTCACTTTCCGCTCGTGGTGGTTCTGGATGTCGGTGGTACCGGTTGCCCGTAGACGAGCACGAGTCGCGCGGGCTCGGAGGACTCGTTGGCCACGCCGTGCAGGCTGCCCGCCGGGGCATACGCGGCGTCGCCCGCGCGCAACACCTCGCGCTCGCCGTCGACGGTCATCACGACCTCGCCGGCGACGACGACGTACAGCTCGTCGTCGCTCGTGACGGAGCAGCTCTCGTCGTGGCCCTCGAGGTGCAGGTGCTCGCCCTCGGAGGAGCCCGGCGCGAGCGAGTAGAGCATGACCTGGGCGGGCAGCGCGGTGCTGGCGCCGAAATACCGCTCGACGCTCAGACCGGCCGCGCCGCCGTAGAAGGTGACGTCGCGCCGCTCGTCGCCACCCCTCTGCACGCGCATCTGCGGCACCTCGGCGGCGGGCGGTTTCATGGGACTCCTCGTGTGCGGGGGACCGTCCGGCATGGACGCCGGGCGAGTGCGATCACTATAGGAAAAGGGAGAACCGGCTCTGTTACAGTGCGTACTCAGCGCAAACCTCCCCGTGTGAGATTGCACATTGTGTCGAGAGGATGCCGCAGCCGTGAGTTCGCGAGTGGTGCAGGGGCTGGCCGCGGTGCAGGTGGTCGCGGGCCGACGCGACCCGACCGCGCCGCTGAGCGTGGGGACGATCTCGCGCGAACTCGGGGTGACTCTGAGCAGCGCGTCGCGGCTGTGCTCGGAGCTCGAGGCGGCGGGGTTCCTCGGCCGCGGCGACGCGTACGGCACCTATCGGCTCGGGCGTGACGCGATCCGGCTGTCGGGCGGCGCGGCGGCACCGTTCGCGCGCACGGTGCGGTTCGCGCTGACCCTGGCCGCGCAGCAGACGGGCGAGACCGTTTTTCTGACCGCTCGGTCGGCCGGCGGCATCCGGGTTATCGATTCTGTCGAGTCGTTGTGGACCCTGCACTCGCCGGCCGACGTCGGCGACCTGGTCGCCGACGAGCGGAGCGCGGTGATGCGCACGGCCACCGCGGCTGCCGTCGAGTCGCCGGAGCCCTGGGTCGAGTCGACGATCGGCATGAGCGTCGAGATCGCCGCGCCGGTGCTCACGCCGGCGGGGGCGCACGTGGCAGTGGTCGCCCTGCGGCTGCCGATCAACCGCGTCGGCCAGAATCTGCCGCGGGCGCGGCGGGCCGTGGTCACCGCACGCCGTACGATCGAGCGGTCGCTCGCGGAGTGGATCGACGAGCCGCGCTCGCCGGAGCCCGACCTCGCCGCACCCGCCGGGGCCAGCGCGCTCGAGGCCGCGTTCCGCATCCTGCGGCATTTCGCCGCAGGTCCCGACACGGTCGCGGGCACCGCGCGGGCCGTCGGCCTGCGCCCCGACCGCACGCTGCGACTGATCGAGTCGTGCAGGCGGGCCGGTTTCGTCTGGGCGAACCGCGACCAGAGCCGCTACGGCCTCGGCTGGATCGTGCACGGCTGGTACCGCGCTGCCGCCGCGCCGACGATCGTCGCCGGGGGCAAACCGCTCGCCGCGGAGATCGCGAACCGCACCCGTACCTGCGGGTTCATCACCGTGCTCAAGGGCATGCGCAGTTTCACCCTGGTCGAGGAACTCGAGATGGCGGGCGATGGCTTGCAGATGTCGTCGTGGCTGGGGCGGGCGCACCCGATCATCGGCTCCGACGGCGGGCCCACGCTGCTGATGGACTTCGGCGCGCAGGAAGTCACGCAACTGTTCCCGACGCGGCACACCGCGCACGAGCTGGACGTGTTCCTGAAGCGCGTGCGCCGGGTCGACCGCGACGGGGTGCTCTCGATGCAGGCGTTCGAGGACGCGGGCATCGTGTCGGTGTCGGCGCCGGTGCGCGACTCGAGCGGCACGGTCGCTGCGGCCGCCTGCGTCGTCGGCACCACGCAGTACATGCAGGCCAACGCGGCGGAAGTCGAGGCGGCGGCGCGCGAGCTCGCCGAGAGGGTGTCGGCGCTGCTGCGGTAGGGGAGTGCGGCTTTGCGACGCGCGGCCGGGCTACCGCGCCGTCGCCATCACCCGCAGCCGGCAGGCGAGTTCGAGGGCGAAGCGGGTGTCGGGGTCCTCGAGGTCGAGCTGCAGCGACTGCTCGATGCGGCGGATGCGGTAGTTGACAGCGTTGGGATGGAGCGTGAGGATCTCCGCGGCCCGGGCGAGCGAGTTGCGGTTGCTGAGGTAGGCCAGCAGCGTGCGCACCGAGATCGCGGAGCGCTCGGCACCGAGCGCGTCGAGCGGCTCGAGCACGTCGTCGAGCAGGGCGCGGCTGAGCGGCGAGGCGTAGAAGTCGAGCAGCACGCGGCGCAGGCCGGTGACGTCGGTGACCTCGATCGCGCCGAGGCGGCCGGCGGCGACCGCGGATTCCGCGGTGATGCGCGACTCGGTCGCCGACTGGCGCAGGCCGGAGGCCCCGGACTGCGGGGTGCCGAGCCCCACGGTGAACGTCCACTCGTCGCCCGCGATGGTGCTGCCGTGCGCGACCAGCTGCTCGATCACGTCGCGCAGGCGGCGCTGGTGGTTCGGCGCTCCGGCCTCCTCGGAGGCGATGACAACGAGGTCGTCGTGGAAACCGGCGAGGTGCCACACCTCGTCGCGCCCGTCGATGAGCTGGAACGCGCGCAGTTCGATCGCGGCGATGAGCGACGGCGGCAGCCGCTGCGCCGGGTCGTCGCGGTGCTTCGGCGCGATCCAGGCAGCGGCGTGGGCGAGCTGCACCGGCAGGCCGGCGCGCGCGGCGTCGACCGCGAGCGCGTCGATGCGCGAGGACTCGGCGAGCAGCAGCTCGACGATCAGGTCGGCCCGCGAGCGGGCGGGGCCGAACCGGGCCTGCGATTCGCGCTGCAGCGCGCGCGACAGAACCGCGGCCACCACGGGGATCGCGATCGCGAGAGCGGTGTCGTGGTCAGGCGAGACGAGGCGGCCGATCGGCACCTCACCGATGCAGACCGCGTCGGAGTCGGTCCAGCGCACCGTCGGGTCCTCGACGATGTCCAGGTCGACGCCGAGGGCGGAACCGGCGGCATCGAGGATGGCGCCCCTGGCGTCGAGCGGAGCCGCATCGGCCGCGTGCCCCACGGCGGCCACCGCGCGCTCGGCCCGCGCCATGGCCTCGGCCGCGCCGCCGCGTAGCATGCGGTCGACGAAGACCGCGATGTCGGAGGGCGCCGCGGTCGCCGACAGCACGGGCAGCGAGCCGCGGTCGGCGAGCGTGCGCGAGGTCTCGGCCAGGGCGATCTCGCCGACGAAGAGCAGGGCGGCGGCCTCGACCGCGATGGCCCGTCGGATGGCGATGTCGATCTGGTACGCGCGCGGTTCGTCGCCCGCACCGGTCAGCACGATGACGAGGTGGCCGGCCGTCGCGGCGCCCACGTCGTCGAGCGCGAGCATCTCCACGCCCTCGACCACGACGTCGTCGGAGTCGCCCGCGCGGTACCGCAGGTCGAATCCGTCGCTCTGTTCCACGATCTGGGCGAGTGTTATCTGTGCCATGACACCAATATGCCGCAATTCCTTGGGTTGGTAAAACATTCCACCCGCTTGACCCCCTCACTACGCTCAAGGAATGAGTTCGACGCGCCCCACCGATTCCCCACCCGTCCGCCTGATCACGCGCGACGACGTGGCTCCCCTCGCCGCGGGCTGCGCGGTCTTCGGAACCGGTGGCGGCGGTTCGGTGCACGGCGCCCAACTGTCGGTCGAAACTGCCATCGACAAGAACGGCCCCGTGCGGGTCGTCGGTGTCGCCGACCTCACCGCCGACGATGCGGTCATCATCATGTCGGGCATGGGCGCCCCCTCCGTCGGTATCGAGATGCTCGGCTCCGCAAGTCAGGCGCACACCCTGCTGCGCGAGGTCGAGCGTCTCGTCGGCCGGCCCATCACCACCGTCATGGCGGCCGAGATCGGCGGCAGCAACGGCGTCGCGCCCGTCGGCTGGGCGGCCGAACTCGGTCTCGCCGTGCTCGACGCCGACGGCATGGGCCGCGCGTTTCCCAAGGCCACGATGATCTCGATGAACGTCGCGGGCCTGCCGAGCGAGTTCGCCGTCATGAGCGACGTCGTCGGCAACGTCACCGTGCTGCGCACCGTCGACATCGCATGGCTCGAGCGCCACGCCCGCGCGTTCACGGTCGCCGCCGGCGGAATCGCCCTCGGCGCCCACTACCTGCTCACGAGCGAGACCGCTCCCGGGGCGGTCATCGAGGGGACTGTCAGCCGCGCCATCCAAGTCGGCCGTCGTCTTCTCGCCGCGACCGAGCCCGTCGCCGAGATCGCCGACGAACTCGATGCCGCCGTGCTGCTGCGCGGCAAAGTCATCGACATCGACCGCAACACCGCTGGCGGCTTCACCCGCGGCTCCGTCACCATCGAGGGCATCGGCGGCGACCGCGGCCGCATGGTGCGGGTCGAGATCCAGAACGAGAACCTCGTCGTGATCGAAGACGGCGCGGTCGTCGTGAGCGTGCCCGACCTCGTCTCGATCCTCGACTCCGAGACGGGCGAGGCGATCTCGACCGAGATGCTGCGCTTCGGCCAGCGGGTGAGCGTGCTCGCCTGGGCCTGCGACCCGCTCTGGCGCACGCCCCGCGGCATCGAGCTCGCCGGCCCCGCGGCGTTCGACTTCGACTTCCCGTACGTGCCGTTCGACGGGCCGACGAGCGATACCAGCGTCGCCGCGACCGCGGAGGTGGCACGATGAACGCCCTCCGCGACCTCTCCGTCGGCATCGACGTCGGCGGCACCAACACCGACGCGGTCGTGCTCGACGCCGACGGCGCGGTGATCGCCTGGACCAAGCAGGCCACCACCGAAGACGTCACCGGCGGCATCCGCGCCGCCCTCTCCGCCGTGCTCGGCGACCTGGGCGACGACCGCTCGCGTGTCTCCCGTGTCATGCTCGGCACCACCCACGCCACCAACGCGATCGTGCGCCGCCGCGACCTCGGCCGAGTCGCCGTGATCCGCCTCGGCGCCCCCGCCTCGACCGAACACCCGAGCCTCACCGGCTGGCCGGCCGACCTGCGCGACACCGTGCTCGCCGGTTCGTTGCTCGCCGGCGGCGGCCACCTGGTCGACGGGTACCCGCTCTCCCCGCTCGACACCGACGGCATCCGCCGCTTCCTCGACTCGATCGAGGGCCGCTTCGACGCGGTCGCCGTCTGCGGCATCTTCAGCCCCTCGTTCCCCGAGCAGGAGCTCGAAGTCGCCGCCCTCATCGGCGACCACGTCGGCGTCGACCTGCCCGTGTCGCTCAGCCACGAGATCGGCGCCCTCGGCCTGCTCGAGCGCGAGAACGCCACGGTGCTGAACGCCGCGCTGCACGGTGTCGCCCGCGATGTCACGCAGGGCCTGCTCACCGTCGTCGAGGAGGAGCAGCTCGACGCGGCCACCTTCTTCGCCCAGAACGACGGCACGCTGATGGCCGTCGAGTACGCGGCCCGCTACCCCGTGCTCACCATCGGCTCGGGACCGGCGAACTCGATCCGCGGTGCCGCCTTCCTCTCCGGCGCGGACAACGCCATCATCATCGACGTCGGCGGCACCACGAGCGACCTCGGCGTGCTCGTCGACCGGTTCCCGCGCGAATCGACGCTGCCCCGCGAGATCGGCGGCGTGCGCACCAACTTCCGTATGCCCGACATCCTCAGCGTCGGCATCGGCGGCGGCACGATCGTCGACACGGCGACCGGCACCCCCGGCCACGACTCGGTCGGCTACCGGCTCACCGAAGAGGCCCTCCTGTTCGGCGGTCCGACACCGACACTGACGGATGCCGCGGCGATGCAGATGCCCGGAATGATCGACGGGCGCTCGCTGCCCACGCTCGACCGTTCCACCCGCTCCGGTCTGGGCAACGCCCTCGCCGTGGCCCACGACCGCATCGAGGCGGCGGTCGAGAGAATGTCGCTCGGCCGTGTCGGCCTCCCGCTCGTCGTGGTCGGCGGCGGCGGATTCCTCGTGCCCGACCGGGTGCTCGGCGCGAGCGAGGTGCTCCACCCCGACCGCGGCAACGTGGCGAACGCGGTGGGAGCCGCTATCGCCCTCGCCGGCGGCCGCGCCGACCAGATGTGCGACTACGCCGACCGCGCGACCGCCATCGAGGCGGCGGGACGCACCGCCATCGAACGTGCGATCCAGGCCGGGGCAGACCCGCGCCTCGTGGAAATCGTCGACGTGCTCGAGACCCCGGTCTCCTACGCGACGCGCGCCACCCTCAAAGTCTCCGTGAAAGCCGCCGGTCCCTTGGCCCTGATCGGGAATCCCGCACCACTCGCCTCGCACACTCCGAAGGACGCATCATGAAAAGACAGCACCACGTAGTCGCCGTCGCGGCGGCTACCCTCGCAACAGCACTGGCGCTCACCGCGTGCAGTGCACCGTCCGGCGGATCGGACGGCGGCACCGACGTCGTCTCCGGCGGCACCTTCTCGGTCGCGCTGAACGACGACCCGGGCAGCCTCTCGCCGCTCACCGGCGTCTCGCTCGTGCAGCGCGCGCTCGTCGCCTTCGGCTACGACTCGCTGGCCTACACGACCCCCGAGGGCGAGGTCATCCCGTGGCTCGCCGACAGCTGGGAGGTCACCGGCACTTCGATCGCGTACACGCTCAAGGACGGCATCACCTGCGCCGACGGCACGGACTTCACAGCAGAGACCGCCGCCGCCAACATCTCCTACCAGGCGGATGCCGCGAACGGCACGTTCTGGTTCGGGTCGAGCATCACCGCCGACATGACGGCCGCGGCCGAGGGCAACGTGCTCACCATCACCTCCGCGACCAACAACCCGTTCCTGCTCGAGGGCACCGGCAGCATCGAGATGGTCTGCCAGGCCGGCCTCGACGACCCCGAGACCCTGACCGACGCGACCAACGGCACCGCGCTCTACGCGCTGTCCGACTCCACCCCGGGCTCGGAGTACACCTACACGAAGCGTGACGGTTACACCTGGGGCCCCGACGGCGTGACCAGCGACACCGAGGGTCTGCCGGACGAGATCCTCGGCCGCGTCATCACCGACGAGGCGACGGCAGCGAACCTGCTGCTCTCGGGCGAGCTCAACGCGGCATCCGTCGTGGGCGCCGACCGTGCCCGCCTCGACTCCGCCGGCCTCGAGACCGAGAGCCTGCTCAACCCGATCGGCGAGATGCTGTTCAACGAGCGTGCCGACCGCCCGACCGCCGACGTGCGCGTGCGCCAGGCACTGACCCTCGCGCTCGACCGTGACGCGGTCGGCGAGCTCGTGACCGACGGCAACGCCGTCGAGTCGGTGTCGCTCGTCAACCAGATCCCGCTCACCTGTGTCGCCGGAGGCCCCGAATGGACCCTCCCCGACACCGACGTCGAAGCGGCCGGCGAGCTGCTCGACGAGGCCGGCTACGAGCTCGGCTCCGACGGACTGCGGTCGAAGGACGGCGAGCCGCTCACCATCCGCTTCATCTACGACGCGGGAACCCCGTCGCACGGTGCCGCGGCCGAAGAGGTGCAGCAGGAATGGAACGAGCTCGGCATCACCACCGACCTCGTGGCGGAGGACCCGGCCGGATGGTCGACCGACCTCTACCAGAGCTACGACTGGGACACCGGATTCATCCAGCTCGCTCCGTCCAGCCCCGTGGTGCTGAGCCTGTTCTTCCTCGGTGAGACGAGCGAGAACGGTGGCTACAACTTCATGGCCGTCTCGAACCCGGAGTACAACGCCCTCGCGACCGAGGCCTTCACCGCCGAGTCCGCCGACGAGGCGTGCGGCATCTGGAAGCAGGCCGAGGCCGAGCTGATCGAGCGGGTCGACATCTTCCCGCTCGCCGAGACCGAGACGCCGATGTACCTCAGCGGCGTTACGCTCGACCGTCCGGGCGCAATCGCGCCGACCACCATCCGGATGCTGGGATAACACCATGACGATTCCCTCGACCGTGGTCACGGCCGTCCCGGCGACTACGCCGACCGAGCCCTCGCCCGCGCGTCGGGGGGATCGTCTCCTGGCGGTCGTCGGCTCGCCGAGACTCGCCTTCCTGATCAAGAGATTCGCCCGCGCCGCCGTGGCGCTCGCGCTCGTCCTCGTCGCCTCCTTCTTTATGGTGCAGTTCGTGCCGGGCGACCCGGTGCGGGCGGCCCTCGGGCCGACCGCCCCGGCCGAGACCGTCGCGGTGCTGCGCAGCGCGCTCGGCCTCGACCTGCCGCTCGGCGAGCAGTTCGCCAACTACGTCAGCGGCCTGTTCCGCGGCGACCTCGGCGTCTCGATCAGCACGCAGCGCCCGGTCGGCTCCACGCTGGCCGAGCGCCTGCCCGCCACGCTGATGCTCTCGGTCGTCGCCTTCGTCGTCGCCGCCCTCGGCGCCTTCCCGATCGGCGTCGCCACGGCGGTCTCCGCCCGCGGCGGACGTCGCCGTGCGCTCGACCTCGGGGTCTCCGGCCTCCTCGGCGTGATCATCGCCGTGCCGAACTTCCTGCTGGCGGTCGTGCTCATCTGGCTGTTCAGCATCGTGATCCCGCTCGCCCCCTCGGCCGGCTGGGGCAGCGTGCAGCACGCGGTACTGCCGGTGCTCGCGCTCGCCATCGGCCCGCTCGCCTACCTCGCGCGCATCGTGCACGTCGAGATGGTGCGGGTTCTCGACGCCCCGTACATCACCACCGCGCGAAGCAAGCGCATGCCGGCGCACCTCATCTACCTGCGGCACGCGCTGCCGAACATCGTCACCGCCACCCTGACCGCGGGCGGTGTCGTGCTCACCGGCCTCGTCGCGGGCACGGTGCTCATCGAGACCGTCTTCGTCATCCCCGGCATCGGGTCCACGATCGTGTCGTCGATCACCACGAAGGACTATCCGCTCATCCAGGGGGTCGTGCTGATGTACGCCGTGCTCGTGCTCGCCGCCAACCTCGTGATCGACCTGCTGCTCGCGGCGCTCGACCCGCGTTCCACCATTGCGGAGGCCTAAGCCATGAGAATCCCGTCGTTCCTGCGCAGCCCCCAGGGCCTCGCGGCATCCATCGGTCTCGTCCTGGTGATTCTCGCCACGGTGTTCGGACCCATCGTGTTCGGCGACCTCGCCACCGAGCGGTCGATCCCCGACCGCCAGCAGGGCGCCAGCCTCGGCCACCCCTTCGGCACCGACGAGCTCGGCCGCGACCTGTTCGCGCGCGTCGTCGTCGCGACCCGCGTCTCGGTTCTGCTCACCCTCGGCGCCACCGGCATCTCCGTGGTCGGCGGAGTGCTGCTCGGCGTCATCGCAGTGCTGCTCCCCAAGGTGCTGCAGCGGCTCGTCGCCGGGCTCATCGACATCCTGCTGTCGTTCCCGTGGCTGCTCCTCGCCCTGTTCTTCTCGGTGATCTGGGGCACCACGGCCGTGGGCGCGATGCTCGCCGTCGGGTTCGCGGGCATCCCCGTGTTCGCCCGGCTCACCAGCACACTCGCCGCGTCGGTCGCCGGCAGCGACTACGTGCGCGCCGCGGGCATGCTCGGCAGCGGCAACCTGCGCACCACGTTCCGCCACGTCGTGCCGAACATCCTGCCGCCGTTGCTCGTCAACACCGCGGCGCACGCCTCGGTCACCCTGCTCTCCTTCGCCGCCCTGTCGTTCCTCGGCCTCGGCGTGCAGGCGCCCGAGTACGACTGGGGCCGCCTGCTCAACGAGGGCTCGAAGCGCATCTACGTCGACCCGATGGCCGCCATCGGGCCGGGCATCGCGATCGTCCTCGTCGGCGTCGTGTTCGCCCTGCTCGGCGAGGTGTTCAGCGAGTCGGGCGGTCGCCGCCTGCCGCCGAAGGCCGTGCGCCGCCGCCGCTCCACCGACTACGTGGCACCCGTCACCGACGAGACCACGACGCTCGAGATGACCGACCTGCGGGTCGCATTCCCGGGCCGCGACGGCGGGATGGTCGAGCGCGTGCACGGCGTCAGCCTCACCATCCAGCCGGGGGAGACCGTCGGCATCGTCGGCGAGTCCGGCTCGGGCAAGTCGGTCACCGCGTCCGCCGTCGCCGGCCTCCTCGGCCCCGACGCCCTCGTGACCAGCACGAGACTGATGTTCCGCGAGATCGACATGACCGCGGTGCCGAACGCCTCCGAACGCCGTCGTCTCGGGCTCGAGCAGGCGATGATCTTCCAGGACCCGCTCACCTCGCTCAACCCGGCCCTGACCATCGGCCGGCAGATGCGCGAGGCCAGCGAGGTGCACGCCAGAATGAGCCGAGCCGACTCGCTGCGCCGGGCCGTCGACAAGCTCAACCTGGTGCGCATCCCCGACGCGGAGCGCCGCATCGGCCAGCTGCCGCACGAGTTCTCGGGCGGCATGCGCCAACGCGCGATGATCGCGATGGGCCTCATGGGCAACCCGCGGCTGATCATCGCCGACGAACCGACCACCGCCCTCGACGTCACCGTGCAACGCCAGGTGATGCAGGCGCTGCGCGAGGCGCAGAACACCACGGGCGCCGCGATCCTCTTCATCTCGCACGACATCGCGCTGGTCAGCGGGTTCTGCGACCGCATCATCGTGATGCGTGACGGGCGCGTGGTCGAGGAGATCGCCGCCGACCGCCTGGACGAAGCCCAGCACCCCTACACGCGCGGCCTGATCGCCTGCGTTCCCGACATGACCACCGACCGCACCGCGGTGCTGCCCGTGATCGCGGCGGCCGACGAGGAGATAACGGTATGAGCGAGCTACGATTCGAGGCCGTCACCGTGCGTTTCGGCAGCGGACGCACGGCCAACACCGCCGTCGACGCGGTCGACCTCACGGTGCGCCCCGGCACGACCCACGGGCTCGTCGGCGAGTCCGGTTCCGGCAAATCGACGGTGGCGCGCGTCGCCGTCGGCCTGACCAGGCCCGCCTCCGGGCGCATCCTTCTCGACGGCGTCGACATCACGAGCAAGGACCCGGCCGCGAAACTCGCGCGCCGCCGGGTACAGATGGTCTTCCAAGACCCCCTGTCGGCCCTCGACCCCCGGATGTCGGTGGGATCCTCGATCGCCGAGGGACTGCTCGCGACCGGGAGGCGCCACACCGCGGCGCAGCGCACCGACCGCGTGCGCGAGCTGCTCGACCTCGTGCACATCGACCCGCAGCGCGCCGACGACGGGCCGGCCTCGTTCTCGGGCGGGCAGCGCCAGCGCATCACGATCGCCCGCGCGCTCGCCGCGGAACCCGAGGTGCTCATCGCCGACGAGATCACCTCGGCCCTCGACGTCTCGGTGCAGGGCGTCGTGCTCAACCTGCTGCGCGAACTGCAGCAGAGGCTCGACCTCACCATGCTGTTCATCTCGCACAATCTCGCCGTGGTGCGCTACGTCAGCGACGAGGTCACCGTGATGCGGTCCGGCCGCGTGGTCGAGCACGGCTCCACCGAGGCCGTGCTCACCGACCCGAGCGACCCGTACACCCGCGAGCTGCTGCGCGCCGTGCCCGTGATGGGCCGCCCGCTCGACCTGGAGGACGCGTGACCGAGTTGATCATCCGCGGTGCCCGCGTGCGCGGCCGCGACGGACTGCGCGACGTCGTGGTGCGTGACGGAACGGTCGCGTCGGTCGCACCGGCCGGGGCGTCGGCCGGCGGCATCCCGACCCTCGAGGCCGACGGCCGCTGGCTGATGCCCGGCCTGTGGGACGCCCACGTGCACTTCACCCAGTGGGTGGTGCGCCGCCAGCGCGTCGACCTCGCGCCGGCCGACAGCGCCGCCGCCGCGGTCGGCATCATGCGCGACGCCCTGCACCGCGACGACCGGGTGCTCGTCGGCTACGGGTTCCGCGACGGGCTGTGGGCCGACGCGCCCACGCGCGCCGCGCTCGACGCGATCGCGCCCGACCGCCCCGTGATCCTGATCAGCGGCGACCTGCACTGCGGGTGGATGAACACCGCGGCGGGCCGCCACCTCGGCGTCGAGGTGCCCCACGACGGCGTGCTGCGCGAGTTCGAGTGGATCGCCGCCCTCGACGTGCTCGACCGCGACGGCCAGCCCGGCACCGACGCCTACCGCGCGGCCGCCGACGCCGCAGCCGCGCGCGGAGTGGTCGGTATCGTCGAGTTCGAGAACGCCGACAACACCGCCCTCTGGCCCGCCCGGGTCGCCGCCGGTGTCACCGCGCTGCGCGTCGAGACCTCGGTCTGGCCCGACCGGCTCGACGCCGCGATCGCGGCCGGGCTGCGTACGGGCGACGCGCTCGACGCGAGCGGCATCATCCGCATGGGCCGGCTGAAGATCGTGGTGGACGGCTCGCTCAACACCCGCACCGCTTTCTGCTGGGATCCGTACCCGGGTATCGCCGCCGACCACCCGCACCCGTGCGGCGTGCTCAGCGTGCCGCCCGAGGAGGTCGAGGCGCTGCTCGCACGCGCCCGCGACGCCGGTATCGCCCCCGCCGTGCACGCGATCGGCGACCGCGCCAACAGCGCCGTGCTCGATGCCTTCGAGCGGCTCGGCATCGCCGGCACCGTCGAGCACGCCCAACTCGTCTCGAGCACCGACTTCGCCCGCTTCGGCCGCCTCGGTCTGACCGCGAGCGTGCAGCCCGAACACGCCATGGACGACCGCGACGTCGCCGACCGCTACTGGGCAGGCCGTACCGACCGCGCGTTCGCCTTCGGGTCGCTTCACCGGGCCGGCGCGACCCTCGCCCTCGGTTCCGACGCCCCGGTCGCTCCGCTCGACCCGTGGCTCGCGATCGGCGCCGCGGTGAGCCGGCAGCGCGACGGCCGTGAGTCCTGGCACCCCGCCGAGCGGCTCCCGCTCGACGTCGCCCTGGAGTCGAGCACCCGCGGCGCCGTCGTCGCCCCGGGCGCCCTCGCAGACCTCGTGCTCGTCGACGAGGACCCGGCGCTCTCCGACAATCTCCGCGAGATGCCCGTCGCGGCCACCCTGCTCGGCGGCCGCATCACCTTCAGCACGATCTAGCGAGGACACGCCATGCCCCTCATCACCACCCCCGCGGGAATCGCCGTCTACTACCAGACCGACGGTTCGCCCGACGGCAAGCCCCTCGTGCTGCTGCACGGCGGCGGCGCCCAGCTCATCGGCTGGGACGACCGGTTCTGCGCCCTGCTCGTCGACGCCGGATTCTTCGTCATCCGCACCGACAACCGCGACGTCGGCCTCAGCCAGGCCACCGGCGGCCCCGACGACTACGAGGCGACCTACGACCTCGCCGACATGGCCGACGACGTGGTGGCCGTGCTCGACGACCTCGGTGTCGAGAGCGCCATGGTGACCGGGATGTCGATGGGTGGCTACATCGCGCAGCTGCTGGCACTGCGCCATCCATCACGGGTCTCGGCTCTCGGCCTCATGTCGACGTCGCTGACCTCCGCCCCCGAGTTCCTCGTCGGCGAGCACTCGGGCGAGCCGGTCGCGTTCGTGCCGCCCGTGCTCGACCGTGACGCCTACATCGCGATGTTCATCGGCGGGCAGCGGAACTACCAGTCGCCCGGCTTCCCGTTCGACGAGGCCGCGTCGGCAGAGCTCGGCGGCCGCTACTTCGACCGCGCCTACACGCCCACCGGCCTGGTGCGGCAGTGGAACGCGCTGCTGCGCGGGCCGCTCGAGCGCCGCGAGGAGATGGCCACGGTGACGGTGCCGACCGTGGTGATCCACGGCCGCGGCGACCAGAGCCTGCACTGGAGTGCCGCCCTCGAGACCGCGCGCGTGATGCCGCAGGCGGAACTGCACCTCTACGAGGAGATGGGGCACGACATCCCCGTCGAGCTCTGGCCCGAGTTCGTGCTCGCCCTCGCCCGGACGGCGGGCCGTGCCGATGCGTGAGAATCCCGACTACGGAATGACCGACATCGCCGAGGTGCGTGCGCTCATCAGCGAGTACCCCTGGGGGACCATGGTCAGCGCGACGCCCGCGGGTGTCGTCGTGTCGCACTACCCGTTCCTGCTCGAGGACGGCGACGACCTCGTGCTGGTGAGCCACGTCGGCCGCCCCGACGAGCAGCAGCACGGTCTCGGATCCTCCGAGATCGCCGTCGTGTTCTACGGCCCGAGCGGCTACGTCTCGCCCAGCTGGTACGGCGTCGAGCGCGCGGTGCCGACCTGGAACTTCGCGACCGTGCACGCGTACGGCGTGCCCGAGATCCTCAGCGACGCCGAGAACCTCGCCGTGCTCGAGCGTCTCGTCGACCACTTCGAAGACCCGCTGCCGAACCCGTTCCGCATGCGCGGCACCGCCGAGAACGCCGCCTACGCCGAGCGCATCGTGCACGGCACGGTCGGGTTCCGCATGCGCGTCACCCGGGTCGAGGCCAAGGAGAAGATGAGCCAGGACAAGCCGGCCGAGGTAGTCGACCGCGTCACCGCCGCGCTCGAGGCGCCCGGGCCGTACCGGAACCCCGCGCTGGCCGAGCGGATGCGCCGCGTGCGGGCGTCGTCATGACCCTTGAACTCGTCGCCCTGCGTCGTCGCCTCCACGCCGAACCCGAGCTCGGCCTCGACCTGCCGGTGACGCAGGCGACCCTGCTCGAGCAACTCGCCGACCTCGACCTCGAGATCACGACCGGCACCGGCCTCAGTTCGATCACCGCCGTGCTGCGCGGCGGCCTGCCCGGCCCCGTCGTGCTTCTACGCGCCGACATGGACGGCCTGCCCGTGGTCGAGGCGACCGGTCTCGACTACGCCGCGACGAACGGCGCGATGCACGCGTGCGGCCACGACCTGCACATGGCCGGACTCGTCGGCGCCGCCCGGCTGCTCGCCGCGGGCCGGTCCGAGCTGGCGGGCACCGTGGTGTTCATGTTCCAACCCGGTGAGGAGGGCCACGCCGGCGGCCGCATCATGATCGAGGAGGGCGTGCTCGACGCCGCGGGGGAGCGCCCGGTCGCCGCCTACGCGATGCACGTCGACTGCTCGACCGACCCCGGCCTGTTCGTCTCCCGCCCGGGTCCGATCATGGCCAGCGCGAGCGGCCTCCGCATCCACGTCACGGGCACCGGCGGCCACGCCGCCTTCCCGCACCTCGCCGTCGACCCCATCCCGGCCGCGGCCGCGATCGTGCTCGCACTGCAGACCTTCGTCAGCCGCCGTGTGCCGGCCGCCGACCCCGCCGTCGTCTCGGTCGTGAGCATCAACAGCGACTCGACCGCGCCCAACGTGCTCGCCACCCGGGTCGAGGTGTTCGTCAACATCCGCACCCTGTCGCGGGCCACCTTCGCCCTCGTGCGTTCCTCGACCGGCGAGCTGGTCACCGGCATCGGCGAGGCGCACGGCTGCACCGTCGAGACCGAGTTCATCGACTCCTACCCGGTGACCCACAACGATGAGGCGGAGACCTCCCGCGTGCTGGCCGCCCTGGAAGCGCGTCACGGCGCCGACCGGGTGTACCGTCTGCCCGCGCCATCCATGGCCTCTGAAGACTTCGCCTACGTTCTCGAGGAGGTGCCGGGCACGCTGCTTTTCCTGGGTACCAGACCGGCGGATGTCGCGGCCGACGGAGCGCCGTCGATGCACGGCGAGCGCGCGGTGTTCGACGATTCGCTGCTCGGGTTGCACGCGGCGACCCTCGCCGACCTCGCCCGGGAGCGGTTGGCGCTCGGTCGGTGAGCTTGTCGAAGTGCACTGTGATTTGCCCTTCGACAGGCTCAGGGGCCGTGGCATTCGCGGGCAATACTTATAGAATCCTCAATAGGAGGCGGCACCTATGAGTTCCACTGACATCGATTCCGACCTGGGCAGGGCCCGCGCGCTGCGCCTGCACCTCGATCTCGCGCGGCTCGACTACCTGCGGCTGCTGCGCCGACTCGCCGAGACGCTGACGGCGGTCGAGATCTCCGACCGCACGGGTTCGTCGCCCTCGCACGTGAGCGCCGCGCTCGCCGAAGCGGCGGACATCGCCGAGCCGGTTGCCGGTTTCTCGGGGGCGTCGCCCTACGAGATCGCGCAGCGCTTTGCCGACGGGCAGATCCCGCGGGAACAGCTCGTCGACGAGCTCGCGCGCTGGGACTACCCGCTCGAGCAGGGCACGCACGACGACTTCGACGCGCTGGTGGTGTCGGTCCCCGGTTCGTTCGACGAGGTGACGGATGCCGCCGGCCACGGGCTGATCGACGGGGCCACCTACGACGAGATCCTGAACGCCGCGGCGGACCGGTCGAGCTGATGGCCGACGCTGACGTCGCCGTAGCCCGCGTGCTCAAGCACCGGCTCGAGCTCGACCGCCTCGACTATCTGAGAGAGCTGCGGGCGTTGGCGACGCGTCTGACCGCGAAGGAGATCGCGGCCGAACTTGGCGGCCCGCCGTCCGCCGTCGAAGCGGCACTGGACGAGCCCGTCACCGACCCGCGACCCGGGTTTTCGGGTGCCACCCCGTGGGAGGTCGCGCAACGCTTCGCAGTCGGGCAGATCTCCCGGGAGCAGGTCGTCGACGAGCTGGCGCGGTGGGAGTACCCGCCCACGGAGCTCACCGACGGCATCGACGGGCTTCTCGTGTCGCCACCCGGCTCGTTCCAAGAAGTCTTCCGCGCGCTGGACCGGGATCTCATCGACGCGGAAATCTACGGCGAGATCGTCGACCGAACGCCTGGGGGCCACGCAGTGACGGAGACGAACGGGGCCGTCGGTCCGGATGATGATCTGGTGGTGTTGCGAGTACTGAAGCACCGCCTCGACCTGGCTCGGATCGACTACGTGCGGGCGCTACGTGCGCTCTCGAACGGCTTGTCCGCGGGGCAGATTGCGGCGGAGTTGAGAGTTCCGCCGACCACCATCGAGGAAGCTTTTGCGGAACCCGTCGCCGCACCTCGGTCTGGCTTTTCTGGCGCGACGCCATGGGAAGTGGCCCAGCGATTTGCCGTCGGCCAGATCTCCCGGGAGCAGGTCGTCGACGAGCTGGCGCGGTGGGAGTACCCGCCCATGGGTACACCGCACAGCCATGACGGCCTGCAGGTATCGCCTCCCGGCTCGTTCCTCGACGTCATCGAAGCAGCGGACAGCGGACTCCTCGACGATGAGTCGTACGCCGAGATCGTCACTCGCCGTTCCGACGCGTGACCCTTCGACAGGCTAAGGGACCCGGTTCCTGAGAGCGAGCCGTGTGTGCGGCGCATCCCGGGAACTAACCGCGGCACCCCGGCGTTGTACCCATCGAATGCCGTCGCAGCCAGCGACGGAAGCAGAGAGGGACCGAATGCCAACCGAGTACCGCAAGACCGACGAGGCCTTGTCGAGCCTCACCCCCACGCAGTACCGCGTGACGCAGGAGGCGGCGACGGAGCCCGCCTTCCGCAACCGTTTCTGGGACAGCAAGGACGCCGGCATCTACGTCGACATCGTGTCGGGGGAGCCGCTATTCGCTTCCACCGACAAGTACGACAGCCGATCGGGCTGGCCCAGTTTCACTGTGCCCATCGATGCGGCTAACGTCGTGATGAAGCAGGACCGCGAGTACGGAATGGTGCGCACCGAGGTTCGATCCGCGCACGGCGACAGCCACCTCGGACACGTGTTCAACGACGGCCCGGTCGAGAGCGGCGGGCTTCGCTATTGCATCAACTCGGCAGCGTTGCGTTTCATCGCCGTCGACGATCTGGAGAAGGAGGGTTACGGAGACTTCCGTAACCTGTTTACAGCCGAGGAGGCCACACGATGAGCGCAACAACCAAGACCGCGACACTGGCAGGCGGCTGTTTCTGGGGCATGGAGGAGCTCGTGCGTAAGCGCGAGGGCGTCGTCTCCACCCGCGTCGGCTACACCGGCGGAGACACCCCGAACGCCACGTACCGCAACCACGGCGACCACGCCGAGGCGATCGAGATCACCTACGACCCCGAGAAGACGAACTTCCGTGAGCTGCTGGAGTTCTTCTTCCAGATCCACGACCCGTCGACGAAGGACCGTCAGGGCAACGACCGCGGCCGCAGCTACCGCTCGGCGATCTACTACGCCGACGCCGAGCAGGAGGCCGTCGCCCGCGACACCATCCTCGACGTCGACGCGTCGGGTCTCTGGCCCGGCAAGGTCGTGACCGAGGTCGAGCCTCTGGGCGACTTCTGGCTGGCCGAGGACGAGCACCAGGACTACCTGCAGGTCTACCCCAACGGCTACACGTGCCACTTCGTGCGCCCGGGCTGGGTCCTGCCGCGTCGCGAGCAGGTCGCGAGCTAACACCCCGCACCCGACGGCCGTCATCCGATTCCGGATGGCGGCCGTCGTCGTTTGCAGGGGTCGCTCAGGCAAAGCCGTGGTTCGCTCGATATGGTGAGAAACATGGACGACCCTCCCCATCACAGATCCCAGCCCCTTCAGCCCTCCCGCCCCGTGACCCGCGCGGCCCGAGCTCAGGAAGGGGCGAGAGATGAATGAGTGGATCATGGTCGGTATCGGTCTGGTTCTGACCGTCGGTACCGGCATGTTCGTGGCCTCCGAGTTCGCGCTGGTGAACCTCGACCGCAACGACCTCGAGAACCGCCAGGCGCGCGGCGAGAGGCGACTCGGCCCCACGATCAGGGCGCTGAAGATCACGTCGACGCACCTCTCGGGCGCTCAGCTCGGCATCACGATCACGACGCTGCTCACCGGCTACACCTTCGAGCCCGCCGTCAGCTCGATGCTCGAGGCCCCGCTGACCGCGCTCGGCATCCCCGCGGCGATCGTGCCCGGAATCGGCACAGTGATCGGCATCCTGCTCGCCACCCTGTTCTCGATGGTGATCGGCGAGCTCGTGCCCAAGAACTTCGCACTCGCGCTGCCGCTCGCGACCGCGAAGTTCGTGGTGCCGTTTATGACGCTGTTCACCACGGTGTTCAAGCCGATCATCCTCACCTTCAACAACACCGCGAACGCCATCATCCGCTCCTTCGGCATCGAGCCGAAGGAGGAGCTCTCGGGTGCCCGCTCGGCCGAAGAGCTCGGTTCGCTCGTGCGCCGCTCGGCGATGGAGGGCTTCCTCGATCAGGACCACGCCACGCTGCTCGACCGCACCCTCCGGTTCTCCGAGCACTCGGCCGCCGACGTCATGACGCCGCGCGTGCAGGTCAGCTGGGTGACGGCGGATGCCACGGCGGAAGAGATCCTGCAGCTCTCGCACTCGACCGGCTATTCCCGGTTCCCGGTCACGGGCGAATCCACCGACGACATCCTCGGCGTGGTGCACGTCAAGCAGTCCTTCGCGATCGACCTGGCGCAGCGCCGCTCGGTCACCGCGAGCGACATGATGATCGAACCGGCCCGCGTGCCCGAGTCGATGGAGGTGGAGACCCTGCTCGGTCTGTTGCGCCGCAGCGGCTTCCAGATCGCCATCGTCACCGACGAGTACGGCGGGACCGCCGGCATCGCCACCCTCGAAGACCTCGTCGAAGAAATCGTCGGCGAGCTGGAAGACGAACACGACCGCCACAAGCCCGGTCTCATCCGAGCGGGTAAGACCGTGACTTTCGATGCGGGATGGCGCCCCGACGAACTGCTCGAGCGCGCGGGGATCGTGGTGCCCGAATCGGAACACGAGACCATCGCGGGCTTCGTCGCCGACGAGCTCGACCGGATCCCCGAGGTGGGCGACGAGGTCGCGCTGCCGACGGGCGCGATGCGGGTGGAGCGCGTGGACGGCGCCCGGGTGCTGAGGCTGAGCTTCACGCCCGCCGAAGAGACGCATGACGGGATCGTCGACGAGCTGAAGAAGGACCTGAAATGAGCGAGTACCTGCCCGGCATCATCTGGCTCGTCGTGCTGCTGATCGTCAACGCCTTCTTCGTCGGAGCCGAGTTCGCGGTCATCTCCGCGCGCCGCTCGCAGATCGAGCCGCGCGCCGAGGCCGGCAGCAAGGCGGCGAAGACCACGCTCTGGGCGATGGAACACGCGACCCTGATGCTGGCCACGAGCCAGCTGGGTATCACCGTGTGCTCCCTCGTGATCCTCAACGTGTCAGAGCCCGCCATCCATCACCTCATCGAGATCCCGCTCGGCCTCACCGCCCTGTCGGGCGAGGCGATCGGGGTGATCGGCTTCGTCGTGGCCCTGCTTCTGGTGACGTTCCTGCACGTGGTCATCGGCGAGATGGTGCCGAAGAACCTCGCGTTCTCGGTGCCCGACCGCGCGGCGCTGCTGCTCGCGCCGCCGCTGGTCTTCGTCTCGAAGGTCTTCCGCCCCGTGATCGGCAGCCTCAACTGGTTGGCGAACATGATCCTGCTGCTGTTCCGCGTGCAGCCCAAGGACGAGGCGACGAGCACGTACACGCTCGACGAGGTGGCTGACATCGTCGAGCAGTCGACCCGCGAGGGGGTGCTCGCCGACGCGTCCGGCGCCCTGACGAACGCGTTCGAGTTCACCACCAAGAAGGTCGCCGACGTGCAGGTGCCCATCGCCGAGATGGTGCTGCTGCCGCCGCACTCGACGCCCGCCGACATCCAGAAGGCGGTGGCAATGCACGGCTACTCGCGGTACATCCTGACGAACGGGGAGTCGGAGCCGACCGGCTACCTGCACCTGAAGGACGTGATGGACCTTACCGACAGCGTCGCGTTCACGAGCCCCGTGCCCGCCAAGCGCGTGCGCCGGCTGACGGCGGTGCTCGCGTCGTCCGACCTCGAGGACGCCCTCGCGTCGATGCGCCGTGCCGGTTCGCACGTCGCCAAGTCGATGGACGCCGACGGCGTCACCACCGGCGTGCTGTTCCTCGAGGACATCATCGAGGAACTCGTGGGCGAGGTCGAGGACGCGACGAGCGCCTAAACCCTAACGGAATCCTTACGCCGCGGACTCCCGCGGTGGGCGGCCGACCGCCTACCGTGGGAGTTTCGCAGAGAAACAGGGTTCCGTCGTGTCACAGCAGGTATCGCCGTCCGCCACCCCGCGCCGGGACGCCACCCGTTCCTGGTTGTTGCGCGGCATGCCGTCGCGGGCCGCGTCGCACCCCGGGCCGCACGCCGAGTCGGTCGAGAAGACCCACTCCTGGTGGCGGGTGATGTGCCTCACCGGCGTCGACTACTTCTCCACCCTCGGCTATCAGCCGGCGATCGCGGCCGTCGCCGCCGGCCTGCTCTCGCCGCTCGCGACCATCGTGCTCGTGCTGCTCACCCTGTTCGGCGCGCTGCCCGTCTACCGCCGGGTCGCGCGCGAGAGCTTCCGTGGCGAGGGGTCGATCTCGATGCTCGAGCGGCTGTTGCCCTGGTGGGGCGGCAAACTGTTCGTGCTCGTGTTGCTCGGCTTCGCCGCGACCGACTTCATGATCACCATCACCCTGTCGGCAGCGGATGCGACGGCGCACGCCGTCGAGAACCCCTTCGCCCCCGCGTGGTTCGAGGGCAACGAGGTGCTCATCACCCTCGTCTTCGTCGGGCTGCTCGCCGCGGTGTTCCTGCGCGGGTTCAAGGAGGCCATCAGCATCGCGGTCGTGCTCGTGGCCGTGTTCCTGCTGCTCAACGCGGTCGTGATCGTCGTCTCGTTCTTCCACATCGGCGCCGATTTCACCGTCGTCGACGACTGGTGGGGCGCCCTCACCGCGCAGCACAGCAACCCCGTGCTGATGGTCGGCATCGCGCTGCTCGTGTTCCCCAAGCTCGCGCTCGGGCTCTCCGGCTTCGAGACCGGGGTCGCCGTGATGCCGCAGATCCGCGGCGGTGCCCGCGACACCGAGGCGAACCCCGAGGGACGCATCCGCGGCGCCCAGCGCCTTCTCACGACGGCCGCGCTCATCATGAGCGCCTTCCTCATCACGTCGAGCATCGTCACCACGTTCCTTATTCCGCAGGAGGAGTTCCAGGCGGGTGGGGAGGCCAACGGCCGCGCGCTCGCCTACCTCGCGCACGCCTACCTCGGCGACGGCTTCGGCACGCTGTACGACGTGAGCACTATCTGCATCCTCTGGTTTGCCGGCGCCTCGGCGATGGCCGGCCTGCTCAACCTCGTGCCCCGGTACCTGCCGCGCTACGGCATGGCGCCGCAGTGGGCACGCGCCGTGCGGCCGCTCGTGCTCGTCTTCACCGTGATCGCGTTCGCTATCACGATCGCCTTCCAGGCCGACGTCGACGCGCAGGGCGGCGCGTACGCCACCGGCGTGCTCGTGCTCATCACCTCGGCCTCGGTGGCCGTGACGCTGTCGGCGCTGCACAAGCAGCAGCGCAAGCGCACGGTCGGTTTCGCCGTCATCGCGCTCGTCTTCGTCTACACGACCATCGTCAACGTGGTGGAGCGGCCCGACGGCGTGCGCATCGCGGCCCTGTTCATCCTCGGCATCCTCGTCGTCTCCCTGGTGTCGCGCGTGCAGCGGTCGTTCCAGCTGCGCGCGACCTCGGTCGAGCTCGACGAGGTCGCCGAGCAGTTCGTCACGGCCGACAGCGACCAGCACGGGTCGGTGCACGTTATCGCGCACGAGCCGGACGAGGGCAGCGAAGACGAGTACCGCCGCAAGCTGCACGACGAACGCCGCGACAGCGGCATCCCGGCGCGGGCTCCCGTGGTGTTCCTCGAGGTGCACCCGGGCGACTCGTCGAACTTCGAGGAGGACCTGGTCGTGCGCGGCGTGATCCGCCACGGCTACCGCGTGCTGCAGGTGAACAGCGGCAATGTGCCCAACACGACGGCCGCGGTGCTGCTCGCGATCCGCGACCTCACCGGCGTCGTGCCGGGCATCTACTTCGAGTGGACGGAGGGCAATCCGCTCTCCAACATGTTCCGGTTCCTCATCACCGGAACCGGCGAGGTGGCGCCCGTCACCCGCGAGGTGCTGCGCCGCGCGGAGACCGACCGCGCCCGCCGTCCCGACGTGCACGTGAGCTGAGTCGACCCCCTTATTTCGCGCGCTCGCGAGCCGCTAACGTGGATCGGGTGAATGGTTCCTTTCCCGCGGCAATGGATGCCCTGAGCAGGCAGACGGACGACAGCTCGTCGTTCTCCTTTCCCTTCGTCGACGTGTTCCCCGTGACCGGCGCGGCCGTCTCGACGCTGGGCCGTCTGCTCGGCAGCGAGACCCTCTCGGCGAGCGACCCGCAGGCCGCCCGGCTCGACGAGTTGCAGTTCGATCTCGGCGAGGGCCCGTGCTGGGACGCCATGACCACCGCCCGTCCGGTGCTGACGCCCGACGTGCGCACCCAGTCACCGCGCCGCTGGCCCGCTTTCGCGCGCGCCATCGACGCCGACGAGCTCGGCGCCATTTTCGCCTTCCCGCTCGTGATCGGCCCGCTGCGGATCGGCGCCGTCGACCTCTACTCCAAGCGGCCGACCGAGCTGACCCCGATCCAATCGCGCCAGGCGAGCGAGATGGCCGATGCCGTCAGTCGTCAGGTGCTGCGCCAGGCGCTCATGCGCATCGGCAGCGACGGCAGCGAAGACAAAGCGGTGAACGCGTTCTCGCGCCGCGTCATCCATCAGGCGACGGGCATGGTGCTGAGCCAGCTCGACGTGCCGATCGACGACGCCCGTCTCGTCATCGAGGGCCACGCCTTCGCCTCCAACCGGTCGATGATGGATGTCGCGACCGACATCGTCAACGGAGAGCTGAACTTCTCCGTCCGCAGCACAGGAATCGAGGCCTCCGAATGAGCACGGAGACACGTGAGGGCCAGCTGCTCCAGACGTTCGCGAAACTCGCCGACACGCTCGTGGTCGGCTACGACGTCGTCGACCTGCTGCAGTTGCTGGTGGAGACCTGTCGAGACCTCCTGGGTGCGACCGCCGCGGGCATCCTGCTCGCCAACAGCGACGGCGAACTCGAACTCATCGCCTCGACCAGCGAGTCCAGCCGGCTCGTCGAGATGATGCAGCTCGCGGCCGAGGCCGGGCCCTGCGTCACAAGCTACGAGATCGGCGAGCTCGTGGTCGTCTCCGACATCGGCGCGGTGCCGCCGGAGTGGTCGCGCTTCCGCGACTCCGCGCTGCAGCAGGGATTCGCCGCGGTCTACGCGGTGCCGCTGCGGCTGCGCGAGACGACGATCGGCACGCTCAACCTGTTCCAGAGCGAGTTCGGCCAGATGAGCGACCAGGACCTGATCGCGGCACAGGCGTTCGCCGATGTCGCCACCATCGGCATCCTGCATGAAAGATCTCTGCGCGAGAGCGGAGCTGTCCAGGCCCAGCTGCAGAACGCGCTGAACAGCCGCATCCTCATCGAGCAGGCGAAGGGTGTC
Organism: Conyzicola lurida; assembly: GCF_014204935.1. Taxonomy (NCBI): domain Bacteria; kingdom Bacillati; phylum Actinomycetota; class Actinomycetes; order Micrococcales; family Microbacteriaceae; genus Conyzicola; species Conyzicola lurida. The sequence continues at coordinate 3,117,484 of NZ_JACHMJ010000001.1, read as the reverse complement.
GTCGCGCACTCGCGGTCGGTGTCGGTGGACGACGCGTTCGCCCTGATCCGTGCCCACGCGCGGGCCAACCAGCTCGGAATCGCCGAGGTCGCGGCCGAGATCGTGGGCAGGCGGATGACGCTCTAGGGTTTCTCTGCGGCACCCGGGGGTAGCATCCGGAGGGAACCGAGGAGAAAAATGCTCACCCTTCCCCGTGGCCTCGTGCCGATCTTCCTGCGTGTGGCCGGTGCGAACCGCACCTTCGTGAGCGCTGCCGGCGCCCATCGCAAAGTGCGCGAGCGCGAGCTGCGCCCGTCGACGTACGGGCCGCCGAGCCGGCTGCGCCCCGACGTGCGCGTCGACGTCGTGCTCGGCCACGACTGGCCGGTCTACACGGTCTCGCCACGGCGGGGAACACCGACCGGCAGCGTTGTCTACGTGCACGGCGGCGGCTGGGTGAACCAGATCGTGCTGCAGCACTGGCAGCTCGCGGCCCAGATCGCGGCCGAGTCGAACACCACCGTGATCCTGCCGATCTACCCGCTCGTGCCGTTCGGGACGGCGACGGATGCCGCGGCCGGCGTCTCCACGATCGTGCGCGAGAGCATCGAGCGGTACGGCTCCGCGAGCATCGCCGGCGACTCGGCGGGCGGGCAGATCGCGCTGTCGGTCGCGCAGGTGTTGCGCGACGAGCACGGCGTCGTGCTTCCCCGCACGGTGCTCATCTCGCCGGCGCTCGACCTCACCTGGAGCAACCCGCGCATCCCCGCGGTGCAGCCGACCGACCCGTGGCTCGGGGTACCGGGTGGCCGGGTGCTCGCCGAGAAGTGGCGCGGCGACCTCGACCTGCTCGATCCGCTGGTCAGCCCGCTGGCCGGCGACCTCGCCGGGCTCGGCCCGATCACCCTGTTCTCCGGCACGCGCGACGTGCTCAACCCCGACGCGCACCTCCTCGTAGAGAGGGCCCGCGTCGCCGGCGTCGAGCTCGACTTCCAGGAGGGGGTCGGCGACGTGCACGTCTATCCGCTGCTGCCGATCCGCTCGGGGCGGGACGCGCGGGCGGTCATCGTCGCGGCGCTGGGCCGCGCGGCGGTGCCGCGGTAGCCGCCGCGCGCTGCCCAGCCCAGGCCCCGCCGCCCCGCTGGGCCCCCGCGTTGCCGCAAATCGACCCATCCCGGCGCCGGATGGGTCGATTCGTGGCAACGCGCGGGTCAGACCGGCCGGTCGTCCGCGTGCTCGCCGTAGAACTCGGACTGCCCGCGCATGATGTCGCGCATCGAGGCGTCGCGTCCGACGCCGTAGACCGTTCCCGGGAAGTCGAGCGTCCGCTGCACCGCCCAGATATCGTCGTGCCGGTCGGGCGAGAAGAGTTGCGCGGGGTCGCCCACCGCGACCCAGCCGATCGGAACGACCGTGCCCGCGGCGACCACCGTGTTGACCTGCACGACGGCGTTGATGCGTACCTCCGCCCCGCCGCCGATGCTGCTGCCGGGAAACAGCGAGGCGCCCGTTGCGACGAACGCCTCGTCGCCCACGATGCTGCCGTTCACGTGGGCGTGCGGTCCCACCATCACGGAGTCGCCGATGATCGCGGGGTGGGAGGCGCGGCCCCGCACGAGCGCGTTCTCCATCACCACGGTGTTGCGGCCGACGACGACGCGGCCGTCCTCGGCCGTGAGCACGGCGCCGTGCAGAATGCGGGCGCCCGCGGCGACACGCACGTCCCCGACCAGCACGGCGGTGGGCGCCACGTAGGCGTCGGGGTCGACGGCGGGGGAGATGCCTCGGTGCTCGGTCAACATTGTCGCCTCCAGATTCGCGTGGCTCCACGGTAACGCCGCTCGGCTAGAGTTCCACACGTGCCGACCCTCACCGACATCCGCCAGCGCGTGCGTCTCGAGCGCGGTGCCGAGGCGCTGAGGGCGCAACCGCCGGCCGCGTGGGTCGTCGCGGCCGTCACCACGGCCCTGTACTCCGTGCTGTCGTACTCGCAGTGGATCACGCTGAAGTCCCCGTCGTGGGACCTCGGCATCTTTACCGAACTGGCCAAGGCCTACTCGCGGTTCGAGGCGCCGATCGTGCCGATCAAGGGCGACGGCTTCAACCTGCTCGGCGACCACTTCCACCCGCTGCTCGTGCTGCTCGGACCGGTGTTCGCGGTCTTCCCCTCGGCTTTCACCCTGTTGATCGTGCAGAACGTGCTCATCGGCGTCTCCGCCTTCGTCGTCACCCGCGCCGCGACGCGCGCTCTCGGCCGCGGGCCCGGTGCCCTGATCGGCACGTCCTACGCCCTGAGCTGGGGGCTGCAGGCGGCCGTCGACGTGCAGTTCCACGAGATCGCGTTCGCGCTGCCGCTGCTGGCGCTGAGCCTCGAGGCGATTCTCGAGCAGCGTTGGCGTGCCGCGGCACTCTGGGCCGCGCCGCTCGTATTCGTGAAAGAAGACCTCGGGCTGACCGTCGCATTCATCGGCGGCTACCTCGTCTGGAAGGCCGGGGCGAAGCTCGGTTTCGCGCTCGTCGGCTGGGGCGTCGGCTGGCTGATACTCGCGCTCGTCGTCATCCTGCCCCTTCTGAATACGGGAGGTCACTACGCCTACGGGCTCTCGACGACCGAGGAGTTCAAGCCGCTGGGCCAGGCGATCCTCGACTTCGTGCTGCCCAGCAAGCGCTACGAGACCGTCGGGCTGTTGCTGCTCGCCTGCGCCGGCCTCGCGCTGCGCTCGCCGCTCGTGCTGATCATGGTTCCGACTCTCGCCTGGCGTTTCGTCTCGACCAACGAGGGCTACTGGGGGCCGGGCTGGCACTACAGCGCGGTGCTGATGCCGGTGCTGTACCTCGCGCTCGTCGACGCGGTTCGCAGCGGGCGGGTCAGCCGGCTGCCGTGGATGCGGTCGTACGCGCAGGCGGTGCCTGCCGTGGTGGTCACCGTCGCCATCATGCTGCTGCCGAGCCAGGCGCTCGGCGCGCTGGTCAAACCCGAGACCTTCACCCCGCCGGCGCGCGCGGAGCAGGCGTACGAGGCGATGGACGTCATCCCCGACGGCGCGACGGTCGAGGCCGACATCGCGCTGATGCACTACCTCGTGCCCGACACGACGGTGTTCTGGCTCGGCAATCCGGGCAACCCGGGTGCCGAGTACATCATCATGGACCGCACCAACGGCACCTGGGGCGGCAACGCCCCCGCCGACGCCGCCGTCTACGCCGAGCAGCTGCACCCCGGCACGAACTACACGCTCGTCTACAGCGACTCCGACTACCAGGTGGCCGAGCGCCAGTGACCCGCTTCGAGCTGCACGGTTCGCCGGCCGACCCGTCAGTGCGGGCGGATGCCGCGGCGACGCACACCCGCGTCGGCCTGCTCGGTCTGCTTGCCGACCGGGGCCGCCGCCTGCGCCGTGCCCGCGTGCCCGGCAGTGCCGCGGTCGTCGGCTACGGCTGGGGTCTCTTCGACACATTCACGCAGCGTTGGTGGCCGCAGGGCATCGCGACCGGCGACTTCGGCGGCGTGCCGATCGTCATCACGAGCTGGTACGCACAGCCCAAGCGCGGGGTCGAGCAGGGCGTGCGCATCAGCGTGATCGACCTGCGAAACCCGAAGCGCCCCCGGTTCCACCACGTGCTGTTGGTTTCGCCGCGGCGCGAGGGCGCCACGCTCGCGTTCGACCCGGTGGTCGTGCACGCGGGCGGCATCGTCTGGTCGGGCGACCGGCTGCTGGTCGCCGCGACGAAGGGCGGGCTGCTCGAGTTCCGGCTGAGCGACATCCTCGACGCCAAGCGCGAGCGGGTGTTCGGCTACCGCTACCTGCTGCCGCAGCACGGGGAGTTCCGCCAGCCGAAAGCCCCGAAGAACGGCATGCTGCGCTACTCGTTCGTGGCGGAGGATCCGACCGACGACGCCGAGCTGCGGCTCGTCGTCGGCGAGTACAGCACGGGGGAGGGCGGACGCCTGTCGCGCTTCCTGCTCGCGGACGACGCGTCGACCATCGACGACACCCACGTGCCGGGTATCGCCCAGATGCAGGGCGTCGTCATCGTCGACGGCGTCTGGTTCGTCAACGCGAGCCGCGGCGACAAGCTCGGCGGCGACCTCTGGACGGGCGCGCCCGACGCCTGGACGCGGTACGAGGGTGTGCTGCCGCCCGGCCCCGAGGACATCGCCGTCTGGCCCGAGCGCGGACAGGTCTGGTCGGTGACCGAATTCCCGGGCAAGCGCTGGGTCTACGGGGTGGATGTCGCGGCCTGGCGTCCCCCGTCGAGCGGGCCCCGCGCCTAGTCGGTCGCGAGAACCGCGCGCAGCCGCGCGGCGAACTCCGCCGGCTGCCCGATGAACCCGGCGTGGTCGCCGGGGAAGAGCACCGGCTCGACGTCGAGCAGGGCGGCCAGCGCGCGCGTCGTCGCGTCGGTGTTCAGGTGCCCGGAGTCCTCGCCGAGCCCGACGACGATGCGCCCCACGTGCGGCTTGAGCGACTCGAAGTCCGGCACGTACCGGGTGGTGCCGCGCAGCTCGTGCTCGAAGAAGTGCACGCTGTCGGCGATCTCCTGCGGGGTGGGCGTGGTCTCGGGCGGCGGCGGGGCGTTGCCCGTGTCGAACCCGGCCGAGCGCATAAACGCGCCCCACCCGGCACCGACCCCGTGCTCGCGCGCGGTCTCGATGATGCTCTCGGTCTTCTCCCGCCAGTCGGCGGCGTACGGCAGCAACTCGAGCAGGGGCGGCTCGTGCGCGACGAGCGTGCGCACGCGGTCAGCGTGCCGGGTGATCAGCGCGAGACCGGTGACGGCGCCGCCGCTGCTGCCGAAGACGTCGGCGTCCTCGGCCTGCAGCGAGTCGAGGATCGAGAGCAGATCGTCGGCGCGCAACTCGGGCGTGGAATCCCTCCCCGGGTCGTGGAGCACACTGCCGCCCACCCCGCGCGGGTCGTGGGTGACGACGGTGTGGTCGGTGCTCAGCGCGTCGGCGAGCGGCGCGAACGCGGCGGCGCCCATCGGTGCGCCGGTGATGATCAGCACCGGGCCGCTGCCGCGGATCTCGTAGTGCAGCGTGCCGCCGGAGACGGGAGTCGTGTGGGTCGATGTCATGGTCGCACTTCCTCGGGCGGGTTCCGTGACGGGCCGGCTGGGCCCTCTCGAACCCTACTCGCGGCGCGGAAACAGCGTCAACGGCCAACTATTTCTGCCGAAGGGGCGTCCGGAACCGCGACGGCTCCGAACAAGAGGTGCCGCCGGGATTCTGGCCCGGCGAACAATCGGAGGCACCATGACGACACAGCAGATCGAAGTCTCGATCGTGGTGCCGACCTATAACGAGGCCGACAACGTCGCCGAGCTCGTGGCGCGCATCGAAGCCGCCGTCGAGGGGCTCGCCGCCGAGATCATCGTCGTCGACGACTCCAGCGACGAGACTCCCGCTGCCGTGCGGCGCGAAGCGGCGAGGTCTCCGTTGCCCATCCGCCTGATCCATCGGGATGTCGCGACCGGCGGCCTCTCGGGAGCGGTCGTCGCGGGGCTCGAAGCCAGCCGCGGACGCTGGAGCGTCGTGATGGACGGCGACCTGCAGCACCCGCCCGAGCTCATCCCGGTTCTCGTCGCCTCGGGCGAGTCGGAGAACGCCGACGTCGTCGTCGCCTCCCGCCACATCGCCGGCGGCGCGGACGCGGGGCTCTCCGGCGCGTTGCGCCACCTCGTCTCCACCGGCGCCACCGTGCTCACGCGGGCGATGTTCCCGATCAAGCTGCGCGACTGCACGGACCCGATGACCGGTTTCTTCGCGGTGCGCCGCTCGTCGGTGGACCTCTCCACGCTTCGCCCGCACGGCTTCAAGATCCTGCTCGAAATCCTGGCCCGCACCCCGCTCACCGTGGTGGAGGAGCCGTTCGTCTTCGCCGAGCGCCACGCGGGGGAGTCGAAGGCCGACCTGCGCCAGGGATTCACGTTCCTCGCCCAGATCGCGGCCCTCCGCTTCGGCAGGCTCTCCGGCTTCGCCGCGATCGGCGCCGTCGGAGCCGTCGCCAACCTCGGCATCATGGCCGCGCTGCAGGCATTCGGTGTCTGGTACCTCGCGGCCGCGATCGTCGCCGCGGTGGTCACGATCCTCGGCAACTTCGTGCTGCTCGAGCGGTTCGTGTTCCACGACCTGCGCGACGGCGCCCACTCCGTGTGGAAGAGGTTCGCGCAGTCCGTGGCGTTCAACGGCACGGAGACCGCGGTGCGCACGGGGGTGCTGTTCCTGATCGTCGAGTCGACCTCGGTGCCGGGCATCCTCGCGCAGGCGCTGCTCATCGCGGTCGGGTTCGTGATCCGCTTCGTCTACCACTCGCGCGTCGTCTACAAGCCCGACCGCACCACGTCGCCCGCCCCCTCGGCGAGCCGCGTCGACGGAACCCTGACCGCCACCGACTAGGCAGCGCGCGGTGTGCGGTGTGCGGCGTGCGGTGTGCGGCGCTCAGCGTCGTCGAGCGCGCGGAGGTTTGGTGCGTCGCGGCTGAGGTTTGTCGCGCACGCGGGGGCACGAACGGGCGCGTCCGAGACAAACCTCAGCGCGCCCTCGGAGGGCGGCGCCACCTCGGAGGAACTGCGCGCCCTCGGATGAACAGCGCGCCCACAGGGGCCGCGCTACTCGGCGGGCTTGTCCGACCCGTCCATCGCCTCGGCGTGCTTGGTCTTGCCCTCGGCGATCAGGTCGTCGTCGCCCTTGATGACGCCGACCGTTTCGACGAGACGGCCCCCGATCGCGCTGGCGACCTGGCCGAGCGTGACGTCGGGGTCCGAGGCGGCGTCGGCCGCGACATCCACGATTCTGAGCGTGTTGTCGCCGGGAGTCGGCGTCGAGCGGGCGTGTTCCACGCAGAGTCGGGCGACCTCGTCGGCATGGGCGTACATCACCGAGTGGGCGGCGCCGGGCATCTCCCAGAGTCGTGACGACGGCAGCAGCTCGCCGACCTTCTCGACCCAGGCGCGCGGGGCGACGCCGTCGAACTCCCCGCGGATGACGAGCGTGTGCGCCCGGATCTTCGGCAGCGCCTCTTCGATCGGATAGTGCATCATCTTGGGCAGCACGCGCGAGAACCACTTGAACCCGCAGAACAGGTAGGCGCTCACCGCGAGGATCTTGACCGTCGCCGGCTCGTGCCAGGCCGCCCCGAGGAAGCGGCGCGCCTGCGTGAGGAGGTGGCGTTCGGCGGGGTTCACGACCGGTCCGATGAGCACGAGGCTCGTGAGGTCGGGGCGGCGGGCGGCGAGGTCGCTCACCACCTGGCTGCCCATCGAGTGGCCGACCACGATCGGGTCGTCGAGTTCGAGCTCGTCGATCACCTTGCCGACGAGGTCGGCGTAGGCGCGGATCGACATGGCGTCGTCGGGGTGGGGCACGCCGCCGAAGCCGGGCAGGTCGAGCGCGTACACGGGGCCGAACTCGAGCAGGTTCGGGGCGAGCCGCTCGAAGTAGGTCGACGAGACGCCGATTCCCGGGATCAGCAGGAACGGCCGAACTCCCGTGGCGCCGATCGAGTTGACGCGCACGTAGACGTCGCCGTCGTAGACGCGCTGCACCTCGACGTCGGTGCGCCGCCGGTGCCGGGAGTGCTTGACCGCCATCGTCTACCGCCGGTACTCGACGAACCGGTAGCGGATACCGTTCTTCGACTCGAGCCAGTCGCCCGCGGCATCCACGCCCCAGTCGTCGCCGATCTCGGGCGCCACCGTGTCGCCCGGCACGGCCAGGTCGATCTCGGTGACGTGCAGCCGGGTGGCGAGCGGCAGGGCCTGACGGTAGATCTCGCCGCCGCCGATGACCCAGACGTCGCCGTCGCCGGCCGTTTCAAGAGCGTCAGACAGAGAGGATGCCGCTTCGGCCGACGCATTGCGCCCGCCCCACTCCGCATCACGCGTGACGACGATGTTGCGGCGTCCCGGCAGCGGACGGAATCTCTCGGGGATGGAATCCCACGTGCGCCGCCCCATCACGACCGGGTGTTTCATCGTCACGGCGCGGAACCGCGCGAGGTCTTCGGGCAGATGCCACGGCATAACGCCCGCGTGCCCGATAACGCCGTCGTGCGCCTGCGCCCAAATCAGGCCGACACCGTTCAGGCCGACACCCGGCCGCGGTGCCTCGCTCATACGGCGACGGGCGCCTTGATGGCGGGGTGGTGCTGGTAGTCGACGACCTCGAGGTCGCCGTACTCGTAGTCGAAGATGCTGTCGCGCTTCGCGGTGATGTTCAGCGTCGGCGGCGCGTAGGGCTCGCGGGTCAGCTGCTCGGCGACCTGGTCGCGGTGGTTGTCGTAGATGTGGCAGTCGCCGCCGGTCCAGATGAAGTCGCCGACCTCGAGGCCGACCTGCGCCGCGACGAGGTGGGTGAGCAGGGCGTAGCTGGCGATGTTGAAGGGCACGCCGAGGAACAGGTCGGCGCTGCGCTGGTAGAGCTGGCAGGACAGCTTGCCGTCGGCGACGTAGAACTGGAACATGGCGTGGCACGGCGGCAGGGCCATGTTGGGGATCTCGGCGACGTTCCACGCGGAGACGATCATGCGACGCGAGTCGGGGTTGGTGCGGAGGGTGTCGATGACCTGGCTGATCTGGTCGACGTGGTCGCCCGACGGCGTGGGCCAGGAACGCCACTGCACGCCGTAGACCGGACCGAGGTCGCCGGCGGCATCCGCCCATTCGTCCCAGATGGTGACGCCGTTCTCCTGCAGCCAGTTCACATTGCCCTCGCCGCGCAGGAACCAGAGCAACTCGTAGGCGATCGACTTGAAGTGCACGCGCTTGGTGGTGATGAGCGGGAAGCCCTGGGAGAGGTCGAACCGCAACTGCGCGCCGAAGACGCTCGTGGTGCCGGTTCCGGTGCGGTCGGTCTTCACCGAGCCCGTCGCGAGTACGTGACGGAGCAGGTCTTCATACGGGGTGGCGATTGGCGTGTTCATCGGGGTCTAGCTTAATCGAGCGGGCCGACACGGGCACGGATTGTGTTTCTCAGCGGGTTGAGCCTGTCGAAACCCCCGACTACCCTCGCCCTCATGGAGCATCCTCTGGTAATCGACCCGGGGCATCCACTCGTCGAACGGATCCGCGCCATCGCGCTCGCGTACCCGGAGTCGGTGGAGGTCGCGGCATGGGGCCGCCCGACCTTCCGCGCGGGCAAGAAGATCTTCGTGATGATGTCGGCATCGATGGACCGGTCGCACACCATCGTGTTCAAGCCCGCACCGGGTGAGCGGGAGGCATACTTGGCCCGCGAACCCTTCTATTCGCCGCCGTACTGGGGCCCGGGCGGCTGGCTCGCCGTCGACCTCGAGGCTCCCGACACCGACTGGACCGAGGTCGCGGAGATCATCGATACCTCGTACCGGCAGGTCGCTCTCAAGCGTCAGATCTCGGCTTTGGACAATTGATGCCGAAACCACTGGTATAGTCTTCGAGTTGGCATTTGCGGGTTCCGCGAATCGCTCGACATGCGCCCGTAGCTCAGCGGATAGAGCAATTGACTACGGATCAATAGGCCGGGGGTTCAAATCCCTCCGGGCGCACCACTGAAAGCCCCGCACAGTCGTGCGGGGCTTTCGTCGTTAAGCGGCGGTGTCGAATCGGCTCGTGCCCACATTTCGAGGGGGCGGGAAGTAGAGCGACCCGGCTGATAGAGGCCTACGGCTGGGTAGGCAGGGGGATCACGCAGGAAAAGAAGCTCGACACTGAGCAATTGAGCTTGGGTGGTGCGGCGCGGCGAGACCGGGTTGATTTGTAGCTAACTCGTGCCTGAGATGTCGTTGACCGAGCTGACAGGCTCTGCACTCCAGCTGCGGAGCAGGTCGAGCGCGTCGGCGGACGGTGACCCTGGTTCGGCGAGGTAGGTCGAGATCATGATGCCACCGCTCGACGGAAGCATCAGTGTCTCGAATGTAAGCGTCATCTCGCCGACGATCGGGTGGTTGATCCTCTTGGTGCCGGAGACGTGGGTGCGGACGGTGTGGCCGCCCCACCAGGTGCGGAAGTCGGTGCTGCGGGTGGCGAGTTCACCAACGAGGGCCATCAACGCCTTGTCGCTGGGATCTTGGCCGGCGAGGAGACGGAGAGCGGAAACTGCCTCGCGAGCACTGGTCTCCCAATCGAGGAAGAACTCTTTGGCCCGGTCGTCGAGGAAGAAGGAACGAGCGCTGTTGACCGGCTTGCCGTCGGCGGGGAACAGCAGCGGGAAGAGGGCACGTCCCAGCGGGTTGGAGCCGACGGTGGTGGTGATGCGGTTCATCGCGACCGCGGGCACGTCGCGCATGGTGTCGAGCAGCTGGGCAACGGCGGGGGACACGCGGGCTTCTGGCTTGGCCCGCGTTTCGCGACGGGGACCGGAGGCTGCCTTCGACAAATCGAACAGGTGCGCGGATTCCGCATCGTTCAGCTGCAGTGCACGGACAAGGGCGAAGAGGACGCTCTCGGAGACGGTGCTGAGGTCGCCGCGTTCCATGCGCGTGTAATAGGCGGTGCTGACACCGGCGAGCTGGGCCACTTCTTCCCGTCGTAGGCCAGGGACGCGGCGTTCGCCGCCAAAGGTCGTGAGACCGGCCTTCTCCGGGGTGAGCCGTGCCCGCAGCGCGGTGAGGAACTCCTGCACGTCGTTCTTGCTATCCATACCCGTGACGCTAGCCGAGTACCGGTTGTTTCTGGGAGTGCACACAATTCACCCCCAGCCCTCCGCCCTGGGGGTGAATATCGTGAACTCTCACCCGGGAGAGGTGCGCGCTTACGTTCGGGATATGACAAACACCACCATCACCCTGAACAACGGAATCGAGATTCCGGCCGTCGGCCTCGGCGTCTTCCAGACCCCTGCCGACGTCACCACCGCCGCGGTCGAAGAGGCGCTGCGCGCCGGCTACCGCCTGATCGACACCGCTGCCGCCTACGGCAACGAGCGCGAGGTCGGCGAGGGTATCCGCAACTCCGGTGTGCCGCGCGAGGAGGTCTTCGTCGAGACGAAGATCTGGATCAGCGACTACGGTTTCGACGCGACCCTGCACTCGTTCGAGAAGAGCGCCGGCAAGCTCGGCGTCGACTACATCGACCTGGTCCTGCTGCACCAGGCGCTCCCGTCCGCGTTCGACCTCACGATCGAGGCCTACAAGGCGCTCGAGCAGCTGCTCGCCGACGGCAAGGTCCGTGCGATCGGCGTCAGCAACTTCACCACCGACAACCTCGAGCAGCTGCTCGCCGCGACCACGGTCGTCCCCGCCGTCAACCAGATCGAGCTGCACCCGTACTTCCAGCAGAAAGACGTCCAGGCCGCCAACGCCGCGCACGGGATCCTCACGCAGGCATGGTCGCCCATCGGCGGCGTCACCACCTACACGCCCGGCGCCACGAGCGTTCTCGAGAATGAGACCCTCAAGGCGATTGCGGCCGAGCACGGCAAATCCGTCGCCCAGGTCATGCTCGCCTGGCACCTCGCCGAGGGCCGGGCGGTCGTCCCGAAGTCGACGAAGGCAGAGCGTATCGCGGAGAACTTCGCCCTCGACTTCGAGCTCACCCCGGATCAGCTCGCGGCGGTCGACGCCCTCGAGACCGGCGTGCGCGGCGGACCCCCGCCCGGCTTCATCAACCTCACCGATCACGCCTTCCCGATCCCCGAAGCCTGATCCCCGCGACATCCATCCGACTCACTGAATAGGAAACGAACCATGGAATACACACGACTCGGCAACTCCGGTCTCAAGATCAGCGCCCTCACCCTCGGCTGCATGAGCTTCGGCACCCCCAACGACTTCCAGCCCTGGGCGCTCGGCGACGAAGCGGCCGCACCGCTGTTCAAGCAGGCCGTCGAGCTCGGCATCAACTTCTGGGACACCGCCAATGTCTACGGCGGCGGCACCTCCGAGGAGATCACCGGCCGCGCCATGCGCGAATACTCCAGCCGCGAAGAGACCGTCCTCGCGACGAAGATCTACTGGCCGATGAGCCAGAACCCCGGCGGCGGCGGCCTCAGCCGCAAGGCTGTTCTCGAACAGGTCGACGGCTCGCTGACCCGTCTCGGCACCGACTACATCGACCTGATGCAGATCCACCGCTTCGACCCCGAAACCCCGGTCGAAGAGACGATGGAAGCCCTTCACGACGTGATCAAGTCGGGCAAGGTGCGCTACATCGGCGCCTCGTCGATGTGGGCGTGGCAGTTCGCGAAGATGCAGTCCGCTGCCGTGCAGAACGGGTGGACGAAGTTCGTTTCGATGCAGGACCAGTACAACCTGCTCCAGCGTGAAGAAGAGCGCGAGATGCAGGGACTGCTCGCCGACCAGGGCGTCGGCAATCTGATCTGGTCCCCGCTCAACGGTGGCCTCGTCGCCCGCCCGTGGGGCGACAAGAGCACCACGCGCGGTGCCTCGACTCCCGGCACCGACCAGTTCGGCCGCCCGATGTTCGTCGAGTCCGACAAGGCCATCGTCGACGCTGTCGAGCGCATCGCCGCCGACCGCGGGGTCGCCATGGCGACCGTCGCCCTCGCCTGGGTTATGAAGAACCCGGTCGTGGATTCCCCGATCGTCGGCGCCACCAAGGCGAAGCACCTCACGGACGCCGCCGCCGCACTCGAGATCACTTTGACCGACGAAGAAGTAGCCGCACTCGAGGGCCCCTACGCACCGCGCGAACCCACCTTCTTCTAAATCCTCAGCACCGGCGGTGCCGGACCGGCCTTGGTCCGGCACCGCCACACAAGATCAGGAACACCATGCCCAAGTCCTTCACAGTGCTCGTCGTCGGCTCGACCGGCAGCATCGGCACCAAGGTCGTCGAACAGTCCGTGCGCGCTGGTCACGCCACCCGAGCCCTCGTACGCAAATCCCGCCGCGCCCGCCGTCTTGATGCTGGCGCCGAAGCGTTCGTCGGCGACCTCACCGAGGCCGGCACCCTGACCGAGGCGCTCGACGGCGTCGACGCGATCATCTTCACCCACGGCAGCAACGACGGCGAACGGGTCAACTACGGTGCCGTCAAGAACGTCCTCCACGCCCTGAACGGACGCAAGGTGCGGATCGCCCTGATGACCTCGATCGGCGCGACGGCCCGGCACGATATGAGCGACTGGAAGCGGCGCGGCGAACGCCTCGTCCGCGCCAGCGGCAACCCGTATACGATCATCCGACCCGGCTGGTTCGACTACAACGACGCCGACCAGCACCGCATCACGATGCTGCAGGGCGATACCCGATTCACCGGTTCGCCGGCGGACGGCTCCATCGCCCGGGCGCAGATCGCCCGCGTCCTCGTCGAGAGCCTCACCGAACCAGATGCCATCGGCCGCACCCTCGAGCTCGTCGCCGAACGCGGCGACGAGCAGGCCGATCTCGGCCCGCTGTTCGCCGGGCTCGACCCCGATGAGGTGGGATCGGTCGACGGCATCCGCGACCGGGACAACCTTCCTCTCGCGGACGAGCCGCAACGACTCCGGGACGATCTCGACGTCCTTCGCAACGCCAAGTAAGGAACCTCTGTGAACGACCGGACACTCAACCGGCCGCCGACCGCGATCGTGGTCGGCGGATCCCTCGCCGGACTCATGACCTCGCTCACCCTATCCCGGGTCGGCGTGGCGGTGACCTTGCTCGAACGCAGCGGTCCCGGCCGGAGCCGGGGCGGCGGACTGCTCGTGTCCGACGGCCTCGTCGAACGTGTAACGGGATGGGGCCTCGTGCCCGGGTCGCCGCGAGTGCCGACCACTCTCTCCGGCGGAATGCACTCCTGGCACACTATCTTCACCGCGCTCTACGCGGCCGTCGAACACGACCCCGGCGTCACCGTGATTCACAACGCGCGGGTCACCTCAGCCGATCAGGGCGATAGCGCGGCCTGGGCGACCGCCGACGATGGTCGCGTGTTTCGCGCCGACGTCGTCATCGGTGCCGACGGGCATCGCAGCGTCGTCCGCGCGGCCGTCGCCCCGAGTCATCCGGATGCCACCTTCGCGGGCTACCTTGTCTGGATCGCGACCATGGAAGAAACCGGCCTTCCAGAGTCCATCCGCGGACACCGTGCGTTCGACCAGAACGTGTTCCTCGGCGACGACGACGCCATGCTCCTCGGCGGCAGCTTTCCCGGCGAGGACGGCGGCACCGAACGCGGACGTCGCACCATCGGCTGGGCCGTCTACGACAGCACTCACAACGACCTTCTCTACCGCAACGGCAATGTGCAGGGTTCGGTCGTGCACCACTCCGTCTCCGCGGACGAGATACCCGACGAGCTCGCGGAGCAATTGGCGCGAATGGGGCGGGGCCGCTGGTCCCCGCAATGGACCGAGGTGATGCAGGCCAGCTTGCGCGCCGGGCGGGTCATCGGCACCCCGATCAGCGAATACGTACCTCACCACGTCGTCAACGGGCGCCTCGCCATCGTCGGCGACGCCGCCCACGTCGCCACTCCGATGACCGGAAGCGGCTTCACCCAGGCGCTCGACGACGCCGAGGTTCTCGCCGACGTCATCGAGGCGGCCGCTCGGCGCGGACTCGACGGGCGTTTGATCGCCGATGCCCTGCTCAAGTACGAGAAGAAGCGGCTGCGGTCGGCACAGAGCTCGGTGCAGTCAGGCCAGACCTTCAGCCGTAGGTTTAGTCCGGCAGCATGATGCCGCGCCAATATCCGTGCCCACATTTTGCCCACACTCGGCGAAGATCGTGTGTGAACGACATTGCCGCTGCCAGCCGAAAATCCCTTGAGTTCCGAGGATTTACGGATCAATAGGCCGGGGGTTCAAATCCCTCCGGGCGCACCGCTGAAAGCCCCGCACAGTCGTGCGGGGCTTTCGTCGTTAAACGTTCTGGCGGTTGGCCGTCAGGGGGCTTCGGCGACGGTATCGGCCGTCACGGTGTCCAAGGTTTCCGTGGCGGCCCAGCTGGAGAGCAGTTGCAGCCCGTCGTACGAGGCAGAGCCCGGTTCGGCGGAAAAGACCAGCATCTGCAGCCCATGGTCGGACACGAGGTCCATGCCCTGGAAGGTCAGATCGAGGTCGCCCACGACGGGGTGGTGGACGCTCTTGGTGCCGGTGCGGTGTTCGCGCACGTCGTGCGACCCCCAGAGTTTGCGGAACAGGTCGTTGCGGGTGGAGAGCTCGCCGACGAGGTCGCTGAGCTGTCGGTCGTACGGCGACCGGCCGGCCTCGGCACGCAGAATAGCGACGATCTGGCGGGCATTAGCTTCCCAGTCCCGGTAGAAGTCCTGCGCCGCCGGGTCGAGGAACACGAAGCGGGCAGCGTTCACCGGCGGTCGCGCGTCCTCGAACATCACCGAGAACAGCGCGCGGCCGAGGCGGTTCGTGGCGACGGCATCCAGGCGTCCGTTCTGCACGAAGACCGGGACCGTGGACATGGCGTCGATGGTCTGCTGCATGCTCGCGGTCAGCTGGGACCGGTTCGTCTGCCGCCTGCGCTGCGGGTGAGCGCCGGCGTTGGCGGCGCGCACCAGGTCATAGAGGTGGGAGCGTTCGGCTTCGTCGAGTTTGAGCGCCCGGCTGATGTCGTCGATCACGCCCTCGGAGACGCCGGTCGCGGTCCCGCGTTCCAGGCGCGTGTAGTACTGGGTACTCACTCCGGCCAGCAGTGCGACTTCCTCGCGACGAAGGCCCTCGACTCTGCGGCGACCGCCGAAGTCCGGCAGGCCGGCCTGTTCCGGCGAGAGCTTCGCGCGTCGCGAGACGAGAAAGTCGCGGATCTCGTTATGGCTGTCCATGCGACGAACATACGCCACAGATCCTCGCGGAGAGGGTCCCTGCCGGGGACCCTATAGGGCGGGACTGTCTCACTTCTGGGCGCCGGAGTTGACTGGAATCACACCACAGCTCCAGCCCCTCGAAGAGAAGAGAACGACAGTGAAGAACGCACATCTCGGCGGCCTCGAAGTGGGCCGTATCGGCCTCGGCGCCATGACCATGGCGGGTACCTACACGGCAGAGGGCGCGACCGACGACTCCGAATCGATCCGCACCATCCACCGCGCCCTCGAGCTCGGCGTCACCCACATCGACACCGCGGAGGGCTACGGCCCGTTCCACAGTGAAGAGGTCGTCGGCGAGGCAGTCAAGGGTCGCCGCGACCGGGTGCAGATCGCGACCAAGTTCGGCATCCTCACGCACGAGGCGGACGGCGCGTGGGGCATGGGCCCCGACGGCAGCGCTGCCAACGTGCGCCGCGCGGTCGAGGGTTCGCTGAAGCGTCTCGGCACCGACTACATCGACCTGTTCTACCAGCACCGTATGGACCCGGGCACGCCCATCGAGGAGACCGTCGGCGCCCTCGCCGAACTCGTCGCCGAGGGCAAGATCCGCTACTACGGACTCTCCGAGGCGGGCGCCGCGACCATCCGCCGTGCCCACGCCGTGCACCCCATGGCCGCGCTCCAGACCGAGTACTCGCTCTGGACCCGCGACGTCGAGGCCGAGATCCTCCCCCTGCTGCGCGAGCTCGGCATCGGATTCGTGCCGTACTCGCCGCTCGGCCACGGCCTGCTCACCGGCCAGATCCGGTCGGTCGACGACTTCCCCGACGACGACTGGCGCAAGACCAACCCGCGCTTCACGGGGGAGAACTTCACCAGCAACCTCGCGATCGTCGACGAGGTGAAGGCGATCGGCGCGGAAAACGGAGCGTCCCCGGCCCAGACCGCGCTGGCGTGGATCCTCACCAAAGGCGACGACATCGCCCCGATCCCCGGCACCCGCCGCATCGCCCGGGTCGAAGAGAACATCGCGGCCGACGCCATCGAGCTGACCCCGAGCCAGATCGAGCGTCTCGACACCCTCACCCCCGCGGCCGGAGCCCGCCACGACGAGGCCAACATGGCGACCGTCGAGAACTAGGACCGCGCGCGCCGGAAACTACGCCACGCACACCACCCCGGTGTTGCCGTCCTGATCCGCGATCACTGTGAGCCCCGGCGCACCGCTGTCGTCGACGACCGTGCCTCCCGCGGCGACGGCGGCCGCGATGCGTTGCGCGGCGACCTCGGCCGCGACGTAGACCTCGACGTGGAAGCGCTGGCTGCCCGCTTCGCCCGCGTCGCCGAACCAGAGGTTCGGCATGCGCCCGCCCGGGTCCCGGATCTCGTCGCTCGGCGAACCGTGGCCCTGGGCTCGTGGGTCGCCGGTCAGAAGTGCGGCCCACACCGGGGCGATGGCCGATGACCGACCCGTGTCGAGGCCGAGCTCGAGCACGCTGACCGCGGCCGGGTCGGCCTCGATGCTGAGGTCGGCCGCGATGTCGGTGATCCGCCGTGCGAGGTCGACGTCCTGCTGGGTGACCCACTCGACGACGTACTCGGTGCCGTCGTCGTCGCGGTAGACGGCGTCGGCGCTGACCAGCTTGAGGTCGACGTGCCCCGCGCCGACCGACACGCTGGGGTAGTGCGCGGCACCGGAACCCGCCTCCCCGACGGCGGTGACGAACCGCGCACCGGTGCCGAAGTCGTCGACCAGGTACCGGGCGTGCAGCCCCTGGGCCAACTTGCGCCAGTCGGTCAGTTCCGCGGCGGCGATCTCCTCGCCCGTCAGCATGTCCATGGTCTGAATCCCCTCACGATCGCGATTTCGCAATCACGATAGCCCCGATCCGTCGAACGCGGCAGGGGCCGCGAGCGGTGGGGCACTGTCCGGGCCTCCCTCATCCCCGCGCGCATCCATACAGTGAGAAAAGCAGGGGCCGAGCTGGAGTTCGTAGGGAGCACAGGGAAACATGGAAGCGCTCGAAGTGATCGTGCTGATCGGAGCCGTCATCGTCGTCGGCGCCGCGATCGCGCCGCGGCTCCGCATGCCCACTCCGTTGCTCATGCTGTTGCTCGGCGTCGCGGTCGGGTTCATCCCGCAGGTGCAGCACGTGCAGCTGCCGTCGGAGGCCGTGCTCGTGCTCTTCCTCCCGGCCCTGCTGTTCTGGGAGAGCCTCACCACGTCGCTGCGCGAGATCCGCCGCGACCTCCGCGGCATACTGCTGCTGTCGACCCTGCTCGTGGTCGCGACGGCTTTCGGGGTCGCCGGCATCGCGACGGCCCTCGGGCTCACCTGGGGCGCGGCGCTCATCCTCGGCGCGGCGTTGGCGCCGACCGACGCCACGGCGGTGGGTTCCATGGCGACATCCCTGCCCCATCGCAACCTGACGGTGCTGCGGGCCGAGAGCCTCATGAACGACGGAACCGCCCTCGTCATCTTCAGCATCGCGATCGGCGCCGGTGTGAGCCAGATCGACTACACCGGCTGGCAGATCACCGGCCTCGTCGCCCTCGCGTATCTGGGCGGGGGACTGATCGGGGCGGCGGCCGGGTGGGGCGGCACGCTGCTGCTCCGGCGGCTCCACGAGCCGATCGCCAACAACGCGGCGCTTGTCTTCATCCCGTTCGCGGCCTTCCTGCTCGCCGAGCTCGTCGGCGCCTCCGGGGTGATCGCCGTCGTCGTCGCCGGTCTGGCCCTCAGCCAGTCGGGCCCCCGGGTGAGCACGCCGCAGTCGCGGCAGCAGACGTTCTCGTTCTGGTCGCTGACGACGTTCTTGCTCAACAACGCCCTGTTCGTGCTCGTCGGCATCGAGGTGCACGTTGCCGCCGCGAATGTCGCGGGCGACCAGCTCGGCCCCCTCCTGCTGCTCACCGTGCTCGCGTGGATCGCCGTGCTCGTCATCCGCTTCGTGTTCCAGATCGTGTCGATCTCGCTGATCCGGCTGCTCGACCGCCGACCCGTGCAACGCACCCGGCGCATGTCGCACCGCGCGCGGGTCGTCTCGACGACCGCGGGTTTCCGCGGTGCGGTCTCCCTCGCCGTCGCGCTCGCCGTGCCGACCGTGCTCGCGTCGGGGGAGCCGTTCCCGGGCCGCGACGAAATCGTCTTCGTGACCGCGGGAGTGGTGCTGCTCACCCTGCTGGTGCAGGGGCTCGTGCTGCCGCTCGTCATCCGCTGGGCGACCTTCGCGCCCGACACGACGTTCGACGACGAGCTGGCGCGCGCCGAAGCCGAGGCGGCCGACGACGCGATCGCCCACCTGCCCGAGGTCGCGGCACGGCTGAAGATCGGCGACGACGTGCGCGACCGGGTCGCCGAGCTGTACGAGGAACACCGCGCGGTGCTGTCGCCGGAGACGGACGACAGCGAGACTCTGCGCGAACAGGACCGTCAGGCGGTGGCCCTGCGGCTGGGGCTGCTGGAACGCAAGCGCGACGTGATGATCGCGCTCCGTGACGACGGCACGATCAGCGACACCGCATTGCGCACCCTCCAGACCCGGCTCGACCGCGAAGCGCTGAGACTCACCCAGCCCGACATCCTCGAATAACGCCCAAGGAGGCTGTGTCAGAGCCTGCCTCGGCCACTGTCGCCGACGTACCGTGGCACCATGACCGACTACATCACTCTCAACAACGGCGTGCAGATGCCCGCCCTCGGACTCGGCGTCTTCCAGAGCTCCGCGGACGAGACGGCTTCCGCCGTCGAAACCGCGCTGCGCACCGGGTACCGTCACATCGACACGGCCGCCGCCTACATGAACGAACGCCAGGTCGGCGAGGGGATCCGCGCGTCCGGGGTCGACCGGGACGAGATCTTCATCGAGACGAAGGTCTGGATCAGCCAGTACGGCTACGACGAGACCCTGCACGCGTTCGACCTGAGCACCCGCAAGCTCGGGGTCGACACCCTCGACCTGCTGATCCTGCACCAGCCCGCCCCGTGGCAGTTCGACACCACGCTCGAGGCCTACCGCGCGCTCGAGACCCTGCTCGCCGACGGCCGCGTGCGGTCGATCGGCGTGAGCAACTTCACCGGTGCGCACCTCGAGCGTCTCGCGGCCGGTTCGACCGTCGTGCCGGCCCTCAACCAGATCGAGCTGCACCCGTACTTCGCGCAGAAGGACAACCAGGCCGCCAACACGGCGCGGGGAATCCTCACGCAGGCGTGGTCGCCGATCGGCGGAATCACGTTCTACCCGGGCTGGAGCGACGGGACGGGCAAGAACCCGCTGTCCGACCCGGTCATCGCCGCGATCGGTGCCGAGCACGGCAAGTCGAACGCGCAGGTCATGCTGCGCTGGCACCTGCAGCAGGGCCGCAGCATCATCCCGAAGTCGGTGAAGCCCGAGCGCATCGCCGAGAACCTCGACGTCTTCGACTTCGAACTCAGCGCCGACCAGCTCGGGCAGATCGACGCCCTCGACCTCGGCGTGCGCGGCGGCCCCGACCCCGACGCCGTGCGCCCGCCCGGGCAGTTCACGATCCCCGAGAACTGATCGCGTGCAGACCGGGCCGCGACTTCGGCGGCCCGGTCTGAGGGGTACTCGCGGTACCGGTCATACCCGGCACTGCCACCCATTCGCGGGCGGTGGTGGCATGGATACATGAACCCGACACCCACGCGTGCTCCCCACAAGGGCGCCATCCTGACGATCATCCTCGTCAGCTACTTCATGATCCTGCTCGACAACTCGGTGATCTTCACCGCCTTGCCCAGCCTCGAGGCCGACCTCGGCCTCTCGACCTCCGAGCTCGCCTGGGTGCAGGACGCCTACACGCTCGTCTTCGGCGGGCTGCTCCTGCTCGGCGCCCGTGCGGGCGACCTCCTCGGCCGCAAGCGCGTGTTCATCTTCGGTCTCGTCGTGTTCTCGGTCGCCTCCCTGCTCATCGCCTTCGCGCCCGCCGGCTGGTTCCTCATCGCCTCCCGCGCCGTGCAGGGCATCGGTGCTGCGATCGTCGCGCCCTCCGCCCTGTCGCTGCTCACCGCGAGCTTCGAGGGCCGCGAGCGCGCCCGTGCCGTCGCCGCCTACGCCGCCACCGCCGGAATCGGCGCGAGCCTCGGCATGGTCGTCGGCGGTGCACTCGCCTCGTGGTTCTCCTGGCGTGCCGGGTTCTTCGTCAACGTGCCGATCGGCATCGCGATGATCGCGCTCGCCCCACGCTTCCTGCCCGAGACGCAGACGCAGAAGGGCCGGTTCGACATCGTCGGCGCCATTACGGCGACCCTGGGCGTCGGCGGCCTCGTGTTCGCCATCCTGCACGGATCAGAGAACGGCTGGGATGACGCACTGACGGTCATCGCCTTCGTGCTCGCCGCGGTGTTCCTGGTCGTGTTCGTCGTGGCCGAGTCCCGCGCCGCCCAGCCGATCATGCCGCTGCGCCTGTTCGCGAGCCGGGAGCGCACCGGCGCCTACCTCACCCGCTTCCTCTACCTCGGCGCGATGATCGGGTTCTTCTACTTCACCACCCAGTTCCTGCAGGGCAGCCTCGGGTTCACGCCGCTGCAGGCGGGAATCGCGTTCCTGCCGATGACGCTGGTGAACTTCGCGGTCGCGCTCACGATCCCGCGGTTGTCGGACAAGGTCGGCAACACCGTGCTGCTCGTGGCGGGCATCGTGCTGACGCTGGGCGGGATGCTCTGGCTCAGCCGCATCGCCCCCGACAGCGGGTACCTCGCCGCGGTCGCCGCGCCCATGCTGCTCATCGGCGCCGGTCAGGGACTCGCGTTCGCCCCCATGACGACGTTCGGCATCGCCGGCACGACCCCGGAGGACGCCGGCGCGGCGTCCGGCGTCGTCAACACGTTCCACCAGCTCGGCACCTCGGTCGGGCTCGGCATTCTGGTCGCGGTCGCGACGATCGCGGCACCCGCCCCCGGGGTGGAGACGGCGGCCTCGATCACGGCCGAGGCGTCGACCGCGCTCACCGCGGGCACGGGGCTGCTGCTGCTCGCGCTCGTCACGACGCTGGCGCTGATCGTGCCGGGCAGTCTCGCGAACCGCCGCGCCGCTCTACAGCCCGCGTGACTCCACGGCCTGGCCGCCGGCGGCCGGCGCGGTCCACGCCGACAGCAGCCGCAGGGCGTCGGCGGACGGGCTGCCCGGTTCCGCCGTGTAGACCATGAGGCTCAGTCCGGGTTCGCCGGGGAACGACATGGCCTCGTAGGACAGGTCGATGTCTCCGACGACCGGGTGGTGGATCTTCTTCAGTCCCGTGCGGTGTTCGTGCACGTCGTGCGACGCCCAGAGCACCCGGAAGTGCTCGCTTCGCGTGGCGAGCTCGCCGATCAGGTCGGAGAGGTCGCGGTTGTACGGGCCGCGGGCGGCGGCGACGCGCAGCATCGCGGCGCTCATGGCCGCGACGTCGTCCCACTCGGGGTAGAACAGCTTCGCCCGGGGGTCCAGGTGGATGTAGCGGGCGAAGTTGACCGTGTCGTGGCCGGCTTCGTACATGTCGGCGTAGAGCGCCCGACCGAGCGCGTTGACCGCGACGATGTCGTGGCACTCGTTCTGCACCGCGGCGGGCAGATCGGTCATCTGGTCGAGGATCTGCTGCAGCACCGGCCGCACCCGCGGCGCGGTGACGCGGCGTCGCTGCTGCCGGCGGATGCCGCCCTGGGTCAGCTGCGCGAGGTCGAACAGGTGCGCGCGCTCGACGTCGTCGAGCTTCAGCGTGCGCGAGATCGCGTCGAGCACTTCGGCCGAGACGCCGGTCGCGTCGCCGCGTTCGAGCCGGGTGTACCAGCTGGCCGAGACGCCGGCGAGGGCGGCGAGTTCTTCGCGCCGCAGTCCGGGCACGCGGCGGTTGCGCCCGGCGGGCAGCCCGACGTCTTCGGGCTGGACCCGGCCGCGTCGGGTGGCGAGGAAGTCCTTCATCTCGGTGTTGCTGTCCATACCCTCGACTGTAGGCGGCGGTCCCGCGACGAAGCAGTCACTGTCAGTGCCCCTATCGGATCGGACTTCCCCGCACCGCCGAACACCTGTTGTCTGGGTAGCGCACTCCAACCGAAGGATAGAAACAGATGAAGGCAGCATTCATGTACGGCGCCGGCGATGTCCGCACCGTCACCGTTCCCGACCCCACCATCCAGGAGCCGACCGACGCGATCGTGCGCATCGTCCGCGCCTGCGTCTGCGGCAGCGACCTCCACCCCTATCACGACATGGATGACGCGGCCGAGGGTGTGCCGATGGGCCACGAGTTCCTCGGCGTCATCGAAGACATCGGCGGCGACGTCGCCACGGTGAAGAAGGGCGACCTCGTCGTGGCCGCGTTCGCCTGGGCCGACGGCACCTGCGAGTTCTGCCTCGACGGGCTGCAGACCTCCTGCCTGCACGGCGGCTTCTTCGCCGCGGGCGGGGTCGGCGGCGGCCAGGCCGAGGCGATCCGCGTGCCGCAGGCAGACGGCACCCTCGTGGTGCTGCCCGTCGCCGAGGACTCCGAGCTGCTCCCGTCGCTGCTCACCCTCGCCGACGTCTACGGCACCGGCTTCCACGCCGCGAAGCAGGCCCGCATCACCGCCGACACCACCGTCACGGTCATCGGCGACGGCGCGGTCGGCCTGATGGCCGTGCTCTCCGCCAAGCGCCTCGGCGCCGAGCGCATCATCCTGATGGGCCGCCACACGGCCCGCACCGACCTGGGTATCCGGTTAGGCGCGACCGACGTCGTCGCCGAGCGCGGGGACGAGGGCATCGCCAAGGTCCTCGAGCTCACCGGCGGCCACGGCACTCACACCGTGCTCGAGGCCGTCGGCTACCGTGCGGCCTACGACCAGGCCCTCGGCGTGGTGCGCCCCGGCGGCGTGATCAGCCGCGTCGGAGTGCCGCAGTACGAGGACGCCCCGATCGGATTCGGCAGCCTGTTCGGCAAGAACGTCACGCTCACCGGAGGTCCGGCACCCGTTCGCGCCTACATCGACGAGCTCCTCCCCGACATCCTCTCGGGAAAGGTGAACCCCGGACTGGTCTTCGACCAGACGATCAGCCTCGACGAGGCAGCCGACGGCTACAAGGCGATGGACAGCCGCCAGGCGCTCAAGTCGCTCATCCGGTTCTAACCGCCGGTCGCCCGGGTCCATGGGAGCAGGTACTCGCAGGGCCTCTCACCCGAGAGAGGGTCGGCGTAAAGTCGCCCCCATGGACCCCCGCGACGACATCCGAGAATTTCTGACCTCGCGGCGTGCGAAAATCACGCCCGAGCAGGCGAAACTGCCCGCCTACGGCGGCAACCGCCGAGTGGCCGGGCTGCGCCGCGAAGAGGTCGCGATGCTCGCCGGCGTGAGCGTCGACTACTACACGAAGCTCGAGCGGGGCAATTTCGGCTCCGTCTCGGAGGGAGTGCTCGAGGCCCTCGTACGTGCCCTCCAACTGGACGCGCCCGAGAGGGAGCACCTCTTCCACCTCGCCAACGCGACCGCGACCATCAAGCCGGGCGGCCACCGCGAGGCCTCGCCGCACGTGCGGCAGGCGGTGCAGCGGGTCGTCGACGGCCTCGCCGACGCCCCGGCGTTCGTGCGCAACAACCGCCGCGACCTGCTCGCGAGCAACGCCCTCGGCCGTGCCCTGTACTCGCCGATCTACGAGGACGTGCCGCCCGGGCAACCGGTCAACACGGTGTGCTTCCTGTTCTTCAACCCGAAGGCGCGGGTCTTCTTCCGCGACTGGAACAAGGCGGCCGCCGACGTCGTCGCGAACCTGCGCACCGAGGTCGGCCGCGACCCGCACGACCGGCTGCTGCAGGAGCTGATCGGCGAGCTGCTCGCCGGCAGCGCCGAGTTCTCCGCACACTGGGCGTCGCACGACGTGCGGTACCACGACACCGGATTCAAGACCGTGCACCACCCGGAGGTCGGCGACCTCGACCTCACCTTCGAGACGATGGACCTCCCCGCCGATCCCGGCCAGGCGCTGATCGTCTACGGGGCGGAACCCGCGTCGGCGACCGAGGCGTCGCTGCGCCTGCTCGCCAGCTGGGCGGCGACGACCGCGGCTGAGGCGCGAGCCGACGCGAAATAAGGGAGGCACTGCCAGTACCCCGATCAGCAGGGTCTCTCGTATCGGCGCAAGGAGGCGTTGACTGGAGTCATGAGAGCAACACTGATGTACGGCGCCGGCGATGTCCGCGTCGAAACCGTTCCCAACCCCACCATCCAGGAGCCGACCGACGCGATCGTGCGCATTGTCGCCGGCTGCATCTGCGGCAGCGACCTCTGGCCCTTCGCCTCCCGCGCCGCCACCGACGAGGGCTCCCGCATGGGCCACGAGTTCGTAGGCATCGTCGAGGAGCTCGGCGCCGCGACATCCGGCCTGGCCGTCGGCGACTTCGTCATCGCACCGTTCGTCGCCTCTGACGGCACCTGCGACTTCTGCCTCGAGGGCCTCCAGACGAGCTGCCGTCACGGCGGCCACTGGGGCGGCCACGAGGATGGCGGACAGGGCGAATTCGCCCGCGTCCCGCAGGCATCCGGCACCCTCGTCGTCGTGCGCGCCGGCTTCGACGAGAAGCTGATCCCCTCGCTGCTCAGCCTCTCCGACGTCATGTCGACCGGCTACCACGCGGCCAAGAAGGCACGCATCGAGCCCGGACAGACCGTCACCGTGATCGGCGACGGTGCCGTGGGCCTCTCCGCGGTGCTGTCCGCGAAGCTCATGGGCGCGTCGCGCATCATCCTGATGGGCCGTCACCGCGCCCGCACCGACCTCGGCCGCGAGTTCGGCGCCACCGACATCGTCGCCGAGCGCGGCGACGAGGGCATAGCCCGCGTCAAGGAGCTCACCGGCGGCGACGGAACCCACGTCGTGCTCGAGGCCGTCGGCCTGCGCCCCGCGCTCGAGACCGCGATCGCCGTGGTCCGCGACGGCGGCATCATCAGCCGCGTCGGCGCCCCGCAATTCTCCGAGGTGCCCCTGGGCTTCCCCGAGTTTATGCGCAACATCACCCTCACCGGCGGCGTCGCCCCGGCCCGCGCGTACATCGACGAGCTGCTGCCCCTCGTGCTCGACGGCACGATCGAGCCCGGCCGTGTCTTCGACCGCACCATCGGCCTCGACGACGTGCCCGCCGGCTACCAGGCGATGGCCGACCGCGAAGCGCTCAAAGTACTCGTCCGCCCGTAACGGAAAGTCAGGAACACCATGATCGACATCACACTGAACAACGGCATCGTTATGCCGGCACTCGGCCTCGGCGTCTTCCAGACCCCGCCCGAAGAAACGACGGCCGCCGTCGTCTCCGCTCTCGGAACCGGCTACCGCCACATCGACACGGCCGCCGCCTACGGCAACGAGCGCGAGGTCGGCCGCGGCATCGTCGAGTCCGGCGTACCCCGCGACGAGATCTTCGTCGAGACCAAGGTCTGGATCAGCGACTACGGCTACGACGAGACTCTGCACGCGTTCGACAAGAGCGCGGGCAAGCTCGGCGTCGACCAGATCGACCTGCTGATCCTGCACCAGGCACTCCCCGGCGAATTCCAGAAGACCGTCGACGCCTATACAGCGCTCGAGCGGCTGCTCGCCGACGGCCGCGTGCGAGCCATCGGCGTCAGCAACTTCATGCGCTCGCACCTCGACGCGCTGATCGAGCAGACCACCGTCGTGCCCGCGATCAACCAGATCGAACTGCACCCCTACTTCTCTCAGCCCGACGTGCAGGCGGCGGATGCCGAGCGCGGCATCGTCACGCAGGCCTGGTCGCCCATCGGCGGCATCACGTCGTACCGCGGCGGCGGGAAGAGCGCGTTCGAGGAACCCGTCCTCCTCGACATCGCCGCACGGTTCGACAAGAGCGCGGCGCAGGTCATGCTGCGCTGGGGCCTGCAGCACGGTCGCTCCGTCATCCCGAAGTCGACCAAGCCCGAACGCATCGCCGAGAACTTCGACGTGTTCGACTTCGAGCTGACCGCCGAGCAGATGGGCGCCATCGACGCCCTCGACACCGGCGTGCGCGGCGGCCCCGAGCCCGAAGCGGTCACCCTCGAGGCCTTCGGGCGAGAGATCCCCGAAGCGTGACCGCCGCCACGAAGCCCCGCGTCGTCCTCGTCGTCGGAGCTACCGGAAGCGTCGGCCGCCACGTCGTGACGGAAGCCGTGCGCCAGGGTTACGAGACGCGGGCGCTCGTGCGCGACGCCGCACGCGCCGGCAAGCTGAACCCCGCTGCACACAAGATCGTCGGCCAGCTGACCGACGCGACGACCCTCGCCGATGCCGTGGAGGGCATCGACGCCGTCGTCTTCACCCAGGGATCGTCCTACGGCGACGCGACGGCCGCCGAGTCGGTCGACTACGGCGCCGTGAAGAACGTGCTCGTGGCGCTCGACGGCCGACCGGTGCGCATCGCGCTGATGACCGCCATCGGCGTCACCCGCCGCGGCAACAGCCACGACTGGAAGCGCCGCGGCGAACGCCTCGTCCGCGCCAGCGGCAACGCGTACACGATCGTGCGGCCCGGCTGGTTCGACTACAACGACGCCGACCAGCTCGAGATCACCCTGCTGCAGGGCGATACCCGCCACGCGGCGAGCCCCGCCGACGGGGTCGTCGCCCGGCGCCAGATCGCCCGCGTGCTCGTCGACAGCCTCGCCTCCGACGCCGCCGACCACCTCACCTTCGAGCTGGTGGCCGAGCGCGGTGCCGAACAGGCCGACCTCGAACCCGTCTTCGCGGCGCTCGACTCAGACCCGGTCGGAACGATCGACGGCGTTCGCGACGAGGGCAACATGCCCGCGTCATCCGAACCCCGCAGCGTACTCGCCGACCTCAGCTCACTCGAATAAGGAGACCACCCATGGACTACCGCCTTCTCGGACGCACCGGCGTCGAGGTCAGCCCGCTCGCGCTCGGCACCATGATGTTCGGCGCGTGGGGCAACAAGGACACCGATGACTCGGTCCGCGTCATCCACCACGCCCTCGACTCGGGAATCAACTTCGTCGACACCGCCGACGTCTACTCCGCGGGGGAATCCGAGGAGATCGTCGGCGCGGCGCTCAAGGGCCGCCGCGACGACGTCGTGCTCGCCACCAAGTTCTTTATGCCGATGGGGGAGGGCCCCAACCGCGGCGGCGGGTCGCGCCGGTACATCATGCGCACCGTCGAGGATTCGCTGCGCCGCCTCGGCACCGACTACATCGACCTCTACCAGGTGCACCGTCCCAGCCCGCTGATGGACGTCGAGGAGACGCTCGGCGCCCTCACCGACCTCGTGCGTCAGGGCAAGATCCGGTACATCGGGTCGTCGTCGTACTCCGGCAGCCAGATCGTCGAGGCGCAGGTCGCCTCGCGCGACGGACACCTCGCCCGCTTCGTCACCGAACAGCCGCCGTACTCGATCCTTGTGCGCGGCATCGAGCAGGACGTACTGCCCACGACCCAGCGCTACGGCATGGGCACGCTCAGCTACAGCCCGCTCGCCGGCGGCTGGCTCTCGGGCAAGTGGCGAAAGGATGCCGCACCCGTGCCGACATCCGCGAACCGTCCGCCCGCCCGCTTCGACATGAGCACCGCCGCGAACCAGCAGAAGCTCGAGGTCGTCGACGCGCTCGCCGGCATCGCCGCTGACGCCGGGATCACCCTGATCGAGCTCGCGATCGCCTTCGTCATCAACCACCCGGGCATCACCTCGGCGATCATCGGCCCGCGCACCATGGAGCAGCTCGAGTCGCAGATCTCGGCGGCCGACATCACGCTCAGCACCGAGACCCTCGACCGCATCGACGCCCTCGTCGCGCCGGGAGAGACGATCAACCCCGACGACAACAGCTACGGCACGGCGGAGCTCGCTCCGGCGGCACGGCGTCGGTAGCCGCAGTATGCGTTTCTCACGCACGGCGGTCGGCACGGCCGTCATGGTCGCGGCGGTCGGGATGACGGGGTGCAGCGCGGAGGCGCCCGAGACGGCGGCGACCCCAGCCGCGCCCGGAACAGCCGCCCCCGAAACGCCCGCGCCCGAAGCAGCCGACTCCGTCTACACCGACGGCGAGTACTCGGCGACCGGCTGGTACGGCGGTCTCCCGTCGCACCACGACGTCACGCTCACCATCGCCGACGACATCGTCACCGCCGTCGAGATCACCACGCCCGCCGAAGACGAGACCTCGCTGGGCTACCAGCAGCAGTTCGCGGCGGCGCTGCCCGACGCCATCGTCGGCCAGAGCGTCGACGACCTCGCCGTCGACCGGCTCGCCGGGTCGAGCGGCTGCTCGGAGGGCTTTATGGACGCCCTCGCCCAGATCAAGACCCAAGCATCGGAAGGAACACCATGACCACCCACCCCAAGCAGGTCGGCAAGGGCCGCGACATGTTCGGCGACTTCGCCCCGAAGCTCGCCGAGCTCACCGACGACATGCTCTTCGCCGACGTCTGGAACCGTCCGGAGCTCTCGCCCCGTGACCGCAGCCTCATCACGGTCGCCGTGCTCACGGCCGGCGGCAACACCGAGCAGCTCGGCTCCCACCTCGCGCTCGCCGAGAAGAACGGCGTCACCCGCGAGGAGCTCATCGAGGCGATCACCCACGTGACCCTCTACGCCGGCTGGCCCAAGGGCATGTCGGCCATGGGCGTCGCCAAGAAGCTCTTCACCGAAACGAAGTAGAGAAATCCCATGAACATCGAACCCGCCATCCCGACCTCGAAGAACCCGCCCGCCCAGTTCGCCGGCGACGTCTGGCTCGACCCGATCGCCCTCCCGCACGAGCCGGACCAGACCATGGTCGTCGCGACCGTACGGTTCGCCCCCGGCGCCCGCACGGCCTGGCACTCGCACCAGCACGGCCAGTACCTCCGCGTCACCCAGGGCATCGGCCGCTTCGGCACCCGCGACGGATCGATCATCGAGGTGCACCCCGGCCAGACGCTGTACACGCCTCCCGGCCAGGAGCACTGGCACGCCGCCGCTCCCGGAGTCTTTATGGAGCACATCGCCATGATCCAGAACGCCGAGGATGCCGCGGCGACCACCACCTGGGCAGAGCACATCACGGACGCCGAGTACAACGGCGAGTAGTCCGCCCGGGCCTATCAGGCGGGCTGTAACACCACAACACCTAGTGAAAAAATAATGACAGCCGTCAAAATAGAATTCGACTCACCATTAGGGCAGCCAGCTCCGATGGGCCGAGTCGGTTCACCAGGTCCGCGGCGTCACCGCTTCCACACGCCACAGGACCATCGTTCCGCCGGCCCGAACCGGCGACTATTCCGGCACTTGGAAGCAGCTACGCATGGCTCGAAACATCGGGGTCGTTCTTCCCCGCAGTATTCATCCGACACAGATCGCATCGTTCGCCCGCACGGCAGAGTCCTCGGGATTCAGCGAGGTCTGGGTGGTCGAGGAACCGTTCCACCGCGGGGTCGTCGCGCAAGCGTGCGTCATCCTCTCGGTCACGTCGACGCTGACGGTGGGCGTGCGGTTACTCGCCTGCCCGGCCCGTAACCCGGTCAGCACGTCGCTCGAGCTCGCTGCTCTGGCGCGCATCTTCCCGCACCGGCTCCTCGCCGCGGTCACGGCCGACGCGGGCTCGCTCTACTACGAGCCGGGCCTCTCCGCCGAGGAATCCGGCGCGGCCGGTGTCGCTGCCGAGCACGCGCGGACGATCCGCCACCTCCTCAACGGCGGCGAGATCGACGTCTCGGTGAGCTCCGGCGTGAACTTCTCCGTCGCCCTCGACGAGTGCGTCGAGGAGCCGCCGCTGGTCTTCCACGATTCGTCGGTCGAGGTCGACGGCGACGGGGTCGTCCTCCCGTACCTGTCGTCGCCCTCGTTCGCGGCGCTCGCGACGGTCTTCGCGCCGACGCGGGTCGCGGTCGCCCAGGTCACCGCGCACGCGGAGTGTCGCGAGGAGGCCGTCGCCGAGGCGCGCGCCACGCTGGCCGTGCTGGAGGAACCCGACTGGGACGCGGCGCTCGTGGGGCTGGATTTCGCCGACGAGTTGAGGTTCGCCCGATTGGCGGCCCGTTCGTATCGGTCCTTCGTCGCCGACATGCCCGACGCGTGGATCGAAGCGCTCGCGCTCGTCGGGTCCGCGGAGCAGATTCAGGGCCGGATCGACGAGTTCCGCCGCGCCGGGGTGACCGTCGTCGTGATGATCCTCGCCGGGGAGGACGAGATCGATGCGGTCGCGCGTCTCGGGGCCCTCGTGCACCAACCGGCGGGCATTGCCGCCGTGGGGGCCGACCGATGAGCGGCGTGACGACCCACCGCATCCGGTTCGGCGGCAAGCAGTACGTGCTGCATCCGTCGCAGGACGTACCCGCCCTGAAGACGCGGCTGGCAGCGGCCGCCCTGCTCGGCGGCGGTTTCGTCGACTTCGCGACGGCCGGCGACCTGCAACTGTCGCTGTTTATGAGCCCGAACATCGCCGTCTGGTTCGAGGAGTCGCACAGCGGCGACTAGCCCGCCGTTCCGAGGGGGTCTTGACCGGCTACTTGTTTTTTGCAAGTGTGGTGTCGTTCATATATCGAACCCACGAGATGGAGACCACAATGGCCCAGATGTTCGTCAACCTGCCGGTGACCGACCTGGAACGCGCGAAGGCGTTCTATACCGCTCTCGGTTTCACCATCAACCCGGCCTTCACCGACCACAACGCCGCGTGCGTCGTCGTCGACGAGGGCCACAACTATTTCATGATCCTGGTGCGCGAGTTCTTCCAGACCTTCACCGACCTGCCCATCGGCGACCCGGCCGTGAACCCCACGGTGTCGACCGCCATCTTCCTCGACAGCCGCGAGGCGGTCGACAAGGCTGCCGTCGACGGCATCGCCGCGGGCGGAGCGGAGCCTCGTCCGGCCTCGGACTACGGCTTTATGTACCAGCGCCAGCTCACCGACCCCGACGGCAACTTCCTCGAGTTCGGCTGGATGGACCCGGTCGCCGCCGAGCAGGGCCCCGAGGCCTTCGCGAATCAGCAGGCCTGAGGCCGATGGCGGCCCGCGACTACGGGGAGTACGGCGGCGTCACGCGCGCCCTCGAGCTCATCGGCGAGCGCTGGGCGCTGCTCATCGTCCGCGACCTCCTCGTCGGTCCGCGCCGCTACGGCGAACTCGCCGCGGGACTTCCCCGGATCCCGAGCAACGTCCTCGCGGCGCGGCTCAAAGAGCTGCAGGCGGCCGGCGTGCTGCGTCGGGCGCCGCGCTCGCGCGTCATCGTCTACGAGCTGACCCCCTACGGCCACGAGCTCGAGCCGGTCGTGCTCGCGCTCGGGGCGTGGGGATTCAAGGCGCTCGACGACCCACGCGACGAGCAGGTCATCACCCCCGACTCGATGACGATGGACCTGCGCTCCGCCTTCCGCGCGGGAATCGCGGCCGAGCTTCCCGCGACCGCGTACGCGGCACGCGTCGGGGAGGCCGAGCTGCTCATCCGCGTCGACGGGAGGACGCTCGACGTGAGCCGAGGCGACGGCCCCGCCGACCTCGCTTTCGCGGCGGGTCCCGGTATCCGTCGGGTCATCTCCGGCGAGCTCGCCGCCGACCGGGCGATCGCGACCGGCGTCGTCGAGGTGCTGCACGGCCGCGGCGCGCTGCTCGACCGGTTCGCGACGACGTTCCACCTGGCGGCGTGACCCCGGCCGACCACGCAGAACTGCCACTCTTCGTCGAGGTTCTGCCTGCGGCATCCCGAGCCCTGTTCGTGTCGGATGACGGGGACACAATAGATCCGTGACTCGCCGCGGACTCCTCCTCTTTGCCGGCCTCGGAATCGCCTGGGGCATCCCGTATCTGTTCATCAAGGTCGCGGTCGGCGAACTCGAGCCGGCCATGGTCGTGTTCGCGCGTTCGGCGCTCGCGGCGGTTCTGCTGATCCCGCTCGCGGTTTTCCGGCGCGAGGTTCTCACCGTGCTGCGGCGGTGGAAGCCGATGCTCGCCTACACGGTCGTCGAGATTGTGGTGCCGTGGTACTTCCTGAGTTCGGCCGAGCGCACCCTGCCGAGCTCGACGGCGGGGCTGTTGCTCGCGGCCGTGCCGCTGGCCGGCGTCGCGGTGGCGTTCTTTATGGGGCGGCCCGCCCGGCTCACCGGGATGAACTGGCTCGGCATCGCGATCGGCATGCTCGGTGTGGCCGGCCTGGTCGGGCTCGACGTCGGCGGCTCCGATCTGCCGAGCGTGCTCGAGATGGGCGTCGTGGTCGTCGGCTACGCGGTGGGTCCGGCGATCCTGTCGAGATGGATGCCGGACCTGCCTGGCGTCGGCGTCGTGGCGGTCTCGCTGGCCGGGGCCGCGCTCATCTACGTCCCGGTCGTCGTTCTCACGCAGAGCTGGCCCACGGCCTGGCCCTCGGCGCAGGTCACCGGATCGATCATCGTGCTCGCGGTCGTCTGCAGCGCCCTCGCGTTTCTGCTGATGGTCGGCCTCGTCGCCGAGATCGGCCCGGTCAAGGCGACCACGATCACCTACGTCAACCCGGCCGTCGCGATCATCGCGGGCGTGCTCGTGCTGGGGGAGCGGGTCACCGTCTGGACCGTGGTCGGCTTCGCACTCGTGCTCTCCGGGTCGTGGCTCGTCACCCGCCGCAGTCGCGAGGTCGCGGCATCCGCCGGCACTGAAGGAGTGTCCGCACAAGTCAACTGAGACGTCGAAACGGGCCGCAGTACACTCGTCCCGTGCGGATCCGAGCGATCGATCTTGTCGACGTCTTCGTGTACCTGGTCGTGCTCGGCCTGTTCACGCAGATCTTCCCTGCCGTGATCTCGGAGACGTTCGTGCTGGCGCTCCTCACGGCGATCCTGCTCAAGGTCGTGCTCGAGGTCGTGCTGCTGGTCAAAAAACGCACGATAGAACGAATCCGGATGTCGCGGCTCCCCGTCGTGCGGATTGCCAACGTCGTCGTGCTGTTGCTCGTGCTCCCCGGCAGCAAGTTCCTCGTGCTCGAACTCGTCGCGCTGGTGTTCGGCGACTCGGTGTACCTCGGCGGCTTCTTCCAGGTGACCGCGCTGATCATCGTCCTGATGCTCGCCCGTGGAGGGGTTCGACGTCTTCTGCCGGAGGAGCAGCCGACGGCAGGGCCGGAGTGACCGCCGCTACTCGAGGGCGCGCAGTGCTGCCGCGATCTCGTCGGGCGGCAGGACGGAGAACGCGACCCCGCCACGGCCGTCGCTCACGATGAGGTCCCACACGCCCGGGTGGGAGATGACCGTCGCGGTGAGCGGCCCGCTCGTGAAGACACGCACGGTGCGCGTCTCGATGCGGGAGTGGTCGGTCCACCGGGCCAGCGCGTCGTCGCCCGCGAAGCGCGGCAGGCCGTAGGGATCCATGACGGTCACCCTACCGAGCGGAACGTCAGAGAGTCAGAGCGTCAGCCGGTGGTCGACGACGAGCTGGGCGACCTCGTGCAGTTTCGCCTGATTCGCGCGCGCGTAGCTCCGGAGGAGTTCGAAGGCGTCGTCGACGGGGATCTTGCGCCCTCCGGCGACGATCCCCTTGGCCTGTTCGATGAGGACGCGGCTCTCCAGCGCGATCTTCAACTGCTCCTCGGTGCGACGTTGGGTGTCGCGGGTGCGGATCTGCAGGATTGCAATGGTGGCGGCGTCAGCGAGAGCTTGCGCGAGGGCCGCGTCTTGGTCGGAAAAGTCGCCGGTCTGTTCGGAGAAGATGCTCATCGCGCCGATGGTGTGATCGCGGAGGCGGAGAGGCAGAGCGTGCACCGCGCGAACGTTCTGTCGACGGGCCGCTCGGTAGTAGTCGGGCCAGGCGGTGGCAGCGGTACCGATGTCGTCGACGTTCACGGGAAGGCCCGTGGTGAAACACTCGATACAGGGCCCGGAGCCGGCGCCGAGTTGCAGCATCTGGATGTGGTCGGCTCGCTCGCTGGAGGACGCAACGACGTGCAGTTCCCCGGCGCTGTCGGCGAGCAGGATGCCGGTGTCGCCGACGGCAGGAATGGTGAGCGTGGCCAGAGACAGCTCGTGGAGCACTTCCACGATTCCGGCGTCTGAATCGGCCACGTCGGCGAGGGTTACGAACATCGCCGCCAGTCGTGTTTCGCGCTCCGTCGTCGACATGAACTCACACTATGCCTCGCGCCGGGCGCGCCGAGAGGATTGTGCAATCGCACGGGCGCGCGAATGATTGCCGGTAGAGGTGCGCCGTCTTCGAGCCCCGATCCGCCGGGTCAATGCGTGGCGTCCTGTCCGGCATCCACGGTCGGTCCGACGGCATCGGCCGCGTCATCCTGACCCAGGTACTGGGCCGAAATGATGCGGTACGACCTGGTGAAGAACGCCCCGACCGCGGCGAGCACCATGACGATGCCCGCGACGAGGAAGACCAGGGCGATGCCGCGGGCCTGTCCGTCGCCGAGCAGCCAGCCGAGGCTGGAACGACCGTCGTCGGAGTTCATGAAAGGGATGATCAGGAACTCCGCGATCGGCGCGATCAGGAACGCCGTCACGGGTGCCGCGGCGGACTCGAACGCCGCCGCGAAACCGAACACCCGGCCCTGCGTGCGGAAGGGGACGACCTTCTGGATGACGGTCTGCTCTGACGCCTCGACCGCCGGGATCAGTGTCATGTAGAGCCAGATGCCCGCGGCGTAGAGCCACCACCACTCACGGATCGTGAACAGTGCCCCGAGAACGCCCATGAGGATGACGAGCATCAGCATGGTGCGGATCGGATTGCGCCCGAGACCGAATTTCGCGACCAGAAGGCCGCCGATGATGAACCCGGTTGACGTGATACCGAGGATGACGCCCCACCACTCAACGGGGAACAGCTCGAGCCCGTACGGGTCCATCAGCGCCATGTAGACGCCACCGATGAGGTTGTTGAACGTAGAGAAGATGATGAGCGCGAAGAGCCCGGTCGCCGCACGCACCGCCGTGATGCTGCCGCGCAGGTCGATGAGCGGCTGGCGCTCGCCGTCCTGATGCGGCCGCTCCTCGGGAACGCGGAGGAACAGCAGGTGCACGAGGGCCGCGGCCGAGAGGGCGATCGCGATGATCAGCGTCCAGCCCATGCCGAGCAGGCCGATCGCGAGCCCGCTGAACACGCTCGTCACCATAAACGCGAGCCCCTGCACCGTGCCGACGAGGCCGTTGGCGTTCGCGTGCCGGTCGACCGGGATCAGCAGGGTGACCGTGGTCGACAGCGCGATGTTGCGCATGTTCTCCACGACGGCGCCGAAAAGGATCACGCCGCTGAACAACCAGAACATCGGTCCGCCCAGATCGAGCAGCACGCTCTCGGGGAACGCCGTGTACAGCCCGAAGCTGATCGCGAACGAGACCAGCGTGACGGCGCCGGCGAACACCATCACCTGGTGCTTGCGGTGCCGGTCGACGATCGTGCCGAAAGCCATCGAGCAGACAGCGACGAGCAGCATGTACGCGCCGCCGATGATGCCGGTCGCGAGAACCGAGCGCGTCTCGAGGTACACCCAGAACGTCAGCGCGAACCAGAGAAAGCTCGTCGTCACGTTCGCGACGGCCGTGTTGACGAGGATCTGGGCGAAAGTGCGTCCGCCGCCGGTCGGCGGCTCGTAGACAGGGGCGGATGCCGCGGCGGCGGGTGTCTCGTCGGTGTCAGCCATGGGCACTCTCCGGTCGGCGCGCACTCGCTGTCAGGCCGAGATCGAACGGATATCGCCGGAACCGACAGGCGCTGCGACAGTGGCGGACCGGTGCCGAACAGTTTATGTAGACAGCGTGAACATGTCGAGAGGCGGTCTAGATTTGATTCCACCTCATGCCCGCCCTTCCCACCCGCCACGTCAGGAGACCGCCATGCCCAGCCCGCTCGAACTACTCGCCTCGAACCTGCACGACGTCTTCGGCAACCGTGACGCCGCCGCCCGCCGGCGGGCGATCGAGACGATCTACACGGACGACGTCGTCTTCACCGATCCCGAAGAATCGGTGACCGGCTGGGACGCGGTCGAGGCGAAGGCCGCCGCGCTGCTCGACGGGGCGCCCGCCGAGTTCGAGTTCGCCGACGACGGCATCGCCTACACCGGCGCGGACGCGGGAGCGCTCGCCTGGACCTTCGGCCCGAGCGGCAGCCCGGTCGCCCGCGGCATCGACCTGATCACCGTGCGCGACGGCCGCATCGCCGAGCTGCGCACGCTGCTGCACGAGTAGGGCTTTCGACGAGGGTCACCCCGGGCCACAATCGAGTCATGAGTGACCCATTCACTTTTCTGAAGGAGAAGACCGGGCGCGCGATGCCCGAGTGGATCGGTGTCGTCGAGGCGAGCGGGTTGACCTCGCACCGCGACATCCTGAACTGGCTGAAGACCGAGCACGGACTGACGCACGGTTTTGCCAACGGGATCGCGCTCGCCTTCCGCAACCGCGACGCCTCCGTCACCGAGGACGACCTCGTGGCCGCGCAGTACGACGGGGCGAAGGGCGCTCTGCGCCCGGTCTACGAGAGGCTGGTCGCCGCGGCCATGGAGCTCGGCGACGACGTCGAGATCGTGCCCAAGAAGACCGGGGTGTCGCTGCGCCGGTCGAAGCAGTTCGCGCTGATCGAGGCGCCGAGCGCCGTGCGGGTGCAGCTGGGACTGCAGCTGAAGGGGGAGCCGGTCACCGACCGGTTGCTCGCCGGCAACGCCATGTGCTCGCACCGGGTGAACGTGACGGCGGTCGACGAGATCGACGACGAACTGCTCGGCTGGCTGCGTGAGGCGTACGAGCGCGGCTGATCCACGGGGCCGGTAGCATCGAGCAGCCGGACGGCACCCCGCCGTCGGACGAGAGGCCGCCCGCGCATGACCACCGACTTCCTGCCGCCGCTGCACGAACGGCACTTCGAGGACTACCCCGTGGGTCTCGTCGCCGAGTTCGGTCCGGCCCGGGTGAGCGACGCGGAGATCGTCGCGTTCGCCACGGCGTTCGACCCGCACGCGATGCACACAGACGCGGAGGCGGCGCGGTCGGGGCCGTTCGGCGGGCTCATCGCGAGCGGCTGGCACACCACCGCGGTCATGATGAAGCTCATGGTCGACAACTTCCTCAACGAGCGCACGAGCCTCGGCTCGCCGGGCGTCGACGAACTGCGATTCCCGCTGCCGGTGCGGGCCGGCGACGAGCTCACCGCGCGCTTCACCGTCGTGGCCGCGCGGCCGTCGGCGTCGAAACCCGACCGCGGACTCCTGCACACCCGCATCGAGCTCAGCAACCAGCGCGGCGAGGTCGTGATGACGCAGGTGATGATGAATCTGGTGCGGCGGCGCGACCTTGGCTAGGCGCTCGCTCGTTTCCCGCTCGGCCTGCCGGTCGCGACTCAGGCAGGTTCGAGGGCGGATGCCGCGTGGTGGCGGATTCTCGCGGCCGCGACATCCGCCCCGCACTTTCTGCCTGAGTTGCGACAGTGGAATCTTCGCGGAACGAGTGAGAGCCGGTGCTAGTGTTCGGGCATGATCTGGGGGCGCGTCTACTTCGCGCTTCAGGCTGTGGCCGGCGCCGCGTGGTGGATCGCGGTCGCGCTCTCGCCGTTCGTGCGTGAGGCGACGCTCGGCAGTCTCGACCCGGTCGCGCTCGCCGTGCTCGACATCCCGCTGTTCGTCGTCGCCTCCGCGCTCGCCGCGGCCGGGGTGAAGCCCGCGGCCTGGGTCGCAGCGGCGTGGACGCTGCTCGTCGCGGTCGGGCTCGCGGGCTTCGCCACCGTCACGGGCGAGGCGGGCTGGGGCGTCGTCGTCATGGTGGCCGCGGCCGGCGGATCCGTGGTCGCGCTCGGCCTCGTCGTGCTCGGGCGCATCCCGACCGAGTGGGTCATCGCCGGCCCCTTCGCGTTCCGCCCGGCGATGCCGCGAAGTCGCGACCTCCTGCACGTCGCCGCGACGTTCGGGCAGATCGTGGTGTTCTGGGGATTCTTCCTGGTCGTCGTGCCCCTGCTGATCTCGTTCCTCGAGCAGCGCTGGGGCGTCGGGTCCGATGCGCCATGGTTCGTGGGAGTCGTCGGCGGCGTCATCCTGACCCTCGCCTCGGCGCTCGGAATCTGGGCGGCGATCACGATGTCGACCCTCGGCAAGGGCACCCCGCTGCCCGCGGCGATGCCCACCGCGCTGGTGATCGCCGGTCCGTACCGCTGGGTGCGCAACCCGATGGCGGTCGCCGGCATCGTGCAGGGCGCCGCGGTCGGCCTGATGCTGTCGTCGTGGCTGGTCGTCGTCTACGCGCTGATCGGCTCGGTGCTCTGGAACTACGCCGTGCGGCCCCACGAGGAAGCTGATCTCGAGAAGCGGTTCGGCGACGAGTTCCGCCGCTATCGCGACGCGGTGCGCTGCTGGATCCCGCGCCGGCCGCGCGTGCTCGTCGCCGCGGTGCTCGTCGGCGTCGTTGCCCTGACCGGCTGCACGCAGGCCGAACCCGACGGTGCGCTCGTCGCACCCTCGACGACCTACAGCGGCGTCGCCTTCGTCGACGACCTCGACTACGGGGCGCCCGGCGGAGTGCGGCTCGACGTCTGCATGCCCGAGGGCGACGCGTCGGAGCCGCGCGCGGCGATCATCGGCGTGCACGGCGGCAGCTGGAGCGGCGGCGACAAGGGGCAACGCCCGTGGCGTGAGATCTGCGCGTGGCTCGCCTCGGAGGGCTTCGTCGTCTTCCAGACCAACTACCGGCTGGCCCCGGCGAACCCGTACCCGGCCGGCATCGACGACGTCACGACGGCCGTCGAGTGGATCCGGGATGACGCGCAGGCCGACCGGTTCGGATACGACCCGGCGCGGCTCGGTGCGTTCGGCGACTCGGCCGGCGCCAACCTGACCGCGCTGCTCGGCACGCGGGGCGAGGGCGATACGACGACCGGATCGCGGGTCGCCGCGGTGGTCGACCTCAGCGGTCCGATCGACCTGACGCGCGAGGGTGCCGCCCTCGGAGATCTCGCCGAGGACTTCCAGCGGGTGGAGCTCGCCTACCTCGGCTGCGCGTCGTTCGACGAGTGCGCCGACGCGCGAGACGCGTCGCCGCTGTACCAGGTCGACGCGAGCGATCCGCCGTTCTTCGTCGCGCACTCCCTCGACGAGTTCGTGCCCGTCGAGCAGGCCGAGGTCTTCGTCGCCGCACTCGAGGCCGTCGGCATCGACGTCACCTACGTGGCGGTCCCCGGCACGGCCCACGCGCTCTCGCTGCTCTACGACCAGTCGCTGCGCGACGAGATCGCGGGCTGGCTGCACGACCAGCTCGACTGAGCCGGTCGCTGAGCCTGTCGAAGCGCCGCCGCCCGCCGCTACACCAGCGACCGCGCCATGATCGCCTCGGTCAGCGCCGCCACAGGTTCGGCCGGCGCGAGCGGATTCGACAGCAGCGTGAAGCGCACCTGCCCGAGGGTCGGCAGGGCGAACCGCACGCTCACCTTCACCAGATCCTCGGGGATCAGCGTGTGCGGGTACACCGCGAGCCCGAGACCCGCGCGCACCGCGGTGAGCACCCCGTTGACCTCGCGCGTGTTGCAGCCGATGCGCCAGGTGCGGCCCTCCGCCTCCAGCGCCTCGATCGCCAGCCGGCGGCTGATACTCGGCGACTGGTACATCACCAGCGGCACCGGTTCGTCGGGTTCGAGCAGTGTCTTCTCCTGCGCCATCCAGACCATCTCGTCGGTTCGCACCACGGTACCGACGTCGGTCGACGCGGGGTCGGTCGCCTCGGGGAACTGCTTGATGAAGATGAGGTCGAGCTGCCCGGCCTTGAGACGGCGGTGCAGCACGCCGCTCTGGTTCACAACGAGCTCGAGCGAGATGTGCGGGTACTGCTGGCGGAAGTGGCGCAGGATGCGCGGCAGTTGCGTCGTGGCCAGGTCGTCGGCGGCGCCGAACCGGATGCGTCCCCGGGTGGCAGAGCCGCTGAAATAGCTGGATGCCGCGGCGTGGGCCGCGAGGATCGTGCGGGCAAAACCGGCCATGGCGTCGCCGTTGTCGGTGAGCCGTACCTCGCGCGTGTCACGGGCGACGAGCAGCCGGCCCGACGCGGTCTCGAGCTTGCGGATCTGCTGGCTCACCGTCGGCTGGCTCAGCCCGAGCTGGGCCGCGGCGCCGGTGAAGCTGCGCGTCTCGGCGACGGCGAGGAAGGTCTGGAGCAGTACCGGGTCGAACATGGCGGCCTCTCATTCGAAAACGTAATGCCAGTTATACCCGCAATTGACTATCGCGATCAGTGCCGCGCTCGCTACCGTCGAATGGGCCGCTCTTATCCGGCCGTACGCAACTAAATCCAGGACATACGTGACTACCGCGACAAGCGTCGGCTTCCCGCCGACAGAACCACTGACCCAACTCACCTCCCCACCGCCGTGGAAGCAGACCTTCTCTTCCCTCAAGGTGCGTAACTACCGCATCTTCGCCCTCTCCAACCTCATCGCCATGACGGCCATGTGGATGGCGCGGATCGCACAGGACTGGCTGGTGCTCGAACTCTCGGGCAGCGTCACCGCCGTCGGCATCACCGTCGCGCTGCAGTTCGCGCCGATGCTCGTCTTCGGCCTCCTCGGCGGCGTGATCGTCGACCGCTACCCGAAGCGCACGCTGCTGATGATCTGCCAGTCGATCGCCGTGCTCACCAGCGCGACGCTCGCCGCACTGGTGCTCACCGGCACGGTCGAGGTCTGGCACATCTACCTCTCCGCGCTCGTGCTCGGTTTCGTCACCGTGGTCGACAACCCGGCCCGCCAGTCGTTCACCGGCGAGATGGTCGGACCCTTCCACCTGCGCAACGCGATCAGCGTCAACTCGTCGACGTTCCAGGTCGGCGCGCTCATCGGGCCCGC
Organism: Conyzicola lurida; assembly: GCF_014204935.1. NCBI lineage: Bacteria > Bacillati > Actinomycetota > Actinomycetes > Micrococcales > Microbacteriaceae > Conyzicola > Conyzicola lurida. The sequence continues at coordinate 3,076,067 of NZ_JACHMJ010000001.1, read as the reverse complement.
GCTCAGCGGCGCCCTGCTCGTGGCCGTCGGAGCCGGCTGGTCGTTCGGTCTCAACGCGCTCGGCTGCGCGTTCGTCGTCGTCAGCCTGGCGCGGCTGCGCACCAGCGAGCTGTACCGCACCCCGTCGATGCCGCGGGAGCGCGGCCAGCTCCGTGCCGGCATCCGCTATGTCTCGTCGAAGCCGGCCATTCTCTACACGATCGTCATCATGGGGTTCTTGGCCGTCTTCGGGCAGAACCTGCCGGTGATCCTCTCGGCGTACGCGAAAGACGTGTTCGGCGTCGGGGCGGCGGGCTACGGGGTGTTCAACACGCTCGTCGCGGTCGGCGCGCTCACCGGCGCGCTGCTGTCGACGCGGCGTCGCGGATTCGGCCTGCGCGGCATCGTCGTCGCGGCGCTCTGCTACTCGCTCGTGCAGACGGTCAGCGGTCTGATGCCGACCGAGGAGAGCTTCGCGGTCGCGCTCGCGGCCGTCGGGCTGACCTGGCTGCTGTTCATCACGCTGGCGAACTCGCTGGTGCAGCTGTCGTCGAACGCGGGGGTGCGGGGCCGGGTGATGGCGCTCTACGTGCTCGTTCTGCTCGGCGGCCAGTCGATCGGCGGGCCGCTCATGGGGCTCGTCGTCGAACACTTCGGCGCGCAGACCGGCATGCTCGTGTCGGGCGGGGTGCCGCTCGTCGCGGTCGCCGTCATCGGCGTCGTGCTCGCGCGGCGCGGACTGCTCGCCAAGCCGGGTACGCCCGGTCGGGGGCTGAGTGCGCCGGGGCTGACCGCGTAGACAGGTCCCGCCGCTAGGCTCGCGACCGTGCTGAGTGCTGCCGACACCCTCGATCCGCGACCGTCGCGCGTGGCGATCGCGGGCGCGCCGGGTGCGGGCAAGACGACCCTGGCACGGACCCTCGCTCCGTTGCTCGGGGCCGAGGCCGTCGAGCTCGACGGCATCGCCCACGGCCCGGACTGGACGATCCGGCCCGGGTTCGTGGAGGAGGTATCCGCGGTCATCCGCGGCGACCGCTGGATCACCGAGTGGCAGTACGACGAGGCGCGGCCGCTCATCGCGTCGCGCGCCGACACCCTGGTCTGGCTCGACCTGCCGCGCTGGCTGGTCATCGGCCGGCTCGTGCGCCGCACCGTGGCGAGCCGTCGTGGACACGAGGTGCTCTGGGCGGGCAACGTGGAGCCGCCGCTCTGGACCGTGCTGGTCGAGCCGAACCATATGATCCGCTGGAGCTGGCGGTCGATCGGGCTGGTACGCGAGCAGGTGCGGGCGGCCGAGCGCGAGTACCCGGCGCTGCGGGTGGTGCGGCTGCGGTCGCGGAGCGACGTCGACGCCTTCGTCTCGCGAATCCGCGAATCGGCTGGCTGATCGCTGGCAGCGCAACCCGGGGGCTGTTCCGGCCCGGGCCCGCTGATTAGCCTGAGCGTATGAGCCCACGTCGCCGTACCGCCGCCGCCATTCTCGTTGCCGCCGCCGCGCTCCTCTACGGCATCTCGCCGGTCGACGTGATCCCCGAACTGCTCACCGGCCCGCTCGGTCTCACCGACGACCTCGCCGTGCTGCTCGGATCGGGCTTCGCCGTCTGGAAGCTGCTGAGCGGCCGCGGCGACACCGGACCGAAGAAGGCCGCGCCGCCCGCAAGCTGACGCGTCACGACGTTCCGCGGGTTCGGGCGCGCGAGATAGTTTGCGCCTCGCGAACTCGCTTCGCGCCCGCCCGATACGCCCTCTCATCGGCGGCGCAATGCTGTTCCCGGGGCACGGGAAGAGCATTTCGCCGCCGATACGGGCGGGTCGCACCGGTAAGCGACGCCGCCCGGCCGTCAGGGGTGGAATGCTGCTCAGCGTGCCGGCCGGGAAGCGCAATAGGGCACCCCTGAACCGGTAGTCGGACGTCCATCGGCGGCAAATTGCTGTTCCCAGGCCCTAGGAACAGCAATTTGCCACCACCCAGCGCCGGTCGCGCGGCGCCCACGACGCGAAAAAGCCCGCCCCGCGTGAGCGGGACGGGCTTGAGCGCTGTGGTCGGAGAGTTACTCGGCGGCCTTGGCGGTGATCTTCGCGATGCCGACGACGAGTTCGTCGGTGACGGCGTCGGTGCCGAAGGTCTCGTTGAGGAGGCCGGCGGCGTCGGGGCTGACGAGGACGGTGGTTCCTTCGAGGACGGCGTTGCCGTCGGCGTCGGTCTCGAGCGGGTTCAGGGTCGAGCCGTCGAGGTTGAAGATGTAGACGTCGGTGCCGACCTCTTCGCCGTTCGCGGTCACGGTGCCGGTGAGGCGGCTGGTGCCGGGGTCGATGACGAAGTCGGAGAGTCCGACGGTGATGTCGCCGCCGGTGAGGGTGATGCCGGAGCCTTCGTGGTCGATCTCGCCCTGGACGTAGGGGCGGTAGTCCTCGGCGGGGTCGTAGTAGTCGACGTTTCCGCCGGTGATCGGGAAGGCGAGGGTGCCGGTGGCGGCGTCGAGGGTCGCGGTGCCGGTCACGCCGGGGGTGAGGCCGAGGGTGGTGAGGGCTTCGAGGAAGCCGGCGTCCAGGGTGACCTGGGTGTCGACGCCGTCGAGGGCGGGGATGGAGGCCAGCGGCGTGGGGTCGGCTTCGACCGTGGCGCTGGGCGAGGAGGAGGACTCGGTGGTGCTGCTGGTGCCGGTCGAGCAGGCGGCGAGGCCTCCGACGAGCACGGTGGCTGCGGCGATACCGACGGTGACTTTGTAGAACTTACGCATGATGAAATCCTTTGTTTGAGCTTCCGATGTGATTACCCGGGTGCTGGTAATGGGTTCGGCGCAGTTGCGGAACTGGATTGGTTTCAGCTGTGATGGAGCCGAGACCGACGGCGATTGAGGGGCACGGGATGACGGATCCGACGACCGACCAGAGGGTGTGGTTCATCACCGGAGCGAGCAGCGGTCTCGGCCGCGAGTTCGCGCGGGCGGCGATCGACCGCGGCGACCGCGTGGTGGCCGTCTCGCGCACGATCGAGCAGTCCGACGAGCCGTTCGACCCCGAGACGACCCTGCGCCTGAACGTCGACGTCACCGACCGGGACGCCGTGTTCCGTGCCGTCGACGCGGCGGTCGAGCGCTTCGGCCGCCTCGACATCGTGGTCAACAACGCCGGCACCATGGCCAACGGCTTCATCGAGGAGTTCACCGAGCAGCAGGTGCGCGACCAGCTCGAGACGAACTTCTTCGGTGCAGTCTGGGTGAGTCAGGCCGTGATGCCCGTGCTCCGTCGCCAGGGCGGCGGCCGCGTCATCCAGATCTCGAGTATCGGCGGCCTCGGCGGTTTTCCCACCAGCGGCATCTACAGCGCGAGCAAGTTCGCGCTCGAGGGTTTCAGCGAGGCGCTCGCCATGGAGGCCGCCCAGTTCGGCATCAAGCTGACGATCGTGCAGCCCGGCGGCTACTGGACCGACCTCTACAACCGCATGCAGACCGCGTCCGAACTGCCCGAGTATGCGGCGATGCGCGCCGAGATCGCCGCCCAGATGCAGGACGGCAGCATCGACAGCGACCCGAAGCTCGCCGCCGACGCGGTGATGAAACTCGTCGACAGCGACGAACCCCCGTCGCGACTGCTGCTGGGAGACATGGTCTACGACCTCGCGTTCACGATTTCCGAACAGCGGATGACGGACTGGAAGAGCTGGGAGAAAGTCAGCCGCGCCGCCGAGCATGCGATCCCCGACCCGGGAGCCGCTGCCACGCAGCAGTGACGGCACGAGCCCCGCGGCGCTCACGGCACAATGGGTGCATGAGCTCCACGTCGCCGAAGCCGCGCCCCTCTGACGTCGCCGTGCGCGCACGCTTCGGCGTCGCCGTGCTGTTCTTCACCAACGGCGCGATCTTCGCGAACCTGCTGCCGCGGTATCCCGAGATCCTGCGCGGGCTCGACCTGAGCAATGCCGCCTTCGGACTGGCTGTCGCCGCGTTCCCGCTGGGTGCGCTGCTCGCGGGTCTGAGCGCGGGCGCCCTCGTGCGCCGCTTCCGCTCGTCCCGGGTGGCGGTCGCCGCCGCGGTCTTGTCCGCGGTGGGCATCCTGGTCGGAGGCGCCGGCCAGTCGTGGCTCGCCCTGGCCGCCGGGCTCTTCCTCGCCGGGGCCATGGACTCGATTACGGATGTCGCGCAGAACTCGCACGCCCTGCGAGTTCAGCGGCTCTACCGACGGTCGATCCTCAACTCGTTCCACGCCATCTGGAGCATCGGCGCCGTGGTCGGCGGCATCCTGGGCGCGGGAGCCGCGCAGCTCGGCATCCCGATCCCGTTGCACCTCGCGATCTCGCTCGTGCTCTTCGCGACCGCGGCCCTCGTGGCGTACCGCTTCCTGTTGCCGGGCGCCGAGCCCGCCGAACCGGAGGCCGCGCCCGTCGAACACGCCAGCCGCGGTGCCGCGCGAAAGTCGTCGCTCGCCAAGTACGGGGTGCTGGTCGCCCTCGTGCTCATCGCCTCGGCCGGCGCGATCGTCGAGGACTCGGGCGCCTCGTGGTCGGCCATCTACCTCGCCGGGCCGCTCGGGGCGTCCGCCTTCCTCGCCGGCACCGGCTTCGTCGCGCTGCAGGGCATGCAGTTCGTCGGCCGGATCCTCGGGGACCGGCTCGTCGACCGGTTCGGGCAGCGAGCGGTCGCCCGGGTCGGCGGCATCGTCGTCTTCCTCGGGATGGGAACGGCGCTCGCCTTCCCGACGGTCGCCGGCACCATCGCCGGGTTCGGTCTGGCCGGGCTCGGGGTGTCGACGCTGATCCCCGCGGCGATGCAGGCCGCCGACGAGCTGCCCGGCCTGCGCGCGGGCACGGGGCTCACGATCGTGAGCTGGCTCATGCGGGTGGGGTTCCTCGTCTCGCCGCCGATCGTCGGGTTCATCGCCGATAACTCGGCACTGCGGTTCGGTCTGCTCATCGTGCCCGCTGCGGGGCTGATGGTCGTGCTCTTCGCCGGAGTGCTGAGCAACCGCACCGTGTTGCACCGGCATTCGGACCCCGCCTGAGCTCCCGGCCACGACGACGCTCAGCGTCGTCACGTGCGCGCAGGTGTGCGGAGCTCGCGCAGGTTTGCACGGGTCGCGCGGTGTTTTGTCGCCTGCGCGCCCGAATATTCACGCGCGCAGGCGACAAAAGACCGCGCGAACCCGCCGTGACGCCGCGAACGCGAACCCCGCAGCGCTACGCCCGCGCCCCGCTCAATCGCTGGCTGCCGATCACGCCGAGCAGCTGCAGCTTCTCGTAGCTCTCGCTGCCGGGCGTCGCCGTGAAGACGAGCAGCGACTGCTGCTGGTCGGCCTCGAGCAGGATCTGGCAGTGCAGCACCAGCTCGCCGAGCTCGGCGTGCGCGAAGTGCTTCTCGTGGAACTCGCGGCCGACCTCCTGCGCGTCCCAGATCTCCGCGAACTCGTCGCTCTCGCCGCGCAGCCTGCGGACGAGCGCGGCGGCGGGGGAGCCGGGTCCCTGCAGGGCGAGCGCGTGCCGCAGCTGCGCCACGAAGGTGCGGCCGTGTGCTGCCTGGTCGGACGCGCGGTAGACCGACCGCGACTCCGGCTCGGTGAACCAGCGGTACACGTTCGCCCGCCGCGCCCCCGTGTATCCGGTCTGCTCGCCGAGCAGCGCGACGGCGAGCGGCGTCTGCACGAGCGTCTCGCCGAGCGCGGTCATGATCTGCGCCGGGGTGTCCTGCAGGCGGTCGAGCACGCGCATCAGCCCGGGACTCACGTGGTCGGTGCGCTGCACCCGGTGCGGTGCACCGTGCCCCGCGAGCAAGAACAGGTGGTCGCGCTCGTCGAGCGAGAGGCGCAGCGCGCGGGCGATCGCCGCGACCATCTGTTCCGAGGGCTGCGGCCCGTTGCCGCGCTCGAGACGCGCGTAGTAGTCGGACGACATCCCCGCGAGAGCCGCGACCTCTTCGCGCCGCAGCCCGGGTGTGCGCCGGCGCTGCCCGCGGGGCAGGCCGACGTCCTCCGGCTGCAGCGCCTCGCGGCGGGTGCGCACGAAGGCGGCCAGCTCGGGATTCTCCATGGCTCCAGTCTCCCGCGCCGCGGTCGCCGTAGCCACGCTGCGCGAGTCAGTGGATAAGCGCGTCCTTGTTGCCCCTCCGTGGCCGCGGTGAAGTGGAGACCCCACCAGCGAAACATTAAGGACTACCGTGAACATCAGCGGAAACACCATCTTCATCCCCGGCGCCACCTCGGGCATCGGCCTCGGTCTCGCCCTCCGGCTGCACGCCGCGGGCAACCGGGTGATCGTCGCCGGCCGCCGTACGGAACTGCTCGCCGAGATCGTCGCGCAGAACCCCGGCATCGAAGCCGTCACGGTCGATACGGCGGACGCGGCATCCATCACCCGGGCCGCCGACGAGGTAAAAGCACGGTTCCCCGAGACCAACGTGCTGATCACCATGGCCGGGATCATGCGAATCGAGGACCTGCACACCGGCGACTTCCTCGCCGTGGCGGAGTCCACGATCACGACGAACCTGCTCGGACCGCTGCGTCTCGTCGCCGCCTTCGTCGATCATTTGTCGGGCAAGCCGGATGCCGCGATCATGACGGTCTCGTCCGGGCTCGCTTTTGTGCCGCTGCCGATCACGCCGACCTACAACGCGACGAAGGCGGCGATCCACTCGTTCTCGGAGTCGCTGCGCGTGCAGCTCGCCGACACGGGCGTGCAGGTCATCGAGCTTGCGCCGCCCGCGGTGCAGACGGAACTGCTCGGCCAGCAGGACGACCCGAACGCGATGCCGCTCGAGGAGTTCCTCAGCGAGGTCATGACGCTCATCGAGACGCAGCCCGACGCGCACGAGATCCTCGTGCAGCGCGTGTACCCGCTGCGGTTCGCCGAGGCGAACGGCAGCTACCACGCCGTGCTCGAGACGCTCAGCGGACACTGAGCCGCTCGCGGGAGCTCGCGCGGTGGTTTATCGCCGTCGCGCCCGAATATTCGGCCGCGCGGGCGACAAAACACCGCGCGAACCCGCGGCGTCCGGTCAGAATCCCTCGGGCATCCGCGGCGTGTACGGCGCTTCGAGCCGGGCGATCTCGTCGGCGGTCAGCGTGATCTCGAGCGAGGCGAGCGCGTCGTCGAGGTGACCGGGCTTGGTCGCGCCGACGATGGGCGCGGTGACACCGGGCTTCGCCGACACCCAGGCCAGGGCGACCTGCGCGCGCGGCACTCCGCGCTCGGCGGCGATCTCGGCGACGGCCGCGGCGATCGCGCGGTCGGAGTCCTCCGACTGGCGGTACAGCGTCTTGCCGAACTCGTCGGTGCCGCTGCGCGCGGTCGTCGCGTCCCAGTCGCGAGTGAGGCGGCCGCGGGCGAGGGGGCTCCACGGAGTCAGGCCGATTCCCTCGTCGAGGCTCAGCGGGAACAGCTCGCGCTCGTCCTCCCGGCTGATCAGGTTGTACTGGCTCTGCATGGAGACGAAGCGCGCCCAGCCGTGCTCCCGCTGCGTGTGCAGCGCCTTGGCGAACTGCCACGCTGCCATCGACGACGCGCCGAGATAGCGCGCCTTGCCCGAGCGCACGACGTCGTTCAGGGCTTCGAGCGTCTCCTCGAGCGGGGTGTGCGGGTCGAAGCGGTGGATGATGTACAGGTCGACGTACTCCATGTCGAGCCGGCGCAGGCTGTTGTCGATCTCCTGCAGGATCGCCTTGCGCGAGAGGCCGCGCTGGTTCGGGCCGGTGCCCATCTGGCTGAACACCTTCGTGGCCACGACGGTCTCGTCGCGGTTCGCGAACTCGCGCAGCGCGCGCCCGAGGATCTCCTCGCTCGACCCGTCTGAGTAGACGTTGGCGGTGTCGAAGAAGTTGATCCCGGCCTCGACGGAGCGGCGCAGGAACCCGCGGCTCTCCTCCTCGGGCAGCGACCACGCGTGCGCGCCGCGCTCCGGATCGCCGTAGCTCATCGCCCCGAGGGCGATGGGAGAGACATCCAAACCGGTGCTGCCGAGCTTCACGTAGTCCATGTTCCGAGCGTACGTGCCCGTGCCGCACCATGGCAGACGGTGCGCGAAATCGCTGCCACGCTGAGGTGGCAGAGCGATTTCGCACATCTGTTTCCGCTGCCGCGTCGATCGCGCGAGCGGCGGCACACTGGTCGGAGACCGGGCGCGGGAGTAGGCTCGCCCGGTATATGGCCGCTCCCCACCGTTCCCACCGCGCTCTGCGACTGCTCGCGCGCCCGCTGTTCCGGGTGCGCGACCTGTTCGCGGTGGCGGCAGCGGTGGTGGTGCTGACCCTCTGCGCCGGACCCGTGCTCGCCTTCCCTCCCGCGCCGCCGGTCGCCGCCCGGGTGCAGGCCTTCGTGGCAGAGAACGCCCAGTCCGTCACAGTGCCGGCGGATGCCGCGGCGCCCACGGTCGCCCGTGACTCCTTCTCCTCCACACCGGGGTACGCGAGCCTGGCCGCCGGCGGCACCAACTACGACTGGGCGAAACTCGTGCTGCTCTACGCCGACCTGCCGCTCACCGACGAGAACGTGACGGTGTTCGTGCGCTGGATGCGTCAGGAGAACGGCACCGACGACTGGTGGAACCGCAACAATCCGCTCAACAACGGCTGGGGTTCGGGCGGCGCGGGCGGAACCGGCACCTACGACAACCTCGACCTCGCCGCACAGAACGCGGCCGAAGCCTTCTACGAGATCCCCGGCTACGCGGGATTCGTCGCGGCGTTCGCGGCGTCGTCGCCCACCGCCGTGACCGAATCGGCCATCTGGGCGTCGCCGTGGGCGACCGGGCATTACGCGAACGGCGCGCACTGGTCTCAGGCCGTCGTCCCGACCGTCAAATCACCCGACGGGACCTGGTGATACTGGCCCCTCTTTTGGGGTGCTACAAATCGTCGCCAACGGCTACCCTCCGCTCCCACTAGTTCGCTACATTCAATAGCTGCTCTCGACACGCGCGGCAATCGAGTGGTTGGAGCACCATGTTCACGCGAGCGGTTACGGACACCCTGCGGTTCTACAAAACAGGTTGGTGGAGGCTCGCGCTCCTGCAGCTCGCGACGGGCGTCGCCCTCGCCGCCAGCGTCCTCGTCATCACCGGTGTCGCCTCCCTGGTGATCGGCACCGACGTCTTCGCTCTCAGCGCTGAGAACACCGGGCCCATCGCCGCCGTCATCTTCGCCGTCATCGGTCTCACGCTCATCGTCGGACTCCCGATCAGCCTCGCGGGCCTCGCCGCCTCGGTGCGGTTGGTCGACGACATCCTCGCCGGGACGAAGCCCCGCGCCATCCGTGCCTTCTTCCACTCGTACTCGCGCAGCTGGTCGCTCGTCCGTTCCACCCTGCTGCTCGTGGTCGGCACGCTCCTGCTGATCGTGCTGTCGCCGCTGCTCTCCGTGCTCGGCATCGTCGGGCTCGTGCTCACCGTCGGGGTGGCGCTGGTGCGCCGCCGCCGCGCGGGCTTCCTCGACCGCTGGCCCACCGTGCGCCAGCTGGTCTGGGCTGCCGTGCCGTTCGCGTTCGCCGCGCGCTGGCTGACCGAGGGGCTGTTCTTCATCCCCGCGGCCACGCTGAGCGACATCGGCCCGGTCACCGCCCTGCGCGAGGGCGCACCGCTGATGCGCGGCCGCGTCGTCGCGATGATCGGCGTGCTCGCCGGCACGTTCGCGCTCGGTCTGCTGCTGCAGGTCGCTCTCACCTCGCTCGGCTCGCTGCTCGGCGGCGGGGGAGCGGCGAACACGGGCACGCTCGTCGCCCAGGTGCTCGCGCAGTCCGTGCTCGTCGCTCTGCCCGTCGTCGTGCTGACCGTGCTGTTCCGGCTCGCCCAGGCGACGCCCGCCGGTGCCACGCCGCCCACCTCGCGCACCGCTCCGTACGCTACGGGCGACGCCTGGGTCGCGAAGAAGCCGTTCCGTCCGGTGCTCGCGCCCGCCGCCATCCGCCGGGTCGCCCTTCTGATGCCCGCGGTGCTGCTCATCGGCTTCTTCGTGATGCCGGTCGGGGCCGCGCAGGCCGTGCCCGCCGCCGCCCAGCTGCAGTTCGTCGTGAACTCGGCGGTCGACACGGTCGACGAGGTCGCGCTCGCCGACCAGCAGGCGAACTGCGTCTCCGCTGCGGCCGACTGCACACTGCGGGCGGCGCTCGCCGAGGCCCGTGTCGCGGCGTTGTCCGGCACCTACTCCACCATCTCGATCGTCTTCGCGGGGGACTATACGATCCCCGTTACGGCGAACCGCCCGCTCATGTTCGACCTGCAGGGCGGCGAGGGTCCGAGCACCGCCGGTACCGTGACGATCTCCGGCGCGAACCACAAGATCGTGCTCGACGGCCAGAACACCGGCGAAGTGATGGCCTTCTACGGCCGCGGCTGGGGCCTGTACCTGAACAGCGTGCAGATCAGCAACGGACTGACCGGAGTCAACCAGGCGGGTGGCGGACTCAGCGTCGCGACCACCGCGACGAGCGTCGTCGACAGCGTGACCTTCGACCACAACACGGCGACGGGCGCGGGCGGCGCGATCATCAACAACGGCCGCCTCAGCGTCGTGAACTCGACCTTCTCGTCGAACACCGTGGGTGCAACCCAGGACTTCGTGCCCGGAGGCGCGGACATCTACAACTACGGCACGTCGCTCACGGTCAACAACAGCACGTTCTACGACTCCCGCGGCACGAGCTCGATCTTCAACTTCGGCATCAACGGGTACGTCACGACGCTCAACAACTCCCTCTTCGCGGGCGGCAACGCCGGCGTAGCCGCGTGCGGCTACAACTCGTCATCGAACGAGATCACCGGCAAGAACAACGTGGTCTCGGGCGGCGACACCACCTGCCCCGGCACCGTGCCGAACACCGGTCCGTCGGTGCGCCCGCTCGCGTCGGTCTCGGCCGTCGCGCCGCAGGTGCACTCCCTCATCGCCTCGAACCCGGGCGCGCCCGTCAACGCCGCGATCGGGGCCGGCGGCCAGGGAACGGGCGCCGTCGCGTGCGCGCCCGTCGACCAGCGCGGCGCGGCGCGGCTCGCCGTCGGCTGCTCGGTCGGCGCCGTCGAGTTCGGCAACGGCACGACGACCATCCTCACCTCCTCCGACCTCTCGGAGACCTACGGCAACGCGGTCATCTTCACCGCAGTCGTCACCCAGACCGACGGCGGGGCACCCGTCGCCAGCGGCGCCGTGCAGTTCTCGATCGACGGCGCGACAGCCGGCCCGCCGGTCACCCTCGGTTCCGACGGCATCGCCCGCTATTCCACCTCGGGGCTGAGCGTCGGAACCCACGCGGTGACCGCCGCTTTCCTCACGTCGGATGCGCAGACCTACGCTGTCAGCACCTCGGCCCCACTCAGCCAGGTCATCGAAGAATCGGCCGTCGCCGTCGAGATCAGCAGTTCGGGCACTCCCGCCGCGCTCGACTCCACGGTCACCTTCCGCGTGCGCGTCTCCGTGCGTGGTACCGAGCTGGCGCCGACCGGCACGGTCACCCTGACCGACGTCACCGGCGGCGGGTCGACGGTCATCGCCGCCGACGTGCCGCTCGTGGGCGAGTACGCCGCGTCCGCCGCGAGCATCCCGACGTCGACCCTCCCCGCCGGCCGCCGCACCATCGTCGCCGACTACAGCGGTGACGGAGCCGACCTCGCGCCGACCCGGTCCGCCCCTTTCGCCCAAGTCGTTCAGGCCCCGAGCACCGTTGAGACGTCGATCAGTGACGTGGATGTCGCATTCGGCGTGCCCGTGTCGGTGACCTTCACCGTTCCGACCACCTACGCCGGAATCGTCCCGACCGGATCGTTCTACATCAGCTACGACGGCCTCGCGGGCAGCACCGTGCTGCAGCCCGCGCTCGACGCGGCGGGCTCGGCCACCGTGACCATCCGCGACCTCGCGTCGACCACGACAGCGATCTACGCCGACTACCGCGCCGACGACGTCTACGCCTCCAGCCGGGCGACCGACATCCCGGTCACGGTCCGCGCCGCCGCGGTCGCGACCACGCTCGGCATCTCGCCGACCGGCTCGACCGCGTACGGCACTCCCATCACGCTCTCGGGCACCGTCGCGACCACCGCGCCCGGCTCCGAGAAGTCCCCGACCGGCACCGTCGACTTCACCGTCGGCGGCGTCAGCATCGGCAGCGCCCCGCTCGTGCAGAACGGCGAGATCCGCGCCGTCGCGACGCTCGTCACCACCGCCGGGCAGCTTCCGGTCGGCTCGAACACGGTCGTCGCCGAGTTCGTCCCGGCCACCGCGGGCCAGTTCGTCCCCACCGCGTCGACCGCCGGCACCGTCGTCGTGACGAAGGCCGACCCCGCGATCGCGCTGACCTCGGGCGCCAACCCCGCGGTCACCGGACAGAGCGTCGCTCTCAACGCCGCCGTCACCGGTCCCGCCGGCACCACCGGAATCCCGGACGGCGTCGTCACTTTCAGGAACGGCGACACGGTTCTCGGAACGGCCACCCTCTCCAACGGCATCGCGACCCTCGCCGTCGCGACCCTGCCGCTCGGCTCCAGCCGCATCACCGCGGCCTACGCGGGATCGGCCTCGTACACCGCGGTCGACTCGTCCGCTCTCGCGCAGCGGGTCGCCGCGGCATCCGTCGACACCCAGCTCGTCATCACGCCCGGCAGCACCAGCACGTACGGCACGCGGCTGCGCCTCGACGGCACCGCCGCGGTCGTTTCCCCCGGCGGCGGGGTCCCGACCGGACGCATCGTCGTGAAGGAAGGCACCGTCGTCGTCGCGACAATCGAACTCGACGGCGGCACCGGCTCGAAGACGATCTTCTCGCCCGGTGCGGGCAGCCACGAATACGTGGCGACCTTCGAGCCCGGCACCGACGCGTACCTGACCTCGTCGACGACGGTGACCTATTCGGTCGGCGCGGCCACCACCACGACCGACCTCGTGCTGTCGGCGCAGAACACCGTGTACGGCGTGCCGGTCACGATGACCGCCACGGTCGCGAACGCCAGCGGAGGCTCGACGCCCGAGGGCACGGTCACATTCTTCGGCAGCGGCTCCATCGTCGGTACGGCCGAGGTCGACGCGAACGGTGTCGCGACCTTCACGGGCGGGCTCCCGAGCGGGGTCGGCTCGCCGTTCAACCGGGTGAACGTCGTCGCGCGCTTCGAGGCGACCGCGAACTTCAACTCCTCGAGCGACCTCGAGCAGATCTACGTGCAGCAGGGCAAGGCGCTCGTCACGGTCGGCGTCGGCGAGAGCACCAGCGACAAGCCCACGGTCGTCACGGCGACCGTGTCGACGGTTACCGGGTACGGAGAGACGCCCGGCTACGTGCGTTTCACCTCCCGCGGCGAGAACCTGGGCAGCGCCGTCGTCGTCGACGGTGTCGCCGTACTGAAGTCGAAGACCTTCGCCGTCGGCCGCAACTACGTCGACGCCACCTACGTCGGGTCGAACCCCCATCTGACGGCGGCGGACCTCGCCGGCCAGCCGTTCGACACGACCCCTGGCGCACCCGTGCCGGTGCTCACCGGATCGCAGCCGGACCCGGTCGGCTACGGCACCCCCGAGACCGTGGTCGTCGAGATCCCGACCACCGGTGTCGCGCCGACCGGCACCATCACGGTCACCGCGACGGGCGCCGCCGGAACGCGCGAGCTCGCGACCGTGCCGGTCACGTCGTACCGCACCCTCATCGAGATCGTCGTGCCCGCGGGCGAGCAGAGCGTCACCGCCCGCTACAACGGCGACTTCAACTACGTCGCCGAGACCTCGAACGCCCTCGCGCGCAACGTCACGGGAGCGACGACCACGACCATGGTCGGCATCGGCGGAGCCGTCTACATCGGTCGGTCGGTCGCGGTGCAGGGGCGGGTGCGCAACGAGACGACGAGCGCCCCGCCCACCGGGACCATGACCTTCATGGTCGGTACCGAGGTCATCGGCACCGCGCCCGTCGGCACCAACGGGGTCGCGTCCGTCGCCTACACCCCGAAGGCGCAGGGTGCCGTCGACGTCACGGCGATCTACAACCCGACCTCTGCGACGGACTTCCTGCCCTCGCGGGCCGTCCAGGGCGCCTATGTCCAGGGTCTCCCGCTCACCATCTCTCTTGCCCCCGCCGCGTACCAGGGCGAGGTCGCGGTCGGCGTGCCGTACCGCTACACCGCCACCGTGCTCTTCGGTCCGGGCGTGGCCGCGTCCTCGCCTGACCCGACCGGCACCGTCACGTTCACCGACAGCTACAACGGCCTCGTCTGCGAGGCCGAACTGGGCCGCGTTCCGGGCGGCGCCGAAGCGCGCTGCGCCTTGACCTTCCCCGTCGACGCCAGCACCGACCTCACCGCGACCTACGAGGGCGACGCACTCTACGGGGCCGTGACATCGGAGCGGTTGCGAGTCGAGCCCTCCACGCGCACTCCCACCGTGGAATTCGCTGCCAGCAAGCGCTGGATCGCCGGCGAACCGGTCACCCTGACGTGGGCGGTGTACGGGCCCGATGCCGGATCGACCGTCGTCATCTCGCGCGGAGGTACCGAGGTCTGCCGTTCCACCGCGCTGAAGGGCTCCTGCAGCTACACGTTCGAGCAGCACGCGCTGAACGGCGAGTTCACACTGAACTACGAGGGCAACGTCAACTGGAAGAGCCAGAGCCGCACGGTCGCGCAGAGCGTGACCAGTTGCGTTCCGGCGAAGGTCGCCGCGTCGCCGGCGGCTGGCGGCAGCGTCATCCTGTTCACGGCGCCCACCTGCAACAAGGGCACCGGCTTCCTCGTCGGACAGGAGATCATCGTCTTCGCTACGCCCAACGCCGACTACGACTTCGTCGGATGGGCCGACTCGGAGGAGACGGGGACCAGCCGCACGATCCTCGTCACCGAGTACGGCACCGTCGACGAAACGGCGTTCTTCGCGCGTCAGTGCGTCACGGTCGTCGTCAACGTGGGGGTCGCCGCCGAGCTCCGGGCGACCTCGACCGCGTTCGTGGACGTGTCTCCGGAGCCCAACTGCGGCACCGGCTGGAAGTACAGCAATCCCACGACGAACACGCCGACCTACTACCCCGAGACGAAGACGGCGCGGTACCTGCCCGACACCGTGCTGAGCCTGACCGCGAGGCCGCCGTCGGTTCGGGCCAGCGCCCCGTCGCAGTCGCTCTACAACTGGAACGGCCTCGGCGCCCTGGCCGACCCGCTGGCGCTCACCCAGTCGTACACGGTCGTCCGTAACACCGGATTCGACGATGACAACGAGATCGGCGCCGTGTTCGGTGTCACCTGCTACCACGGCATCTCGTTCGCGCCGCCGGCGAAGGGCACTGCCCAGCTCAGCGCGAATACCTGTTGGGATGCCGCGGGTGCGGGCTTCGCCGACAAGTCGACGGTCACGGCGACCACCAAGCCCATCGGCGACGCGTACTTCGAACGCTGGAGCTACCCCGTCACCCCCGTCGCCGCCGCCACGAACGCGAAGGTCTCCGTCGGCACAGTCGTGGTCAGCCCCGAGTCGAACCGGCCGATCACCGCAACCTATAACGAGTGCATCAGCTTCAGCGCCACGGCGACCGGCTTCAACGAGGTCTTCGTGAACAATTCGTACTTCCACAAGTACTACTACGGCACCGTCGAGGTCTCGTCGCCGGGCAACTGTCCGAACAAGGGCGCCGGCTGGTATGTGCCCGGCACAACGGTGAATATCGTCACTGCCGTCGACGTCAACACCGGTGCTTTCGGCGGGTTCACCGGCGACTACGCCGACCGGCTCGACCCCGCCTCGAAGCGCAACACCATCACCCTCGACCGTTCCGGAACGCTCAGCGCGAACTTCTACAGCAAGAACGGCTGTGTCCCGGTCGGCCTCACGGCACGTCCCGCCGGAGCGGTCACCGCATCGGTCGTGACCCCCGGCAACGGGTGCCCGGCCGGCATGCTCAGCTACAAGTACGGCGAGGGCGGCGGCGAGACCATCACGTTGACGGCCACGGCCACTGGAGGGGACCCCCTGCTCGGATGGAGCGGATCCACCCGCCGCCAGGTGGACCGGGCCGGCACCACCGTCGAAGCGGCGATCAAGGGTGTCGCGCAGAACTCGCTCACGGTCAACGCCTACGGCAAGACGTCGTACACCGCGTGGGCCTGCCAATCGCTGACGCCGTCGGTCACCCTGATCAGCCCGAACGGCACGAAGCACACGACGACGGTCAACGTCGGCAGCCAGTTCGTCGGCGCCTCCGCGGCGCCCGACTGCCCGATCGCGACGAACGCGTACACGGTCGACCAGCCGGTGTTCCTCCGGGCACCGGGCGAATCGTCGGGCTACTCCTTCATCGAGTGGAGCAACGGACTCGGCACCTCGATCGCACCGAAGACTCCGATCGTGCTCGACGGCTCGGCGAAGTATTCGGCGGTAACCGCCACCTACCAGGTGCACTGCTTCACCCTCCGCACGAACCTGGACGTGCTCGACGTCGACGTCGAACCGAACTGCCCCGACACCCCGGCGAGCGAGCAGAAGTACGTCGGCGGCACCTCGGTCACGTTCACG
The DNA here is from genome assembly GCF_014204935.1 of Conyzicola lurida. NCBI lineage: Bacteria > Bacillati > Actinomycetota > Actinomycetes > Micrococcales > Microbacteriaceae > Conyzicola > Conyzicola lurida. The sequence continues at coordinate 3,059,630 of NZ_JACHMJ010000001.1, read as the reverse complement.
GCGACCGGCGCCGGCAACAAGAACTTCCGCGGCTTCACCGGTGCGCCCGACGGCCAGGAGGGCAACTACGCCTGGGTCACGATCGACGGCGACACCGCGGTGTACGCCAACTACGAGTCGAAGTCGATCGGCCAGGTGATCGTCGACGGGATCACCTCGGTCGCCAACAACATCGCGGTCGGTGCGAAGAAGGCGGTCGGCGTCGCGGCGGCGGTCGCCGGCGCGTTCCTCGTCGGCGACAACCCGGTGATGCTCGCTGCGAACCTCGTGGTTCTGCTCGGGCAGGCCGTGCAGGCGATCGCCGACCGCTTCGGCCTCAGCTCCGAGGGGCTCGCGAGCTTCACCAACGGCATCAAGGCGCTCTCGCAGACACTCGACATGATCAGCGCTACCACCACCTGCACCACGGCGTGGGCACTCGCGTCGAATGCGGCAGCGGCGCCCACGGTCAGCTCGACGGCGGCGACGAAGATCGGCAGCGTCGCGACCGACAAGATCAACGCCGCGCAGAAGGCGGTCGACGCCAAGCGCCAGGCCGAGATCTACGAGCAGATGGTCACCGTCAACATGTTCAAGGACGCGAAGGCCGCGACCGTGGTCACCGATACCGGCCAGGGAGCGGCATCCTCGACCTCGAAGATCCTCGCCTCGATCAAGGCCAAGGGAGCGGCCGCGGCCGATTCCGCTCAGGAAGTCGCCGACAAGCTCAAGGGACCGCTCGGCTACGCGGCCGCCGCGGGCGACGTCGCGATGATCGGCTACAAGCTGTACGCCGACATCGACTCGGGCGCGGCCGGGTGGGATCCCGACGCCGCCACGGCGTGGACGCAGGGGGCCGACCTGTTCATGAACTGCATGACGAACTCGATCCCCGACTACATGGGAGTACCGAAGACCACCTAGGCGGGCGGATGCCGCGGCCGACGTTCACCCGTCGGTGGCCACCCGTTCACCCCTGCTGTCTACCGTGGGCCGCATGACCTACAGCGAAGCCTTCGATCTCGTCGACGCCGGTCAGGGTCGGTGGGAGGTGCGCTACCGCGACACCGCGATGGCGGCCGCGCGGATCTGGCGCGGAACGGACGGCTTCGAGCTGCGCGACTGGTCCAACCGCGTCGTCGCCACGTTCCCCTCGATCGACGACGCGCTGCGCCGGCTGGTGACGAGCCCCGCTATCCTTCCGAGGTGACCTCCGCTCCGCTCGCCCGCCGACTCGGGCTGGCCGACGCGATCGTCATCGGCGTCGGGTCGATGGTCGGCGCCGGCGTGTTCGCCGCCTTCACCCCGGCGGCGCAGGCTGCGGGTAACGGCCTTCTGATCGGGCTCGCCGTCGCCGCGCTCGTCGCCCTCTGCAACGCCACCTCGACCGCGCAGCTCGCCGCGGTCTACCCGGTCTCGGGCGGAACCTACGTCTACGGCCGTGAGCGCCTCGGCCCGTGGTGGGGCTTCGTGGCCGGGTGGGGGTTCGTCGTCGGCAAGACCGCGAGCTGCGCCGCGATGGCGCTCGTGTTCGCCGCCTACGCCGCTCCGGCCGGATGGGAACGGCCGGTCGCCGTGGTGGCGGTGCTCGCCCTCGCGGCCGTCAACTACTTCGGGGTCACCCGGACCGCGGCCCTCACCCGCGCGATCGTCGTCGTCGTGCTGCTCGCCCTCGCGATCGCCGTCGCCGCAGGGGCGACATCCATGCCCCCTGCCCTGCCGCTGGCCGACGGCCTGCTCGCCGGCGGGGTCTACGGCATCCTCCAGTCGGCCGGACTGCTCTTCTTCGCGTTCGCCGGGTACGCGCGTATCGCCACGATGGGGGAGGAGGTGCGCGACCCGGCCCGCACGATCCCGCGCGCCATCGTCGTGGCCCTGGCCGCCGCGGTCGTGGTCTACGCGGCGGTGGCCGTCGCGCTGCTGGGTTCGCTCGGAGCCGACGGGGTCGCGTCGTCCGACGCCCCGGTCGCCGACATGGTCACCGCGAGCGGGTGGGAGTGGGCCGCGCCCGTGGTCCGCGTCGGCGCCGCGGCCGCGTCGCTCGGGGCGCTGCTCGGGCTCATCGCCGGCATCGGCCGCACGACCCTGGCGATGGCGCGCGAGGGAGACCTGCCGGGATGGCTCGCCGCCGTGCACCCGCGGTACCGGGTGCCGCACCACGCCGAAATCGCCCTCGCCGTCGTGGTGAGCGTGCTCGTCGTCGCGGTCGACCTGCGAGGCGCGATCGCGTTCTCGTCGTTCGGGGTGCTCGTCTACTACTTCGTGGCCAACGTCGCGGCGTTCGGCCAGCCGGCGGCGCAGCGGCGGTACCCGAAAGCGATGCAGATCGTCGGGGCGGTGGCCTGCCTGGTGCTCGTCGCGACGCTGCCCGTCGCCGGCGTGATCGGCGGGGTCGTCGTGCTGGCGGTCGGCGTGGTCTACCGGTCGGTCGCCGTTCGCACACAGTGACGACGGCGCGACCGCGTAGGCTGGTAACCGGTGTGCCGGGAAGTCTGGTCGGCGGGCGGTCAGACGACCGCTCTCGACGCGACCGGACCCCGTCCGGGATAACGAAAGCAGCCAGATGGCCCACGACCCCCACTTTCCCGCCGACCAGGCGCCGCACTCCATCTGGCGCGGCATCCACCAGACGCTGGGCAAAGACACCGTCGGCGGCGCCCTGCTGCTCGGCGCCACCGTGCTCGCCCTGATCCTGGCCAACACCGGTGCCGCGGGGTTCTACAACTCCCTGCGCGACTTCACTTTCGGCCCCGAGTCGCTGCACCTGAACCTCAGCGTCGGCGCCTGGGCCGCTGACGGGCTGCTCGCGATCTTCTTCTTCGTGGTCGGGCTCGAGCTGAAAGAGGAGTTCGTCGCGGGCAAGCTCCGCAACATCCGCACCGCCATCGTGCCCATCGCGGCGGCCGTCGGAGGAGTGATCGTTCCGGCACTGATCTACGTCGTGGTGAACCTGAACTCCGGCGAGGCCGCGCTGCAGGGCTGGGCGATCCCGGCCGCGACCGACATCGCCTTCGCGGTCGCCGTGATCGCGGTCGTCGGCCGTCATCTCCCGCCCGCGCTGCGCACCTTCCTGCTCACGCTGGCCGTGGTCGACGACCTGCTCGCCATCTCCATCATCGCGGTCTTCTACACCGACGAGATCGACTTCCTCTACCTCGGCCTCGCGGTCATTCCGCTCGCCCTCTTCGCGGTCGCCGTGCAGCGGGGCGTCCGCGCCTGGTGGATCCTCATCCCGCTGGGCGTCGTCACCTGGGCGCTCGTCCACGCCTCCGGCATCCATGCCACCGTCGCCGGCGTGCTGCTCGGCTTTATGGTGCCCGTGATCGCGACGAAGCGCGCCCGGGTCGCGGCCGGAACCGACGCGTCCGGCCGGCAGCTCTACGACGGCTTCGCCGCCCACTTCGCCGACCGCTGGAGCGTGGTCTCCACCGCCGTCGCAGTCCCGCTGTTCGCGTTCTTCTCCGCCGGGGTCACCGTCGGCGGCATCGCCGGGCTCGCCGAATCGTTCAGCGACACAATCGCCCTCGGAATCGTCGCCGGTCTCGTGCTCGGCAAGGCGATCGGCATCACCGCGACGACGTTCCTCGTCACCCGCGTGCCGGGTCTACAGCTCGACCCCTCGCTGAAGTGGGTCGACATGATCGGCATGGCATTCGTGGCCGGCATCGGCTTCACCGTCTCGCTGCTCGTCGGCGAACTGTCGTTCGGATCGGGCAGCGCCTCCGACGACCACGTCAAGGTCGGCGTCCTCGCGGGCTCCCTCGTCGCGGCGAGCATCGGCGCGGTGATCCTCGGTGCCCGCAATCGGCACTACCGGTCGCTACGCGACTGATTCAGACGAGCGGACGCCGGTGGGCTCACGCGCGGCCAACCCGCCGACTCCGTGACGAAACCTTTGGTTAACATGCCGGGGCTAGGTTCGTGACACCGGCGCGACAAGCCGCAGCGCCCGACCGACGACAGGGGACCAGAGTTTTGACGCAATCACACCGCTCCCGCACGAGAGTCGGCCTCGCCGGCGCGCTCGGGCTCGCACTCGCCGCCGTGCCGCTGGCGACCGCGCCGGCCATGGCTGCTCCCGGCGACGTCGTCGAGATCAGCCTGCTCAACATCAACGACTTCCACGGCCGCATCGACGAGAACACCGTGAAGTTCGCCGGAACCGTCGAGCAGCTGCGCGCCGCCGCGGGCGAGGCGAACACCCTGTTCCTCTCCGACGGCGACAACATCGGCGCCTCGCTCTTCGCCTCCTCGTCGCAGGACGACCAGCCCACGATCGACGTGCTGAATGCGCTCGAGCTGCGCACCTCGGCCGTCGGCAACCACGAGTTCGACAAGGGCTTCTCCGACCTCGCCGGCCGCGTCGCCACCGCGGCCGACTGGAGCTACCTCGGCGCCAACGTGTACCAGAAGGGCACGACCACCCCCGCGCTGCAGGAGTACGAGATCTTCACCGTCGGCGGCATCGACATCGCCGTGATCGGCGCCGTCACCGTCGAGACGCCCACCCTCGTCTCGCCCGGCGGCATCACCACGGTCGACTTCGGCGACCCCGTCGCGGCGGTGAACCGCGTCGCCGCGCAGATCGATAGCGCCGGCCTCGCCGACGTCATCGTCGCCGAGTACCACGAGGGCGCGAGCGCGGGAACGCCCGATGGCGCGACACTCGAAGCCGAGCTCGCCCTCGACAGCGCGTTCACAAGCATCGTGCAGAACACCAGCGCGAGCGTCGACGCGATCTTCACCGGCCACACCCACAAGCAGTACTCGTGGGACGCCCCGGTTCCCGGCGTGCCCGGCAAGACCCGCCCCGTGCTGCAGACCGGCAACTACGGCGAGAACATCGGCCAGATCGCGCTGACCGTCGACGCGACCACCGGCGACGTCGTCAGCTACGTGGCCGGCAACGTCGCGCGTACCGAGACCGACGACGCCGAACTGATCGCGGCCTACCCGCGCGTCGCCGAGGTGAACACCATCGTCACCGCCGCGCTCGCCGCCGCCGCGACCATCGGCGACCAGCCGATCGGGTCGATCACCGCCGACATCACCACGGCCTTCGCCGAGGGCGAGCGCGACGACCGCGCCTCGGAGTCCACGCTCGGCAACCTGGTCGCGAACTCGCTCGTCACGAGTCTGGCCGACGAGACGCTGGGCGGCGCCGAGATCGGTGTCGTCAACCCCGGCGGTCTGCGTTCCGACCTCACCTTCGCGAGTTCCGCGGTCGGCGAGGGCGACGGCGTCGTGACCTACGCCGAGGCCAACGCGGTGCTGCCCTTCGTCAACAACCTCTGGACGACCACGCTCACCGGCGCGCAGTTCGCGACTCTCCTCGAGCAGCAGTGGCAGCTCGACGAGAACGGCGACGTGCCCTCCCGCCCGTTCCTCAACCTCGGCCTCTCGAGCAACGTGAACTACACGTTCGACCCGGCCGCGGCGCAGGGCGAGCACATCACGAGCATCACCGTCGACGGCGAGCCGATCGACCCGGCCCGGGGCTACCGCATCGGTTCGTTCAGCTTCCTGGTTCTCGGCGGCGACAACTTCCGCGAGTTCGCGAACGGCACCGACACCCGTGATTCCGGCCTGATCGACCGCGACGCGTGGATCGGCTACATCTCGGCGAGCAGCCCGCTCTCGCCCGACTTCGCCCGTCACGGTGTCGCCGTCTCCGGCGTTCCCGCATCGGTCGAAGCCGGCGCGGAAGCGTCGCTCACCCTCGGCACGCTCGACCTCACGTCGCTCGGCAGCCCGACGACGACCGCGGTCAGCCTGGCGTTCGACGGCAGCGCGGCAGCGCCCGTCGAGGCGGCGTTCGCGGCCGACGGCGCGCTCGCGTTCACCGTTCCGGCCGACGCCCCGGCGAGCACCACGCTCGTGGTGACCTCGGCCGAGTCGGGCACCGTCGTGCGCGTGCCGCTCGCGGTGACGCAGCCGGCCGCGGCGGTTCCGCCGGTCGAGACGGAGCCCGCGGCTGCAGAGCCCGAGCTCGCGGCCACCGGCGTCGACGTCGGCCCGGCCGCCGGCGGTGCGGCGCTGCTGCTGATGCTCGGTCTCACCCTGCTGGTGGTCCGCCGCCGTCGCGAGGTGGCTGGCTCGCGTCGCTAAATAGCGGCGCGACGCACGAAGGCCCCCGGTGTGAACCGGGGGCCTTCGTCAGTGGTGCCGGATTAGCGGCTGAGCAGCGAGCCGAGGCCCAGGTTGCTCGTGAGGTCGCCGACGAGGCCGTCGACCTCGGTGACGCCGTCGACGAGGTCGCCCACGTCGGAGCCGATGTCAGACGAGGTCGAGCCGCCGGTGACCGGTGCCGTTACCTCGGGTGCGACCGGTGCCACGACCTCGGGCGTCACAGGAGCGACGACCTCGGGGGCGACGTCGGTGACCGGTGCGACCGGGGCGGTGACCGGCGCGGTCACCTCGGGGGTGACGGGAGCCGTGACCGGCGCGGTGACGGGTGCGTCGACCGCGGTGTCGTTGCCCGAAGCGATGGGCGTCTCGTTGCCCGACGCGATCGGTGCGGTGATGGGCGCGGCCACATCGTTGCCCGAGGCGACCGGTGCGGCGACGTCGTTGCCGCTGAGTGCGTCGCCGCTCGCGACGTCGCCCACGTTCACGTCGCCCACCTGCGGGGCGAGCACGACGGGGGTGCCGAGCGAGACGGAGCCGAAGAGCTCGGAGATGTCTCCGAAGAGGTCAGTGCTGGTGTTCGTGGTGGTGCTGTCCGTCGAGGAGTCGCTCGTCGTGTCGGCGGACGCGGGTCCGGCGAAACCGACGAATACGAGTGCGGCGGCTGCGGTTGCTCCACCGGCGACGGTCATGGTCTTCTTCGTGATGTTGTTCATTGCTGAACTCCTTCATATAGGCCCTCGGATCTCCCCGAACCAGTGAGGCCGGTCGTTCCCGAGTGCACTGGGGGTCCGGATCGACCCGGGGAACCGGATTGGTGGGTTTTCGCCCTGACCCCCGATCGAGGGTGGTTACGAAGAAAGTCATGCCCCGTCGATCACCGCCATGACGGGCGTCGATTGGATGGCGCGGCCGAACCTCCGCAAATGCCGAGTGCGCTCGCAACCCGGTCCTGTTATGGCTGCCAATCTGCGGCGGCGTCGGCGTGCGGCATCCCGCTTCTGTTGCAGCCGGCCACGCGGGACGGTCTGGTGGCGGGGGAAATCGCACCGGCTGGCCAGCCGGCCGTTACTCGGGTGCGGGCGCCGTGGCCTTCATCGTGTCGTAGGCCGCGAGCGCGTCTTTGCGCGACTTCGCGAGGTCGACGATCGGCTCGGGCGGGTACTCCCCGGTCTCCAGCTCGGGCACCCAGCGGTTGATGTAGCTGCCCTGCTTGTCGAACTTCTGGGCCTGCAGCACGGGGTTGAAGACGCGGAAGTACGGCGCGGCATCGGCACCGCTGCCGGCGACCCACTGCCAGTTGCCGGGGTTGCTCGCCTCGTCAGCGTCGACGAGGGTGTCCCAGAACCACTGCTCGCCCACGCGCCAGTCCACGAGCAGGTTCTTGATCAGGAAGCTCGCGGTGACCATGCGCACGCGGTTGTGCATCGTGCCGGTCTGCCAGAGCTCGCGCATGCCGGCGTCGACGAGCGGCACGCCGGTCTTGCCCTGGCGCCAGGCGTCGATCGCCCACTGAGGGGTGTCTGCCCACGGGAAGGCGTCGAACGCCGAGCGGTAGTTGCGCTCGTGCAGCTCGGGGAAGTTGTAGAGGATGTTCCAGTTGAATTCGCGCCAGCCGACCTCGCTCAGGAACTTCGCACCGTTCGCCTGCGCCTCGCGCGAGAGCGAGCCGCGCAGCCGGTGCCAGATCTGCAGCGGGCTGATCTCGCCGAAACGCAGGTGCGGGCTCAGGCCGCTCGTCGTCTCGATGCCGGGCTCGTCGCGACGGTGGTAGTCCTCGAGCACGTCGTCGGCGAAGCGCTCGAGCCGGTCGTGCGCGTTGCTCTCGCCCGGGGCGCAGTGCTCGCGCAGACCGCCGGCCCAGTCGGGCGCGGTCGGCAGCAGGGCCCAGCTCTCGAGGTCGTCGCTCGTCGCCGGTGCCGATGAGAGTGCGGATGGCGCGTCCAGCGGTTCGCGCGCGACGCCCTGCTCGAGGCACGCCTTCCAGAACGGGGTGAAGACGCGGAACGGATTGCCGTCCTGCGTCGTGACCGTCCACGGTTCGAACAGCAGGTTGGCGCGGAAGCTCTCCACGGTCAGCCCCCGGTCGCGCAGGCTCGACTTCAACGCGGCGTCGATGTCGCGCGCGCGGCCGTAACGGCGGTTCCAGTAGACGGCCCCGGCCCCGGTCTCCTCGACGAGCTTCGGGATCTCGGTCTCGGCCCCGCCGCGGCGCAGCACGAGCCGGCCGCCGAGCGCGTCGATGTCGGCGCCGAGCGACGTGAGGCTGCCGTGCAACCACCACTTGAGCGCGGCACCGAGCGGGCGCACGCCGTTGCTCACCTCGTCGAGCAGGTAGACGATGACGACGGGCGCGCCGCGGTCGACGGCCGCGGTCAGTGCGGGGTTGTCGGCGAGGCGCAGGTCGTCGCGCAGCCAGACGATCGAGGGGGCCTGGTCGCCGCTCACTGCTTGCCTAGGCGCAGCTTCTCGGTGAGCGCGGTCAACTGGCGCAGCTCGTCGGCGTCGAGCACGCTGCCCACGCGGTCGCGGATCGACTGGGCGTGGATGACTGCCACCCGGCGGAAGAGTTCGTATCCGGCATCCGTAATGCTCACGATGGTGCCGCGCCCGTCGCCGGGGTCGCTCTGCTTGGTGACGAGCTCACGCTGCACGAGACGGTCGACCAGACGGCTGACGCTCGGCTGGGTCAGCAGCAGGTGGCGGTTGAGATCGCGGATGCGGAGGCGACGCTCGGGCTGCCGGGTGAGGTTGAACAGCACGTCGTATTCGTTGAAGGAGAGTTCGGCGGTGGGGAACTCCGCGTTGAGCTGGCGAAGTACGGAGACCTGGGCGCGGAAGAGCGATTCCCACGCATCGACGGCTAACGACTTATCACTCACGCGACAACTCTATGCACCTGCACCGACTTCGCGGCAATTGCCCGCGGAAACTCGACAGATTGTCCGCCGGGGGAGTAGGGCCGTTCAGAAGGCCCGTTAAACAGGATTGAGGGTCGGTTTCAGAGGCTAGAAACCGACCCTCTCCCTTGCACCAAGAGTGTCCTGCAATCACATTCCGCTTCAGTTGCCACAGCAAACAACTTCAGCTCGATAAATATATAACGGTGCGGTAACGAAGCGCTAGTTATGCAATCGTTATTTTTCTGCGAGTTTTCTGAGAGCCGTTCAAGGCCCGTATTTCCGGGCTTTTGCGGGCAGGATGGCGGTGCCGAAACCGGCGAAATCACCCTGTCGAGCGGCTCACCGGGCCGTCTCGTCCTGTCGGCGGGGCGACGCTGCGACCCTCCCAGCGTCGTGTGGTTCGGTGGACTCTCGCCCCATCGACGCCCGGGAGTCGCCCGCTTCTGAGTAACGGATGCCCTTGCCAGCCCGATCGGTGAGGATGAGAGCATGAAACTCGATCTCACTGGAACCACGGCCCTCGTCACCGGATCGACCCAGGGCATCGGACTCGCGATCGCCACCGGGCTCGCGGATGCCGGCGCCCACGTCATCGTGAACGGGCGCCGGGCGGAAAGCGCCGACGCCGCGGCCGAGGCGATCCGGTCAGCCGTGGCCGGCGCGCAGGTGGCGACCCTCGTCGCCGATCTCGCTACCGAGGAGGGAGCCGGCACGGCGGCCGAACTCTTCCCGGATGTCGACATCCTGATCAACAATCTCGGCATCTTCGGCTCGCAGGATGCTCTCGAGATCAGCGACGACGAATGGCGACGCTATTTCGAGACCAACGTGCTGTCCGCGGTGCGCCTGACTCGAACCTATCTGCCGCGGATGATGGAGCGGGGCTGGGGCCGTGTGCAGTACATCGCGAGCGACTCGGCCTTCGTCACGCCGATCGAGATGATCCACTACGGCGTCTCCAAGACCGCCCTGCTGGGCGTCTCGCGCGGGTTCGCGAAGGTGGCCGCGGGGTCGGGCGTCACGGTGAACTCCGTCATCGCCGGCCCCACTCACACCGGCGGTGTCGAAGACCTCGTCTACGAACTGATCGACCGGTCGGTGCCGTGGGACGAGGCGCAGCGCCGCTTTATGGCCGAGCACCGTCCGCAGTCCCTGCTGCAGCGGCTGATCGAGCCGGAGGAGATCTCCAACATGGTCGTCTACCTGAGCTCGCGGCAGGCGTCGGCGACGACGGGCGGCGCGGTCCGGGTCGACGGCGGGTACGTCGACTCGATCGCACCCTGAGCTAGGCCGACGGCACCGCGCGCTGCCGCAGGCACCACGCCGCGATGAGGTCGATCGTCGTCGCGAACTCGGTGGAGTGCGGCCGGTTGAGGAACGCGTGCCGGGCCTCGGGCAGCACGTGGCGTTCCACCTCGACCCCCGCGTCGACGAGTTCGGCGGCGAAGAGCTCGCTCGACGCGCGCATGCCGTCCCGGTCGGCGTCGACCATCAGGGTCGGCGGATACCCGCGGAGGTCGTGCCCGCCGGCGAAGGCGAGGCTCTGCTGCCGGCCGTCGCGTGACGTGGCGTAGTTGCGGTTCATCGCGTCGAGCGCCCACGGCGCGTGCGAGAGGCGGCGGTGGCCGCGCACGCGCCGCTGGATCTCGCGGACGCGCGGGAATGTGGCGTGGAAGAACCCGTAGGCGAGCACAACGCCCTTCGGCTGCGCAATGCCCGCTCCGTCGAGCGCGGCGGCCGCGGTGAGGCATGCGCCCGCGCTCGCGCCGCCGACGACGATGCCGTGCGGCGCCTGTTCGCCGATATCGCGATGCACGGCGAGCACGTCGTGCACGGGCAGGGGGAAGCGCACGCGGCTCGTGGACGTGCGCCCGACCACGGGGAGCGGCGCGAGCCGGTAGTCCACCGCGACGACGGGGATGCCGCGGGTCGCGAGCGCTCGTGCGACGGCGTCGGATTCGGGCTGGTCGAGGCCGCCGCGGAAGAACCCGCCCCCGTGCGACCAGACGAACGTCGGCGCGGCTGCGGCCGCGGCATCCCGCACCGGCTCGGACCGGCGCACGACGACACCGCCGCCGGTCCTCGCGACGGCCTCGTCGGTGACGATGACCGCGAGCGGGCCGGCAGAATTCATGGGACCAGCCTAGAACGGCAGTCCGTCGACAGGATGCCGCGGCCGGCGCCCCGCGATCCGTCCTGTCGAGCGGCTCATGCGGCGATCTCCTCCTGTCGGTCGCGCGTCGACGGGAGTGGTCAGGCGCTGCCGAGCTGGCGATCGATCGGCACGGTCCTGTCGATGACGACGTCGCCGGTGTGCGTCGTCGTCACCGTCTCGATCAGCACGATCCCGACTTCCTCCGCCGCGACGGGGTTGTGCCGTACGCCCTTCGGCACGACGTAGAAGTCGCCGGCCTCGAGAGCCACCTCGCGGTCGCCCTCGAGCTGGATGCGCAGGCTGCCGTAGACCACGACGAACATCTCGTCTTCACCGTCGTGCGCGTGCCAGACGAGTTCGCCGAGGAGCTTGGCGACCTTGACGTACTGGTCGTTGACCCGGCCGACGACCCGCGGGGTCCAGTGCTGCGACACCTGGTCGAGTTCGTGGCGGATGCGTGTCGGTTCGAGGAGGTCCATGGATTCAGCCTAGGTGTCGAGGTGCGCGCAATATTCACCTCGCATTCGCCCGCGCGAACGCGCGGAGCCCTACAGTGACAGGCACGAACCCGCCGCCGCCGAGGGGAGACCCGTGTCCGACCAGATCGAGGAGCCGACCGCCACCGCCCGCAATCCGCTGCCCGCGTTGGTTGTCACCGCGGTGGCCGCGCTAGTGATCCTGGCCTTGTCGTTCCTGCCGTCGACGGGAGGCACCGACAGCGAGGGCGCGGTGTTCCCGAGCCAGGTCGCGAGCTATTCGTGGTGGACGGCGGGGCTCCGGGGCTCCGAGGTCGATGCCGCGGTCGTCGTCTATCAGAACGGCGTCGGCGTGGAATTCATGGACTTCCCGCAGGCCGTGCTGATCGGCACGGACGGCAGTACCTACCGGCGGCTCGGCGCCGCCGAAGGGCGGTCGTTCCCGGAGAACCAGGGCGACCCGGCCGCCAGCGTGCTCTCGGCCGACGGCACCTTCGTGGTCATCGCCGGCAGCAGCCGCAAGGGCAGTATCGAGGTGTTGCGCCTGAGCGACGGGCAGAGCCGCTCGATCACGATCGACGACGGGCGCAGCGCGATCCCGGCGAGCATCACGGCCGACGGCCGGTCGGTCCTGTTGCTCACCAGCGACGACACCCTGACGCCGTACCAGGACATGAACTTCCGGCTGCACGCCGACCTCGCCCTGCTCGACCTCGAAACCGGCGAACTGCGCGACTTCGCCGAGGTCGCGGGGACCAACTCGGCAGCGATCTCGCCCGACGGTTCGCGCATCGTCGCCGACACCGACGACGGGGTGGTGCTGATCGACGTCGCCGACGGCCGGGTGACAGCGACCGACATCGTTGCGAGGTACGCGCAGCTCGACGGCGACGCTTGGGCGCCCGACGGCGAGAGCTTCGCCTTCCAGCTCGGCCACGCCCTGCACGTGGTCGACGTGTCCGGGCGCGACGCGGTCGAGCGCACCGTCCCGCTGTCGGGAGTCGACTACGGCGTAGCGATCGGCTGGCGTGACGACGGCACGGCGCTCGTGTACGCGGGCGACGACTCGGGCGAGAACAGGGCCTGGTTCTACTGGGCAGACACCGAGTCCGGCGAGCTCGAGCAGATCTCCGCCTACACCCCCGACTTCACCCGCGCCTCGCTCAGCAGCGCCGACGTCGCCCGCGACCTCGTGCCCGACCTGCGCGTCGAGAACCGGGTGCCGGAACGCGGCGGCCCGCCCGTCTGGCTGCTGCTGCCCCTCGCGCTGGTGCCGGGGCTCGTGGTCTGGCTGCTGACCCCGAAGCGTCCGAAGCGCGCCGCCAAAAAGCGCCCGGAAGTGCTCTCCGTACAGCGTTGACCACCGCCGGCTCCGCTCGGAGAGCCGCGCCGCCGCAAGGAGGAGGCGCTCGTCGTCCGATCGGTGTATCTTCGCCCGGGCCCCTCGGGCGCGGACGACCGCGCGGCTATCGTGGGCGCTGACCGAGGCCGGCCTCGCCGTCGACGTGCGCGCCGACGGCTGCGAGATCTGACGCCCGCGGGCGGCCGAGAAGCGCGCGAACCCAGCGTCCACGCGGCATCCGGGGCCACAATGGAGCCATGGCCGCAACGCGAGGTGTCTCCCTTCCCAAGCTGGGCGAATTCACGGAGGGCGAGAAGCCGGATGACGCGTCGCTGCGAAGCCGCGGACGCCGGTTCAGCGAGCTCGTGCGTATCGCCCGCAAGCACGGGCTGCTTCCCTTCCGCAAGCTCGACTTCAGCCGTGACCCCGACGCCGCCGTCACCCGGCTCGCGCAGGCCGAGGGGCTGCGTCGCGCGCTCGAGGAGGCCGGCGGCGCGTTCGTGAAGATGGGGCAGCTGCTCTCCACCCGCGACGACCTGCTGCCCGAGGAGTGGTCGTCGACACTCGCACACCTGCAGAAGAACGTGGCGCCCGCCCCGTGGGACGAGGTGGAGGCCCTGCTCGAGGGCGAGCTCGGCGCTCCCCTCGACGAGGTGTTCGCGTCGTTCGACCGCGAGCCCGTGGCCGCGGCATCCATCGCCCAGGTGCACCGCGCGACGCTGGCCGACGGTACGACGGTCGCCGTGAAGATCCAGCGTCCCGGTATCGCCGCCGCGGTGCGCCGCGATGTCGACATCGCGCTGCGCGTCACCCGCATCATCGCGCGCACCTCCGCCGCGGCCAGGCAGCTCGGCATCGAGAAGATCGCCGAGCAGTACGCCGCGGATCTCGTGCGGCAGGTCGACTTCCGGCTGGAGGCCATCAACCTCGCCGCGCTGCGGGCCACCCAGGCCCGCAGCCCACGGGCCGACGAGGTGCTGCTGCCCGAGCTGTTCGGCGAACTGTCGTCGGGCCGTGTGCTCGTGATGGAGTTCATCGAGGGCGACACCCTGAGCGCGGTCAAGGCCGCCTCGGGCACCTCCCGCGATCTCACCGCGACGATGCGCCTCGTGCTGCGCGCCTTCGTGCGCCAGGTCGTGTTCGACGGGGTCTATCACGCCGATCTGCACCCCGGAAACATCATGCTGCGCGCCGACGGCCGCCCCGTGCTCGTCGACTTCGGCTCGGTCGGGCGCCTCGACCGCGGGCTGCGCGAGACGATCCAAGACCTCGTCATCGCCTACCTGCAGGGCGACACCCAGCGCATCGCCGACGGCATGCTCACCCTCGCCCCGCTCGCCGACGGCGGCGACGAAGAGGCCTTCCGCCGCGACCTCTCCACGTTCATCACCTACGAACTCGGGCCGGGGGCGAAAATAGACGCCGACACCGTGGATGCCGCGGTCGACGTCTTCGGCCGGTACGGCATCGCCGTTCCGAGCGAGCTGGTCGCGGCCGGGCGCGCGTTCGTGATCCTCGACGGTTCCATCCGCACCCTGCTGCCCGACTTCGACCTGCTCGAAGAATCCCGCGCCCTCGCCAGCGAACAGGTGGGCGAGCTGATGAACCCCGAGTCGGTGCGCGACCTCGTGACGACCGAGCTGCTCGCGCTGGCGCCGGGACTCCGACGCCTGCCGCGCCGTCTCGACCGCATCGGCAACGCGCTCGAGACCGGCACCCTCAACGTCAATGTGCGGCTGCTCGCCGACCGCCGCGACCGCCGCCTGCTCGCCGGTTTCGTGCGGCAGACCCTCGCGGTGGTGGTCGCGATCGCGACCGGCGTGCTTTCGCTCGTGTTCCTCACGATGCCGACCCCCGACCAGGTCGGCGTGATCACGCCGGCGACCGCGGGAATCGCGCTGGGCGTCGCCGCGCTCGTCGTGCTCGCGGCGACACTGGTCGACGTGCTGCTGACGCGTCGCCGCGGCTGATCGCCCCGCGGGCGCCCGCCGCCGCCCGCAGTCGCCGCCCGCAGCCGCCGTCGCTGCCCGCCGTCGCTGCCCGCCGTCGCTGCCCGCCCGACTGTTCGCCCGCCCGACTGCCCGCCAGCCCTTTCCCCGCAGGATGCCGCATATCGACCCATCTTCGCGAGAAACAGGTCGATTCGCGGCAACGCGCGCGCGAACGCCTCCGGTGACGGTGGTGCGTGTTTGGCTGGACGCATGACCGGTTACGCGAGCGACTTCCTCGGGCCCGAACTGCCCCTGCCCGGCACCGCTGCGGGGCGGCTGATCCGGGTGCTCGACTACGAACACTTCACCGTGCAGCTCGACCCGGTGCGCAGGCTGGCGGCCGCGACATCCGTCAACATCGACGGTTCTCTACTGCGGGATGTCGCGAGGAGCGACGACTGGCACCTCGACGACCGGGTGCCGGCCGACGAGCAGGCGGGCCCGCAGCTGTACGCGCGCAACGATCTCGACCGCGGGCATCTCGTGCGGCGCCGCGACCCGGTCTGGGGCACGGCCGCCGCTGCCCGACGCGCCAACGTCGACAGCTTCGTCTACACCAACGCGGCACCGCAGGCCGCGGGGTTCAACCAGTCGAAGGAGCTCTGGGTCGGGCTCGAAGACCACGTGCTCGAGCACGCCCGCGCCAACCGCCAGCGCCTCAGCGTCTTCACCGGGCCGGTCTTTGCCGGCGACGACCCGGAATATCGGGGAGTGCGGATCCCGCGCCTGTTCTGGAAGGCCGCGGCCTGGGCGACGTCCGCGGGACTCGCGGCTACCGCCTACGTGCTCGACCAGACGCCGGCGCTCGACGACGTCGATCTCGATACCGCCCGGGCGATCGCCGCGGGCGACCCGCCGCCGCTGGGACCGTTCCGCACGTTCCAAGTGCCGGTGTCGGATGTCGCGTCCCTGACCGGCCTCGACCTGGGCGACCTGGTCGCCGCCGATGTGCTGGTCGCGGCTGCCGCCCGGCCGGGTCCGGTGCCGTGGCGCCCGCTCCGCGCGCCGGGGGACATGGTGCTGGGGCCGCTCGCGGACTCCGCCTCTCGGGGGTGACCGTGTCGGTGGTCCGGCCCAGCGTGGAACCAGCGAATCGCAATGACGAGAGGAGCGGACCATGTTGCGAGGACTCACCACGGTGGCCTATCTGGCGGCCGATCTGGACGCGGCGAAGAACTGGTACACGGAGGTGCTGGGTACCGAGCCGTACTTCGACCGCACCGAGTACGTCGAGTTCCGAATCGGCGACTACGAGCACGAACTCGGCATTCTGGACAGCAGGTTCCTCGGCGACCTGAGCGGGTCGGAAGCGGGTGGGTCAGACGCGGTTCCCGCCGGCCCGGGCGGCGCGATCGTCTACTGGCACGTCGACGACGCGCAGGTCGCCTACGACCGGCTGATCGAACTCGGCGCGCAGCCGTTCCAGCCGCCACGGGATTTCGGCGAGGGGTTTATCGGCGCCTCGGTCATCGACCCCTTCGGCAACGTGCTGGGCGTGATGTACAACCCGCACTACCTCGCGGTGCTCGAGCGCCGGGTGGGCTAGGGCTCAGATCCAGCTAAGGCTCAGATCCAGCTAGGGCTCAGATCCGGCTAGGGCTCAGACGTCTTCGGCGACGCTGTACCGCACGAGCGTCGGCGGCTCGGCGAGTATCGTGCCGAGATTGCTGGCGCCCTCGGGGGTCGCACGCCATGCGCGGTAGGCGTCGTCGTGGGCGAAGGACTCCCACGATTGGCTCAGCACGATGTGCGTGGGGTCGTTCTCGTCCACCAGCACGTCGACGCCGTGGTTGCCGTCGAATACACGCGTCGCCTCGAGTACCCCCGAGATGACGGCGTGCGCCTCGTCGACGGATTCAGGCTTGATGGTCAGGGCGAGCAGCGATGTGATCGGCACGGTGTTCCTCCGGTTCTCCACCGGGGCGGGAAACGCCCCGGGCTTGCCCTGAGCCTAAACGACGCCGCCGCCTCCGACACGACGTTGCCCGAAGGACGCCGCTGGGTAGACGAGGCCGTGGCCCGGATAGGGCTGGGCCTAGATGAAGTCGGGGCTCGGGGTCGTCGCCTGGCGGATCGAGACGTCGGCGTGACGGTCGAAGCGGTAGCCGACGCCGCGCACGGTGCGCACGATGTCTTCGTAGGCGCCGAGCTTCGAGCGCAGGCGACGCACGTGCACGTCGATGGTGCGCTCGTTGGGGATCTCGTCGTCGCCGGCGGCCCAGAGCGAGCTGATCAGTTCGGCGCGGTCGATCGTGCGGCCCTCGCGCAGCACGAGGTACTGCAGCAGCTCGAACTCCTTGTAGGTGAGGGGAGCGGTGTCGCCGTCGAGCAGGAGGCGCTTGCGCGAGATGTCGATGACGACTCCGCCGCGGGGCTTGGCCTCGACCGCGGGGGTCTGGCGCTGGCGGGCGAGTGCGGCCGGGTCCTGGAGGGCGAGGCGCACGACGTCGACGTCGCGTCCGCCGGCACCCTGGGGGGCGAGCGCGACGGCGGCGTAGGTTTCGGCGCTGGGCACGAGGCCGGTGACGAGGTGCTTCAGCTGCTCGACGATCTGGCCGAGCTCGAGGCCGGCGAGTTCCGCCTTCAGCTCGTCGACGCCCACGTAGAGCACGAAGCCGCGGGCTTCGGTTCCGGCGGGGACGGCGCGGAGGCGGGGCTGCGCCGAATCGGTCGCCTGCGTGCTGACGGGGGAGGAGAGCTGCTCCGTCGCGACGAGCGAACGTGCGGGGCTGGAAGTGAAAGAGGTGGTCGGGCGGTCAATGGTTGCGAGCGACATGGCTTCGAGAGTCCTTGAAAGGGGTGAAGGGCCTCTAATGATGAGGGTGTGATTCCTTCTGGGTAATTCTGTGACGCGGGGGTGGAGGCTCTCCGTAATGAAAGGAGGCGACCTGGAGTTCTCGGACTCTCAAGGAATAAGAGCGGAACTCGGCGAGGGGTTGGCCGTTAGGCACACATTCGACAACACATCGCGCCGACCGGCATCATGCCGTCGGTCCCGCGGGCCGTGAGGCCTGACAGGGAGTGCGCGTGGAAAGTCATAGATGCAACTATCTGGCACGAGTCACCGTCGTGTCAAGTGCGGTTGTCGCTTCAACCAAGAATTCACCGCCGGCTGGCCACCCCGCGCGGTTTCGGGGCGCGTCGAACGTGCCGAAGCGGCCGGGTGGTGCGTCGGGCCGGGTGTGGAGGGGCGTCGAGGCTAGACGAGCCCGTACAGGCGGTCGCCGGCGTCGCCGAGGCCGGGAACGATGTAGCCGTGCTCGTTGAGGCGTTCGTCGAGCGCGCCGAGCACGATGGTCACGTCGCCGCGTCCCTCCATCGCCTTCTCGACGGCCGCGAGGCCCTCGGGAGCCGCGATCAGGCAGACGGCCGTGACGTCGACGGCGCCGCGGGCGAAGAGGAAGTCGATCGCCGCGATGAGCGATCCGCCCGTGGCGAGCATGGGGTCGAGCACGAAGCACTGGCGGTTCGACAGGTCGTCGGGCAGACGCTCGGCGTAGGTCTCGGGCTGCAGTGTCTCTTCGTTGCGCACCATCCCGAGGAATCCGACCTCGGCGGTGGGGACGAGTTTGACCATTCCCTCGAGCATGCCGAGACCGGCGCGCAGGATGGGCACGACCAGTGGACGCGGGGTGCTGATCGCGAGCCCCTGGGTCTCGGAGACCGGGGTCTGGATGGTGACGACCTCGGTGCGCACGTTGCGGGTGGCCTCGTAGGCGAGCAGGGTCATCAGCTCTTCGGCGAGGGCGCGGAACGTCGGCGACGGTGTCGTCTTGTCGCGCAGCACGGTGAGCTTGTGCGTGATGAGCGGGTGGTCGGCAACGTGAACTCGCATGTGCCCAATCTACTGGAGTGCACCGCGCTTCCCGCCCGCAGCGGGAGGTCGAATAGGCTCGGTGGGGTTCAGGAGGTGGGCATGACTCAGTACGAGGAGTGGATGCGCGAGGCGATCGCCGACGCGCGTCTCGCGTTCGACACCGGCGACGTGCCCGTGGCCGCTTTTGTGCTGGATGCCGCGGGCAACCGTATCGGCACGGGACGCAACGAGCGCGAGCTGCACAAGGATCCGACGGCCCACGCCGAGGTGCTCGCGATCCGGGAGGCGGCGCAGGCGCTCGGCGACTGGCACCTGCTCGACACGACCCTCGTCGTCACGCTCGAGCCGTGCATCATGTGCGCGGGGGCGATCCTCAACTCGCGGATCCCGCGCGTGGTCTTCGGCGCGTGGGACGAGAAGGCCGGGGCGGTGGGAAGCGTCTACGACCTGCTGCGCGACCGGAGGTTGAACCACCGGGTCGAGGTCGTCGCCGGCATCGAGGCCGAGGCGTGCGCCGACCTGCTGCTCGACTTCTTCAGCTCGAAGCGCTGACCCGTCGCGGGTCGAGCCTGTCGAGGCCCTTCGACAGCCTCAGGGGCCGGAGGTCAGTCGGCGGCCTTGATCACGATCGCGTCGGTCGCGGGGTTCGCGTCGTTCGGCCGCACGTACACGTCGGGTTCGATGTAGATCACCCGTGCGATAGGCACCGCCGCGCGGATGCTCGCTTCGAGTTCGTTGATGTCGTTCGCGACATCCGCCAGCTTTCTGGTTCTGGCAAAGGCGACTTTGGCACCGACGAGCAGCTCGTCCGGCCCGAGGTAGAGCGTCTTCATGTGGATGAGCGCTTCGACCTGCGGCTGCGAGTTGATCGCGGCGCGGATCGCCTCGGTGTCGGCGACGGATGCGCCCTCGCCGACGAGCAGGCTCTTCGTCTCGATGCCGAGCACGATCGCGACGAGAACGAGCAGCACGCCGATGGCGAGGGTCCCGATGGCGTCGAAGGTGGCGTCGCCGGTGATGACGGAGAGGCCGACGCCGAGGAGCGCGAGCGCGAGGCCGATGAGCGCGGCGAAGTCTTCGAGCAGCACGACGGGCAGTTCGGGGGCCTTCGCGTGACGGATGAACGCCACCCAGCCCTGCTTGCCGCGCACGTGGTTCGACTCTTTGATCGCGGTGCGGAAGGAGAATCCTTCGAGGCTCATCGCGATCACGAGCACGAGGATCGGCAGCCAGGCGTTCTCGAGCTCGTGCGGGTGCTGCAGCTTCTCGATGCCCTCGTAGATGGAGAAGACTCCACCGATGGAGAACAGGATGATCGACACGACGAAGGCGTAGACGTAGCGTTCGCGTCCGAACCCGAACGGGTGGTCGGCGTTGGCCTTCTTCTTCGCTTTGCGGCCGCCGAGCAGCAGGAGGCCCTGGTTGCCGGTGTCGGCGAGCGAGTGCACACCCTCGGCGAGCATCGAGCTCGAGCCGGAGAAGGCGAATGCGATGAACTTCGTGACCGCGATTCCCAGGTTTGCGAGGAGTGCCGCGATTATTGCCCTGTTCCCACCGGATGCGCTCATAGGGCCAATCTTAGGATGGTCGCATGACGATCACTTTGCCCTCCATTGCCATCCTCGGAACCGGATCGATGGGCGGCGCGATTCTCAGCGGACTGTTGCAGCCGGGGGTGACCGTGGAGGGCGGCATCCGGGTCACCAACCGGTCGACGGAGAAGGCGGAGGCGCTGGCCTCGGACACCGTCACCTCGCTGGCCACGAGCATCGACCCCGACGCGAACAAGGTGGCCGTGAGGGGCGCGCGCATCGTGCTCGTCGGCGTGAAGCCCGCCATGGTGCCCGACCTGCTCGCCGAGATCGCCGACAGCCTCGAGCCCGACGCGATCGTGGTGAGCGTCGCCGCGGGCGTGACGATCGCGACGATGGAGGCGCTCGTTCCCGGCGTCGTGCTGCGCTCGATGCCGAACACCCCCGCGGTCGTCGGCCGCGGAGTCACGGGGCTGGCCGCGGGAACCCGCTCGAGCGACGACGACTTCGCCGTCGTGCGGGCGCTGTTCGAGACCGTGGGAGAGGTGCTCGAGATCCCCGAGAGCCAGATCAACGCGCTGAGCACGATCTCGGGTTCCGGCCCGGCCTACGTCTTCTACCTGATCGAGGAACTGACCCGCACGGCCGTCGACCTCGGTTTCACCGCGGAACAGGCGAAGACCATGGTGGACGGGACCTTTATCGGAGCGACCCAGCTGCTTGCGGCATCCGATCTGTCGCCCACTCAGCTGCGCATCAATGTGACGAGCCCCAAGGGCACGACCGAGCGTGCCGTCGCCGAACTGGAGCGGGCCGGCTTCAAGGCCACGTTCGACCGGGCGACCGCCGCCGCACTGGCGCGGGCCGTCGAGCTCGGCGCGTAGTCCCAGCCCACTCGTACGGCACACATAGGGTGCGCATAGCCCCGCCGGGCACTGTGCCTGTATGGAAAAAACCGTCGCAGCCATTCCCGAGCCCGAGGGCTCGGACCCCACGCCCACAGCCGTCGCGCACACCGAGGCTCTCCCCGCGGAGGTCGCGGCTTCCGCGCCGACCGCGGCTCCGTCATCCGAGGTCCCGCCGGCTCCTCCCGTCGTTCCCCCGGCAAAGCCGAAGCGCAAGCTCGGCGGTCTCGCCATCGCCGGAATCGCCGTCGGTGCCGTGCTCGTCGCCGGGCTGTTCTTCGGCGGCGGTGTGCTCCTCGGTCTGGCGCTGCCGAACGGCGGCTCCGTGACCGGCGGTCCCGGCATGAGCGAAGGCGGCTTCCCCGGAGGCGGGCCGAACGGCACCCGCGAATCCGGCGATGGAACCCGCCCGGACATGCCCGGCAGCGGCACCAATCAGGAACGCCCCACCGCTCCGAACTCCGACGACACGGGATCGGACGACGACGCCGAAGAAGGCTGATCCGACCTACTCGCTGTGCATCGCGCTGACAAGCCCTCACTGGTTCGGGGGCTTGGCGGCGTGAGGTCAGGCTTCCCGTTGATAATGAAGATGGTCAACAGATAAGGAAGTACGACAGTGGGTATTCAGACCTCTCTCGACGAGCTGCGCCAGACGACCCACATCGTCGATGCGATGCGGGTCGCCGACGAGCTCGCGTTCGTCGCGAGCCGTAACGGCGGCGCCCGCACCGTGCGTGTCCTCGCCGCCACGCTCGACGGCGACGACCAGTTGACCGCTATCGCCTCCACCCACGCGCTCGCCCAGGTCTTCGAGGACGAAGCCGACGACGTGCTGGCCAAGCTGCTCTCCAGCGACCGCGGCTACCTGCGCGAACACGCGGCCTGGGCGTTCTCCGCCCGTCTGCCTCGTTTCACCACGATCGCCCGGCTCATCGGCCTCGTCGTCGAGGGCGGGTTCAGCGGCATGCTCGCCCAGCGCACCCTGCAGTCGTGGGCGTCGTCCGCGCCCGACCAGATCGCGATCGGTCTCGAGAGCGCGCTCATCGGCGTGACCGAGAGCCGGGCCCGCCGCCGCATCGTCGAGTCGCTCGGCGTCTCCCGGGGCCGCATCGCCACCGCCGCGCTCATCCGTATCGCGCGCAACGAGTCCGAGTCCGACGTCGTGCGCGTCGCCGCCGTCGCGGGACTCGGCGACCGTGCCGGCGACACCTCGAGCATCGACATCGTGACCCGTCTCGCCGCCGGCGACGATTTCGTGGCCGAGGCCGCCCGTCTCGCCCTCGTCGACCTCACGGCTGCCGAGGTCGTGCGCGCACCCTGGCAGACCGGACTCACGGTCGCCCAGCTCTTTCTGCACGCCGACATCGACCCGCAGCTCACCCGTGCGGGCAGCGGCGACAACGGCGGTATCGCGACCCTGCTGGTGCGGCTGGGCGACGCGCTCGCCGCGTCGGGCGGGGCGGATGCCGCGGCCGACGACTCCGCGATCCAGCGGGTCATCACGCTCTCGCGCGGCAGCGCCACCGACGCCCTCGACAGCCTCTCGTCGGTCGGCTCGACCGTGCGCGGACACGCCTACGCGTCGGTGCCCCTGCTGAGCGAGCCCGTCGCCTCGTCGGACGCGTGGCAGTTGCGGGTGGCTGCGGAACGCGGCATCCGTCGTGTCCTTCGTGCCGCCGGAAGCGTCGACGTGCTGCACCTGCGCATGGCCGACGTGGGCAGCCTCGCGGCGGCCAACGTGGCGCGCGACCTCGGTATCCCGGTGGTGTTCACCGTCGCGCCCGACCCGCACGCCGTCATCCGCACCCTCGACATGGCCGGCGATCTGACCCGCGCCAACTTCGGCGAGACCGACGAGAAGGAACACTTCTGGTTCCGCGCCCGTCTGGTGCAGCGTCTCGCCGGCGATGCGGCGCACACCGTGCTGTTCCCGCGGCCCAACCTCGAGGCCGACATGCGCGAGCTCGTCGGTATCGACATCACGGCGCACCCCGAGCGCCACTCGATCGTTCCCGAGGGCATCGACCTCGCGGTCGTCGACCGCGCCGTCGAGGAGGCCGCCGAACACGCCGCCGGCGCCCCGGCCACACCCGCGCTCGCCTCGTTGCGTACCCTGCTGTCGCAGCTGCCCGAGGAGCGCCGCGACCTGCCGCTGCTCATCTCGGTCGGCCGCTTCCACCGCATCAAGGGCATGGCGACCGTCGCCGCGGCGTGGGCCAACGGTCCGCTGCGCGAGCGCGCCAACCTGCTGCTGGTCGGCGGCGACCTCGAAAACCCCTCGGCAGACGAGCTCGAGCAGCTCGACCGCATCGACCGCACCGTGTCCCGTTCGACGGCCGCGTCCGAAGGCCTGCTCATGCCCGGACACCGCCCGAATGACGAGGTCGCCCGCTGGGTCGCCGCAGCGCGCTTCGGCGTTCCCGGCCTCGCCTCGCCCGGCGGCGTCTACGTCTGCGGAAGCCTGAAGGAGGAGTTCGGCATCGCGATCCTCGAGGCGATGGCCGCCGGCCTGCTCGTGGTCGCCCCCGCCGGCGGCGGACCCGCGACCTACGTCGAGGAGGGCGTCACCGGCTTCCTCACCCGCACCTCCGACCCCGCGCTTCTCGCCGCCTCGATGAGCGACGCGCTCGACGCGATGTCGCTCGAGGCGCTCGAACCGGCGACGACCGACGCGCGCCCGCACAAGTCGCGCGACACGGTGGCCCGCACGTTCACCATCCAGGCGATGGCCCGCGCGCTCGGCGTGGTCTACACCGGCGTCAGCTCGCCCGAGCAGCACGCGGACAGCGTGGCCGCCCGGTGACGCTCCTCATCATCAGCCCCGACTACGCCTCCCACCTCCTCCCGCTCGCGACGCTCGGCACCGCCTGGCGTGACGCGGGCGAGCGCGTCGTGGTCGCGACCGGCCCCGCCACCGCGTCGATCGTCGAGTCGTTCGGCTTCGAGCGCGTGCACCTGCAGCTCGGTCGCGGCTCGAACCCCGGCATCATCAAGGCCGAGGACCAGCCCACGGGCGAGGACGACGCCCTGCGCGGCTTTTTCGACGCGACCCGCCAGGGCATGGTCGAGACGCTCGCATTCCAGGCCTCGGCCCGCAAGAACGACCTGCTCTGGAACCCCGTCGAGACCGCTCGCGCCGTGCAGCGCGTCGTCGACGAGGTGCAGCCCGACCGGGTGATCGTCGACCACCTCGCGTTCAGCGCGCGGCTCGCCCTGCTCGCGCACGGCACCCCGTATGCCGACGTCGTGCTCGGCCACCCGTCGGCGCTGCCGCTCGAGGGCGAGGTCTACGGCTTCCCGCCCGCCTGGCCTGCGGCTTTCACCCCGGATGCCGCGGCCGTCGCCGCCCTCTGGCAACTCTGCCAGGACGTGAGCGACTCGTTCACCGCCGAGTGGAACGCGGCCCTCGACGGTCTCGGCGCGTCCCACCTGCGCACGTCGAGCGCGTTCGCAGAGCACGGCGACTTGCTGCTCTACAACTACCCGCGCGAACTGCACGCGCCGTCGCGCAGCGCGCTGCTGCCGCCGCACGAGTTCATCGGTTCCTCCGTGCGCTCCGAACCCGTCGACCCCGCCGTCGAGGACTGGCTCCAGGCCAGCGACGCCCCCTTCGTCTACGTCAGCTTCGGCAGCTTCCTCTCGGTGCGCGGCGACGTGCTGGCCCGCGTGCTGGCCGCGCTCGACGCGCTCGGACTGCGGGTGGCGGTCGCCATCGGGTCGGCCGACCGGGCCGAGCTCGGCGAGCTGCCCGAGTCGTGGCTGGTGCGCGAGTTCCTGCCGCAGGTGCGACTGCTGTCGGATGCCGCGGCCGCCGTCACGCACGGTGGCAACAACAGCGTCACCGAGGCGATGACCGCGGGAGTGCCCCTGCTCGTGCTCCCGTTCTCGACCGACCAGTTCGCGGGCGCGGCCGCCCTCGAGGACGCCGGTTTCGGCGTGGCCCTCGCGCCGAACACCGCGACGGTCGACGAGCTGGCTGACGGAATGTCCCGGGTGCTGGCGCTGCCGACCGAGGCGCTGGACGCGCTCTCCGCGTCGCTGCGCGAGACGCCCGGGCGCGAGCGCGCTCGCCGCGCGCTTCTCGGTGGTTGAGTAGGCCGCCTGCGGCCGTACCGAAACTCCTCACTCGCGGGTGCGAGCTCGTCGTTGTGCCCGAAAACGCCCCGTGTCGGCCGCGAATCGGGGCCGAAGTGGGCGAAACGATGCTGATCGGCGGCAAAGTGCGCTTCCCGGGGCGGGCGAAGAGCGTTTTGCCGCCGATGTAGGGCCCGCCGTGGTGTGCTCGCCGCGGCATCCACGCTCTCAGGGGTGTGTAATGCTCGCCGGCGTGCTCGGGAACAGCACTATGCCACCTTTGGGCGCGTGCGCGGCGAACCCCCGGGAACTACGCCCCGAACACCAGCTCGCGCATCGCCTCGGGCGACGACTCGGCCTCGCGGTAGCGCTCCCGCAGCGCGGCGTTCTTGTCGTACTGCTCGCCCTCGCGAAGCTGCGTCTCGTGGTGCAGCGCGTAGACGTTGCCCTCGTGCCGCTGCGGCTGCGAGCCGAGCAGTGTGGTGTGCGCGGCGAACCAGGCGGAATCCTCGAAGCCCCAGCCCCGGAAGCGCTCGTCCTGCCCGCCGTGCGACGCCCAGGTACGCGGGGTCGTCACGTAGACGCCCGAGCACGCGCCGCGCACCAGTGTGGCCTCGATCGACGGCAGCGGGGCACCGTCGAAGAAGGCGGCGGTGCCCTCGCGTCCGAGCCACTGGTAGGCCGTGTACGGCAGGTGCACCAGGCCGGATGTCGCGGCCGCCTCGATCGCCGCGAGCAACGGCTCGATGCTCGGGATGGTGTCCGCGTCGCCGATGATCACCACCTCGTCGGGGTCCGCGATCTCGGCGATCCCCACGTTGCGGCAGCGCGCCAGGTTGAACGGAACCTCGCCGGAGTCGACCGTGCGGACGACGGCGCCCGGCAGGTTCTCGCGATACCAGCCGGAGGTTGCTTCGAAGGCGGCGAGCCGCGACGGCTGGGGGCGCCAGGGGATGATGACAGTTACCACCCAGAGAGTGTAATCGTCAGCTGGAGAGGCTCGCGAACCGCTCGATGTCGGCCGAGTTGCCGCTCACGATGATGAGGTCGTGGTTGGAGATCACGGTCTCGGGCGTCGCATAGGTGAAGTCCTTGCCGGGCGCCTTGACGCCGACCACCGTGACGCCGTATTTCTTGCGCACCTGCGATTCGGCGAGACGGATGCCGCGGATCGGCTTCGGCGGGTACATCTTGACGAGGGCGAAGTCGTCGTCGAACTCGATGAAGTCGATCATGCGTCCGGAGACGAGGTGCGCGACGCGTTCGCCGGCCTCGGCCTCGGGGTAGATCACGTGGTTGGCCCCGATGCGGGAGAGAATCTTGCCGTGCGACTGGCTGATCGCCTTGGTCCAGATCTGGGGGATCTTGAGGTCGACGAGGTTGGCCGTGATGAGCACGCTCGCCTCGATCGAGGAGCCGACCGCCACGACGGCGATGGAGAACTCCTGCGCGCCGATCTGGCGCAGGGCGTCGATCGAGCGGGCGTCGGCCTGAACGGCGTGGGTGACGCGTTCCGACCACTTCTGCACGAGCCCCTCGTCGGCGTCGACGGCGAGCACCTCGCGGTCGAGGCGGTCGAGCTGGCCGGCCGTGGCCGCGCCGAACCGGCCGAGACCGATCACGAGTACGGGCGCGTTGTGCGCGATTCTGTCAACCAACGATGGGCCTTTCTTCTGCTCGCCGGAACAGCTGGCGGCGTTGGCTGGCCGCGAGTGCGGCCGCCAGTGTCACCGTACCGACTCGGCCGAGGAACATGGTCGCGGCGAGCACGTACACGCCGGAATCGGGTAGTTCCGCCGTGAGACCGGTGCTGAGACCGGATGTCGCAAAGGCGGAGATCACCTCGAAGAGCACGTAGTCGAGACTCGCCCCCGAGATCTGCAACAGGATGATGGACGCCGTCGCCACGGTCGTGGCACCCCAGAGCACGACGCTGACGCTGAGCCGGAGAACGTCGCCCGGGATGCGGCGGTCGAACGCCTCCATGCCCTCGTTGCCGCGGGCCTCGGCGAAGGCGGCGAGGAACAGGATGGCGAGGGTCGTGACCTTGATGCCGCCGGCGGTCGACGCGGAGCCGCCGCCGATGAACATGAGCATGTCGGCGACGAGCAGGCTGGAGCCGTGCAACTCGCCGATGTCGATGGTGTTGAAGCCGCCCGACCGGGTCATCATCGACAGGAAGAACGGTTGGAAGAACCGCTGCCCGAGGTCGAGCGACGCGAAGGTCTTGGTGTTGCTCCACTCGAGCACGACGAACGCGAGGCCGCCGAGGACGAACAGCAGGATGGTCGTGGTCAGCGTCAGTTTGACGTGCAGCGACCACTTCTTCGGGCGCTTGAGGTTGCGCATCAGCACGTAGATCACCGGGAAGCCCACGGCGCCGAGGAAGACGCCGATCATCAGCACGCTGAGGAACCAGTAGTCGGTCGCGAACGGCACGAGACCGTTGCTCGTGGGCTGGAATCCCGTGTTGGTGAACGCCATCGTCGAGTAGTAGAAAGACTCCCACGCGGCGGTCAGCGGCGGGTGCCCGGCCAGCAGCAGTCGGGGAAACAGCAGCAGGGCGACGCCGATCTCGATCACCAAGACGCTCACCGCCACCGTGACGAGCAGCGAACCGACCTCGCCGAGGCGCACGGCCTGGCTCTCGGCCATCGAACCCTTGTGCATGCGCAGCGGGTTGACGTCGCCGGCGGCGAGCAGGCGCTGCCGCAGACCGAGTTTGCGGGAGATGATCAGGCCGAGGATCGACGCGAGCGTCAGCACGCCGATACCGCCGATCTCCACGCCGATGAGGATGAAGACGTGGCCGAGCGGCGACCAGTACGACCCCATGTCGACGGTCGAGAGGCCGGTGACGCAGATGACCGAGACGGCGGTGAAGAAGGCGTCGGCGAAACGGGGGACCTCGCCGGACGCGGTCGAGACCGGCAGCGAGAAGAGCAGGGTGAAGACCAGCACCAGCGCGGCGAAGATCAGGATCGCGAAGCGCGCGGGCGTGGCGGCGGCGAAGCCCTCGAAGGCATCTTGGACGCGGCCGAGGAAAGAGCTGCGCAGCACGGGCCTAGTGCGCATTCCTGACCTCTTCCTACCGATTTCGAACGGGTGCTCGGAACAGCTTGACATGCTACTCCGACCACGGATTCGCTAGCCTGTCGGGATGGCCGACAACTTTGACGCGATTGCCGACTCCACGCGGCGTGAAATCCTGACCGCACTGCTCGAGCGGGGCGGTGCCGGCGAGATCACGGCGGCCGATCTCGCCGAGCTGGTCGGCGTCACCACGCCCACCGCGTCGAAGCACCTCGGGGTGCTGCGCGAGCTCGGATTCGTGTCCGCGCGCGAGGAGGGGCGCCTGCGCTACTTCCACCTCGAACTCGCCCCGTTCGACGCCCTGCAGGCCTGGCTCGCACCCTTCGTCGGCGACGGGTTCGCGGAGTCTGACGCTGCGGGCGGCGACGAGCTCGCGGCATCCGCCGTCGACGACACCGCGGTTTTCGCGGCCTGGGCGGGCACCGACGTGGGCGCCACGATCGGCCGCACCATCGCCGACCGCTCGTACCAGGCCCGCACCGCTTTCCACGGCGCTTCAGAGAAGGTCGCGCACGCGCTGCCCGATTCGGTCACCCGCCGCTGGGGCAACAAAGCATAGACAGCGACTCACTCCAGCCCCTAGTGTTACGTTTCAGCACTCCAGTCACACCCGTAACGAGTGCTCCAGCAGCTAAAGGGGCACAGACATGTCAGGGGATCTCTCCGATGTGCGTTTTCTCACGGTCCAGGAAGTGGCCGACATGATGAGGGTCTCGACGATGACCGTGTACCGCATGGTGCACGCCGGCGAAATGCCCGCCATCCGTTTCGGCCGCTCGTTCCGCATCCCCGAATCGGCCGTCGTCGCCGTCATCCAGACGCCGATTTCACACACCGGTTAGTCACCCAGCCGTGATGCGCTAGACTTACGCAGTACATTTTTCCGCGGTTCCGAATCGGACCGGGTCGGTCTAATTCAGTAACCAGTGAGGTACCCATGGGTTCAGTCATCAAGAAGCGCCGCAAGCGTATGGCGAAGAAGAAGCACCGCAAGCTGCTTCGTAAGACGCGCCACCAGCGTCGCAACAAGAAGTAGAGATACTTCTCAGCACTAGCGTCAGACCTTCGGGTCTGGCGCTTTTTGCGTCTTAACTAGACTGGGCTGGTGCCCGATATCCAGCTCACCTTCGTCAGTAAGCCCGACTGCCACCTCTGCGAAACCGCTCGGGACGTGGTCGACGGCGTCGTCGCGGAACTCGGCGACGCGGCATCCGTCACCGTCGAAGAGCTGTCGATTCTCGAGCACCCCGACCTCTACGAGAAGTACGTCGAAGAGATCCCGGTCGTGCTCCTCAACGGCAAGGTCCACAACATCTGGCGCATCGATCCTGTGCGTCTCAAGGCAGCAATCCTGGAGGTCGCGGAATGATCAGGCACATCGTCAGCTGGAAGCTGAATGGGGCGGATGCCGCGGCTCGGGCCGAGCAGGCCGCGACCATCTCGGCAACACTCGCCGCGCTGCCGGCGGTCATCCCGCAGATCCTGTCGTTGCAGGTCGGCACGAACGTGGCGTACCCCGAGAACAACTGGGACGTCGTGCTGGTCGCGGACTACGAGTCGCTCGAGGACCTCGAGGCGTACCAGGTGCACCCCGACCACGTCGCGGCGACTCACGTGATCCGCCCGCTGGTCGAGCTGCGCTCGGCCGTCGACTTCGAGGCCTAGGCGGGTGAAGCCTGTCGAAACCCGAAGGACGATTTCGACAGGCTCAATCCGCTAGAGACCTACTTCTTCGACTTCTTCGAGATCGCGTCCCGCTCGGCGGTGAGCGAGTCCATCGTCGAGGTGTCGAGTCCCGGCTGCAGGGCGTCGCCGAAAGGGCTCGTGAGCCCCGTCTTGGCTTCGACGGCGGCCGCGTAGGCGATCGCCGCGATGTGCACCTCGGAAGCGGCGCGTTGCGCCTTCTTCAGAGAGACGGCGGTGGCGCCGACGACGGCGGCATGCTTCTTGAGGGCCTTGGTGAGGTCCTTACGCGCTGAGTCAATTTTCTTGGACATAGGACGTATCTTGCCCTATCGAAGTGAACGAATCGGACCGCGGTCGGTGAGCGGTCGAAGGTGAAACTGTTCCGTGATCCGAGGCCCCCGGGTTAACCACGACGGGCCGCCCCAGCGTGCTGGAACGGCCCGTCGATCGGTGGACTGCGACTACGGCGTGAGGCGTGTCGGTCCGCGGAACAGGTACGTCGCCTCGCGGATGTTCGGCAGGTGCAGCATCAGCATCAGCACGCGGCTGAGACCCATGCCGAATCCGCCGTGCGGCGGCACTCCGTAACGGAAGAAGTCGAGGTAGAAGTCCAGTTCTTCGGGGTCGAGGCCCTTCTGCGCGGCCTGCTCGATCAGCACGTCGACGCGGTGCTCGCGCTGCGCGCCCGTGGAGATCTCGACGCCGTTGAAGATGAGGTCGTAGCTGTTGGTGAGCGACGGGTCGCCCTCGTGACGCATGTGGTAGAACGGCCGGATGCTCGACGCATAGTCGGTGAGGAACACGAATTCGTGGCCGTAGGTCTCCTGCGCCCATGCCGAGATCTGGCGCTCGCCCTCGGGGTCCATGTCGTCGTCGGTGCGGGGCACCTCGTAGCCGCGCTCGGCGACGATGCGCTTCGCCTCGGCGAGCGGCACGCGAGGGAACGGCGTGGTCGGCACGGTGATGTCGATGTCCCACAGCGCCTTGATCTCGTCGCCGTGCTTGTCCTTGACTGCCTGGAAGCCGGCGACGAGGAGTTCCTCGTGCACCTTCATGACGTCTTCGTGGCTCTCGATCCAGCTGAACTCGGTGTCGACCGAGGTGAACTCGGTGGCGTGACGGCTGGTGAAGGAGGGGTCGGCGCGGAATGCCGGGCCCACCTCGAAGATCTTGCCGAAGCCCGCGGGCTGTGCCATCTGCTTGAAGAACTGGGGGCTCTGCGCCAGGTACGCCTTGCCCTCGAAGTAGTCGACCTCGAACAGCTCGGCCTTGGACTCGCTCGCGGAGGCCATGAGCTTCGGGGTGTGGATCTCGATGAAGTCGTTGTCGACCCAGTAGGTGCGCAGCGCGTGCAGGAACGTGGTCTGGATCTTGAAGACGAGGGCGTTCTTGGGCACGCGCAGGTCGAGGAAGCGCCAGTCCATGCGCTTGTCGCCGCTCGAGTCCTCGGCGATGGGGGTCTCGGGGATTGCGGCGGCTGCGATGTCGATCGCGTCCAGCTTGATCTCGACGCCGCCGAGCTTGACGCGCTCGTCGTGCTTGAGCTCGCCGCCGGCGGTGAGGAAGGTGCCCTGCGCGAGACCGGAGATGGTCTCGGCGATGGCGTCCTCGGCGGGGGTGCCGTCGTCGTTGAAGACGCGCGGGTGCACGAGCTGCACGGCGCCGGACTCGTCGCGGAGCACGACGAACTGCACCTTCTTTTGATCACGCACCGTCTCGACCCAGCCGGATACGGAAATGGGGCCGTCGGATGCCGCGGCCAGGTTCTTGATGAGGGTGCGTTCAGTCACCCGAGGAGTTTACCGTCACCGGTGGTTGAGTAGGTCGCCCGGGCACCGTATCGAAACCACGGGCGACGGGTTTCGATACAGGCCGCAGGCGGCCTAACCCAACCACCCGGCAAACGTAGAATTGCAGCATGCCCGCCTCTCTCATCCATCTCGTGCGTCATGGCGAGGTTTTCAACCCCGACGGCATCCTCTACGGACGGATCCCCGGGTACCACCTCTCCGAGCTCGGTCACAAGATGGCGGCCTCCGCGGCCGCGAGTCTCGTCGGCAATCCGATCACCGCCGTCTACGCCAGCCCGCTGCAGCGCGCGCAGGAGTCGGCCCAGCCGTGGGCGAAGCTGTTCGGCCTGCCCGTGGTCACCGAGGACCGCATCATCGAGCCGTACAACAAGTTCGAGGGCAAGAAGTTCGAGTTCGGCCCGGGCGTACTGCTGCGTCCGCGCGTCTGGCCCTGGGTCATGAACCCGCTCAAGCCGAGCTGGGGCGAGCCCTTCGTGAGCGTCGAAGAGCGCATGCTCGCCGCGGTCGGCGACGCGTGGGAGAAAGCTCCCGACGGCGAAGTCGTCATGGTCAGCCACCAGATGCCGATCGTGATGGTCGCGCGCTCCGTCAAGAACATGAAGTTGCACCACGACCCGCGCAAGCGCCGCTGCGCGCTCTCGAGCATCACGACCCTCAAGCGCGAGGGCGACCGTTTCGTCGAGGTCAACTATCAGGAACCTGCGAAAGACTTGCTCGCAGCATCCGTCGACTTTGGAGCAGTGTGAAGCGCGCCCTTTCCCTCACCGCAGCAGCGGTGGTCGCCGTAACCCTCCTAGCCGGTTGCAGTAGCGATCCGCTGGCCGAGCAGTACGCGGCCGGCACTACCAAGAACTACATCTCGGGCGAGGGAACCGTCACCGAGATCGCCGCCGCCGACCGCGGCGAGGCCATCTCGTTCGAGGGCGAGACCGACGCCGGGACGACAGTGACCTCCGAGGACTACGCCGGCGAGGTGCTGGTGCTCAACTTCTGGTACGCCGGCTGCCCGCCGTGCCGCGTCGAGGCCCCGCAGCTCGAAGAAGTCGCCACGACGTTCGCCGACGACAGTGTCAGCTTCCTCGGCGTGAACGTGCGCGACCAGATCCCGCAGTCCCTCGCCTTCGCCGAGGAGCTCGGCGTCACCTACCCGTCGGTCATGGACGCGGACGACGGCAACATGCTGCTCGCCTACTCCGGCGCCGTCGCGCCCAACGCCGTACCCACGACCCTGGTCATCGACAAGCAGGGGCGCGTCGCCGCACGGTTCCTCGGTGCCATCGGTGCCGCGTCCAGCCTCGAGACGATCGTCAGCGAGATCCTCGCCGAGGACGGCTAGCTGTGCCCGATGTCGGCCAGCTCGTCGGCGACGGGCAACTCCTCGTCGCGCTGCCGATCGCGCTGCTCGCCGGCCTGCTGTCGTTCCTCTCGCCCTGCATCCTCCCGCTCGTCCCCGGCTACCTCGGCTACGTCGGCGGGCTGAGCGGCACCGGTGGCAAGCGCGACCGCTCGCGGCTCGTTCTCGGCGTCAGTCTGTTCATCCTCGGCTTCACGCTCGTCTTCGTCGCGACGAACGCCGCGTTCGGGGCACTCGGCACCTGGCTCTACATCTACGGCGACACCATCACGCGGTTCGCCGGCGTTCTCGTCATCCTGCTCGGTCTCGTTTTTATCGGCCAGTTCACCTTTATGCAGCGCACGGTCAAGCCGAAGTGGATGCCGGCCACCGGCCTCGCGGGAGCCCCGCTGCTCGGCATCCTGTTCGGTCTCGGCTGGACCCCGTGCCTCGGGCCGACGCTCGCCGCGATCACCACTATCAGCTTGACCAGTGGTTCGGCATGGCAGGGTGTCATTCTCGGGCTCGTCTATTCGCTCGGCCTCGGAATCCCGTTCCTGCTCGTCGCCTTCGGCTTCGGCTGGGTCGCGACATCCGTCAGCTGGGTGAAAAAGCACATTCGCCTCGTCAACATCGTGGGCGGCTCGATGCTGGTCATCATCGGTGTGCTGATGGTGACAGGCTTGTGGTCGATCTGGATGAGTCAGTTGGGAGCGGTGATCAATGTCTTCGTCACGCCCCTCTGACCACTTCGACTCCCCGGAGCCCGATAAGTCGGTCACCCAGCCCGCGCTCGGCGTCGTCGGCTACCTGCGGTTCTTCTGGCGCCAGCTGACGAGCATGCGCACGGCGCTGTTCCTGCTGCTGTTGCTCGCGTTCGCCGCGATCCCCGGCTCCCTCGTCGCCCAGCGCAGCTCCGACCCCAACGGCGTCATCCAGTACCGGGTCGACCACCCCGACCTGTACCCGATCCTCGACAAGCTGCAGGTCTTCGACACCTACACCTCGGTCTGGTTCTCGTCGATCTACCTTCTGCTGTTCGTCTCGCTCATCGGCTGCATCATCCCGCGGTCGATCCACCACTTCAAGGCCCTGCGCGCGCGGCCGCCGAAGACGCCGGCCCGGTTGACCCGGTTGGCCGGGTACACCTCCCAGACAGTCGAGACGGATGCCGCGGGCGCGATCGATCTCGCGAAGTCGCAGTTGAAGCGGCTGGGGTACCGCACCGAGCTCTACCCGTCGAAGACGCGGGCGGGACTGGCCTCCTTCAGCGTCAGCGCGGAACGCGGCTACCTGCGCGAAACGGGCAACCTCGTGTTCCACACGGCGCTCGTCGGAATCCTAGTCTCGGTCGCCATCGGCGGCAGCTACGGCTACAGCGGCCAGCGCGTCGTGGTCGAGGGCCAGAAGTTCGTCAACGTGCTCGGCGACTACGACTCGTTCAACCCGGGCCGGTTCTTCGAAAGCGACGTGCTCGCCCCGTACCGCATCAGCCTCGACGAGTTCAGCGCCACCTACGAGCTCGAGAACACCGCGGCCATCGGCCAGGCCACCGACTACTCGGCGTACGTGACCACCACGACGCCCGACGGCGACGAGAGCCAGGCCAACATCAAGGTGAACGAGCCGCTCGACATCGGCGGCACGCAGGTGTTCCTGCTCGGCAACGGCTACGCCCCCACGATCGTGGTGCGCGACCCCGAGGGCAACGTCGTCTGGACCGACTCCACGCCGTTCCTGCCCCAGGACACCAACCTGACCTCGCTCGGCACGATCAAGATCCCCGACGGCCTCGCCGAACAGGTCGGCATGATCGGCTTCTTCTACCCGACCCAGGCCGAGCTGCCGTCCGGCGCGCTCGCCTCGGGCTACCCTGACCTGCTCAACCCCGTGCTGTCGCTGCGCGTCTACACGGGCGACCTCGGCCTCGACGCGGGTGTGCCGCGGTCGGTCTACGAGCTCGATCTCGACGACCTCACCCCCATCGCGGGCGGCGGTGCCGACGTCGACGCGTTGCAGCTCGGCGTGGGCGACACGGTCGACCTGCCGAACGGACTCGGCACGATCGAGCTCACCGACGTCAAGCGGTTCGCCTCGTTCGACATCCACAACGACCCGTCCCAGTTCTGGGTGCTGCTGTTCGCGATCCTCGTGCTCGCCGGGCTCTTCACCGGGCTCTTCATCCCGCGCCGCCGTGTCTGGGTCAAGGCGACCGAGACGGCCGACGGCGCCGTCACCCTCGAATACGCGGGACTCGCCCGCGGCGAGGACCCCCGGCTCGAAGAGGCCGTCGCGGGAATCGCCGCTGCGCACAGCAAACAACTCGGGCTTAAGGTGGAACCGTGACCATGGATTTTGAGACGTACTCCCTCCTCGCCGTGTACTCGGCGATGGCGATCTACACGCTCGCGTTCATCGCGTTCACGGTAGACCTCGCCCGTCGGTCGTCCGTGGTGCCCGTTGCGGTCGCGCAGGAGTCCCGTCCGGTCGGGCAGCTCGCCGCGGCATCCGGCTCGACGGCTTTGCTGGAAAAGACCACGAACGACACGACTCCGGGCCGCGACAAGGGCTCGCGCTCGCTGCGCCTCGCGATGGCGTTCGCGCTCGTCGGCTGGGTGCTGCACGTCGTCGGCGTCGTGCTGCGCGGTCTCGCCGCCGGGTACGTGCCGTGGTCGAACATGTACGGCTTCGCGATCACCGCCACGGCGATCATCGTGGGCGTGTTCCTCGCCGTGCAGTTCTGGCAGGACCTGCGGTTCCTCGGCGCCTACATCGTGGGCTTCTGCCTCGCGTTTATGGGGCTCGCGACCGTCAACCTCTACGTCGCCGTGGCACCGCAGCCGCCGGCTCTGCAGTCGACCTGGCTGGTCATCCACGTCTTCGTGGCGATCCTGGGCACCTCGTTCTTCGCGCTCGGCGGCGGGCTCTCCCTCGTGCAGCTGTTGCAGGCGCGTCGTGAGGCGCGCGGCGGCGAGGGGTTCAAGTTCCTCGCGACGCTGCCGAACGCCGAGAAGCTCGAGAACCTGGCCTACCGGCTGATCCTCGTCGGCTTCGTCTTCTGGACCTTCACCCTCATCGCCGGCGCCGTCTGGGCCGAGCGCGCGTGGGGACGCTACTGGGGCTGGGACACGAAGGAGGTCTGGACGTTCATCATCTGGACGATCTTCGCCGGCTATATCCACGCCAGGGCGACCCGTGGATGGCGTGGCTCACGCTCCGCCTGGCTCGCGATCATCGGATTCGCCGCGGTCATGTTCAACTTCACCGTGGTCAACCTCTTCTTCAAGGGTCTGCACGCCTACAGCGGCCTGTAGATCGCCCGGCGCCCGCCCGCGGCGCTCGTCGACAGGGCGAATCGCGCGATTCGCACGCTCGGCAGGACCGATCGCGGCGCGTCGCCCGCGCCATCCTGTCGGACGTGCGATGGCGGGGCTCACACGTCCAAAAGGGCGTAGCAGCGGGTCAGGCGCTCGCGCCACCAGGCATCGCGCTCGGCCGGCGCCGCGTAGTCGTCGAAGACGCGGCCGTTCGGCACGACGCGGCGCACCGCGATGCTCCC
Source organism: Conyzicola lurida (assembly GCF_014204935.1). Classification (NCBI taxonomy): domain Bacteria; kingdom Bacillati; phylum Actinomycetota; class Actinomycetes; order Micrococcales; family Microbacteriaceae; genus Conyzicola; species Conyzicola lurida. Next base: position 3,022,845 of record NZ_JACHMJ010000001.1, on the reverse strand, counting down.
CTCGACCGGGATGAGTGGATCGACGGCGACATCCAGCGACAGCAGGCTCACCGTGGCCAACCCGCAGTCGTACGGGAGCTCGGGAAGCGCGGCCGCCAGGTGCAGGCCCATCGAGATGCCGACCGACGTTTCCAGCGCGCTGGAGACGACGAGCGGCAGCCCGGCCTGATCGGCGATGTCGAGCGCGGCGTGGATGCCGCCGAGCGGCTGCGCCTTGATCACCAGCAGGTCCGCGGCCTCCTGCCGCGCCACGAGCAACGGGTCGGCGGCTTTGCGCACGCTCTCGTCCGCGGCGATCGGCAGGCCCATGTATTTGACCCGCTGCCGGATCTGCCAGAGCTCGTCGACGCTCGCACAGGGCTGTTCGACGTACTCGAGGTCGTACTCGGCGAGGGAGTGGATGGCGTGCTCGGCCTCGTCGACGTTCCAGCCGCCGTTCGCGTCGATGCGGATGCGGCCCTCGGCGCCGAGGTACGCGCGCGCGGCGGCCACCCGGGCGACGTCGTCGGCGAGCGTCTGCCCCGTCTCGGCGACTTTGACTTTGACGGTGCGGCATCCCGAAAAACGGTCGAGCACGTCGGCGACCCGGGCCGCCTCGACGGCCGGCAGCGTGGCGTTCACGGCGACCGAGTCGCGCAGCAGCGGGGGAGTGGGCACCCAGCCGAAATCGAGCGCGGCGGCCAGCCAGGCCGCGGCCTCTTCGTCGTCGTACTCGACGAACGGCGAGAACTCCGTCCAGCCTTCCGGCCCCTCGAAGAGCATGACCTCGCGGGTCTCGATGCCCCGGAAGCGTTGCCGCAGCGGGATCGAGACGACGCGAGCGGTGGCCAGAATGTCAGTCAGCGATGCCAGCATGCCCCCAGTCTCGCAAGGTTCGACCGCGAACGGGTGGGCTAGGGTGAAACGCGACGAGGAAGCGAGACCGATGACCGACCAGAACCCGGCACGCACCAGCGTCATCTATAGCGGAGACACGGGAGACGCCGCCCAGCCCGGCCCGCGCCGCGGCCGCCGCCTGCTCGGCCCCGTCGTCTTCGTCGCCGTCCTGCTGCTCGCCGTGATCGAGGGTATCGCCGTCGGCGCGGGCGCCACCGGCGACTACCCCCGTGCCACGACCCTCGCCTGGGTCGTCATCGTCGGCACCGTCTGCACGTTCCTGCTCGGTGTGCTCGCGGTCGTCGCGGGCCGCGGTCGCTGGTGGGGGCTCGCCGCCGCCGTGCTCAGCGTGCTCGTCAACCCGTTCACCCTCATGCAGATCCTCGATTTCTTCGGCACCGTCGCGAGCAGCACCTAGCCGGAAGGCACCCCATGGACGAGCAACGCCCCGAGACACTCGACGAAACGCAGAAGCGGCTCGCGCTGGGCGGGGTCACGACCGCCCCGATGATGCAGACGCTCGACACCGCCCCGCGCAAGCGGCGCAGCACCGTGGCGGTGATGCTGCTCGTCTTGGCGGCGATCGCCGGCGTCGGGCTCCTGCTCTTCGCGGCCCTCGTCGTGGCGGTCGCCACAGGCTCGTAGGCTGGGTGCATGCCCGAGGTCTCAGAACTTTTTGATGCGAACGTCTGGATGCCGGTAGCCGGCTTCGATTCGCTCACCGATATCACGTACCACCACGACACGGAGGGCCGGGTGGCCCGCATCGCGTTCAACCGCCCCGAGGTTCGCAACGCCTTCAGGCCGCACACGGTCGACGAGCTGTACACCGTGCTCGACGACGCGCGACAGAACTCGCGCATCGGCGTCGTGCTGCTCACCGGCAACGGGCCGAGCGCCAAGGACGGCGGCTGGGCGTTCTGCTCGGGCGGCGACCAGCGGATCCGCGGGCGCGACGGGTACCTGTACGAGGTGAACGACGGGGAGGTCTCGACAGGGTCAACCCACTCCGCCGCGAGCACGGGCCGCCTGCACATCCTCGAGGTGCAGCGCCTGATCCGGTTTATGCCCAAGGTCGTCATAGCGGTCGTCCCCGGCTGGGCGGCCGGCGGCGGGCACTCGCTGCACGTCGTCTGCGACCTCACCATCGCGAGCGCCGAGCACGGCAAGTTCAAGCAGACCGACGCCGACGTCGGATCGTTCGACGGCGGCTACGGCAGCGCCTACTTCGCCCGCCAGGTCGGCCAGAAGTTCGCCCGCGAGATCTTCTTCCTCGCCGAGGAGTACGACGCACAGCGCGCGCTCGAGATCGGCGCGGTCAACGCCGTCGTGCCGCACGCCGAGCTCGAGGTCGAGGCGTACCGCTGGGCCAACACGATCCTGGGCAAGAGCCCGACCGCGATCCGCATGCTCAAGTTCGCGTTCAACGCCGTCGACGACGGCATGGTCGGCCAGCAGGTCTTCGCCGGCGAGGCCACCCGTCTCGCCTACGGCACCGACGAGGCGGTCGAGGGCCGCGACGCGTTCCTCGAGAAGCGCGCGCCCGACTGGTCGCCCTACCCCTGGCAGTACTGATGACCCGGGCGTTGCGCCAGTTCGGCGGCGAGCAGATGCTCGACGCCCTGCGCCACGCCCTGGGCGGCGACGGTCCGGCCGTGTTCGCGGGGGAGTCGTCGTCGCCGCTGCCCGAGTCCGTGCCGACGCGCGTCGCACTCGTCGTGGAGTCGAGCGGATCCACGGGGACCCCGAAACGGGTCGCGCTCTCGAGCGATGCGCTGTTGGCGTCGGCCGCGGCATCCGACACCGCCCTCGGCGGCCCCGGGCAGTGGCTGCTCGCCCTGCCGACCACCTACATCGCCGGCATCAACGTGCTCGTGCGCTCGCTCAGCGCCGAGACCGCCCCGGTCGAGCTGGCGCCCGGGCACTTCAGCGCCGACGCCTTCATCGCCGCGGCCGGCGTCATGGATCACCCGCAGCGCTACACCTCGCTCGTGCCGGCCCAGCTGTCGAGATTGATCGAGACGGATGCCGCACTCGGGGCCCTGCGCAGGTTCGACCGGATCCTCGTCGGGGGCCAGGCCACGCCGCTGCCCCTCATCGCCGCGGCCCTCGAACTCGGCCTCAACGTGACGCGCACCTACGGGTCGAGCGAGACCAGCGGCGGGTGCGTGTACGACGGGGTCCCGATCGGAGCGACCCGGGCGCGCGTCGTCGACGGGCAGATCGAGCTCTCGGGCGCGGTGCTCGCGGAGGGCTATCTCGGCGACCCCGAGCGTACCGACCGGGCGTTCCACAGCGAGCAGGGTCAGCGCTGGTACCGCACCGGCGACCAGGGCGAGATCGTCGACGGCGTGCTGAGCGTGACAGGGCGACTCGACGACGTGATCATCTCGGGCGGGCTGAAGGTGTCGCTCGGGGCGCTCGAGCGGCTGGTGCGCGACCTTCCCGGGCTCGGGGACGCCGTGATCGTGCGCGAGACGAGCGAGCGGTGGGGCGAGGTGCCCGTGCTCGTAGCGACCGTCGACTACCGGATCGACGACCTGAAGGCGCTCGTCACCGAGCGGCTCGGGCGGGCGGCGGTGCCGGCCCGCGTCGTGCGGCTCGACAGCATGCCGCTGCTGTCCTCCGGCAAGCCGGACCGCGTCGCCGTGCGCGCTGCCATCGCGGAGTAGACCACGGCCGTCGCTGGATACAATCGGGTCGTGCCTGATGCGAAGAAGAAGACCGTAGCCCCCGCCGCCCGAGGAAAGAGCGGCCGCCCCGGCGGACGCCCGCCCGGTGTCGCGAAGGTGAAGAAGGCCGGGCCCCGCGAATGGATCGGCGGCGCCCGCCTGCGCACGCTCCCGCTGGCCGTCGCCCCCGTCGCGCTCGGCACCGCGACCGCCTACATCGTCACCGACGACGGCTGGCACTGGGTGCGCGCGCTGCTCTGCCTCGCCGTCGCGCTCGGCCTGCAGATCGCCGTCAACTACGCCAACGACTACTCCGACGGCGTGCGCGGCACCGACAAGAACCGCGTCGGCCCCTCGCGCCTCACCGGATCGGGAGCCGCCAGCCCTCGCGCCGTGCTCGGCGTCGCGCTCGCGTTCTTCGGCCTCGCCGCGCTCGCCGGTATCGCCCTCGTGGTTCTCACGGGCTTCTACTGGCTGCTCGCCGTCGGCGCCGTCTGCATCGTCGCCGCCTGGTTCTACACCGGCGGCAAGAAGCCGTACGGCTACAACGCGCTCGGCGAGGTCGCCGTGTTCGTGTTCTTCGGCCTCGTCGCCACCGCCGGAACCATGTACGTGCAGGTGGGAGAGGTCAGCTTCGAGAACTGGCTGGCCGGCACCGCCATCGGCTTGATCTCGGTCGCCGTGCTCGTGATCAACAACACCCGCGACATCCAGCAAGACAAGCTCGCCGGCAAGCGCACGCTGAGCGTGCTGATCGGCAACCGCGCGTCACGCATTCTCTTCGCCGTGCTGCTGCTCGCGCCGTACGGCATCCTCGTGGTGTTCACGCTCGAGTTCGTCAACGCCTACTTCGCCTACGCGACGCTGCTGATCGCGCTGCCCGCGGTGATCATCGCGCTGACCGCGAAGACCGCGAAGGAGCTGATCCTCGTGCTGCAGCTGACCAGCTTCGCCGGCCTCGCCTACGGGCTAATCCTGAGCTGGGCGATCGCCTTTTAGGAAGTCGTTGTTCTCGAGGGTGTCTTCGGCGTCCTCGTCGTCGGTGGCGGCGCGGGTCTTGCCCGTGCGGCGGTCTTCCACGCCCTTCGCCACCTGCGTGCGCAGCCGGCCGAGGAATAGGTAGGAAACACACAGCCCGACCACGGCGGCGATGATCGCGGCCAGCCATCCCTCGATTCCGACGAGCAAGAGCACCGTCAGAACCGCGGCGAACAGGGCCAGACGGATCACGCTATATAACAACCATGGCTTCACCTGACAAGTGTAGGCAGCGCGAAGCATAAGATTGACTGCATGGGTCCACGGTTGTTACTTATCTTCGGCGTGGTGGTCATCGCGCTCATGATCTTCACCATGGTCGATGTCATTCTCACCGACCGTCGCCGCATTCGCGCCCTCAACAAGACCGCCTGGTTCTTCGTCGTGATCATCCCCGTCGTCGGCCCGGCCCTCTGGTTCTTCCTCGGCAAGGACCGTCCCGATTCCGAGGGGCAGCGCCGCACCCTCGCGCCCGACGACGACCCCAACTTCTTGAAGAACATCCGCCGCGACGAAGAGCAGGACGAGCGCATCCGCCGCCTCGAACAGGAACTCGCCGAACTCGACGATGACCCACCCAAGGAGTAGCTCGCCCGCCTCCCTGTTCGCCGTCGCCCTGCTCGACGAGTTCGTGCGACTGGGGGTGCGCGATGTCGTATTGAGTCCCGGCTCCCGCTCGCAGGCGCTCGCCCTCGCGGCGGCGGAGTTCGAAGAGGCCGGCCGCATCCGTCTGCGCGTACGCATCGACGAGCGCGGAGCCGGCTTCCTCGCCCTCGGCCTCGCGGTCGAGACGTCGGCCCCCGTGCTGGTCATCACGACGTCGGGCACCGCGGTCGCGAACCTGCACCCCGCCGTGCTGGAGGCGCACCACTCCGGTGTGCCGCTCATCGTCGTCACCGCCGACCGCCCGGTCGCGCTGCGCGGCATCGGCTCGAACCAGACCACCGAGCAGCCCGGCATCTTCGGGGACGCCGTGCGGGCCACGCTCGACGTGATGGCGCCCACCGGAGCGCCCGGCGAGCTCGCGGTCGCGGCCACCATCGCCGGCGACGCGATGACCGCCGCCGGAACGTCGGTGCTCACCCCCGGCCCCGTGCACCTCAACATCGCCTTCAGCGAGCCGCTCTCGGCCATCGTCCCGGTTCCCGATGCCCGCGAAGCCGTGACGTACGCGGCCCCCGGCCTCACGGGCGACCCGCTCCCCGTCTTCCAGATGCCGGGAACCGTCGTCGTCGCCGGCCACGGTGCCGGCCCTGTCGCCGAGTCGACGGCCCGTGCCCTCGGCGCCCCGCTGCTCGCGGAGGTGTCGAGCGGAGCCCACTTCGGACCCAACCTCGTCGTCGCCTACCGCGAGCTGCTCTCGGCGATCGACTTCGGCGACCGGGTCGAACGCGTCATCGTCTTCGGTCACCCCACGCTCAGCCGTGAGATCCCGGCACTGATCCAGAGACCGGATGTCGCGACCGTCGTCGTGCGGTCGACCACCGCCGACGACTACAACCCGGGCCACGCCGTCGCGACCTTCGCGGACGCCATCCGCGTCACGGGCGAGCCCGACAACTCGAGTGCCGGACGTGCCTGGCTCGGGCGGTGGGTCACCACCTCCCGCGCGCTGCTCGAGCAGCACGACGCCCCCGCCGTCGAGCTCGCCATCTCCTCCACACCCGCCGACCAGGCCGCGTTCTCCCGGCAGGTGATGGCCGGCCTGCGCGCCCCCGTCACCCGGCGTTCCCTCGTCGAGGCCGTGTGGCGCATGACCTGGCCGCACGACCGGCTCGTGCTCGGCGCGTCCCGGCTGATCCGCGAGGCGGACCGCGTCGTGCCGGGCAAGAAGATCAGCGTGCACGCCAACCGCGGCCTCGCCGGCATCGACGGCACCATCGCGACCGCGACCGGCATCGCCCTCGCGAGCCAGGCGCTCGAGGGCCAGGCGGCGGCCGGGATCACCCGCGTGCTTCTCGGCGACCTCACTCTGCTGCACGACGCCGGCTCTCTGCTGTTCGGGGTCGGGGAACCGCGTCCCCGCCTGCAGGTGATCGTCGGCAACGACGGCGGCGGAACGATCTTCGACTCCCTCGAGGTGGCTGCGTCCGCGCCATCCGGCCCGCTCGACCGGGTGATGCTCACGGCGCAGAACGTGTCGATCGAGAGCCTCGCCGCGGCCTACGGCTGGGAGTACCGCCGCATCGCGAACCGCGGAGAACTCGACGCGGGACTGACCGCGTCGGATGCGCCGACGATCATCGAGGTGCCGCTCGCCCGCTGACCACCCGCGGATTGAGCCTGTCGAAATCCCGGCGCCGCGTCGACCTCGGTCGCAGGCTCCCTCGGCGCTGGGATCGCGCAAACGCTGGCGCGCTTGCCGCAGGTCCACCGCGCTACTCAACCACCGAACTCGAGGGCTACCCTTGCCCCCATGAGCGATTCACTGCGCGTCGGCCCGGGCTTCTCGCTCGCCGACGTCGATCCGGCGTCCACCCCCGGCTTCGACGGCGGCAAGAAGGCCGGGGCACGCGCGCTCGCCGCGGGCGCCGACGAGCTCTCCGACCTGCAGGAACGGCTCTTCGCCGACAGCCTGTTCGGCGGCAGGCGGTCGGTGCTGCTCGTGCTCCAGGCCATGGACACCGCGGGCAAGGGCGGGATCGTGCGGCACGTCGTCGGAGCGGTCAACCCTCAGGGCGTGCGCGCGTTCGGGTTCAAATCGCCGACCGACGAGGAGAAGCGGCACGACTTCCTCTGGCGGGTGCGCAAGCAGCTGCCGCCGCCCGGCTACATCGGGGTTTTCGACCGGTCGCACTACGAAGACGTGCTGATCCACCGGGTACGCGGCTTTTCGACGCCGTCCCAGATCGAGGAACGCTACGGGCTTATCAACGACTTCGAGTCCGAGCTGGTGGCGAACGGCACCACGCTGGTCAAGGTCATGCTGCACATCAGCCGCGAGGAACAGAAGAAGCGCCTCACCGAACGGCTCGAGCGCCCCGAGAAGCACTGGAAGTACAACCCCGGCGACGTCGACGAACGCCTGCTCTGGCCCGCGTACCAGGAGGCGTATCAGATCGCCCTCGAGAGGACGTCGACCCCGGATGCCGCGTGGAGTGTCGTTCCCGCCGACCACAAGTGGTTCGCCCGACTGGCCGTGCAGCGCCTCCTGCTCGACGCGCTGCGCGGACTCGATCTCGGCTGGCCCGCCGCGGACTACGACGTGGAGGCGGAGAAGGCGCGGTTGGCCGCGAGCTAGCGGATTGAGCCTGTCGAAATCCAGTGACGGAGCGCGTCGGAGGATGTCGACATGCTCAATCCGCCCTGGCGTCTAGTTGAACGCCTCGACGATCGGCCGGAACTTCATCTTCGTCTCGGCCAGTTCGCGCGCCGCGACCGAGCCGTCGACGATGCCGCCGCCCGCGTACGCGGTGACGCGGCCGGTGGCCGACACGTGCGCCGAGCGCAGCGCCACGGCCCACTCGCCGTCGCCGTTCGCGCCCACCCAGCCGACCGGTCCGGCGTAGCGCCCGCGGTCGAAGGGCTCGAGTTCGTGGATCAGGTCGAGCGCGGCCTGCGTGGGCGCTCCCGCGACCGCGGCGGTGGGGTGCAGCGCGGCGATCAGGTCGAGCGACGTGGAGCCGTCGCTGAGGGTGCCGGCGACGTCGCTGGCGAGGTGCCAGAGGTTCGGGAGCTTGAGCGTGAACGGCTGGTCGCTCGTGGCGAGCGTCGAGCTGTGCGGAGCGAGCGCGGTGAGCACCGAGGTGAGCGCGTACTGGTGCTCGTCGAGGTCCTTGGTGCTCGTGGCGAGGGACACCGCCGCGTCGTGGTCGGCCTGAGCGTCGGCACCACGGCTGATCGTGCCGGCCAGCACGCGGGCGCTCACGGTTCCGGCATCCACGCGCACGAGGGTCTCCGGCGAACTGCCGATGAAGCCGTTGACCGCGAAGGTGAAGCAGTCGGGGTAGCCGAGCGAGAGGGACGCGAGCACGAGCCGCAGGTCGGCGCCCTCGGGGAGGTGCCCGACGAGGTCGCGGGCCAGAACGACCTTGCGTACGTCGCCCGCGTGGATGCGCTCGAGAGCCGTGTCGACCGCGGCGAGGAAGCTGTCGGCTGTCATCGACCCCGGCAGGAGGGAGATGCGGTATTCCGCGCCGAACGCGCGGGGCTGCGGCCGGGGTGCATCGGTGTTGACCCGGGTGATCCAACTGACGCCGTTGCGGCGCCCGACGATGACCGAGGGAACGATGAGCACGCTGGTCGCCGCCGAGTGTTCGGAGAATGCGAAGCTGCCGAGTGCGACGAGGCCGGTGCCGGGGATGCCGAGCGGGTCGACGATCGACGCGGCGGCGAGCAGTTCGCGCCAGGCCGCGGCGGCGTCGGTCATGCGCGTGGGGCCGGTGAACTCGAGACGGAGCGCCTCGCCGATGCCGGCGATGCCCTGGCCGCGGCGGATGAACAGCAGCGGATCGCGGGGGTCGAGGAGGGGAATCAGGGGACCGATGTCGTCGATCACCGCTGTTTCGACTGCCAGATGGGCAATGGATCCGGCAGGCGTACTCACATCCCCACAGTACCCCCGCCGTACCCTCAGACAGTGAAACCCGTATCTCAGTAGACTTGTGTGGTGACTAAAGCCGACATGCAGAAGCAGCCCGACGAGGTAGCTGACATGTTCGACGGCGTCGCGAAGCACTACGACCGGACGAACAACGTCCTGTCGGCGGGCAATGCCCCGATCTGGCGCTTCGCGACCGTGCGAGCAATCGACCCGCAACCCGGGGAGCGCATCCTCGATATCGCGGCCGGTACCGGCACGAGTTCCGTGGCTCTCACCAAGACCGGCGCCTCCGTCGTCGCGTTCGACTTCTCGCCCGGCATGATCGCCGAGGGTCGTCGTCGTCACCCCGATCTCGAGTTCGTGCAGGGCAACGCCGAACAGCTGCCGTTCGGCGACGACGAGTTCGACGTCGTCACGATCAGCTTCGGCCTGCGCAACATCAACGATCCCAAGGCGGCGCTCGCCGAGATGTACCGCGTGCTCAAGCCCGGCGGCCGTCTCGTCATCTGCGAATTCTCGAAGCCGCCGCGCGCTCTGCTGCGCGCCGGCTACAACGCGTACCTCAAGTACGTGATGCCCGTCGTCGCGGGAGCCACCAGCTCCAACACGGCGGCCTACGACTACCTCGAGGAATCCATCCGCGCGTGGCCCGACCAGGGCGAGCTGAGTCGGTGGATCCGCGGCGTCGGCTTCACCCGCGTGGCCTGGCGCAACCTCACGGCGGGCGTCGTGGCGCTGCACCGTGGCCGCAAGCCCGAAGACGCGGCCGTGCTCGCGTCGATTGCCAAGCGCACCACCCGCTCGATCCCCGTCCAGCCCCAGTAACTTCGCCGACATGGCAACTCTAGAAATGAGCAGGCAGTGAACGCGAGCGTTCCTTTGGCTCGTCGCAGGAACACCCTGAGCTCTTCGCTCGGCCTGGGCGAGAAGCTTTTCGCGTCGAGCGACGAGCGACGATTCGTCAGGGAGATCGAAGAGGGACTCGACGTCGTCGAGGAAGGCCTCCTGGTCGAGATGTCCTTCGCCGACGACATGGCGGATGTCACGAGCCGCTATCTGCTCGAAGCCGGCGGCAAGCGCGTCCGGCCGCTGCTGACTTTGCTCTCCGCCCAGCTCGGCGGCGGCAACGACGACCGGGTCTACTCTGCCGCGAAGGCGATCGAGATCACCCACCTCGCCTCGCTGTACCACGACGATGTGATGGACGAGTCGCAGATGCGCCGCGGCGTCCCCTCCGCCCAGGCGGTCTGGGGCAACTCGGTCGCGATCCTCACCGGCGACCTGCTCTTCGCGCGCGCGAGCAAGCTCGTCGCGTCACTCGGGGAACGCGTCATCCAGCTGCAGGCCGACACCTTCGAACGACTCTGCCTCGGCCAGCTGCACGAGACGATCGGCCCGCGAGAGGGCGAAGACGTCATCGCGCACTACCTGCAGGTGCTCGCGGACAAGACCGGCTCGCTCATCTCCGCCGCCGCCGAGATCGGCGTGATCGTCGCCGGCGCTCCCGAGGAGTACCGCATCCCCGTCGTCACCTTCGGCGAGAAGATCGGGGTCGCCTTCCAGCTCATCGACGACATCATCGACCTCGCGGGCGACGGCAGCGAGACCGGCAAGGTGCCCGGCACCGACCTGCGCGCCGGCGTCTCCACGCTGCCCCTGCTCTACCTGCGCGAGCTCGCCGAGACCGACGCAGATGCCGCCGCCCTGCTCGCGCGCATCGAGCGCGACGTGACGGCGATCTCCGAGGGCGAAATGACCGAGGCGGATGACGCGGACCTCACAGCCGCGATCGCCGAACTGCGAGCGCACGAGGTCACCGCCCGTACGCTCGCCGAGGCCCACCGCTGGGCGCGCGAGGCCGTCGCCGCGCTCGCCCCGCTGCCCGCGGGCCCCGTGAAGAAGTCCCTGACGCGCTTCGCCGACTCCGTGGTCGAGCGCTCCAACTAACACGTAACTCCGGTGGTTGAGTAGGCCGTCCACGGCCGTAGCGAAACCCCACAATCGAAAGAGACGAACATGACCAAACTGCGATTGGCCATCGTCGGAGCCGGACCCGCCGGCATCTACGCGGCTGACATCCTTCTCAAGGCGGAGAAGAGCTTCGACGTCTCGATCGACCTCTTCGAGCAGCTGCCCGCGCCCTACGGACTCGTGCGCTACGGCGTCGCCCCAGACCACCCGCGCATCAAGGGCATCATCAACGCGCTGCGCGACGTGCTCGACTCGGGCCAAATCCGTCTCTTCGGCAATGTGCTGTTCGGCCGCGACATCACCCTCGACGATCTGAAGAAGCACTACAACGCCGTGATCTTCTCCACCGGCTCGATCAAGGATGCCCCCCTCGTGGTTCCCGGCATCGACCTGCCGGGCAGCTACGGCGCCGCCGATTTCGTCTCCTGGTACGACGGACACCCCGACTTCCCCCGCGAGTGGCCGCTCGACGCGTCATCCGTCGCCGTCATCGGTAACGGCAACGTGGCACTCGACGTTGCGCGCATGCTCGCGAAGCACGCCGACGACCTGCTGTCGACCGAGATCCCCGAGAACGTGTACCAGGGCCTCAAGGCGTCGCCGGTGACCGACGTGCACGTGTTCGGGCGCCGCGGACCGGCCCAGGTGAAGTTCTCCCCGCTCGAGCTGCGCGAACTCGGCGAGCTCGAGGACGTCGACATGATCGTCTACGACGAGGACTTCGAGTACGACGAGGCGTCGAAGGCCGCGATCGCGAGCAACAAGCAGGTCTTCGTGATCGACAAGGTGCTGAACCAGTGGCGCGCCCGCGAGACCGGCAGCGCGTCGCGTCGCCTGCACCTGCACTTCCACGCGAAGCCGCTCGAGATCACCGGCACCTCGCACGTCGAGTCGATCAAGTTCGAGCGCACCGAGCCCGACGGCGAGGGTGGCACGCGTGGCACGGGCGAGATCCGCGAGATCCCGATCCAGGCGCTCTACCGCGCGGTGGGCTACTTCGGCTCGCCGCTCGAGGGAATCCCGTTCGACGAGAAGCGCGGCGTGATCCCGAACCGCGAGGGCCAGGTCATCGACGACAACGACGAGCAGGTGCACGGCGTCTACGCGACCGGCTGGATCAAGCGCGGCCCCGTCGGACTCATCGGCCACACCAAGAGCGACGCCATGGAGACGATCAAGCACGTCATGAACGACCAGGCCAACTGGTGGGCGCCCGCGCACCCCGAGGAGTCAGCGGTCGTCGAACTGCTCGAGAGCCGCGGCGTCGAGTTCACCAACCTCGACGGCTGGCACAACCTGGACCAGCACGAGCTCGCCCTCGGCGAGGCCGTCGGCCGCACGCGCATCAAGGTCGTCGACCGCGAAGAGATGGTGCGCGCCTCCAACGCGTAGCCGCTCCTGCCCGGGGCACGTAGCGCCGCGAAGTCGTGGCGCGGGTTCGGTGCGTGTGCGGCGCGGTGCTTGTGCGGCGCTGAGCGACGTCGCGGTCGCGGAGGTTTGGTGTGGGCGCGCGGCGTTTTGTGCCGGGCGCGGGTGTTCGTGCGGGCGCGTGCGCGATAAAACGCAGCGCGGCCCCTCGCCGGCCACTGTGCGGCTACGGGCGTCGGCGCGGCCCCGGTGCGGCGCACCGCCCGGTCGCGCGGTCAATTTTCGCCGCCGCGGTCGAATATTCGCGCGCGCAAGCGAAAAAACGCCGCGCGGCCGATGCGTGGGGCGCTGAGCGACGCCGTGTTCGCGGACGTCTCGCCGCTACTCCGGCCCGTGCGCGCCGGGAGGCCCCGTCGGGGAATGCCGGCGGTAGCGCGGCTCGTTCTGGTGGCGTGCACGCGCCGCGAGGACGACGGCGCCCGCGCTCGCGATCAGACACACCACGAGGCACCCGCTCACCGCCCACCAGGTGATCACCGCCCCGCTCATGGCGGCCGCGGCCGCGCTCGAATGGACGGCGACGGCGGCGGTGCTGATGATCACGGTGAGCCCCTGCGTGTTCGAGTTGCCACGGCGTTCCGTGGCGCTCGGCGGCCAGCAAGGTCCGGACCGGCCGCCGAGCTGACGGTAAGTTCAGGGCGCACGATCCGGGGATTGCACGCCGGGAATTGCATGGAGAATAACATTCGTTTTCTCCGCTGCGCAATGGATGCGGGGCGCGCCGTCGTGAGGCTGGACGGCTACTGCACGGCCGCCGTGAGCCGCGCGACGTTGTCGCGGATCAGGTCAGGTTGTGGCGCGTCACCACGACGGACGGGGCGAAACTGCCGAAGGTCGTCGAGACCGAGGTGGCTTCTTCGTCGCTCTGACCTCCGCCGAGCAGATTGCGCGCGAGCTGGGCTCCGGAGTCCAAGAGACTGTCGAGCGAAGAGGCAAGGTCGGCGTCCGTGACCTCGCGGCCCTGCTCGGCAGCGCTGAGCACCGCGCGACGCACGAGCTCTTTGGCGAATGAACCGGTCGTGCCGGGCGACCGGTCGGCGGCGGCGTCGAGGGCGGGTGCCGACAGGGGGAGCCCGCTCGCGTACCGGGCGAAAAGCCGTCTGCGCGATTCGTCGTCGGGCAACGGAACTTCGACGGCGAGGTCGATCCGGCCCGGCCGCTCGGCGAGGGCACGTTCGAGCACGTCCACGCGGTTCGTCGTGAGCAGGAAGGTCACGTCGGCGTCGCCGTCCAGTCCGTCGAGCGCGTCCAAAATCGAGAACAGCAGGGGGTCCGGCGATCCGTGCATACCGCGCTCGGCGGCAACGAGGTCGACGTCCTCGAGCACGACAATGGCGGGTTGCATCGCGCGGGCGAGCTCCGCGGCCTGGGTGACGAACTGGATGCTCGAACCGGTCAGCAGCACGGCTGTCGTCCCGGGCGTGAGCGCGAGCAGGTGCCGCACGGTCAGCGTCTTGCCCGTGCCGGGAGGCCCGTAGAGCAGCACGCCTCGTTTCAGATGCTGGCCCGCAGCGACGAGCCGGTCCCGGTGGTCGCCTATGCCGACGACGTGGCGCACGACGCTCTCCAGCACGCCGGGAGGAAGGATGACGTCGTCGGCGACAACGGTCGGCCGTGGCAGGAATGTCGCCCCCGCGCCCAGCTGGCCGTACTCGTTGCCGCTGAACGACAGGACCTGTCCGCGCAGCACGCTGAGCCGCAGCATTCGCTCGCCGAACTCGGCGAGGAAAGCGGTCGCCGCGTCGGGCGAGGGTGTGATGACCTCGAGGCTCGCGACATTGACACCGTGGTCGGGGCGGGCTCGGCGCTGCAGCACCACGATCGGGTGGCCTTCGAAGACGAGCGCGTAGAACCCGAACGCCATCACCCGGCGGGTGGATTCGGGACCGTCGGGGATCGAGATGTATTCGACTGGTCCGGGCGCAAACCGCACATACGGGTTGCTGATCAGCTCGGCGAGCTGGTTGTGGTCCCGCTGCTGTCCGCCCGTGATGCCGTGAGGCTCCGCATGCGATTCCGCCGCAAGGTCGGCGAGTGCCACGTCAGCGTCGACGAGCCGATGCGCGGCGACGGAGTGGCTGATGACGGGGAGTTCGCGCACGCTGGCACCGAGGAACTCCTCGACGAACTCGCCGAACGGGGTCAGCCTGTCGGTCCCGGACGGCCTCTCGTTGAGCATGTCCCGCAAGAACGTCTGGAACGTGTCGATGAATTCTGTCGTGCGTTCGTCCACGGTGGTCTCCTCCGGCTCGTCTTCCACGCTAGCCGTTCGAGTCGACGAATCGTCGGGAAACTTACTGCACGGCCGCCGTGAGCCGCGCGACGTTGTCGAGCACTGCCGCAGCCCTCGGCCGCTCCGTCCAGTCGTCGAGGAAGAGCTCGCGGCTGGTGTCGCGGTATTCCTGCTCGACCTTGCGCAGGTCGTCGACGAATGTCTTTCCGTGCACCATGACCGAGATCTCGAGGTTGAGGCTGAACGAGCGCATGTCCATGTTGCTCGAGCCGATCACCGCGACCTCGTCGTCGATCGTGAAGAACTTCGAGTGCAGCACGGTCGGCGCCTTGTAGAGCCAGATGCGAACGCCGGCGCGCAGCAGCTCCTCGTAGTAGCTGCGCTGGGCGTGGTAGACCACGGGCTGGTCGCCGATCTCGGAGACGAAGAGCTGCACGTCGATGCCGCTCTGCGCCGCGGTGGTGATGGCATAGAGCATCGACTCGTCGGGCACGAAGTACGGGGAGGTGATGATGATGCGTTCCTGCGCCAGGTAGAGCAGGGAGTTGAACAGGCGCAGGTTGTTCTCGCCGTCGAAGCCCGGACCGCTGGGCACGACCTGCGCGTCGAGCGAGTTCTGCACGCGCGGGCGCGGCACCGTGCTGGCCTCGCGCATGAGCAGCTCGTTGGTCTCGGTGTACCAGTCCGTGATGAACAGCGCGTTGACGCCGGCGACGATGGGGCCCTCGAAACGCACCATGAGGTCTTTCCAGTGCAGGCCCCGCCGCAGGTTGCCCTTCTTGTTGTAGCTCGAGTCGACGACGTTCTGCGACCCGGTGAACGCGACGTTGCCGTCGAGCACGAGGATCTTGCGGTGGTTGCGCAGGTCGGGACGCTGCCACTTGCCGCGCCACGGCTGCACGGGCAGCATCAGTGACCACTGCACCCCGGCTTTGCGCAGACGGCGCTTGGTGCGGCGGTAGCCGACGGCGCGCACCCCGGCGACGTGGTCGAGCAGCACGCGCACGGTCACGCCGCGCTTCACTGCCGCCTCGAGGGCGTCGAAGAACGGCGCGGTGGTCTTGTCGAGCGCGAGGATGTAGAACTCCGCGTGCACCCACTTGGTCGCGTTGTTGATCGCCTCGGTCATCGCGACGAGGGTCTCGTCGTAGGTGCCGTAGAGCTTCGCCTGGTTGCCGCCGACGAGGGGCATCGCGCCGAGGTGGCGGTTGAGCTCGACGACCGGGTCGAGCCACGGGTGGTCGTGCTTGACCTCTTCGATGCCCTCGGTGGTCTCCGTGATGAACGAGTTGACCTCGGCCTGCTTCGCCCGGCGGGACTTCGGCAGGCGACGGCTGCCGAGCAGCAGGAACAGCGTCACGCCGATGTACGGAGGGAGGAAGAAGATGGCGAGCAGCCACGCCGTCGCGGTCTGCGGGCGACGGTTGCGGGGCACGTAGATGAGGCACGTCAGCCGAATGAGAAAGTCGACGACCGCCGCGACGATGACGAGCGTCGGGCCCCAGGAAGCTACATCCATTTCTCTCGAAGTCTATCGATCGCGGGGGTGCTCGGCACACGCCCGTCCGGGAGGTTTTCGCGCCGTTAAATGACGATCGCGCCCGAACATTCGGGCGCGATCGTCACACGGGGGGCGCGAACCTGTCGCGGGCGGTTCTAGCGGAAGTTGACGAACTGCAGGGCGACGTCGAGGTCCTTGCCCTTGAGCAGCGCCATGACGGCCTGCAGGTCGTCGCGGCTCTTGGAGGTGACGCGCAGCTCGTCGCCCTGGATCTGCGATTTGACGCCCTTGGGCCCCTCGTCGCGGATGATCTTCGAGACCTTCTTCGCGTCTTCGGAGGAGATGCCGTTCTTGAGCGACACCTCGATGCGGTACTCCTTGCCGCTCGCGTAGGGCTCGCCGGTGTCGAGGCTGCGCAGGGGGATGCCGCGCTTGATGAACTTGGCCTCGAGTACCTCGAGTACCGCCTTCACGCGGTCTTCGGCGCTGGCCTTGAGCAGCAGTTTCTCGCCGCTCCAGTCGATGGACGCGCCGACGCCCTTGAAGTCGTAGCGCTGGGCTACTTCTTTCTGGGCCTGGTTGACGGCGTTGTCCGCCTCCATTTTGTCGACCTTGCTGACGATGTCGAATGTGGGGTCTGCCATGCGGCAATTCTACGCGGTCGCGGTTTTTTCTGAATTGCGGATGTCGGAGGGCTCCCATACCCGCGTGGTAAAACGGGGCATGCCCGATCGACGCCGTCCCTGGATCATCGCGGGGGCCTCCGTCGCTGTACTCGCCGTGGCCGCCGCCGCCTGGCTCGCTCTCTCGCCGCTCGTCCCCGCCGTCACCACCGAGGAGGCCCTGCCCGCGCCGACGTGGGCCGCGCCGGCCGCACCTCCCGTGACGGCGGCCGCGCCATCCGCCCCGGGTATCGCCTCTCTGGCCGACCCCGTCTGGCTGTCCCAGACCGCGGAGAGCACGGGCATCCCGGAGCGCGCGCTCGCCGCCTACGCCGGTGTCGCGATCGACAAGGCGCTGCAGATGCCGACCTGCGGGCTCAGTTGGAACACGCTGGCCGCGATCGGCTACGCGGAGAGCCGCCACGGCACCCACGCGGGCTCGTCGGTGCAGGCCGACGGCACCGTGAGCCCCGGCATCTTCGGCATCGCGCTCGACGGGGCGTCGACGGCGCACATCCCCGACAGCGACCAGGGAGCGATCGACGGCGACGCGGAGTACGACCGCGCGGTCGGGCCGATGCAGCTGATCCCGCAGACGTGGAACAACTGGCACGTCGACGCCAACGCCGACGGTGCGGGGGACCCGCAGAACATCGACGACGCGACGATGGCGAGCGCGAACTACCTGTGCCGGGCGAGCGGCGACATGGCGAGCGAGGACGGCTGGTCGGCGGGCATCACCGCGTACAACTCCGACCCCGACTACATCGTGACGATCGCAGAGGCGGGCAGCCGCTACCGCTCCGAAGCCGAGTAGCGCGGGCGGGCGGTACTCGACCGCACGATGAGCTCGAAGTGCAGCGGCGTGTTCGCCGCCGCGACGTGGCGGCCGGGGTGCAGTTCCTCCATCAAGAGCTCCACCGCCATCCGGCCCTGGGCCGCCGGGAACTGCGCGACCGTGCTCAGGCCGAAGAAGCCGGCCAGTTCGTGGTCGTCGATGCCCATCACCGAGACGTCGCCGGGTACGGCCAAGCCGAGATCGCGCGCCGCCAGAATGGTGCCGATGGCCATTTCGTCGGATGCCGCGAAGACCGCCGTCGGGCGCTTGCGCGGGTTGCCCAGCAGCTGTTTCGCGGCGCGGTAGCCGCCGGGCACGCTGAAGTCGGCGGCGGCGAAGAGTTCCGGGTCGATAGGGATGCCCACTGCCTCGAGCGCCGCCTCGTAGCCGACGCGGCGGTTGGTGGGCAGGTGGAAGTCGAGTTCGACCGAGGTGTCGCCGCCGATGTGCGCGATCGAGGTGTGGCCGAGCGACAGCAGGTGTTCGGTGGCGAGCCGTGCGACCTTCACGTCGTCGATGCTGAGGGTGCGCACGCCGGGCAGCGGGCCGCCGATGCCGACGATCGGCTTGTTCATCTCGAACAGGCTGGCCAGCTCGCTCGCGGTGAGTTCGAGGGAGATGGCGATGACGGCGTCCACCCGTTTGCGCAGCAGGAAGTGCTCGAAGACGCTGCGCCGCTCGTCGCCCCCGCCGCTGAGGTTGTACAGGGTGAGGTCGTAGCCGTGGCTGAGCAGGGCCTGCTCGGCGCCCTCGATCACCGAGCTGTAGTACCAGCGGGTGAGGAACGGGATGACGACGCCGACGTTTTTCGTTCTGCCGGTGGCGAGGCCCGAGGCGTTGGAGGAAACGACGTACCCCAGTTCGAGTGCCGCGGCTTTGACGCGGGACTGGGTGGCGAGCGAAACGTGGCCGTTACCGCTGAGAGCCCGGGAAACCGTGGCCGTGGAGACGCCCGCGAGCACGGCGACTTCGTTGATTCCCGTCACTCGCGGCACCTCCTTTGGCACAGCGATACTATCGGGGCGCGTGCCCGGGATCCGTGGTTTTGGGCGGTGTGATTTTGACGAGGCAAAAGTAACGCTATTCTTGTTCAGCGCCTTCGGTCAGATGATTACATGTGGACGAAGCGCCCTGGCGAGTTACCCAAGCGGCCAAAGGGATCTGACTGTAAATCAGACTGCATCGCATTCGGGGGTTCGAATCCCTCACTCGCCACCAGGAAGTCGGACTGGAACAGAGAAGCCCCGCCTCGTGCGGGGCTTTTTCGTGCGCCGGGGTTTCGCGCGGCGGGCTGTGCACGCCGGGGGTGCGCGATGAGATTTGTCGCGCACGCGCCTGTTCGTGCCGCCGCGTGCGCGACGAAGCGCAGCGCGCGCGACAACGCTGAGCGTCGCAGGGGGCCTCGGGCGCGCAGGCCGGGCCCGGGGCCTTTCTAGCGCGGCGAGGGGGCCGCGGCGGGCGCGAGCGCACGGCGCGCGGCTACGCGTGCGCGCGGTGGTACCGCGACACCCCCGGCAGCGAAACGCCCAGGGCGGATGCCGCGTGCCTGGCCCAGTACGGATTGCGGAGCATCTCGCGCCCCAGCATCACCGCGTCGGCGGAGCCCTCGGCGACGATCGACGCCGCGTGCTCGGGGCTCGTGATGAGGCCGACCGCCGAGGTGGGGAGCCCCGACAGCCGGCGCACGGTCGCCGCGCCGGGTACCTGGTAGCCGGGGGTCGCCGCGTACTCGGCACCGGCCACGAGGCCGCCCGAGGAGCAGTCGATCAGGTCAACGCCGAGCTCGCCGAGGCGGGTGGCGAGGGACGCGGAGTCCTCGGCGGTCAGCCCGCCGGGCGCCACGTCGTCCACCGAGAGTCGCACGATGAGCGGCTTGCCCTGCGGCCAATTGGCGCGCACCGCGGCGACGGTCTCGAGCAGCAGCCGCTCGCGCGAGGCCCAGTCGTCGTCGCGGGTGTTGGTGACCGGCGAGAGCAGTTCGTGCAGCAGGTACCCGTGCGCGCCGTGCAACTCGATCGCGTCGAAGCCGGCCTCGTCCGCGCGGCGGGCGGCGGCACCGAAGGCCGCGACCGTGGCGGCGAGGTCGTCGGCGGTGGCCTTCGCGGGGGCGTCGTAGCGTCCGAACGCCTCGCCGGTAGCGCCGACCGTGGTCCAGCCACCGAGGTCCGCGGGCACCGACGAGTTCGCGAATTCGTCGCCCGGCAGGCCGCGGAACTTGCCGCCCTTGCGACCGGCGTGGGCCAGCTGGACCGCGATCGCGGAACCCGCCAGATGAACGGCATCCGTCACCGTCTTCCACGGCGCGACGTGGTCGTCGCCCCAGAGTCCGGCATCCTCGGGCGTGACGCGCCCCTCGGGTAGCACCGCGGTGGCTTCGGTCACGATGAGCCCCGCGCCGCCGAGCGCGAACTGGCCGTAGTGCGCGACGTGCCAGGCGCCGACGACGCCCGGTTCGCCCTCGCAGGCGTACATGCACATCGGTGATACCCAGACGCGGTTGGCGACGGTGAGGTCGCGCAGCCGGAGGGAGTCGAAGAGAGAGGTCACAGTTCCACCATCGATTTTCCGCGCCCCCGGTAGAGGGCGACGAGGTTGGTCACGAGCATGAGGCCGCCGAGCCCGCCGATGACGACGCCGAGGGTGCGGATGCCGCCCTCCGCCTCGCCGACGCCGACGACGTGCGCGACGATCACCGCGGAGAGCACGGCGCCGAAGTACTGCGAGGTGCGGTAGATGCCGCTCGCGCTGCCGGCGTTGGCGCCGGGGACGCTCGAGTGCAGGATGAGCTGGTTGCCGAGGTTGTTGAAGCCGTTCGGGATGCCGAGCAGGACGCTGATCACCACGAGCAGCCAGATCGGCGAATCGGTGCTCGTCACCAGCGCGAGCAGCGCGCCGGCCACCACCATCGCGGTCGTGCCGAACACGAGCAGCAGGCGCGGTTTGAGCCGCCTGCCGAGCCGGGTGGCCAGGATGGTCGACGCGACCCCGACTCCGAAGACCGGCAGCATCAGCAGGCCCGTGGCCGCGGCATCCAGCCCTCTCGAGGCTTCGAGCCACTGGGGCAGTCCGTAGAAGATGCAGTAGAAAGAAATGAAGGTCAGGATGGCGCGGGCGCAGGTCAGCGCGAACTGGCGGTGGGTCAGCATCAGCCGCACGTCGATGAATGGGCTCGGGGTGCGCAGCTCGCGCAGCACGAACAGGGCGGCGACGGGAACGAACGCGGCGAACAGCAGCCACTGCGGGTCGCCCTCGAGCGAGAGCAGCCCGAGCATGAGCAGCACGACGGTGGCGACGAAGAGCCCCATGCCGAGCGGGTCGATCGAGCGGATGCCGGCGAGGACGCCGGAGCGCTTGCGCGCCTCGTCGGCGGGCACCTGGGTGAGCACCCAGATCGCCGACGCGATCACGAGCGGCACGTTGACCCAGAAGATGCCCTCCCAGCCCCAGATGACGACCACGAGGCCGCCGATCGTCGGGCCGAGGGCGGCGCTGGTCTGGCCGCAGATCGCGATGATGCCGATGGCGCCCGTGGCCGTCTGCTCGCGTTTCGCGGCCTGCTGGCGGATGATCGCCATCGCCGCCGGGAAGTGCATCGACGCGCCGAGACCGAGCACGATGCGGTCGACCACGAGCCACTCGACGCTCGGCACGAACGGGCCGGCGACGGAGGCGAGCAGCACGACCGCGAGCCCGATCAGGTAGATGCGGCGGGGGCCGAACAGGTCCGACAGGCGCCCGGCGGCCGGGGAGCCGACCGCGGAGGCGATGTACAGGCCGCTGACGATCCACGGGATCGCGGCCGAGGTGCCGAAGTGCAGGGCGATCGGGATGAGCGCGACGGCGACGATCGCCGAGTTCAGGCCCTGCAGGATGGTGCCGGTGCCGAGCGCCAGACTGAAGCGCGCGGGCAGGGGGAGGCGGGCCGGGGTGTCGGCGGCCGGGGGATTGCGGGTGGTCATCGCTACAGTGCCGCGACCTGTCCCGGGGTCACGAGGATCACGTCGGGGTGGGCCGCCAGCTTCTGCAGGGTGCGTTCCGCGACATCCGCGAAGCAGGCCTGGCCGAGCACCCAGCCGAACCAGCTGAGTCCGAGGAAGCGTGCGCCGACGATATCCGCGTCGGCGACCAGCTGCTCGATCGTCTCGTCGAGCAGGCGCTCGTAGTCGGGGAAGGCAAGGCTGCGGGTGTAGAGCGAGAACATGTCCTCCGTCTCGAGGCCGAAGGGCACGGCGGTGAGACCGGTGGCCGCGCCGTCGAGGGCGACGGGGCGCTCGTCGACGGGCCAGTCGCCGAACCAGTCGAAGCCGGCCCCGCGCAGCAGCTCCGGCGTGCGCAGGCTGTTCGCGCGCTCGGGCGAGAACCAGCCCGTGGCGGTGCGGCCGGTCGCGGCTTCGACGGAGGAGCGGGCCTCGGTGATGTACTCGCGTTCCTGCTCCGCGGTCATGGCCTCGTCGATGACGATGTTCGCCGCGCTGCCGCGCACCACGATCTCCTGCGCGCGCTCGGCGACGAGGTCGGCGAGCCCCGGCATGGTGCGCACGCCGAACGAGTCGAGCGCGACGGCGACCGGAACCCCGGCCTTCTCGGCGATGCCGAGCAGGCGCCAGATGCCGACGGTGAGTCCGAAGTCCCACTGCGAGAGACGGGCGAGCTGCCCGTGCTTCGGCTCGGAGGTGTCGCGGCCGACGCCGCCCTGCATCGTGATCGGCTTGAACGATCCCGCGGGTGGCACGTCCTGATAGCTCGGGGCGTGCAGCAGCACGCTCACCGCGAGCTTCTTGCCGTCGGGCAGGGCCCACGGAGCGCGATGCGTGTCGAACGTGCGCGGCAGGCCGGGAGCGAAGACGGTGGCGTCGTCGGGGTGCTGGATGAGGGTCATGCGGAAGCCTCCCGTGCCGCGGCGATGACCTCGGCGTGCGCCAACTGCTCGTCGTAGCTGTTCTCGAGGTAGTGGTCTGAGATGTCTCCGGCGGTGGTGACCCAGAGACGGTCGTCGCTGCGCAGGTAGTCGAAGATCTCCTCGATGTAGCGCTGCATGTAGGGCTGGCCGGTGACGAACGGGTGTGTGGCGATGCACGCCACCCGGCCTTGGCCGTCCTCGTCGGCGTCGCGCAGCAGCCGGTCGATCTGCGCCTTCGCCATGGCGACGAAGTAGCTGCCGGGGTAGTGCTTGGCGAGCAGCAGCGGCACGTCGTTGAGCATGTACGAGTAGGGGATCGAGACGAGCTTGCCCGCGCCCTCAGTGCGGATCGGCCGCGGCTGCTCGTCGTGGATCCAGTCCGCGTGGTAGGTCATGCCGTGCTTGACCATGAGGTCGCTCGTGTTGTCGGTGCCGGAGATCTTCGGGCCGAGCATGCCCTTGATGCGCTTTCCCCCGTAGTAGGTCTCCGACAGTTTTTGCGAGAGCTCGTAGAAGCGGTCTTCGTCGTCGTAGGGCATGTCGTAGAGCGGGCGCAGGTTGGAGATGCCGTGGCTCATGATCTCCCAGTCGCGCTCGGCCATGGCGTCGCGTACCTCGGGGATCTCCTCGAGCACCGAGAGGCTGAGCGACACCGTCGACGGGATCTCGTACTTGTCGACGGCGCGCAGCAGGCGCCAGAAGGCGGTGCGGTTGCCGTTGTCGCGGTGCATGTAGTGCTGGGGGTCGGGATAGCGCGTGCGGCCCTGCGGGCTGCCGCCGCCCGGGGCGACGTAGTCGTAGTGCTCGACGTTCGGCGCGTGCCAGACCGCGACCGTCTTGCCCTCGGGCCAGGTGACGAGGGGGCGCGTGGGCATCGCCTCGTAGACCAGGCGGTCGTTGTTCTGGATCGTCACAGGGAGACTCCGGCACCGTCCAGGGCGCGTTCGGTCTGGAGGGCGGCGAAGCGGTCGAGCATCCACGACTTGGAGACGACGTCGCCGAAGCGGTCCTGCATGTCCCAGAGCGAGACCTCGCCCGAGAGGGTGCGGAAGTCGTCGCTGCACTCCTCGACGACGCTGATGCGGAAGTTGCGGTACGCCGCGTCGACGACGGTGGCGCGCACGCAGCCGCTCGTCGACGTGCCGGTCATCACGACCTCGTCGACGCCGAGCTCGTGCAGCAGGTCTTCGAGGCGCGTCTTGTAGAAACCGCTCGCCACCGTCTTCTCGACGATGTGGTCGCCGGGCTGCGCGGGCACGGCGCTGGAGATCTCTGTCCACGGGTTGCCGCGGCCGCAGCGCTCGGTGAGGCTCGAGCGCACGCGCTGCGCGAGCATGCGGTCGTCGAGCGAGTCGAGGATCATCACGAGGTAGATCACGGGCACACCGGCGGCGCGGGCCGCGACGAGCAGCTCGTTGGTGTGCTCGAGCGCGATCGCGGTCGACGGGCCGATGTTCTCGTGCTCGGTGAACGCCCGCTGGAAGTCGACGACGACGACGGCCGGAGTCGTACCGGGCCCGACCTTGGTGCGGGCCGCACGTAGCTCGCGGATCTTGGCGACTTCGGTGTTCCAGTCGATGCTCATGCGGGTGTTCTCCTTCATGGTGGGTGTTCAGTGCGAGCGGAGCAGGGCGAACTGGTCGCCCGCCCGCCCGGCGTGGGGCAGCGCCGCGACGACGGCGACGACGGTGGAAGCGGCGGGGGAGGTGACGCCGACGAGGGCGTCGTCGAGCAGCGCCGCGTGGGCGGCACGGTCGAACGGGGTGAAGTCGGCATCGCCGGCGGGGTGCGGCACCTCGGTGACGACCGAGCTGCCGTCACGGAGCGTCACGGTGACGCGGGCCGGCCGGTGGGTGGCGCTCGCCGGGGCGATACCGCCGTCGGTGACAGTGATCATGGCTGCCGTGTCGAGCAGGATGCCGCGGGCCGACGGTGCGGAACGGGAGTGTGCCACGTCGCCGTGCACCAGTGCGCTGGCGACGGCGAACGGCACGGAGAAGTAGGCGCCGTGGCGGGTCGTCCAGTCGGTCGCGTCGAGGGCGGCACCCGCGGCGGTCGTCGAGACCTCGACCGCGACGATGTCGGCGGGGGTCGCGCCGGCGGCGGCGATGCGCTCGCGGGCGAGCAGCGCGGCGTCTGCCGGGGCGTGCGTGTAGGCACAGGAGGAGTGGCGCTTGAAGTAGCCGTGCTCGATCAGAGTCTCGGTGCCGAGGCCGGCGACGAGGAGTCGCGGGTCGACGGTACCGAGCGAGCCGCCGAAGCCGGGGAGGGTTCCCCGTACTGTCTCGCCGGGACGGGCGGCGGCGAAGCGCGCGGCGGCGATTCCCGCGACGTTGCCGGCTCCGACCCACTGGTCGCGGACACTGCTGCCCACGAGCACCGGTCCCCAGCTGGTCGACGGCGGCATGGCGCAGGCCGCGTCGATCGCGGAGGAGATGCCCGCGGCATCCAACCCCAGAAGCCGGGCGCAGCCCGCGGCGGCCCCGGGAACGCCGAAGGTGCCGTGCGTGTGCACGCCGGTGGCGAAGTCGGTGGCGCGGCCGAACCGGGCCGCGACCTCGTAGGCGACGGCCAGTGCGGCGAGGGTGTCGGGGCCGGAGCTGCCGAGGCGTTCGGCCAGGGCCAGCACGGCGAAGAAGCTCTGCGAGGCGGGGTGGCCCTTGGTCAGCCGGTTGCCCTCGTCGCGTTCCATCGCGACGGAGGCCACGCCGTTGAGCCACGCGGCCGTCTCGACGGTGGCCGTTCCGCCGCCGAGGAGGGTCGCCGATCCCGGTTCCGGATCCCACGCGGCGACGAGTGCGGCGTGCTCCTCGGTCGCCGCACCTCCGGCCGCGACGGCGAGCAGGTTCGCCAGCACGTCGTCCAGTGCGGTGCGGGCGCTCTCGCCGAGCTCGGACAGCTCGAACGCGTGTGCCCAGCGGCCGAGTCCGGCCAGAGCGGCGGCGTGCTCGAGAGCGTCGCTCTCGGAGATGGGATCGACGAACACCGGTCAGACTCCGAGGTACGCCGACTGCACGCGCTCGTCGGCGGCGAGCTCGGTGCCGGTGCCCTCGAGAACGACGGAGCCGGATTCCATGACGTAGGCGCGGTCGGCGAGCTCGAGTACCTGGCCGGCGTTCTGCTCGACGAGGAGGATGCTGACCCCGCGCTCGCGGATGGCGTTGATCGCGTGGAACACCTCCCAGGTGAGCTTCGGCGAAAGACCGGTCGACGGCTCGTCGAGCATCAGCAGGCGCGGGGCACCCATGAGCGCGCGGGCGATGGCGAGCATCTGCTGCTGGCCGCCCGACATCGTCTCGGCGAGCTGGCTGCGGCGTTCGCGCAGGATCGGGAACAGGTCGAGGATCTCCTCTTCGCTGAAGCCGACGCGGTCGCGCTTGCCCCAGGTACCCATCTGCAGGTTCTCTTCGACGGTGAGCGAGCCGAAGAGCGCGCGGTGCTCGGGCACCAGCATGAGGCCGGCGCGGGCGAGGTCGAACGAGCGCCCCGTGACGACCGGCTTGCCGTCGAACACGACCGAACCGCCGAAGCGCTTCACCTCGCCGACGATGGTCTTGAGGGTCGTCGACTTGCCGGCGCCGTTGGCACCCACGATGGCGACGATCTCGCCGGGGGCGACGGTGAGCGAGAGCTCGTGCACGATCTCGAGACCGTGGTAGCCGCTGCGCACATCGGTGACTTCAAGCATTGGTGTACTCCTTGCCCAGGTAGGCCTCGATCACGAGGGGGTCGGCGAGCACCGTGTCGACCTGGCCGCTGGCCAGCACGGCACCCTGGTCCATCATCACGACGCTGTCGCTGAGGCGGCGCACGGCCGCCATGATGTGCTCGATGAAGATCATCGTCACGCCCTCGTCGGCGCGCAGCGTCTCGAGCAGCTCCAGCACGGGCAGGCGCTCGGCGGGCACGAGCCCGGCCAGCACCTCGTCGAGCAGCAGCACGCGCGGCCGCATCGCGAGGGCGCGTGCGAGCTCGAGACGCTTCTGCACCGCGGCGGGCAGCTGGCCGGACTCGCTCTCGGCCCACTCGGCGAGCCCGGTCTTGCCGATCGCGACGGCCGCTTCGGCTCGCGCCGCCCGGTCGCTCTTCGCGCCGTGGCTGAGGGCGGCGATCGTGACGTTCTCGAAGACCGTCATGGTGTGGAACGGGCGCATCAACTGGAAGGTACGCACCATCCCGAGCTTGGCCAGTTTGTGGCTGGCGACGCCGGTGACGTCCTTACCGTCGAGGGTGACGGTTCCGGAGTCGGGCGGGAAGGCACCCATGATGCAGTTGAACAGCGTGGTCTTGCCCGCGCCGTTGGCTCCGATGATGCCGAGGATCGTGCCCTCGTCGACGCTGATGTCGACCTCGCGCAGGGCCTTGAGCCCGCGGAAGGACTTGCTGAAGTTGCGTACCTCGAGAAGGCTCATTTCTTCTTCACCTTGTTCCAGATGGTGCCGTAGATGCCCTTGGGCAGCAGGATGACGAACGCGATCAGGATCACCGCGTAGAGGAGCAGGTCGAGCCCGCCGTGCCCGGCGAGGAACGACAGCTGCTCGGGCGGGTTGCGCAGGAACCCGGCGACGACGTCGGAGAGGGGCGCCATGATGATCGCGCCGACGAGCGGGCCCCAGATGGTGCCGGCGCCGCCGACGACCGTGGTGATGATCGCGTTGTTCGAGACATGGGCTCCGAAGGCCAGGTCGGGGTCGATGAACATGTAGAACTGCAGGTACAGCACGCCGGCCGAGGCGGTGATCGCGGCCGAGATCGCGACGGCGGTGAGCTTGTAGCGAAGGACGTTGATACCGAGAGCGGATGCCGCCATCTCGTTGTCGCGCGCCGCCAGCGTGAAGCGGCCGGTGCGGCTGCGCAAGAAGACGATGCTCGTGAGCAGCGCGATACCGACCATGACGAGGCCGATCCAGAAGTACAGCGGCGAACCGGCGTCGAACTGGAACATCGCGAAGGACGACTCGGGCAGTACCGGCACGGTGAAGCCGACGGTGCGGTGAAGCGCGTCGTTGCCGCTGACGAACAGCCGCAGCATCTCGGCGAAGGCAAAGGTCGACATCGCGTAGTACGCGCCCTCGAGCTTGTAGCGGAAGGCGAGGTAGCTGATGCCGACTGCCGCGATGACCGCGACCACCATGCCGACGACGAGGCCGATCCACGGGCTGACGCCGAACTCGACGAGCATGAAGCCCGCCGTGTAGGAGCCGATGCCGAAGTAGGCGGCGTGACCGAAGCTGAACATGCCGCCGAAGCCGCTCATGATGTTCCAGCCGATGCCCATGAGGGCGAACACCAGGACGCGGACGGCGATCGCCATCTCGGCCGCGGGCAGGATGAACGGGAGCGCGGCACCGGCGATCAGGATGACGGTGAGGATGACGTACTCGTAGGGGAACGGCCGCCGCGGGGCGAGCGTGAGGAAGGGGGTGGCGAGGTCCGCGTCCGGGGCCTGCTTGCTGGTCCTTGTGGGGGTGGTGACGCTCACGATGCCCTCCCGAATACGCCCTTGGGCTTGACGAACAGAACGATGAGGAAGACCACGAACACCGCGAGGAGCGGTGACTGGCCGGGGAATATGAGGGCGCCGAGCTGCTCGGTGAGCCCGACGACGAGGCCGCCCACGAGCGCGCCGGGCACGTTGCCCATGCCGCCGAGCACGACCACGACGAAGGCGGTGAGGTTGAAGATCGCGCCGGCCGTGGGCTGGATCGTGGAGAACGGGGCGATCAGGGTGCCCGCCGCTCCCGCCGCCGCCGCGCCGATCGCGAAGGTGAGGATGTAGATGCCCTTGATGTTGATGCCGACGAGGCGCGCGCCCTCCGGATTGGCGGCGACGGCGCGGATGGCGGTTCCGATCGCCGTGCGCTTGAGCAGAAGCCAGAGGGCCGCGACGAGCACGAGCGATCCGATGAACGCGTAGATGCGCGACAACTCGACCGTGGCGCCGAGGACCGGCACTCCGGTGTTGCCCGGCAGCTGCACCGACAGCGGGTTGGGGCCGAAGACCAGCAGCAGCAGGTTCTCGATGGCCAGGGCGAGGCCGATCGTGATGAGCAGCTGCGTGTGGATCGGCGCCCGCATGACGGGGTTGAGCAGCACGGCCTGCACGAGCGCCCCGAGGCCCATCATCACCGGGATGGTGATGACGAGCGCGAGGTACGGGTGCACTCCGAAGATCGACACGACCTCGTAGGTGAGGTAGAGCGAGAGCGCCACCATCGCGCCATTGGCGAAGTTGATGATGTGCAGAACACCGTAGATCAGGGTGAGGCCCATGGCGATGAGGCTGTAGATCCCGCCGGTGAGCACGCCGGTGACGAGGGCCTGGGTGAGCACTGTCGTGCTCCCCGAGACGATGCCCGCCGCGACGGCGACGATCGTGAGGATCACGACGGTGACGACGAGCGTCTTGGTCATCTCCCTGCTCAAGCGGATGCGGCGGCGCGCGACGGGGGGAGCTTCGAGCTCCGCCCGTGGTTGCGTGTTCGTCGTCATGGGCCTCTCCTGATCTGTCGGTGTTCGGTACTGCTGGTTGCGCTGGCTAGTTGACGGGCGCGGGGTAGAGGAAGTCGCTCTCCGCGCGGTCGTCCGGGTAGACCTGCTTGATCGCGCCATCCTGGACCTGCATGACCACGATCGAGGCGTTGGTGTTCTCGCCGTCCTCGTCGAAGGACACGGGGCCGTTGCTCACGACGAGCGGCTCGTAGCTGCTGTCGGCGATCGCGTCGCGCAGGTCGGTGGTGTCGACGGTTCCCGACTCCTCGAGGGCCGCGGCGATCACCATGACCGCGTCGTAGGAGAGCACGGCGCCGGTGCGGATCGGCTCGCCGAACTCGGCCTCGTACTTGTCGGCCAGCTCGACGGCGGCGTCGTTGGTGACGTCCCAGTGGTAGTTGGCGTCGAAGTAGCCCTCGCCGCCGTTCGGGGCGTCGGTGACGAACTGCGGCTGGTCGTAGGCGCCGTTGGCGACACCGAAGACGGCGTCGAGGTCGGGCTTGATCGTGTCGACCGCCTGCGACACGAGCAGGCTGTCGCGGTAGTAGCCGGCGACGGCGAGCACGTCGGCACCGGACGCCGCGACCTGCTGCACCTGCGTCGTCATGTCGCTGACGCTCGCGGCGTCGTAGCTGATGACGGGGTCGACGGTCACGCCGGCCTCCTCGGCGGCGGCCTGGAACGACTTGAGCGTCGCCTGGCCGAAGTTGCCCTGCTCGTAGAGGAAGGCCACCTTCTCGACGGGCTCGTCGGACGCCTCGCCCATGGCGATGAGCGCCTCGGCGCCCTGCGTACCCATGAGGGTCGCGTTGGGCTGCAGGCGGAAGGAGTAGGTGTAGCCCTGGTCGAGGATCTCGTCGAGGCTGGAGATGTCCATCACGAACGGCACCTTGCTGCGCTCGGCGACGGCGGCGACGTTGGCGCTGGTAGCGCTCTGGTAGGTGCCGATGAGTGCGACGGCACCCTCCTGGATGAGGCGGGTCGCCTCGCTCTGGCCGACTTCGGGCTTGCCCTGGGTGTCGGCGGAGGAGAGCACGAGCTTCGCGCCGCCGAGCGACTCGATGCCGCCCGCCTCGTTGATCGCGTCGACGGCGTACTGTGCGCCGCGCGCCATCTGCTGGCCGTCGGCGGCGCTGGAGCCGCTCTCGGGGTGAAGCGAACCGATGACGACCTCGTCGACGGTGACGCCCGCCTCGGTGGACTCGGTCGACGTGCTCATGGCTGAACCCGCACACGCGGTGAGGGAAATAGACGCGATCGCGAGTCCCGCGATTGCTGCGTACCTGGTGCCTCTTATCAACGCTGCTCCTCTGATGTGTTCCGCTGAATGGAACGGTTCTCCTGGTGCCTTCTTGGCTTACAGACGAAAGTAGCCACCGAAAACGCGCCCACCGTTGCCCCAGTGTTAACTCCGTGTTTCAAAAATTGGCAAGCTGGACAAATCGTTCCGAAGAGTGGAACAATTTGAGCAATTCAGCCGATCGATGATTGCGACTCAGGAGTTGCCCGTGAACGCTCTCGCCACCCCCACGCCTGCCTCGACCACCGAGCGGGTCGCACGGGTGCTGCTGTGCTTCACCGGCGATGCGCCCTGGCTCGGGGTGAGCGAGATCTCCCGGGAGCTAGGGCTGGGCAAAGCGGTCGTGCACCGCATCCTGCAGACGCTCGTCGAAACGGCGATGCTCGTCTACCAGCCCGACAAGCGCACCTACGGCCTGGGCCCCGCCGCGATCGCGCTCGGCCGCCGGGCCACCGCGAACAGCGATGTGCGCACGGCGGCGATGCCCGCGCTCTCCTGGCTGGCCAGCGTCACCGGCGAGACGAGCATCCTCTGCTCGCGCGTCGGCTACCGGCGCGTCTACGTCGCCCAGGTGGAGAGCGCGCAGCCGATCCGCGTGACCATCGGCGTCGGCGACAGTCACCCGCTCACGGGCGGTGCGAGCGGCAACGCCATCCTCGCCTTTATGCCGGAGAAGGACATCGACCTCGCCCTCACGGTGCCCCTGCTGCAGTACACCTCGACGACCGTCGTCGACCCCGGGGAGATCCGCGAGCGGCTGGCGCTCGTGCGCGAGCGCGGCTGGGCGACGACGTCGGGGGAGCGGGTGCCGCTGTCGCGGAGCATCGCCGTGCCGGTGTTCGGGCTCGACCCCGAACCGGCCGGGGCGCTGAGCGTCGCCGTGCTGGCCTCGCGCGAGGTCGGCACCGACGAGCAGCTCGCGCAGCTCGTGGTGCAGGCCGGCAAGCAGGCGTCGACGGCGCTGCGGGCGCTGCAGCGCGGCTGACGGCGGCCCCTGCTACCCGGGTACCGTGGAGTCATGGCCCACGACGAACTCCTCGCGCTCGCCCGCGCCACCGCAGTGACCGCCGGCGAGCTCGCGCACCGCCGTCGCATCGAGGGCGTCGAGATCGCCGACCACAAGTCGAGCCCGGTCGACGTCGTCACGATGGCCGACCGCGAGACCGAACTGCTGATCCGGTCCCTGATCGCCGACGTGCGACCCGACGACGGGTTCCTCGGCGAGGAGGGCGGCGCGGGACGGGGCGCGAGCGGCCTCACCTGGGTCGTCGACCCGATCGACGGCACCGTCAACTACCTGTACGGAATCCCGCACTGGGCCGTCAGCATCGCGGTGGTGGAGGGCGATCCCGACCCGCTCACCTGGCGCGCGCTCGCCGGCTGCGTCACCAATCCGGTGACCGGCGAGATCTATACAGCGACGGAGGCCGGGGGTGCGTTCTCGGCAAATCAGCAGCTTAAAGTTCCCGATTTTCACTCACTCGAGCAGGCCCTCGTCGGCACCGGTTTCTCGTACGACTCCGCGGAGCGTGCGAGGCAGGGCGAGGTGGTCGCCGGACTGCTCCCGTTGGTGCGCGACATCCGCCGGTTCGGGGCGGCCTCTCTCGACCTCTGTGCCGTGGCAACGGGCCGTCTGAACGGGTATTTCGAGCGCGGCCTCAAGCCGTGGGATCACGCCGCCGCGGCGCTCGTCGCCCGCGAGGCCGGAGCCGTCGTGACCGGTCTCGACGGCGCCCCCGCGAGCGCCGATTTCGCGCTCGCCGCGGCACCGGGACTCGCCGATCCGCTCCAGCGCGTCCTCCGAGAACTGCGGGTCTGACGTGGTACAGGTGGCCGATTCATGCGTTTGCAGCTAATGTTTATCTATCCGTTACCTTTTAGGCCTCGCGCCTGCCGTGTAACCAGCCCGAGAAATATCGCCGTCCTCACCCCGGATGGCAGCTTTTTAGAGGAGAAACCCGCATGACTCTACGTGTAGACGTTGTTGTGCGCGCTGTACCCACTCGTCGCTCGGAGGCATTCGCCTCGTGACGAATGAAACATCCGCTCCCCTGACGCGGCGCCAGTTGCGCGAAATGGAAGCGAACGGCCGGTTCGCGCCGCCGGTTCCCACCCCCGCGCCGTCCGTTTCCGCACCCGCCGTTCCCATCGCCTCCGAAGCCGCCGTTCCCGTCGAACCGTCGAAGCCGACCGAAGCCAACTTATTCGCCGCACTCCCGCTCGCGGTCGAGGCGTCGATCACCGAACTCCCCGTCGAGAAAACCTCCGCGGACGATCTGGCCGCTCCGACCCTGCACGTCGAGGCATCGGTCGACGACGACGCCGTGGCACCCGCCCCCGTCGACGACCCGTTCCTCGCCTCGCTGTTCGCGGCGCCCGAGCAGACCGTGCACCCCGAGGCCATCCCGATGGTCGACGGCCCCGTGCGCGGCAGCAGCTGGGTGAAGCGCCCCAAGCTCCGTCGAGCGAAGGCCGAGCGCCCCGCCGTCGTGCGGGTCAAGAAACGCAGTTCCAAGTCGAGGGCGGATGTCGCGGCCAAGGTCCGACGCAAATCCCGACCGGCATCCACTCTTCTGTCGATCGGCGCCATGCTCTTCTCGGGCGCACTGCTCGTCGGTACGACCGTTCCGGCCAATGCGTTTATGACGTTCGCCGCCGAAGACGTGAACGGCACGACCGTCATCATGGCCGACGCGGGCGAGGCGCAGAAGGTCGCCGTCTCCGCGGACACGTCGATCGGCTCACTGGCCCGCGACGCCTTCGAGGTCACCAGCTACGCCGAGGTGCTCACGGCCAAGTACGGCACGCGCATCTACAGCTTCACGCCGACAGCCGGAGACATCCGCTGGCCGTTCCCGTACGCCACGCCGATCAGCTCGGGCTACGGCGACCGTGTCGCACCGTGCCGCGGCTGTTCCAGCCATCACAACGGTGTCGACTTCACCCCGGGTTCCGGCACGCCGATCTACGCGATCGCCGACGGCGTCATCACCGAGTCCAAGTTCGGCGGCAGCTTCGGCCAGCACGTCTACATGTCGCACGTGATCGACGGCAAGCAGGTCGACAGCATCTACGGCCACATGATCCAGGGCTCGAGCCCGGTCGTGGAGGGTCAGACCGTCAAGGTCGGCGACTTCCTCGGATTGGTCGGCTCGACCGGAGCGTCCACCGGCGCCCACCTGCATCTCGAGGTGCACCTCGACGGCGTGGCCGTCGACCCGTTCGCCTGGCTGCAGGCGAACGCCCGCTAGCCATCGCCACGGGCTCGATCCGCGTGGCTGGGTTTCGACACGGCCGCGGGCGGCCAACTCGACCGCCGGGATCCCGACGGGCTCAATCCGCGTGAGCGAGTGTGCGGCGCTGAGCGACGTTTCGATCGCGGAGGTTTGTCCCGGGCGCGCTGAGGTTTGTGGCGCGCGCGCCGGTACGGACGGGCGCGTACGCGACAAAGGGCAGCGCGCGGCTGCGGTTGGGGTGTCGACGGGCTCAACCCGCGGGTGAGCCCGTCGAAACCGGTTACGCGGTGCGCAGCCAGACGGTCGTGTCGGCGGGCAGCGATCCGCCCGTGACGGGGCCGCTCGCGGCGAGCACCTCGCCGAGCGGGAGCTCCACGGGGACGTCCCCGGTGTTCGCGAACACCGTCACGTCGCCATTGCTGAACGCGACGACGGCCTCGCCGTGGCCGGTGATCCACTTCAGCGTGCCCATGCCGAGGTCGTGCTCGTGACGCAGTGCGAGCAGGCGCGTGTACAGCTCGAGCGTCGATCCCTCCACGCCCAGCTGCGCGTCGCGGGCGTAGGACGCCCATTCCTCGGGCTGCGGCAGCCAGCTCTCGCCGGTGGCGTTGAATCCGAACGCGGGGCTCGACGCCTCCCACGGGATCGGCACGCGGCATCCGTCTCGCCCGTAGCGTTCTCCGTCGGTGCGGAACCACGTCGGGTCCTGACGGGCGGCGTCGGGCAGGTGGATCGCCTCGGGCAGTCCGAGCTCTTCGCCCTGGTAGACGTAGGCGCTGCCGGGTAGCGCGAGCATCAGGGCGGTCGCGGCACGCGCGCGGTGCAGGCCGAGGTCGGCGTCGGGCAGGCCGAGCGACTTCGGGCCGATGCCGGCGCCCTGCGGGTTCTCCGCGGTGAGGGCCAGTCGGCTGGCGTGGCGCACCACGTCGTGGTTGCTCAGCACCCACGTGCTCGGGGCGCCGACGCCCGCGAACGCGGAGATCGAGTTGTCGATGATGCGACGCAGCGCGGGTCCGGCCCACGGCGTCTCGAGGTAGGAGAAGTTGAACGCCTGGTGCATCTCGTCGGGGCGTACCCAGTTGGCGAGCTTGGTGAGCGGCTCGACCCAGGCCTCGGCGCAGAGCACGCGGTCGCCCTCGTACTCGGCGAGCAGCTCGTGCCAGTCGCGGTAGATCTCGTGCACGCCATCCTGAGCCCAGAAAGGCGCGGTGTCTTCGTGGTCGCTGATTCCCGGCTCGAGCGAGACGCCGTCGACACTGCTGCCGCTGCCGCCCATGCTGCCGCCGGGCTTCGGGGTGAAGTCGGGCAGACCCTCGGCCTTGATCATGCCGTGCGCCACGTCGACGCGGAAGCCGTCGACGCCGCGGTCGAGCCAGAAGCGCAGGATGTCGCGGAACTGCTCGCGCACCCACGGGTTCTGCCAGTCGAGGTCGGGCTGCGACGAGTCGAACAGGTGCAGGTACCACTGGCCGGCCGTGCCGTCGGGCTCGGTGAGGCGGGTCCAGGCCGGGCCGCCGAAGACCGATTCCCAGTTGTTGGGCGGCAGTTCCCCGGATGCGCCCTTGCCGTCGCGGAAGATGTAGCGCGCGCGCTCGGCAGACCCGGCCGGGGTCGCGATCGCTTCCTGGAACCAGCGGTGGGCGTCGGAGGTGTGGTTGGGGACGAGGTCGACGATCACCCGGAGGCCGAGCTCGTGCGCGCGGTTCTGCATGGCGTCGAAGTCGGCGAGGGTGCCGAAGAGCGGGTCGATGTCGCAGTAGTCGGCTACGTCGTAGCCGGCGTCTTTCTGTGGAGAAGTGAAGAAGGGAGAGAGCCAGACGGCGTCGACGCCGAGGGCGGCGAGCGAGTCGAGGCGGGCCGTGATCCCGGGCAGGTCGCCGATGCCGTCGCCGTCGAGGTCGGCGAACGAACGCGGGTAGATCTGGTAGATGACCGCGCTGCGCCACCACTCGGAACCGAGTGTTCTCGTAGTGACGGGCACAGCAGAGGTCTCGCTAGCGATAGTCATCCGCCAAGCCTAACGGCGGAAGGCGAAACCGTAACGGGAATGAAACCTCGCGATCGCTACGCTGATCGCATGGATCCCCATCACGACGGTTCACCGCTCTACGTTTCGACCCAGACTCCCGTGCTCGGCGAGCGTGTGACGGTGCGGGTGCGCATCCCGCACAGTCTCGGTCCGGTGGAGAACGTGCGCACCCGGTCGAACCCCGACCACGAGCCGCGTTTCACCGTCGCCACCAAGATCGTGTCGCTCGACGGCTGGGACTGGTGGGAGGCCGAGGTCGAGGTCGAGAACCCGATCCACGGCTACCGGTTCCTCATCGCGCTCGCCGACGGATCGAAGACCTGGCTCAACGCGTCGGGGTACCACCGCATCGAGACCCTCGATTCCGAGGACTTCAAACTGCTCACCTACCCGGCGCCGCCCGAGTGGGGCAGGGCCAGCGTGATGTACCAGATCTTCCCCGACCGGTTCGCGCGGTCACGTGCCGCCGACGACCGCGAACTGCCCGAGTGGGCCGAACCGGCCGAGTGGACCGACGAGCCGATCCACATCGGCCCGTCGACCGCGCGCCAGTTCTACGGGGGAGACCTCGAGGGAATCGTCGAGCACCTCGACCATCTCGAGCACCTCGGCATCACGATGATCTACCTGACGCCGGTGTTCCCCGCCCGCAGCAACCACCGCTACGACGCGCTCTCGTTCGCCGAGGTCGACCCGCTGCTCGGTGGCGACCAGGCGCTCGTCGACCTCGTGCGCGTGGCCCACGACCGCGGCTTCACGGTGATCGGCGACCTCACGAGCAATCACTCCGGCGACGCGCACGAGTGGTTCCAGGCGTCGCACCTCAAGCCCGGCGCCCCGGAGAGCGAGTTCTACTACTGGCTCGACGAGAATCAGGAGCACTACGCCTCGTGGCTGGGCGTACCGAGCCTGCCGAAGTTCAACTGGGCGTCACAGGAGCTGCGCGACCGGTTCATCGAGGGTCCCGACTCCGTCGTGGCGAAGTGGCTCGGCGAGCCGTACAACCTCGACGGCTGGCGCATCGACGTCGCGAACATGACCGGCCGGTACCTCGACACCGATCTGAACGCCGACGTGCGCCGCATCATCCGCCAGACGATGATCGACGTGAACCCCGACACGATCCTGCTGGGGGAGTCGACGAACGACGCCACCGGCGACTTCCAGGGCGACGCGTGGCACGGCGCGATGACGTACTCGAACTTCACGCGGCCGATCTGGGGCTGGCTCTCCGAGCGCGAGCGCGAGAGCTCGTACTTCGGGCTGCCCTTCGGCACGATCCCGTCGTACACGGGCCGCGAGGTCTTCGCCGCCCACAACCAGTTCACGGCCGGTTTCCCGTGGCGGGTGCGGCTGCACACCATGAACGCGCTCGACACGCACGACACCCCGCGGTTCCTCACCCACGCGGTCCCCGGAAGCGTGCCGGTGGCGTTCGGCCTCTCGGTGACGCTGCCCGGCATCCCGGTGATCTTCGCCGGCGACGAGTTCGGCCTGGTCGGCGACGACGGCGAGCACTCGCGCTCGCCGCTGCCGTGGGACTCGATCGCCGACTCGCGCGCGACGATCGATCTCTACACCGAGCTGATCCACCTGCGCACCTCGCACGTCGCGCTCAACGAGGGCGGCATCCGCTGGATCCACGTGGGCGACGACGTGCTCGTCTACGTGCGCGAGCACCCGCAGGAGTCGCTGCTCGTCCTCGCCGCACGCGACGACTTCGACGTGCTGTTCGAGTCCGACGTTCTCGCCGGCCTCGCCTCGGCCCAGCGGCTGTTCGGCGACGCCAAGCTGACCGAGGGACACCTCTCGGGCACCGGCCCGACGTTCGGCGTCTGGAAGCTGCCGGGA
The DNA here is from genome assembly GCF_014204935.1 of Conyzicola lurida. NCBI lineage: Bacteria > Bacillati > Actinomycetota > Actinomycetes > Micrococcales > Microbacteriaceae > Conyzicola > Conyzicola lurida. Next base: position 2,985,275 of record NZ_JACHMJ010000001.1, on the reverse strand, counting down.
ATCGTGCTCCCCGCCGGGTAACGGCCGCCCGCGTCATCCAGCTGGCCAATTCGTGCCCGCACGCACCCCTCATATCCGCCCGAACTGGCCGGCTGGCCCCCGGACTACCGAATTTTTGTGCGGGATGCCGCGACGCCCGGGTTCCGCCCCCGAGGTGTGCAAGAGAAGGCTCCGGCGGGTGCTAGTCTCTTACGGTGCCAAAACGATGAAAATCGCTTTGTGCCCCCTTAGCTCATTGGTAGAGCACTTCCTTGGTAAGGAAGAGGTAGTGGGTCCGATTCCCACAGGGGGCTCGTTAGTTGCCTCGGCGGCTATATGGCTGAGTAGCTCAGTTGGTTAGAGCGCACGACTCATAATCGTGAGGTCGGGAGATCGAGCCTCCCCTCAGCTACCGCAAGATCCCCGATTATTCGGGGATTTTCTGGTTAACCCCGCCTGCCGGATGACGCACTGCATCCCTGCGGACCACCCACGGTCGCCCTCGGTGCCGACGCGCCATCCCGCACCCTCGACCTAGTGTCGGTCTCGACGGGAGACGATATGGACACCTTTGACGACTGGGTCGTGCACTTTCAGACCAACCCCGAGCGCCAGCGCGCGACGGAGGCGACCATCGACTGGTCCGCTCCGGCGGAACTCGCGAACCGCGAGCGGAGGGCTTTTGTGCGCTCGTTCCAGCGCTTCGAGCTCGGCGAGAGCGGCGACGGCGTGCGACTGCTGCGGATGGCGGCGGAGGCGGGCGATCCCGTCTACACCGACGCCCTGCGCCGGCTCGTCGCGGAGGAGCAGAAGCACTCCGCGCTGTTCGGGCGGGGGCTGCGGCATCTGGCGGCGCCCTCCCTCGACGAGCACTGGACGGATGCCGCGTTCACCCGGCTGCGCCGCCTGCTCGGGCTGCGCACGGAGATCGGGCTGTTCCTCATCGCCGAGAGCGTCGCGATGGGATACTTCGTCGCGCTCGCCGGGCACGCACCCGACGCGGTGCTGCGCGGCATCGGTCGACGCATCGCCGAGGACGAGCGCGACCACATCCGCTTCCAGATCGACCGGCTGCGCATCGGATTCCGCGCGACGCCCGCGCCTGCCCGCGCGCTGGTCGGCCTCGCCTGGGGAGTGGTCGCGGCCGGCGCGGCGACCGTGATCGTCGTCGACCACGGGGCGGCGCTGCGAGCGTGCGGTGTCTCGCCGGTCGAGTACTGGGGACGGGCGATGCGCAGTTTCCGGGCTGCGGCCCGGTCAGTGCTCGCGCACCCCGAGTCGCCCCTGCTCGGCCCCGCGCGACGCGACTAGAGGTTCGCCTCGAACGGCTCTGCGCTATGCCATTCGTCGTCGCTGGGAACCGCGGCGGCCGGGATCGTGAGGCGAGCGATCTGCTCGTTCATATACGCGACCGCTTCGCGGTTTTCCGGTTCGGGCAACTGCGACGTCGTGCTCGCCGACATCAGGTTGGTGCCGGTGCCCAGCACGAACTTCGCCACGATCGCATCCCCGTCGTCCCCGAGCGCGTTGAGGGTCACGGAGTCCGCGTGACCCGTCTCGGCGAGAATCGCCGAGAGCTCCACGAGAATGTCGGCCGCTTCGTCGCCCGTGAGCACAGACCGGTCTGCGTATGTGAGGTGTTTCATCTGCCCAACCTAGGCACGGTCCGAAATGCGTGCGTACCCATTGACAAGGCCCGACGGGTGCGCGAGGTCGGCCGGGGCGGAACTTCTGCCGACGTCAGGACCGGGGCAACCAGTACTCGCCGAGCCACTCGAGGAACTGCTGCGCCTCGTTGTCGGCGTGCTCGAGCCGCGCCCGCCCGGTGCGCGCGAAGAAGTCCTCGAACCCGTCGAGCTGCTTCACCGAGTCGTCGGTCCTCTCGCGGAAGCCCATCGTCCACTGCGGGAACTGGCGCACCCCGATCGTCTTCTCGCGCATCTTCTGCACGTTGCGGTGCCGCGGGTCGGTCGCGATCGTCTCGTACCGGGCGAGCACGACCTCGTCGTCACCCTCCACGATCTGGACGAACCGGCCGCCGTGATAGAGCAGCATCCCGGTAATGCCGTCGCGCGCGTTGTTGGCGCGCGACCGGGTGAGGATCTGCGCGATGTCCTCGTCGCTCATCGGACTCGTCGCGACGCTGACGTAGGCGATTGAAAGCACGTGGTTCCCCCCGATTCAGTCCCGGTTCCGCGGGCGACTCAGTCCATCGTCACACATTCAGGCCGTGAGTTCCCGGGCGAAGTGCGCGATCGTGTCGTCGCGGACGACCTCGTCGAGCCCGCCCTGGAGCAACCCGTCGATGGCCGCGGTGTCGACGACGTCGGCGCTGCCGATGACGTAGCGGGCACCGTTGTCGGCCGCGATCCGCACCAGCTGTGCGACAGCGTGGGCGGCGTAGCTCCCGTCGGCGTAGTCGGGCACGATGCCGACCAGTATCTCCACCGCGCCGAACTCGTCGGGCGGCCCGAAGAAGGACGCGCCGCCGATGACGAGAGTGCTGTCGGAGAGGCGGACCTGGTACATGCCGAAAACCCCGGGGTCCGTGCCCGCCGCGCGGTCGAGCAGCAAGGCGCGCAGGAAGTCGAGCTCGTGGAAGAGCGGGTAGTCCCTCGCCCACTCCTCGCCCGGCCGCTTGAGACCGGCGAGCACGCGGGTCGCACCCTCTTCGGTGAACGGCAGCAGGATGATCGTCGGCGGACCGGCGTTGACGGGAGTTCTGTGTGTAACGGGCAAGCGGCCGAGCCTAGGGCACCAACCTGCGTATTCCTCCGGCCCGACTAAGCGACGGGTGTAGCCTATTTCGGGTGAATACACCGACGTCTCCCGCCCGTTATGCCACCGTCGACGCACCGCGATCGCTCGAACTACGGACGGAGGCGGGTACGGCCGAGCCGGCCACGGACGGCGTGATCGTCGCCATCAGCTACTGCGGAGTGTGCGCGACCGATACCCATGGGTACACCTCGGGCGGTCTCATCCCGCCGTCCGTCTTCGGCCACGAGTGGGCCGGGACCATCGCGGCCGTCGGGTCCGACGTGGTCGGCCTCAGCGTGGGCCAGCGGGTCGTGGCCTGCGTAGGACCCGCCTGCGGAACCTGCCCGCAGTGCCTCGCCGGCTTCACCGAGAACTGCGACACCTCGTTCGCGGAGGCCAACGGCGTCACCGCCGACTCGCCCGCCCACGGCGGATTTGCGAACGAGATCGCGGTCAACGCCCGACGCGTGCTTCCGGTCCTCGAGCAGCTCTCCGACGAGCAGGCCGCGCTGGTCGAACCCACCGCCGTGACCTTCCACGCCGTCAAGCGCGTGAACCAGAGACTCGGTGCCTTCGTCGTCGTACAGGGCGCCGGACCGATCGGCCTGCTCACCGCGCAGCACGCGCGTCACGCCGGTGCTGGCCGGGTGGTCATCGTCGAACCGAATGAGGCGCGCCGCGCCGCCGCCACGGCGCTCGGTTTCACCGAGGTGTTCGCACCCGGCGCCGAGTTCTCCGCGTACGTCTTCGCCTCGAGCAACGGGCTCGGCGCCGACGTGCTCTACGAGTGCACAGGAGTCGCCCAGCTGATGCAGGCGTCGGCGGAACTCGTGCGACGCGGCGGCACCCTCGCACTGCTCGGCTACCCCGGGACCACCAGCGTCGTCAGCTACCCCGATTGGCAGAGCCGCGAACTCACCGTCGTCGGCTCGCTCGCCTACAACCACGAGGACTTCACCGGGGCCATGCTCGCCATCGCGAGCGGTGCGGTCGACGTCGCCTCGCTGCACACCCGCACCGTCGGTCTCGACGAGCTGCAGTCCGTGCTCGACGAACTCGACACCGGCACGAGCGCCGACGCGAAGGTGCTCGTCGACCCACGCCGGTAGCGTCGGCCCTGTTCAGACGGGGATGCCGCGGCCGACCGGTCGGGTCGGCCGCGGCATCCGTCGTTCTGAGGGTTATCGCCGCCCCGCCAGCGCCGTCTTCGCGGCCTCGGCGACGGTGCCGCTCATGATCATCAACTCCTCGTGCAGGCTGCGGCCGGCGACCCACTTGGTGTTCTTGCGCAGCGCGCGCGCCGCGTCGGCGTCGACCTCGCCGATCGCGGCCAGCACCGACTCGTACGCCTCCCGGTCGTCGATGATGGCCGTGAGGTCGCTGTCGAGCGAGAGAGGGGCGGTGGATGCCGCTGCCGGCGCCGCATCGACCGTCCAGCTGTGCGTGCCCGAGCCGACCGTCAGCGTCTCGGCCGCCCCGGGCAGCACGACCTCCGCGGTCGTGTTCGGCGGCACCACGGCGTCGACGACGTACTGCGAGCCGACGCGCTTCCAGCCCGCGCTCGCGAGCCCGTAGGGAGTCTCGTGCGACGTCGTGGCGTAGTCGAACTCGGGCAGGGGCCGCGGCTCGATGCGGATCACCCGGTAGCCGGGCTGCGCGGGGGCGAGGCCGGCGAGCGAGCGGTGCATCCAGTCGGCGATCGCGCCGAGGGCGTAGTGGTTGAACGAGGTCATCTCGCCCGGGTTGATCGAGCCGTCCTCGAGCATCGAGTCCCAGCGTTCCCAGATGGTGGTGGCGCCCATCGTCACGGGGTACAGCCACGACGGGTTCTCGGTCTGGGTGAGCAGGCGGCCGGCGACCTCGAGGTGGCCGGTCGCGGTGAGCGCGTCGGCGACGAGCGGGGTGCCGACGAAGCCGGTGCCGATGCGGTACCCCGCGGCGCGCACGAGGGCGGCGAGCCGGTCGCCCATGCGCTGCTTCTCGTCGTCGCTCTCGGTGAGCCCGAACTGGATCGCCATACCGTACGCGGTCTGGGCGTCGGAGACCATGCGGCCCGAGGCGGTGACGTATTCGCGGCGGAACGCGGTGCGCACCGTGTCGGCGAGCGACCGGTACGAGCGCGCGTCCTCGTCGTAGCCGAGCACGGCCGCGGCCTTGGCGACCAGATCGACCGAGAGGAACACGTGTGCGGTGGCGACGATGTCGGCGTCGGTCTTGGCGTCGGCGGGGAAGTCGGCCGGGGCGTCGGGGTCGAGCCAGTCGCCGAACTGGAAGTTGCCCTCCCAGAGATGCCGTTCGCCCGACAGCTTCACGATCGTGTCGGCCCAGTCGCGCATGCTCGGGTACTGGGTCTCGAGCACGCGCCGGTCGGCGAAGCGCTCGAGCAGCACGGACGGCACGACCGTGGCCGCGTCGCCCCAGGCGGCCGCGGGGGCCGCGAAGCCGCGCAGCACGTCGGGCACGATGAACGGCACGACCCCGTCGCGCTGCTTCTGCTCGAGCGCGAGGTCTTCGAGCCAGCTGGCGAGGAAGCCGTCGGCCTCGTAGAGGTAGCTCGCGGTCGGGCTGAACACCTGGATGTCGCCGGTCCAGCCGAGGCGCTCGTCGCGCTGCGGGCAGTCGGTCGGCAGGTAGAGGAAGTTGCCGCGCATGCCCCACACGACGTTCTCGTGCAGCTTGTTGACGAGCTCGTGCGAGCTGTCGAACCAGCCGGTGCGCACCATGTCGCTGTGGAAGACGACGGCGGTGACGTCGGCCGGGTCGAACTCGCCCGGCCAGTTCTCCACCTCGGCGTAGCGGAAGCCGTGGAAGGTGAACGACGGTTCCCAGGTCTCCGGCCCGTCGCCGGCGAGCGTGTAGTGGTCGGTCGCCTTGGCCCGGCGCAGCGGGCGGAGTCCGAGCTCGCCGTGTTCGAGCACCTCGGCGTGACGCAGTGTCACCGTGTGGCCGGCCTCGCCCGTCACCGTGATGCGCAGGCGGCCCACGACGTTCTGCCCGAAGTCGAGAATGGTGCGGCCGCTCGGCGAGGTGATCACCTCGCGCACCTGCAACTCGTCGGTGATGCGTACGGCGGGGGAGTACCGGGCGCTCGGTGTCGGGAACTCGGCGACCTCGGCGGCGGCCGCCCAGCCGCTCGCGTCGAAGCCGACGGTCGACCAGCCGGCCGGTTCTTTGCGGGCGTCGAACGTCTCGCCGTCGTAGATGCTGCTGCTGATGACCGGGCCGTCGTCGAAGGTCTGCCACGCGGCATCCGACCTGAAAATCTCTACGGAACCGTCGGCGAGGGTGACCCGCAGCTGCACGCTCACGGCCGGGTGGTCGCCGTAGAAGGGGCTGTCGTTGCCGTTGAAGCCGAAGCTCTCGGTGAACCAGCCGCCGGCCAGCCGCACGCCGACGATGTTCTCGCCCTTGTGCAGCAGGTCGGTGACGTCGGTGGTCTCGTGGGTGAGGCGGTGCTGGTAGGCGGTCCAGCCCGGCTTGAGGATCTGGTCGTCGACCTCGGTGCCGTTGATCTCGGCCTGGTAGACGCCCTGCGCGGTGGCGAAGAGCACGGCCCGGGTGAAGGGTGGCAGGTCGACGGTGCCGCGCACGAGCAGCGGCCGGCCGATACCGGTCGGGGCGGCGGCGCGCACGAGCGGGGCGGTCCACTCGTCGACGAAGCCGGCCTCGACCACGAGCGGCTCGCTCCAGTCGCTGGTCTCGCCGTCCGAGCCGGTGACGCGAACCCGCACGGCGCGGGACTCGCCCGCGGCCAACGGGGCGAACGGCCAGTCGACGAGCACCGAGTCGCGGCCCTCGACCGTGACGGCGTCGGCGCCGCCCTCGATCTCGGCCGAGACCTGGGTCCAGTCGGCGGAATCGGTGCTGGTCTTCCAGCTCAGCCGCGGGGCGGCGACGGCTACGAATCCGGTGTCGTCGCGGTATTCGGCGCGCAGCGAAGTTACTGAGGTCACGGGGTTCTCCTTGTGGTGCTGGGTGGGTCGATGGGTCGGGGCGAGGGTCATCCCTTGACGGCCCCTGAGGTCATTCCCGCGACGATCTGGCGGTTGAAGAAGATGTACATGATCAGCGGCGGGATCGTGATGAGCAGCACATCGGTGAAGAGCAGGTTCCACTGGTTGAGCCCCTGCGACTGGAAGTTGTACAGCGTGAGCTGCACCGTCGAGTTCTCTTCCCCGGGCAGGAAGTAGAGGGCGTAGGTGAAGTCGTTGAATACCGTCACCGCCTGCACGACGATCACCGTCACGATCACCGAGCGCAGCAGCGGGAACACCACCGAAAAGAACAGGCGGATCGGGCTCGCGCCGTCGATGAGGGCCGCCTCGTCGAGCTCGCGCGGGATCGTCGCGACGAACGCCTTGAACAACAGGATGCAGAACGAGAGGCCGAACGCGATGTGCACCGCGATCAGGCCGACGAGCGACTTGAACAGCCCGAGTCCCTGCAGCACCCAGATGGTGGGCACGACCGCGGGCGGGATGATGAGTCCCGCGAGTACGAGCATGTTCACCAGCGGGTTCCACTTCGACTGGCGGCGCTGCAGAACGTAGCCGACCATCGCGGCCAGCACCACCATGACGGCGACGCTCGCCACGGTGAGCACGGCGCTGTTGACGAAGGCGCGGATCAGGATGCCGTCCCGGGTCTCGATCACCGTCTGGATGTTCTGCCAGAGCGCCCACTCGGTCGGGAGGCTGAACTGCAGGAGCGATGCCTCCTGCTGGGTCTTCGCCGCCGTGACCAGGATGAACGCGAACGGGACGAGGAACACGACGGCGGCGAGCACCAACGCGATGGCGCCCGTCCAGATGCCCCGCGGCTTGATGCGGTCGGCGCGGCTCACGATTCTGCCCCCTTGCGGTTGAGCCAGGCCGACAGCGGCACGACGATGGCGGCGATCACGAGGAACAGCACGACGTTGCCCGCCGTGGAGAGCCCGTAGAACCCGGCCTGGTACTGCTTGTAGATGACCGACGCGATGACGTCGCTGGTGAAACCGGGGCCGCCCCTCGTCATGGTCCAGATCAGGTCGAACGAGCGCAGACCGCCGATGAGAGACAGGATGACGACCGTGACGGTCGCCGGACGCGCGAGCGGCAGGATCAGGTAGCGGAAGTTCTGCCAGCCGGTCGCGCCGTCGACGCGGGCCGCCTCGAAGTACTCCTGCGGAATCGCGACGATGCCCGCGATGTAGATGAGCGTTGCGAGGCCGACACCCTTCCAGACGTCGACGAGCGCGACCGAGAACAGCGCCCAGGCCGGGTCGGTGAGCCAGCCGGGGCCGTCGACGCCGATCGTGGCGAGGGCCTGGTTGATGAGGCCGTCGAACGGGTCCATCAACACCTTGAAGGTGACCCCGACGCCGATCGTGCTCACGAGCACCGGGAAGAACAGCACCGAGCGCAGGAATCCGCGGGCGATGATCTGCGAGGTGAGCAGCACGCCGAGCAGCAGGCCGAGCACGACCTTGAGGCCCGAGGTGATGAAGGCGTAGAAGAAGGTGTTGACGAAGCCCTGGATCAGGGCCGGCTCCTGGAAGAACTGCACGAAGTTGTCGAAGCCGATGAACTCGACGTCGAAGATGCTCCACCGGGTGAGCGCGAAGTAGAACGAGGCTCCGGTGGGGATGAGGAACAGGGCGACGTAGAAGACACCGGCCGGGATGTAGAACCAGGTGGGATACGGGCTTCTGATGCGGCGGCGGCGTTCGGTTTTCGGTGTCTCGCTCTGGGCGAGTTCGGTTACGAGAGTCATAACGACCTGACGGTTAGGCGACCGGCGGGCGGGTAATCGCGCCCGCCCACCGGTCGGACTTTTTTAGGAAAGGATCACCAGCCGTCGAGGCCGAGCTGCTGGGCCTGCTTCTTCACGTCCTCGTCGTAGAGGGCGGCGCCGTCCGCGGCGTCGCGGATGCCCGATCCGACCTCGACCGTGATCTGCTCGAGTGCCGGTCCCTTGATGGGGGAGAGGAACTCCAGCGCGAGGCCGGTCTGGCCGTTGTCGAAGTACGGCTGCATGTCGGAGACGATCGCCGGCACGTCGTCGGGCAGGTCGCAGCCGTCGACGACGAAGGGGCCGCCGAGAGTGGATGACGCGGCCGCGGCATCGCAACCGGCGGGCGAGGCCACCCACGCGGCGAAGTCCTTCGCCGCCTCCAGGGTCGCACCCTCCGTCGACTTCGGGATGTAGAGGCCGTTCGGCATCCACACCGTAAGGCCGGGCTCGTCGACGTTGTTACTCGGCATCGGGAAGACGCCGATGTCGCCGACCGCGTCGGGGTAGTTCGCCCCGACCGCGCTCGCGACGTTGCCGGTGAGCATCGGGTAGTGCGCCGCGGTGCCCTCGACGAGCATGCGTACGCCGTCGTCGTAGGTGGCCGAGGCGAAGTCCTCGTTGAAGTAGCCGGCGTCGAAGGCGTCCTGCTGGTTCTGGAAACCGGCGAGTCCGGGCTCGTCGACGAATTTGGCCTCGTTGGCCGTGTACTCGTCGGCCCACTCGGGGTCCTGGGCCAGCACGTTGTAGAAGTCGCCCAGCACGAAGAGCTGCGAGGTCCAGGTGTCGCCGTAGGTCTGCGCGATCGGGTCGATGCCGGCGGCCTTGATGATCTCGTTGTTGGCGTTGAACTCGTCGAGCGTGGTCGGCACCTCGAGTCCGAGCTGCTCGTAGACGGGCTTGCTGTAGGTCATCGCTCCGGCGAACGACGCTCCGACGGGAGCGCCGTAGAGCCCGTCGTCGGTGGAGACGGTCGTCACGAAGTCGTCGAGCAGCGAGCCGGTCCAGTCTTCGTCGGCGAGGTTCACCAGCGTCTGGTCGGGGTTGAGCGCCTGGAAGAGCGAGCCGCTGTTGTAGAAGAACAGGTCGTTCATCTCGCCGGTGGCGAGACGCGTCTTCACCAGGTTGTCGCCCTCGCCGCCGGCGGGGTGCGTCTCGGTGGTGATGGTGACGTCGGGGTTCTCCTCGTTGTAGGCCGCGATGAGCCCGTCGAAGAGGTCGACGCTCGACTGTGTGCTGTCGATGTAGATGGAAAGTTCGGTGCCGTCGGCGTCGTCACCCCCGCCCGAGCTGCAGCCGGTGGCGCCGAGAGCGACGGCGAGCACGCCCGCTCCGATGGCCAGTTTTTTCGACCTGAAAGATCTCATCCCTTACCTCCTTGTAAGACCCGGTCAACTCTGACTCGGCTCGGATAGATTGATTGAATCGCTTCAATTGGCACCACCATATGCCTCGGGATGAATCGTGTCAATCATCTGGCATTGCGAGATTGAAGCGCTTCAGTAATTATGGGCAGATGCGATACCCCACGGTTCAGCGTCGAACCCCTCAGCCCCAGGCGCGCTCGTGACGAGCGGCTCGCCGGAACTCGTCGACGACGCGCCCCGCCCCGTGCGCGCGGAGTCCGCGGCGGAGGCGGTCTCTCTCGCCCGTCACGCCGGACCGGACCGCCTGCCGGACCGGCCGGTCACGCCACCCGCCGACACGCAGTGGTGGTACCCGCCCGCCGAGTTCGAACTCGCGCTGCTCGGCCGTATCGTGCGCGACGGATTCGCCGCCAGCGACACGGTGCACTACAGCGACAACTACGGGCACCCGGCGGGCCGCGCGGACTTCCGTCGAGAGATCGAGCCGCACGAACACCTCGTCGTGCTGCGCAGCACGGGCACGCTCGCGGCCGCGGTCGACGGGCGGCCGGTGCCGCTCGGCGTCCTCGTCGGAGACGACGAGTTCCTGATCACGGTGCGCGGCGGGCGCACGCTCGAACTCACGGTCGAGTGCCCGCCCGGTGTGCCCGCCGCGGTGGGGGAGCCGCTCGCCCACCACGGTGCCGACTGGACCTGCCGTGTCGCCGGCGAGAGCGCGTGGTCGCCCGCGCGCGGCCGCCCGGGCACGGCCGGCGCGCCGCACCTCGCGCCGGAACCGGTCGTCGAGGTGCCGCTGCGCGACCTCGGCGGCGGACTCTGGCGGGCGGACGCGCCCGTGCTCGGCACGCCGGTCGTCGGCGGCGACATCCCGCCCCGCTTCCGGGCCGGCGAATCCCGCAGGGAGGCGCTCGCCGACACGGACACCGAGTCCCGCGCGGTCACCGTGCGGCACCGCGACACGGGCTGGACCACGTCGCACCCGCTCGCCATCGCCTTTTTGCGGGTCGACACCGCCGCGCCCGACGCGGTGGGCGTCGCCGCCCATGTGCGGCCGGTCGCCCGCCGCGGCGCGTTCCACTGCAGCGACCACCGCCTCAACCGCGTCTGGTCGACGAGCGCGTACACCCTGCGGCTCTGCATGCAGGGTCTCGTGGTCGACGGCATCAAGAGAGACCGGATGCCGTGGGCCGGCGACCAGGCATTGGCCGTCCTCGCCAACGCCTACGCCTTCGCCGACGCGCCGATCCAGCGCGACGGACTCGTCGCGCTGGGGCGGGCCCGCGACGGATACGTCAACGGGATCGCGGACTACTCGCTCTGGTGGGTGATCGCCCAGCGCGACTACCTCGAGCACTTCGGCGATCTCGAGCACGCCGCGCGGGAGGCCGACCACCTGCAGGCGTTTATGGAGGATCTCGCCGAGGACGTCGGGCGCGACGGCGTGTTCCGTCCGCGGCAGCGCGCGGGTTCGTTCGTCGACGCGGGCCCGGGGTCGGTGTTCATCGACTGGGGCGTGACGCTCGAGGAGGGGCGCGACCCGGTCGCCCTGCAGATGCTCTGGTACCGCGCCCTGCGCAGTGCCGAGCACGTGCTCGCCGCGGTCGGGCACGCGGGCGCGACGGGCTGGGCGCGCACGGCCGACACCGCCGCGGCGACCCTGCACGACCGTGGCTGGCACGCGCGCGACGGCGTCTGGCGCGAATACCTCGACGACGACGACGACGGCGCGGTGGGGCAGCGCGGCTACGCGAACCTGCTCGCCGTGCTCGCGGGCCTCGTGCCCGCGGACGGCGCGCGTACGGTCGCCGCGGAGATCGCGGCCGGCACCCCGGGCACCCCGTTCATGCGCTCGTTCGCCCTGCTCGCGCGGGCCGAGCTGGGCGACGCCGACGGAGTGGTCGCCGACATCGCCGACCGCTGGGGCCGCATGCTCGACGCCGGCGCCCAGACCTTCTGGGAGGAATTCGACGACGGGGATACGCCGCTCGCCATGTACGGGCGGCCGTTCGGCAAGAGCCTCTGCCACGGCTGGGCGGCGGGGCCGGCGGCGCTGCTGCCGCGCGTCGTGCTCGGGGTGCGGCCGCTGAGCGACGGGTGGCGCGAGTTCGGGGTCTCGCCGCGGCTCGGCGCGCTCGACTGGGCCTCGGCCGTGGTGCCCGTGCCCGGAGGCGAGATCTTCGTCACGGCCGACCGCGACCGGGTGCGGGTGGACGTGCCGGCCGGGCACACACTGGTGCGCGGCGACGAGCGCACGACGGGCCCCGCGACGGTCGAGTTCAGCGCACCGTCGACTGCTGCACCACGAGCTGCGGGGTGAGCACGACGCGCTGGTGACGGTGCTCGTCGCGGCCGTGCCGGATCTCGTCCATCAGCAGCTCCATCGCCACGGCCCCCAGCTGCCGCCCCTGCATCGTCACAGTCGTGAGCGTGAGGCGGCAGCGCGCCGCGGAGGTGTTGTCGTCGGTGCCCATCACGGCGATGTCGCCGGGAACGTCGATGCCGAGGTCGGCGGCCTGCTCGATGAACCCGACCGCGAGGTTGTCGGTGACCGCGACGACGGCGTCGGGACGCTCGGCCGCATCGCGCGCGGCGACCTGCCGCGCGATCGCGTTGCCCGAGCCGACCTCGAGGTCGTCGGCCACGATCTCTTCGAGGGTGACCGCGCCGTCCGTCTCGGCGACGGCGCGGCGGATGCCGTGGCGGCGCTGCTCCACGGGCTGCAGGTCCCAGTCGACGCTCACGAAGGCGATCCGGCGTCTGCCCAGGTCGATCAGGTGGCGGGCAGCGATGTAGCCGGCCGCATCGTTGTCCACGATGACCGAGCAGGCGTGGTCGGTGCCCGGGTCGTAGTTGACGAGCACCACGGGCACGTGCCGCTTGGTCAGCCGCTGGATCTGCGCGGAGGAGTCCTGCATCGGCGCGAGCAGCAGTCCCGCGACGCGCGCGCCGATGAACGAGTCGACGTTCGAGCTCTGCACCCCGAAGTCGTTCTCGCTGCCGGCCATCAGCAGGTTGAGGCCGGCCGCACGGGCGGTCGACTGCGCGCCGCGCGCGGCGTCGAGGAAGATCGAGTTGGCGAGGTCGATGACCACCAGGCCGATGTCGTGCGACCCGCCGTTGGCGAGCGAGCTGGCGTTGGTATCGCGCACAAAACCGAGGTGCTCGATCGAGCGCATCACGCGCGCCGAGGTGCCCTCTTTGACCTTGTCGGGGTGGTTGAGCACGTTCGACACCGTGCCGGTGGAGACGCCCGCGTGGCGCGCCACGTCGATGAGCTTGGCCGGCCGGTTGGTTCTGGCCGGCCCGTTCAGCCTCGACATCGTCGCTCCGTTCCGCGGGGTCACCTTTCGCAGAACATTACCCGCGTTTGAAGCGCTGCAATCGCGGCGGGCCTAGCGGTCGTTCTCCGCCAGCCACTGCAGCGACAGGGCGATGCCGTCGAAGGGGTCGCCGTCGTAGCCGTCGAACTCGACGATGCGCAGGGCGTGCGGGGCGGCCGCGAGGATCGCGGGCACGTTCGCGTCGCCGCTGCCGGCCGGAACCTGGGTCTCGAAAGCGGCGGTGAGCGACTCGGGCACCTTCAGCGCGCTCTCACTGCTGGGCAGCACGTCGGCGATGTCGCCGACGACCGGGCCGTCCTTGATGTGCAGGAACTGCACCCGCTCGCCGAGCGAGCGGAGGAACGCGGGGGTGTCGGCGCCGCCGACGGTCGACCAGAACGTGTCGACCTCGAGCACGACGTCGGGCGAGAGCTGCTCGAGGAACAGCTCGTAGACCGGCCTTCCGTCGACGCGGTTCGAGAACTCCCAGTTGTGGTTGTGGTATCCGAAGCGCAGTCCCGCGGCCGCGGCCTCGACCTGCAGCTCGTTCACGCGTTCGGCGAGGCGGGCGGCGTCGTCCGCGGTCTGCCAGCGGTCGCTCGGGATGAACGGGTCGATGACGGTGCCGATGCCGAGGCGGTTCGCGGCGTCGAAGATCGCGGCGGGGTCGGGCGAGTCGATCGTCGCGGCGTGGCCGGAGGGCGCGGCGAGTCCGGCGGCGGCGAGGGCCTTCTCGTACTCGGGGGCTCGCTCGACGAACGCGTAGGGCTCGACCTTCGTGAACCCGATCTCGGCGACGCGCGCGACGGCGGCGTGCAGGTCGGCGGCGATGGCATCGCGCACGGTGTACAGCTGGACGGACGGTGCAGTCATGGTTCTCCTGATCATCGGCGTTGACCCGTCAAGCCTACGCAGGTGTCGCGTGGGGTGTACCGACAGGGTCTGTCTCATCGCGCAGTGCGTGGGTACTTTCGAAGAAACGAGACACGAGGAGAACGCCATGCCGGCATGGACCGACAGCGAACTGTCGAAAATCGGCGCCGCCGACGAACTGAAGATCGCCTCGCAGCGGCCCGACGGCTCGCTGCGGGGCGATGTCATCATCTGGACCGTACGGGTGGGCGACGACATCTACGTCCGCTCCGCCTACGGCTCGACGAACCCCTGGTACCGCCGGGCCGTCGCGAGCGGTCTCGGCCGCATAAAGGCCGGCGGGGTGCAGAAGGACGTCGAATTCGTGGATGCCGCGGCCGACGACCACGCCGCCATCGACGCCGCGTACCACGCGAAGTACGACCGCTACGGCCCGGCCATCGTCGGCAGTGTCGTCGGCCCGGATGCCGCATCGGCCACGCTGCGGCTCGTGCCGCGCGGGGCGTGAGCCGCGGCATCCGATCGCTTGAAAAGGAAAAGCCCGGCCAGTGGGTATGTCTGGCCGGGCTTTTTTCTCAGTGACTACTCTTCGAGCTGTGCGTCGAGAGTGATCTCCACGCCGGTGAGCGCCTTGCTAACCGGGCAGGTGGCCTTGGCGTTCTGCGCGGCCTCGAGGAAGGTCGCGCTGTCGATGCCGCTGACTTCGCCGCGAACGGTGAGGTGGATGCCGGTGAGCTGGAAGCCGCCGGCGGGGTCGGTGCCGAGCGTGACGTCCGCGGTGACGTCGAGGACCTCGATCGTTCCGCCGGTCGCGCCGAGCACGGCCGAGAGCTGCATGGCGTAGCAGGCGGAGTGCGCCGCGGCGATGAGCTCTTCGGGGCTGGTGGAGCCGCCCGCCTTCTCTGCCGTGCGGGTCGGAAGGGCGATCGTGTAAGTGCCGAGGCCCGAGCTGGTCAGTTCGGTCTGGCCGGAGCCCTCTTCGACGCTGCCGATCCAAGCGGTGCGTGCGGTGCGTGTTGCCATGGTGTGTCCTTCTTTTTCGGGGTAGTCGGGTATCGGGTGGGTCGGGGATCAGGCGACGGAGCGCACGCGCTCGGCGAGTGCGGAGACCTGTGCCTGGAGCTGGATGAGGTCCTCGATCGCCAGGCCGGTGGAGCCGCAGACGGCGTCGCTGATGCGCGGTGCCTCGCTGCGGAGTGCGTCGCCCGCGGGGGTGAGGGAGATCTCGACGACGCGCTCGTCGGTGGCGGAGCGGCCCTTGCTGACGAGGCCGGCCTGCTCGAGGCGGCGCAGCAGCGGCGACAGCGTGCCGGAGTCTAGCTGTAGGCGCTTGCCGAGGGTGCCGACCGAGAGGGTGCCCGCGTCCCAGAGGGTGAGTAGCACGAGGTACTGCGGATAGGTGACGCCGAGCGGCGCGAGCAGGTCGCGATAGAGGGCGGTGAGCGACCGGGAGGCGCTGTACAGCGCGAAGCAGATCTGCTCCTCAGGCGGGAGTACCTTCACGGTGTCGGTCATGGGTGAAACCATAGCACGGTTGTGCGCAACCAAGTTGCGCACAACCGTTCAACCAGCGCCCCAGCGGGTGGAGCCTGTCGAAACCCGTAACCACGAGAAGGGATTTCGACAAGCTCAATCCGCTGCGATGTGAAACGCAATTTCACTCACCGTCCCGACATGAAAATGGCGTTCATCGTTAACCTTCGCGGGGCTGCCCGTTAAGCGCCGCTGCCTACTTTCGAGGTGTGAGCGAAACCACCATCCCCGACCAGGCGCCGATCGACGCCGTCGCCATCCGCGAGCGCATCCGTGCCGGGCTGACCACCTTCAGCCCCGCCGAGCGTCGCGTCGCCGCCGCCGTGCTCAAGGACCCGGTCGCGGTCATCCACCTCTCAGTCACCGAGCTCGCGGCGATCGCGGAGAGCTCGCCGGCCAGCGTCGTGCGCATGTGCGTCACACTCGGCCTGCGCGGCTTCCAAGACCTCAAGATCCGGCTCGCGAGCGAGGCCATCCCCTCGGCGCAGAGCCTGGTCGGCGAAATCGGCCCCGACGACGATCTCGCCGAGATGACCCGCAAGGTCATCGAGGGCACCTCCCGGGCGCTCGCCGACGCCGCGCGCACGATCGACATCGACGCCGTCGGTGCCATCGTCGACAGCGTGCTCGGCGCACGCCGCGTGATGTTCGGCGCCGTCGGTACCTCCGCGCCGCTCGCGCTCGACGCCGCCTACCGTCTCACCACGCTCGGAGTCGAGGCCTCGTTCGCCCAGGACGTGCACACGCAGCACGTCACGGCCCGCATGCTGCGCCCCGGCGACGTCTTCTTCGCGATCAGCCACACCGGCTCGACCTTCGAGACGCTCTCCACGGCGCGCGCCGCCCGTGCGGCGGGCGCGACCACGATCGCCCTGACCAGCTTCGCGCGCTCGCCGCTCACCGAGGTGTCCGACCTCGTGCTCGTGGCCGGCAGCGCGGAGACCGCCTACCGGGTCGAGGCGATGGCGAGCCGCGTCGTGCACCTCACCGTTCTCGACGCGATCTTCGTCGCCATCTCCCACCGCAGTGCCGACAGCACCGCCCACCTCGCCCTCACCGCAGACGTGCTCATCGAGCACCGGATGTAACCCCTCCCCGTATCCCTCCCGCTCCAGGACCAAAGGACTTCACCGTGCACGGAATCGTGAACCACGCAGACGGGATGCCGGCCTCCGGCGTCGCCGTGACCAACGGAACGCAGGTCACCCGCACGGGCGACGACGGCCAGTTCGAGCTGCCCGACGAGGGCCGCTTCGTCGCGATCACCCGCCCCACCGACCACACCGCCGCGACCTGGTGGCTCCCGGTATCCACCGACGAACTGCGCTTCACCATCGAGCGCTCGGTGCAGTCGCTGCCCTACGAGTTCGTGCACCTCACCGACACGCACATGACGGTGCCGCAGAGCGGCGTCGAGAGCGAGAAGGGCGGGTTCACGCTCTACCGCGAGGGCAGCCTGCCCGACGAGATCCGAGCGTTCCTGCGGTCGCTGCCCGAGGTCGCCCCCGACGCGCAGAGCATCTTCATCACCGGCGACCTGGTCGACCACGGCCTCGCCGAAGAGTACGAGGCGTACATCGAGGCGCTCGGTGCGAGCCCGGTGCCCGTGCACCTCATCCCCGGCAACCACGACCACATGAACGGTGCGCACGGCAGCTTCGTGAGCCGCAACAACTACCTCACCAACGTCGGCACGCCCGACCTCTACGAGCACTATCTCGGCCCGCGCTGGTATAGCTTCGACGTCGCCGGTCTGCACGTCGTCACCCTCGACTGGCACACCCACGAGCTCGGTCTCGACCACGAGCAGCAGAACGCGTGGCTGCGCGCCGACCTCGCGAGCATCCCTCACGGGAGCCCGTGGATCCTGCTCTTCCACGACCAGCCCGCCGCCTCGATCGTCGACGAGATGCCGTGGCTGCCGATCGCCGCGTTCTCGGGCCACTGGCACACCTCGCGCGTCGTCGAGGTCGACGGCACACTGCACGTCAACAGCCCGACGAGCTTCTTCGCGAACCTCGACTACAGCCCGCCGGCCTTCCGGCACGTGACCTGGGACGGCGAAGCCATCACGCTGCGCACCCAGATCATGCCGTGGCTGCCGACCCCTGCCTCGCTCGGCGACACCTCCACCGCGACGTATGCCGCGTCATCCACCCCTTCGATGGACGACGCGGTGCTCTGGCGGGCCGAACTCGCCGGCGCGGGCCAGCGTCAGCGCGTCACCGTCGACGGCGACATGGTCTTCGCCGGCGCGCAGATCGAAGACCGTCCCGCGGGCACGGTCGAGGCGCTCGACCTCGCCACCGGCGCTCTGCTCTGGCGCGCCCACACCTCGTCGGCGGTGAAGACCTCGCCGGTCGTCGCGGGCGACGTCGTGATCGCGGCCGAGGTGGGCGGCGACGTCTCGGGCTTCGACCGCCTCACCGGCGACCTGCTCTGGGTCACGCCGTCGACCGACCCGCTGCGCCGCTTCGCCTGGGGCAGCCCCACGGTGCAGGGCGACCGCGTCTACCTCGGCGACCAGTCCGACCTCCGGTGCCTCGACACCCGAACCGGCGAGGTGGTCTGGCGCCGCACCGATCTCTCGCCGCACCACAACCTGGTGAACCACTCGGCGCCGCTCGTGGTCGGCGACCTGCTCGTGCAGGGCTTCTGGCCGACGCCGTCGCACCCCGTCGGGCTCGACGCGCGCACCGGCGAGACCGTCTGGGCCAGCGCCGAGATGGGTGCCGACGACCTGTTCGCGGTGCTCAAGCGACTGCTGATCCTCGGCACCGCCGTCTTCGACGAGGCCACCGACAGCGTCGTCATCCCCGCGTTCGGCGCCACCACGAGCATCGACCGGGCGACCGGTCTGGTGCGCTGGGCGCAGGAACACGAGGGCGGCTTCAGCCCGGCCACCCCGATCGTGACCCCCGTCGGTTACGTCGTGACCGTCACCGGACACGGGCTTCGCATGGTGTCGGCCGAGACGGGCGAGACCCTCTGGGACCTGCCGATCGAGGGAGACGCCGCGTTCCCGATGGCCGCGTACACGAAGGCCGCGCACCCCGTGATCGCGCCGCCGGTGCTCGTCGGCGACGAGCTGCTGCTGCCGGGGCTCGACGGTGTGATCCGGCGCATCTCGCTCGACGGCGTCGTCGTCGGGCAGACGCAGCTCGCCTCGCCGATCGCCGCCGCGCTCGTCGACGCCGGCGACCGCCTGATCGCTGTCGGCACCGACGGCAACGTCATCGCGCTCTCGACCGAGGTCGCCCGATGACCGCCACCCTGGAGCGTCCCGTGACGGCACCCGACGCCGTGGCGGTGCGGAGGCGCGACCGCTCGAACCTCGTGCCGATCCTGTTCCTGGCCCCGGCCGGCGTCGCGATCGTCCTCTTCGTCATCCTTCCCGCCGTGCTCTCGCTCGTCGCGAGCTTCTTCTCCGTGCCGCTCGCCGGCGGCGCGTGGCAGTGGGTCGGCATCGCGAACTTCCAGCGCGTGCTCACCGACCCGGCCGTTTTGCAGGCGATCGGCAACACCGCGGTCTACTCGGTCATCACGATCGTGCCGAGTCTGGTCATCGGCCTCACGCTCGCCCTGCTTGCCAACTCGGTGAGCCGCGGCAAGCCGTTCGTGCGCACGGCGCTGTTTCTGCCGATGACCGCGAACCTGGTGGCGATGGCCGTGGTCTTCCGCTGGCTGTTCGCCTTCCAGGGCGGATTCGTCAACC
The DNA here is from genome assembly GCF_014204935.1 of Conyzicola lurida. Lineage (NCBI taxonomy): Bacteria > Bacillati > Actinomycetota > Actinomycetes > Micrococcales > Microbacteriaceae > Conyzicola > Conyzicola lurida. The sequence goes on along the minus strand of NZ_JACHMJ010000001.1, from coordinate 2,965,956 downwards.
AGCTGCTCGGCTTCGTCGGCTTCGGCGCGGTCAACTGGCTCGGCGACACCGACACCTCGCTCATCACGGTCGCCCTCGTCGGCGTCTGGCGCAGCGCGAGTTTCAGCATGATGATCTTCTTCGCCGGCCTCGCGACCATCCCCGGCACGCTCAACGAGGCGGCGAAGGCCGAGGGTATCCGCGGCTTCACCAAGCTGCGCAAGATCACCCTGCCGACCATGAAACCCACCGTCGTCTTCGCCGTCGTGCTCGCCGTCCTCGCGTCCGTGCAGGCGTTCGACACCATCAACGTGATGACGCAGGGAGGGCCGCAGGGCTCGAGCGAGACGATCCTCACCATGAGCTGGAAACTCGGGTTCGGGTATTTCGATCTCGGCGCGGCATCCGCCCTCTCGTTCTTGCTCCTCGTCGTCCTCATCGGTGTCGGAATCCTCCAGCGCCGCGTTCTTTCGGGAGGCTCCAAGTGACCCACGCCCTCAGTGTCGGCCGCTGGCTGCTCATCGTCGTCGCCGTACTCATCTCGCTTTTCCCTTTTTATTGGATGCTGCGGACCGCCGTTTCGCCCGCTGACGAGGTCTTCTTCGACGGCATCTCCCTCGTGCCGTCCGAACTCGACTGGTCGAACTTCGTGCGTGCCTGGGAGGACGCCAACCTCGGCCGCGCCGTGCTCAACGGCGTGATCGTGACGGTGTCGATCCTCGTGCTGCAGCTCGTCACCTGCATCCCGGCGGCCTACGTGCTGGCGAAGGTGAAGATGCGCGGCACCGGGCTCGTGCTCGGCATCGTGCTCGGCTGCCTGCTGGTGCCGGCGCAGGTGACGCTCATTCCCACGTTCATCGGGGTGAACATGCTCGGCCTCGCCGACACCCTCACGGCGCTCGTGCTGCCGTTCGTGACGAGCGCGTTCGGCATCTTCCTGCTGCGCCAGCAGATGATGTCGATCCCCGACTCGCTCATGGAGGCGGCCCGCACCGACGGCCTCGGCCACTTCCGCACGCTGCGCAACGTCGTTATCCCGATGGCGGCGCCCGGCATCGCGGCCTTCAGCGTCTTCTCGGTGTTCACCCACTGGAACGACTACATGTGGCCGCTGCTCATCGCGCGCAGCACCGACATCGCCACCCCGCCGCTCGCGCTCGGGGTCTTCCAGCAGGCGGACGTCGGCCTCGACTACTCCGCCCTCAGCGCGGGAGCCGTCATCGTCACGGCACCCGTCGTCATCCTGTTCCTCTTCGCCCAGAAGCGCTTCGTGCAGGGCATGAGCGGCACAGAGATCCCCGGCTAACCCTTCCGTCCCCTTCCACCCTCACTCACACCACCCCTCTCACCCCAGGAGTAATCGTCATGCCCAAAAAACGCCTCACTCTCGCGCTCGGTGCCCTCGCCACCGGTTCCCTCCTCCTCAGCGGCTGCGCCGCGTCGACAACACCGGTGACGGATGTCGCAATCGCCGACATCGCGGACATCGCCAGCTGCGACCCGGCCGAATCGCCGATCACTGTGACCTTCGGCACCCAGGCCGCCGAAGCCATGGAGATCGCCGTCGCGAACCTGAAGGCCGAATACCCCGGCCTCGAGATCGCCGCCGAACCGCAGGCGACCTCGAGCTACGACGACCTGACCAAGACGGTCGTCGCCGACATCGCAGTGGGCAAACGCCCCGACCTGATCATGACGGGCCTCGGCCAGCTGCGGTTCTGGACCGACACCTACGAGCCCGCACCGATCGACACCGCCGCTCTCCCTGCGACCTACAAGACGCAGTTCCTCGACGCGGGAACCGTCGACGGCACCGTCTACCTCGCCCCGGCGCAGATCTCCACGCCCGTGCTGCTCGTCAACCAGGACGCGCTCGACGCGGCCGACGCCGGCGAGGCCGCGGACATCACCACCTTCGACGAGCTCGTCGAGGCCGCCGAGAAGGTCACCGCCGAGACCGGCGCTCCCTCGGTGAGTATCCCCGCGGTCGGCCTCGCCGACTGGTTCAGCCAGGCCTTCGTGCAGGGATCGGGCGAGACCTTCGTGAACGAGGACGGCTCGGCCGGCTTCGGAACCGACAAGGCCGTCGAGGCGCTGTCGATCTGGTCGACCCTCGCCGACAAGGGCCTCGAGCTCGGCATCGCCGACCAGGACGCGATGGCACAGTTCATCGGCGGAAACGCGGCGTTCCTCGTCTACACGACGTCGACCATCGCGTCGCTGCAGAAAGGCATCGGCGACTCGTTCGAGTGGACGCCCGTCGACCTGCCGAGCGTCGACGCCGACGGCGGCGCGCTCCCGGCCGGCGGTAACGGCTGGATCGTGCTGAGCGACGACGAGTGCCGCGCCGCCTTCGCGAACGCGCTCATCGGCGAGCTGCTCTCGCCCGAGGCCGTCGCCGGCGCCAGCGGAACCTCGTACAGCTACATCCCCGTCGACACCGAGGCGGGCGAGGCCCTGCTGGCCAGCGACGCCGCCACCCCCCAGCTCACCTACGCGTGGAGCTACGACAAGCCCCTCACCCCGTGGGGCGGCTTCGACGGAACCAACATCGTGCGCGTGAACGACACGATCCGCACCATGGCGCAGAAGCTGCAGGCCGGAGACGACGCGGAACCGACCGTGGCCTCCGCCGTCAGCGGCATCGACGCGATCGTCGGCGAGTAACCATGGCCACCGTCGAACTCTCCGGTATCCGCAAGTCGTTCGGGGGCGTCACCGCCCTCGACGGGATCGACCTGTCGATCGGGGACGGCGAGAACTTCGCCATCCTCGGCCCGTCGGGGTCGGGCAAGTCCACCCTGCTGCGCATCATCGCCGGCCTCGAAGACCAGGACTCGGGTTCGGTGTCGTTCGGCGGTGTCTCGCAGGCGGGCATCCCCCCGCACAAGCGCGACGCGGCGATCGTGTTCCAGCACTTCGCCCTCTACCCGCACCTCACCGCGCTCGAGAACATCACCCTCGGACTGCGGCACGGGCTCGGGCTCCCCAAGAAGGAGGCGTCCGACCGGGCGCACGAGATCGCGACGCGCATGCAGGTCGAGTCTCTGCTCGCCCGCAAGCCGAAGGAGATGTCGGGCGGCCAGCGTCAGCGCATCGCCCTGGCCCGCGCGCTCGCCCGCCGCAGCGGCATCGTGCTGCTCGACGAGCCGCTCTCGGGCCTCGACGCCCAGCTGCACGCGGTCCTGCGGCTCGAGATCGCGTCGCTGCTTCGCGCCGTGGGTGCAACCGGCATCAACGTGACGCACGACCAGCTCGATGCGATGGCGATGGCCGACCGCATCGCGGTGATCAACGCCGGGCGCATCGAGCAGGTCGGTACTCCCGACGAGCTCTACGCGCGGCCCGCCACGCTGTTCGTCGCGTCGTTCGTCGGCTCCCCGCCGATGAACCTCGTCGAGATCGACAGCAACGGCGGCTCGGCGTTCGGCAGCCACCGCGGCCAGATCGGCCCGGTCACGCTCGGCATCCGCGCCGAGCACTTGCGGCTCGGCTCCGCGTCGGAGCCGGGCTGGTCGATCACGGGAACCGTGGGCTTGGTCGAGCCGACCGGCAAGGACCGCGTCGTGCAGCTGGTGACGGATGCCGGTCAGATCGTCGCCTTCCGCTGCGAAGTGGCCGAGAGCCCGGTGCCCGGCTCCCGCGTCACGGTGGTCGGATCCCCGCGGGACGTGCTCGTCTACTCGCGGGAATCCGGCCTCCTCCTCGGCAGCGCCGAGAGCGAGGGTGTCGAGCTCGTCACGATGGTGCACGCGTGACGGCTGTCGCCGCGGCGCTCGCCGACACGATGGTGCTGTTCGACTGGAACGGCACCGTCGTGCTCGACGGTGACCGGGCGCGAGACGCGCTCAACGGAGTACTCGGGAGGCGTGGCCTCGGGCTGCTCGACGAGACCCAGTTCGCGACCCGGTTCCGGCTGCCCATGGGCGAGATGTTCGAGGAGCTCGGGGTCGCCACGGGAGCCCTGCTCCCGGCCGAGGCCGAGTGGAACGCGCACATGGCGTCGGAAACCACGCGGCTGCGCGCCGGTGCTGTCGGCGCCCTCGACCGGCTGGCCGCCGACGGTGCCTGGCTCGGAGTCGTCTCGGCCGCGGCACGGGAGGCGGTCGACTTCGACCGAGCGTCTCTCGGAGTGCCGGACGTCTGGCGCTCGGTCGAAGCACCCGTCGTCGACAAGGTCGCCGCGCTCGCCGCGCACCGGCATGAACGCGCCCGCGCGTTCTACGTCGGCGACACCGCCTACGACATGCGCTCGGCGCTCGAGGCCGGCTACGTGCCGATCGGCGTCGCGGGGGGATACGCGCCGGTCGAGGTACTGCACGCCGCGGGGGCGTCGCACGTCATCGAGGACCTGGACGAGCTGCTGGCTCTGGTGGTTCGCTAACGGGTTGAGCCTGTCGAAACCGCCTCAGACCTCGCCGAACCCCGCCTCCGCCATCGCCCGGATCGTCTCGACCGCCACGGCCGCATCGGCCCCGCTCGCCTCGATCCGCAGCACCGCGCCCTGCTGCGCGCCCAGCGACATCAGCCCCATCAGGCTCTTCGCCGAGACGCCCGGCGCCGACCCCGTCGAGACCGTGACCGTCGCGTCCACCTCTGCGAGGGCGGCGACGATCGCGGCGGCGGGGCGCGCGTGCAGCCCGAGCGGGTTGACGAGCGTCACCTCGACGGCGCCGGTCGTGGGCAAGGATGCCGCGGCCGGCGCCGCGCCAGGCCCGGCCAGCTGCGCGTTCTTCGCCGTCATCGCCCCCGCCGCCTCGCGGTCGGCCTCGTCGAGGCTCGCCCCGGCCGCGGCCAGCACTATTCCGGCGACCACCCCCTCGACGAACGGCGCGGTGCTCAGGCGCACCGGCGCATCCGTCGTCGTGAACTCGAGCGCCATGCCCGCGCTCAGCACGGCCGAGCCGAGATCCATAAACACGAGCACCCCGTCGGGGCCGGCCACCTCGTCGATCGCGGCGGCGACGGCAACCGCGTCGGTGCCGAACACCCCGCCGCCGGCGCCCGCCGCGACGGCGACGCGCGGGGGAGTGCCGCCCGCCATGTCGAGGGCGAGCGCGACGGCCGCGTCCGCCAGCGCGGGGCTGTGCGAGACGACGACGATGCCGATCACGCGGCGTCGCCCAGCGCGTCGGCGAGTGCCCGGAACAGGAACGCCGTCGACGTCGCGCCCGGGTCGAGGTGCCCGGCGCTGCGGTCGCCGAGGTAGCTCGCGCGTCCCTTGCGCGCCACGAGCGGCTCGGTGGCGTCGCGACCGGCCGCGGCGGCGTCGGCTGCAGCCGAGGCTGCCGCGGCGATCGACGAACCCGACCCGAGACCGGCGTCCAGTGCGTCGAGGGCCGGGCCCATGGCATCCACCATCGTCTTGTCGCCCGGCTCGGCGTTGCCGCGGGCGAGCACCCCCGCGAACCCGGCGCGCAGCGCGGCAGCGAGGGCCGCGCCGTCGAGTTCGGTGACCGCGCCGGCCGTGGTGCCGATCCGGAGGAAGAACGTGCCGTAGAGCGGCCCGCTCGCACCTCCGACCGAGCTCACCAGCGTCATCCCGGCCGTCTTGAAGAGGGCGTCGATCGTGGCGGGGCTGCCGAGCTTGAGCTCGACGGTGTTCATGCCGCGCGCCATGTTCGAGCCGTGGTCGGCGTCGCCGATCGCGGAGTCGAGTTCGGTCAGGTAGGCCTGGTTCTCGACCACGAGCGCCTGGAAGCGGGCGAGCCAGTCGGTGAGTTCCTCGAGCGAGGCGGTGTCTGCCACTAGATGCCCCAGCGCAGACCGGAGGTGTTGACCGGCGCGTCCCACAGGCCGAGCAGCTCGTCGTCGGCCTGCAGCAGGGTGACCGAGCAGCCGGCCATGTCGAGGCTGGTGATGTAGTTGCCGACCAGGTTGCGGGCCACGGTGACGCCCGCCTTCTCGAGCAGCTTCGCCACCTCCCCGTACATGAGGTACAGCTCGAGCAGCGGCGAGCCGCCCATGCCGTTGAGCAGGGCGATCACCGGGCCCTTCGTGAAGTCGAGGTCGGCGAGAATCGGTTCGACGAGCTGCTGGGCGATGGATGACGCGGGCGCCAACGGCACACGATGGCGCCCGGGCTCCCCGTGGATCCCCACGCCGATCTCCATCATGTCGTCGGGCAGGTCGAAGGTCGGCTTGCCGGCCGAGGGCACCGTGCAGCTGGTGAGCGCCATGCCCATCGAGCGCCCCGTGTTCGCGACCCGGGTGGCCAGCTCGGTGATGGCCGCGAGGTCGCGGCCCTCCTCGGCCGCGGCGCCGACGATCTTCTCGAGCAGCACTGTCGTGCCCACGCCGCGCCGTCCGGCGGTCCAGGTCGAGTCCTCCACGGCCACGTCGTCGGCCACCACGACCGATGCGACCTTGACCCCGGTCTCGGCCTCGGCGAGCTCGGCGGCCATCTCGAAGTTCATCACGTCGCCGGTGTAGTTCTTCACGATGTGCAGCACGCCCGCGCCGGAATCAGCGACCTTGGTGGCCTCGATCATCTGGTCGGGGGTGGGGGAGGTGAAGACCTCCCCGGCGCACGCCGCGTCGAGCATGCCGAACCCGACGAAGCCGCCGTGCAGCGGCTCGTGGCCCGAACCGCCGCCCGAGATGAGCGCGACCTTGCCGGCCTTGGTCGGAGTGCCTCGGTAGATGATGCGGTTCTCGTGGTCGACGGCGAGTTCGGGATGCGCCGCCGCGACACCGACCAGGGCATCGGCGAGAACGTCCTCGGGGGCGTTGATGAGCTTCTTCATGTCGGGACCTTCCGTGTTCGTCATTGAACGTGGTGGCACGTGCGCAAGGGCGCACGCCCAGCGGATCGTCGCCAAAGTACCACGGCGGGGTAACCAGAGGCAGGGGCTGCCCTAGAGCCGCCGATTGCCGCAAATCGACCCATATTGCTGCCGATGGGTCGATTTGCGGCATTGTGGTGCGCTACCCCGGACATCCAGCCGCCCAAAGGGTTCGCGCGACCCGCGCGACGGCCACTTCGGGCCGGGGGTACAGCTGACGCTTGCGGGTTTGCACGGTCGTGTAGCCGGCCTGGCGGAAGTCGTCGAGGCGGATCTGGTCACGGTCGTACTGCGCGCTCGACGTGCGGTGCTGCTCACCGTCGTACTCGCTGATGACCTTCCATTCTCGGAAGAGCTGGTCGGCGCGCCCCAGCCATCGGCCGAGGTCGTCGTAGATGTCCACCCCGAGCTCTGGTTCGGGAAGCCCCGCCCGCACCAAGACCAGCCGCAGCCGAGTTTCCTGGCGGGACTCGACGTGCTCCCTGACGTCGAGAATGGCGGATGCCGCGGCGCGTGAACCCGGGCCGGAGAAGTCCAGCAGCCTGTCGCCCAATTGCGCGATCGATGCGTACGGCCGCGGATCATGAGGGTCGAACCTCACGGGATCGAGCACCAGGTGATCCGCGACCGCCACGAGGTCGTCGTGCCCGAGCCGCGTCGCAGCCGTGGTGCCGAGCGACAACCACGTCGCCGCTGGGTCGGAGGTCGGGAGCCCGAATCGGTCGACCACGGGTATCCCGGCCGGCGCTCGGTGCCCGACGATCCCACGGCTGCGCGGCGCCCGGCCGGGCGCGAACACGGAGACGTGCAACGGCTCGTCGAGCGTGAACTCGCCCGGCATCGGCGCCTTCCAGAGTCGCGCGGCTGTCGTGTGGCTGAAGAACTGCCCGGGCCGCAGCAGCGGCGCGTAGGCCCGGCAGCGCTCGACGAGCAGGTCGAATTCCTCGGCCGCGCGCGGGGAGGGAAAGCTGCCGAACTCGTTGGGGAGTGGGGCAGGCCCCGGCCGCGGCACCCGGACTCCGTGAAACGGCCGGTCGAGATCGCGACCGCGTAACCGTCCTTCTCCGATTCCGGCGCGACGGGCGGCACCAGTCGCGAACGGCTCACGACCGAACTCTGGAGGGAGTGGATCTCGGCGGCCCATCGCAGAATCCTCCCCCGCGCGGACCACATCGCGGGAATCTTATCCACACCGATCGCGTTGCCGAATATCGACCCATTCACTCCCGATTTGGGTCGATTTGCGGCATCCGGTCGCACGTCCTGCAAAAGCCCACCCGGCCGCGCCGCCTGACACAGGCCCCGCCCGGTCAACGGTCAGGTTCTAGACGGACAATAATTAACTTGTCACCAGCACCAGATGACAATTCGATAGGGAGATCCGTTGGACGGAAACGCCACGACGACGCACACGAACGTCGCCTTGCTCTCAGTCGCCAGCACGATTGCTTCGCGGATCACGACGTCCGAATCAATCGACCAGCGACTGCAAGGAGCTCTCAAGAGACTCCGCCTCCCGAAGGGACTCCTCCAGCGGGTCGCCGGCGTCTACGAGCGACGCAACTGGGAGAACGGTCAGAAGTTCGATGACGCGGCCGTCGCTGCGGGAAAGCGCGCGTTGGCCCAGGCCGGCGTCCGCCCCGACCAGGTCGGCCTCCTCATCAACACCTCGGTCACCCGCAAGAACCTCGAGCCCTCCGTCGCGGTCAGCATCCACCACGGCCTCGGCCTGCCCAGCTCCGCGCTGAACTTCGACATCGCCAACGCCTGCCTCGGTTTCGTCAACGGCATGAGCCTCGCCTCGTCGCTGATCGACTCGGGCCAGATCGACTACGCCGTGATTGTCGCCGGAGAAGACGCCGACGAGATCCAGAACAACACGGTCGACCGCCTCGAGGCCAACAGCCTCAGCCGCAAAGACTTCATGAGCGAGTTCGCCAGCCTCACCCTCGGGTCGGGCGCCGCGGCCGCCGTGCTCGGCCGGGCCGACGCGCACCCCGAGGGCCACCGCGTCCTCGGCGGCGTCACCCGTGCCGCCACCCAGTTCAACGACCTCTGCGTCGGCAGCGTCGACGGCATGTTCACCGACGCGAAGGCGCTGCTCAAGGGCGGCATGGAGCTCGTCGTCTCCGCGTGGAACGAGGCGAAGACCGACTGGTCCTGGGGCAAGATGGACCGCTACATCCTCCACCAGGTCTCCTCCGTGCACACCAACGCGATCGTCAAGGCCGCCGGTCTCGACGAGGCGAAGGTGCCCCGCACCTACCCGCTGCTCGGCAACATCGGCCCCGCGTCGATCCCGATCACCCTCGCCTACGAGGCCGAGGACCTGAAGAAGGGCGACCGCGTGCTGCTCATGGGTGTCGGTTCCGGACTCAATACCGCCATGTTGGAGATCGCCTGGTGATCTCTCGAATCCCGCGCTCAGCTCCCCTTCCGGCGAGCCTTCCTCCCGCGGGACTCGACGGTCTCGACCCGTCGTTCTCGCGCCTCGTCACGGCGCCCGAGAGCGAGGGGCTCTCCGTCACCCACCAGTGGCACATCCTCGACAACGGCCCGCGCCTCGCCGAGCTCGGCGTCACGCCCGTCGGCACCATCCTCTGCGTGCACGGCAACCCGACGTGGAGCTACCTCTGGCGTTCGCTGGTGTCGCAGGCGACGGATGCCGCGGCCGACGGCCGCGAAGCGTGGCGGGTCATCGCCGTGGACCAGCTCGACATGGGCTTCTCCGAGCGCACGGGAGTGTCCCGCACCCTGCCGCGCCGCGTCCGTGACCTCGGAGACCTGACCGACGCGCTCCAGCTGCGCGGCCCCGTCATCACGCTCGGCCACGACTGGGGCGGCGTCGTCAGCCTCGGCTGGGCCGTCGACCACCCCGAGATCCTCGCCGGCGTCGCCGTGCTGAACACCGCGATCCACCAGCCCGAGGGCGAGGCGATCCCGGCCCCGCTGCGGCTCGCGCTCCTGCGGGGAGTGCTCGGCGCCGCGACCGTCGCCACCCCCGCCTTCCTCGAGACGACGCTCGCGCTCGCGCACCCGCCGCTCGCCGAATCCGTCAAAGACGCCTACCGCGCCCCGTACCTCGAGGCCGCCCGTCGCGGCGGCATCGGCGGATTCGTGGCCGACATCCCCGTCGACGACCAGCACGACAGCTACCCCGAACTCGCGCGCATCGCCGAGGCGCTGCGCTACCTCGCGGTGCCTGCCCTCGCGCTCTGGGGTCCCCGCGACCCGATCTTCAGCGACCGCTACCTCGACGACCTCGTCGACCGCCTGCCGCACGCCGACGTGCACCGTTTCGAGGGCGCGGGTCACCTCGTCGCCGAAGACGTCGACTACGCGGCATCCGTGCTCACCTGGCTCGGAGACCGCGGCACCGACCTCGGCGCCCTCGGCACCGCGGCCGGCAACCCGTCGCGCTTCGTCACCGTTCCCGACGTGGCCGAGAAAGACGACGACGAGGACCTCGACCCGAACCGCTTCGACGAGGGCTACGTGAAGCCCGCGAAGCAGGGTCCGCCCGCCGGGCTCTTCCGCTACCTCGACGAGCTGCGCGACAGTTCCGACACCGCGCTCGTCGAGATGGCTCCGGCCGGGTCCAAGACCCCGACCGTCGTGACGTGGCGCCTGCTCTCCAAGCGCGTGCGCCAGATCGCCGCCGGACTCACCATGGTCGGCGTGAAGCGCGGCGACCGCGTCTCGCTGCTCGTGCAGCCCGGCGCCGACCTGACCGCGGTGCTCTACGCCTGCCTGCGCATCGGCGCCGTCGTGGTCGTGGCCGACGCGGGTCTCGGTGTGCAGGGTCTCACCCGTGCCGTGCGCGGCGCCTGGCCCGACCACGTGATCGGTGCCCCCGCCGGCCTCGCCGCGGCGACCGCCCTCGGCTGGCCCGGCCAGAAGATCTCGACTGCGCGCTACATCAAGCCGGTGCGCCGCTCGCTCGACGTGGCCTACTCGCTCGGCGACCTCGTGTCGCTCGGCGTCGAGGAAGAGCTGCCCGAACTGCCCGGCCCCGAGGATGTCGCGGCCGTCCTGTTCACGTCCGGCTCGACCGGCCCCGCGAAGGGCGTCGTCTACACGCACGGCCAGCTCGCGGCGCTCGTCGACGCGCTCTCCACCGCGTACGGCGTCGGACCCGGCACCGGCCTCGTCGCCGGTTTCGCCCCGTTCGCCCTGCTCGGCCCGGCCCTCGGCGCCCGCTCGGTGACACCGGACATGGTGGTCACCTCGCCGAAGACCCTCACCGCGACCGCCGTCGCGGCGGCGGTGGCCGCCGTCGACGCGACCGTCGTGTTCCTCTCCCCGGCCGCGGTGACCAATGTCGTCGCGACATCCGGCGCTCTCGACGACGCCGACCGTGCCGCACTCGCAGGCGTCAAGGACTTCCTGTCCGCGGGAGCTCCCGTCTCCGAGCGGCTGCTCGCCGCGGCATCCGGCCTGATGCCGAACGCCACCGCGCACACGCCGTACGGCATGACCGAAGGCCTGCTGATGACCGACATCACGCTCGAGGGCATCCGCGATGCGGCGCTCACTCTTGGCGGACCGGGCGGCGTCTGCGTCGGCCTGCCCGCCGCCAGCGTGCGGGTGCGCATCAGCGCCCTGGACGAGAACGGCGACGCGACCGGCGAGTTGAGCGACGAGGCCGGCGTGACCGGCGAGATCGTCGTCTCCGCGCCGCACGTCAAAGACCACTACGACGGCCTCTGGATCACCGAGCGCGAATCGCGCCGCGGCGCCCCGGCCGGCGAACGCTGGCACCGCACCGGCGACGTCGGACACCTCGACGACCAGGGACGCCTCTGGGTCGAGGGCCGGATGCCGCACGTGATCGTCACCGCCGACGGAGTCGTCACGCCGGTCGGCCCCGAACAGCGCTTCGAGTCGGTCTTCGAAGTGGCCCGTGCCGCGCTCGTCGGCATCGGACCGCGCGGCGAGCAGCAGCTCGTCGCCGTGATCGAGACCGTGCCGCCCGCCTTCGGGGTGTCGCTCGCGACCTCGGCGCTCGCGAGTGCCGTGCGCTCGGCCGTCGACCTGCCCATCGCCGCGGTGCTGGTCGTGCCGCACCTGCCCACCGATATCCGCCACAACTCGAAGATCGACCGCGTGCGGCTCGGCGAGTGGGCGTCGACCGTCTTCACCGGCGGGCGGATGACGCGGCCGTGATCGTTCTCGTCACCGGGGCCAGCGGACTGCTCGGCAGCGCCGTGGCGGCCTCGGTGGTCGCGGCGGGGCACGAGGTTCGCACGCTGCAGCGGCGTCCCTCGGGCGTCGCCGGAGCGACCGACCACCTCGGCTCGGTGACCTCGGTCGGCGATGTCGCGCGCGCCGTCGACGGTGCCGACGCGGTCATGCACCTCGCCGCCAAGGTCTCGCTCGCCGGCGACCCCGCGGAGTTCGACGCCGTCAACGTGGGCGGCACCCTGCGCCTGCTGCGCGCGGCCACCCAGTCGGGCGTCTCGCGCTTCGTGCAGGTCTCCTCGCCCTCGGTCGCGCACTCGGGAGCCTCGATCGTCGGCGACGACGCGCGGCCCGCCGACCCGCTACGCGCCCGCGGCGACTACGCGCGCACCAAGGCGACCGCGGAACTGCTCGCCCTCGGCGCCGACTCGGCCGCGCTGGCCGTCGTGGCCGTGCGGCCCCACCTCGTCTGGGGACCCGGCGACACGCAGCTCGTCGCGCGCATCGTCGACCGGGCGCGCCGCGGCCGGCTGCCGCTGCTCGGCCACGGTGCGGCGCTCATCGATACGACGTACATCGACAACGCGGCATCCGCCATCACGGCCGCCCTCGAGCGGGCACCGCAGGTGCACGGCAACTCGTACGTGATCACCAACGGCGAGCCGCGGCCCGTCGCCGAACTGCTCGCGGGCATGTGCGCGGCCGCCGGGGTGCGTGCACCGGCGTGGAGTGTTCCCGCCGGAGTCGCCCGTGCCGCGGGGTCGGTCATCGAGCGTGCCTGGCGCATCCGCCCGGGCGCGGACGAACCGCCGATGACCCGGTTCCTCGCCGAGCAGCTGTCGACAGCGCACTGGTTCGACCAACGCCGCACCCGCGCCGACCTGCAGTGGACGCCCGCCGTCTCGCTCGACGAGGGCTTCGCCCGCCTGGCGGCGTCGTACCGCTAGTGCTGCGCCGGCTGGCTGGCTGACCCGCCCGCCTTGCCGCGCCCACCCGCCGCGACGCGCTCCCGCCGCGACGCGCCGCGCCCGCCCGCCGCGACGCGCCTTCGACGCGCCTTCGACGCGCCCCCGCCGCGCCCGCCCGACAGGGCCGATCGCCCCGTTCGCCCGCCCGACAGGACCGATCGCGCGCTCGCCCGCGCGTCATCCTGTCGGCCGGCGAAAACGACACGCCCACCACCCCGTCCCAGATCGGGGGACTTGATTTTCCTCCCGAAAAGACGCGCGAAATCAGCCCGCCCGGCAACTCCCGCGAGATTCCGCGGGTGCCGCAAATGTCAGTGGTCGTTGGCAGAATATTAATCATCGCGACACGCCGAAACACTAGATGTAGTGGAATGACATCCGTGTGATTCCCGTTATATAGTGAGAACCCTCGCGGCAGTCAGTCGCGGTCACGACCACAACACAGAAGGAGGATCACATGGACAACGACGAAACAGTCGGCGGCTACGCAGTTCCCGTTGACCCGATGGATCTTCTGCAGTGCGACTCCTGCCAGTAGGCAGATAGCACCCCAAAAGACCCCCAACGAAACCCCGGTTGCCGACAGGCAGCCGGGGTTTTGTGGTTGTCCGAGCGGGGAGGGATGGCGCACGCCGCCGTCCACCGTCCGACCGCTCGGTCGCTAGAATTACCGGGTGCCAGTGAACCCCGAACTGCAGGGCCGCGTGTTCGCGCCCACTGCCCCCTATCTCGTCGGGCGGGAGAAGATCCGCGAGTTCGCCCGCGCCGTCTTCGCCACGAGCCCGCTCAACCACGACCCGGAGGCCGCGCGCGCTGCCGGGTATTCGGACATCGTCGCCCCGCCGACCTTCCCGGTCGTCGTCCAGGAGGCGACGCTCCAGCAGCTCCTCGCCGAGCCCGACGGCGGCATCGACTTCTCGCGCGTCGTCCACGGCGAGCAGCGGTTCAGCTACACGCGCGCCATCGTCGCGGGCGACGAGCTCACCGCGACCCTCGCCGTCTCGAGCATCAAGACGCTCGGCGGCAACGCGATGGTCACCGCCGAATCCACCATCGTCGACCAGACCGGTGCCCACGTGGTCACCGCGACCTCGACGCTCGTCGTCAGGGGAGACGAATGATCGCGGAACTGGGCGAGATCGTCGCCGAGAAGACCTTCGTCCTCACGCGTGATTCGCTCGTGCGCTACGCCGGGGCCTCCGGCGACTTCAATGCGATCCACTACCGCGACGACGTCGCGCAGAGCGTCGGCCTGCCCGGAGTGCTCGCGCACGGCATGCTCACCATGGGCCTCGCGGTGCAGCCGGTCGTCGACTGGATCGGCGACCCCGCCAAGGTGCTCGACTACCAGGTGCGCTTCACGCGCCCCGTCGTGGTCGACCCGGTGGATGGCGCGACCGTGACGGTCGTCGCCAAGGTCGGGGCACTCACCGACGCCGAGATCCGCATCGACCTCACGGTCACCTTCGCCGACCAGACGGTGCTCGGCAAAGCCCAAGCGCGCGTCAGCCTGGCCTGATGACGACCCTCGCCGAACTCACGACGATGCGGGTGGGCGGAGAAGCGCACCTGCTGCTCGCGCCGGCCACGGCCGACGAGCTCGTCGAGGCGACCCTCGACGCCTGGGGCAGCGGCGAAGCGTGGATGCTGCTCGGCGGCGGATCGAACATGGTCGTGGCCGACGAGGGATTCGACGGCACGGTCATCCGCGTGCTCACCCGAGGCATCGAGCAGCTCTCGGAGGAGAACGGGCGCGTGCGCCTGCGCGTCGAGGCCGGCGAGCCGTGGGACGCGCTCGTCGAGTACACCGTGCAGAACGGCCTGACCGGCATCGAAGCGCTCAGCGGCATCCCCGGTTCGAGCGGCGCCGCCCCGGTGCAGAACATCGGCGCCTACGGGCAGGAGATCTCGACGAGCCTCGTCGCGATCGACTTCCTCGACTACCTGTCGGGCGAGCGCCAGCGCATCACCGCGGCCGACCTCGGCTTCGACTACCGCACCTCGGTGCTCAAGCAGGGCAAGCAGGGACTCGTGCTCGCGATCGAGCTCGAACTGGGTCGCAGCACCGACGGCCTCGGTGCCCCGGTCGCCTACGCGCAGCTCGCGTCGTCGCTGGGCGTGACGCTCGGCGACCGCGTGCCGCTCGCCCTCGTGCGCGACACCGTGCTCGCGCTGCGCTCCTCGAAGGGCATGGTGCTCGACCCCGCCGACCCCGACTCGGTGAGCTGCGGATCGTTCTTCACCAACCCGATCGTCGGCGAGAACTTCGCCCGCACGCTGCCCGAGCAGGCGCCGCGCTGGGCCAACGCGCCGGAGCCCTCCTCGGTCGCCGTGCCGCTCGGCGAGGAACCGGCTGCGCCGCCCGTGCAGACCGACTTCCGCGTCAAGCTCAGCGCCGCCTGGCTGATCGAGAAGGCGGGCATCACCCGCGGCTTCTCGCTGCCCGGCTCGCGCGCCGCGATCTCGACGAAACACACCCTCGCGATCGTCAACACCGGCGGCGCGACCGCGGCCGAGGTCGCCGAACTCGGGCGCTACGTACAGACCCGGGTCTTCTCGGAGTTCGGCGTGCGCATGCACGCGGAGCCGGTGCTGGTGGGCGTTTCGCTCTAGCGCGCCGGAGCTATGAGAATCGCGCCAGCGATTCTGCGACGCCAGCGCCGAGGGAGCCTGCGACCGAGGGATAACGAGTAACCCGGCCCCTTCGACAGGCTCAGGGGCCGGCGGCTACAGAATCCCCAGCTCCATCGCCTTCGTCACCGCGCGCGTGCGGTCGTTCACGCCGAGTTTCTCGAAGGCGTGCAGCAGGTGCGTCTTCACCGTCGCCTCGCCGAGGAACAGCTTTCTCGCGATCGACGGGTTGCTCAGCCCCTGCGCCACGAGCCCGAGGATCTCGGTCTCGCGCGCGCTCAGCGTGACGGTCGGCGTCTTCAGCCGCTGCACGAGGAGGGCGGCGATCGACGGCGCGAGCGCGACCTCTCCGCGGGCGACCGACCGGATTCCGGCGAGGATCTCCTCCTGCGGGGCGGCCTTGAGCAGGTAGCCGCTCGCACCCGCCTCGATCGCCGCGAGGATATTCGCGTCGCTCTCGTAGGTGGTGAGCACAACGACCCGGATGCGCGGCTTCGCGCGGAGGATGAGCGCCGTCGCTTCGTCGCCGGTCAGCCGCGGCATCCTCAGGTCCATCAGGACGAGGTCGGGGTCGAGGGAGAGGGCCAGGTCGACGGCTTCCTGCCCGTCCGCGGCCTCGCCGACGACCTCGATGTCGTCGGCCGCGCCGAGCAGCGCGACGATGCCGGAGCGCACGATGGGGTGGTCGTCGGCCACGAGCACGCGGATCACGCGGGCACCGCCACGAGGGGCAGGGTCGCCGTGACCTCGGTGCCGTCGCCCGGGCGCGAGTCGATGCGCAGGTCCCCGCCGACGAGCGCGAGGCGGTCGCGCATGCCGCTCAGCCCGAAGCCCTCGCGCACGGCGAGCGGGTCGAACCCGTCCCCGCTGTCGCTGACGGCGATGCCGACCATGCCGTCGCGCACGAAGAGGTCGAGGCCGCAGGTCACGGCCCCCGAGTGTTTGCGCACGTTGGCGAGTCCTTCCTGGGCGCAGCGCAGAAGCACCACTTCGGTTTCCCGCGTGAGCTTCGGCACCGCGCCGGTGACGGCGACCGCGATCCCGGTCTCCCGGGTGAACCTCGTGGCGAGACGCTCGAGCGCCGCCACGATCCCGTCGCCGCTGAGCCCGACCGGAGCGGTCGTCGCGACGAGGGAGCGGGTCTCGGCGAGAGCGCTGCGGGCGCTGTCCTCGAGCAGGTCGACGGTCTCGCCGACGGTCGCGCTGCCGCCGACGAGTTCCCGGCGGGTGCGCTGCGCGAGCAGCACGAGGCCGGTGAGGTCTTGCGCGATCGTGTCGTGGATCTCGCGGGCCAGCCTCTCGCGTTCACCCATCGCACCGGCATCCCGGCTCACCAGCTCGAGCTGCGCCTGCGTCTGCCGTAGCTCGTCGATCAGCCGGGCGCGTTCGTCGCTCTCCTCCGAGATGCGGGTGATCCAGAAGCCGATCGCGAAACTGCCGGCGAGCGAGATCGTCTCGATCACGGCCGCCTCGGCCAGCACGTCCATGGTGGGCCCCAGCCGCAGCACGTAGCCGGCGCCGACCGAGACGGCGAGCAGCACGTTGGCGAAGACGGCGTCGCGGGTCGTGCGCGACAGGATCCAAACCAGGGGGAACGCGATCGCCTGCACGGTGGCCATGCCCGGGCTGATCGCGGTGCCGATGCCCGAGAGCACGATGACCGCGACGACGACTGCGATCGCCCGGGGTGATCCCTGTTCGCTGTGGCGTCCGAGCAGGTACCAGACCAGCACGATCGCGACGATGACGGCGATCGCGGAGACCAGCTCCCACCCCTCGGCGCCGTTGACGAGCAACAGCAGGGTGAGGATCACCGCGCCCGCGACGACCGCGAAGTCCCACCAGCGAGAGTTGCCCATTCAGCTATCCTTGCGGATCCACCGGAAGGTCAGCCGACAGAACACGATCCCGGCCACCAGCCAGGCGATCGTCGCGATGGCCACCCCGACGAGGTTCCACGTGCCGCCGGGTTCGAGCGACTCGAAGTTCTCGGGCAGGAACACCGACCGCATTCCCTGCGCGAGCCACTTGAGCGGGAAGGCGTTGGCGACGTTCTGCAGCCACTCGGGCAGCTGGCTGAACGGCAGGTAGACGCCCGAGATGAACTGCAGCACGAGCGTGATCGGTATCACCACGGCACTCGCGCTCTTGCCGCTGCGCGGCAGCGGGGAAAGAGCAATGCCCAGAACGGCGGATGTCGTCACCCCGAGTACGAACACCCAGAGGAACGTGGCCCAGGCCGCGGGATCGGTGGGGAGCTCCACACCGAACACGACGCCCGCGACGATCAGCAGCAGGGCCGCCTGGGCCGCGCCGGTGACGAGCACCTGCCCGATCTTGCCGATGAAGTAGCTGACGACGGGCAGCGGGGTGCCGGCGAGGCGCTTCAGGGTGCCGTCGCTGCGTTCGATCGCGATGTCGATCGCCAGGTTCTGCAGCCCGCTCAACAGCAGACCCGCCGCGAGCATGCCCGGGAGGTAGTACGCGGCCGCGGAGACTCCGCCCCCGGCGGCATCCTCACCGAAGGTCTGATTGCTGAAAGCGGTGGAGAAGATCGTGAGCATCACCACGGGAAACAGGAAGGTGAAGAAGACGGAGTCGCCCTGGCGGAAGTAGGTGCGCACCTCGTTGCCGATGCGGCTGAGGCCGAGACGCAGGCCGCGGCCGGCGGGGAGGCGGGGGATGGTCGTGGTGGTGGTCATCGTGCGATCTCCTTCTCGGTCGCTGAGCCTGTCGAAACTTCGCGGGTTGGGCCTGTCGAAACCCCGGTCGCTGAGCCTGTCGAAGCGTTCTTGCCGGATGGTGGCTCTTCGACATGCTCAGGGAACGCTGTCTCATGCCGCGCCACCAGCTCCAGGTAGATGTCCTCCAGGCTCGGCCGCACCACCTCGAGCCCGGGCACCTCGGCGCCGCCGTTCGCGGCGACGAGCTCGGCCACGAGCGTCGCGGGGGTCGTGGTCCGCTGCTCGCGCGCCACCCCGTCGGCGACCCACCGCACGACCGGCACGCGTGCTTCGGTGCCGCCGATCTCGTCGATCTCGCCGATGTCGATCAGCCGGCCGCCGGCGATGATGCCCGCCCGGTCGCCGAGCGTCGCGGCCTCGTCGAGATAGTGGGTGGTGAGCAGGATCGTGGTGCCGTCGGTCTTGAGGCCGCGGATGAGCTGCCAGAACTGACGGCGCGATTCCGGGTCGAAGCCCGTCGTCGGTTCGTCGAGGAAGAGCAGCGCGGGGTTGCCGATGATGCCGAGGGCCACGTCGACGCGACGGCGCTGGCCGCCCGACAGCTTGCGGATCAGCGTCTTCTGCTTCTCTTCGAGCCCGACGGCGGCGATCACCTCGTCGACGTCCCGGGGGTTCGGGTAGAAGCCGGCGAAGTGCGCGAGCTGCTCGCGCACCGTCGCGTTGCCGCTCTCGCCGGTGGACTGCAGCACGATGCCGAGCCGCGCCTTCCAGTCGAGTCCGCCGGCGCCCGGGTCGACGCCGAGCACGCGGGCCTCGCCCGACGTGCGGTCGCGGTAGCCCTCGAGGATCTCGATCGCCGTGCTCTTGCCGGCGCCGTTCGGACCGAGGAGGGCGAACGTCTCGCCCGGGTGGATGTCGAAGCTCACACCGTCGAGGGCGGTGAACTTTCCGTAGGACTTGCGCAGGTCGCGCACGCTGATGGCGGCATCGGGATTGGTCATGTTCCAACAGTGGCCCTCACGCGAGCAGCCCACCAGCGGTGCACCGGTGGGCTGCGGGGTCCACCGACCGGTTGACCCTGGAAGCGGGTCGAGCCTGTCGAAACTCTCGTCGCGAGCGGTTGCGACAGGCTCGACCCGCCGTCTACCGCTCCTTCGTCGCCGCCCGCACGATCCCCGCGACCAGCCCGACGATCACGAGCACCGCGCCGAAGCCGACGACGCTCCACACGATGACGGTGGGGGTCAGCTCGCCGAGGTCGACCTGCGCGGCGAAGATCGCGATCGCCGCCACGACGAGCAGGATGCTGCCCCAGACGATGGTGCCGATGCGCGGCTTGAGGGGCTGCTGGGCGTCGGCGGCGGCATCCGGGATCTCGACTGGCTGTGTCTCGTTCTCGGTCATTCGCTTGCTCCTTCGGTGTCGGTGACGACGGCGGGGGAGAACTCGAAGTCGATGTCTCCCGTCGCCATCGCGATGTTCAGGTACACCTGACGGGTCGTGTTGTCCTCGGTGGGCATCGGGCCGAACTGGCCGTTGTCGCTGCGCCAGCGGTCGGGTGCCTCGCCGTCGATGCTGCCGTCGCCGAGGTTGATGCTGTAGCCGAGGTACGAGCCTTCCGGCACGATCACGGTCACGTCGCCGATGCCAGAGACGAGCGAGATATTGCTGAACGGGGAGTTGCCGTCTTGCACGTCGATCTGCTCGGAGTAGAGGCCGCGCAGGTCGAGCACGGTGTCGCCGACGCCGGTGAAGTACTGGTCGGCGGAGTACAGCTCGGCGGCGGAGGGCGCGTAGGTGGCATCCTCCGTGTAGCTGATGCGCGGGCTGTGCGGCAGCAGCGCTCCGACGATCAACGGGATCAGCACGATCGCCGCCACGCCCTGCGCACCGCCGGGCCGCTTGCCGCGGGCGCCGTTGACGATGATCGCGACGGCGAGAACGCCGAGCGTCGCGCCGAGTCCGGCGAGGATGCCGGCCGGTTCGATCACGCCGTCGCCGAGCGTCACGGCGACCACACCGCCGACGACCAGCGAGAGGCCGATCGCGACGAAGGAGTAGAGCGGGTTCGACCGGGTGCGGGCGTGCCGGGCACGCTCCACCTCGCGCCGGGCGGCCCGCTCCACGCGGTACTGCTCCTGCGCGGCGAGACTCGCGGCCCGCTGTTCGTTCGACTGCTGCGTGCGGAAGGCGAGGTTCTCGGCCTTCCACTGCGTCTGCTGCGCCTTCCAGGCCGCGAATTCCTCGGCCGAGGCGGTGGCCGCGGGGGCGGCCGGCCGGGCCGAGGGTGCGCCGGGCGCGGTCGGTACCGTCGGTGCGGCGGTCGCCGGTGCGGCCGTTGCCGCGAATGCCGTCGTGGGGGCGGATGCCGCGGCCGACGCCGCCGCAGGCCTGGCAACCGGTGCGGGGCGTCCCGAGCGTCGGGCGACCCAGACGACGAACCACACGATGAGGCCGAGCACGACGACGGTCCACAGGGCGCGGCCCGCGGACTCGCCCCAGTACGGCTCGCCCCAGAAGGCGTTGCCTGCGAACCAGAAGCCCTGGGTGATCGGCAGCATGCTGAGCAACACGAGCGCGCCGATACCCGCGACGGGCGACTCGAGCCGGCCCTTGAAGACCTCCTCGAGGTGGATCTTGTCGCCGCGGTCGGGCAGCAGGAGCCAGGCGGCGGCGTAGAGCAGGAACGCCGGGCCGCCGAGCACGGCGACCACGACGAAGACGCCGCGCACGATGAGCGGGTCGACGCCGAGACGCACGGCGATGCCGGCGCAGACGCCGCCCACCCAGCCGGGCTCGCGGCCGAGGCCGAGGGAGCGCATCCAGGCGAAGAAGCGGTTGCCGGCGAGCGGGGCGGGGTCGGGGTCTTGCGGACCTGTCGCGCCGCCCGCGGGCTGCTCCGGGGGAGGCGGGGTGGCGTCGGCGGGGGTGTCGGTGCTACCGGTCGACGTCGTGTTGTCGGAGAGGAGCGTGCTGTCGGCGGGCGGCGTGGCGGCGGGGAACGCCGCGCTGTCGGCGGCGGACTCGGTCGAGTCGGACGCCGAGTCGTCGGCCGGGCCGGCGACGTCGCCGGTCACGCTCGAGTCGGAGCCGCTCACACTCGAGTCGAAGCCGGTCGAGCCGGTCGCACCGTCGGGCGTCGCCTCGGGCAGATCGTCCGACCCGGGAGAGTCGGTGGGTGGTGTTTTCTTGGGCATGGCTCAATGGTGCCGCCCGCGCCGACGGCCCGGCCATGGGGTATCCCCCTGAACCGACCCTGATAACCCGGCCCGGGGCATCCACGGGTATCGCTCTCGTGCTTGTATTCAAGGGTGATCACGCAACCGACCCGGCCCCCGCTCGCGCGCCCGCGCCGCGTCGTGCTCGGCGGAGTGTGCCTCGCCCTCGCCGACCACCTCGGCTGGACGGTCGGCCGCACGCGCCTGCTCGCCGTCGTCCTCGGTCTCTGCGGCGGAGGCGGCGTGCTGCTCTACCTCTGGCTGTGGGCGTTCGTTCCGCTCGAACAGCAAGAAGCCGACGACGAGACGGATGACGCGTCCGGCGTCCGCCGCAGCGCCCCCGCCGCGCTGCTGCTGCTCGCGATCGCGGCCGTGGCGGCGATCGTCTTCCTCGGGTCGGGGCGCGAGTCGACGTCGGCGCTCGCCGTCGTCACGCTCGCCAGCGGCCTCGCCGTGGTGTGGAGCCTCACGTTCGACCTCCACGACCCCGACCGCTCGGCGACGCACGGCGTGATCGTGCGTCTCGTCGCCGTCGCGTTGCTCGTGGCGCTCGGCGCGGCGGCGCTGCTCAGCCGGCCGAACGCGTTCAACGCGGTGCTCGGCGTTGTGATGGTGGTGCTCGGGGTGGCGGTGATCGTCGCGCCGCGGGTCGTCACCCTGTGGAGCGACCTGCAGGCCTCGCGAACCGCCCAGGTGCGCGAGGAGCAGCGCGCCGAGATCGCCGCGCACCTGCACGACTCGGTGCTGCAGACTCTGGCGCTCATCCAGAACCGGGCGGGCGCGTCGAGCGAGGTCGCCCGCATCGCCCGCGCGCAGGAGCGCGAACTGCGCGACTGGCTCTTCGTCGGAGACACCCCGGTCGTGGCGGACCTCGCGACCGAGCTGCGCGACGTGGCCGCCGCGATCGAGCTCGACTACCCCGTTCGCATCGACGTCGTCACGGCCGGAGCCCCGGTCGAGCACTCGAGCGCCGCCCTCGTCGCCGCCGCGCGCGAGGCGATGCTGAACGCGGCACGCCACGCGGGAGGCGACGTCTCCGTCTACCTCGAGACCTCCCCGGCTGCGATCGACGTCTTCGTGCGCGACCGCGGCGCGGGCGTGGACCTCTCCGCGCTGCCCAGCGACCGTCTGGGTATCCGCGAATCCATCATCGGCCGGATGTCGCGGGCCGGCGGTTCGGCCACCGTCCGTCCCGGATCCCTCGGCTCCGGTACCGAGGTGCATCTGCACCTGGAGGTCTGACGTGTCCGGTACAGCTGCCCGCGGCATCCGCCCCTCGCCCCTTCGCGGCCCGTGCCCCGCCCCCACATCGCCGACGTTCGGAAATTCAGGACTTATCAACGCCCGCGTCCTTCCAGCCTCCTTCGGAAATTCAGGACCTAACTACCGCCGCGGCCCCGCACCCTTCGGAAATTCAGGAGATTTCGCATGACTACCGTGCTCATCGTCGACGACCATTCGATCTTCCGCTCCGGGTTGCGGGCCGACCTCGACGCGTCGGTGACCGTGCTCGGAGAGGCCGCGACCGTGGACGAGGCCGTCGAGCTGATTGCGTCTCTGCGGCCGGAGGTCGTGCTGCTCGACGTGCACCTTCCCGGGGGAGCAGGCGGGGGAGGCGCCGAGGTGCTGCGCCGCTCGGCCACGCTGCTCGACGGCGTTCGCTTCTTGGCGCTGTCGGTCTCGGACTCGGCGGAGGACGTCGTCGGAGTGATCCGCGCGGGTGCCCGGGGTTACATCACGAAGGGGTCGTCGGGGGCCGAGGTCTCCCGCGCGGTCGCCGCCGTCGCCGGGGGAGACGCCGTGTTCTCGCCGCGCCTCGCCGGCTTCGTGCTCGACGCGTTCGGTGCCGTGGCGGGGGAGCAGGCGGCGTCCGACGACGAGCTCGATCGGCTGAGCGCCCGCGAGCGCGAGGTCATGCGGCTCATCGCACGCGGCTACGCGTACAAGGAGGTGGCGACGGACCTCTTCATCTCGATCAAGACGGTCGAAACACACGTCTCGGCGGTGCTGCGCAAGCTGCAGCTCTCGTCACGGTACGAGCTGACCGCGTGGGCGCTGGAGCGCAAGCTGCTCTGACACCCTCCCCCAGCCGCGCCCCGGCCCCACCCCCACAACGGCGGCAAAATGCTCTCCCACACAGCCCGGAACAGCATTTTGCCGCCGATCACACCGTGGGGCGCGAGTCGAGAACCCTCCTGATGCGCGCAACCAGTTCTTCGGGGTGGTTGAGGTCGTCGAGATTCACTTGCATCACGTGCCAGCCTGCAGCTTGCAGACGGTCGATGCGAGTCATGTCCCGGCGGCGTTGCACCGGATCGAAGTGGTACTCGCTCTGATACTCCACGATGACTTTCTTGTGGGGAAACACCAGATCTCCGCGGTACCGCGCTCCAGGCACGGTGATCCACAGGTTCGCCACGAATCCGGGGATATTCGCCATGATCACGATCACGCGAAGCTCGGATTCCATGGGGGACTCCGACCCGGTGTCGAGCAGCGGCAGGCTCTCGGCCCGGAGCCGTGACCCTGCCCGCCCCGGGAACCGCGCAGACGCCTCGGCCAATCGTTCGATGGTGGTGAACGGGAGATTGCGCGACACGAGATAGTCGCCAGCGGCGACGATTTGCGTGAGTGTCAGAACCGACGAAAGCTCGCACCAGAGGCGTTCGGGCGAACTGACGGGTAGGCCGCTCCATTCTTCGACGTCGCTCCCGATCAGAGTCACACTGTGCCCGTGGATACCCCTGCCCTCGGGGGCGCGAGTCGGAGTGGGCACGGCCACGTGGAGCTCTGGCGAATGTTGCAACCGGGCGGGCAGAGGTACGTGCAAGACGACCGCGGCGGTCACCGAGCAGAAGAACGCTCGCGGGTTCATTACGTGTCGGTAGGCGCGGCAGCGCGACAGGATGTCGGTGTTCACGCCCGGGTCCCGCACGCCGTGGAAGGGGCGCTGAAGATCGCTGCCTCGAAGTCTGCCGGGACCGACGCCCCGCCTCAGCGCATCGGCGACGGAGAACGGGCCAGATCCGAGCGGTTCAGGTAACGGGACACGTGGCTGCATGCGGCCGAGTGTCGCATCGACGGCCTACGGGCCGCGCAAGTTATCCACTGGCGGCGTCATCGGCGGCAAAATGCTCTTCCGCACGTCCCGGCAGGGCATTTTGCCGCCACTCTCGAAGCACGAGCGGGCGAAAGCGGGCGCAAGCGGGCGCGAGCGGGCGAAAGTGGGCACGAGCGGGCGAAAGCGGGCGCAAGCGGGCGAAAGCGGGCGCAAGCGGGCGAAAGCGGGCGAGCGAGCGAAGGCAAGCGCGAGCGGGCGAAAGCGGCGCAGGGCCGCCGCCACCCTACGCGAACAGTCGCTGCAGCCGCTTCACGCCCTCGAGCAGCGGCTCGTCGCCGAGCGCATACGACAGGCGCAGGTAGCCAGAGGGCCCGAACGCCTCGCCGGGAACCACGGCGACCTCGGCCTGGTCGAGGATGAGGTCCGCGAGTTCGAGCGACGTGGTCGGGGTGACCCCGCCCCACGACCGGTTCAACAGGCCGGTGACGTCGGGGTAGACGTAGAACGCGCCCTCGGGCGTCGGGCAGATGACGCCGTCGATCTTGTTCAGCTCGGAGACGATGAGGCGGCGACGGCGGTCGAACGCTTGGCGCATCGTCTCGACCTCGTCCTGCGGGCCGGTGAGCGCGGCCAGCGCGGCACGCTGCGAGATGTTCGACACGTTCGACGACAGGTGCGACTGGAGGTTGCCGGCGGCCTTCATGGCATCCAGGGGGCCGACCATCCAGCCCACCCGCCATCCGGTCATCGCATAGGTCTTCGCCACACCGTTGACGAGGATCGTCGTGTCGGCGAGGGCGGGCACGGCCTCGACGATCGAGATCGCCCGGGGCGCCTCGGAAGGCGACGACGAGTAGGTGAGGTTCTGGTAGATCTCGTCCGTAACCACCCAGATGCCATTGGCCAGCGCCCACTCGCCAATGGCGGCGGTTTCGGCCGGGGTGTACACGGCTCCAGTCGGGTTCGACGGCGAGACGAAGAGCAGCACCTTGGTCTGCGGGGTGCGGGCGGCCTCGAGCTGCTCGACGGTCACCAGGTAACCCTGGTCGCTGCCCGCGAACACCTCGACGGGAACGCCGCCGGCGAGCTTGATCGCCTCGGGGTAGGTGGTCCAATACGGGGCGGGCAGCAGCACCTCGTCGCCCGGGTCGAGCAGCGTCGCGAACGCCTGGTACACGGCCTGCTTGCCGCCGTTGGTCACGACGACCTGCGCCGCGCTGACCTCGAGGCCGCTGTCGCGCAGCGTCTTCGCCGCGATCGCCTCGCGCAGTTCGGGCAGGCCGACGGCCGGCGTGTAGCGGTAGTTCTTGGGGTCGAGAACGGCGGCGGATGCCGCATCCACGATGAACGACGGGGTGGCGAAATCGGGCTCGCCGGCCGCGTAGCTGATGACCTTGCGGCCCTCGGCCTGCAGCGCCTTCGCTTTCGCGTCGACCTTCAGGGTTGCGGATTCGGCAATGGCGCCGATGCGCCGGGAGATTCGAGGAAATGTGGCCACCCGGCTAGTCTAGGCGGGAGGCATTCTCCCGAGGATGCCCGCGGCCGGTGGTCGGAAGATGTGTCTTTCGGCGAAATGCCTTACACTGGTCGAGGTAGTAATTCTGCCAAGCTTTTGCGCGCCATCTTCTGGCATTCCAGCCTGTGAGTTTTGTGTGGTGAAAGACGTGTGCCTGAGACAGGGCACGCAAAGGGCGGTGGCTCAATTGGTAGAGCAGCGGTCTCCAAAACCGCAGGTTGCAGGTTCAAGTCCTGTCCGCCCTGCAGGTGTCCTCGTACATATCGGTACGGGGTGCCGAGCACCACAACGGCACAGTGTCAACTGGACGACTGTCGGAAGGTAGTAACAGTGGCTAGAAAAATTGCCGACGAGCCCAGCGAGGACGTCGTTGCGAATGCCCGGAAGGACAGCGCCGTAAAGCGCAGCCCGTTCGGTCGTTTCACGCTGTTTATCCGACAGGTTGTCAACGAACTGAAGAAGGTTGTCACTCCGACTCGCAAAGAGCTCGTGAGCTACACCCTCGTCGTGCTGGTATTCGTCGTCATCATGATGGCTCTCGTCGGAGGTCTTGACTGGGTGTTCTCACTCGCCGTCAACTACATCTTCGGCGATGGCGATCTCATCACGTAGAAGCAGCACACCGTGGCCGGGTCTTCCGGTTTCACACCAAGGAATGGAATGGAATTCAGTGTCTGAGAATCACCGCGACGATATCGACCTCGCGACCGCTGCAGAGCAGTCCTCTGAGGACGACGAAGCCCAGGAGGGCAACTCGCTGGCTGCTGACGAGAATTCCGTAGACGCCGCCGAGCACGAAGCACTGCACGTCGAGAGCGACGAAGACGAAGAGGGCGACCTCGCCGGACTCCTCGAGGCACTCGACGCAGCCATCGACCCCGAAGCCGACGCGATCGTCGACGACGCCCTCGAGATCGACTCCGTCGACGAGGCGGACGCTTCCGTGGCCGCCGCCGAGGACGAGGCCGACATCGAAGCCGAAGAGGCCGCGAACGAAGAACTCGACGTTCCCCCCTACGACGGCCCCGAGCTGGACGACAACGGCGACCCGGTCGAGGTCGACCCCTACGAGGAGTTCCGCACCGAGCTGAAGTCGCTCCCCGGCAAGTGGTTCGTCATCCACTCCTACGCCGGCTTCGAGAAGCGCGTCAAGCAGAACATCGAGAACCGCAAGATCTCCATGACCGTCGAAGACTCGATCTTCCAGGTCGAGGTCCCGATGGAAGACGTCGTCGAGATCAAGAACGGCCAGCGCAAGCTCGTCACCCGCGTGCGTATCCCCGGATACGTGCTCGTGCGTATGGACCTCAACGAGGACTCGTGGAGCGTCGTCCGTCACACCCCCGGCGTGACCGGCTTCGTGGGCAACGCCCACAACCCGACGCCGCTGCGCTTCAACGAGGCGTTCGAGATGCTCAAGGGTCTCGTCCAGATCGTGGAAGCACCGTCGAAGCAGGCTCCGGGCAAGGGCAAGAACACCGCCCGCTCGATTCCCGCGGAGATCGACTTCGAGATCGGCGAGACCATCACGATCAAGGAAGGTTCGTTCGCGGGCCTCCCCGGTTCGATCAGCGAGATCAAGCCCGAGAGCGGCAAACTCACCGTGCTCGTCTCCCTCTTCGAGCGCGAGACCCCGGTCGAGCTCAGCTTCGACCAGGTCACCAAGCTCTAGTCATATGGTCCGCCCTCCGGGCGACACGTACGGCGAGCACCTGAACCACCGCATCCCGGAATGGCCGGAGTTGCGGGAGAACAGCCCGCGAGGGCAGTTCGAACAGAAAAGGAAAAACAATGGCATCGAAAAAGAAGGTCACGGGTCTGATTAAGCTTCAGATCCAGGCCGGCGCCGCGAACCCCGCGCCGCCTATCGGCCCTGCACTGGGCCAGCACGGCGTGAACATCATGGAGTTCTGCAAGGCGTACAACGCTGCGACCGAATCCCAGCGTGGAAACGTCATCCCCGTCGAGATCACCGTCTACGAGGACCGTTCGTTCACGTTCATCCTCAAGACCCCGCCCGCCGCCGAGCTCATCAAGAAGGCTGCCGGTGTTGCCAAGGGTTCGTCCACGCCGCACACCGTCAAGGTCGCCAAGCTCACGCGCGAGCAGGTTCGCGCCATCGCCGAGCAGAAGATGGCCGACCTCAACGCCAACGACATCGAAGGCGCAGAG
The DNA here is from genome assembly GCF_014204935.1 of Conyzicola lurida. Taxonomy (NCBI): domain Bacteria; kingdom Bacillati; phylum Actinomycetota; class Actinomycetes; order Micrococcales; family Microbacteriaceae; genus Conyzicola; species Conyzicola lurida. The sequence goes on along the minus strand of NZ_JACHMJ010000001.1, from coordinate 2,937,761 downwards.
AAGATCATCGCGGGCACCGCTCGCTCTATGGGAATCACGGTGGACGCATAATGGCTACGAAATCCAAGGCTTACCGCGCCGCCGCCGAGAAGATCGAAGACGGCAAGTTCTACACCCCGAGCGAGGCCGTTTCGGTCGCGCGCACCACGGGCTCCGCAAAGTTCGACTCCACGGTTGAGGTCGCCCTCAAGCTCGGTGTCGACCCCCGCAAGGCAGACCAGATGGTCCGCGGAACGGTCATCCTTCCTCACGGAACCGGTAAGACCGCCCGCGTCATCGTGTTCGCAACGGGCCCCGCGGCTGAGGCGGCAATCGCTGCCGGCGCCGACGAGGTCGGTGGAGCCGAGCTCATCGAGAAGGTCGCCGCTGGCTACGTCGGATTCGACGCCGCCGTGTCGACGCCCGAGCTCATGGGCCAGGTCGGCCGCCTCGGAAAGGTCCTGGGCCCGCGTGGTCTTATGCCGAACCCGAAGACCGGCACCGTCACCATGGACACGGCCAAGGCTGTCTCCGAGATCAAGGGTGGAAAGATCGAGTTCCGCGTCGACAAGCACTCCAACGTGCACTTCGTCGCCGGCAAGGCATCCTTCACCGAAGAGCAGCTCGCCGAGAACATCAAGGCAGCTCTCGACGAGATCGTCCGTTCCAAGCCGTCGAGCTCCAAGGGCCGCTACATCACCAAGGGCACCGTTTCGACGACCTTCGGTCCTGGCATCCCGCTCGACATCAACGTTCTCTAAAAAAGTCCGTTACTGAAAAGGGTCCGCTTCGGCGGGCCCTTTTCTGTACCCCCGAAAGGTCGCGACATGGTCGTTTCAATTCGACAGGCAGGGCCGGATGACGCGTCCGCCCTCGCGCAGCTGGCAGCGGTGACCTTCCCGCTGGCCTGCCCGCCGCACACGACGCCCGAGGCGATCGCCGCGTTCATCGCCCAGCACCTCGGCGAGGCGAGCTTCGCCGGGTACCTGGCCGACCCCGCCCGCGACATCCTGATCGTGGAGGCGGACGGCGCTCCCGTCGGCTACACGATGTCGGTGGACGCGGAAACGGGCGACGCCGACGTCGCCGCCGCGCTCACGGTGCGGCCGTCGATCGAGCTGAGCAAGTTCTACCTGCTCGCCGAGGCCCACGGCACGGGAGCTTCCGCCGCGCTCATGGAGGCGACGCTCGACGCCGCGCGTGCCAGGGGTGCCGCCGCGATGTGGCTCGGGGTGAACCAGGAGAACGCGCGGGCGAACCGCTTCTACGACAAGAACGGATTCGTGCAGGTCGGCGTCAAGCACTTCCTGGTCGGCGAGAACCTCGAAGACGACTACGTGCGCGAGCGCGTGCTCTAGGCGGGTTGAGCCCGTCGAAACCCATAGCAGTCCGGGTTCCGACAATCCCGACCCGTCACAGACCTAGTAGTCGCTGACCTTCAGCACGATCTTGCCCCTCGTGTGCCCGGTCTCGAGCGAGCGATGGGCGTCGGCCGCGGCATCCATCTCGAAGACCTGGTCGACGAAGACCCGCACGTCGCCCGATTCGAGCAGCCGCGAGATGACGGCGAGGTTGGTGCCGTCGGGGGCGACCTTGTAGCTCGTGGCGCGCAGGCCGGCTTCGGCGGCATCGTCGAGGAACGTGGGCCAGCTGCCGGTCGGGGCGTTGATGACGAGCCCGCCGTGGCGCACGACGCTCAGCGAGCGCGTCCCGGTGTCGTCGTAGACGTTGCCGACCAGGTCGATCACGACGTCGACGGTGTCGATGACCTCGTCGAAATTCTCGCTCGTGTAGTCGACGGTCTCGTTGGCGCCGAGTTCCTTGAGCCAGCCGAGGTTGCGGGTCGAGCCGGTGGCGATGACGTAGGCGCCGAAGAAGCGCGCGAACTGCACGGCGAAGTGGCCGACTCCGCCGGCGCCGGCGTGGATCAGGATGCGCTGTCCCTCGTGTGCCTTCGCGACCTCGACCACCATGCCCCAGGCGGTGAGGGCGGCGAGCGGCACCCCGGCCGCTTCGACGTGCGAGAGCGCTTTCGGCTTGCGCGCGATACTCAGGCTCGAGACCGCCACGTACTCGGCGTAGCTTCCGCCGTAGCGCGGGAACCCGGTCATGCCGTAGACCTCGTCGCCGACCTTGATCGGGTGGCCCTCGTAGGGTGTCGAGACGACGACGCCGCTGAAGTCGTTGCCGATCACGACGGGGTAGGAGTCGATGGCCGGGGTGACTCCGCGACCGGCCCGCGTCTTCGCGTCGATCGGGTTCACACCCGCCGCCACGACCTTGACGAGGAACTCGGAGTTCACGGTGACGGGCATCTCGACCGTTCCGCAGGTGAGAACTTCAGGGCCGCCGGAGCCTTCCATCAGGATGGCTTGCATCGTCGTCATCGTTCTGGCCTTCCCGCCGTGGTGCTTTCACACCAGTGAAGCCGATGAATGATTCCGCGTTGTTACGGACACGTCACCTTGGTGCTAACACTGCATGCGTGGGTATCGTCGTGATTATGAGATTCCTTCTGCAGGAAACGAGCCGTCGCTGATGCCCGCCGAGACACCTCCGAGCAGCAATCCCCGCGTCCGGGTGAAGGAAATTCGCCTGCTCAGCGACGACTGGTACCGGCTGCATTCCACCACCTTCGACATACAGGGTCCGGATGGCGCGTGGACGACACAATCCCGCGAAACCTACGACCGCGGCAACGGCGCGACGATCCTCCTCTACGACGTCGCTCGTCGCACCGTGCTGTTGACCAGCCAGTTCCGGTACCCCGCGTACATCAACGGACACCCCGACGGCGTGCTGCTCGAGACGGCCGCGGGGCTGCTCGACGACGACGATCCCGAGACCGCTATCCGCCGCGAGGCCGTCGAGGAGACGGGCCATCGGGTCGGCGAGGTCACGCACGTCTTCGACGCCTACATGAGCCCGGGATCGGTGACCGAGCGCGTGCACTTCTACGCAGCGCCCTACGACGCCGAGACGCGCGAGCACGACGGCGGCGGACTCGCGCACGAGGGCGAGCACATCACCCTCGTCGAGCTCGACATCGACGCCGCCCTCGAGCTGATCGAATCGGGCGGCATCGTCGACGGCAAGACCATCATGCTGCTGCAGTGGGCGGTGCTGCGCGGGCCGTTCAGGAGTTAGCACAGCCTCAATAGCGCGCTCCACCGCGGAGGTCTACCGTCGGAGCATGAGCAGCAACGTAGTCGTTCGCCCCGTCCGTGATGTCGACGCCGAGGAGTTGGGCCGCGTGCAAGCGGCCTGCTGGCACGAGACGTACGACGGCCTGGTGAGCGAGGCCGCGCTCACCCACCTGTCGCCCAAGCGCATGGCCGAGCTGTGGACCCACTACGCCAACCGCGGTCCCGAGTACTCGCAGGTGGCCGTGCTCGTCGACGGCGAGATCGTCGGTTTCGCCGGTGCCGGCCCGAGCCGCGACGCCGAGCTGGCCGACGTGCGGGAGCTGTACTTCATCTACCTCCGCGACGAGTTCCACGGCCAGGGCCTCGGGCAGCGCCTGTTCGACGCGGTCATCGAGCCCGGCCCCGCGTTCCTCTGGGTCGCGAGCGACAGCCCGCGCGCGCACCGCTTCTACGAGCGCAACGGTTTCGCGCTCGACGGGGCCGAGCACACCGAGCCGTTCCTCGGCGAAGAGATCCACGAGGTGCGGTTCGCGCGGTAGCGCGCCCTAGCGGCGTCCGCTGCGGCGCATCATGCCGAGCAGCTCGTTGGCCAGCCCGATGAGCATGTGGATCTCGTTATCGTCGCGTTCGATCCACCGGCAGGTCGGCTCGGGGTTCACCGGCACGAAGTCGAGGTGCTGCTCCCAGACGAGCAGGGTGCGGTCGGCGCCCAGTACGTACTGCTGCCACCAGATCTGACGCAGGTACGAGCGCGGGATGCTCTTCCACAGCGACGAGGTCGTCTTGATCTCGGCGAGCACGACGGCGCCGTCGATCACCGCGACGCCGTCGGGGGTGGCCAGGTGCGCGCGTTCGCCGTGCGCGTGGAAGAGCTCGGAGCTGGCGTCGATGCCGTGGTTGGCCTTCACCCAACGCGCGATCTCCGGCTCCCGGGTATTGCCGTGGTCGGTGTAGGCGTTACCGCCGAACGAGCTGCCGTTGATCTTCTCGAAGGCCACCGAGGCCAAGGACTTCACGCTGGAGAGGCGTGCGACATCCGTTGCCGTCACGCCCGTACTGCGGGCCCGCAGCCAGGCGACACGGTCGGTCGAATTCGCCAGCACGCGGGTGCGGTGGTCGGGCGCCGGTTCGTCCCAGAGGGAGAGCATCGGCTGCACGGAAGTCACCAGTCCATTGTGCCTCCTCCCGGCCGGACAGACGGGGATTGAGCGCTCACAGGGGAAGCATAGAAAACTCCCAATAATGGAATCATGACCAATGAAGAGCCCGTCTCCCGCCACACCGCGACGGCCCAGCAGCCGCCCCGCCTCACCCGGCTCGACGGCACCCCCATCCGCGTCGTCGTGGTGGACGACGAGGACTCGCTCACCGACCTGCTCTCGATGGCGCTGCGCTACGAGGGGTGGGACGTGAAGATCGCATCCGACGGCCGCACGGCGATGGCCCTCACGCGGGAGTTCCGTCCCGACGTGATCGTGCTCGACATCATGCTCCCCGACATCGACGGCCTGCAGGTGCTCACCCGGTTGCGATCCGACGGCATCAACACCCCCATCCTCTTCCTCACCGCGAAGGACTCGCTCGACGACCGCATCGTCGGGCTCACCGTCGGCGGCGACGACTACGTGACCAAGCCGTTCAGCCTCGAGGAGCTCGTGGCCCGCCTGCGCGGCCTGATCCGGCGCTCGACGCTCGTCGTCAGCGAGAGCGACGACTCGTTCCTCAACGTCGGCGACCTCAGCCTCGACGAGGACTCCTACGAGGTGCGCCGGGCCGACACCGTGATCGAGCTCACCGCGACAGAGTTCGAGCTGTTGCGCTACCTCATGCGCAACCCGCGCCGCGTGCTCAGCAAGAGCCAGATCCTCGACCGGGTCTGGAGCTACGACTTCGGCGGCAAGTCCAGCGTCGTCGAGCTCTACATCTCCTACCTCCGCAAGAAGATCGACTCGCTCGGCGAACCGATGATCCACACGGTGCGCGGCGTCGGCTACGTGCTGAAGCCGGCGAACTGATGCGCCTTCCGCGCCCGCGCTGGACTCTGCGCCGGCGCCTCGTCTTCGGCATCGTCGCCCTGCTCGCCGCGGTGAGCGTCGTCGTCGGCACCGTGAGTGTGCTGACCCTCAACGACTCCCTCGTCACCAAGCTCGACGACCAGGTCACCTCGGCCAGCAGCCGCTTCCAGAACATCGCCGAGGGCCCGGGCGGCGGCCGGCCGCCAGGAGGCGCGGGCGCGATCGCCCCGTTCGCCGGCCTGCCGCCCGGCACCGTCGCCGGCACCGTCACCGACGGCGAGGCCACCGCCTACGTGCTCGGCGACCAGCTGCAGGTCACCCCTCTCACCGACGAGCAGAACGCCGACCTCGCCGATCTCGCCGTCTACGACACCCCCGTCACCATCGACCTCGGCGGTGACCTCGGCGAGTACCGGTTTATGCTCACGGAATCCGCCACCGGCGAAGACGTTCTGATCGGGATGTCGCTGGCCGAAGTCCACTCGACCGTGAACCAGGTGCTGCTCGTCGTCGCCCTCGTCACCCTGGCCGGGCTCATCGCGGCCTTCGCGGCCGGTACCGCGATCGTGCGCGTCGCCCTGCGTCCTCTCGAGCGCGTCGCCGCCACCGCGGCCCACGTCTCCGAGCTGCCCCTCGAGCGCGGCGAGGTCGCGCTGGCCGTGCGTGTGCCCGACGAGGACGCCGACCCGCGCACCGAGGTCGGGCAGGTGGGCGCCGCGATCAACCGCATGCTCGGGCACATCTCGTCCGCGCTCACCGCCCGCGAGGCGAGCGAGAGGAAGGTGCGCACCTTCGTCGCCGACGCCAGCCACGAGCTGCGCACACCGCTCGCGTCGATCCGGGGCTACGCCGAGCTCACCCGCCGCGGCGGGCACGAGCTGCCGGCCGACGTCGTGCACGCGCTCGGCCGCGTGGAGTCGGAGTCGATCCGCATGACCTCGCTCGTCGAAGACCTGCTGCTGCTCGCGCGGCTCGACGACGGGCGCAGTCTCGAGAGCATCGCCGTCGACCTGAGCCAGTTGATGACCGATGCCGTGAGCGACGCCTACGCGGCCGGTCCCGACCACGAGTGGATCCTCGAGCTGCCCGACGCCGCAGTGGTGGTCGCGGGGGATTCCGCCCGCCTGCACCAGGTGGTGACGAACCTGCTCGCCAACGCGCGGGTGCACACCCCCGCGGGAACGCGGGTCGTGGCATCCGTCGTTCTCAACGGTTCGACCGCGGAGGTTCGCATCTCCGACAACGGGCCGGGAATCGACGAGCGGGTGCGGGAGTCGGCGTTCGAGCGCTTCGCGCGGGGCGACAGCTCGCGGTCCCGCGCGGCCGGCAGCACCGGCCTCGGCCTGGCGATAGTCGCGGCGATCGTGGAGGCGCACGGCGGCACGGTCGCGGTGCAGAGCGAGCCCGGGAGCACGGTATTCACGGTGGCGCTACCCCTTACAGCGGATTGAGCCTATCGAAATCCACCTGACAGACTGGCCGCATGCGCATTCTCGTCACCGGCGGTTCAGGCAAGCTCGGTTCGGCGGTCGTCGCGGGTCTCTCGGAGGCCGGCCACGACGTCGTCAACCTCGACGCGGTGGGGGAGCGGGGCGACGGATTCGTCCGCGTCGACCTCACCGACTACGGCCAGGTGATCGACGCGTTCTTCGGCGTCGACTCCCGGCACGAGGGCGCCGACGCGATCGTGCACCTCGCCGCCATCCCGGCCGGTGGTATCCAGGCCGACTCCGCCACGTTCCACAACAACATGAACGCGACGTTCAACGTGTTCCAGGCCGCCCGTCGCGCCGGAATCCAGACCATCGTCTACGCCTCGAGCGAGACCCTTCTCGGTATCCCGTTCGACATCGACCCGCCCTACCTGCCCATCGACGAGGAGTACCCCTCGCGCCCCGAGTCGATGTACGCCGTCGTCAAGCACCTCGAAGAGGAACTCGCGCAGAAGCTCGTGCGGTGGGACCCGCAGCTCAGCATCACGGCGCTGCGCTTCTCCAACGTCATGAGCGAGAACGACTACGCGGGCTTCGAAGCATTTCAGGATGACGCCAGTCTGCGTCGCTGGAACGCCTACGGGTACATCGACTCCCGCGACGGCGCGCAGGCGGTGCTCCGGGCCGTCGAGCTCTCCGCCCCCGGTTTCGACCGCTTCATCATCGCGGCGGCGGACACGGTGATGCGCACCCCTAGCGCCGAGCTCGCGGCGTCGGCGTTCCCCGACGTCGAGCTCACGCGCGAGGTCGCCGCCAACGAAACCCTGCTCTCGATCGAGAAGGCGCGTCGCGTTCTGGGCTACGAGCCGCAGCACAGCTGGCGCGACTGAGCCGTTGGCTTCGACAGGCTCAACCCGCTGAGGCGGATTGAGCCTGTCGAAATCCCGGCCAATCCGTGTGCTACTCTGTAGGAAGCCAAAGACCGCAGGTTGTTTCGCGCCCTCACGGGTTCGATTCCATAAATCCAGCGCAGGTGTTCGAAGTTCTTCTCGAAAGAGACGAAGCTCCGCGCAACTGCGTGGGGCTTTCTGTTTTTAACAGATACCCAAGTTTTCCGCGTGGTCTGACGCTAATGACAATCATCAATTAAGGAGAGCCATGGCGAACAAGGAAGCATCGGTTGCCGAGCTTACGGACAAGTTCCGTAACTCCAACGCCGTTCTGCTCACCGAGTACCGCGGTCTCACTGTTGCCCAGCTGAAGACGCTGCGCAAGTCACTCAGTGCAGACGCAACGTACGCCGTGGTAAAGAACACGCTGACCAAGATCTCGGCCAACGCGGCAGGTATCACTTCGTTTGACGACGAACTGACCGGCCCGTCCGCGATCGCTTTCGTACACGGCGACACCGTCGCCGTTGCGAAGATTCTGCGCGACTTTGCCAAGGCAAACCCGCTGCTCGTCGTGAAGAGCGGTTACCTCGACGGTAACTCGCTCACCGCGGCAGAAGTTGCGAAGCTCGCCGACCTCGAATCCCGTGAAGTGCTGCTTGCCAAGATGGCCGGCGCAATCAAGGCTTCGCTCTTCGGTGCGGCATATCTCTTCAACGCTCCGCTCTCGAAGGCCGTTCGCACGGTCGAGGCGCTGCGTGAGAAGCAGGAGTCCGCGAACTAGGCACAGCCTGACCCGCGGTTTGTAGAACTAAGAATCACACAAGGAGAAAATCATGGCAAAGCTGTCAAGCGAAGAGCTCATCGAAGCCTTCAAGGAACTGACTCTCATTGAGCTCAGCGAGTTCGTCAAGAAGTTCGAAGAGGTCTTCGAGGTCACCGCCGCCGCTCCCGTCGCAGTTGCTGCTGCCGGTGGCGCTGCTGCTGCCGTCGAAGAGGTCGAGGAGAAGGATTCCTTCGACGTCATCCTCGAGTCGGCTGGCGAGAAGAAGATCCAGGTCATCAAGGAGGTCCGCGCGCTCACGAGCCTCGGACTCGGCGAGGCCAAGGCTGTCGTAGACGGCGCCCCCGGCGCAGTCCTCGAGGGTGTCAACAAGGAGACCGCCGAGAAGGCAAAGGCTCAGCTCGAAGAAGCTGGCGCCACCGTCACGCTCAAGTAGTCCCGTCCCCGCTAGGGGACTCCACAAGGGCACCGCTTCTTTCGAGAAGCGGTGCCCTTGTTCGTTAACCGCCGCAGGCCGTGGCCACGCTCCCTCGCGGACGTGGGGTCGCATCCCCGTTGTGCAAGCGCTTACACGCCACCGATTCCGCAAAAGTGAGTGATACGTGCCAAGCGCTTGCAATGATTGCGGCAGTGCCATAGCTTGATGTCGAAGCGGTTCCCCAGAACGGGGGCCGCTACGCCCTTGCAACCCGATCGTCGACTCACAGCCGAGTCGGAAACCCTCAATGAGGAGGAGAGATATGAGTTCCATCCTGCATCGCCGTCTCGCGGCCCCCCTGGCAGTCTTCGCCATCGCCGGTCTCGCACTGTCCGGATGCGCCGTCGACGAGACCAACGGCGGCTCAGCCTCCGGCGGAGGTCCCGGCGACGCCGGAACCGTCGACGGAGTCGTGACCGTCTACGGCACCATCGCCGACACCGAGGCCGATCTGCTCGAAGAATCCTGGGCGGACTGGGAAGAAGAGAACGACATCGACATCAAGTACGAGTCGAGCAAGGAGTTCGAGGCGCAGATCGGTATTCGCGCACAGGGCGGCAGCGCGCCCGACATCGCGATCTTCCCGCAGCCCGGCCTGCTGTCCGACCTCGCCAGCCGTAATTACATCCAGCCCGCTCCGCAGGAAGTCGCCGACAACGTCGCCGAGTACTGGTCGGAAGACTGGGCGGGCTACGCCACCACGGGCGACACCCTCTACGGTGCTCCGCTCATGGCGAGCGTCAAGGGCTGGGTCTGGTACTCGCCCTCCGAGTTCGCCGCGAACGGCTGGACCGAACCCACCACCTGGGACGAGCTGCTCACTCTCACGCAGACGATGGCGGAGACCAAGGGCAAAGCGCCGTGGTGTGCCGGATTCGGCTCCGAGGCAGCTACCGGTTGGCCGGGCACCGACTGGGTCGAAGACCTCGTCCTGCGCCAGGCCGGTCCCGAGGTCTACGACCAGTGGGTCAGCCACGACATCCCGTTCACCGACCCGGCCATCCAGACGGCTCTCGACTCCGTGGGTGAGATCCTGCTCAACCCGGAGTACGTGAACGCCGGCTACGGCGGAGTCGAGTCGATCAACACGACGACGTTCCAAGACGTCGCCCGTGTGCTCGGCAACGGCGAGTGCTCGCTGCACCACCAGGCGTCGTTCTACGACGGGTTCATCCAGGACCCCGAGAACGGCAACGCCACGGTCGGACCGGACGCCGACATCTGGGCCTTCATGACCCCCTCGATCGAGGCCGGCGGCAACGCGGTCGTCGGTGGCGGTGAGATCGTCGGTGCGTTCTCCAACGACGAGGAGACCGTCAAGGTCACCGAGTACCTCTCCAGCCCCGAATGGGCGAACAGCCGCGTCTCCCTCGGCGGCGTGCTGAGCGCCAACTCGGGACTCGACCCGGAGAGCGCCGAGAGCCCGATCCTGCAGGAGGCCATCAAGATCCTGCAGGACCCCGAGACGACCTTCCGTTTCGACGCCTCCGACCTCATGCCGGGCGCTGTCGGATCGGCGGCGTTCTTCACGGGCATCGTCGACTGGATCAACGGCAAGCCGAGCGACGAGGTCCTGTCGCAGATCGACGCCGCGTGGCCGTCTGAGTAACACCGCGTGACCACCGGGGCCGGCCGATTCGTCGGCCGGCCCCATTCCCACCCCGCAGCACCGCACCGGTGCAGTCTCCGAGTCCACCGCCGTACTCGAAAGGACCCGAATGTCCGCTTTCCTGGCCTGGATAGCGCAGCTCCCACCGCTGGCGCAGATCCCGCTCGTCATCATCGCCTTCCTCATCGTGGTCGCGCTCATCCTCTTCTTCATCGAGATCGCTCCCCGGTCCGGAAAGCTCTATACCGGCATCCGTTTCGCCGTCTGCATCCTCGCGCCCCTCCTCGTCTTCCTCGCCCTCGGTTCGGTGGCGTGGGCGGCCGCGGTCGCCGCGGTCATCGGCGGCGTCTTCTTCATCCTCGACTACCGGTCGAAGGAGGGCGGCGGCTACCTCTTCCAGCTGGTCGGGTTCCTCGCCCCCGCGATCCTGCTCCTCGCCGTCGGCCTGATCTACCCGTCGATCAAGACGATCTTCGACTCGTTCTACAGCGGCCGGGGAACCTACGTCGGCTTCAACAACTTCATCTGGTTGTTCACCCAGCCGTCGGCCGTGCGTACGGTGATCAACACGATCGTCTGGGTGCTCTTCGTGCCTACGCTGTCCACCGCCTTCGGTCTCGCCTACGCGGTGTTCATCGACAAGTCCCGCGGCGAGAAGTTCTTCAAAGTGCTCGTCTTCATGCCCATGGCCATCTCGTTCGTGGGCGCCAGCATCATCTGGCGTTTCGTCTACGAGATCCGCCCGGCCGACCAGCCCCAGATCGGACTCCTCAACCAGCTCGTCGTGTGGTTCGGCGGGGAGCCGGTCTCCTGGCTCTCCAACTCGCCGTGGAACACGTTCTTCCTCATCGTGGTGCTGATCTGGATCCAGACCGGATTCGCCATGGTCGTGCTGTCCGCGGCGATCAAGGGGGTACCGACCGAGCAGATCGAGGCGGCGGAGCTCGACGGCACCAACGCCTGGCAGCGCTTCGTCAACGTCACCGTGCCCGGCATCCGACCCTCGCTCGTCGTCGTGCTCACCACGATCTCGATCGCCTCGCTCAAGGTCTTCGACATCGTGCGCACCATGACCGCCGGCGCCAACGAGACCAGCGTCATCGCCAACGAGATGTACACGCAGTTCAAGAGCTTCGAGTCGGGCAGGTCGGCGGCGTTCGCCGTCGTGCTGTTCCTGCTGGTGCTCCCGATCGTCATCTACAACGCCAGACAGATCAAGAAGCAGAGGGAGATCCGATGAGCGCCGTCCAGCCGATCGACCTGCCGGTCGACGCAGAAACCCGCCGCCAGCTCAGGGCCGGCGAGGCGAAGGTCGAAGCTCCGGTCAAGCGCACCAAGCGCCGGCTCACCAGCCGCGGCGCGACCATCGCGTCGCTGATCATCGCCGTGCTCTGGACCACGCCGACCCTCGGCCTGTTCATCTCGTCGTTCCGTCCGGCAGGGCTCGTCACGACCACCGGCTGGTGGACGATCTTCCAGAACCCCGGATTCACGCTCGACAACTACACCGACGTTCTCGCAGCCGGAAACAGCACGCTCAATCTCGCCGGATCGTTCATCAACTCGCTCGCCATCACCATCCCGGCGACGATCTTCCCGTTGGTCTTCGCGAGCCTCGCCGCGTACGCCTTCGCCTGGATCGACTTCCGCGGCAAGAACTGGCTGTTCATCGGCGTCTTCGCGCTGCAGGTCGTGCCGATCCAGATGGCCCTCGTGCCGCTGCTCAGCCTGTTCTCGCGCGGGTTCGCCATCGGCGGCACGCAGATCTTCCCGGGCCTGAACGCCGGCGGATCCTACGCGCAGGTCTGGATCGCCCACACGATCTTCGCCCTGCCGCTCGCGATCTTCCTGCTGCACAACTTCATTTCCGAGATTCCCCGTGAAGTGATCGAAGCAGCGAGAGTGGATGGCGCGGGCCAAGGTCAGATCTTCTTCCGGATCGTCCTCCCGCTGACCATGCCCGCGATCGCGTCGTTCGCCATCTTCCAGTTCCTCTGGGTGTGGAACGACCTGCTCGTCGCGCTGATCTTCGCCGACGGCGCGGTCGCCCCGATGACCAAACTGCTCGCCGAGATCACCGGCGCCAGAGGCCAGGACTGGAACCTGCTCACGGCCGGCGCGTTCATCTCGATCCTCGTGCCGCTCATCGTGTTCTTCGCGCTGCAGCGCTTCTTCGTGCGCGGCCTGCTGGCGGGGTCGACGAAGGGGTAGTTTCCAGCGGATTGAGCTTGTCGAAACCCCGTCTGGGTTTCGACAAGCTCGACCCGCTTTCGCGCGTAGGCTCAAGCAATGAGTGGAATGCGCGGCGGCGGTCACGGAAACCGGGTGAGCGGCGGCGACGTCGCGGCGCAGAAGGCCGTCAACGCCGCGGCCCCGAAGATCCCCGACCTGCTGGGCCGCATCGGCGCCCTGTTCGCGCCGCACAAGCGCGACCTGATCGTGACGATCGTGCTCGTGCTGGTGAGCGCGGCCCTCAGCGTCGCGCCGCCGCTGTTGACCAAGCAGGCGTTCGACCTCGGGCTGTTCCCCGAGGGCGGGCCGAACATGCCCGTTCTGCTCGAGATCGTCGGCATCATGATTCTCATCTGGGTCGCGTCATCCGCCCTCGGTGTCTGGCAGACCTGGTTGACCGCTACCGTCGGCAACAAGGTGATGGGCGCCCTGCGGGTGCGGCTGTTTACCCACCTGCAGTCGATGGAACTCGCGTTCTTCACCCGTACCAAGACCGGCATCATCCAGTCGCGGCTGCAGAACGACGTCGGCGGGGTCGCGGGAGTGCTCAGCAACACGATCTCGAGCGTGATCGGCAACACCGTGACGGTGCTCGCGGCCCTCGTCAGCATGCTCGTGTTGAGCTGGCAGCTCACGCTCGTCGCCGTCGTCCTGTTGCCGATCCTCGTCTTCGCGCAGCGCCGCGTCGGCCAGGTGCGGGCGCGCATCGCCACCAAGACGCAGGAGTCGCTGAGCGACATGACGGCGATCACGCAGGAGACGCTGAGCGTCTCGGGCATCCTGCTGGCGAAGAGCTTCAACCGCCAGCAGGCCGAGAGCGACCGCTACGACCGCGAGAACCAGAACCAGATCGGCCTGCAGGTGCGCCAGCAGATGAGCGGCCAGTGGTTCTTCGCCATGGTGGGCATCTTCCTCTCCGTCATCCCGGCCGTCGTCTACGTGGCGGCCGCCTGGCTGATCACCCGCGACGTGCCCGTGACCGCGGGCACCATCGTCGCCTTCACCACCGTGCAGGCCCGGCTGAGCTTCCCGCTGCTCGGGCTGATGCGCGTCGCCCTCGACCTGCAGACCTCGTCGGCGCTGTTCGCCCGCATCTTCGAGTACCTCGACCTGCGCCCGGCGATCACCGACGCTGCCGACGCGAAAGACGTCGACCGCGAGGGGCTGGGGCTGGTCGAGTTCGACGACGTCGTGTTCCGCTACCCCGACGCCTCGGCCGACAGCCGTGCCACCCTCGGCGGAGTCTCCTTCCGCATCGAGCCGGGCCAGTTTGCCGCCTTCGTCGGACCGTCGGGTGCCGGCAAGACGACGGTGTCATACCTGATCCCGCGTCTGCACGACGTGTCGGGCGGCGCCGTGCGGTTCGCCGGCGACGACGTGCGCGACCTGAAGCAGCTGTCGCTCGTACAGAACATCGGCATCGTGAGCCAGGAGACCTACCTGTTCCACGCGTCGATCGCCGACAACCTGCGGTACGCGAAGCCGGACGCGACCGACGACGAACTGGTGGCCGCGGCGACGGCGGCCAACATCCACTCGACGATCTCGTCGTTCCCCGACGGGTACGACACGCTCGTGGGCGAGCGTGGCTACCGGCTGAGCGGCGGTGAGAAGCAGCGCATCGCCATCGCCCGGGTGCTGTTGAAAGACCCGGCAGTTCTTATTCTGGATGAAGCGACCAGCGCCCTCGACTCGATCTCCGAGCGCGTGGTGCAGGACGCCCTCGACACCGCGTCGCGCGGACGCACGACGATCGCGATCGCCCACCGGCTGTCGACGGTGGTCGACGCCGACGTCATCTTCGTGGTTGTCGCGGGCGAGGTCGCCGAGAGCGGCACGCACGCCGAACTTCTTGCGGCGAAGGGCAAGTACTGGGAGCTGTACTTCGACCAGAACGCCTAGGTCTTACGGGCGGGAGTCGAGCAGTTCCTCCATGTAGGCGATCTCGCCGGTCTGCGCGTTCGCCATCGCCGTCGCTAGGTTGACCACGACGCGTTCCTTGCTGCGGGCCAGCACAGCATCGGCCATCTCGACGCCGCCGCGGTGGTGCGCGATCATCAGGGTCAGGAAGAGCTTCTCGGCCTCGACGCCGCTGAGCGACCGCAGTTCTGCGAGCTGATCCTCGGTCGCCATCCCGGGCATCACGCCGCCGGGCTCGTGCTCGGTCTCGCCGTCGGTCATCCCCATGCCGGAGTGGGCGTCACCGCCGGTGAGCGGCGGCCGCGACATCCATGTCATCGTCGGTTCGGACGCCGTCTGCGGGAGGTCCCACAGGGCGAGCCAGCCGTTCATCTGGCCGCTCTGCTGCGACTGCGACGTGGCGATGTCGTACGCGAGCAGGCGGATCTCTTCGTCGTCGGTGTTGTCGCGGATGATGAGCGCCATCTCGACGGCCTGCGCGTGGTGGGTCTGCATGTCGCGGGCGAATCCGGCCTCGACGCTGGTGGTCGAGGGGGCACTGACGACAGGAGCCGAAAGACTGCCGGCGGCGAACGCCGCGACGATAACGAGCACGGAGGCGACGACCACGGCGATGATGCGCCGCAGACGTCGGCCGCCGCTAGGAGACTCTTCCGGGTCCATCGATGGCGCCGGTGCAGACCGCGCCGGGCTCCGGGACGGTGTCGGCCTGGCGGTACTTGGTGATGAAGTCGGCGAGGCGCGGGTCGTCGACGCCGTCGAGCTGCACCTGCACGCCCCAACCGGAGGCGACGACGGGGGCGGGGAGGCCCGGGTACGGCGAGAGGATCGTGTAGGTGCTCGGCATGGCGTCGCGCAGGGTCTGGACCTCGGACTCGCTCAGCGCCTCGGGGTCGTAGGTGACCCAGACGGCGCCGTGCTCGAGGGAGTGCACCGCGTTCTCGTTCTGCTGCTCTTCGCTGTAGACGCCGCAGTTGAGCCAGGCACCGGCGTGGTTGCCGCCGGCGGGCGGCGTGGCGCCGTAGGTCGCCTCGTAGTCGACCGCGGTCGTGACATGGGTGTTAGGCAGATCGTCGAAGGTCTCGATGCCCGAGATCGCGATGTCGTCGGGGTCGACGTCGGGCTTCGCGGTGACGACCACGAACGAGATGATCAGGGCGACGACGGCGACGGCCGCGACGCTGCCGATGATGATCGCGATGCGACGGTTGCGCTTCTCCTTGGCCTGCTGCTTCTTCAGCACCGCCACCTTTGCGGCACGTTTTGCCTCGCGCTGCTCCTTGACTGAGGGGTTGGCGGGGTTGTTGCTGGCCATGGCTGTGTACCTGTCGTTCGGTGGCGGCAGAGGGAAGGTTGTTGCGTCAATGATTATGCCCTGAAAAGGCTGGGAAAGCCCCTCGGGCGGCCCCCGGGCCGGCCGGTATCGCCCGCTGGTAGATTGACCGCACTATGAAGTTTGCAAATACGGTGCTCGATCTCGTGGGCAACACCCCGCTCGTGCGCCTGAACAGCGTGACGACCGGCATCGCCGCGACCGTTCTCGCCAAGGTCGAATACCTCAACCCGGGTGGTTCGTCGAAAGACCGCATCGCGACGCGCATCATCGACGCCGCCGAGCGCGACGGTCTGCTGAAACCCGGCGGCACGATCGTCGAACCGACGAGCGGAAATACCGGAATCGGCCTGGCCCTCGTGGCCCAGCAGCGCGGCTATCGCTGTGTGTTCGTGCTGCCCGACAAGGTGGGGGAGGACAAGCGCAACGTGCTCACCGCCTACGGCGCGGAGATCGTCGTGACCCCGACCGCCGTCGAACCGTCGAGCCCCGAGTCGTACTACAGCGTCTCCGACCGCCTCGCCCGTGAGATCCCGGGGGCGTTCAAGCCGAACCAGTACTCCAACCCCAACGGGCCGCTCAGCCACTACGAGACCACGGGCCCCGAGATCTGGCGCGACACCGACGGCCAGGTGACGCACTTCGTCGCCGGCGTCGGCACGGGCGGCACGATCAGCGGTGTCGGCCGCTACCTCAAGGAGGTGTCGGGCGGCGCGGTCACCATCATCGGCGCGGACCCCGAGGGATCGGTGTACTCGGGCGGCACCGGCCGCCCGTACCTCGTCGAGGGAGTCGGCGAAGACTTCTGGCCGACCGCGTACGACCCCACCGTCGTGGACCAGATCATCGCGTCATCCGACGCCGAGTCCTTCGAATACACGCGCCGCCTCGCACGCGAGGAGGGCCTGCTGGTCGGAGGCTCGAGCGGCCTCGCCGTTGCCTCGGCGCTCAAGGCCGCGAAGGACCTGCCGGCCGAGGCCGTAGTGGTGATCCTGCTGCCCGACGGCGGGCGCGGCTACCTCGGCAAGATCTTCAACGAGAAGTGGATGCAGTCGTACGGCTTCACCCAGATCTCGGCCGAGAAGACGGTCGCCGACGTGATCAGCCAGAAAACCGGCAACCTGCCCGACCTCGTGCACGTGCACCCGAGCGACACGGTGCGCGACGCGGTCAAGATCATGGCCGAGTACGACATCTCGCAGCTGCCGGTGCTCACCGCCGAACCGCCCGTCGTGATGGGCGAGGTCACCGGTGCCGTCGACGAGCGCGCCCTGCTCGACGACGTGTTCAGCGGCCGCGCGCAGATGACCGACTCGATCGCGAAGTTCGTCGGCGCTCCGCTCGGCCTCATCGGCGTGCACGAGCCGGTCTCGTCCGCCCGCACCGCCCTCGCCAAGGCGGACGCGCTCCTGGTGGTGAGCGACGGCAAGCCCGTCGGCGTGCTCACCCGCCAGGACCTACTCACCTTCCTCACCGCCTAAGTACAGAAAAGAACCCAGTGTCCAACGACCAGCACGGCTTCAGCACTCGCGCCATCACGGCGGGACAGCACTTCGACCCGACGACGGGCGCAGTGGTGCCGCCGATATACATGACCTCGACGTTCGTCCAGGACGGCATCGGCGGGTTCCGCGGCGGCTACGAGTACGCGCGCGGCGGCAACCCCACGCGCGACTCGCTGCAGGCGCTCCTCGCCTCGCTCGAGGGCGGCACCGCCGCGTTCAGCTTCGCCTCGGGCCTCGCGGCCGAAGACACCCTGCTGCGGGCGATCCTCGCCCCGGGCGACCACATCCTGATGGGAAACGACGTCTACGGCGGCACCCACCGCCTCGTCGACCGGGTCTTCGTGCCGTGGGGCGTGGCGCTCTCGACCGTCGAACTCACCGACCTCGATGCCGTGCGCAGCGCCATCCGTCCCGGCACCACGAAGGTGCTCTGGGTGGAGACTCCCACCAACCCGCTGTTGAAGATCAACGACATCGCGGCGCTCGCCGAGCTGGGCCACGAGTTCGGCATCACCGTCGTCGTCGACAACACCTTCGCCTCGCCCTACCTGCAGCAGCCGATCTCGCTCGGCGCCGACGTGGTCGTGCACTCCACCACCAAGTACATCGGCGGGCACTCCGACGTGGTCGGCGGCGCTGTGATCGTCAACAGCGAAGAGCTCGCCGAGAAGGTCGGCTTCCTGCAGTTCGGCGTCGGCGCGGTCTCCAGCCCCATGGACGCCTGGCTCACCATCCGCGGTATCAAGACGCTCGCGGTGCGCCTCGACCGCCACTCGTCGAACGCGCAGTCGATCGCCGAGACCCTCGTCGGCCACCCGGCCCTCGACGCCGTGTACTACCCGGGACTCAGCACCCACCCCGGCCACGAGATCGCGGCACGCCAGATGAAGGCGTTCGGCGGCATGATCTCGCTGTCGTTCGCCGGGGGAGAGGGCGTGGCGCGAAAGTTCGCGGAGTCGATGGAACTCTTCCAGCTCGCGGAGTCGCTCGGCGGAGTGGAATCCCTCGTCTGCTACCCCTCCGACATGACGCACGCCTCCGTGCGCGGCACCGCTCTCGAAGTGCCGACCAACGTGGTGCGGCTCTCGGTCGGCATCGAGGACGTCGCCGACCTCACCGCCGACCTGTTGACAGCGCTCGACGCCGCCGAGTAACCCGGGGTCGAGACAGGGTCGGGATGGCGCAGCCGGCGCCTGCCGGTGCCCCGGCTGCGCCATCCCGCCGTCGTCTCGCTCTGGCGCCGCGGCAGTGTCACATTTTGCGTTCATTTGTTGACGGCATGAACATAATGCTGCACTCTTGGTTCCATGCCGGTTCGCCAACGAAGGAATCCTGGGTCGCAGAGTGCCTTGCGACTCTCGAACCAGCAGCGAATCCTCTCCAACCTCGTCTCCTCCGGACCCACGACGCAGGCTGATATCGCCCGGAATACCGGGCTTTCGGCCGCCACTGTCTCGAATATCGTCAAGGTCCTCGTCGACCGCGGACTCGTCTCGACGACCCCCACCACGAGCTCCGGACGCCGTGCCCAGCTGGTGAGCCTGTCGTCGAACGACGGCGCGGTCTCGGTGGGCGTCGACTTCGGACGCCGCCACGTGCGCATCGTCGTGGCCACGCTCGACTACCGGGTGATCGCCGAGAAGGCGGTCGAGATCCCGCTCGGCTACACGGCGGCCGAGGCGCTCGACATCGCGGCCAACCTGCTCGCTTCCACGTTGGGCCAGGCCGGCGTGAAACGGTCTTCGGTGCTCGGCGTGGGTGTCGGCGTGCCCGGTCCCATCGACCGCCGCACCGGCACCGTCGTCAAGGGGGCGATCCTGCCCGAGTGGGTCGGCGTCACGGTGGCGATGGTCGAGGAGAGCTTCGAGCTGCCGGTCTACCTCGAGAACGACGCCAACCTCGGCGCGCTGGCCGAGGCGACCTGGGGGCCGCACGCGGGGACGCCGACCGTGGTCTTCGTCAAGGTCGGCACCGGTATCGGTGCCGGGCTCATCATCAACGGGGCGCCGTATTCCGGCAACATCGGGCTGACCGGGGAAATCGGTCACACGCCGATCCACGAACACGGGCTGCTCTGCCGCTGCGGCAACCGCGGCTGCCTCGAGACGGTCGCCTCCACGACCATCATGATCGAGCTGCTGTCGCGCACTCTCGACCGCCCCGTGCGCACCAGCGACATCGTGCGTCTGGTGCTCGATGGCGACGAGCGCGCCATCCGAGTGGTCGAAGAGGCCGGTTTCGCGGTCGGTCGGTCGATCGCGTCTATCGCCAACCTTGTCAACCCCCACACCATCATCGTGGGCGGTCCGCTGACCGATCTCGGCGACGTGCTGCTGAGCCCGATCCGCGACGGGCTCGTGCGCTACGCGGTGCCGATGATCGTGGAGACCACGGAATTAGTGATGTCGTCGCTGGGAGAGCGGGCTGAGGCCCTCGGTGGAGCCTCGCTCGTGCTGCAGCAACCGGGGATCCACACGACCGTTGCCTGATCGTTGCCAATACGTTGTGTTTATAAGTTGACGACAAAGGGAGTAAGGTTTAGCTTCTAATTCGGAGCTTCAAGAGAGTCGCTCTGAAAGACGAGGAGGTCAGACGTGGAGACGGGTCGCGATAGTCACCCCACCATCCTGGAGATGCAGTCCATCACCAAGGAGTTCCCGGGTGTGAAGGCCCTCGATAATGTGTCGCTCACGGTCAAAGCCAGCGAGATCCACGCGATCTGCGGCGAGAACGGAGCCGGCAAGTCCACGCTGATGAAGGTGCTCTCGGGCGTCTACCCCTTCGGTACCTACGACGGCGACATCGTCTACGAGGGTGCCGTCGTTCGCTTCCGCGACATCAAGCAGAGCGAAGCCGCCGGCATCGTCATCATTCACCAGGAACTCGCGCTGATCCCCGAACTCTCGATCACCGAGAACATCTTCCTGGGCAACGAGCCCGGACGCGGCGGCGTCATCAACTGGGTCGACGCGCAGCGCCGGGCGGTCGAACTGCTCGCCCGCGTCGGACTCGAGGACGACCCCGACACCCAGGTCAAGAACATTGGCGTCGGCAAGCAGCAGCTCGTCGAGATCGCCAAGGCGCTCAACAAGAACGTGAAGCTGCTCATCCTCGACGAGCCCACCGCGGCGCTCAACGAGAGCGACTCGCAGCACCTGCTCGACCTGATCCTCGGCCTCAAGAGCAAGGGCATCTCGTCGATCATGATCTCCCACAAGCTGAACGAGATCGAGCAGATCGCCGACCAGATCACGATCATCCGTGACGGCAAGTCGATCGAGACGCTCGACGTCAAGGCCGACGGTGTCGACGAAGACCGCATCATCCGCGGCATGGTCGGCCGTACGCTCGGCAACCGATTCCCCGAGCACACCGCCGAGATCGGCGAGGTCTTCTTCGAGGTGCGCGACTGGACGGTGCAGCACCCGCTCACCGCCGAGCGCCTCGTGGTGAAGAACTCAAGCTTCACGGTGCGCCGCGGCGAGGTCGTCGGTTTCGCCGGGCTCATGGGCGCCGGCCGCACCGAACTCGCGATGAGCCTCTTCGGACGCTCCTACGGCAAGTTCATCTCCGGCCAGGTCTTCAAGGACGGCAAGGAGATCAAGCTCCGCACCGTCGCCGAGGCCATCGACCACGGCATCGCCTACGTGAGCGAAGACCGCAAGTCGCTGGGACTCAACCTCCTCGACACCATCAAGCGTTCGATCGTCTCGGCCAAGCTCGGCAAGATCTCGCGCGGCCCCGTGGTGAACGAGACCGAAGAGGCGCAGATCTCCGAGGAGTACCGCAAGAGCCTCCGCATCAAGACCCCCACGGTCGAGGAGGGCGTCACCAAGCTGTCCGGCGGAAACCAGCAGAAGGTCGTGCTGGCGAAGTGGATGTTCACCGACCCCGACCTGCTGATCCTCGACGAGCCCACCCGCGGCATCGACGTCGGCGCCAAGGCCGAGATCTACCAGATCATCAGGGACCTCGCGGCGCAGGGCAAGGGCATCATCATGATCTCCTCCGAGCTGCCCGAACTGCTCGGCGTCTCCGACCGCATCTACACGATTTTCGAAGGCAAGATCACCAACGAACTCCCGGTCGCCCAGGCCGATCCCGAAACCCTCATGCGCAGCATGACCTCGTCCTCACAGAAAGTAGTCGCGTAATGAGCGCACCCGTTACTGAGAAAAGCGGCGGATTCGACATCCGCGACCTGAAGAACCTGTTCGGCGGCGGTGGGTCGCTCAAGCAGTTCGGTATTCTCGGCGCCCTCGTCGTGATCATCGTCTTCTTCCAGATCTGGACGGGAGGAAAGACGCTGCAGCCCGGAAACATCATCAACATCGTGCAGCAGTACTCCTACATCCTGATCCTCGCGATCGGCATGGTGATGGTGATCATCGCCGGCCACATCGACCTCTCGGTCGGTTCGGTCGCCGCGTTCACCGGCATCATCGTGGCGCTCGCCATGAAGGACTGGAACTTCCCCTGGTGGGCCGGCATCATCCTCGGCCTCGTCGTCGGAGCGCTGATCGGCGCCTGGCAGGGGTTCTGGGTCGCCTATATCGGGGTCCCGGCGTTCATCGTGACATTGGCTGGCATGCTCATCTGGCGTGGTGGCAACCAGTTCATCGGCGACTCGGCCACCGTGCCGGTCGAGGCGGGATTCCAGACCATCGGTAAGGGCTACCTCCCCGAGGTCGGCCCGAACCTCGGCTTCAACAACCTCACCATGCTGCTCGGTGTCCTCGTCGTGCTGATCCTGATCGGCCTCGAGGCGCGCGGGCGCCGCACCCGCAAGGTCATGGGCGCGACATCCAACCCGCTCTGGCTCTCGGTCGTCCGTGTCGTCATCCTCGGCGGCGTCGTGATGGTCGCGGCCTACCTGTTCGCGACCGGCCGCGTCGGGACCAGCTTCCCGGTCTCCGGCATCATCCTCGTGGTGCTCGTCGTCGCCTACTCGTTCCTCACGAACAACACGATCATCGGCCGCCACATCTACGCGGTCGGCGGCAACAAGCACGCTGCCGAGCTGTCGGGCGTCAACTCGAAGCGGGTCAACTTCTTCGTGATGATGAACATGTCGGTTCTCGCCGCACTCGCAGGCATGATCTTCGTCGCCCGCTCGCAGGCCTCCGGCCCGTTCGACGGAACCGGCTGGGAACTCGACGCCATCGCCGCTGTCTTCATCGGTGGTGCCGCGGTCTCCGGCGGTATCGGTACCGTCGCCGGCTCGATCATCGGTGGTCTCGTGATGGCCGTCCTGTCGAACGGTCTGGCGCTCAAGGGCATCCAGTCCGACCTCGTCCAGATCATCAAGGGCCTCGTGCTGCTCATCGCCGTCGGCGTCGACGTCTTCAACAAGACGCAGGGCCGCCCGTCGATCATCGGCCTCATGACCCGCAAGGACAAGGGCGGTTCGTCCTCCGACGACGCCACGTCCGCACAGGTCACGCCCGGCGGCGGCACCCCCGACACCGCGGTGCCGGCCGACCTCAACAAATAGATTTCGCCCACTGATTGACACCCCGGAGAATCAGCTCCACCCACTGCACCACACACAGAAAAGAAAGAAAGAGATCCCAATGAAGAAGATCCTTCTTGCTACGACCGCCGTTATGGCAGTCGCCGCACTCGGCCTGACCGGCTGCTCGAGCGACAACGGACGTGGCGGCGAAGCCACGACCGAAGAGGGCAGCGGATTCGCTGCTGACTCGCTGATCGGCGTTGCCCTTCCCGACAAGACCAGCGAGAACTGGGTTCTCGCGGGCGGCCTCTTCGAGGACGGCCTCGCAGACGCCGGCTTCGAAGGCGACGTCCAGTACGCCGGCGCCAGCAACGCGGTTGCCGACCAGCAGCAGCAGATCTCGACCATGATCACCAACGGTGCCAAGGTCATCATCATCGGCGCCAAGGACGGCGCCCAGCTCGGCACCCAGGTGCAGGAGGCCCGTGACAACGGCGCCATCGTCATCGCGTACGACCGCCTGATCCAGAACACCGACGCCGTCGACTACTACGTCGCGTTCGACAACTTCAAGGTCGGCCAGCTCCAGGGCCAGGCTCTCCTCGACGGTCTCGCGGCGAGCTTCCCCGACAAGACGACCTACAACATCGAGCTCTTCTCTGGCTCGTCTGACGACGCCAACGCCCCCGTCTTCTTCGAGGGTGCAATGGACGTTCTCCAGCCGAAGATCGACGACGGAACCCTCGTCGTCGTTTCCGGCCAGACCGACATCGCCCAGACGGCGACCGACGGCTGGAAGCCCGAGAACGCCCAGCGTCGCATGGACACCCTGATGCAGGGCACGTACCAGTCGACCACCGTTGACGGCGTCCTCTCGCCCAACGACACGCTGGCCCGCGCCATCATCACCTCGGTGTCCGACGCCGGACAGGCCGAAGCCCCCATCGTGACCGGTCAGGACTCCGAGGCCGCCTCGATCCCGCTGATCATGTCGGGCGCGCAGTACTCCACCATCTACAAGGACACCCGCGCGCTCGTCGCAACGGCGATCGAGATGGCTCAGGCGCTGCAGGCCGGCGACGAGCCCGACACCACCACCGAGACCAACAACGGCAACGTCGACGTGCCCACGCTGTACCTCGACCCGGTGATCGTCACCAAGGACAACGCCGCTGAGGCGTACGCCGAGAACCCCGACCTGCTCGCGCTCGTCAACGAGTAACCAGCAGTACAACGGTTGAGACCGGCCGGCCCTTCGGGGTCGGCCGGTCTTTCGTTTAAGGCTTCGCCGGCTTTCGTTTTGAGACGTCACAGGCCGACACGTGCATAATTAACACGGATGTGACCGTACACATCGCCTACGAAGTCGGGTACCACGATTGAGCACTGAGCCGGACAAGGTTCGCGCGCCGAACATCCGCGACGTCGCGGCCCTCGCCGGTGTCTCGTACCAGACCGTCTCACGCGTGCTCAACGACAGCCCGAGTATCAAGCAGAGCACCCGTCAACGCGTGCTCGACGTGATCGCCGAGGTCGGCTACCGGCCCAACCAGGCGGCCCGCGCCCTGGTCACGAGCCGCACCCGCACGATCGGCGTGCTGTCGACGCAGACCGCGCACTACGGCCCGACCACGAGCGTCAACGCGATCGAGCAGGCTGCCCGCGAGGCGGGGTACCGGCTGAGCATCACCAACGTGTCGTCGGGCGACTACCTCTCGATCAAGACCGCCATGGACTACCTGCTCAGCCAGGGCGTCGAGGCGCTCGTCGTCATCGCCCCGCAGGTGCGCGTGTTCGACGCGCTCGTCGACCTGTCGATCAGCGTGCCGTACGTGACACTCGACTCCACCGGTCGTGATCTGGGCCACAGCATCTCGGTCGACCAGATCACCGGCGCGCGCATCGCCACCAAGCACCTCATCGATCTCGGCCACACGGAGATCACCCATATCTCCGGCCCGCAGGACTGGATCGAGGCCGACGCCCGCATGCAGGGCTTCCTGCAGGAGATCAACATCGCCGAGCTGCGCACCCGCGCCCCGATCCTCGGCGACTGGAGTGCCCACTTCGGCTACTACGCGGGGCTCGAGCTGCTGCGCTTCCGTGACTTCACCGCGGTGTTCGCCGGCAACGACCAGATGGCGCTCGGCTTCATGCACGCGTGCCGCGAGTCGGGGCTCGACGTACCGGGCGACATCAGCGTGGTCGGCTTCGACGACATCCCCGAGTCGGCGCACTTCTCTCCGCCGCTCACGACCGTGCGCCAGAACTTCGCCGAGATCGGACGCCGCGCGGTCGCGCTGCTGCTCTCGGAGCTCAGCGGCGGCGTCGGCCAGAGCCGCGAGCAGATCCAGCCCGAGCTGATCGTGCGCTCGTCGACGGCGCCGCCGCGGCAGTAGCGGCTCGACCCGAGGCGATCGCGCGGCCCCGGCCGCGCCATCCTGCCCCCGGGTATTAGCAATTCAGGCAGGATCGCGATCGTCACGGCCGCGCCCCCGTGTTTGCGCGCGACGGTGTCGGCGGACGGTGAAACTGCCTGAGTTGCGAGAACGCGTGTTCATCATTCAGGCCGGATGCGCGGGTCGGGGTGGGGCAGCCCGTGATTGCGCGGGTGGTGGGGCGGTCGACGCGATCTGGCCGGAATGACGAACGGGGCGGATGCCGCGGCTCGGGTGTGCGCGACAGAGAACACACCACCCGACCACCGCGTTACCGTGTCGTGACCCTCGCCCCTTGACAGATGTGACCGTTTCGCATGTAGCATTGCGGATATTGAATGTGAACGGTCACATCAAGGGCCTACCGCGAAATATATTCAGCTGAGCGGCCCTGAAACCATCTGACAACGAGGTCTGAGAAGTGAGCACTGTCGCCCATCCGCTGGCGGACGAATTACCCGTCGCCGCGCGAGCCGAGATCCTGAGCGGGCAGACGTCCCTGGGTATCGAGCTGGGGTCGACCCGCATCAAGCTCTGCCTCGTCGGGGCCGACCCGTCGCGCGTTCTCGCCGTCGGTGCGCACGAGTGGGAGAACGAGTTCGTCGACCGGGTGTGGACCTACTCGCTCGAGAACGTGTGGACCGGAATCCAGACCGCGTTCGCCGACCTCGTCGCGGCCGTCGAGCGCGACCACGGCGTGCGCCCCGCGACCTTCGGCGCGATCGGCGTCTCGGCGATGATGCACGGCTACCTCCCGTTCGACGCCGCCGGCGAGCAGCTCGTGCCGTTCCGCACCTGGCGCAACACGACGACGGGCGCGGCGTCGGCCGAGCTCAGCGAGCTTTTCGGCGTGAACATCCCGCTGCGCTGGTCGATCGCGCACCTGCACCAGGCGGTACTCGACAACGAGTCCCACGTGACACGCATCGCCAGCGTGACCACTCTCGCCGGATACGTGCACCGCCGCCTCACCGGTCGCAACGTGCTGGGTGTCGGCGACGCGTCCGGAATGTTCCCGATCGACTCGGCGACCGCGACCTACGACGCCGACCTGGTCGCGAAGTACGCCCACGCGGATCTGATCGGACTGCTGCCGGAGGTGCTCGTCGCCGGCCAGCCCGCGGGCGAGCTCACGGCCGAGGGTGCCGCCCTGCTCGACCCGACGGGCGCGCTGCAGCCCGGCGCCGTGTTCGCCCCGCCCGAGGGCGACGCCGGGACCGGCATGGTCGCCACGAACTCGGTCGCCCCGCGCACCGGCAACGTGAGCGCCGGGACCAGCATTTTCGCGATGGTCGTGCTCGAGCGGCCCCTCGCAAGCGCGCACCACGAGCTCGACCTTGTCACCACTCCCGCGGGCGACACCGTCGCGATGGTGCACTGCAACAACGGCGCCAGCGAGCTCGCCGCCTGGGCCGGGATGTTCGGCAGTTTCGCCGCGGCATCCGGCAACGCAGTAGACAACGACGCCGTCTTCGACGTGCTGTTCCGCGAGGCGCTCGACGGCGAGGCCGACGCGGGCGGACTGCTCGCCTACAACCACCTCGCCGGTGAACCGATCGCGGGACTGGTCGAGGGCCGCCCGCTCGTCGTGCGCACGCCCGACAGCCGTCTCACCCTCGGCAACTTCATGCGCGCCCAGCTGTACGGCGTCTTCGGCACGCTCGCTCTCGGCATGCGCGTGCTCGCCGGCGAGAGCGTCGCGCTCGACCGGATGTTCGCGCACGGGGGCATGTTCCGCACCGCCGGTGTCGCGCAGCGCTTCCTCTCCGGCGCCCTCGACGCACCCGTGTCCGTCGCCGAGACCGCGTCCGAGGGCGGCGCGTGGGGCATGGCCGTGCTGGCCGCCTTCGTCAGAGAGGACGTGGGGGCGGATGCCGCGTCCGGCGCCCCGCGAAGCCTCGACGTCTATCTGCGCGACACCGTCTTCTCGGGCGCGAGCTTCGAGACGGTCGAGCCCGACCCCGTCGACGTCGCCGGGTTCGCCGCCTATCTCGACCGGTACAACGCCGGCCTCGCTGTCGAGCGCGTCGCTGTGGACACGCTCGCGTTGAAAGGAACCACCCCATGACCGACTTCTCGCCCGAAATCCAGGTGGCGATCGCCCGCACCCGCGACGACGTCGCGCGCCTGCACGAGGAGCTCGTGCGCTACGACCTCGTCGTCTGGACCGGCGGCAACGTCTCCGGCCGCGTGCCGGGCGCCGACCTGTTCGTGATCAAGCCGAGCGGCGTGAGCTACGACGAGCTCGGCCCCGAGAACCAGATCCTCTGCGACCTCGACGGCAACGTGATCGAGAACACCCCGGGCTGGGAGCGCAGCCCGTCGAGCGACACCGCCGCGCACGCCTACGTCTACCGCAACATGCCCGAGGTCGGCGGGGTCGTGCACACGCACTCCACCTACGCCACCGCGTGGGCGGCCCGCGGCGAGGCCATCCCGTGCGTCATCACCGCGATGGCCGACGAGTTCGGCGGCGAGATCCCGGTCGGACCGTTCGCGATCATCGGCGACGACTCGATCGGCCGCGGCGTCGTCGCGACGCTCACGGGCCACCGCTCACGCGCGGTGCTCATGCAGAACCACGGCGTCTTCACGATCGGCAAGGACGCGAAGGACGCCGTCAAGGCGGCCGTCATGGCCGAGGATGTCGCGAAGACCGTGCACATCTCGAGGCAACTCGGCGCACCCCTCCCCATCGCCCAGAGCGCGATCGACTCGCTCTTCGACCGGTACCAGAACGTGTACGGGCAGAGCGCTTCGACAAGCTCGGCGACCGCGGCGACCGCGACCGCTACGAAAGGAACCAGCAAGTGAGCACCACCTCGATCATCCCCGACCTCGCGACCAACGAGGTCTGGTTCCTGACCGGCAGCCAGGACCTGTACGGCGACGACACCCTGCGCCAAGTCGCCGAGCAGTCGCAAGAGGTCGTCCGCCTGCTGAACGCCAGCTCCGACATCCCGGTCACCGTCGTCTGGAAGCCCGTGCTCAAGAGCTCGGACGCCATCCGTCGCGCCATGCTCGACGCGACCACCGACGACAGCGTGGTCGGCGTGATCGCCTGGATGCACACCTTCAGCCCGGCCAAGATGTGGATCCACGGCCTCGACGCCCTGCGCAAGCCGTTCCTGCACCTGCACACCCAGGCCAACATCGAGCTGCCCTGGGCCGAGATCGACTTCGACTTCATGAACCTCAACCAGGCCGCGCACGGCGACCGCGAGTTCGGCTACATCGCCAGCCGCATGAACGTGCCGCGCAAGACCGTCGTCGGCCACGCGTCGAACCCCGCCGTCACGGCGCAGGTCGGCACCTGGACCCGCGCCGCCTCCGGCTGGGTCGCCACGCAGGGCATGAAGCTCGCCCGCTTCGGCGACAACATGCGCAATGTCGCGGTCACCGAGGGCGACAAGACCGAGGCCGAGATCCGCTTCGGCGTCAGCGTCAACACCTGGGGCGTCAACGAACTGGTCGAAAGAGTGGATGCCGCGGCCGACGCCGACGTCGACGCACTGGTCACGGTCTACCTCGAGTCCTACGACGTGGTGCCCGAGCTGCAGCCCGACGGTGCGCGCCACGAGTCGCTGCGCTACGGCGCGCGTATCGAACTCGGTCTTCGCTCCTTCCTCGAGGAGGGCGGCTTCACAGCGTTCACGACGAGTTTCGAAGACCTCGGCGGACTCCGCCAGCTGCCCGGCCTCGCCGTGCAGCGCCTGATGGCCGACGGCTACGGCTTCGGCGGCGAGGGCGACTGGAAGACGGCGGTTCTCATCCGTGCCGCGAAGGTCATGGGCGCGGGCCTCCCCGGCGGTGCCTCGCTCATGGAGGACTACACCTACAACCTCGTACCGGGGGAGGAGTCGATCCTCGGCGCGCACATGCTCGAGATCTGCCCGTCGCTCACCACGAAGAAGCCGAGCCTCGAGATCCACGCGCTCGGCATCGGCGGGCGCGAAGACCCAGTGCGCCTCGTCTTCGACACCGACGCCGGAGCCGGCGTCGTCGTGGCTCTCTCCGACATGCGCGACCGCTTCCGCCTGGTGGCGAACGTCGTCGAGGTCGTCGACCTCCCGGCACCGCTGCCGCACCTCCCGGTCGCGCGGGCCGTCTGGAAGCCGGCACCCGACCTCGCGACATCCGCCACGGCCTGGCTCACCGCGGGAGCGGCGCACCATACGGTGCTCTCCACCGCGATCGGCATCGAGGCGTGGGAAGACTTCGCCGAAATCGCGCGCACCGAACTGCTCGTGATCGACGAGAACACCACGAAGCGCTCGTTCGCGCACGAGGTGAAGTGGAACTCCGCGTACTACCGACTCGCGCAAGGAATCTAACAACACGAACTTGCCAGGGACGGCCCTTTCGGCCCTGGCGGGACCCGGTGGCAATGGACGATCCGGGTTTGCAGCACCAGACAACGATGTCCATCAATTGAAAGGAACACACAGTGAAGAAGAGAGCACTTATTTCGCTCGTCGCCGCTGGCGCCATGGTCGCGAGCCTCGCGGCCTGCTCCAGCGACTCCGGCTCCGGTTCGGGCGAGGGTGGCGGCGCGCTGATCGGCGTCGCGATGCCCACCAAGTCGTCCGAGCGGTGGATCGCCGACGGCGACGCCGTCAAGAAGGCGCTGGAAGACCAGGGTTACCGGGTCGACCTGCAGTACGCCGAAGACGACATCCCCACGCAGGTCAGCCAGATCGAGAACATGATCACCAAGGGCGCAGAAGCCCTGATCATCGCGTCGATCGACGGCACGACGCTGACGAACATCCTCGCGGATGCCGCCGACGCCGAGATCCCCGTGATTGCCTACGACCGTCTGCTCATGGACACCGAGAACGTCGACTACTACGCCACCTTCGACAACGAACTCGTCGGTAACCAGCAGGCGTGGTCGCTCCTCAACGGTCTCGGCCTCACCGAGCTCGACGGCACCCCGATCGAGGGCGCGCCCACCGGCCCGTTCAACATCGAACTGTTCGCCGGCTCGCTCGACGACAACAACGCGTTCTTCTTCTTCAACGGCGCGATGGATGTCCTCCAGCCGTTCATCGACGACGGAACGCTCGTTGTGAAGAGCGGCCAGACCACGATCGAGCAGGCCGCCACGCTCCGCTGGGACGGTGAAACCGCTCAGAGCCGCATGGAGGACCTCCTCACCGCGAACTACTCCGACGGCAGCTCCGTCAACGCGGTCCTCTCGCCCTACGACGGCATCTCCCGCGGAATCATCGGCGCCCTCACCGACGCCGGCTACACCGTGGGCGAAGGCTGGCCGACCATCTCCGGCCAGGACGCCGAGATCGACTCGGTCAAGGCCATCAACAACGGCGAGCAGTACGCGACCATCTTCAAGGACACGCGCGAGCTCGCCAAGCAGGCGGCCGGCATGGCCATCGCGGCGCTGAACGGCGACGAGGTCGAGACGAACGACGACAGCACGTACAACAACAACGTCAAGGACGTTCCGTCGTACCTGCTCGAGCCGGTCATCGTCGTCAAGGACAACATCCAGACGGCCCTGATCGACACCGGTTACTGGACCGAAGAAGAGGTCAACGGCTAACCAGCCGAAGCTCTCAGCGCCGGTGCCGGGACGGTAAAGCGTCCCGGCACCGGCATCCACCATTTATTTCAAACGTCAAGGAAGCCGGCACAGAAGTGACCACGAACATCCTGGAAATGCGGTCGATCACCAAGACCTTTCCCGGCGTGAAAGCCCTGCAAGACGTCACCCTCGAGGTGGCACGGGGCGAAATCCACGCCATCTGCGGCGAGAACGGCGCGGGCAAGTCGACCCTGATGAAGGTGCTGTCCGGCGTATACCCGCACGGTACCTACGAGGGCGACATCGTCTTCGAGGACGAGACCGTCGAGTTCCGCGACATCCGTGACAGCGAGGCCAAGGGCATCGTCATCATCCACCAGGAGCTCGCGCTGAGCCCCTACCTCTCGATCGCCGAGAACATCTTCCTCAACAACGAGGTGAAGGCCCGCACGGGTCTCATCGACTGGAACAAGTCGAACCAGGAAGCGGCCAAGCTGCTCGCCCGGGTCGGCCTGCGGGAGAACCCGACCACCAAGGTCATGGACATCGGCGTCGGCAAGCAGCAGCTCGTCGAGATCGCGAAGGCACTGTCGAAGCGGGTCAAGCTGCTGATTCTCGACGAGCCGACCGCGGCGCTGAACGACGAGGACTCCGCGCACCTGCTCGACCTGATCCTGCACCTCAAGGAGCAGGGCATCACGTCGATCATCATTTCCCACAAGCTGAACGAGATCAAAAAGATCTCCGACACCGTGACCGTCATCCGCGACGGCAAGACGATCGAGACGATCGCCAAGGCGGATGTCACCGAAGAACGCATCATCAAAGACATGGTGGGCCGCGACCTCGAACACCGGTACCCCGACCACACGCCGCACATCGGCGAGGAGATCCTCCGCGTCGAGAACTGGACGGCGCACCACCCGCAGGACACGTCGCGCGTGATAGTGAACAACGTGAACATCAACGTGCGTCGCGGCGAGATCGTCGGCATCGCCGGGCTCATGGGCGCGGGGCGCACCGAGTTCGCGATGAGCCTGTTCGGCCGCAGCTACGGGTCGCGCATCTCGGGCCAGGTCTACAAGAACGGCAAGGAGATCAAGGTGCGCACCGTCTCGGAGGCGATCGAGAACGGCCTCGCCTACGCGACCGAAGACCGCAAGACGTACGGGCTCAACCTGATCGAGGACATCAAGCGCAATATCTCGATGGCCTCGCTCGGCAAGCTGGTGCGTGGCGGGCTGGTGAGCGACAACGAGGAGTTCAAGGTCGCCAACGAGTACCGGTCGAGCATGAACATCAAGGCACCGACGGTGCTGGCGAAGACCGGCAAGCTCTCCGGCGGCAACCAGCAGAAGGTCGTGCTGAGCAAGTGGATCTACTCCGACCCCGACGTGCTGATCCTCGACGAGCCGACGAGAGGCATCGACGTCGGCGCGAAGTACGAGATCTACACGATCATCAACCGCCTCGCGGCGGCCGGCAAGGGCATCATCGTCATTTCCTCGGAGCTGCCGGAGCTGCTCGGCATCTGCGACCGCATCTACGCCCTCTCCGAGGGCACCATCACGGGCGAACTCCCCATCGCCGAAGCCACACCCGAGTCCCTCATCAAGCTCATGACCATGGAGACCTCCAATGACTGACACCAAAACCGCACCGAGCGCGGTGAGCAAGGTCGGCTCGTCCCTGAGCCACATCGTTACCGACCTCGGCAAGAACGGCATCTTCCTCGCGCTCATCGCCGTGGTCGTGCTGTTCCAGATCCTGACCAACGGCATCCTGCTGCGCCCGCAGAACATCTCCAACCTGATCGTGCAGAACGGGTACATCCTGATCCTCGCGATCGGCATGGTGATGGTGATCGTCGCCGGCCACATCGACCTCTCGGTCGGTTCGGTCGCCGCGTTCATCGGCGCCATTTCGGGCGTGCTCACCGTGAAAATGGGTATCGAGTGGTGGATCGCCATCATCATCTCGCTGCTCATCGGAGCTCTGGTGGGAGCGTGGCAGGGCTTCTGGGTCGCCTACGTGGGCATACCGGCGTTCATCGTGACGCTGGCAGGCATGCTGATATTCCGCGGGCTCGCGCTCGTGGTGCTCGGCAACACGAACATCGGCTCGTTCCCCGAGGGGTACCGCGCGCTGGGTAACGGCTTCCTGACAGACCTGTTCGGCGAGTTCGAGATCGACCCGTTCACGCTCGGCATCGGCGTGATCGCGATCGTGGCGTTCATTGTGCAGCAGTTCCGCACCCGTTCGGGCCGCCAGAGCTACGCGCAGGAGGTCGAGCCGATCGCCTGGTTCATCGGCAAGCTCGTGCTCGTGTCGGTCGCGATCTTCGCGATCTCGTGGGCGCTCGCCAGCTTCAAGGGCATCCCGATCACGCTGATCATCCTCGCGGTGCTCGTGCTGGTCTACGGCATCGTCACCAACCGCAGCGTGTTCGGCCGCCACATCTACGCGATCGGCGGCAACCGCCACGCGGCAGAGCTCAGCGGTGTGAAGACCAAGAAGGTCGACTTCTTCATCTTCGTCAACATGGGCTTCCTCGCGGCGCTCGCCGGACTCGTCTTCACGGCCCGCCTCAACCTCGCGGGACCGAAGGCCGGCGACGGCTTCGAGCTCGAGGCGATCTCCGCGGCCTTCATCGGCGGCGCGGCGGTGCAGGGCGGCGTCGGAACCATCGGCGGCGCGATCATCGGTGGTCTCATCATCGGTGTGCTCAACAACGGAATGTCGATCCTCGGCATCGGCATCGAGTGGCAGCAGACCGTCAAGGGTCTCGTGCTGCTGCTCGCCGTCGCGTTCGACGTCTTCAACAAGCGTCGGGCGGGCGGCCGCTAACCCGGTCTCACCTCGCGGCACTGAATGACGATCGCGTCCGAATTTTCGGGCGCGATCGTCATTTTCGCGCGCGGTGCGAGTGTGCGACGCTCAGCGTCGTCGACCACGCGCAGATTTGGGATGTCGCGGCTGAGGTTTGTGGCGCACGCGGCCGCACGAGCCTCAGCGGGCTCCGCAAACCTCCGCGCGCGCGGGCGGGGAGGCCGCGCGTGCGGGGAGGCCGCGCACGCTGGCGGGGAGGCGGCGCGACCCCGTTGAGAACCTTCACATCGGACGGGGCGGGGCGCCGGCCGCGGCATCCGCCCGTCTGGGTCTCTGCATTGCAGGGCCGGGGGCCGTTACCGAACCGTGATATTTGGCCGTTGTCGTCCGACAATTGTGAGCGCTAACATCACAACCAACCAGAACGGACTGGTTGGCCGGGTGCGTCCCGTGTGGGGAAGCGACCACGCGGCTCGGAACACTGAACAAGGAGGTTTAGTCGATGAAGAAACTCATTGGAGCCGCGGCCGTCGGCGCGCTGCTCATAGCTCTCACCGGGTGCTCGGGCGGTGACGGGGGCGGCGGCGCGGCAGGCAGCGACGACCTCCTGGTCGGCTTCTCGCAGGTCGGCGCCGAGAGCGGTTGGCGCACCGCCAACACCACCTCGATCCAGACCGCGTTCGAAGACGCGGGCATCGAGCTCAAGTTCTCCGACGCGCAGGGCAAGCAGGAGAACCAGATCAAGGCGATCCGATCCTTCATCCAGCAGCAGGTCGACGTGATCGCGTTCTCGCCGGTCGTCGAATCGGGCTGGGACACCGTGCTCAAGGAGGCCAAGGAGGCCGGCATCCCGGTGGTGCTCACCGACCGCTCGGTCGACTCCGAAGACGACTCACTCTACGAGTCGTTCCTCGGCTCCGACTTCATCGTCGAGGGCGAGCGCGCGGGCGAGTGGGTGAACACCGAGTTCGCCGACGCCGACAAGGTCAACATCGTCGAACTGCAGGGCACCACGGGAGCGGCTCCGGCCAACGACCGTGCCGAGGGCTTCCGCAACGTCGTCACCGATCCGAAGTTCGAGATCATCGCGAGCCAGACGGGCGACTTCACGCGGGCCGGCGGCAAGGAGGTCATGGAGGCGTTCCTGCAGGCCAACCCCGACATCGACCTCGTCTACGCGCACAACGACGACATGGGTCTCGGCGCGATCGAGGCGATCGAGGCGGCCGGTCTGGTTCCCGGACAGGACATCAAGATCGTCACCGTGGACGCCGTGAAAGACGGCATGACGGCGCTGAGCGAGGGCAAGATCAACTTCATCGTCGAGTGCTCGCCGCTCCTCGGCCCGCAGCTCGTCGAGATCGCCGAGGCGGTCGCGGCGGGCGAGACCGTGGAGAAGCGCATCGTCACGGAGGAGGGCACCTTCACCCAGGAGCAGGCCATCGAGGCCCTGCCCGACCGTCAGTACTAGAAGCACGACGCACCACCGGTGGGGCCGACGCGAGTCGGCCCCACCGCACCACCTGAGTCTCAACGAAGAGGACAGCCGAATGACGACAATCCCCACGCCCAGTGCCCGAACGGATGCCGCGGCCGAGGCCCTCGCACCGATCATCCAGATGCACGACATCTCCATATCGTTCCCGGGCGTCAAGGCCCTCGACTCGGTGAGTTTCCGCATGTTCCCCGGCGAGGTGCACTCGCTCATGGGCGAGAACGGCGCGGGCAAGTCGACGCTCATCAAGGCGCTGACCGGCGTCTACGAGATCGACAGCGGCACCATGACGCTGGCGGGGGAGACCCTCTCGATCTCCACGCCCGCGCAAGCTCAGGCCGCCGGTATCAGCACCGTCTACCAGGAGGTCAACCTCCTGCCCAATCTCTCCGTGGCCGAGAACATCATGCTCGGCCGCGAACCCCGGCGCCTCGGCACCATCGACTGGCGGGCGATGCGCGCCCGCGCGGCCGAACTGCTCGCCCGCCTCAACCTCGACATCGACCCAGGCTCGCTGCTCAGCTCGCACTCGCTCGCGGTGCAGCAGCTCGTCGCGATCGCCCGTGCCACCGACGTCGACGCGAAGGTGCTGATCCTCGACGAACCGACGTCGAGCCTCGACGCCGACGAGGTGTCGGAGCTCTTCCGCGTCATCCGGAATCTCAAGGAACAGGGTGTCGCCATCCTGTTCGTCTCGCACTTTCTCGACCAGGTCTACGAGATCTCCGACCGGCTCACCGTGCTGCGCAACGGCTCGCTCGTCGGCGAGTACCTCACGCGCGAACTGCTGCGGATCGAACTCGTGCACAAGATGATCGGCAAGGAGCTCGCCACGCTCGAGAGTCTCGAG
Organism: Conyzicola lurida; assembly: GCF_014204935.1. NCBI lineage: Bacteria > Bacillati > Actinomycetota > Actinomycetes > Micrococcales > Microbacteriaceae > Conyzicola > Conyzicola lurida. Next base: position 2,901,822 of record NZ_JACHMJ010000001.1, on the reverse strand, counting down.
AGCAAGACCCGCGCGGCCGCGGTCGAGGGCGCCGAGGTGGAGGTGCCGTACTTCGAGGCGGTGGGGCTCGGTCGCAAGGGCTCGGTCGAGCCGACCGACCTGGCGATCCGCGAGGGCGAGGTCGTCGGACTCGCCGGACTGCTCGGCTCGGGCCGCACCGAGATCGCCCGGCTCATCACCGGTGCCGACCGTCCCGACAGCGGCGAGAGCTTCGTGCGCGGTGTGCGCAAGCGGCTGCGCACACCGCGCGTCGCGCTGCGCGACCGCATCGCCTACTCGTCGGAGGACCGCAAGCGCGAGGGCATCGTCGAGGAGCTCAGCGTGCGCGACAACATCGTGCTCGCGCTGCAGGCCGACCGTGGCTGGTTCCGACGCATCTCGCGCAAGCGCCAGGACGAGCTCGCGCAGAGCTACATCTCGGCGCTCGGCATCCGCCCGGCCAACCCGGACGCGCTCGTGCGCAACCTCAGCGGCGGCAACCAGCAGAAGGTGCTGCTCGCCCGGTGGCTCGCGGTCGCCCCGCGCCTGCTGGTGCTCGACGAGCCCACCCGCGGCATCGACGTCGGTGCCAAGGCCGAGATCCAGAAGCTCGTGTCGAACCTCGCCGAGGAGGGCATGGCCGTGCTGTTCATCTCGGCCGAGCTCGAGGAGGTGTTACGCCTCAGCCACCGCATCGCGGTGATGCGCGACCGGCGCAAGGTCGCCGACCTGCCGAACGAAGACGTGACCGTCGGCGAAATCATGGGACTCATCGCGAGCGGAGCGGACGCATGAAACTACGAGACCTTCCCCGGGCCCGGCTGTTCTGGCCGATCGTCGCGCTCGTCGCGCTGCTGCTGCTCAACGTCATCGTCTCGCCGGGCTTCTTCGAGATCGAGGTGCACGACGGCCACCTGTTCGGCAGCCTGATCGACATCCTGCGCAACGGCGCGCCCACGCTGCTCGTCGCGCTCGGCATGACGCTCGTCATCGCGACCCGCGGCATCGACCTCTCGGTGGGCGCCGTCGTCGCCATCGCCGGCGCGCTCGCCTGCACGATCATCGCCGACTCGCCCACGCCCGACAGCCTCACCACCGTGCTCGGCGCCGTCGCGATCGCCGTGCTGTTCTCGCTCGTTCTCGGCGCGTGGAACGGCCTGCTCGTCGCGGTGTTCGGCATCCAGCCGATCATCGCCACGCTCATCCTGATGACGGCCGGCCGCGGCATCGCGATGCTGATCACCGAGGGCCAGATCATCACCGTGTCGAGCGCCCCCTACAAGGTGATCGGCGCCGGCTACTGGTTCGGCCTGCCCGCGTCGATCGTGATCGCCGGGGTGATGTTCGCGGTCGCCGCGCTGCTCACCCGCAAGACCGCGCTCGGTCTGCTGATCGAGTCGGTCGGCATCAACCCGGTGGCCTCGCGCCTCGCCGGGGTGCGCTCGCGCGGCATCATCTGGGTCGTCTACGTGTTCAGCGCGCTCTGCGCCGCGGTCGCGGGCCTGATGATCTCGTCGAACGTCACGGCCGCCGACGCCAACAGCGCGGGTCTCTACATAGAGATGGATGCCATCCTGGCGGTCGTGATCGGAGGCACGTCTCTCGCGGGCGGTCGCTACTCGCTCACGGGGACGCTGGTCGGAGCGTTCGTGATCCGGACCCTCACCGCCACCGTCTACACGGTCGGAATCCCGCCGTCGGTCACCCTCGTCTTCAAGGCGCTCGTGGTGATCGCGGTCTGCCTGCTGCAGTCGCCCGTGCTGCAGGAGAAGCTGCGCTACCGCCGCAGCACCACCCCGAAGGAGGCGCTCGCGTCATGACCACCATCGTCTCCACCTCCGCCCGCCGCGGCCGGGACCTGCTCGGCAGCCGCTACACGCCCGTGCTCGTCACGCTCGTGCTGCTCGTCGTCGTCTTCCTCGTCGGCGCCAGCCAGTACCGCGGCTTCGCCTCGACCCAGGTGGTCGCGAACCTGTTCGTCGACAACGCGTTCCTGATCGTGCTCGCCGTCGGCATGACGTTCGTCATCCTCACCGGCGGCATCGACCTGTCGGTCGGCTCGGTCGTGGCGCTCTCCACCATGATCGCGGCGACCCTCGCCCGGGACGGCTGGCCCCCGCTCGCCGTGATCCTCGTGGTGCTGGTGACCACGTCGACGCTCGGTCTGCTCGTCGGCCTCGTCATCCACTACTTCGAGATCCAGCCGTTCATCGCCACGCTCGCCGCCATGTTCCTCGCCCGCGGGCTCTGCTACGTGATCAGCCTCGACTCGATCTCGATCACCGACCCGTGGTTCACGGCGATGGCGCAGACGCGCATCCCCCTCGCGCCGGGGCTCGCCATCACGCCGAGCGTCATCGTGGCGGCGGTCGTCGTGGTCGTGGCGTTCGGCGTGCTGCACTACTCGCGGCTCGGCCGCACGGTCTACGCGATCGGCGGCGGCGAGCACTCGGCCGTGCTGATGGGCCTGCCGGTTCCGCGGACCAAGGTGCTGGTCTACGTCATCAGCGGATTCTGCTCCGGTATCGCCGGCATCCTCTTCACCTTCTATACGCTCTCGGGCTACAGCCTCACCGCCGTGGGTATGGAGCTCGACGCGATCGCGGCGGTCGTGATCGGCGGAACGCTGCTCACCGGCGGATACGGTTTTGTGCTCGGGTCGCTGCTCGGGGTGCTGCTCCTCGGCGTCATCCAGACCATCATCAGCTTCGAGGGCACCCTCAGTTCGTGGTGGACGAAGATCGTGATCGGCTCGCTGCTGCTGGTGTTCATCGTGCTGCAGCGGCTGCTCACGGCGAGACGGCGCTGATCGCGGCATCCATAATGAAGTAACGCGGCGCAGCCGCCGACCGGGAAGCAGACCAGGCTGGTGAGTACGGAAGACAGGGCACGCGTCGCGAACATTTTCGACGTTGCGCGGCTCGCGGGGGTGTCGCACCAGACCGTCTCGCGCGTGCTCAACGACCTGCCGAACGTGCGGCCGGCGACGCGGGTGCGGGTCGAGGACGCGATCAAGCAGTTGCGCTACCGGCCGTCGACCGCCGCCCGATCGCTCGTCACGCGGCGCTCGCGCACGATCGGCCTGATCACCACCGGCAACCCGGACTACGGACCGTCGAGCATCCTGCTCGGGTTCACCGAGGCCGCCCGAAACGCCCGGTACCTGGTCAGCATTTCGAGCATGCTCGAGACGGATGTCGCGTCCATGCGCGCCGCCGTGGAACTGCTGCTCAGCCAGAACGTCGAGGCGATCGTGCTGATCGCGGCGCACCGGGGAGCGCTCGAGGCGATCCAGGGCATCGACCTCGGGGTGCCGCTGATCGCGGTCGAGTCGAGCGGGCGCGTGGGCTTCCACTCGGTGTCGATCGACCAGTTCCGCGGTGCGTACGACGCCACGTCACACCTCATCGCACTGGGACACACCCGTATCGCGCACGTCGCCGGGCCGGACGACTCGATGGACGCGACCGAGCGGGTGCGCGGCTGGCAGGCGGCGCTGTCGGAGCACGGGCTCGTCGCGCGCGAACCGCTGCTCGGCGACTGGAGCCCGGCGAGCGGGTTCGCGCGCGGACTCGAGCTGCCGCCCGAGTTCACCGCGGTGTTCAGCGCCAACGACCAGATGGCGCTGGGGCTGATGCACGCGCTGCAGACGCGGGGCATCCGGGTGCCGCACGACGTGAGCGTGGTCGGCTTCGACGACATCCCCGAGGCGGAGCACTTCACGCCGCCGCTCACCACGATCCGCCAGGACTTCGCCGAGCTCGGACGCACCGTCATGTCGACGCTGCTCGAGGTGATCCTCGACACGTCGGTCGCGGAGGCCGCGCACCCCGTGCCGACCCTGGTCGAGCGCGAGTCGACGGCGCGGCCCCTCGCAGCGGATTGAGCGTGTCGAAAGCCCGCGGGGTTCCGACGAGCTCAACCCGCTAGAGGGGGGTGTGCGGCGCTCAGCGTCGTCGAGCGCGCTGAGGTTCGCGCGGGGCGCGCTGCGGTTTGTCGCGCACGCGCGTGTGCGAACGGGCGCGTGCGCGACACACCTCAGCGCGGAATCAGGCGGCCGTCACCGTCACCCGCGCGTGCAGCGCGCGGGTGTGGTCCACGTGGCGCGGCGGGCCGGTCAGCGTCGTAGTGGACGCGAACACGGTGTCGCCGGCCGAGCGTGCGAACCGCAGCTCGATGTCACCCGGTTCCACGATGCGCGAGCCGTCGCGGCCGGTGAACTGGGCGAGATCAGCCGGGACCCGGAAGGAGACGCGGGCACTGTCGCCCGCGCCCAGCGTCACCCGCGCGTACCCGACCAGCCGCTGCGCGGGTCGCACCACCGAGGCCACCGGGTCGTGCAGGTAGACCTGCACGACCTCGACGCCCGGGCGTCCCGACCCGTTGTGCAGCACGAGCGAGGCCTCGGCAGCGCCATCCGTCGCCGTCTCGGTCGCCCCCGGGGTGAACTCGCGCCACTCGAACGGTGTGTAGGAGAGGCCGTGCCCGAAGGGGAACGCGGCGGTCGGGTCGATGTTCGATACGCCGCTGCGCCGGGCGAGCGGTGCCGCGAGGTAGGTCGTCGGCTGCGTGCCGGCGAGCGTGGGGATGCTGACCGGGAGGCGGCCGCTCGGGTTGACGCGGCCGCTGAGCACTCCGGCGATCGCGCCGGCACCCTCCTCGCCGGGGAAGAACGTCTGCACGATGGCGGCGGCGTCGGTCGCCGCGGCCCCGAGCGCGTAGGGGCGTCCGGCGAGCAGGGTGACGACGACCGGGGTACCGGTCGCGAGCAGCGCGTCGAGCAACTGCTGCTGAGCGCCGGGCAGCCGTAGCGACTCGGCGTCGCAGCCCTCGCCGCTCGTGCCGCGGCCGAACAGCCCGGCGCGGTCGCCGAGCGCGACCACCACGACGTCGGAGTCGCGGGCCAGGGCGACCGCCGCCGCGAACCCGTCGGTGACGAAGTCGTCGACACCCGTGCCGTGCTCGAACGCGACGGCGCTCGCCGGGAACTCCTCGCGCACGGCGTCGAGCACGGTGGGCAGCGCGATGCCGACGGGCCAGTCGGGATGCTGCGTTCCGACGTGCGACGGGAAGGAGTAGCAGCCGAGCAGGGCGTACGGGTCGTCGCTGTTCGGCCCGATCACGGCGATGCGGCCCGGTTTCGCCAGCGGCAGCGCGCCGTCGTTCGACAGGAGCACGACCGACTGCTCCGCGATCTGCCGGGCGAGCGCTCGGTTCTGAGACGAATCGAGGTCGAGGGCGGCGGTGTCGACGACGGGGGAGTAGTCCGCGTCGAGCAAGCCGAGCTCCGCCTTCTGGGCGAGCACCCTCCGCAGGGCGCGGTCGACCAGCGCCTCGTCGAGGACACCGGCCGCCACCGCCGCGCGCAGCGGCTCGCCGAACGTCTTGACGGTCGGGAGCTCGACGTCGACGCCCGCCGTGATGGCGAGAGCCGCGGCATCCGACCACGACCCGGCGACGCCGTGCAGGAGTTTCAGAAAGGCGACGCCGAAGTAGTCGGCGACCACGGTGCCGGTGAAGCCCCAGGTGTCGCGCAGCAGGCCGGTGAGCAGGGTGGCGTCGGAGGCGGACGGTATGCCGTCGATGTCGGTGTAGGCGTGCATCACCGAGCGGGCGCCGCCCTCGCGCAGCGCCATCTCGAAGGGCGGCAGCAGCACGTCGTTGACCTCGCGGCTGCCCATCGAGACGGGGGCGAGGTTGCGGCCGGCCTTCGACGCGGAGTAGCCGACGAAGTGCTTGAGCGTCGCGACGATGCCGGTGCTTTCGAGGCCGCGCACGTAGGCGGTGGCGACGGTGGCGACGAGGTACGGGTCTTCGCCGATCGTCTCCTCGACGCGTCCCCACCGCGCGTCGCGCACCACGTCGAGCACGGGCGCGAGACCCTGATGCACGCCGACCGAGCGCATGTCGACGCCGATGCGGGCGGCCATCCGCTCGACGAGGGCGGGGTCGAAGGTGGCACCCCACGCCAGCGGCACGGGGTAGGCGGTGGCTCCCCACGCGGCGAAGCCGGCGAGACACTCCTCGTGGGCGACGGCCGGGATGCCGAACCGGTTCGCGCGGACGATGCGCTGCTGGGTGCGCTGCAGCGAGAGCGCGCCCATCGCGGGTTCGACCGGCGCGGACCCGAAGGGCCGCGTCAGCTGGCCGAGACCGCTGGGCAGCAGTTCGTCGAGATCGACCGCGTCGTCCATGTCGTGCTGGTGCGGGGCGACCTCGCCGCCGTCGGTGGCGGCGCCGACCCAGACGCCGTAGAGCTGCGCGACTTTCTCATCGAGCGTCATCGCCGCGACGAGCGCCGAGACGCGCTGTTCGACCGGCAGGGAGTCGTCGTTCCACGGGCCGGAGACCCGGGGCAGCACGGCGCTCATCCCTTCACCGATCCGGTGAGCCCGCCGACGATGTGGCGCTCGGCGAAGATGAAGAACACCAGCGCCGGCACGATCGAGAGCGCGGTGAAGGCGAGGATCGACGCGGTGTCCTGCGAGTACTGCGACTGGAAGGTCGCGACCCCGAGGGGCAGAGTGAAGTTCGCCGGGTTGTTGAACACGAGCAACGGCAGCAGGTAGCCGTTCCAACTGGTGATGAAGGCGAGCACCGACACCGTCACGAGCGCGGGTCGGGAGAGCGGGAGCAGGATCCGCCAGAAGAACCCGAGTCTCGTCGCGCCGTCGACGACCGCGGCATCCTCGATTTCTGTCGGAATCGCGGCCATAAAGGGCCGCAGGATGATGATCGTGACGGGCAACGCGAATGCGGCCTGTGGCAGCGCGACGCCCACCCACGACTCGAGCAGGTGCAGCTGGCGCAGCAACAGGTAGACGGGAAGGATCGCCACCCCGAGCGGGAAGAGCAGCCCGACCGTGAACATCGAGTAGATCGCCTCCCGGCCGCGGAACTGGTAGCGGGAGAGCGCGAACGCGGCCATCGAGCCCAGGTCGACCGCGACGGCGGTGGACGAGACCGAGACGAGCGCGCTGTTGCCGAGGAAGCGCCAGAACGACTCGGAGCCGAGGATGTTCGCGTAGTTGGTGAACACCCACGGCGACGGCAGGCCCGCCGGGTCGCTGTTGATCTGGGCGTTGGTGCGGAACCCGCCGAGGATCACGAACAGCAGAGGCGCGACGGTGACGCCGACGATGAGCAGTGCGGCGAGGTAGCGCACGGGCGTCATGGAGGTGAACCGCCGGGAGGCCGGGGAAACGGTGGTGGCGGTCATGTCACTCGACCCTTCCGGTGATGGCGCCCTGCGTGTCGCGGCGGAGGGCGAAGCGCTGGTAGAACAGCGCGAAGACGAAGCAGATGACGAAGAGGATGATCGCGACGGCACTGCCGAAACCGAATTCGTAGCGGCGGAAGCCGCGGTCGATCAGGTAGCTGGCCATGGTCGTCGACGCACCGCCCGGTCCGCCGAGCGTCATGATCCAGACCAGGTCGAAGAGCTGCAGCGAGCCGATGATCGAGAGGAAGATCCAGATGCGGATGGTCGGTCCGAGCAGCGGCAGCACGATCAGCCGGGTGGTCTGCCACCCGCTGGCGCCGTCGATGGATGCCGCCTCCCGCAACTCGTCGGGAACTCCCTGCAGCCCCGCGAGGAAGAGGATGATGCCGAAGCCGATGTACTTCCAGGTGATGACCGCGAACAGCGTGAACATCACGACGTTCTGGTCGGCGAGCCAGAGCTGTACGAGGCCGCCGAGGCCGGCGCCCTCGAGGAGCCCGTCGACGACGCCGTGCGGCTGGAGCAGCGACAGCCAGATGACGGCGGTGACCGCCTCCGACAGCACGTAGGGCGTGAAGACGAGCAGGCGCAGCGCGGTGCGACCGCGGATCTTGCCGTTCAGCAGCAGGGCGAGCGCGATGCTCAGCGGCAACTGCACGACGAGCGACGCGACGACGATGAACAGGTTGTGTCCGATCGCGCCCTGGAAGAGCGGGTCGCCGAGCGCCTTGGTGTAGTTGTCGAGACCGACGAAGTCGACGAGAGGACCGAAGCCGTTCCAGTCGAAGAGGCTGTAGTAGCCGGCCGCGATGAGCGGCAGGAAGACGAAGGCGACGAAGAGCACGGTCGCCGGCCCGATCAGGATCAGCAGTTCGAGCCGCTTGCGGAGGTGGGAACGGCGGCGGGGAGGCGTCGTCGAGGAGGTCGACGGCGAGCCCGCCGCCGCCGCGACGTCGGTCGTCGCGGCGGCGGTGGTGGCGCTCATCGTTACCGGGCCGCCTCTACGGCCTCGGCCACCGAGGTCGCGGTGCCCTCGCCGTTGAACAGGTTGGCGACCGCGTCGTTGAGCGCGGAGCCGACCCCGGTCGGCAGGGCGATGTCGAAGTAGACCTGCACGTAGGCCGCGTCGGTGTTGAAGTCGTAGATCGACTTGACCACCGGGTCGGTGATCGACTCGGCCGCAGCCTCGTTCACGGGGATCGTCGCGACGCTCGCCTCGACGAGCTTCTTCTGGATGTCGTCGCTGGAGAGGAAGTGCAGGAAGTCGACGCACTCCTCCACGTGCTCCTGCGTGCAGGAGAAACCGTCGCCGCCGCCGACCGTCGCGCTGGGGTCGCCCTCGCCGCCGTCGATAGCGGGGAACGGGAACCAGCCGAGCAGCGGGTCGAGGTCGGTGTCGGTGAGACCCTGCATGACCGACTTGTCCCAGGTGCCCTGCAGCTCCATGGCCACCTCGCCGTTTGCCACGAGGCCGGCCGAACTGCCCGCGCCCTGCTGTGCCGGCGTGCCGTTGAATCCGTCTTGGAACGGCTCGGTCGCGATGAAGTCGATCACGTCCTGGCCGGCCTTGGTAAAGCAGTCGTCGGAGAGGTCGGCGTCGGCCAGGCCCTTCTTCAGCACGTCCTCGCCGCACTCCCGCAGCGCGAAGGCGTTGTAGTAGAACGCGTCGGGCCAGCGGTCCTTGCCGCCCACCGCGATCGGGGGGATGCCGGCGGCCTTGAGCTTGTCGACCGCCTCGTCCAGCTCCTCCATCGTCGTCGGCACCGCGGTGATGCCGGCCTGGGCGAACAGGTCGGTGCGGTACCAGTAGCCGACGACGTGCATCGCATAGGGGATGCCGTACTGCGCGCCATCCACCTGCCAGTTGGCGGCGGCCGGCCCGAAGCCGTCGATCCAGTCCTTGGTCAGGTCGGTGATGTCGGCGACCTGGCCCGACTGCGCCTGGGTCGCGAGCAGCCCCCCGCCCTGGTTGAAGTAGATGTCCGGCGGGTTGTCGGAGGACAGGGCAAGAGGGATCTTCGTCGCGAAGTCCTCGTTCTGAATCGGCACCACCTCGATGCTGATGTCGGGGTTCTCGGCCTCGTACTCGTCGACCGCGTCCTGCCAGATGCCGAGGAGCGGGTCTGCCGTGCCGTTGTGCCAGAAGGTGAGCTCGGTCGTGCCGTCGCCGGAGTCGTCGCCCCCGCTGCAGGCGGACAGCGCGCCGATCGACATCACGGCCACCGCTCCCACCGCCACGTGCTTCCTGATGCTGCGCGTGTTCATCATTGAACGCCTCTCGAAAGTTTCGACAACAATGTCGAAAGTGATTAGGATGATCCGGAGTCTAGGCAGTACCGTGTGTTCCGCACAAGTTGTTTTGCACAACAAATACGAGATCGAGTAAAGATGACCGCTGCCGACGCCCCACTCGGGCGAGTGAAACTCAACGAATTGGCCGACGAGGCGGGCGTATCCCTGTCCACCGTGTCCAAGGTCCTGAACGGGCGGTCGGATGTCGCGGCCGCCACCCGCTCGCGGGTCGAGAGCATCCTCGACCGGCACGGCTACCAGCGCCGCACCGGTCCGGTCGGACGAAGCACCCTCGTCGAGTTGGTGTTCCCCGATCTGGACACCGTCTGGGCGATGGAGATCATCCGCGGCGTCGAGAACGTCGCGCGCGAGAACGGGTTGAGCGTCGTGGTCACCGAGTCGGGCACCCGGCACTCGCCGGCGCCCGACTGGATCGCGGGCGTGCTGCGCCGCCGCCCGGTGGGCGTCGTGCTGGTGTTCTCCGACCTCGCCGAGGAGTCGAAGGTGCAGCTGCGCTCACGCGCCATACCGTTCGTCGTGGTCGACCCGGCCGGCGACCCGGCACCCGACGTGCCGTCGGTCGGCTCCGCCAACTGGTCGGGCGGGCTCCAGGCGACGCGCCACCTGATCGAGCTCGGCCACTCGCGCATCGCGGCGATCACCGGACCCGACGACATGATGTGCTCGCACGCGCGCCTCGACGGCTTCCGGTCGGCGATGAACACCGCGGGCCTGCCAGTGGATGAGAGCCTCGTCGCCTACGGCGACTTCCACGTCGACGGCGGCCGTGAGAACGCGCGGGCCATGCTGAGTGCGCCCGACCGCCCCACCGCGATCTTCGCCGGCAGCGACCTGCAGGCACTCGGCGTGCTCGACGCCGCCCGGTCGCTCGGCATCGCGGTGCCGGCCGAGCTCTCGGTCGTGGGCTACGACGACCTGCAGCTCGCCCAGTGGTCGAGCCCGGCGCTGACCACCGTGCACCAGCCGCTCACCCGCATGGCGGAGGAGGCCGCGCGCATCGTGATCAGCCTCGCGGCAGCAGAGCCGGAGTCGACGCCCCGCATGGACCTCGCCACCCGGCTCGTGGTACGCGACAGCACCGCGCCGGTCGGCGGGGCGCCGGTCTAACCGGCCGCGTAGCCGACCTCGTCGAAGACGACCGGGCCGCCGCCGCGCGCGAACAGCCCGAGCCACACGCCGAGAAACCCGCCGGCCGACTGCGAGCTGAGGAAGCTGCCGTCGACCGCGGCGCAGAGCTCGCGCCGGGCGCCCTGCGCCGCCCAGAACTCGTAGCGCTGCCCGTGGGTCTCGACCGAGAGCGTCACCGGTCCCGGGCCTACCGCCACCTCGCCCAGGACCTCGGCCACGCCTCGCCGCGTGCGGGTCAGGGTCACCCGGCGCAGCGGATAGGCGGCGAGGGTGAAGGTCAGGTGGTCGGACTCGCTCTGGCGCACGGCCGGGCCCGCGGCATCCGTGCCCCTGAGCATGTCGCCGTCGACGGTCGCGCCGAAGCTGCAGTCGATGTGGCGTTGGCGCACGCCGACGAACGCGGGTGTGCCGATCTCGGCGAGCGGCGCGGCACTGGCGCGGAGGGTGACGCGGCGGGCGGTCACGTCGACGCGGGCGAAGGCGGGATCGCCGGTGCGGAGCTGCGTCCACTCGAGGGTACGGGGCATGTGCAGGGCCACGGCACGGGGTGGATCCGCCGGGACCACACCGGTGCCGGGCGCGAAGACCGGCCAGTCGTCCTCCCAGGACACCGGCACGCGGAACGTCTCCCGCCCGAGGTTCGCGTGGTGCCCGCCGTACGGCCGGGAGGCGAGCAGCAGCGCGACCCAGTCGCCGTCTGGCGCCACTACGAGGTCCGGGTGCCCGACGTTCGCGACCGGGTAGTCGCGGCCGAGGTGGCGGTGGGTGAGCACGGGATTCGCCGGGTTGCCGACGTACGGGCCGACGACGTCGCGGCTGCGCGCCACCGAGACCGCGTGGGTGAACTCGGTTCCGCCCTCGGAGGCGAGCAGGTAGTACCAGCCGCCGCGGCGGTAGAGGTGCGGGCCCTCGGCCCAGACCGCGCCGACGAGCGCGCCGTGCCAGAGCACCGTCTCGTCGCCGACGAGCGTCAGCGTCGCGGGGGCGAACTCACGCACCCAGACGTCGGTCTGATCGGGCCAGGCGGGCTCGGCGCTCGGACGAGCGGCGGTGAGCCAGACCCGTCCGTCGTCGTCGAAGAAGAGAGAAGGGTCGATGGATGTCGCGTCGCCCAGCCACACCGGATCCGACCACGTCCCCGCCGGATCCGAGGCGGTCACGACGAAGCTGCCGGTGCGCCCGGTTCCGCCGACCACGGTACACACGACGTACCAGATGCCCCCGTGGTGCCGGATGGTCGGCGCGAACAGGCCGCCCGACGACGGCACCGTGGAGAGATCGAGCTGGTCGGCACGGTCGATGACGTGCCCGACCTGCCTCCACGATTCGAGGTCCGTGCTGTGGAAGACCGGCAGCCCGGGGAAATACTCGAACGTCGACGTGACGAGGTAGTAGTCGTCGCCGACCCGTTCGACGCTGGGGTCGGGGTAGGTGCCGGCCAGGACGGGGTTAGGCACTCGCCACCGCGCGGTACTGCTCGCCGATCACCGCCGCCGTGCGCACCGGGTGCTCGACCGCGATCGCCGTCGACCACGCGGGCAGCTCGCCCGTCAGTGCCCAGCCGGCCTGCCGCGCCGCGCCCGCCGCCACGTACTCGCCGGGTTCGGGGATCGATACCGGCACGTCGAACACCTCGCTCGCGATCACCCCGACGGCCGCGTTCTGCGCCGCGCCGCCGACGAGCAGGATGCGCGACGCGGAGACGCCGCGGTCCCGCAGCGCGCCGAGACCGTCGGCGAGACCGCAGAGCAGGCCCTCGACCGCCGCGCGCGCGAGGTTCTCGCGGGTCGTCGAGGCCAGGGTCATTCCGAAGAGTGTGGCCGCGGCATCCGGCCTGTTCGGGGTCCTCTCGCCCTCGAAGTAGGGCTGCAGTACCAGGCCGCCCGAGCCGGGTTCCGCGGTGAGTGCGAGGGTGCCGAGCTCCTCGTGGCCGACGCCGAGCAGCCCCGCGACGACGTCGAGGATGCGCGCGGCGTTGAGCGTCGCGACGAGCGGCAGGAAGAGACCGGTCGCGTCGGCGAACCCGGCGACCGTGCCGGACTCGTCGCGGACGGCGGTCTCCGTGACGGCGAACACGGTGCCGCTCGTACCGATCGACACGACGACATCGCCCGCGGCCGCGCCGAGGCCGAGCGCGGCGCCCGCGTTGTCGCCGGCGCCGGCCCCCACGACGATCCCCGTCGCGCCTGCCCCTGCCGGTGTCGGAAATTCAGGAAGTCTGCCCACGGTACCGGCGTGCGCCCCCGGGGCGATCACGGTCGGCAGCACCAGCTCGTGGCCTTTTCCTGAATTTCCGAAAGCAGCGTCGAGCAGGGCGCGGTCGTAGGTCCCCGTCGCGGGGCTCCAGTAGGAGGTGCCGCTCGCGTCGGAGCGGTCGGTCGTGAGCTCGGCGAGCACCGGGCCGAGCGGGCTCTCGCCGGCCGGGCCGTAGCCGCGCAGCCGCCAGGTGAGCCAGTCGTGCGGCAGGGCGACCGCGGCCACCCGCGCGGCGTTCTGCGGTTCGTTCTGCTGCAGCCAGCGCAGCTTGGTGAGCGTGAAGCTCGCGACGGGCACCGATCCCGTGCGCTCCGCCAGGTCCGCGGCGCCGAACTCGGCGATCAGATCGGCGGCGGCACCGGCCGAGCGGGTGTCGTTCCAGAGCAGGGCGGGGCGGATGACGCGTCCCTCGCCGTCGAGCACGACCATGCCGTGCTGCTGCCCGGCGATCGAGATCGCCGCCACGTCGTCGAGGCCCCCGGCGTCCGTGATCGCGGCCACGAGCGCGGTCCACCACGCCGCGGGATCGACCTCGGTGCCGTCCGGGTGCGACGCCCTCCCGGTGCGCACCGTCGCGCCCGTTTCGAGGTCGCGCACGACGACCTTGCAGCTCTGGGTGGACGAGTCGACGCCGGCGACGAGGGTCATGGGGGCCTTTCTTGAGACGCGAGAGTGCAGTTGTGCACGGAATCGGGTGTCGAAACCGTGCACAACTGCACAATCGTGGGATCACGTGGTTGGTTAGCGCGCACCCATCAGGTGCTCGACGGCCAGCTGCTGCAGGCGCACGAAGCCGAAGCCCTTGCCGTCGAAGTAGGCGCCGGAATCGAACGCCTCGTACGACGCGCGGTCGGCCAGCAGGTCGTCGTAGCTCTCGCCCGCGTTCAGCGTCGGGGTGTTGATCTGCTCCACCTGCGACTCGGCCAGCGCCGCCTGTACCTCGGGGTCGGCGCGGAATGCCGCGGCGCGCTCCTTGAGCAGCAGGTACATGCGCATGTTGGCCTTGGCCGAGTCCCACACGCCGGACTCGTCCTCGGTGCGGCTGGGCTTGTAGTCGAAGTGACGCGGGCCGTCGTACGCGGGGCCGCCGTTCGGGCCGCCGTTCTCGAGCAGGTCGACGAGCGAGAACGCGTTCTGCAGGTCGCCGTGGCCGAACACGAGGTCCTGGTCGTACTTGATGCCGCGCTGCCCGTTCAGGTCGATGTGGAACAGCTTGCCCTGATACAGCGCCTGCGCGATGCCGGCGGTGAAGTTGAGCCCGGCCATCTGCTCGTGCCCGACCTCGGGGTTGACGCCGACCAGCTCGGGGCGCTCGAGCGTCTCGATGAAGGCGAGCGCGTGGCCGAGAGTGGGGAGCAGGATGTCGCCCCGGGGCTCGTTCGGCTTGGGCTCGATCGCGAACTTGATGTCGTAGCCCTTGTCGGTGACGTAGTCGCCGAGCAGGTTCACGGCCTCGCGGTAACGCTCGAGCGCACCGCGGATGTCCTTCGCGGCGTCGTACTCGGCGCCCTCGCGCCCGCCCCACATCACGAAGGTCTTGGCGCCGAGTTCCGCGGCGAGGTCGAGGTTGCGCAGTACCTTGCGCAGGGCGAACCGGCGCACGGCGCGGTCGTTCGAGGTGAACCCGCCGTCCTTGAACACCGGGGCGCTGAACAGGTTGGTGGTGACCATCGGCACGATGATGCCGGTGTCGGCGAGGACCCGCTTCAGGCGGTCGATCTGCGTCTGGCGCTCGGCGTCGGTCGAGCCGAAGGCGAAGAGGTCGTCGTCGTGGAAGGTCAGGCCGTAAGCGCCGATCTCGGCGAGCTTCTCCACCCCGTGTACGACGTCGAGGGGGGCACGCGTCGGGCCGCCGAACGGATCGGCGCCGTTGTAGCCGATGGTCCAGAGGCCGAAGGAAAACTTGTCGTCGCGGGTGGGCGTCGCTGCCATGGGTAAACTCCAACTTCATTGGTGAATTGTTCTGCGAGACAACATATCCCATTTCCCGCCCCGGAGGGAAGCGCGCGGACGAAGGTCTAGCTTTACCGGTAACACTGTGTGTATGTTGTCGCCTACAACATTTGGCATCGGAGTGGCTGCCAGCCTGCACCGGGCGGCGCTCCTTCTACGAGGAGGTAAAAGATGCGCAAGAAACACATTGCGGCAGGGGCCATCTTCGCGACAGCGGCGTTGCTGCTCGCGGGTTGCACCGGCGGCCAGGCCGACGACGGACCTTTGGTGAAAGACCCCGACGGCGAGGGCAAGACGCTGACGCTCTGGCACTACGAGAGCGAGACCAGCGCCATGGGTGTGGCGTGGGATGCCGCGATCGACAAGTTCGAGGAGGAGACGGGTGCCACCGTCGAGTTCGAAGAGAAGAGCTTCGAGCAGATCCGCTCCACCGCGAGCCAGGTCCTCAACTCGGACGCCAGCCCCGACATCCTCGAATACAACAAGGGAAACGCGACCGCCGGCCTGCTCGCCAGCCAGGGTCTGCTCACCGACATGACGGAGGCCGTCGAGGCCTACGGCTGGGACGACAAGCTCGCCGAGTCTCTGCAGACCACCACGCGCTACGACGAGGACGGCGTGATGGGGTCGGGTGGCTACTACGGCATCCCGAACTACGGCGAGTTCGTCGAGGTGTACTACAACAAAGACGCCTTCGCGCAGTACGGCATCGAGGTGCCGACGACCTTCGACGAGTTCGAGGCCGCGCTCGCCACGTTCAAGGAGAACGGCGTCACGCCGCTCGCCGAGTCGGTGGCCGAGTATCCGCTCGGGCAGCTGTTCTACCAGCTCGCCCTCTACGACGCGACGCGCGAGTGGGTAAACGACTACCAGCTCTACACCGGCACGGTCGACTGGCACGACGACAACTTCACCTTCGCCGCCGAAACGATCGCCGACTGGGTCGACAAGGGATACATCTCGAAGGACTCGACGGGTCTCAAGGCCGAGGACGCCGGCGTCGCGTTCATCAACGGCACCAACCCGATCTTCTACTCGGGTAGCTGGTGGTACGGGCGCATGGTGACCGACATCACCACGTTCGACTGGGGAACGTTCCTGTTCCCCGAGGCGGCGATGTCGCCCGGTTCGAGCGGCAACCTGTGGGTCGTGCCGGAGAACTCCAAGGAGAAGGACCTCGCCTACAAATTCATCGACATCACGATGAGCCCCGAGATCCAGGCGCTGATCGGCAACAACGGCGGCATTCCCGTCGCCGCGGACGCCGCCGACATCACCGACCCGAAGAGCCAGGAGCTGATCGCGAACTTCAACGCGCTCACCGAGGCGGACGGTCTGGCGTTCTACCCCGACTGGCCCGCGCCGACCTTCTACGACCAGCTGAACGCCGGTCTGCAGGAGCTGGTCAACGGCACGAAGTCCACCGACGAGGTGCTCACGCAGCTCGGCGACGACTACCAGTCCGGCGTCGACGACATCAAGTAGTCCCTGTGGCCGCGGGCACCCGCCCGCGGCCACAGCTTCACGAGAGGTTTCACCATGGCCGTAGTGCCCGTGGTCGCGCGGAGTCGGGCGACACGATCGACGGACGAGCAGTCGCTCCTCCCCAACAGCGGCTCCGGCGGCAGGGCGGGCTTCTGGCTCTACCTGATCCCCGGGTTCGCGCTTTTCCTCGTGGTGATCCTCATCCCGCTGGTGTGGAACATCTACCTCAGCTTCACCGAGTGGCGCGGCATCAAGCCGCCCGAGTTCATCGGCCTCGACAACTGGGTCGAGTTGGCCGGCGACACCAAGTTCTGGACCTCGTTCGGCAACAGTATCGCGATGATCATCGCCATGGTGATCGTGCCGACGCTGCTCGGCCTCCTGCTCGCCGCCATGCTCTTCGACCTCGTCGGCAAGAAGTTCGGCGGCCGGGTCGCGAGCTTCCTGCGCGCCACCTATTACCTGCCGCAGGTGCTGCCCGTGGCCGTGGCCGCGATCGTCATCGGTTGGATCCTGCGTCCGGAGAACGGCGCGCTCAACACCGTGCTCGCCGCGATCGGCCTCGGCGACCTGCAGCACAACTGGCTCGGCAGCCCCGACACGGCCCTGCTCAGCATCATGTTCGTGATGGTCTGGGTCCAGCTCGGCTACCCCGTGGTCATCTTTATGGCGGCGCTCCAGCGCGTCGACCCCGAACTGTACGAGGCCGCCGAACTCGACGGCGCCAACTGGCTGCAGCGGTTCCGCTGGATCACGGTCAGCATCATCCGCCCCGAGATCTTCGTCGTCACCCTCACCTGCACCATCGCCGCGCTCAAGGTCTTCGGCCCGATCTACACGCTCACCCGCGGCGGGCCCGGCACCAGCACGATCGTGCCGAGCTATTACTCGTACAGCGAGTTCTTCCAGAACCAGCAGGTCGGCTACGGCGCCACGATCGCGACCGCGCTCACCGTGGTCATCGTGCTGTTGACCGTCGTCTTCATCAAGGCCCAGAACCGGGCAGAACGAGCGGAGAGTGAGCGCTGATGGCTGTCATCGCCCCCGAACTGACCGTGGCAGAGCCGGAACACCCGCTCAAGCTGCGCCAACGCAAGACCCGCCGGACGGTCTCCGACTGGCTGATCCTGGCCGCGGCCGTGGTGTTCGGCGCGCTCATCGCGGCGCCGTTCGTCATCATTCTGATCAACTCGTTCAAGAGCCCGGCGGATTACGCGACATCCGGGCCCCTGTCTCTGCCCAGCAATCTCTACTTCGACGGCATCGCCGCCTTCTGGGAACGCGTGAACTTTCCCGAGAAGCTGTGGAACAGCTTCTTCATCAGCGGCATGGTGGCGATACTCGCCGTCGTGATCTCGGTGTTCAACGCGTTCGCGATCGGCATCGGCCGGGTGCGCGGGCGCACGTGGATCATCGTGCTCTTCTTGCTCGCCAACATGCTGCCGCAGGAGGCCCTGCTCTACCCGCTGTACTACATGTTCAAGCAGGTCGGACTGTACGACAACGTGTGGAGCGTGATCATCATCTTCACGGTGATCCAGAGCGCGTTCGGCACCTACTTGCTGTCGAGCGTCTACGGCACGTTCCCGAAGGAGATCCTCGAGGCCGCGAGCCTCGACGGGGCGAGCCGGTGGCAGATCCTCACCCGGGTGATCGTGCCGATCAGTCGGCCGACCCTCGCCGTCCTGGTCATCTTCTTCTTCATCTGGACGTGGAACGAGTTCCTGATCCCGCTGACCTTCCTCGTCAGCAACGCGAACCAGACGGTGCCCGTCTCGATCGCCGTCCTGCAGGGCGACAGGCTGATGGATGTCACGACCACGAGTGCCTCCGCGTTGCTCGGTCTCATTCCGACGCTCGTCTTCTTCCTGATTTTCCAACGCACCCTCACCCGGGGCATCACGGCCGGAGCAGTCAAGTAATGAAATTCACCGACGGATTCTGGCAGCTGCGCCCCGGCGTCAGCGCGCTCTACGCCCAGGAGGCGTACGACATCGTCGCGGGGCCGCACGACCTGACGGTCACCGCCCCGACGGCGGTGATCGCCACCCGCGGTGCCACCCTCAACCGCCCGACCCTCACGGTGACGCTGAGCTCGCCGTTGCCCGGCATCGTGGGGGTGCGCATCGAGCACTTCCGCGGCGCGACCGGCCGCGGCGGCTTCGACCTGGTCGGTGCGGAAGAGGGTCACGGCGTCGTCTCGGCGGGGGAGGACGGCGGCTCGATCACGAGCGGCGATCTGACCGCGCGCGTCACCGCCGGAGCGCCGTGGGGCCTGAGCTTCGAGAGCGGGGGCCGTGTGCTCACCTCGAGCGGCCACCACTCGGCCGGGTACGTGCGGGTGGCGCCCGGGGCCCACGTCGACGCCGGCCCGGTCGGGGCGGGCATCGCGGAGTCCTACGTGCACGAGCAGCTGTCGCTCGGCGTCGGCGAGCTCGTGTACGGTCTCGGCGAGCGGTTCGGGCCGCTGGTCAAGAACGGCCAGAGCGTCGACGTCTGGAACGCCGACGGCGGCACGTCGAGCGAGCAGGCCTACAAGAACGTGCCGTTCTACCTCACCAACCGCGGCTACGGCGTGCTGGTCAACGACCCGGGCCACGTCTCGTTCGAGGTCGGCTCCGAGTCGGTCGAGCGCGTGCAGTTCGCGGTGCCGGGGGAGAGCCTCGAGTACTTCGTGATCGCCGGGGATAACCCGCGGCAGATCCTCGAGCGTTACACCGCGCTCACCGGACGTCCCGCGGCGGTGCCGGCCTGGTCGTACGGGCTGTGGCTCTCGACCAGCTTCACCACCGACTACGACGAGGAGACCGTCACCGGTTTCATCGACGGCATGGCCGAGCGCGACCTGCCCCTCAGCGTCTTCCACTTCGACTGCTTCTGGATGCGCGAGTTCAACTGGAGCGACTTCGAGTGGGACGCCCGCGTGTTTCCCGACCCGGTGGGCATGCTCTCGCGGCTGCACGACAAAGGCCTCAAGGTCTGCGTCTGGATCAACCCGTACATCGGGCAGCGCTCGCCGCTGTTCGCCGAGGCGGAAGCGGCCGGGTACCTGGTGAAAAAGCCCAACGGCGACGTCTGGCAGTGGGACCTCTGGCAGGCCGGCATGGCCCTCGTCGATTTCACGAACCCGGATGCCGTGGGCTGGTACCAGGACAAACTGCGGGTGCTGCTCGGGCAGGGCGTCGACGCGTTCAAGACCGACTTCGGCGAGCGGATCCCGCTCGGGGTCGACTACTTCGACGGCTCGAGCCCGGAGCGGATGCACAACTGGTACACGCAGCTCTACAACAGGGCGGTGTTCGACCTGCTCGTCGAGGAACGCGGCGAAGGGGAGGCGGTGCTGTTCGCGCGCTCGGCCACCGTCGGCGGCCAGGCGATGCCGGTGCACTGGGGCGGCGACTCCACGTCGAGCTACGAGTCGATGGCCGAGACTCTGCGCGGCGGGCTGTCGCTCGCGCTCAGCGGGTTCGGATTCTGGAGCCACGACATCGGCGGCTTCGAGGGCACGCCCGACGCCGGGGTGTTCAAGCGCTGGACCGCGTTCGGCCTGCTGTCGAGCCACAGCCGGTTCCACGGCAGCGACTCGTACCGGGTGCCGTGGGTGTTCGACGACGACGGCCCTTCGACAGGCTCAGGGACCGACCCGCAGAGCGCGGTCGCCGTCACCCGCGCCTTCACGAAGCTCAAGCTCCGGCTGATGCCCTACCTCTACGCCGCCGGCCTCGAGGCGACCGCGACGGGCACCCCGGTGCTGCGGCCGATGCAGCTCGAGTTCCCCGAGGACCCGGCGGTCGGCCACCTCGACACGCAGTACCTGCTCGGACCCGACCTGCTCGTCGCCCCCGTGTTCACGGCGTCGGGCGCGGTGCAGTTCTACCTGCCCGCCGGCCTCTGGACCAGCTACTTCACCGGCGAGACCGTCACGGGCCCGGGATGGCGCACCGAGACCCACGGTTTCGACACCCTGCCGCTCTACGTGCGCGACGGTGCGGTGCTCGCGGTGGGTGCGCGCGACGACCGGCCGGACTACGACTACCTCGACGGGCTCGAACTGCGGCTGTACCCCGCGTCCGGTGACGGCTCCCGCGACATCCATGTGACGAGCCCGGATGGCGCAGCCGCCGTCATCACCGTCGTCAGGTCGGGCGGGGTGGCGACCGTGAGTTCCGCGGACCTGACCGATTTCACGGTGACGGTCGTGGGCGGTGAGAGCGTGCGGGCGACGGGCGGCCGGGCCGACGTGTCGCTGTGACGGTGCCCGGCCGGGATATGGTGGCACCAAACGGTGTGGCGATTCGGTGACCGACGGTCACGGATAGGTGGCGGTAGTGAGCGTGGCTGAGGGGAACCAGCCGGCAGGACGGGGCAACAGCACCGATTCGCTGCGGCGTCACAACCTCGCGGTCGTGCTGGAACTCGTGCACCACGCCGGCGGCATCTCCCGCTCGCAGCTCACCCGCGCCACCGGGCTCAACCGGTCGACCGTGGCGGCCCTCGTCGGCGAGCTCGTCGAGCGGCGGCTGGTGCTCGAGGTCGACTCCGACGTGCGCGCCCAGGTGGGGCGGCCGAGCCCCATCGTGAAGCCGGGGCCGCTCGCCGTGGTGATCGCGATCAACCCGGAGATCGACGCCGTCACCATCGCCGTCGTCGGGCTGGGCGGCGAGGTCATCAAGCGGATCCGCTACGCGACCGACCACGAACCGACCGCGCGCGAGGCGGTCAACATCTGCGCAGCCGTGATCGACGGCATGCGCGCCGAGCTCGAGGCGGGGCACCGCGTCGTCGGCGTCGGTCTCGCCGTGCCCGGCCTCGTGCGCTCGCTCGACGGGGTGGTGCGTCTCGCCCCGCACCTCGGCTGGGTCGACGAACCGGTGGCCGCGATGCTGGCGGCCGCCACCGGCTACCCCGTGGTCGCCGGCAACGACGCGCGTCTCGGCACCCTCGCCGAGAGCACCTTCGGCGCCGGGCGCGACCTCAGCGACTTCATCTACCTCAACGGCGGCGCGAGCGGCATCGGCGGCGGGGTCATCGCCGGCGGCTCGACCCTCGCCGGCGCCGCGGGCTACGCGGGGGAATTCGGGCACACGCTCGTCAACTCCGCCGGCGTCGTCTGCCACTGCGGCGGGGTCGGCTGCCTCGAGACGGAGGTCAGGCGGGCACCGCTACTCGAACTGGTCGGCCTCACCGACGCCGACAGCGACGAGCTCGAGAGCGCGTTGCTGGCGTCGTCGTCGGCCGTCGTGCTCACCGAGGTGCACCGCCAACTCGACTTCCTCGCGGTCGCCCTGCGCAACGCGATCAACACCCTCAACCCGCAGACGATCCTGCTCGGCGGGTTCCTCGGCTCGCTCTACGCGGTCGCGCCCGCCCACCTCAACGCCCTCGTCGCCCACCAGCCGCTGCGCGCCTCCCGCGAGGGCGTCACCATCGGCCGCGCGGCCCTCGGCGCCAACCTGCTGATGATCGGCGCCGCCGAACTCGCGTTCGCCTCCGTGCTCACCGACCCCGCCACGTTTTGACCGTCCCGTCGCCGGCATCCCGGCCCGCCACCATCTACGACGTCGCGAAGCTCGCGAACGTCTCGCACCAGACCGTCGCGCTCTTCCTGCGCGGGCATGAGGGCTTCAAACCGGCCACCCGTCAGCGCGTCGAAGAGGCGCTCGCCGAACTCAACTACCGGCCGAACCTCGCGGCGCGCGCCCTGGCCACGAGCCGGTCGCACCGCATCGGCGCGCTCGTCTACGAGCTAACCGAGGTCGGGCCGAGCAAGACCATCCAGGGCGCGAGCGAGCGCGCGCGTCGGGCCGGGTACCTGCTCGACATCGTGAACCTCGACCCGGCCGACGACCGCGCGGTAGAGGGAGCGCTCGGCCAGCTCGGGCAGCAGGATCTCGCCGGCATCCTCGCCTTCGCCCCCGTCGACCTGATCGCGCTGTCGCTCGCGAGCATCCCGCTCACCGCGCCGGTCATCACCGAGGCCGAACCGGAACGGGAGCCGGACGGCATCAACGGGCCCGGGCTCTCGCTGGTCGTGGACCACCTCGCCGGTCTCGGACACCGCGGGTTCTTCCATCTCGCCGGTCCGCGCGACTGGGCGGCGGCGCGCAACCGCGAGCTCGCCTACGAACACGCGCTCGCCGCGCACGGCCTCGTCTCGCTCGGCAGCATCGCCGGCGACTGGAGTGCCGCGTCGGGCCACGCGGCCGCGCTCGCCATGCCGCTCGACACGGGGGTCACCGCGATCGTGGCGGCGAACGACCAGATGGCGCTCGGCGCGCTGCTCGCCCTTGAACAGCGCGGCGTCGACGTGCCCGGCCGGGTCAGCGTCACCGGGTTCGACGACATCCCGGAGGCGGCCTTCTACCGGCCGCCGCTCACCACGGTGCGCGTCGACTACGCCCAGCAGGGCCGCGTGCTCGTCGAGAGGCTGCTCGCCGAGATCGACCCCGCGCTGGTCGCCGCACCGGAGTCGACGACGCCGCCGGCGCTGGTGCCGCGCGCGTCGACGGCGCCGCCGCGGCCGTAGCCGCGCTGGTCGCCGCGCGCTCTCGCCCGCCCGCCGACAGGATGTGCGGGCCCGATCTGCCCGATCCGTCCTGTTGGGTGGGTGGCGACGGCGATCCATCCTGTTGGGCGGTCGGAGCCCGCCGCGAAACCCGGTGCGCGGCCCGCGCCTACGCCCGCGCGCAGGACGCCGCGCGGAGCTTTGTCTCGCACGCTGCCGCACGAACCTGCGCGTGCGGAACATCCCGCCGCGAACGAGACGTCGCTGAGCGCCGCACACCCGCACGAACCTGCGCGTGCGGAACAACCCGCCGCGAACGAGACGTCGCTGAGCGCCGCACAACCCGGGCGCGGGGCCCGCGCGTGCGACATCCGTTGGTTATAGGGTTGTCAGCGGGGGTTCGCAGGTAGGGGCCGTCCGCGCCGCCCGCCGACCCGGGTGCGGCCATGAGCGTTCTGCCTCGCTCGCCTCGTTCTCCTAGGAATCCTTTGACCACCGTTGTGCACCCCGGCGACTCGCTGTCGCGCCGCCAGAGAATCGTCTATGTCGTTGTGCTCGGTGCTCTCACCGCGCTCGGCCCGTTCACGATCGACCTCTACCTCCCGGCCTTCCCGGTCATCTCGGCGGAGCTCGGGGTGTCGGCGGCCGCGATCCAGCTCACGCTGACCGCGACCACGATCGGATTCGCGCTCGGCCAGCTGCTCGTCGGCCCGTGGAGCGACAAGGTGGGGCGCCGCGTGCCGCTCATCATCGCGACCGCGGTGCACATCGTCGCGAGCTTCGGCGTCGCCTTCGCCCCCGACGTCATGTGGGTCGGCGTGTTCCGCGTGCTGCAGGGCGTCGGCGCCGCCGGCGGCGGTGTGGTGGCGATGGCCATGGTGCGCGACCTCTTCGGCGGCCTGCCTCTCGTGCGTATGCTGTCGCGCCTCGCGCTGGTGAGCGGCCTCGCGCCGATCCTCGCGCCGCTGATCGGGTCGCAACTGCTCATCGTGCTCGACTGGCGCGGAATCTTCTGGTTCCTCGCCGCCTACGGCATCCTCGCGATCCTCGCCGCGATCTTCTTCCTCGTCGAGACCCTCCCGGCCGAGCGTCGGTCGGACCGAGGGCACAGCTCCGTCGGCGAGCGCTACAAGGCGCTGTTCACCGACCGCGTCTTCGTCGGCGTGACGATCATCGCCGGCATGACCTTCTCGGGGCTATTCGCGTACCTTTCGTCATCGTCCTTCCTGTTCCAGGACATCTACGGCCTCAACCCGCAGGAGTTCGGCGTGCTGTTCGCGGTCAACTCGGTCGGTGTGGTCCTCGGCGTGCAGGCCAGCTCGCGTCTGGCCAAGTGGGTCGGCCCGCAGTGGATCCTGTTCGGCGCGATCACCGGCATGCTCGTGTCGGCCCTCACGATCGTCGCACTCGACCTGGCGAACGTCGGGCTCGCCGGCATCCTCGTCCCCCTGTTCTTCTTCATCACCTCGTGCGGGTTCGCGTTCCCCTGCCAGCAGGTGCTCGGCCTGATGAACCACGGCGGGGAAGCGGCGACCGCGGCCTCGGTCATGGGTGCCGTCAACTTCGGTCTCGCCGGTCTCATCTCGCCGATCGTCGGGCTGTTCGGCATCCACGACGCCGTGCCGATGGGCGCGGTCATGGCCATCACCGCCGCGGTCTCGTTCACCGTGATGCTGGTCGTCGTGCGCCCCCGCACGGTGCCGGCGCTCGTGCACTGACGCGGCCGCGCAGCCCCAATTCTGGGGCTGCGTTATCACCGCTATCCTGTGGGGAGAAAGGCTCCTCACATGTCTTTGGTCTTCCCCAACAGCTTGGCGGCGAGAACCACCAATCTGGCTCTCTCCCGGGGTGCCCTGTGGATGGGGATGGTGTGCCTCTCCTCCGCTTTCGCGAGCCTTCTGCTGATCCAACTCGACCGCTCGGCCGTCATCGTCTGGCCGGTATTCCTCGGCCTGTTCGCCGTCGCCACGGCCGGAATCCTCGTCGCCATCCCGGCGGGCGACCGCGTGCCGGTGCTCGTGCTCGCCGGCGCCCTGGCACTCGTGGGCAACGTCGTCTTCGCCGGCGCGCTTCTTCCCTTCCTGCGCACGGGCGACTCCAGCGACTCGATCTTCCTCTCGCTGTCGAAGATCGCGATCATCAACTTCGGCGTGATCGTGGGCCGAAGCCGATCCGGCGCGGTCGGGATCATCGTCGCGGCCGCCATCGCCGAGATCCCCGTCGCGCTCCTCTCGCTGCAGCTCGGCCACGGCTACTCGCTCGACGTCCCCGCGGTGGGCTGCGCGCTCATCTTCCTGCTCATCCTCACGCTGCTCGACCTGAGCCGGAAGCGTTCCCGCACGAGCGAGCCCGTGCTCAGCCGCGCCAGCCGCGACGAGCTCGTGGCCGGCGAGATCACCCGCGCCGAACACGTCTCCTCGGCCATGGTGCACGACACGGTGCTCAACGAACTGTCGGTGATCGGCACCATCGCCCCCGGCCGGCTGAGCGACGCCGCCCGCGCCCAGATCCAGCGCAGCGTGGCGCTCGTCAGCTCCGACGTGGCGCGGTCGCCGCAGGCGGCGCAAGGCGTGCTCGCCGGCGACGTGGCGGCGGCGGTCGAGGAGGCGCGAGCGCAGGGCCTCGAGGTCACCATCGCCGGCGAGGTCTCGGCGATCGACTCGCTCGGCCCGCGCATCTCGATGGCCCTCGGCCTCGCCGTGCTGCAGTGCCTGACCAACGTGGCGGCGCACTCCGGCACGAACTCGGCCGAGCTCACCGTCATCGCGACCGACGAGGAACTGTGCGTCATGGTGATCGACTCGGGCGTCGGTTTCGTCGAGGCCGACACGCACCCCGACCGCCTGGGGTTGCGCCACTCGGTGCGCGGCCGCATCGCCGACATCGGCGGATCGGTGCAGGTCTGGACCTCCCCGGGTGCCGGCACGGCCGTCTCGATGCTGGTGCCCCGCTCGTGATGGGCGAGAGCCGCAGCGCCCAGGAGCTCGATCCCCTGGGTGGCATCACCGCCCGCCTGCTCGTCATCATCGCGGTCGCCGTCGCCTACGTCGTGGCGGTCAGCGAGAGCCTCAACACGCTCGACCAGATCAGCACCCCGGCGTTCGAGGTGGCGGCGCTGCTCTCCTTCGGCGCCGCCGGGGTGTACTACATCCGCGCCACGAGCCCGTTCCGCGCGCCCTTCCCACGCCTCGCGCACGCGGTCGTCTGCGCTCTCTCGCTGCTCGCCGTGCTGTTCAACTCGCTCGCCCAGTGGGGCACCAACGAGGTGGTGCGCGACGACTGGGCTCCGGTGACCCTCGCCATCCTGCTCTTCACCTTCGGCTCCTACATCCCCGCCCGGGAGATCCTCGCCTGCACCCTCGTCTCCGCGCTGCTCATCGGCGGCCTCGCCTACCTGCAGGCCGACACCTTCGCCGCCGACGTCCCGGCCGCGGTCTTCGCGATCCTCCCGGCGACCCCCGTGCTCGCCTGCGGTCTCGCCGCCTCGGTCTTCGCCTCGAGCCTCGTGCGCAGCATCCTCGACTGGCGCGCCGCCGCGTCCGCACCCGCGGCCGCGGACATCCCCGAGCCGCCCGTGCACGCGACCGCGAGCCACCTCGTCCACCTCGAGCGCCAGGTGCTCCCGTTCCTGCAGCGGGTCTCCACGGAGACCGAGCTCACGGACGACGACGGCGAGCGCGCGCGACTGTTGGCCCGCGAGCTCCGCACCCTGATGGTGCTCGACGCCGAGCGCAGCTGGCTCATGCGCCTCGTGCACCAGACCACCGATCCGCAGCGGTACGCCGACCGCATGACCGCGGCCGAACGCGGCTACGTGCGCGCCGTCGTCTCCCACCTGCGCGGCAGCGAGGCATTCAAGGGCGACCGGATGCGCCTGACGCTCGACGGCACCCGGTACGAGGCGTCATGCACCATCGCGGTCGACCGTGTTGCGGGCAGCAACCCGCGCGTCCAACTCGCGCCGTACATCGCGGTCGGGCGCAGTGTGTTCGACTCCGTCGCGTGGCGTCTCGACGGCGACATCCTCACGGTTACGCTGACCTTTGACCCGACGGCAAACGAGGAGCAGCAATGAGCGACAACGAACAGCCGGTGGTCAACACTGTTTCGCGGCGGTGGCCCGTCGTCAGCGGGGCTATCGCGCTCGTGCTGGCGGTCGCGCTCGGTGCGCTCATCCTGATCCGCGGCAACCTGCCCTTCGAGGACGAGGCCGAATGGATGCAGGAGATCGTCGAGCACCGCAGCCCGCTGTGGGAGGTGCCGTCGCTGCTGATGAACTTCCTCGGCGGCGGCTGGTTCTCGTTCCTGCTCCCCGCGGTGATCGCGATCGTGCTGTGCGTGCTCCGCCGGTTCTGGAGTGCTCTGTTCCTCGCCGTGTCGAGCGTGGCCAGCGCGCTGCTCGTGCAGCTGCTGAAGAGCATCTTCGGCCGACCCCGCCCCGAGGACATGCTCGTGACCGCCGACTTCGGTTCGTTCCCCTCCGGGCACAGCGCGAACGCGGCGACCCTCGTGGTCTGCCTCGGCATCATCCTCTGGCGTGCCTGGGTGTGGGTGGCCGGAGTCGCCTACGTGGTGCTGATGATGCTCAGCCGCACCTATCTCGGGGCGCACTGGATCACCGACACCATCGCCGGCGCGCTGCTCGGTGCGGCGGTCGCGCTCATTATCTGGGCGCCAATGGCCAAGCGACTCAGGGTGGAAAGCACAGCCTGACGCGGTACCGTCGTCGTATGAGAATTTTGCTCGTCGGT
Source organism: Conyzicola lurida (assembly GCF_014204935.1). Classification (NCBI taxonomy): domain Bacteria; kingdom Bacillati; phylum Actinomycetota; class Actinomycetes; order Micrococcales; family Microbacteriaceae; genus Conyzicola; species Conyzicola lurida. The sequence goes on along the minus strand of NZ_JACHMJ010000001.1, from coordinate 2,874,230 downwards.
GCCGGTGGGGTCGGAAACGCTATCGCCAAAATCGCTGCCCGCCGCACATTCTTCGAGAAGCTCGTGGTGAGCGACTACGACATCGCGCGGGCGCAGAGCACGATCTCCTGGATCGCCGCCAAACACGGGGTCACGGTCGCCTCCCGCTTCGCGGCGGCCCGCATCGACGCCTCGGACCCCGACGACGTCGCTGCCGTCGCGCGCGAGCACGGTGTCACCCACGTGATGAACGCGGTCGAACCGAAGTTCGTGCCGACGGTGTTCGCCGGTGCGCTCGCCGCCGGCGCCGACTACCTCGACATGGCGATGAGCCTCTCCGAGCCGCACCACACCTACCCGCACTCGCAGACCGGCGTGAAGCTCGGCGACGACCAGTTCGCGCAGGCACCCGACTGGGAGACCGAGGGCCGGCTGGCGCTCGTCGGCATGGGCGTCGAGCCCGGGCTGAGCGACGTGTTCGCGCGCTATGCCGCCGACCACCTGTTCAGCGAGATCGACGAGCTGGGTACCCGCGACGGTGCGAACCTCGTGGTGCGCGACGAGGCGGGAAACGAGATCTTCGCGCCATCCTTCTCTATCTGGACGACCATCGAGGAATGCCTCAATCCGCCGGTCGTCTGGGAGAAGGACAAGGGCTGGTTCACGACCGAGCCGTTCAGCGAGCCCGAGGTGTTCGTGTTCCCCGAGGGCATCGGCCCGGTCGAGTGCGTGAACGTCGAGCACGAGGAAGTGCTGCTGATGCCCCGCTGGATCGACGCGAAGCGGGTCACCTTCAAGTACGGGCTCGGCAACGAGTTCATCGGCATCCTCAAGACCCTGCACCAGCTCGGCCTCGACAAGACCGAGCCGCTCACGGTGCGCAGCCCGAACGGGCCGGTGCAGGTCGCACCGCGCGACGTCGTGGCCGCCGGCCTTCCCGACCCCGCCAGCATCGGTCCGCTGATGACCGGCAAGACCTGCGCGGGTCTGTGGGTCACCGGCGTGGGTAACGACGGTGCGCGCCGCGAGGTCTACCTGTACCACGTGGCCGACAACGAGTGGACGATGACCGAGTACGAGAGCCAGTGCGTCGTCTGGCAGACGGCGCTGAACCCGGTGATCGCCCTCGAACTGCTCGCCGCCGGCACCTGGACCGGCAGGGGAGTGCTCGGTCCCGAGGCGTTCGACGCCGCGCCGTTCCTCGAACTCATGTCGCGGCCCGTCGCCGACGGCGGTTACGGCCAGCCGTTCGGCCTCGAGGACCGGCTGGTGACCACGTGAGCGAACCCCGCGTCAACGAACTGCTCGCGATCGCCCTCGAGGTGCTCGAGGAAGAGGGTCTGGAGAACCTCGGCGTCGGCACGATCTCCCGCCGCGCCGGCATCAAGCCGCCCTCGCTCTACAAGCAGTTCGCGAGCAAGGCCGACATCGAGCAGCAGCTCGCCGACGTGGGATTCCGGCTCTGGGCCAAGGAACTCGCCGCGGCCACCGCGTCGTTGCCGTCCGGGGCGACCCGGCGCGACCACATCTGGGTCATCGCCGCGGCCTACCGGTCGCTGGGCCGGGCCAACCCGCAGCTGTTCCGACTGATGAACGAGCGCCCGTTCCTCGGCGCGCAGCTCATCCGCGCCGTGGGGGAGGCCACCACCATGGACTACGGCACGCTGTTCCCCAGCCTCACCGTCGGCATGAGCTTCTGGGCCTGGGGCCACGGCATCCTCGTGCTCGAACTCGCCGGACGATTCCCGCCGGAGCTCGACCTCGACGCCATGTGGGACACCATGATCGACTCCGTCGCGGCGGTCGAGTAGAACCATGCGCGTCGAAGCGGTCGAACTCCACCGGGTGGCGATGCCGCTCGTGCGCCCGTTCGAGACCTCGTTCGGTCGCCAGACCGCGCGCGACGTGCTGCTGGTCAGGGTGCGCACGACCGTCGGCGACGGCTGGGGCGAGTGCGTCGCCATGGCCGACCCGGTCTACTCGAGCGAATACGTCGACGGCTGCGAGGCCGTCATCCGGCACTACCTCGCTCCCGCGCTGCTGGCAGCGGGGGAGGTGGCGGCGGAGGGCATCGCCGCGCTCTTCGCATTCGTCGTCGGCAACCGGATGGCGAAGGCCGCCGTCGAGACCGCGGTGCTCGACGCCCAGACCCGGGCCGCCGGGGTGAGCTTCGGCGAGTACTTCGGCGCCGACCGCGAGTTCGTCGACTGCGGCGTCTCCGTGGGCATCGCCCCGGCCGTCGAGGAGTTGCTGGCCGAGGTTGCGGGCTACGTCGACGAGGGCTATCGGCGCATCAAGCTGAAGATCAAGCCGGGCTGGGATCTCGAACCCGTGCGGGCGGTGCGCGAGCTCATCGGAGACACGCTGCTGCAGGTCGACGCCAACACGGCCTACACCCGCGCCGACATCGAACACCTCGGCCTGCTCGACGAGTTCGGCCTGCTGCTCATCGAGCAGCCCTTCGTCGAGGAGGACATCCTCACCCACATCGCGCTCGCCGAGGCCATCGAGACCCCGGTGTGCCTCGACGAGTCGGTCGTGAGTGCCGAGCTGGCGTTCGACGTGATCGGCCGCGGCGCGACGAGCATCGTGAACATCAAGGCCGGGCGCGTGGGAGGCTACCTCGAGGCCGCGCGCATCCACGACGTCTGCGCCGAATTGGGCGTGCCGGTGTGGTGCGGCGGCATGCTCGAGACGGGCATCGGCCGGGCCGCCAACGTCGCACTCGCGGCGATGGAGAACTTCACCCTGCCGGGCGACACCTCCGCGTCGAACCGCTACTTCGCCGAGGACCTCACCGAGCCGTTCGTGCTCGTCGACGGCCGGCTGGCGGTGCCGACCGGGCCGGGCAGCGGGGTCGAGGTTCGCGCCGACCTGCTCCGCGCGTGGGCGTCGCGCCCGCCGCTCGAACTGACCTAGGTCGTCGTGGTCACGCCGAGCCAGGCGAGCCCGACGTAGAGCAGCACCCCGCCGGCGACGACGGCGACCGCGAACAGCACGACCGCGAGGGCGGGCCGCCGTTCGAACCAGTACAGCAACCCCGGGTATTGCTCGAGCAGCTCGCGCGCCGACACCGTCTCGCCCAGTTCGGTGATCTGCACGCCGAGGGTCGAGCCGACCAAGCGCATGTTCTCAAGCGACCAGAACTGTCCGCGCAGGCGGATCACCTGCTTGCCGGCGGGGCTGCAGACGAACAGCTGGGGCAGGCTGTCGGCGCCGCCGCCGTGATAGGTGTGCACGAGCACGAGCGAGCCGATGTCGGTGACCGGGAGGTAGACCAGCCGGCCGAAGAACCCCCGCTCGGCGATGCCGTCGCGGGAGACCCAGACGGCGACGCGGCGGAACGACCGGGCGGCGTACGCGAACAGCAGGCTCGCCACGACCTGCACGATCAGCACGGCGAGCCACGGGCCGGCGGGAATCGTCAGGAAGTACAGCACCGCGAACACGGGCACCAGGAATGCGGCGGTGGCGAGAAGGGCCTGACGGAAGAGCCAGCGGTGGGGATCCAGCCGCACCGCCTCGCTCGGCGGCTTCACCACGGCCTCGACGGCGTGCGCGACGATCGGCGCTGCCGAATCGTCTCGCTGTATTCCGCCACGGTGGTCTCTCCCCCGGGACGGAGCCAGGATGGCCGCCCCTCAGACCCTTTCACCCTATCCCGCCGATCTGGTGATTTTCGGATGGCGCGGCCCCGGCGACCGTAACGAATGAACTTCTTTCGCCCGAGGCTCGGAGGGCGCAGCCCGCGGCATCCCGTGCCTGAATCGGTCGAGCGGAGGCAACCTCAATATCGCTAGGATCGGAACTGGCCCCCGGACACGGGGCGTGACCGAGACTCAAGAAAGCCGACCAATGACCGCACTCCGCGCCCCCGCCCGCTTCGCCCTGACCGCCGTCGTCTCCATCTCCGCCATCGCCGTGCTCAGCGGCTGCTCGGTTCTCGAGAACATCTTCCCGGCCCAGGCCGAGCGCGACGACGAGACGCAGGAGATATCGGAGGGCGGCCAGCAGGACGTCTTCGAGGTCGCCGTCGGCGACTGCTTCAACGACGAGGGCGACAGCAGCGAGATCAGCGACCTGCCCGCCGTGCCCTGCACCGAGCCGCACGACAACGAGATCTACTACCTCTTCGACCTGCCGGGCGACGAGTTCCCCGCCGACATCGACGCGCAGTCCGACGCCGGCTGCCTCGCCCAGTTCGCCGCCTTCATCGGCGTCGAGTACGACGTCTCCACCCAGATCGACTACTTCCCGATCCAGCCGACCGCCGAGACCTGGGAAGCCGGTGACCGCGAAGTGATCTGCTCGGTCTACGACATCGCCGCCCAGACGACGGGGACCCTCGCCGGCGCAGCACGCTGACGATGATCACCACCCCCACCACTCGCTCCTACGCGAGCGGGCTCGGCGGACGGATCGGCGCCTTCGTCGTCGGTGTGCTCGCCGTGCCGCTCGTGGGTATCGGGTTCCCGCTGCTCGTGCTGAACAACTGGCTCGACATCCGTGATTCGAAGATCCTCATCGCGGTGTGCGTGAGCATCCTCGTGATCGGCTGGCTGTGGGTGCTGGTGCACGTCTTCGTCACCGGTCCGATCAAATTCGAGACGGATGCCGCCACCGTGCGACTCCGTCGCGGTCTGCGCGTGACCAACGAGTGGTCGCGTGCCGGCACGGTCTTCTCGTCGCTCGTGGTGCGCAACAGCACGAACGGCATCCCGTCGGGATCGACGCGCACGCTGATCGCGGTCACCCCGACCGAACGCGTCGAGGTGCCGGCCCGGTGGTTCTCGGCGTCGGCGTTCAACGACCTGATGGCCGACGTCGCACCGGTCTCGGCGATGCCTGCCCCGGATGTGCCGTCCGTGACGACGCGGGACTTCACGCTCGACCCGCGCGCGACCCGGCTGAGCCCCGTGCCGCGGGTGATCGTCACCGTGCTGATCGTCGGGTTCGTGGTGGCGCTCGCCATAGCGGCGTACTTCATCGCGACGGAGCCCTCGGCCGACGTGGAAGCGCTGTACTTCATCGCGGCGATCGCGCTGTTCACCGTGATCGTGGTGGCCATCGTCTACGTCTCGGGCCGCCGCCGGGCGTCGAAGATCCCGTCGCGCATCGCGGTGACCGGGTCGACCATCCAGGTGGACGGGCGGGCGACGTACTTCGCCCAGCTGCAGACCGTCGAACTCACGCCGCCGGGGTACAGCGGCAACTTCCGCTCGATGACCCTCGTCGAGAAGACCGGGCAACGCACGACCTACGCCCTGGGTGCCGGATCGACCGCGCGCACGTCGGTGTTTCCCGACTACGCCGAGTTCGTCGACCTGCTCGGACGTGTGGCGCCGGCCGGCCTCGTGCGCTTCGACCTGCGGTAGCGGCAAAGGCGGCTGCCCGCGTCGTGTAAGATTGGCAGGCGTTGGTGACGTACTCAAGTGGCCGAAGAGGCACGCTTGGAAAGCGTGTGTTGTGCAAACAACCGAGAGTTCGAATCTCTCCGTCACCGCCATCGTGAAAGCCCCGGTCTCAAGCCGGGGCTTTTCGCATTGAACCACCGGTCGGGCGCGTTCCTGTATATTTGTATCCGGCTCCCCGCGTGGCGCCATCCAGGCCAACTCCCCCAGGACGGAAACGTAGCAAGGGTAACCGGGCTCTGGCGGGTGCGCGGGGGGTCATTCATTTTTCGGGCAAGATCCGCCAGTTGCGCGTGAAGAGCCGTTGAACGTGGGGCGGATCGCCCGACATCTCGCTTCGCTCGATATTCTGCCGCGAGAGTGGGACGCGAAAGCTCGGCTTTGTGGCGCGTTCGCTGAGCCGGGACCAAAGCCCCTGTGGTGCGTTCAGGTGGCCCGGTTAGGGTGTCCTACGTGGCTCGCAGCATCTACATCACCTCCGCCGAGGGACATTCCGGCAAATCTTCCATCGCGCTCGGAGTTCTCGACACTCTCAGTCGCGAAATCGAGAACGTGGGCGTCTTCCGCCCGATCGCGCGCTCGATCGACGAGCGCGACTACGTGCTCGACCTGCTCCTCGCGCACGACGGCGTCGACCTCGAGTACGACGAGTGCGTCGGCGTCACCTACGACGAGGTGCACGACGATCCCGACGCCGCCCTCTCGAAGATCGTCGAGCGGTTCAAGGCGGTCGAGGCCAAGTGCGGCGCTGTCGTCATCGTCGGCAGCGACTACACCGACGTCGGCAGCCCCACCGAGCTGAGCTTCAACGCCCGCATCGCCGCGAACCTCGGCGCGCCGGTGCTGCTCGTGCTCACCGGCCGCAGCGTCGACGAGTCCCGCGGCCGCACGGCCGACGAGATGCGCCAGATCGCCGAGCTCACCGTGCCCGAGCTCGCCGTCGCGCACGCCAGCATCCTCGCCATCGTCGCCAACCGCGCCGACGAGGAGCACCTCGCCGAGATCGCGACCGTGCTGTCGACGGTCGCCGACACTTCACTCGCCGAAGCCGGCATCGTCGACGCCCCGTCGATCCCCGCGTGGGCGATCCCCGAAGACCCGTTCCTCGTCGCCCCCACCGTGGAGGGCATCATGGCCGCGGTGGACGGCCACCTGCTGCAAGGCGACCCCGCCCTGCTCGCCCGTGAGGCGCTGGGCGTCGTGATCGCCGCCATGTCGATGGAGAACGTGCTGCCGCGTCTCATCGAGGGCGGCATCGTGGTCATCCCCGGCGACCGCAGCGAGATGATCCTCGCCGCGCTCACCGCGCACTCCTCCGACACCTTCCCGTCGCTCGCCGGCATCGTGCTCAACGGCGGCTTCGAGCTCTCGCCCGTGATCAAGCGCCTCATCGCCGGTCTCGACGCGTCGCTGCCGATCATCACCACCGAGCTCGGCACCTACCCGACGGCGCAGCGCATCACCCAGACGCGGGGCCGCCTCGCCGCCGACTCCGAGCGCAAACGCGACACCGCGCTCGCCCTGTTCGAGAAGTACGTCGACTCGCGCGTGCTGTTCGACGCGCTCAGCGTCGGTCGCTCCGGCGCGGTCACCCCGCTCATGTTCGAGTACGGGCTGATCGAGCGCGCCCGTGCCGCCGGCAAGCACATCGTGCTGCCGGAGGGCACCGACGACCGCATCCTCCGGGCCGCCGGCACCCTGCTCAGCCGCAACGTCGCCCGCCTGACGATCCTCGGCGACGAGGCGGAGATCCGCGCCCGCGCGGCCGGCCTCGGCGTCGACATCTCGGCAGCCGCCATCCTGAACCCTCTCGACGGCGAACTGCGCGAGCGCTTCGCCGAGGAGTACGCCCGCGTGCGCGCCCACAAGGGCATGACCGTCGAGACGGCGCGCGACATCGTGACCGACGTGTCGTACTTCGGCACGCTCATGGTGCACCTCGGCCTGGCCGACGGGATGGTCTCCGGTGCCGCGCACACGACGGCCCACACCATCAAGCCCGGCTTCGAGATCATCAAGACCATGAAGGGCGTCTCGGTCGTCTCGAGCGTGTTCTTCATGGCGCTCTCCGACCGGGTGCTGGTCTACGGCGACTGCGCGGTCGTGCCGGATCCGACGTCCGAACAACTCGCTGACATCGCGATCTCGTCGGCGGGCACGGCGGACCAGTTCGGCATCGACCCGCGTGTGGCGATGCTGTCCTACTCGACCGGCTCGTCGGGAGCGGGCGCCGATGTCGAGAAGGTGCGCGCGGCCACGGAGCTGGTGCGCGAGCGCCGCCCCGACCTGTTCGTCGACGGGCCGATCCAGTACGACGCCGCCGCGGACGCCGCGGTCGGCAAGTCGAAGATGCCCGGCTCGCAGGTCGCCGGACGTGCGACGGTGTTCATCTTCCCCGACCTGAACACGGGCAACAACACCTACAAGGCGGTGCAGCGCTCCGCCGGTGCCGTCGCCGTCGGACCGGTGCTGCAGGGGCTGAACAAGCCGATCAATGACCTCTCCCGTGGCGCGCTCGTCCGGGACATCGTCAACACCGTGGCGATCACGGCTATCCAGGCGGCATCCGCCCCCACACCCACGTCGCCGGCGGTCGCCGGGCCCACCACTTCGGAGTCCAACTAATGTCCCTCGCGCTCATCGTCAACAGCGGCTCGTCGTCGCTCAAGTACCAGCTGATCGAACTCGACGGCGAAGAGACCCTGGCCTCGGGCGCGATCGACCGCATCGGCGAGGCCGAGAGCGCGGTCGTGCACACGACCGGGGGAGAGAAGCACGAGACGCGCCGCACGATCGCCGACCACACCGCCGCGCTGCGCGTGCTCACCGAGGCTTTCGCCGAGTACGGCCCCGACCTCGCGTTCTCCCCGCCGACGGTCATCGGCCACCGCGTCGTGCACGGCGGATCGCTGTTCACCGGGCCGACGCTCGTGACCGACCAGGTGATCGCCGACATCGACGAGCTCTCCGCTCTGGCACCGCTGCACAACCCGGCGAACCTGGCCGGAATCCGTGCCGCGGCCGCGATCTTCGTGGGGGTGCCGCAGGTCGCCGTGTTCGACACCGCGTTCCACCAGACTCTGCCGCCCGAGGCGTACACCTACGCGATCGACCGCGATCTGGCCGCAAAGCACAAGATCCGCCGCTACGGGTTCCACGGCACCTCGCACAAGTTCGTGTCGGAGGAGGCCGCGAAGTTCCTCGGCCGTCCGCTGGAGTCGCTCAAGACGATCGTGCTGCATCTCGGCAACGGCGCGTCCGTCGCGGCCATCGACGGCGGCCGCTCGGTCGAGACGTCGATGGGTCTCACGCCGCTCGAGGGTCTCGTGATGGGCACCCGTTCGGGCGACCTCGATCCCGCCATCCTGTTCCACCTGCACCGCCAGGCCGGCCTCGGCTTCGACGAGCTCGACTCGCTGCTGAACCGGGGGAGCGGCATGCTCGGCCTCACCGGCAACGGCGACATGCGCGACGTGCAGAACCTTGCGTCGTCCGGGGACTCGGACGCCGAGGCGGCGCTCGCGGTCTGGCGCCACCGCATCAAGCACTACATCGGCGGCTACCTCGCGCAGCTCGGCGGTCTCGACGTGCTCGTGTTCACCGCCGGCGTCGGCGAGAACAACTCGCTCGGCCGTCGCCGTGTGCTCGCCGGACTCGAGTTCCTCGGCATCGAGGTCGACAACGACCGCAACGAGCTGCCGTCCCGCGAGGCCCGCGTGATCTCGCCGGAGGGCGCGCGCGTCACCGTGCTGGTCATCCCCACCAACGAGGAGCTCGAGATCGCGCGCCAGGCGCTGTCGGTCGTCTCGGCGTAGCCTTCGCCCGGGAGGGCTTCGCGCCCGCTTCGCGCGCCCGGCCCCGCGCGCTCCACGCGCCCGGCCCAGCGCACCTTTGTCGCGCGCGCGGCGGTTCGTGCCTGCGCGGGCGCGACAAACCTCCGCGCGCCCGACACAAACCTGCGCGTGGGCGACGACGCTGAGCGTCGTCACGCGGGGGAGGCGGGGCTAGGGGCGCGGGGGCGCGGTCGACGCGCGGACGACCAGGCGCGTGGGCACGATCGTGGTGCCGACGTCGCGCGAGGAGTCCTCGATCTCGTGCAGCAGCATCTGGATGCTGCGGCTGCCGATCTCGGCGAAGTCCTGGTGCACGGTGGTGAGCGGCGGCCAGAACGCCTGCGCCTCGGCCATGTCGTCGAAGCCGACGACGCTCACGTCGTCGGGAACCGACACGCCGCGCTCGTGCAGCGCGCGCATCAGGCCGAGCGCCATCTGGTCGTTGGCGGCGAAGACCGCGGTGACGGCGGGGTCGAGCTGCAGTCCGACCCGGTACCCCGACTCGACGGTCCAGTCGCCGACGACGGGCTCGACGACGGGTGCGCCCGCGGCGAGCAGGGTCGCGCGCCACGAGTCGGTGCGGCGGGCGGCGGAGAACGACGACTCGGGGCCGGCGAGGTGGAACACGGTCGTGTGCCCGAGGTCGAGCAGGTGCTGCGTCGCGAGGCGGGCTCCCTCGGCCTGGTCGGCGTCGACGACGGTGTAGCGGTCGCCGGCGTCCGAGTCGAGGATCACCACGGGCACGCCGCGGGGCAGCACGATGTCGGAGTTGTCGAGGGTGTGCGCCTCGATGATGATCGCGATGCCGTCGACGGCCTGCTCCGACAGCCGGGTGAACGCCACCGCCATCTCGCCCTGGGTCGGCACGGTGATCGGCATCAGCGTGATCGAGTACCCGGCCTGAGCCGAGGCGGTCGCGATCGCGTCGAGCGTGCGCATGTTGCCGTAGGTGGAGAGCGTCGTCATGATGACGCCGATCGACTGGAAACGGCCCGTCTTCAGAGCGCGCGCGGCGCTGTTGGGGCGGTAGCCCAGCTCGTCCATCGCGGCGAGCACCCGGTCACGCGTTGCGGCGTCGACGTTCGTGAGGCCGTTGGCAACCCGCGACACGGTCTGCGACGACACGTTCGCGAGCGCGGCGACCTGCGCCATCGACGGGCCGCGTCGCTGCCGCGTTATTGCCGAGGTGTCGCTGGTCATCGTCGATCCGCTCATCCGTGTGGCATCAGTCTGGCACCAGTGTGCGCCATGTTTACGTAAACATGCTACCGTGATGCGAACGCGATGTTTACGCAAACATCGGCACCCCCAAATTATGACCTCAGGGCCGAGAGATTAGTGAGTACTCACGAATGACGACGGTGTCACCACCCGCACCCGGGCTTGTAGCCCCCAAGCGGCACAAGCAGAAGCTCGACTGGACCGGCTGGAAGTTCGTCGGCCCGTTCATGCTGGTCTTCGCGCTCGTGCTCATCGCCCCGGTGATCTACTCGATCTACCTGAGCCTGTTCAAGGAACAGCTCATCGGCGGCAACTCGTTCGTCGGCCTCGACAACTACGCCCAGGCGCTCGGCGACGCGCGCTTCTGGGAGTCGCTCGGCCGCGTCACCCTGTTCCTCGTCGTGCAGGTGCCGATCATGCTGATCCTGGCGCTCGCCGCCGCGCTCGCGCTCGACAGCGCACGCCTCTACATCTCGTCGTTCTTCCGCATCGCGATCTTCCTGCCGTACGCCGTTCCCGCCGTGGTCGCGACGCTCATGTGGGGCTTCATCTACGGCACCCAGTTCGGTCTCGTCGGCGACCTCAACGACTTCCTCGGCACCGCGTTCGCACCTCTCTCCAACACCTGGGTACTGGCGAGCGTCGGCAACATCGTGACCTGGGAGTTCGTGGGCTACAACATGCTGCTGTTCTACGCCGCCCTCCGCGTCATCCCGGTCGACCTCTACGAGGCCGCCGAACTCGACGGCGCCGGGGCCTTCCGCATCATCCGCAGCATCAAGCTGCCGGCCCTGCGCCCCGCGATCGTCATCGGGACGATCTTCTCGATCATCGGCAGCTTCCAGCTGTTCAACGAGCCGAACATCCTGCAGTCGCTCGCGCCGAACTCGATCACCACCTACTTCACGCCGAACATGTACGCCTACAACCTGTCGTTCTCCGGCCAGCAGTACAACTACTCGGCGACCATCGCCATCATCGTCGGACTCCTGACGGCGGTCATCGCCTACGTCGTGCAGCTCACCGGTTCCAGAAAAGAGTCATGATCATGACGACAACGATCTCCGACGCGCCCGTCGCGGCCGCGCCATCCGCCAAGCCCTATAAAGCACCCCGCTACGCCCGCAAGACCGGCCACCTCGACCGCAGCAAAAAGAAGTCGGTCTGGCTCACCGTGATCATGGGCGTCGGCGTCGTCTACAGCCTGCTGCCCCTGTTCTGGCTGTTCGTCAGCTCGACCAAGACCCAGGCCGAACTGCTCAACTCGTTCGGCCTCTGGTTCAGCGGCCCGTTCGCGTTCTTCGACAACATCGTCGCCACGCTCACCTACGACGACGGCGTCTTCGTGCGCTGGTTCCTCAACACGCTGCTCTACGTCGTCGTCGGAGCAGGCGGGGCGACGTTCCTCGCCGCGCTCGGCGGCTACGGTCTCGCCAAGTTCAACTTCCCGGGCAAGAAGGCCGTGTTCGCGGTCGTCATCGGAGCGGTCGCCATCCCTGGCACCGCGCTCGCCGTGCCGACCTTCCTGATGTTCAGCCAGATGGGGCTCACCAACACGCCGTGGGCGATCATCCTTCCGTCGCTGATCAGCCCGTTCGGCCTCTACCTGATCTGGACCTACGCGCTCGACGCCGTGCCCACCGAGGTGCTCGAAGCCGCCCGCATGGACGGAGCCGGCGAGTTCCGCACCTTCTTCACGATCTCGCTGAAGCTGCTCGCCCCCGGTCTCGTCACCGTGCTGCTGTTCACCGTCGTCGCGACGTGGAACAACTACTTCCTGCCCCTCATCATGCTGAGCGAACCCACCTGGTACCCGCTCACCGTCGGCCTCAACCAGTGGAACGCGCAGGCCTCGACCGCGGGCGGCGACCCCATCTACAACCTCGTCATCACCGGCTCGCTGCTCACGATCATCCCGATCATCGTCGCGTTCCTGTTCCTGCAGAGGTTCTGGCAGTCCGGACTCGCCGCGGGAAGCGTCAAGGCCTGACCACGAGCGTGCGCCGCCGGAGGAGACCGGCAGCGCGAGTACGAATCACATCTCCGCGGGCAGATTCCCTGCCCACCGTTTACAAGGAAGTGAAAGGCAGAACAATGAAGTTGCACCACAGCAAGGTCCGTCGCACGACGGCCGTCGTCGCGACCGGGCTCGTCGTGGGCCTCGCCCTCGCGGCGTGCGCACCCTCGGCCGGAGGCGGAGCCGACTCGGGCACCGCTGCCGACATCGAAGCGGCACTGCAGGAGAAGAGCACCATCACGGTGTGGGGTTGGGCACCGCAGCTCGACGATCTCGCCGCCGGGTTCGAAGCCGAATACCCGAACGTCACTGTCGAGGTCGTCAACGCCGGAACGGGCAACGACCAGTACATCAAGCTCCAGAACGCCATCAAGGCTGGCTCGGGCGGTCCGGATGTCGCACAGATCGAGTACTACGCGATGCCCCAGTTCGGGCTCGCCGACGCCCTGGTCGATCTCACCGACTTCGGTTTCGCCGACTTCGAAGACGACTTCACGGCCAGCACGTGGAACTCCGTGAGCCTCGACGGCGGCATCTACGCGCTGCCCCAGGACTCCGGCCCCATGGCCATGTTCTACAACCAGACGGTGTTCGACTCGCTCGGTATCGCGGTGCCGACCACATGGGACGAGTACATCGCCGCGGCGAACACCATCCACGCGGCCAACCCCGACGCCTACATCACCAACGACACCGGCGACGCCGGCTTCACCACGAGCATGATCTGGCAGGCCGGCGGTCAGCCGTACTCCACCGACGGCACCGACGTGACGATCGACCTCCAGGACGAGGGCTCGAAGAAGTTCGCCGACATGTGGAGCCAGCTCACCGAGAACGACCTGGTCGCCCCCATCTCGTCGTGGAGCGACGAGTGGTACAAGGGACTCGCCGACGGAACCATCGCGACGCTGAACATCGGCGCCTGGATGCCCGGCAACCTCGAGTCCGGCGTGCCCGCGGCCGCCGGCAACTGGCGCGTCGCTCCGCTGCCGACCTACGACGGCACCCCCGCGAGCAGCGAGAACGGCGGCAGCGCCGACGCGGTGCTCAAGGGCAGCGACAACAAGCTCGTCGCCGCCGGCTTCGTGCAGTGGATGAACCAGGGCGCCGGAGCCCAGATCTCGATCGACGGCGGCGGATTCCCGTCCACCACGGCCGACCTCGAGTCCGACGAGTTCCTGAACTACGAGAGCGAGTACTTCGGCGGCCAGCAGATCAACCAGGTCTTCGCACAGTCGATCGCCGACGTGGTTCCGGGCTGGACCTACCTGCCGTTCCAGGTCTACTCGAACAGCATCTTCGGCGATACCGTGGGCCAGTCCTACGCGTCGAAGAGCGACCTGAACAGCGGCCTCGAGTCGTGGGAGACCGCGTCGGCCGACTACGGCAACGACCAGGGCTTCACGGTCACCGCGAAGTAGCAGCACAGCACGATGCACGACACGCGGGCGCTTCCCGAGGGGGAGCGCCCGCACCATTTCCACGCACGACACAAGGAGCCCCGGTGACGTACCCGGCAGCACAGACCCCGGCCACGACGGCCCGCAGCTTCGCCATCGGCGAGCACGACTTCCTGCTCGACGGCAAACCGTTCCGCATCCTCTCCGGGGCACTGCACTACTTCCGCGTGCACCCCGACCTCTGGGCCGACCGCATCCACAAGGCCAAGCTGATGGGGCTCAACACGATCGAGACCTACGTGCCGTGGAACGAGCACTCCCGCCGTCGCGGCGAATTCGACACCGCGGGCGGGCTCGACCTCGCCCGCTTCCTCGACCTCGTGGCCGCCGAGGGGCTGTACGCGATCGTGCGGCCCGGCCCGTTCATCTGCGCCGAGTGGGACAACGGCGGCCTGCCCGCCTGGCTGTTCACCGACCCCGAGGTCGGTGTGCGCCGCAACGAGCCGCGCTACCTCGCCGCCATCGCCGAGTACTTCGACGCCCTGCTGCCGATCGTCGCCGAGCGGCAGATCGAGAACGGCGGACCGGTCATCCTCGTGCAGATCGAGAACGAGTACGGGGCGTACAGCGACGACAAGGACTACCTGCGCGCGCTCGTCGACCTCAACCGCGCCGGCGGGATCACCGTGCCGTTCACTACGATCGACCAGCCCACCGACCAGATGCTCGACGACGGCAGCCTTCCCGAACTGCACAAGACCGCGTCGTTCGGCTCCCGCGCCACCGAGCGCCTCGCCACGTTGCGCGCCCACCAGCCCACCGGCCCGCTCATGTGCGCCGAGTTCTGGAACGGCTGGTTCGACTACTGGGGTGCGCACCACCACACCACCGGAGCCGAGGAGGCCGCCGCCGAACTCGACGAGCTGCTCGCGACCGGCGCCTCGGTCAACCTCTACATGCTGCACGGCGGCACCAACTTCGGCTTCACCAACGGCGCCAACGACAAGGGCGTGTACCAGCCCACCGTCACGTCCTACGACTACGACGCCCCGCTCACGGAGTCCGGCGAGCCCGGACCGAAGTTCTGGGCTTTCCGCGACGTGATCGCGAAGTACGCCCCCGTGCCCGACGAGGTGCCCGTCGCCAGCGCGCCCGCGCCCGTGTTCGAGGTGGCGCTCGACACCACCGTCTCCCTCGCCGCGGCCGTCGCATCGGGTTCCTCCTCCCTCGGATCGTGGGGAGAGTACGACCACCTGCCGACACTCGACGAGATCGGCCACTTCCGCGGGTTTGCCCTGTACCGCACCGCCGTCGACCGCGACGGCGTGCTCTCGTTCGGCGAGGTGCGCGACCGCGCGCAGGTGTTCCTCGACGGTGCGCCGGTCGGCGTGCTGAGCCGCGACCAGCACGACACCGCGCTCGTCGTGCCCGGACCCGGTGTGCTCGAGATCCTCGTCGAGGACCAGGGGCGGGTGAACTACGGCGAGCGCATCGGCGAGTCGAAGGGGCTCCTCGGTCCCGCGGTGCTCGGCGCCACCGCCACGGGGGAACGCACCGAACTGACGTCGTGGAGCGTGCTGCCGATCGACCTCGATGCGCCGCCCGCGGGCGTGTTCGCCGCGGCATCCATCGGGCCTGTCAGCGGCCCCGCCTTCGCGGGTGCGGTGTTCGAGATCGACGAGCCGGTCGACCTGTTCCTCAGCACGGCCGGCTGGGGCAAGGGCAACGTCTTCGTGAACGGCTTCAACCTCGGACGGTACTGGAGCCGCGGTCCGGGGTCGACGCTCTACGTGCCGGGCCCGCTGTTGCGCCCCGGGCGCAACGAGCTGGTGGTCTTCGAGACGCTCGCGATCGCGGATCCCATGGCGCGCTTCGTCGCCGCGCCCGATCTCGGGCACACCGAGTTCTAGCGGCGCCGACCTCGATACGCCGAAGCGGCGCCCGCGCCCGAATATGCGGGCGCGGACGTCGCGGCAGGGGTCAGGAGACCTTGCTGCCCACGTCGGCGAGGTAGAGGCCGAGCTCGCTGCGGCGGCTCGCTCCGAGCTTGACCCGGGCCTGCAGCACGTGGGACTCCACGGTGCGGACGCTGAGGAACAGCCTGCTGGCGATCTCCGAGTTGCTCAGGCCGATGCCGGCGAGCTGGGCGATCTCGAGCTCGCGGCGGGTGAGCCGCGCCACATTGTCGCGCGCTGCGGCGTTGCTGGCCGGCACCACCGCCGTCACCGGGCTGAGCGGCTGACGCGCCTGCGCGTCGCGGCGGGCACGGCTGACGACCGCTTCGGCCGAGCGGCCGTGCCCGAGGTGAGCGGTCATGGCAAGCGAGAACGCCCACGCCGCTTCCTCGCTGAGGCCGAACTCCTCGAGCCTCGAGCCGACGGCGTCGAGGCGGAACGCGTCGCCGGCGGCCTCGGCACGCACGTGCTCCTCGTAGACGTCGGCGATGTGCGAGTGGCCGAGCGACTCGAAGCCGTCCATCAACGCGACCAGCTTGTCCAGCGGTGCACCGGCCCGCGACGCGAGATACGCGCCGGTCATGCTCACCTGGCGGTAGCGGCCTTTTTTGTAGTCCGCGAGGTCGAGCAGCGCCGCGTGGGTCTTCGTCATGTCGGCGGGGTTCACGTCGAGCAGGATGCGGATGTAGCGGGAGTAGAACTCCATCCACGGTTCGCTCGTCAGTTCCGCCGGCGACATGCTGCCGAAGATCTCCATCGCCTCGTCCGGCCGGTTGAGGGCGAACAGCGACACCGCGCGCAACAGGCGTACGACGAACGAGGTCTCGGGCTCGGTCTTGAATCGCAAGCCGGCCTCGGCGCGGGCCAGTTCCACCTCGGCACGCGCGGCGTTCTGCGACGACAGGCTCAGCGAGCCGGACACCGCGTTGACGAGGGCGAGTTCCAACTCGTTGCCCTCCAGCACGGCACGGAGCGCGTAGACGTCGAGGTCGTGGGAGAGCTGCACCCGCGACTCGCCCTGCTGCGACAACGTGAAGCCCGCGCGGGCAATGAAGATCGCGGCGGCCGTGTGGTCGTCGCTGTAAGTGCGAAAGCTGCGGGATGCGGCGATCTCGCCGACCAGCGCACGCCCGTCGGTGTAGGCCCTGTCGAGTTCCGCGGGCTCGCCACGGTGCGAGTACGTCGACACGAGCAGGGTGAGCGCCCGGAGCCGCAACGGCATCGGCTTCGACTCGTCTGCGGCGAAGGCGTTGAGAGCGTCGATGCCGTCCTCGTAATCGCTCGAGATCAGTTCGCCGAACATCTCTGTGAGCTCCCCGATGGCGGCAAGCAGGGGGTCGACCGTGCCCCAGCCGGTGGTGATCCCGACCATGGTGCCACGCCGTTGCTCGCTGTCGGGCACCCAGCCGCTCAGCAGGATCCACCACATGGCGAGATCGACGTCTTCCCGCGGCACGGTGTGGGGCGTCGTGTCCCGCTCGAGCAGGTCGAGGGCTGCGTTGACGCGACCCTGGCCGGCGAGCGCCCGCGACAGCGAGTGGACGGCCGGCACCGCGGGTGCGAGTGCCATCGAACGACGGGCGAATACTTCGGATGCCGCGGGCAGCCCCCACACGTCGGCCCGACGGGCGGCGCGGCAGAGGACGCTCGCGGATTTCTCCGCGCTCAGCCCGTCGAGGGGGTCCGCGTCCGGGTTGTTCACCCAGTAGGTCGACAGCACCACGCACTCCGACGACGTGAGCGATTCGCCCATCCGCAGGTCGGACAACAGCAGTTTCTCGACCGCGTGCTCCGCGTCGAGCGGGTTCTCCACCTCGCGCAGCAGCTGGGCAGCGCTCGCATAGAGCAGGTTGGCGGCGACGAATTCGGACGCCCCCGGCTCGTGGCTGACGAGCCCGCGTCGCAGCAGCGAGCGCAGCGGGGCCTGCCCGACGAGCCGCGCGGCGCGGACGTAGGGGATCGTACCGAGCTTGGCGAGCGTGATCAGGGCGTACTCGTCGACGTCGCTGAGGTCGAGAAGACGCTCACGGGCGAGGTCGAGGATGCGCGGGGGCAGCGTGTTCGGCCCCAGGATCAGCGACGCGCTGCCCATGTCGACGCTTCCCGGGTTGCGCAGGGCCTCCCGGGTGAGCTCGCCGATGAGTTTCGGGTTGCCGGCCGCGCCGTGCACGATGCGCGCGCGGGTGACGACGTCGAGGCCCTCGTGTCCGCAGGCGTCGTCGATCATGGCGGAGGCCTCGGTGAATCCGACCCCCGAGAGGTCGACACGCTCGAGACCGAGATCGGCCCACAACGACGTGATGGTGCGCGTGCGCGCCACGGACTCCGCGGTCGCCGGCCCCACCGGGTTGATGTCGAGAGTGATCAGGACGGGACGGTCGGTGCTGCCCACGAAGTCGACGAGGCCCTGGAGGTTCTCGAGCGACAGCACGTGAGCATCCTCGATGGTCACGATCCCTCGCGATTCGCCGTGGTCGCCCTGCAATCTCAGTAGTCGCGCGACGTCGCGTGACCGTGTGCAGCGGATGACCGAGTTGTCGTTCGCCTCATGCATGCCCGGTTCGATGCGCTCCACCAGGGTGGATGCGACGAAACTTTTGCCCATTCCTGTGTGGCCTGTGAGAATGACACTGATCCCTTTGCGAAGGGACCTTTCGATCCTGTCGATTTCGGATCGGCGAGCAGCGCCAAGAGCCTCGTAATGCGCGACTACTTCGTCGCGAAACCTTCGATACTGAAGTGCTTTCACAATTTCCTCCCCGCGTCGATCATGCTCTTTCTTCTCGGTAATGGCCACCTTTTGACAGCGATTGGCCAGAATTTCACCCCTGCAGGTATGACAAAGTGTCGCGTTGCTGAGTGTCCGTAGCGACAAAACTCGGTAGCAACTACTGAGAGCGTCTCAGCTGGACCGCGTAGGCCGGATGGCCCGGCTCTTTGCTGGGATATACGGCCTCCGGAGGTGGATTCCGCCGCTCGGACGACCGCGATTTCCTCGGTATCGCGGCGGGTCTACCCCCGTAGTTATTCGGTAGCAGCGCGCATTGTCTGGCTGTGGGGCCGACCCTAGCGTCGGTACCGGGCCCGCTCTGCTTTGCGGGCCTGTCGCTCATCCGGACCCGTAAGTACGCCGGAGTGGGCGGGTGACACCGGGTAGCAGGGGGCTTTTCGATGAGCGCACGAACACGACGCCGCGGATTGATGGGGGCAACAGCTCTGGTCACGGCGACCGCACTTTCCGTATTGGGGCTGTCGGTGCCCGCACAGGCGCTGCCGACGCCGACCGACAATTCGCAGGCCCTCGCACAGTTCCTGGGGTCGACGTTGCTGCAGGCGCAGTTGGCGGATGTCGGTACCGCGAGTTCCGGAAGCCCGACCGGCCCCGGCACTCAGGCCAACCCGCTCAACGCGGCGGCGGTCAACAGCGCTCTCACCCTCCAGGTGGCGCCCGGTGTCCAGGTGCCGCTCGTCACGGGCGGCGCGACTCCCGGTCTGCTCGACCTCGGCGAGCTCGGCGTCGTGCAGAACTACGCGGCGACGACGCCGACCTCCTCGATCGCGGCATCCGGCCTCGTCAGCAACGACGGCTCGATCTCGCTCAGCCCGACGGCACCGCCCACCGCCGGCGGCAACGCGAAGGTCAACCTCACCCAGTTCCTCGGCCAGCTCGGTGTCGCCGGCCTGACCGACCAGATCGTCGACCAGCTCAACCTGCAGATCGGAGCGGTCGCGTCGAACGCCACCGCCACTGCGGGTGGCGCTCCCGTGTACCAGTACCGGGTCAGCGACCTGAAGGCCAACCTGCACAGCGCGCTCGTGGCATCGCTGACCACGCAACTGCGAGCGGCCGGCGTCAGCGTCGGCTCGACCGTGACGACGCAGCTCAACGGCCTCGTCGGCACGGGCGGCACCCTCCAGACGTTGGTCAACAACCTCAACGCCGGCACCAGCCTCGACCTGCCGGGCGTCGCCGTGGTCACCCTCGGCACACCGACCATCACCGTCAACCTCGCCGACCTCGGCGCGGTCGTGGACCAGGCGCTCGGCACGAACTCGGTGATCGTCAGCGACGACAACGCGGTCACGGTCAACCTCACCACGGGCACCGTCACGATCGACTTCGCCAAAATCGTCAACCCGGGCGGCCCCAACCTCAACGGCCTGCCGGCGAACACCGAGGTCATCACGGCCGAGACGATCGGCCTCGTGACCGCGGGTGTGACCAACGCGCTCGGAAAGATTGCCGCACCGATCACCACCGCGCTGAACACGGCGATCAACAACTCGACGGTCACCGTCAGCATCAACCTCCGGGCCGTCGCTGCCGGCAACATCACGGTGATCAACGCCCCGATCACGCTCACGGGCACAATCCAGCAACTGGCGGCGGGCGCGATCGTCCCTGACCTGTCGCAGATCCAGGTTCTCCCCGGTCTCGGTCCCATCCTCGGACCGGCCGTCAACGCCCTGCTGGGTGGCTTGCTCACGGCTCTCACAACGAACCTGGTCACCCCGCTCGTCGCTGCCGTCGGAACGGCCGCGACCGGCGCCCTGACCGCGTCCGGCCCGGCCATCACGACGGCCCTCAACGGCGTGATCAACCCGGTCGTCGGCACCCTCACCACCGTGCTCGGCCCGGTGCTCGACCGCGTGATCGACCTACGGATCAACGACCAGCCGCAGACGGTCACGGCGTCGAACCCCGTCGCCACGCCGGGCGACCTCGGCGCGGGCTCCAGCACCGTGCGCGCCATCAGCCTGACGCTGCTCCCCGGAGTCGCCGGAACCACCCTCGCCAAGGTCTCGCTCGGTTCGTCGACGGTTCTGGCCGAGGCGGCTCCGACGGTCGACATCGTCGAGACCACCGTGCGAGAGGGCAACACGATCACTATCACCGGCGCGGACTTCCCCGACGGCCCCGTCAGCGTGCAGCTCAGCACACCGGGCGGACCGCTCGGTGCCGCCATCCCGGCCACCGCTGTCGGCGGAGCCTTCACGCTCGCGCCCGTGACGATCCCGCTCGGAACCGTCGGACCGGTCACCGTCACGGCGACCCAGGGCCTCTACGCGCCTACGGACTCCGTCGTCGTGACCGGCAATCCCACCGTGAACATCCTCGAGACCTCGGTCCCGGTCGGCGGTGACATCACCGTCAACGGCATCAACTGGCTGCCGAACACCGCGCTGACCGTCGACCTGCTCGACGGCGCGACGGTTCTCGACACGCTGACGCCGACCGCCGACGCCAACGGCGTCTTCGCGGTCACCTTCACCACTCCTCCGGGGACCTCGGCGACCCTTACGGCGCGCGCCACCCAGGGGGCTGACGTCCGCACCGACACGGTCGCCGTCATCCCGCCGGGCACGCCCTTCATCAACATCCAAGAGGGCACCGTCGTCGCCGGCTCCGACATCACCGTCGACGGTGGCGACTGGGGCAACGGCGAGACCGTCGGACTCGTCTTCGTCGACGCGAACGGCGTCGAGCTGGGCACCGACACCGTCACGGCGACCGCCGGCGGCGACATCCCGGAGACGACCTTCACCGTGCCGCTCACCGCGGTCGGATCGGTCACCGTGAACGCGACCGGCGCGAACGACGGTGACGAGGCGGCCGACACGGCGCTGGTGACCCCGTACCCGACGATCGACATCGTCGAACCGACCGCTGTCGCCGGACAGACGGTGAACGTGAACGGCGCCTCGTGGGTGCCCGGTCCCGACATCACCAT
The DNA here is from genome assembly GCF_014204935.1 of Conyzicola lurida. Classification (NCBI taxonomy): domain Bacteria; kingdom Bacillati; phylum Actinomycetota; class Actinomycetes; order Micrococcales; family Microbacteriaceae; genus Conyzicola; species Conyzicola lurida. Next base: position 2,852,682 of record NZ_JACHMJ010000001.1, on the reverse strand, counting down.
CGAGTACACCTCCGGCGGCGTTCCCGTTCCCGGTCTCGCCGACGGCACCGTCCAGGCGAACCCCGACGGCTCGTTCTCGACGACGTTCGTCGTACCGGCCGGATTCTTCGGAACCATCCAGGCGACGGCGACCCAGGGCGCCGCGACCAACGACGACAGCGTCGTCGTGCCGCAGCCGACCGCGAACATCGTGCAGGACACGGTGGTCGCCGGTACCCCGCTGACCTTCACCGGCCAGGGTTGGACCGGGATCGTCGGCAACACCGACGTCGAAATCACGTACCTCGCTGACGGACTACCGCTCGCCGGACCGTTCGTCCAGGCCACCGGCCCGGGCGGCACGTTCACCGCGAACTACACGGTTCCGGGCACAACTCCCGACGGAACGGTCATCACCGCGACCGTGACCCAGGCGCAGGCAGGCTTCCCGCCCGCCAGCGACACGGCGAACGTCGCCGCGGCACCGCTGCTCGACGTCATCGAGGAGACGGTCACCGAGGGCAAGGTGATCAGCGTCCACGGCGAGGGATGGGCGACCGGAACGCTGCTGGTGAACGTCACCATCAGCAACGGCGACCCGGCCTTCGACGATTCGCGACTGGTCGGCGTCACCCCCGAGGGCGAGTTCGACTTCACCTACACGGTCCCGCTCGGCCAGCTCGGAACTGTGACCGTCACGGCGACGAACGGCACCAGCACCGCGGCCGACACCGTCCTGGTCACCCCGGCCCCGACCGTCAACGTCGTCGAAGACGGCGTGCCGTTGGCCGGCGGCACCGTGAACGTGCAGGGCGGCAACTGGACCGTGGGCACCCCGGTAGCACTCGAGTTCCTCGACGGCAACGGCGACCCCATCGTCGGCGCGACTCCGACGACCGCGACGGTCACCGTCTACGACCCCGCAGTACCGGGCAACCTCGGCACCATCGCGGTCGCCGTGACGATCCCCGCGGGAATCACCGGGCCGATCACCGTCAACGCGACGCAGGGTGACAACACGGCGACGGACACACTCGCCGTCATCCCGCCGACGAACTTCGTCATCCCGCAGGACGAGGTGGTCGTCGGTCAGCAGATCACGCTCACCGGAACCGGCTGGAACCCGGCGACTCTCGTCACGGTGTCGTTCCTCGACGCCGACGGCGAGACGAACCCCACCGCCATCCAGTTCTCGACGCTGGCGAACGGTTCGTTCAGCATCCCGTTCACGGTGCCTGTCGGCACCGTCGCAGGATCGCTCACGGTGACCGCCAGCCAGGACGGCAACCCGGGCCTGACCGACGTCGTGACCGTACTGGTCCCCGCCGTCCAGGTCCCTGCCGACCCGGTGGTTCCCGGAACCACGATCCCCGTCACCGGAACCGACTGGGTACCGTCCAGCACCGTCACCATCGTGTACAGCAACGAGGACGGCCCCATCGGCAGCCCCGTCGACGTACCGACCGACACGGACGGCAACTTCACCGACACCAGCTTCATCGTGCCGGTCGGAGAGACCTCGATCACCGTCACGGTGACGCAGGGCGATGTGACCGTGATCGAAGAGGTCACGATCAGCGAGCCCGCCGTCGAGATCGACCAGACCACCGTCGTCGAGGGAGACACCATCACCCTCAGCGGCTCCGGCTGGGTCGGCGGCTCCACCGTCACGATCGAATACCGCGACGGCAACGTGCCGGCCAACATCGTCGGAACCCAGACGGGTGTCATCACCGCGGCGGACGGGACGTTCGACTCGAGCTTCCTGGTACCGACCAACGTGGGCGGCTCGATCACGGCCGTGGTCAGCCAGGGCGTGAACACCGCCAGCGACACCGTCGCCGTCACCGAGGATGCGGACGCCGACGTCGATGTCGCGGTCGACGCGGATACCGACGGCGCCGACGTGGACGTCGATGTCGATGTCGATGTGGATGTCGCGGCCGACGTTGCGGCCGACGTCGACGTCGATGTGGATGCTGCTGCGGATGTCGCGGCCGATGCTGACGCCGCTGCCGACGTCGCTGCGGATGCAGATGCCGATGTGGACGCCGCAGCCGATGTGGCCGCTGACGCCGATGCCGATGTGGACGCCGCCGCTGACGTGGCCGCTGATGCCGCTGCTGACGTGGACGTGGACGTGGATGCTGCTGCGGATGTCGCGGCCGACGCTGACGCCGCTGCCGACGTCGCTGCTGACGCTGATGCCGATGTGGACGCCGCAGCCGATGTGGCCGCCGACGCCGATGCCGATGTGGATGCCGCCTCTGACGTGGCCGCTGATGCCGATGCCGACGTGGACGTGGATGCTGCTGCGGATGTCGCGGCCGACGCTGACGCCGCTGCTGACGTGGCCGCTGATGCCGATGCCGACGTGGACGCCGATGCTGCTGCGGATGTCGACGCAGACGCTGCCGACGCAGACGCAGACGCAGACGCTGACGCTGCCGACGCCGACGTGGATGCCGCTACCGATGTGGCCGCCGACTCGGACGCGACCGACATGGACGCCGCCGCTGACGTGGCCGCCGACGTCGACGCCGCTGCCGATGTAGCCGCAGACGTAGACGCAGCTGCCGATGTCGATGCCGCCGCCGACGCGGCTGCTGATGCGGACGCTGCCGATGCCGACACCGATGCCGCTGCCGATGTGGCCGCCGACGCCGACGCTGCTGATGCCGCGGTCGACGCCGACACGGATGCAGCCGCCGACACGGATGCCGCCGCAGACGTGGCTGCTGACGCCGACGCTGCTGATGCCGACGTCGACGCCGCGACCGCCGCAGACGCCGATGCGGCCGATTCCGACCTGGGTGCCGACGGCATCGAGGTGGACTCGGACACGGATGCGGCAACGGCAGCCGATGCCGCGGCCGACACGGATGCTGCGACCGACGCGGCAGCTGACGCCTCCGATTCCGACCTGGGTGCCGACGGCATCGAGGTGGACTCGGACACCGATGCTGCGACCGACGCCGACGCGACCGACACGGACGCCGCGACCGACGCGGACGGGGGAGACCCGGTCGGCGAGCTGGCCCGAGGCACCGTGGAGAAGCGCACGATCGTCCGCGGCACCGGCGTCAGCCAGGTGACCACTGGATCCGGCTTCGAACCCGGTGAGACGGTTACCGCGACGGTTCGCTCGACGCCCTTCACCCTGCCGACGCAGATCGCCGATGCCAGCGGAAACGTGAGCTTCACGTTCGCGATCGGTGCCGACTTCGAACTCGGTGCCCACCGCATCGACTACGTGGGAAGCGTCAGCGGCGACATTCCGACGGAACGGGAAACCACCGACTTCGTCGTACTAGGACAGCCAGCGGCTCTGGCTAGCACCGGATTCACGGGAATGTGGCTCGCCGGCCTTGCGGCGCTGCTCATGCTCGCGGGAGCCGGAGGCATCGGTGTCACGCGCCGACAGAAGTCGCGCGTGATCTAAAGGGGGATGAGTGCGCCCGCACGACGAGAATCGGGCTCTCCCCCGCCCGTGTCGACGGGGGCACTCACTCACCGACCGCGGTGGGCGTCGCTAGGCCGACGCCCACCGCACCACCCTCGTCGACCAACACACATGCGCAATCCCGGGGAGGGGACCAGCAGTGACAACAACGAAAGAACCAGACGCACCACCCGTGGTGCCGAGAAAAGCCAAGATCGCAGCGGGGGTGGCCCTCGCGCTGGTCGCGCTGTACGTGTTCACCAGCCTGGTGATCGTGGCCCCGACGAGCGCTTTCCGCTCGGCGCTGTCACCGCTGATCTCGGCCGCGAGTCCGTACTTCGCACAGAAGTGGAACGTCTTCGCCCCGAACATCATGAAGACCAACATCACCATGGAGGTCCAGGGGCAGTGGCGCAACGACGCGGGAGAGCTCGTCAAGAGCGACTGGGTCAGCGTCACGGGACTCGAGCAGCAGGCGGTGCCGGGCAACGCGATCCCGTCACGGATCCAGAAGTCGTCGTGGAACGCGGCGCTCATCTACAGCAAGCGGTACGCGCTGCTCACGCCCGACCAGCAGGAGATCGTGCGCGACACGTTCATCGAGCGTGCGGGCGACGGCTACCGGGCGAAGCTCGTCGAGCCGCTCATCGAACAGCTCCAGGCGGACGGCGACAACACCTCCGACATCGTGCGGTTCCTCCGCTACGACTACATGCTGAAGGAATACGCCACCAACTTCACCACGGCGTACTTCGCCGAGGACATCGAGCGCGTGCGCTGGCGCATCGTGCGCACCCAGCCGAACGACTTCGACCACCGCTTCGAGCAGACGCAACAGTTCGAGCCGCGCGCGGTCACCTTCGGCTGGCGCCAGGTCGACGACGTGATCGACCCCGAAACCATCGCCGTCTACGACGACGTGATCGAAAGGTACGGGCGCTGATCATGGGAAATCCGACAACAGCGGCCGCGGCATCCGAAATTCTGAACCCGGTCACACTCTTTAATAAGCTGGCGGGATGGCTCACCCGAGCCCAGCACGCAACGTACAGTCTCTCCGCGCTGAGGATCATTTTCGGGTTCTCGATCCTGGCGTTCCTCGTCACGAACTTCGCCGACCGCCAGTACCTCTGGGGAGTCGCCTCGAAGTGGGTGGAGCCGGAGGCCAGCCGCGCGGGGCACTTCGGACTGTTCCGCATGCTGTTCTCGAAGGAGAACGCGACGCTGTTCGACCTCTCGTACCTGATTCTGGCGGCGCTCGCCGTGCTGTTCCTGGTCGGGCTGCAGACGCGGGTGGTCACGCCGTTCCTGCTGCTGTTCTGGATGGGGCTGTCCGTCAACAGCGCCGTGCTGACCAACGGCGGGGACACGATCATGCGCATTGCGCTGTTCTTCCTGATCTTCGCGAACCTGTCGCAGCACTGGTCGGTGGATGCCTGGCTGAGGAACACGTACGGCGTCGCCCGCACGACGTGGTTGCCCCGTCGTCTCACGCCGCCGTCGTGGGCGACGAACGCCGCGCACAACGCCGCGATCATGGTGTGCTGCTACCAGATCATGCTCGTCTACGTGAACTCCGGCATCTTCAAGCTGCAGGGAGAGGAATGGCGCAACGGCACCGCGTTCTACTACTCGGTCGTGCTCGACGTGTTCCGCCCGTTCCCCGGGCTCACCGACCTGACCTGGCAGTTCAGCATCTTCGTGTTCATCGCGACCTGGCTGTCGATCTGGGTGCAGCTGACCTTCCCGGTGCTGGTGCTCTGGCGGCCGACGCGCATCGCCGCGCTGGTCTTCTTGCTCGGCATGCACTTCGGTATCGGACTCTTCCTGGGGCTGTGGCCGTTCTCGCTGGCGATGATCTCGCTCGATCTGCTGTTCGTTCGCGACGGGTCGTGGCAGCGCGCGCTGAGGTGGGTACGCGAGGTCGCCGCCGTGGTGAAAGAGATCGTGGTGAACCGTCGGGTTCCCCGGGTCGCGGTCGCTGAGCCTGTCGAAGCGCCCGCCGCCGAGACGCCGGCCCGTGAGCCTGTCGAAGGGTCCGACGGCGCCGACGCCGAGCCCGAACTCGTCCCCGCGACGAGCCTCGCTGCCGCTCCACCGCGCCGCAACAACAACCTCTACGAACCGCGCAAGAAGCGGGCAAGCCGGGTGGCCAGCCTCACCAAACCGAAGCGGTAGTCCGCTCGGGCCGAAGGGATGCTCGACGGTGGATTCCACGCCGGGAGCCTCGCCTTGCGCGAGGTTTTCGACCTATCGGTGCCCGAGTCGCGGCCGCTATCCACAGCCGCAGACGACTGTCGGCGGTGACGGCTACTCTTGACGGGTGGTCACCGCCCTATATCGCCGTTATCGGCCAGAGACTTTCGCTGAACTCATCGGCCAGTCGCAGGTGACCGACCCGCTGCGCACGGCACTGCGCACCGACCGCGTCAACCACGCGTACCTCTTCTCCGGCCCCCGCGGCTGTGGCAAGACGACGTCGGCGCGCATTCTCGCCCGCTGCCTCAACTGCGCAGAGGGCCCCACCGACACCCCGTGCGGCGTCTGCCCGTCGTGCGTCGAACTGTCGCGTGACGGCGGCGGATCGCTCGACGTCGTCGAGATCGACGCGGCCAGCCACGGTGGCGTCGACGACGCGCGCGACCTGCGCGAGCGCGCCATCTTCGCACCGGCCCGCGACCGCTACAAGATCTTCATCCTCGACGAGGCCCACATGGTCACGTCCACCGGCTTCAACGCGCTGCTCAAGATCGTCGAAGAGCCGCCGGAGCACGTCAAATTCATCTTCGCGACGACCGAGCCCGAGAAGGTCATCGGCACCATCCGGTCGCGCACGCACCACTACCCGTTCCGGCTCGTGCCGCCGGCCCAGATGCTCGAGTACGTCCAGCAGCTGTGCGACAGCGAGAAGGTCACCGTCGAGCCCGGCGTGCTCTCCCTCGTAGTGCGCGCGGGCGGCGGATCGGTGCGCGACACCCTCTCGTTGCTCGACCAGTTGATCGCCGGCTCGGAAGGCACGGTCGTCGAGTACGAGCGCGCCGTCGCCCTGCTCGGCTACACGCACGGCACGCTGCTCAACGAAGCGGTCGAGTCGATCGGCCAGCGCGACAACGCCGCGGTGTTCGCCGCCGTCGACCGCGTCATCCAGACCGGCCAGGACCCGCGCCGTTTCGTCGAAGACCTGCTCGAGCGCCTGCGCGACCTCATCGTCGTCGCGGCCACCGCCGACCACGCCGCCGCCGTGCTGCGCGGAATCCCCGCCGACGAGCTCACCCGCATGTCGGCGCAGGCCGCCGCCTTCGGCCAGGCCGAGCTCTCGCGCACCGCCGACATCGTCAACGCCGCCCTCACCGAGATGACCGGCGCCACGTCGCCGCGCCTGCACCTCGAGCTGATGGTCGCGCGCATCCTCGTTCCCGCCAGCGACGACACGGAGCGCGGCGCGCTCGTGCGCGTCGAACGCCTCGAACGCCGCGTGGGTGTGGAGGGTGGCGCGATCGCGTCCGCTCCGGTCGCGCGTCCGGCCCAGCCTCCGCAGCGGGTTGAGCCGCCTCAGCGGGTTGAGCCTGTCGAAACCCGTCGCCCGGCCCCGGTCGCCGAACCTGCCCAGCGGATCGAGCCTGTCGAAACCCCGACCCGCCGCCCCGAGCCCGCCCAGCGCGTCGCCCCCGTCGAAGCCCCCGCTCCCGCCGTCGTCGAGCCGCCCGTCACACCGATCCCCGCCACGTCGTCCTGGCCGACGGTCGCGGTGCCCGGAGCGCCCCGCGCCGCCGAGCCGGCCCAGCGGGTCGAGCCTGTCGAAATCCCCGCCAGCGCCACCCCCGCCACCCCTTCAACAGGGCAGGACGCGACCGCGACGCCCGATGCTCCTGTCGAGCGTGCGACCGGGGACGATGGTCCTGTCGAGCAGCCCGAAGTGCCGGTCGACGAGGCCGTCGCCGAGCTCGAGGCGGCCCCCGCTGTCTCCACCAACGCACCGAATCCGGTAGCGGACGATGCGCCGGCCCAGCGGGTCGAGCCTGCCGAGACGGCCGCGGCCCCCAGCCCTTCGACAAGCTCAGCGGCCCAAACAAGCTCAGCGACCGAAACAAGCTCAGCGGCCGAAACCCCGGCCCCCGTCGAGGTGGCTCCCGCCGCGGCATCCGTCTCTCTGCAGCAGATGAAGGACACCTGGCCGGAGATCCTGGAGTCCGTGCAGAAGGCCAGCATGAACGCGTGGACCGTCGTGTTCAACGCGCAGGTGCGGGCGCTCGACGGCGACGTGCTCACGCTCGTCTTCACGAACCACACCGACCAGGGCAAGTTCAAGGAACTCTCCGCGACCGGCGAGGGCGTCAGCACGATCCTGCGCACGGCGATCCTCGACCTGCTCGGCATCCGCGTGAAGTTCATGGCGCCGCTCGGACAGCAGCCGACGGCTCCGGCCGCCCCGGTTGCGCGCCCCGCGACGAGCAGCCCTTCGGCAGGCTCAGTGAGCGTTCCGCCGCCCGCCGACGACGAAGCGCCCGAACCGACCGAGCCCGACGTGGAACCCGGCGGCTGGGCTGTCGCCGCCATCCCGCCGAGCGCCCCGACCGAGGAGGAGCTGCAGGCCCAGCGCGCCGCGGCCCGCAAGCCGGCCGCCAAGGTCGTGCCCGTTCCCACCGCCGACGACGCGCGCTACGGCGAGTCCGTCGTGCGCGAGATCCTCGGCGCCAGTTTCATCGAAGAACAAGCCGTGGCTCCCCGCGTCGTACCGAAGGACTTCTAACCCGTGTACGAAGGAATCGTTCAAGAACTCATCGACGAACTCGGCCGCCTGCCCGGCATCGGCCCGAAGTCGGCACAGCGCATCGCGTTCCACATCCTGCAGACCGAGAGCTTCGACGTCGGCCGTCTCGCCGAGATCCTCACCGAAGTGCGCGAGAAGGTGCGTTTCTGCAGCATCTGCGGCAACGTCACCGAGTCCGACACCTGCGGCATCTGTCGTGACCCGCGCCGCTCGCCCGCCACGATCTGTGTCGTCGAAGAGGCGAAAGACGTGGTCGCCGTCGAGCGCACCCGCGAGTTCAAGGGCCTGTACCACGTGCTCGGCGGGGCGATCAGCCCCATCGACGGCATCGGGCCCGACGACCTGCGCATCCGCCAGCTGCTCCAGCGGCTGAGCGACGGCGTCGTCACCGAGGTCATCATCGCGACCGACCCCAACCTCGAGGGCGAGGCCACTGCGACGTACCTCACACGCCTGCTGCAGCAGCCCAACCTACGGGTGACGCGTCTGGCATCCGGGCTCCCCGTCGGCGGCGACCTCGAGTACGCCGACGAGGTCACGCTCGGCCGCGCGTTCGAGGGCCGCCGGCTCGTCGAGAACTAGTCTCGCGACGGCGACGTAACACGCCCGAAACGCCCACTAGAATCGCTCATTGGGCCGCAATCGAGCCCACGTCCCACAAAAGCAGGAGAACCACGTGAGCCTGATCGTACAGAAGTACGGCGGATCCTCCGTGGCCGATGCTGAGGGCCTCAAGCGAGTCGCCAAGCGCATCGTCGAGACCCGCAAGGCTGGCCACGAGGTCGTCGTCGTTGTGAGCGCCATGGGCGACACGACGGATGAACTGCTCGACCTCGCCGAACAGGTCGTCCCGGTCCCGTCCGGGCGCGAGCTCGACATGCTGCTCACCGCGGGAGAGCGCATCTCGATGGCGCTCCTCGCCATGGCGATCAAGAGCCTCGGCGTCGAGGCCCGGTCGTACACGGGCAGCCAGGCCGGAATGATCACCGACGCCCAGCACGGCTCCGCCCGCATCGTCGACGTGACGCCGAAGCGCGTCCGCGACGCCCTCGACGCCGGCTACGTCGCCATCGTCGCGGGATTCCAGGGCTTCAACCGCGGCACCGGCGACATCACGACGCTCGGCCGTGGCGGCTCCGACACCACTGCCGTCGCATTGGCCGCTGCCCTCGGCGCAGAGGTCTGTGAGATTTACACGGATGTCGATGGCATCTTCACCGCGGACCCCCGAGTGGTGCCTGCCGCGAAGAAGATCGATGTGATCTCCAGCGAGGAGATGCTCGAGCTCGCGGCATCCGGGGCCAAAGTTTTGTACATCAGGGCGGTCGAATACGCCCGGCGTCACGGGGTGACCCTGCGTGTGCGCTCGTCGTTCAACAACAACGAGGGCACGCTGGTCACCAACCCGAAGGATGGAGAGATCGTGGAAGAGCCAATCATCACCGGTGTTGCCGCCGACCTGAGCGAAGCGAAGATCACGGTCGTCGGCGTTCCCGACATTCCGGGCAAGGCCGCGCAGATCTTCACGATCGTCGCCAAGACCAACGCGAACATCGACATGATCGTGCAGAACGTGTCGACCGCGAGCGGTCTCACCGACATCTCCTTCACGCTTCCCAAGTCGGACGCGACGACCGTCATCACGGCGCTCACCGCCGAGAAGGAGGACGTCGGATTCGACTCGCTGCAGCACGACGACCAGATCGGCAAGCTCGCCGTGGTCGGTGCGGGCATGCGCACGAACGCGGGAGTCACGGCGAAGCTGTTCACCGCGCTGTTCGACGCCGGTATCAACATCGAGATGATCTCCACCAGCGAGATCCGCATCTCGGTCGTCACGCGGGCCGACACAGTGAACGAGGCCATGCGCGTCGTGCACAAGGCGTTCGGCCTCGACGGAGAGACCGAGGCGGTCGTGCACGGCGGTACGGGGCGCTAGTCGGCCCGGTGGTCGAGTAGGCCGTCCACGGCCGTATCGAAACCACGTTTCCGCGAATTTTCGCAGACTTTCGCGGGTTGACCCTGTCGAAACCCACCCGGCGCTCCGGCGCCTCCACGTTTTAGAATTGCAGCGGCCCGGTCAGGGCACCGATCGACGAGCGGAACACTATGAGCGACAACAACGGAGTACGAATCGGCGTCGTGGGCGCCACCGGTCAGGTGGGCGCCGTCGTGCGTCGCCTCCTCGAGGAGCGCGACTTCCCGGTCGCCGAGATTCGCTACTTCGCGTCGGCGCGCAGTGCCGGCACGACGCTCCCGTTCCGCGGCGAGGACATCGTCGTCGAGGACGCGTCGACCGCCGACCCGTCCGGGCTCGACATCGCCATCTTCTCCGCCGGCGCCACCACCTCGAAGGCGCAGGCGCCGCGCTTCGCCGAGGCCGGCGTGCTCGTGATCGACAACTCGAGCGGCTTCCGCATGGACCCCGACGTGCCGCTTGTCGTCAGCGAGGTCAACCCCGAGGCGATCGCCGACGCGCGCAAGGGCATCGTCGCGAACCCGAACTGCACCACCATGGCTGCGATGCCGGTGCTCAAGGTGCTGCACGACGAGGCCGGCCTCGAGCGCCTCATCGTCTCCACCTACCAGGCCGTCTCCGGTGCGGGTCTCGTCGGCGGCGAGGAGCTCTACGCCCAGACCAAGGCTGCCATCGAGCAGGACCCCCGTTCGCTCGTGCACGACGGCTCGTCGGTCGACTTCGGCGAGGCGAAGACCTTCCCGAAGACCATCGCCTTCGACGTCATCCCGCAGGCCGGCAACTTCGTCGACGACGGCCTTTTCGAGACCGACGAAGAGAAGAAGCTGCGCAACGAGAGCCGCAAGATCCTCGGCCTGCCCGAGCTGCTCGTGAGCGGAATCTGCGTACGCGTGCCCGTGTTCAGCGGCCACTCGCTCGCGATCAACGCGGAGTTCGGTTCCGCCCTCTCGGTCGAACGCGCCAAGGAGCTGCTCGCCGAAGCCCCCGGTGTCGTGCTTACCGACGTGCCGACCCCGCTCGAGGCGGCCGGCCAGGACCCGTCCTACGTCGGACGCATCCGGCAGGACGAGGGTGTCCCCGGCGGCCGCGGCCTCGCGCTGTTCATCAGCAACGACAACCTGCGCAAGGGTGCCGCCCTCAACGCGGTGCAGATCGCGGAGCTGGTCGCCGCGAAGCTCGTCTCCGCTTAACCAGCCGCCGGCGGTACGCGCCTTCAACAAGACGCATCGACCCAGCCGCGCGTTCAACAGGACCATCAGCCCGTTCGACGGGTGCTGATCCTGTCGATCGGTGCGCGGTCGGGGCGCCCGTCGCTGATTCGAGCCGCGACGACCGCGAGGCACCAGTCCATGTCGTAGCGAACCTGACTCCACATAAAGCGGTCGTGACCGTAGCCCGCGATCACGGAATTGCCATCACGTCGCCGGTCGGTCGTCTGCTGAGGTGTTCCATCGTGGAACTCCTTGCTGTCCAGCTCGAGGATGTACCAACCGTCGATCAGGATGTCGACCTGCCCGACGCCCTCGACGTAGACCTGGGTCTCGACGCGATACCCGGCGCGGACGAGCGCGAGACGCATCCGCGTCTCCGTGCCCGACATGGCGCTGGGGTCGGGCGAAAGCGCGAAACGATCCTGTCGGGCGGGCGGGACTAGGCGGGCCGGGCGAGTTCCGGCCCGGCGGAGGCGGGTCGGCGGGGCGACTGCGGGTGCGCGCCGCCCCGCAGGCGTCCCGAAACCCGGCAGGCACCGCCATCCCGACCAAACCCTGACCGATAGGGTGTCGAATAGACGGCATGAGCACACGCGTGAAACTGATCATCGCAGCCGCGCTGTGCGCCGTCGTCGCGATCGGAGTAGCAGTGGCAGTGATCGCATCGAAGCCCGAAACCCCGACCGCGGGCACCGGCACCGGCACCCGTGTCGCTTTCTACGGCGACTCCTACACGCTCGGCACCGGCGCCAGCTCGCCCGAGAAGCGCTGGTCGACCATCGTCAGCAGCGAGCGCAACTGGAACGAGTTCAACCCCAGCGTCAACGGCCTCGGCTTCATCAACAACCGCAGCACGTTCGGCGAGGGCGACCTGCCCGACCTGGTCATCGACTCGGACCCCGAGATCGTCTTCGTGACGATGGGGCTGAACGACAACTTCTCCTACGATCGCGCGGCCGACGAGATCCACGCGCAGATCGACGATGACTTCGCCCGCCTCACCGAGGCCCTGACCGACGCTCGCTTCATCGTCGTCGAGCCGTTCTGGTACACCGACGACCGACCCGAATCCGTCGGCGTCATCATTGACTGGGTGAAGGATGCCGCGGCCGACGCCGACGCGGACTATATCTCCGGCGCCTCCCACTGGATCGAGGGTCACCCCGAGTGGATGGCCGCGGACGGCCTCCACCCCAACGACGAGGGCTACGCGGCGATGGCCGACCGCATGAACGAGGAACTCGAGAAGCTCGGCCTCTAAGCGGTCAGTTACTTGCGCGGGCGCTTGTCGGGGTTGTCCTTATTGAGCAGGCTGTTGAGGTAGGAGATGTCGTCCTCGGCCGTCTTCGACGCGGGCGGGGTCGGAGCCTCAGTCGGGGCGACGGGTGCAGCGGGCGGCTGCGTCGGAGCGAACGGCCAGCTCGCGGCGACCTTGGGCGCGTCGTTCGCCGGCGGCACCGCGGGAGCGGCGGGCGTCGGGGCGACCGGAGGCAGAACGGGTGGGGGAGAGAACGCCTCGGTCGGCGGCACGACGGGCGGAGCCGTGAACGCCTCCGTCGGCGGCACGACGGGCGGGGCCGAAAACGCCTCGGTCGGCGGCAGATCCGCCGGCGGCGTGTAAGCCTCCGTCGGTGCCGGCTCCTGCAGCGGGCGGAACGCCTCAGTCGGCGCGTCGGCGGACGGCACGGGCGGGGGAGAAGCGGGCGCGCCCGGCACGGGCAAGAAGGCCGTCTCGGCGGATGACGCTGCCGGAAGATTCGTCGTCGGGTAGTCCGTCGCGCTGAATGCCCGGGTATTGTCGGCCGGCGGCTGATAGGCGGTGGTCGGGGCGTTCGTGTTCGTGGGCTCCATCGGGGGCCAGAGCGACTGCAGTCCGGTGACCCCGGCGACCTCGGGGCCCGCGGCGGGCGCGGTGACCGGCCCGGTCTTCGCGGCATTGCGGTCACGCGCGGATTTCTGGCGCACGACGACCAGACCGAAGATGGCGGCCGCGAGCAGCACGACGATGACGAGGATCGTGACGAGCAGGGCCGCGGTGCGGGTCGAGTCTGACGAGGTCGGCACGATCGCGTCGGGCGTGGGCGTCGCCGACGGTGTCGGCGTCGCGGTCGGCGTGACCACGGGAGGCACGACGACCGCGGTCTCGGTGGGCGTCGGGGTGGGCGTCGGAGTCGGGGTGGGGGTGGGAGTCGGCGTGGGCTCCGGGGCGACGGTCGGCTCGGGCGTCGGCTCGACGGTGGGCTCCGGCGTCGGGGTGGGCGTCGGAGTCGGAGTCGGAGTGGGGGTCGGCGTAGGTGTCGGCGTTGCCGTCGGAGTTTCGGTCGGCTCCGGGCTCGATTCTTCGACGGGCGGATCCACCGGAACGACGTCTTCGAGCGGCGTACACCCGACGGGCGCGGTGTTGGTCGGCGGGTCCGTGCACACGACCGCCTGCGCCGCCCCGGCCCCCAGCGCCACCGACCCCAGCACGATCATGCTGACGGCCGCTGTCGCTGCGAGTCCGCGTATACGCGATGTCGTCACTGGGTTCCCCTTAAAGTCGGCAACCCCCAGTGTACGAGGCGCTACTTCCGAGCCGATCGGATGGCCCGCACCGTCAGCTGCACGGCGACCCCGAGCAGCAGGGCCGCGAACAGGATGCCCGAGAGCCGCGGCGGCATCACCAGCGCGAGAGCGACGCCGGGAACCGACGCCACGGTCGCCGCGACGCCGACCACCAGCCCCGCTTTCACCCGCACCAGTCCGGCCCGCGCGTTCGCCACCGATCCGACGATGCCGGTGGGCACCATCACCAGCAGCGACGTGCCCTTGGCCACGAGGTCGCTCATGCCGAAGATCGCGATGAGGCCGGGCACGGCGATGACCCCGCCGCCGATGCCGAACAGCCCCGAGGCGATGCCCATGAGCAGCCCGAGCGCGATGTAGCCCAGAGCCACCCACAGGGTGAGGTCGACGGCGTCCCCGCGCTCCGGCGCGACGACCAGCATGCGCACCGCCACCACGACGACGAGGGCGATGAACAGCCACTGCAGCCATACCAGGGGGATGCGACGGAGCAACCTCGTGCCGATCAGGGTGCCACCGACCGCGCCGACGGCCACGAGGCATCCCGCAATCAGATCGATCTCGCCGTTGGCGAGATAGGTGGCTGAGCCCGCGATCGAGGTGGGCACGATCGCCACGAGCGATGTCGCGGCGGCGCCACGCTGGTCGAGGCCGCCGAGAGTGATGAGCAGGGGAACCATCACGATGCCGCCGCCGATGCCGAACGCTCCCGAGAGCAGGCCGCCGATCACGCCGATCGCCACGAGGATGATCCAGTAGCGGGCGCCGGGGGCTTTGTTCACATCGTCCAGTGAACCACTCCTCCCCGTATGCCGTGTTCTGAGACTGTGAACAAGGGCCTTTATGCCCTCACCCCGATTGGCGGGCGACCCGTAAGCTGGGCGGGTGAGTTCCCCAGAAACCCCCATAGACGTGGCCCTGATCGGCGGAGGCATCATGAGTGCCACCCTCGGCACGATGCTCAAGCAGCTCGAACCCGACTGGTCGATCCAGATCTTCGAGAAGCTGGGGGATGCCGCAGAAGAGAGCTCCAACCCGTGGAACAACGCGGGCACCGGCCACTCCGCCCTCTGCGAACTCAACTACACTCCGCAGCGGCCCGACGGCACCATCGACATCGCGGGCGCCGTCAAGGTCAACGAGCAGTTCCAGGTGTCGCGCCAGTTCTGGTCGCACCTCGTCGAGACCGGTCAGCTGCCCGAACCCACGAGCTTCATCAACCCCACGCCGCATATGAGTTTCGTCTGGGGAGACGACAATGTGGCGTTCCTGCGCAAGCGCTTCGACGCCCTGAAAGACCACCCGCTGTTCGAGGGGCTCGAGTACAGCGAAGACGCCCGCGTCATCCGCAGCTGGGCGCCCGTTCTCATCCCCGGCCGCGCCAAGTCGCAGCCGATCGCCGCCACCCGCATCGCCGCGGGCACCGACGTCAACTTCGGCGCGCTCACCTCCAGCCTGATCGGCAACCTCGAAGAGGGCGGCGCCGAGATCACCTACAACGCCCGCGTGACGAACATCAAGCGCCGCAAAGACGGCCTGTGGCGCATCTCCTACCGCCGCGAAGTGGGCGACACCCCGTTCGTGCAGTTGGCGCGATTCGTCTTCGTCGGTGCCGGCGGCAACGCACTCAACCTGCTGCAGAAGAGCGGAATCCCCGAGATCCGCGGCTACGGCGGGTTCCCGGTGAGCGGCGAATTCCTGCGCACAGACAACCCCGAGATCGTCGCCCGCCACCAGGCCAAGGTCTACGGCATGGCGGCCGTCGGCGCACCGCCGATGTCGGTTCCGCACCTCGACACCCGCGTCATCGACGGCAACACGAGCCTCATGTTCGGCCCGTACGCGGGCTTCAGCCCCAAGTTCCTCAAGTCCGGGTCGTGGTTCGACCTCTTCAAGTCGGTACGCCCGCACAACCTCGTGCCCATGGTCGCGGCCGGCCTCGGCAACCTCAGCCTGGTCAAGTACCTCGTCGGCCAGCTGGTGGCGAAGAAGAGCACGAAGTTCGACGAGCTGCGCCAGTTCTTCCCGCGCGGCGAGCAGAAGGACTGGTACCGCATCACGGCGGGCCAGCGCGTGCAGGTCATCAAAAAAGACGCCGTCAAGCGCGGCGTACTGCAGTTCGGCACCGAGGTCGTCGCCTCCGCCGACGGCACCATCGCCGGTCTGCTCGGCGCCTCGCCCGGAGCATCCACCGCCGCCCCGATCATGCTCGGCCTCATCGAGAAGTGCTTCCCGAACCGCATCGAAGCGTGGCGTCCGCGTCTCACCGAGATGGTGCCGAGCTTCGGCACGAAACTCTCCGACGACCCGCAGCTCGCCGACGCCATCATGACCCGCACCGCCGAATCGTTGCGTATTCCGCGTTAATTTGGCGTCAAACGCCCTCAAATCGAAGAAATCGGATGCCGCGGCTGACGAAACCGCCCGAACTGGGGTGAGAGATACCCAACGCTTGTCTGTAGCGTCGTGGATACCACCGTCCAGTTGAGGGGGGATCTGAGATGTCGCTCGGACTACCTGGGCATCTCGCGCCGCATAGTGAGAGCCGCGCGCTCGCGCGGGCCTCTCACGTGATCGCACTTGTCTGCCTCACCGCCGCGCTGAGCCTCATCCTCTTGCTGCAGAGCGTCGCGCCGACGGTGCTCCTCTGGCCCGCGATGATCGGTCTGCTGCCGATCTTCGCGGCACTCTGGCTGCTCGAGAACTACCGCAGCTGGTTCTTCAGCGTCACCTACCTGCTCATCGGCACTGTCAGCCTCTACTGGGTGGTGCTCGTCGGCAGCGCGCAGTTCCCGGGCGAGGCGACGACGGACTCGTTCATCTTCACAATGGCCAAGATCGCGCTCATCTTCGTGGGCGGCACCGGCTTCGGCGTGCTGCGCGTGATCGCCTGGAGCGCGGCCGGGTTCGTGCTCGGCGAGAGCGCGACCGTCGCGGCCGCGCTGCAGACCGGCGCGATCATCACCCCCGACGTCACCGCGACCGTCGTCTTCATCGGCGTCGTCCTTCTGCTCGCGATCATCGGGCTCAGCCGCCAGCGCGTGCAACGGGCGCAACCGGGGCTGCACCGGGCTGCGCGTGACGAACATCTCTCCGACATCCGGCACCAGCTCGAATTGCGCGCGGCCGCCATGATGCACGACACGATCCTCAACCACCTCGCCGCGGTGTCGGCGTCCCCCGACGGCGAGCTGCGCCCCGAACTGCGCGATCGGGTGGAACGGGATCTCGGGATCCTGGTCGGCGAGGAATGGCTCGTCGACGACAACACCGACGAGGATGCCGCGGGGCACGACGGGTGGTCGGCCAGCCGGCTGTTCCAATCGATCGACGAGGCCCGCGACCTCGGGCTCGAAGTCGTGCTCACCGGCGACCGCAACGCGATCTCCCGGCTGACCGCGCCCCGGCGCCTCGCCGTGGCGCTCGCGGTGAAGCAGTGTCTCGTCAACGTGGTCAAGCACGCCGGCACCGACCGGGCCGAAGTCGTGATCTACGGTGCCGGCACCGAGATCACCGTGATGGTGATCGACGGCGGCAAGGGGTTCATCGAACGCGAGACCAGCGTCGACCGGCTCGGGCTGCGCCAGTCGGTGCGCCGTCGCATCGAGTCCGTGGGCGGCACCGTGCAGGTGTGGTCGACGCCGGGCACCGGGACGTCGGTGCTCATCAGCCTGCCGGTCAGCGAGTCCGACCCCGTGCTCGAGGCCGCATCGTGAACCCGGGCGAGGAACGTACCCTGCAGCAGCGCGACCCGCTCGGCGCGCTCGTCGGGCGCCCCACCAGCTACCTCGCGGCCATCGGTGTGCCTCTGTTCGCCGCCTTCACGACCTGGAACAACCGCGACGACATCGAGAGCGTCCCGCTCGCACTGCTGTCCCTCGTGCTCATCGGCGTCGGCGCGGTCGTGCTGGTGCTGCAGTCGGGGCCGCTGCGCGCTCCGCTCACCGCCCGCACCCACGCCGTCATCGTGATCAGCGCCCTGGCGGCGATGGTGGCGAGCTCCGTGGCGATGGGGTCGCACGACGCCTACGTGCGCGACGACTGGGGTGCGCCCGCCGTCGGCCTCTACATCCTCTCGCTCGCGCCCTACCGTCCGGCCAAGGAGATCGCGACGTCCGGCGTGCTCTCCGCGATCTTCGTCGGCTTCGTGGTCGTCGTGCACGCCGACGGCTTCGCCCTCCCGCTGCCGCCCATCGCGTTCGTGATCGTGGCGATGACGCCGGTGCTCGCGGCGTCGCTCGGTGCCGCCGCGTTCGCCGACGTGCTCGTGCGCAGCCTCGACCGCTGGCAGGTGCGCGCCCGGCGCGCGTTCACCTCGCTGGCCGACGAGCGCGGCGAGTCGATCGCCCGTTCCGTGCAGCAGGACCGCGTGACGATCCTCAACCAGGAGGTCGTGCCGTTCTTCAGCGAGTTGCTCGAGGGTGCCACCGTCACCGAGGAGACCCGTGAACGTGCCCGGGAGATCTCCAACGCCATCCGCGCCGTGATCGTCGCCGAGGCCGAGCGCACTTGGCTCGACGGTGTCGTGGAGGGCCTCGCGCGCTTCGCGCCGGGCGGCACCGGCGCGCTGCACGCCACCGTGCGCGACCGGCACCGCCTCGCCGAGCACATGTCCGCCGACGAGCGCACCGCCGTTCGGGCGCTCATCGTGGCTCTGCACGGCGACCGCTCCTTCCAACCCGAAGAGATGACCGTGAGCCTCGCGCAGGACGGCGCACGCTGCGACGTGGCGATCCAGGCCGTCTTAGAGGCGGATGACGGAGCCCAACGCTCCGACATAGCACCGTTTCTCGCGGTGATGCGCGTGATCTTCAGCGATCTGCAGGTTGAACACGATCCTCCTGCCCTGACACTAAGGTTTTCATATGACCAGCGTTGAGGGCAGGCAGGTTGCCGGGGGTAATACGCCCGACCCGACTCGAGTGCGCCTTGCGATTCTCGACGACCACGAAGTGCTGCTCGACAGCCTCAGCAGCTGGATTTTCGCCAACGCCCCCGACTTCGACCTCGTGCTGAGCGCCAGCACCTGGATCGAGCTCGTGCACAGCGACAACTTCCCGACCGACCTCGTCTTCCTCGACTTCCAGCTCAAGGAGCCCGTGTCGATCGAGGCGCGCGTGCGCACCTGCCGCGCAGCCGGTGCCAAGGTCATCGTGCTCACCAGCCTCGACAGCCGCGAGTCCCGCGACCGGGCGCTCGCCGCCGGTGCCGCCGGATTCCTCTCCAAGTCGCTCCCCATGCGCGAGGTGATGGACGCCGCCCGCCAGATCATGGGCGTGCGCCCCAACACCGTCGTGCAGCGGGACTGGCGTCCGCTGCCGGTCGGCGCCACCAGCCAGTCGCGCCCCAAACTCAGCGCCGGCGAGGTCGAGGCGTTCCGTCTCTACGTCTCCGGGTACAGCACCGTCGAGGTCGCCACCAAGATGAACGTGCAGTACGAGACCGCCAAGACCTACCTGCGCCGCGTGCGCGAGAAATACGCCAAAGCCAACCGGCCGGCCAGCAAAAAAGCGGAACTGATTCGTCGGGCCGCTGAGGACGGATACCTGCTCTAAATGTCGAAACTCTACTTTCGCTATGGCGCGATGAACAGCGGCAAGAGCACCGCTCTCCTCCAGGCCGCGTTCAACTACGAGGAACGCGACCAGCAGGTGCTGCTCGCGAAGCCCGACATCGACACCAAAGGTGACAACGAGATCGTCTCGCGCCTCGGCGTGACGCGTCCGGTCGACTTCACGGTCGGCCCCGACGAGGACATCTACGTCGCCTTCGCCACCGAGCGGGCGCGCGTGCTGCGATCCACCGGTGTCGACGTCAGCTGCCTGCTCGTCGACGAGGCGCAGTTCCTCTCCGAGTCGCAGGTCGACGATCTTCTGCGCATCGCCATCCTCGAGGGCGTGCCCGTTCTCGCGTACGGTATCCGCACCGACTTCCAGACGGTCGCGTTTCCCGGCAGCCGCCGCCTCCTCGAGATCGCCCACTCGCTCGAAGAGCTCAAGACGATCTGCCGCTGCGGTCGCAAGGCCGTCTTCAACGCGCGCACCGTCGACGGACGTTTCATTTTCGACGGTGCCCAGGTGGCGATTGACGGGCAGGATGTCGGGTACCAGTCGCTCTGCGGAGCCTGCTACCTCGAGGAGAGCGAGGGTGTTCTCAACAACGGCCGTCGCGAGCGCGTCGAGCTGAGCTACCAGGCCGGCCCCGACGCCGACTTCGCCTGATCCAGCGGTAGGTGCGGTGGTTGAGTGGGCCGCCCGCGGCCGTATCGAAACCCCTCTTACGGCTGCCGGGCCTCGATACGCCCCGCAGACGCGCTACTCGACCACCGGCCGCTACTCGGCCAGGATCAGGTCGACGTCGGCCCCGCGCAGGGCGTCGGCCGCGGCATCCGGCAATGAACTGTCGGTGACGACGGTGCTCAGTTCGTCGAGGCGCAGCGCGCGGTAGCGGCCGAAGCGCCCGTACTTCGAGCTGTCGGCCATGAGTACCGAGGTCTCCGCGGTCGCGATCGCCGCGCGCTTCGCCTCGAGTTTGGCCTCGACGGGGGTGGTGACGCCGTGGGCGAGATCCCACGAGCTCGACGAGATGAACGCCACGTCGAGCGACAGCTCCGAGAGCGCGAGACGGGTCAGCCGCCCCATGGTCGACAGGTTCGCCTTGTCGACGCGGCCGCCGATGCAGATCAGGTCGGCGGTCGGATGGTCGAGGAACGCCTGCACGGTCGCGAGGTCGTTGGTGACGATCGTGAGGTCGTTGACGTTCTGCAGGAACGGGCGCATGGCCTGCACGGTGGTTCCCGCGTCGAGGTAGACCGTCATCGAGTCGCTGACCATGCCGGCGGCGACGCGGGCGATGGCGGCCTTCTCGGCGACGCCCGCGGCCTGCTTGACGGCCCGGCTCGGCTCCTCGATCAGCCGCGAGACGAGCTTGGCGCCGCCGGGGGTGGCGCTGACGCGGCCCTCTTCTTCGAGCGCGGCGACGTCGCGGCGCACGGTCATCTGGCTCACGCCGAGCAGCTCGGTGAGCTGGCGGTAGCTCAGCACGTGGCTGCGCTGCAGGTGGCGGAGGATGCTCTCGCGCCGCTGCTCGGGGATCAGTGGTGCCGTCTGCTGCATCGGTCAGCCTTTCTCGTGCCTCTGAATCCTAATGCGGCTCAGTCGGACCACGGCATGCCCCACTGGCCGGTGATCGCCCGCACCTGGTCGGGTGCGATGAGGCGGCGGTCGGCGCCGTCGGTGAGCACCGTGATGCGGCATGCCTCCTCGAACTCGACCATGCTGTCGATGGCCCGTTCGATGTCCTCGCCGCTGACCACCGCGCCGTGGTTCGCGAGCAGTGCCCCGCGGAACGGGAACGCGCTGTCGGTGATCAGTCGGCCCATCGCGGGGTCGCCGGGAGCGGCGAACGGCAGCAGCGGCACCTGGCCGACGCGCATGAGCGAGTACGGGGTCAGCGGCGGGATCGCGCTGTGCTCCGACCACGGCGCGAGACAGGAGACCGCGACGGCGAAGGGCGAATGCACGTGCACCACGGCCCGGTGGTCGGGATTCTTGGCGTAGAGCGCGAGGTGCAGGGCCACCTCCTTCGACGGCTTCGGGCCGGAGAGCTGGTTCCCCTCCCCGTCGAGCACGGCGATGTCGGTCGGTTCGAGCAGGCCTAGACGCGTGCCGGTGCCGGTCATCAGGATGCGGTCGCCGTCGCGCAGGCTCACGTTGCCCGAGCTGCCGGGGCTGAGCCCGGCCTCGACCAGCGCGCGGCCGGCGGCGATCAGCCGCGCCTCGGCGCTCATACGAGCACCTCCCACGCGCTCGTGAACAGGTCGACGGCGCCGAAGTTGCCGCTCTTCAGCACGAGCGCGACCTCGTGCCCGCCCGCGGTATCCGCGGCGCTCCAACACACGCCGGGGGCGAGCTGCGGGCCGATCGTCAGCAGCGAGATACCGAGCGCTTTGACCACGGCCCCGCTCGTCTCGCCGCCCGCGACGATGACCTGGTCGACGGTGCCGTCGTCGACGAGTCGTGCGACGACCGCCGACAGAACCGATTCGACGACGGATGCCGCGGCAGCACCGGCCTCGCCGGGCAACACGTCCGCGAGCTCGCCCACCGAGTAGACGACCGGCACAGCGGACGCGTCGAGCGAGCGCACCCACTGCGCGATCGCGTCGACCTCGGCCGCGGGGTCGGCGACGGCGGCGGAGACATCGACTTTGCGGGTTGGGTGCTTGCTGGCGGCATCCGCTATCTGGGCCCTCGTCGTGGCGGAGGCCGACCCGCAGACGACGAGGCGTCGTGCCCCGAACCGCGGGAAGTCGTCGGGGGAGGCGGTGCCCGTGGCGTCGAGGCCGGTGGCGAGCCCCGCGCCGCCGCTGAGCAGCCGCAGGTGGGCGGTCGCCAGCGCGATGGTGCGAAGGTCGGCGTCGTCGGTCGCATCGACCACGAGGTAGCCGGGGGCGGCGGCGTCGACCGCGGCACGGAGCGCGTCCACGCCCTCGCGCACGACGTCGAGCGGGATCTCGCTGATGGCGGCGTGCGTCTGCGGGGCGAGGATCTCGCTCAGGCGGCTCTTCGTCATCGGGGTGAGCGGGTGATGGCGCATCGACGAATTCTCGAGCAGGTCGCCGTTGACGTAGAGGGTGCCGTTCTCGACGGTGCGGCCGTTCGCGGGGAACGCGGGCACCACGACCGTGCGGTCGACGGCGAGGCGGTCGACGAACGCGTCGAGTACCGGGCCGATGTTGCCCTCGTCGGTGGAGTCGAAGGTGGAGCAGTACTTGAGGTAGACGCGCTCGGCACCCCAGCCGATGACGCGCTCGAGCGCGGCGAGCGAGTCGGCGACCGCGACGCCGACGGGAGCGGTGCGGGACTTGAGGGCGACGACGACGGCGTCGAGGCCGGCCAGTCGGTCGGCGGCGATCTCTTGGTTCTCGATGACCACGGCGGCGGACATGCCGCGACGACGCAGAGTCGTCGCGAGGTCGGTCGCTCCCGTGAAGTCGTCGGCTACGGCGCCGATCTGCATGGTGAACCTCTTCATCGTCTTCGTTGTCGGTCAGGGAACTCTCGTCGAGCTCGACAATCACAGCTTATGTGATTCTTTGGGAACATTTTTGACAATCTGAGAAGTCTCGATACGATTGCCCTGCCTCCGGCGGTGTGCCGGCGTGTGAACGATAGGAACAATGGTGATCCAGAGCTCGACTCCCCAACGCGCGACTCCCATCCGCGTCCTGCTGACCGGTGCCAACGGGGGATACGGCCGCACGCTGCTCGACCAGCTGCGCCGCCTGCCCGACATGACGGCCACCCAGCTGGTGGATCCCGACGTCGCCGGAGTCACCCGCATGCTGCGCGAGCTCGGAGTAGCCGACGACCTGATCGCCGTCCCGGCCTCCGCCGACGAGACAGCCGCAGCCATCGCCGCGGGCAAGACCGCCGTGGTGGCCGACGCCTCCGCCATCGACTGGGCCTCCGTCGAGGTGCTCGTCGAAGCGACCGGACGCGTCGAGGCCGGACACGCCTACGCCGACACCGCCCTCGACTCCGGTGTGCACGTCGTGATGGTGAGCAAGGAGATCGAGTCGGTCGCCGGGGTCGCCCTCAGCGCCAAAGCCCGCGAGAAGGGCCTCCGCTACCTCCCGGGCGACGGCGACCAGCCCGCCAACCTGCTGCGTCTCACCGCGTGGGTGCTCGAGGTCGGCTTCGACATCGTGGCGCTCGGCAAGTCCAGCGAGTACGACCTGGCCTTCGACCCGGCGACCGGCGTCGTCAACCAGAACGGCGTCACGATCGACGCCCCCGGCCTGGCCGACCTGCTCGAGCTCGGCGACGACCTCGCCGCCACGGTCGCCGCCCGGTCCGCGCAGGTCGCGGCCCTCAAGCGCTCCGCCGCCGCCGACTACTGCGAGATGAACGTCGTCTCGCTCTACACCGGCGCGATCTCCGACGTGGAGGGCATGCACTACCCGGTCGCCCGCCCCGACGAACTCGCCGACCTCTACGCGGCCCGAGAGGACGGCGGACTGATCGGCCGCACCGGCTCGATCGACGTCTTCTCGATGCTGCGTCTCCCCGGCGAGGCGAGCTTCGCGGGCGGTGTGTTCGTCATCGTGCGCACCGGAGACGCGGTCACCTGGGACATCCTCGCCGGTAAAGGCCACGTCGTGAGCCGCGACGGCAAGTACGCGTGCATCTACTGGCCGTACCACTTCATGGGCGTCGAGACGCCGATCACGATCGCCGCCGCAGTGGACGACACCTCGGTGATCGCCGAACCGCGCCAGCACACCGTGCTCGCCGCGCGCGCTCCCGAGGCGCTCGAACCCGGAACGACGTTCCGCGTCGAGGGGCACCACCACGAGATCGCCGGCGTCGCCCCCGTGCTCATCGACCCCGACGGCGGAGAGATCGCGCCGTACTACCTGCTCTCCGGCGCCCGACTCGTCTCCGGCGTCGCCGCGGGCGACCTCGTGCGCATCTCCGACCTCGCCGATGTGCCCGCCGCGGCGCTCGCCGCCTACCGCTCCGGCCTCGCGCTCGGGGTCTGACCCTCCCTCGCCCCCACCACCCAGTTCTAGGAGATCGACGAAGATGCCCGTAATCCACACCCTGACCGCAACGGCGGTGCGCTCGTGAACGTCGAGGTCATCGCGCTCATCGTCCTGGTCGCGGTCTTCGCGATCTCCGCGATCCGCAACATCCACATGGGTGCGCTCGCGCTCGTCGCCGCCCTGATCGTCGGCGTGCTCATCGTCGGCGAAAGCTTCGACGACGTGCTCGGCGGCTTCCCGGTCGACGCCCTGCTGATCCTGCTGGGCATCACCTACCTGTTCGGCATCGCGCGCGAGACCGGCACGATCGACTGGCTGGTCGACCGCTCCGTGCGGCTGATCGGCGACCGGGTCGCGCTGATCCCGTGGGCGATGTTCGTCATCGGCACGCTCGTCGCCTGCCTCGGCACCTCGCACGCGGCCTTCACCATCGTGCCGATCGCGATGAGCCTGGCGGCCAAACATCGCATCCACTCCACGATGATGGGCATCGTGATGAGTTCGGCGATCGTCGGAGGCGCGCTCGCACCGACGAGCATCAACGGCATCACGGTCATGACCGTCGCCCGCACCGCCGGCATCGACTACAACCCGGGCCTGATGTTCGGCCTCTCGGTCGGCATCAATACCCTCGTCGTGCTCGTCGCCTTCTTCATGTTCGGCGGACGCGAGCTCATGACCCGCCGCCGCACGGCTCTCGCGGCCAGCGTCGCGGCGGGCAACGGCTCGGGCGCGGCAGGCGGTACCGGAGGCACCGCGGTGCTCACCGAGACCGTCCTCAAGCCGCTCACCGGCTACCAGGCCATCGTTCTCGCGTCGATCCCCGTGTTGGTCATCGGATTCTTCACGATCACCCTCCTCGACATCGACCTCAACCTCGGTGCTGTCGCTCTGACGCTGGCCCTCGTGCTCGCCTTCATCAAGCCGGATGTCGGCCGCAAGGCCATGACGCGCATCGACTGGGGAACAATCTTGCTCCTCGGCGGAATCATCACCTACGTCGGCGTGCTCACCCGCCTCGGCGCCATCGACCAGCTCGGCGAGGCCGCCCGCTCGGTCAACGAGCCGCTGATCGCCGCGTTCGTCATCTGTGTCATCGCGGGGCTCGTCTCGGCCTTCGCCTCCACGATCGGTATCCTCGGCGCGCTCATCCCGCTCGCCGTGCCGCTGCTCGTCCCCGGCGGCGGACTCGAGATGACCGGCTTCATCTTCGCGCTCGCCATCTCGGCGTCGCTCGTCGACTGTGCGCCCTTCGGCACCACGGGCGCCACGATCGTGGCTTCCGGGGTCGAGGAGGAGCGTCCGCGCCTCTACCGCCACCTCATGGCATGGGGTCTGTCGATGGTCATCATCGGCCCGGTCGTCACGATCGGCCTGTTCGTGATCCCGTTCCTCGGGGGATAGCACCCATCGCCACGACGCCCTTCCCGCTCGGGGAGGGCGTTCGTGCGTTAAGGGCTTCGACAGGCTCGAACCGCTTAACGCAGAAACGCCCTCCCGTGAGGGAGAGCGTTTCTGTGTTGTGTCGGGGTAGCGGGATTCGAACCCACGACCTCTTCGTCCCGAACGAAGCGCGCTACCAAGCTGCGCCACACCCCGATCTTTCCCGCCGCTAACGACGTGAACCTATCAAGAATAGCTGAAATCTCCGGCGGTTAATGTCACTACGACCGCTTCGGGCCGACATGCGAAGCGAACCGGCGCATAAATCGAGGTTCCGAGACCCGCCGACACGTTCAAATACGCGGCACGACGGGCGTGATTCCACACGCTGAGCCCCTGGGCCTGATCGCGAGGAATATCGCAATTGGTCACGAGAGGCGGCAGACCGGGCACGCGGACCTGTCCGCCATGCGTGTGGCCGGCGAAGATCATGTTCGCGCCGTTGGTCACGAACGAGTTGAGAACGCGCTGGTACGGCGCATGCGTCACACCGATCGAGATCGACTCCTGGCCGGGGCGGCCGGCGGGCCACTCGACGTTCTCCTGCATCTCCTCGATCGCGCCGGGGAGAGCGCCGAGCTTGTCCCAGTCGCGGTGAGCGTCATTGACGCCGAAGAACTCGAGGCGCGAGCCCTTGATCGACATCGCGCGGGCGGTGTTGTTCAGGCTGAGCCAGCCCAGCTCGTTCTCGAAGAAGTTCTCGAGTCGGGCGGTATCGAGCGGCACGGAGCGCTGCTTGTGCTCGCTCGGCCCGCTGAAGTAGCGCAGGGGGCTCTTGAACGTCGGACCGAAGTAGTCGTTCGAACCGTTGACGAACACGCCGGCACCGGTGAACGGTGCGAGCGTGTACTCGAGGGCCTCGTAGGTGTCCTCGTGCCCGAGGTTGTCGCCGGTGTTGACGACCAGGTCGGGTTCGAGGTCGGCGAGCGAGCGAATCCACTCCTGCTTGCCGCGTTGCCAGGGGGCGAGGTGGATGTCGGCGAGGTGCAGCACCGTGAGGGAGCGGGCACCCGGCTCGAGAATCGGCAGGACCTCGTGGCGCACCGTGAACCGGTTGCGCTCCACCAGGCTGCCCCAGGCGAACGCCCCCGCACCGACGGCGGCCACCGCGCCGAGCGCGGTGGCCGCCGTCTTCACAGCGGTATGGCCCACTAGCACTTCACCCGGCCGACGCCGAGGACGACGGGGTCGCTCAGGCGGGCCGAGGCTCCGGCGGCGGGGTTGCTCGAGAAGACCTTGCCGGCGTCGTCCGACTCGTCGGCGGGCAATCGTACGCACTTCTCCTGTACCGAGGTGAACCCGGAATTGAGAAGGGTCGATTTGGCATCGTCGAATTGCGGGGCGCCGGACACGACATCCGGCATCGTGGTCAACGAACCGTTGCTCGTGTAGACCGTGACCGTCTGACCGCGCGCCATGGAGGTGCCGGCGGCGGGGTCGGTGCTCGTCACTGTGCCGGCGGGCAGGTCGGAGTCGATCGCGCCGCCGTCGGCGTAGGTCAGCTTGAGGCCCTCGAGGATCGACTGGGCGTTGGCCGCCGATCCGTTGGTGAGTTCGGGCACCGCGATCGCCGCGCCGTTCAGCAGCCGCGAGGCCGGTTCGTCGAGCGCGCCGCCGGGATAGAAGACGTTGGTGTTCGCGTTGATCGGTTTCGAGATGTTGTGCCGGTTGTTGATGCCGCCCGGGTAGTTCGAGATCTTGTAGTTGCCGACGATGTTGCCGAACCAGACCGCGGTAGTCACGCGCGAGCTGGAACTGACCAGCCAGGTCTGGTTCGAGCTGTCGGTGGTACCGGTCTTGCCGAACATCGGGGTGCCGTCGCGCGGGTTGCCGCGGTAGCCGTCCATCGCGTTCTCGAGGGCGTACACGGCCGTGGCGGCGACCTCGGGGTCGATCGCCGCGGCGCACTCCTGAGCCTGGCCGGGGAGCACGTTGCCCTCGGAGTCGGTGATGCTGTCGACCGCGCGCGGCTTGCAGTACGTGCCGTGGTTGGCGATACCGGCGTAGGCGGCCGCCATTGTCAGCGGCGCGATGGAGTTTGTGCCGAGGATGGCGGACGGGTTCGACATCAGCTTGGTCTCGTCGACCTTGGGCTGGTCCGGGTTGACGATGTCGATTCCGGCGGCGGGGTGCACGCCGAGCGCCTGCGCGATCTGTTTCGTGCGGCACTGGTCGAGCTCCAGGCCCATCGACGCGTAGGCGCCGTTGATGGACTGGGCGGTCGCGGCCATGACGGTGCGGTTACCCCGCTCGCCTGAGGAGTTCGAGAACGGCCAGGAGCCGCCGAACGGTCCGTCGTTCGCACCGTCGATGCCGTCGGTGCTGTTGCCGGTGCAGCTGTTGGTGAAGGCGGCCTGGGAGAGGGTGCGCGCGTTTCCGTCGACCACCTCGTTGAGTCCTCGGCCCGATTCGAGCCAGTTCAGCAGCGTGAACACCTTGTAGGTCGATCCGACTTGGAAGCCGTTCGACCCGCCGTTGAAGTAGTCGGTGCTGTAGTTGACCGACGTCAGGGTCGGGTCGCTGACCGCCGCCTCGGTGTTGTTGTACGTCTTGTTCTGCGCCATGGCGAGGATACGGCCGGTGCCGACCTCGACGCTGGTCGCAGCGGCACCGAGCGAGAGTCTCGTCTCGTTGGCGGGTGCCTGCGCGGCGAGGACGTCCTGATTGACGGTGTTCAGGCGGATGTCGAGGCTCGTGTACACCTGGTAGCCGCCGAGCTTCCAGTTGGCCTGGCGCTCTGCCGCCGTCGCGCCGAGCGCGGGCAGCTCGTCGATGATCGTGGTGACGTAGTCGCAGAAGTAGGTCGCGTAGGTGTACGCGGCGATGCAGCCGTTGGAATACGGCTTGAGCACGACGGTGGTGGCGTCGACCGGAACGGCCAGTGCCTCGTCGAGCTGCGCCTGGTCGATCATTCCCTCGACGAGCATGTTGCGCAGGATCACGTCGCGGCGGGACTTGTTCGCCTCGTAGTTGTCGGCGCTGTCGAGGCCGCGGGCACCCGGCTCCTGCACGATGGCGATGAGGCTCGCCGCCTGCGCGAGCGTCACATCCTTCGCGGAGACGCCGTAGTAGCGCTGGGCGGCCGACTCGATGCCGTAGTTGTTGCCGCCGAAGCCGGCGATGTTCAGGTACGCGAGGAGGATCTCGTCCTTGGTGTACCGCTTCTCGAGACCGATCGCGAGCTTCATCTCTTTGATCTTGCGATCGAAGGTGCCAGCTTGCGCGGCCTCGACTCCGGCATCCCGGGCTTCTTCAGTGTCTTTCTGCAGAGCCTCTTGGATGTAGATGTTCTTGACGAGCTGCATCGACAGGGTCGACGCACCGCTCGTGTCGCCGCCCGAGATGTTGCCGATCGCGGCGCGGATGGTGCCCTGGAGGTCGACTCCGCCGTGCTCGTAGAAGCGGCGGTCCTCACCGGCGACGGTGGCGTCCTTGAGGAACTGCGAGACGTTGTCCCACTGCACTTCCTGGCGGTTCTGGTCGTAGACCTGTGCGATGGGGGAGTAGGCGTACGAGCCGTCGGGGTTCGTGCCGACGACAGCGTAGATCTGGTTCTGCTGCGGCTGGTTGCCGATCTCGATGAACTCGGGGAGGCTGTCGAAGATTCCGATGCCGTTAGAAGCTGTGACGCCGGTAACGGCGAGTGCGGGGGTGACCATGACCGTCACGAGAATCCCGGCTATGACGCTGAAGCCGAACATTCCAAAGACGCCGCTGAGCACGCCTTTAGGTCGGGAGTTTTGGGCAGACATAGAATGCATGGTACGCGACGATCCCGCGTACCTAGCTGAGCGGAAGCCGACAAATGACGACGTGGGAATACCTCACCACACCTCTGATGATCCACAACACGGCCGCGATTCTCAATAACTGGGGATCGGAGGGCTGGGAACTCGTGCAGGTAGTCACCGGTCCCGAAGGCGGGCTCGTGGCGTATCTCAAGCGCGAAACAAAGGAAGACTGACCTATGACCAGCATCGACGACCGTCTCGCCGAACTCGGAATCACCCTGCCGACCGTCGTGCCGCCCGTGGCCACGTATATCCCCGCCGTGATCTCCGGCAACCTCGTCTACACGTCGGGTCAGCTGCCCATGGTCGACGGCGTTCTGCCCGCGACCGGCAAGCTCGGTGCCGAGGTCTCTGATGCCGAGGGCCGTGAGCTCGCCCGCCAGTGCGCGCTGAACGGCCTCGCCGCCGCCGCCTCCGTCATCGGTTCGCTCGACCGCGTCACCCGCATCGTCAAGGTCGTCGGCTTCGTCGCGTCCGACCCGTCGTTCACCGGCCAGCCCGGCGTCATCAACGGAGCCTCCGATGTTCTCGGCGAGATCTTCGGCGACATCGGCGTGCACGCCCGCAGCGCCGTCGGCGTCGCGGTTCTGCCGCTCAACTCGCCCGTCGAGGTCGAGCTGGTCGTCGAGTTCGCCTAAGCACCACAACCCCGGTGGTTGAGTAGGGCCGTCTGCGGCCCGTATCGAAACCCGCTCTCGCGGATAGATTTCGATACGGTCGCTGGGCGACCTACTCAGCCACCGTTGTCGTCTAACGGATCTTGTCCGTGATGATCTGCATCACGCTGGTGTCGGCGAGAGTGGTGGTGTCACCGACCGCTCGTCCTTCCGCGACATCCTGCAGCAGTCGACGCATGATCTTGCCCGACCGCGTCTTGGGCAGTTCGGCCACGATGAAGATCTTCTTCGGGCGGGCGATCGCGCCGATGCGGTCGGCCACGTGCGACCGGAGGATCGCGCTCGCCTCGTCGGCGGTCTGCGCGTCGGCCTGGTTGCTCTTGATGATGACGAACGCGACGACCGCCTGACCGGTGGCGTCGTCGGCCGCCCCGACGACCGCGGCCTCGGCCACGATCGTGTGCGAGACCAGCGCCGACTCGATCTCGGTCGTCGACAGCCGGTGTCCCGACACGTTCATCACGTCGTCGACCCGGCCGAGCAGTGTGATGTCGCCGTCGGCGTCGACGTGGGCGCCGTCGCCGGCGAAGTACTTCCAGACGCCGTCCTTAGAGAATTTCGACCAGTAGGTCTCGATAAAGCGGTCGGGGTCGCCCCAGATGCCACGCAGCATCGACGGCCAGGGTTCGGAGACCACGAGCAGCCCGCCGTGGGGCGGGTCGACGCGCTTGCCGCCGTCGCCGAGCACGTCGATCACGATGCCCGGGATCGGGGTCTGCGCGCTGCCGGGTTTCGCCTCGGTGATGCCGGGCAGCGCGGAGATCATGATCGCGCCGGTCTCGGTCTGCCACCAGGTGTCGACGATCGGGGTCTCGCCGCCGCCGATCACGTCTCGGTACCAGATCCACGCCTCGGGGTTGATCGGTTCGCCCACCGAGCCGAGCACGCGCAGGCTCGACAGGTCGAACTCGTTCGGAACCTGTCGGCCGATCTTCATAAACGACCGGATCGCCGTGGGCGCGGTGTAGAAGATGCTCACGCCGTACTTCTGGATGATCTCCCACCAGCGCCCGGGGTGCGGGGTGTCGGGTGTTCCCTCGTAGAGCACCTGCGTGGCGCCGTTCGCGAGCGGGCCGTAGACGACGTAGGAGTGCCCGGTGATCCAGCCGACATCGGCCGTGCACCAGTAGACGTCGGTCTCGGGGTGCAGATCAAAGACGTTCTTATGAGTGAAGGCTGCCTGGGTGAGGTAGCCGCCGCTCGTGTGCAGGATGCCCTTGGGCTTGCCGGTCGTGCCGCTCGTGTAGAGGATGAACAGCGGGTTCTCCGCCTCGAAACCCTGTGCCTCGTGTTCGGGCTCCGCGTCGGCGATCGCCTCGTGCCACCAGTGGTCGCGGCCGTCGACCCAGTCGATGACGTTCTCACCCCGACGCACCACGAGCACGTCGGTGACGCTCGTGGGCTCTTCGCCGTCCGCCGGTGCCAGGGCGGCGTCGACCGCAGCCTTGAGCGGGAAGACCTTGCCCTTCCGCCAGCCGCCGTCGGCGGTGATGACCAGGCGCGCGTCGGCGTCGGCCACCCGAGACCGGATGCTGTCGGCGCTGAACCCGCCGAAGATCACCGAGTGCACCGCCCCGATGCGCGCGACGGCGAGCATCGAGATGACGGCCTCCGGCACAAGCGGGAGGTAGATGGCGACGCGGTCACCCTGGCCGATGCCGAGGCCGGTGAGCACGTTGGCCGCTCGCTTCACCTCGGCGGTGAGTTGGGCATAGGTATAGGTTCGGCTGTCACCCGGTTCTCCCTCCCAGTGCAGTGCGACTCGGTCGCCGTTGCCGGCGATGACGTGGCGGTCGAGACAGTTGTACGCCACGTTGATGCGGCCGTCGGCGAACCACTTCGCAAATGGGGGATTCGACCAGTCGAGGGTCTCTGTGAAGGGCTCGTGCCAGTGCAGTTCGCGGGCCCGGTCGGCCCAGAATCCGAGGCGGTCGGCCTTGGCTTGGTCGTAGATATCGCGGTCGGCAACCGAGTGCTCCGCGAACTCCGCACTCGGTGCGAATCTGCGCGTTTCCGAGAGGAGGCTGTCGATCGAATTAGTGGACATCGTTATCCCTGTCATGCATGCGGCCGCACGTGGCTCCGCCGTTGGCGCGAGTGCTGCCATCGATCCTAACCGGTCGCTGAGAGTGGACTGTCAACCCCGCCAAATGGCCCTTGCGTGGGGGTCGTGCGGATGTACACTAATTCCCATCGGGCCGACGCTCTCGCGAGAGCTTGATGATGGCAGTGCATATCGATTCCCCCCAATCGGCACTGCTGTGGCGGCGCCTGTTCCCCCCAATAGGCGCCGCCCCTCTCTCTTTAAGGCGACTATCGTCCACAGCCCGCGAATTGCACAGATTTATGGATGCCGCGGGCAGGCCGATCGCTCCCACTTAACCTCCTCGCATGGAAGTTATCGAGGCGTTCGTCGCGCAGCGCCCCGGCGCGCCACCCGCGGCCGCTCAACGCCTCGGCAGCGACGGCGGTTTCCCGGTGGAATTCGGGCCCCTCGCGGGCTTCGTCGCCGACGCCACGGTGACCGACGTCTTCGTCAACGGACCGGGCTCCGTCTGGGTCGACCGCGGCACGGGAGCGGTGCCCACCGCTGTGACGATCGAGGAGGCGCCGCTGCGCGATCTCGCCGTGCGGCTCATGTCGCTCGGCGGCCGCCACATCGACGAGGCGACTCCGTGTGTGGACGCCCGGCTGCACGACGGCATCCGCGTGCACGCCGTGCTGCCGCCGGTGTCGACCCGGGGGACGCTGCTCTCCATCCGGCTGCCGCGCATCCGCCGCCTCTCGCTCGACGATCTCGACGCCGACGGGTTCTTCCCCGCGGGCGCCCTCGCCTCGCTGCGCGCCCTCGTCGCCCGCCGTGAGAACCTGCTCGTCACCGGCGCGGGAGGCAGCGGCAAAACCACGCTGCTTTCCGCGATCCTCGGCGCCGCGTCGCCCGCCGAGCGCATCGTCGCGATCGAAGACGTCGCCGAGCTGCGCATCGACCACCCGCACGTGGTGTCGCTCGAGGCCCGGCAGGCGAACCTCGAGGGAGCCGGCGAGATCAGTCTCGAGAGGCTCGTGCGCGAAGCGCTGCGGATGCGCCCCGACCGGCTCGTGCTCGGCGAATGCCGCGGCGCCGAAGTGCGCGAGCTCCTCGCCGCTCTCAACACCGGCCACGACGGCGGCGCGGGAACGCTGCACGCCAATTCGCTGCAGGACGTGCCGGCCCGGCTCGAGGCGCTCGGTGCGCTCGCCGGGATGACGCCCACCGCGATCGCGCGGCAGACCGTGAGCGCCATCGGCACCGTGCTGCACCTCGAACGCCGCGGCACGCAGCGTGTGCTCGCGCAGACCGGACGCTTCGCGCTGGACGACGCCGGACGGCTCAGGGTGGTGACGCCGTGAGAAACCCGCTGTCGAGATCGCGGTCGCGGGCGTCGCCGGGGCTGGAACCGGTGGCCTCGGTGGTCCAGCGGCTCGCGGTGCTGATGACGGCGGGGGTGCCGCCGTCGAGCGCGTGGACCTACCTCGCGCCGGAGTCGTCACCGATCGTCGCCGCGGTGGCGGAGCGTGCCGTCGAGGGGTCCCCGGTCGCGGAGGCGCTCGTCGGGCACCTCGAGATCGTCGGGCCGGCGGAGCGGCAGGCGTGGCGCGGCCTCGCCGCCGCGTGGCGGGTGGCCACGGAGACCGGGGCAGGGCTGGCGCCCACGCTGCGGGAATTCGCCGTGTCTCTCCGGTCGCTCGCGAATGCCCAGCGCGAGATCGCGGTCGCCCTCGCGGCGCCCGTGGCGACCGCGCGGCTCGTGATGGTGTTGCCGCTCGTCGGGCTGCTCTTCGGGCTCGTGCTCGGGTTCGACACCCTCGGCATCCTGTTCACCACGGGGCCGGGGCTCGCCTGCCTCGGGCTCGGCGTTGCCCTGATGCTGACGGCCGCGGCCTGGAACCGGCGTCTCGTCGCATCCGCACAACCGCGGGACTTGACGCCCGGGCTGCGCTACGAGCTGATGGCGATCGCCGTCTCCGGCGGCGGATCGATCGATCGCGCCTCGACGGCCGTCGCGGTAGCGCTGCGGTCGACCGGTCTCGACGACGTCGGCGACGAGCTCGGCGTGGACGCGGTGCTCGCGCTCTCCCGCCGGGCGGGTGTGCCCGCGGGGGAGCTGCTGCGCAGCGAGGGCGAGGAAGCGCGACGCAGCGCCCGCGCGGACGCCGCAGCCAAGGCGTCGGTGTTGGCGGTGCGACTCATGCTGCCGCTCGGCCTGTGCGTGCTGCCGGCCTTTTTGCTCCTGGGCGTCGCCCCGCTGCTGATCGCCGTCATCACCTCCACCGTCTCCGGATTCTGACCCCTCCCCACCCGCCTTCGCGGAGCCGGACTCCACCGATCCCTCGACCGCGCCCCACGTCGACCACCGCGCGATGACACTGGAGCCGTTCATTGGTACCCACACCGATCAGGAGGAACACATGACCATCAACGACCCCACCACCACACCCCCGCGCTGGCGCTGGAGGCGCGCAAAACTCGTCGCCGACGAGGAGGGAGCGGCCACCGCCGAGTATGCGATCGCCACGATGGCCGCGGTCGGTTTCGCCGGGCTGCTCGTCGTTATTCTGCGGTCGAACGAGGTGCGCGGCCTGCTGCTCGGCATCATCCGCAGTGCGCTCTCGATCTGACTGGCGGCTCGGCGCGCTGGCCGGCAGGGCGCAGGGCGACGGCGGGCACGGCGACCACGGTCACGGCGACCGCGGGCGAGGCGACCACGGGCGAGGCGGCCGCGAGCGGGGCAGCGTGACGGCCGAGTTCGCGGCCGTCGTCCCGGCCGTCGTGCTGCTGCTCGCCTGCTGCCTCGCCTGCCTGCAGATCGCCGGCCAGCAACTGCGGTTGCAGGATGCCGCGGCCGACGTCGCCCGCTCGGTGGCACGAGGCGGCGGCACCAGCGCCGCCGCCGTCGTGCCGGGTGTCGCGGTGGCGGTGGGCGCGAGCGGCGATCTCGTCTGCGCGACTCTGAGCGCCCGCTCGCGGTCGCCGGCCGGCACGCTGCTCGGCCTCACGCTCAGCGCGTCGAGCTGCGCCCTGGCGGGTGGCGAGTGATGCGCCGCGCGCGGTCGGCCGGATCGCAAGGCGGTCGTCTGCGAGACGAGCGCGGTGCCGGATCGGTTCTCGCGGTCGCCATCGTCGCGGGCCTGATCGCTCTGACCGCGCTGCTTGTACCTCTCTATCTGGTGTTCGCGACGAAACAGGCGCTCGCGGGTGCCGCCGACGCGGCGGCGCTCGCCGCGGCCGACGTGCGCGTCGGTTTCGTGGCCGGCGAACCGTGCGCCGTCGCGCGGCGGGTTGCCGCTGCCAACGGGGGCGAACTCACCGCCTGCCAGGTCGACGGGCTCGTCGTCACGGTGACCGTGTCGGGTGCCGTCGCCGGGTTCGCCATCGGCGTATCGGCCACCGCCGGACCGCCTCCAATCAGCGGGAGCAAAGGAGTTGAATAGGTGGGATTCGGTTTCACCTGTGTATGGTGTCGCTGATGGGGGCTGATTGAGCCACCGTTCTAACGTCCTATAAAGGAGTCACGTGCCTGGCACGAAGAAGCTCGTTGTCGTCGAGTCGCCCGCAAAGGCGAAGACCATTGCCCAGTACCTGGGAGACGGATACATCGTCCAGGCCTCTGTCGGTCATATCCGCGACCTCATCGAGCCGAAAAACCTGCCGCCCGAATTGAAGAAGGGCTCGCTCGGCAAGTTCTCCGTCGACGTCGACAACGGCTTCGAGCCGTACTACGTCGTATCCGACGCCAAGCGCAAGACCGTCGCAGACCTGAAGAAAGCACTGGCCGGCGCCGACGAGCTCTACCTCGCAACTGATGAGGACCGCGAAGGCGAGGCCATCGCGTGGCACCTCCTGCAGGTGCTCAAGCCCAAGGTGCCCGTGAAGCGGATGGTGTTCCACGAGATCACCAAAGAAGCGATCGAGCGCGCCAAAGAGAACACCCGCGAGCTCGACACCGCCCTCGTCGACGCGCAGGAGACCCGCCGCATTCTCGACCGTCTCTACGGTTACGAGATCTCGCCCGTGCTCTGGCGCAAGGTCGGTCCCGGCCTCTCCGCCGGCCGCGTGCAATCCGCCGCCACCCGTCTCGTCGTCGACCGTGAGCGCGAACGCCTCGCGTTCACCGCCGCCAGCTACTGGGACCTCATCGCCCAGTTCACCCCTTCCGCCGACGCGCAGCAGTTCGAGTCGCGCCTCGTCCGACTCGACGGTGCCCGCATCGCCGTGGGCCGTGACTTCGACGACAAGGGTGTACTAAAGTCCGGAGCCGTCGCCCTCGACGAGACCCGCGCCACCACCCTCGCCGCGCAGTTGCGCGACCCGGCGACCGCGCTCACCGTCGCCTCCGTCGAGTCGAAGCCGTACACGCGTCGCCCCGCGGCGCCGTTCACCACGTCGACGCTGCAGCAGGAGGCCGGCCGCAAGCTGCGCTTCTCCGCCCGCCAGACCATGAGCGTCGCCCAGGGCCTGTACGAAAACGGCTACATCACCTACATGCGTACCGACTCGGCCACGCTGTCGGCGCAGGCGATCAACGCCGCCCGTACGCAGGCCGCCGCGCTCTACGGTGCCGACACGATCCCCGACAAGCCGCGCGTCTACGCCGGCAAGAACAAGAGCGCGCAGGAGGCTCACGAGGCGATCCGCCCCTCCGGCGAGACGTTCCGCACGCCCTCCGAGCTGTCGTCGGTGCTCCGCGGCAACGACTTCAAGCTCTACGAGCTCATCTGGAAGCGCACCGTCGCCTCGCAGATGGCCGACGCCAAGGGATCGACCGCCACGGTCACGATCAAGGCCGGCCCCACCGTCGACAAGTCGATCGCCGAGTTCGTCGCCAGCGGTACCGTCATCACCTTCCGCGGATTCCTGCACGCCTACGAGGAGAGCCGTGACGAAGAGCGCAACGCGGCGGCCGAGCCCGCCGAGGCGAAACTCCCGCAGCTGACCGAGGGCCAGTCCCTCACCCTCGTCGAGGTGGAAGCCAAGGGCCACGAGACCAGCGCCCCGCCGCGTTACACGGAAGCCAGCCTGGTCAAGGCGCTCGAGGAACTCGGCATCGGCCGCCCCTCCACGTACGCGGCCATCATCTCCACGATCATCGACCGCGGCTACGTCACCCCGCGCGGCCAGGCCCTCGTGCCCAACTGGATCGCCTTCTCCGTCGTACGACTGCTCGAGGAGTACTTCTCCGACCTGGTCGAGTACGACTTCACCGCCGGCATGGAGAGCGACCTCGACCTCATCGCCGGGGGAGAGGCCGACCGCGTCGAATGGCTCACCGGCTTCTACTTCGGAAACACGAAACACCGCGGCCTGCGCACCGTCATCGACAACCTCGGCGAGATCGACGCCCGCGAGATCAACTCGATCAAGATCGCCGACGACGTCACGCTGCGCATCGGCAAGTACGGCCCCTACCTCGAGGCTCCCGGCGTCGACCCCGAGACCCCGCGCCGCGTCAACATCCCCGCCGAACTCGCACCTGACGAGCTCACCGCCGCCAAGGCCCGCGAGCTCATCGAGGCGCCCGTCGTCGGCGACCGCATCATCGGCGTGAACCCCGACAACGGCAAGCACGTCGTCGCCAAGGACGGCCGTTTCGGCCCGTACATCACCGAGGTCGACCCGGTCGACGAGGAGGCGGTGGCCGCCGAGGCGGCTGCCAAGGCCGAGGCGGATGCCGCGGCAGCAGTCCTCGCGGCGGCATCCGAGGTCGTCGATCCCGCTACCGGCGAGGTCATCGCGGCGAAGCCCAAGCGCAAGCCAGCCGCCAAGAAGACCGTCGCGGTCAAGCAGCGCACGGCATCCATCTTCAAGACCATGGACCTCGCGACCGTCGACCTCGAGACGGCCCTGCGCCTGCTCGACCTGCCGCGCGTCGTCGGTCTCGACCCCGAAACCGGCGCGGAGATCACGTCGCAGAACGGCAAGTTCGGGCCGTACCTTAAGAAGGGCGCCGACACTCGCTCGCTCACCAGCGAGGACCAGATCTTCGAGATCGACCTCGCGGGTGCGATCGAGCTCTACGCCCAGCCCAAGTACGGCGGACGTGCGGCGTCGAGCGCGCTCAAGGAGTTCGACAAGCCCGACCCCGAGAGCGAGAAGCCGATCCGCATCAAGGACGGCCGTTTCGGCGCCTACGTGACCGACGGCACGACCAACGCGACGATCCCGCGCGGCGAGACCGTCGAAGACGTCGACTACGAGCGCGCCGTCCAGCTGCTCGCCGACAAGCGCGCCAAGGGCCCCGTCGTCAAGAAGAAGCCGGCCGCCAAGAAGCCGGCGGCGAAGAAGCCCGCTGCCAAGAAGACGCCGGCCAAGACCGCGGCGAAGAAGCCCGCCGCAGCCAAAGCCGCTCTGACTCCGGAAGCCGCGGCGAAGGCCGAAGCGACCAAGGCGAAGGCGGCGGCGACGCGCGCCAAGACGGCCGCCGCGAAGAAGGCGGCAGCCGAGGCTGCGGCACAGTAGTGACCGGTCTCTTCATCACGTTCGAGGGCGGCGACGGCTCGGGTAAGTCCACCCAGTCGGCGCTGCTCACCGAGTGGCTCACCGCCCAGGGTCACACCGTCGTGCACTCGCGCGAGCCCGGCGGCACCGACCTCGGCGTCGAGCTGCGCGAGATCATCCTGCACCGCCGCGGCTACATCGCCCCGCGCGCCGAGGCACTGCTCTACGCCGCCGACCGCGCGCACAACATCGCGACCAAGGTGCGTCCCGCGATCGAGCGTGGCGACATCGTGATCCAGGACCGCTACCTCGACTCGTCCGTCGCGTATCAGGGAGCCGGCCGTGTACTCGACGCCACCGAGGTGCGCGACATTTCCCTCTGGGCGACCGAGGGCCTTCTGCCGGACCTGACCGTGCTGCTCGACCTTTCCGCCGAGAATGGCCGGGAGCGCATCGCCGCGACGCGGGACGTGTACGACCGGCTCGAGGCGGAGAAGAACGACTTCCACGAGCGCGTCCGCAACTCCTTCCTCGCCTTGGCGGAGGCGGAGCCCGGGCGCTTCATCGTGCTCGACGCGACCGACCCCATCGAGACGATCGCGGCCGCCATCCAGACGCGCGTTGTCGCACTGCTCGCTTAGGCTGTCCCCATGTCAGTCTGGGATGAGTTAACCGGCCAGTCCGAGGCCATCTCGGTCTTCCGGGCCGCGGCCGCGGCCAGCGCCGCCGGCGGCAGCAACGATTCCTCGATGACCCACGCGTGGCTCATCACGGGGCCTCCCGGCTCGGGCCGCTCGAACCTCGCCTACGCCTTCGCCACCGCACTGCTCAGCGACGGCAACGTCGACGGCGACGAGTCGGTGCGACTGCAGGTCGCCGCGCGTAGCCACCCCGACCTCGCGGTGCTCAGCACCGACCGCATCATCATCACCGTCGACGAGGTGCGCAAGCTCGCCGCCGCCAGCTACTACTCACCGTCGGTCGGCCGCTACCGCGTGATCGTCGTCGAAGACGCCGACCGCATGATGGAGCGCAGCTCGAACGCGCTGCTCAAAGCCCTCGAAGAGCCGCCGCCCCGCACGGTGTGGATCCTCTGCGCGCCGAGCGAAGCCGACCTGCTTCCGACCATCCGTTCGCGGGTGCGTTCGGTGCGCCTGCGAATTCCGACGGTCGAGGATGTCGCAGAGCTGATTGCCCGCAGAGATGACGTCGACCACGCAACGGCCACCCGCGCCGCCCGCGAAGCCCAGAGCCACATCGGCATGGCGCACCGCCTCGCCACCAACGAGGAGGCGCGGTCCCGTCGGGCCGAGACGCTCGACATCGCCCTCGGCATCCGGTCCGTCTCGGGTGCGATGCTCGCCGCGACCAAACTGTTGGCCATCGCCGGCGCCGACGCGAGCGCTCTCACCGAAGAGCGCGACGCCGACGAGAGGGCGAGCGCCCTGCGGTCCCTCGGCATCGAACCGGGCGGCACGATCCCGCCCGCCCTGCGCGCGCAGATGAAGAACCTCGAAGAAGACCAGAAGCGCCGAGAGAAGCGCAGCCTGCGCGACGGCATCGACCGCGTCATGGTCGACCTGTTGTCGCTCTACCGCGACATCCTGCTTTTGCAGCTCGGAGTCGAGACCGAACTCGTCAACCTCAGCATCTACAACAAGCTCGTGACCGCGAGCGAACAGTCGACCGCCCAGGAGACCCTCGCCACCATGGACGCCATCGCCACAGCCCGCCGCCGTATCGAGAGCAACGTCACGCCGGCGCTCGCCCTCGAGGCGATGCTCGTCTCGGCGCGGCGCACCGGGGCCACCGCGTGATGCGGGCCGCGAAGACGGTCGCCGCGGCGGTCGCGGCCGTCCTGCTGCTCGCCGCCTGTGCCGGACCGACGGTGCGG
Organism: Conyzicola lurida; assembly: GCF_014204935.1. Lineage (NCBI taxonomy): Bacteria > Bacillati > Actinomycetota > Actinomycetes > Micrococcales > Microbacteriaceae > Conyzicola > Conyzicola lurida. The sequence goes on along the minus strand of NZ_JACHMJ010000001.1, from coordinate 2,811,906 downwards.
ACCGAGTCGACTCCCGTGCCGAGCGACGTCTCCGCCGACCTGCAGCCGTTCTACGAGCAGGTGCTCACCTGGTCCGAGTGCGAAGACGGGATGCAGTGCGCAACCGCCACCGCGCCCCTCGACTGGGAAGACCCGTCCCGGGACTCGATCGACCTCGCCCTGATCCGTCAGGCCGCGACCGGCGGCGACCCGAAGGGCTCCGTGCTGGTGAACCCCGGCGGACCGGGCGGATCGGGTTACGACTTCGTCGCGCAGAGTGTCGACTACGCGGCATCCGACACTCTTCAACGGAACTTCGACATCGTCGGCTTCGACCCGCGCGGCGTAAACCGCTCGTCGGCGGTCTCCTGCCACGACGACCCGGCCGAGCTCGACGCGTTCCTCTACGACATCACTCCGGGCGTCGTGGGGACCGACGAGTGGATCGCAGCCGCCGAGGCGGCCAACACGGCGTTCGGGGCGCAGTGTCTCGAGCACACCGGCGAGCTGCTCGGCTACGTCGACACCGTCAGCGCCGCGCGCGACCTCGACCTGCTGCGGGCGGTACTCGGCGACGAGAAACTCAATTACCTCGGCTACTCGTACGGCACCCTGCTCGGCGCGACCTACGCCGAGCTGTACCCCGAGAACACCGGGCGGCTCGTGCTCGACGGAGCGTTGGATCCGACATCCACCAGCTTCGACGTGTCGCTGACGCAGGCCGAAGGATTCGAGAGTGCGATGCGCGCGTTCCTGGCCGACTGCGCGACCGTCGACGAATGCCCGTTCACCGGCAGCATCGACGACTCGATGACCATGATCCGCGCGCTGCTCGACCGGCTCGACGTGAGCCCGATCCGCAACACCGACGGGCGCGAGCTCGGCAGCAACGCAATGACGAGCGCGATCGTGCTGCCGCTCTACAGCCAGGACAACTGGCCGTACTTGCAGCAGCTCTTCGCTTCGGTGATGGCGGGCGACGCATCGATCGCGTTCACCCTGGCCGACAGCTACAACGGCCGTAACCCCGACGGCAGCTACATCGACAACTCGCTCGAGTCGCGTCTCGCGATCAACTGCCTCGACTACGCCTCGCAGGGCGACGTCGCGGTCATGCGCGAGGAAGCGGCCGAACTCGCGACCGCGGCTCCCGTGCTCGGCAAGCAGCTGAGCTACGGCGACCTCGGGTGTCTCGGCTGGCCCGTCGCGGCGTCGACCGAGCGTCCCGTGATCGCCGTGCAGCTCGAAAGCGGCCACCTCGTCACCTACGAGGGCGAGGGTCACACCGCCTACAACAAGTCGAACTCGTGCGTCGACGATACGGTCGACGACTACTTCATCGACGGCGCTGTGCCGTCCTCCGACCCTCTGTGCTGACGCGGCGCTAGCTGAAACATAGCCACGAACCCGCGCAAACTTGCGCACTGTGAAAGAATATTGACATGAATATGGATGTCGCCGACCTGGGCCTGCGCGAGCGCAAGCGCCTCGCCACTCGACGAGCCATCCAGCTGGCGGTTCTCGAACTCGTCCGTGACCGCGGTCTCGAGAACGTCACCGTCGACGAGGTCAGCCGCATCGCCGACGTGTCGCCCCGCACGTTCTTCAATTACTTCTCCTCGAAAGAGGAGGCCATCATCGGCGAGGCACCGTCGCTGCCCGACACGGCGCACGTCGAGGACTTCGTCAACGCCGGCCCCGACGCCGACCTGCTCACCGGCATCGGCGAGATGATCGCCGTCGCCGGCGACAACACCCCCATCGATTTCGAGATGTTGCAGCTGCGCCGCGAGCTGATGAAGCAGAACCCCCAGCTGTTCGCTTTGAGAATGGCCACGATGCGCCACTTCGAAGAGGAACTGGGCGAGATCGTCACCCGCCGTCTGGCGAACGACGATGCGGAGCTCGCCGCCGACCCGGCTGCCCTCGAGCAGCGCGCGCACCTCGTCACCCTCGTCGCCTTCGCGGCGATGCGGCACGCCTGGTCGAGCTGGGCGGAGACCGGCGGAACCCACCTCGAACTCTCCGAACGCGTGCGCTCGTCGTTCGACCAGCTCGGCACCCTGCTGGTTTCTGCTTCGGCAAAATAATCGGCTAAGCTTGCTTGCTGTGCCTAGGGAAACCTGACACGCCGCCTTAGCTCAGTCGGTAGAGCATCTCACTCGTAATGAGAAGGTCGTCAGTTCGATTCTGACAGGCGGCTCCACGAAAACCCGTGCAATCACAGGGATCCGGCAGTGCTCGAATCGCTTGCCTGCTTCGCAGATCGTGCGTTTGCCCACATTTTGCCCACATTCGTATTCCGGGCGCGCTGATCGAGCGCGTCAGCAACCGCGTCTAAGTCGTCATCGAATAGATCGCTGTAGACGTCGAGCGTCATCGCCGCTGAAGAGTGACCCAGCATCCTCCGGATCGACAAAACAGACGCACCCGATGAAATCGCTAAAGACGCGGCAGTATGCCGCAGGGAATGCGGTGTGATTAGCGGCAACTCCGGATAGCTTTCGCGAAGCTTGGCGACGGCAGCATCGAACGTGTTCCTTCGAAAGTTGCCCGCGCGGAGGACCTGACCGTTCGGCGAAGCGAACACGGTGTCAACTGAACTCTTGTCGGCACACAGCAGTTCGAGCTCGCCGTCGAGAAAACTCGGATATGGCACGGATCGACGCTCATGGTTCTTGGGAGTGCCCCAGATAATTGCGCCCTTCGGCTTTGTGACCGCTTCTGCGACGTCGAGGCGATGTCGCGACGCGGGTCCACTCGGAGTATGGCGGCACGCTCGATTCGACGTAGTAGGACTTCGCGCCGAAGACCTCCTTCCAGCTCGAGCAACTCACGTTCGACGAACGGGTCTACTGGTTCCCGCACGTGGCACCGACCGGCGACGTCGTCGTCTACCTCAGCTACCCGGCGGGCGCTACAAGGCACCCCGCCGACCTGCCCGCCGAGGTCCGCCTCGTCGCCATCGACCGGTGGCAGGAACCGACGACGCTGGCCGCATTCAACGGCGGCCAGGGGACGATCAATGTGCCAAGCTGGGCGCCCGACGGCTCGGCTTTCGCCTACGTCGACTACCCGCTCGCAGAAGAAGGACGAACCGAATGACAGAGAACACCCCGCCGGTGACGCTATTCACCGGGCAGTGGGCCGACCTCCCTTTCGAGGAGATCGCCCGCCTCGCCGCATCCTGGGGATACGACGGCCTCGAAATCGCCGCATCCGGAGACCACCTCGACCTCAAACGCGCGGAGGACGAGCCCGACTACGTGCAGAGCCGGCTCGACATCCTCGACCGGCACGGGCTCAAGGTCTACGCCATCTCCAACCATCTGGCGGGCCAAGCCGTCTGCGACGACCCGATCGACTTCCGGCACAAAGCCATCCTCCGCCCCTATACCTGGGGCGACGGCGTTGCCGAAGGCGTCCGGCAACGCGCTGCCGAGGACATGAAACGCGCAGCCCGAGTCGCCCGCCGTCTCGGCGCCGACGTCGTCACCGGCTTCACCGGATCGAAGATCTGGCCGTACGTCGCCCAATTCCCCCCGGTTCCCGACAGCGTGATCGACGAAGGGTACGAGGACTTCGCCGCCCGCTGGAACCCCATATTCGACGTCTTCGACGACGAAGGCGTCCGGTACGCCCACGAGGTGCACCCGTCGGAAATCGCCTACGACCACTGGTCCCTCGTCCGTTCGCTCGAAGCCGTCGGCAACCGTCACGCGTTCGGCGTCAACTGGGACCCGTCGCACATGATGTGGCAGGGCATCGACGTCGTCGGATTCATCTGGGACTTCCGCGACCGCATCTGCCACGTCGACTGCAAGGACACACGCCTGCGCCCGGGCGACGGACGGGCCGGGGTTCTCGGCTCCCACCTGCCGTGGGGAGACCCCCGCCGCGGCTGGGACTTCGTCTCCACCGGGCACGGCGACGTGCCGTGGGAGGACGCCTTCCGCGCCCTCCGCGCCGTCGGCTACAGCGGCCCCTTCTCCGTCGAATGGGAAGACGCAGGGATGGACCGCCTGCACGGCGCCGCCGAAGCACAGCGATTCGTCCGCAACCTGCTATGGGAACGCCCGACGAGCCGCTTCGATACGGCGTTCGCGACGCAGTAACGGTTCACCGCTCACAAAGACGCGCGAAAACGAAGGGATCGAGAGGGGTCGAGATTGTCCAATGACAACAAAATTGAGAATCGCAACATAAGGAATCTGGTTTTGGAAAAACCCTAGTGACCAGCACTTCGTCCGAGCTCGAGTTGTCGATTCAGGCATGGCAAATCCTTGACGTGATCAAGACATCAGAAGGTCGCAGGTTCAAAGCCTGCCAGCCCGACAAAAAGGGCCGTTCTAAGAACTGTCCAATACGAAAACCCTCCCGGGTGATCCCGGGAGGGTTTTATCGTTCCTGTGTGTTTTTCGCGGTGGCGGCCTGGTGCTGATCGTTCGATCCGCCGGTTTGTTCGAGATTTCGCACATGCGAGCGGATTTGTGGCGCGTCGAATCCTTCGTGATGCCCTCGGTCTCGTCTCCAGATGATTCCGCGCCTGCCGCGAAATTGTGTGGGGCTTCGGCATCACGGCATGGCCGCGTAAAGTTGTCACGACTTGAGCCTCCGCTGGAGGTCAGTGGCGGTGAGGCAGGGGAGTCGGTGGCGGGATCAGCGCAAGGCAGCGGCGCAAATGTGGCGTCTGCCCATCCATCCAAGCAGCGCAAACCGAACATCAGCGACGTCGCCCAGACCGCGGGCGTCTCGTACCAGACGGTTTCCCGGGTGCTGAACAACGCCCCAGACGTCAGTGCGGCAACGCGAGAGCGAATCCAGCAGGTCATCAAAGACATGGGGTATCGCCGGAGCAGGACGGCGACCGCGCTCTCGACCAGCCGGTCCACGGCGATCGGCATCCTGACCGACGGGTCACCGCGCTTCGGTCCCGTCGGAACCCTCCTTGCGCTCGAGAAAGTTGCACGGGAGAAGGGCTACTTCACCACCGTCGTCACAGTCGAGGAACCCTACGAGGATTCGATTCCGAAGGGCCTGGACACCCTGGACGGGATAGAGGTCGACGGCATCATCGTCATCGCGCCGCTCCTTTCCATGGCCGAAGCCGTCAGGGCCGCGACCATACGGGTTCCCGTGGAGATGATCGCCGCTGGTGCCTCGTCGACGCCGAACCTCTTCACATACTCCGAAAACCAGGAGCTTGGGGCTCGCATGGCGACTCAGCACCTCATCGATCTCGGCCACACCGACATCGCCCATATTGCCGGGTCCATGGACTGGTTCGACGGGCGCGTGCGAAAGAGCGGCTGGGAGGCCGCCCTTCGCGACGCAGGGCTCGAACTGGGGCTGTGTCTGGAGGGCGATTGGAGCCCACGGTCGGCCTACGACACCGCGCTTCAGCTGATCGAAGAGGGCAACGTTCCGCAGGCCATCTTCGCGGCCAGCGACCACACAGCCCTGGGCCTCATCCGTGCGTTCGCAGAGTCCGGAATTCGAGTCCCTGAGGATGTCAGCGTCGTCGGGTTTGACGATGTCGAAGGTTCGGAGTTCTTCCTTCCCCCGCTCACCACCGTGCGGCAAGATTTCGCATCCCTGGCCCACGCGAGCATTGAAGTGCTCTTGGGAGCAATTGAGGGCCGCGAAGTGAATCGTGCCCCCAGCGAGCCAACACTGGTAGCGCGCAGGAGCGCCGCGCCCGCCCAACACCGCGCCCGCTGACGGCCATCGCTCGACAACTTCGGTACTTTCACCGCGAAGCTTGACACGAGCACCGTGACCGGTCACGATTAGTGAGTTCCGTGACCGGTCACGGAACGCGTCGAGGTGACTACGAGGAGGTAGGACATGAAGTTTGCCTATGAAGCGAATGCGTGGGGCGGCGTTATCGGCACCTCCGGCGCCGTGACGAATCTGGGTTCCGGATTCTATGAGACGCCCGGCGACATTCGCGAGACCGTCAAGGCCATCGCCGCGGCCGGGTACACGGGGCTCGAACTGTTCGACGGGAACCTGCTTCCCTTCGAAGACACCATCCCCGACTTTACATCGATCGTGCGCGACGGCGGCCTCGAGGTGGCGGGCGTGTACAGCGGAGGGCAGTTCATCTACCCCGACGCACACGAAGACGAACTGGCCCGTTTCGACCGATCCATCGGCCTTGCCGCTGCGGTCGGTGCGCGCCACTACGTGATCGGGGGTGGCGCCATACGGTCTAGCGGCCGACGCGACGAGGACTACACGGTTGCCGGTGAGTTGCTCGACGTCGTCGCCGGGCGCGCCGCCGATGCGGGACTGATCGCGTCGTATCACCCGCACCTGGGCAGCCTCGCCCAGTCGCCCGAGCAGATCGACAAGCTCCTCTACCGCACCTCGATCGGAGTGTGTGCTGACGTTGCCCACATCGCCGCAGGCGGTGGTGACCCGGTTGATTTCATCGATCGGTACCAGGAGCGCCTCGTGTATGTGCACCTCAAAGACCTCGACCTCGCCTCCAACGGCTTCCTGCCGCTCGGCGATGGAGACCTCAAGCTCGTCGACATCATCGACGCGGTGTCCAGGGCCGGCTACGACGACTGGATCACGGTCGAGTTGGATGGGTACCCGGGCGACCAGAACGAGGCGGCCAGGCACAGCCTCCGGTACATGCAGGAGCACATCAGATAGCCATCAGACACGGCCGTCACCTGACGAGCCGACATACCAATTCGCAAAGGAGCAAGAGGGATGAGAACTAGAGCAGCTGCGGCCATCATGGTGGCCGCATTCGGGATGGTTGCACTCGCAGGATGCACGCCCGCCGGTGAAGGAACGAGCGATCAGGCAGAGATCGATCCCGTCGTCGTCGCGAAGATCGATGCGGCGTTGGAAGAGATCACCGGGCAGGTGCTGAGCACGGGCCCGAATGGCGAGGAGCCATCGTCAGTCGACAGCACGCAGGTGACTGACGAACAAGCCGCCGAAGTCGCCAGCCTCGGACTCACAGCGGCCATCGTGATGCACTACGGCGGCAACGACTGGGCCAACGCTCAGATCGCGGGGTTGAACGCAGAGTTTGACCGCCTGGGCATCGAGGTGATCGCTACGACGGATGCAGACTTCGATCCCGCGACGCAGGTGTCGCAGATCGAGACGGTTCTTACGCAGGACCCAGACATCATCGTCTCCATCCCCACCGACACCGTGGCAACCGCGAGCGCCTACCGCAAGGCGGTCGACCAGGGCGTGAAGCTCGTCTTCATGGACAACGTTCCAGAAGGTTTCGTCGCGGGCGAGGATTACGTCTCAATGGTGTCGGCCGACAACTACGGAAACGGAGTGACGTCGGCGTACCTCCTGGCGCGGGAAATCGGTGGCGCCGGTCAGATCGGCATCATCTACCACGAGGCGGACTTCTTCGTGACGCAGCAGCGGTTCGACGGCTTCCGCGCGACGATCACCGAGGAATTCCCTGACATCGAGATTGTGCAGGAACAGGGCATCGCGGGGCCAGATTTTGCGGGTGACGCTCAGGGGGTCGCCAACGCAATGCTGACACGCAACGCTGACCTCGATGGGATCTGGGCGGTGTGGGACGTGCCAGCGGAAGGCGTGCTCGCGGCCGCGCGGGAGACCGGCCGCAGCGACATCAAAATCGCCACCCAAGACCTCGGAACCAACGTCGCTATCGCTCTCGCGAGGGATGAAATGGTCGTAGGGCTCGGAGCCCAACTCCCGTATGACCAGGGAGTTGCCGAGGCCGACCTTGCGGCACTGAGCTTCCTCGGCGAGGACGTTCCTGCTTACGTCGCGCTCAGTTCGCTTCCGGTCGACCACGAGAATGTGCTCGAGGCTTGGGAGCTCGTGTATCACTCCGAGGCGCCCGACTCGGTTCGGGACGCGTACGCCGACTGACCCACCCGTCACTTGGACCGCTCTATGGGGCGACAACTCCGGTCGCCCCATAGAGACCATTACAGGACCACTGAGAGCACCACGAAAGGCACACCATGCAGGACATCAATATCGCCATGATCGGCGGCGGGTTCATGGGCAAGGCACACTCTCTCGCGTACGCCGCGATGCCCATGTTCTTCTGGCCGTCGCCCGCCCGCCCGGTCAAGAAGATCGTGGTAGACGTCACCGATGAGCTCGCGCGCACTGCAGCAGACCGATATGCGTGGGAGGGGTTCTCCTCCTCATGGCGCGACGTGGTGAACGACCCGTCCATTGACGTCATCGACATCGCGACGCCGAACAACCTGCACGCGGAGATCGCCATCGCGGCGGCCGAGGCAGGAAAGCACATCATCTGCGAGAAGCCACTGGCCCCCACCGCAGAAGAGGCGGGACGGATGTATGAGGCGGCGAAGCGTGCAGGTGTGGTCACCGCAGTCGCTTTCAACTACCGCCGCACCCCCGCGGTCGCACTGGCCAAGAAATACATCGACGAGGGCGCGATCGGCGAGATCCTCAACTTCCGCGGGACGTATCTCCAGGACTGGAGCGCAGACGCCAACTCGCCTCTGAGCTGGCGCTTTCAGAAGAACATCGCCGGGTCTGGTGCCGTCGGCGACATCGGCTCCCACGTGGTCGATCTCGCACGGTATCTCGTCGGCGAGATCTCGGCGGTCACATCGCTTGTGTCGACCTTCATCCATGACCGCCCGATTCAGTCCGGCGGCCTCGACGCCTTGGGCGGAGCGGCCAAGAGCGATGGCCCTCGCGGCGCGGTTGACGTGGACGACGAATCGATGTCGTTGGTTCGTTTCCACAACGGAGCAGTCGGATCCATCGAGGCCACGCGCAATGCCTGGGGACGAAACAACTTCATCACCTTCGAGATCCACGGCACGGAAGGCTCGATCTTCTTCAACTACGAGAACCGCGACGAGCTCCAGGTCGCATTCAAGAACGATCCCTCCGATCGGCGCGGATTCCGCACGATCTACACCGGCCCGAACACGCCATACGGGCAATCGCTGTGGCCCATCCCGGCACTCGGGATCGGATACGGCGAGACGAAGATCATTGAGGCGCACGACTTCCTGAAGGCCGTGGTCGAGGGCACGACGGTGGAGCCCAACTTCGCGGACGGCTACCAGGCGGCACTCGTCGACGACGCCATTCTCGAGTCGGGCCGGACGGGGCAGTGGGTCGACGTGCCGAATGCCACCGGCAGCGGTGCGGCACATGGCTGACACGGACGGCGAAACACCCGCAGTTCGGATGAGGGCGATCGTCAAGAACTTCGGACCGGTCGAGGTGCTCAAGTCCGTGGACATGGACATCATTGCGGGCGAGGTCCACGCGCTGGCCGGCGAGAACGGCGCGGGCAAGTCCACCCTGATGAAGGTGCTCCAAGGTGTTCATCCGATCACCTCGGGCACCATCGCGGTGAACGGCGAGCCGGTTGACATCCGCAGCACTGCTGACGCAGAGCGCGCAGGCATCGGGATGGTCTTCCAGGAGTTCAGCCTCATCCCCAGCATGACGGTGGCGCAGAACATCTTCCTGAACCGTGAATTCAGGGGAGTGGGCGGCATGGTCGATGACCGCGCTGCCGAACGAGCGGCGAAGGACATATTCGACGGCCTAGGCGTCACGATCGACCCACGCTCCAGGGTCGAAGACCTCGGAACGGCCTATTGGCAGCTCGTCGAGATTGCCAAAGCCATCGCCAAGAAGGCGAGTGTTCTTGTGATGGATGAGCCCACTGCAAGCCTCGCCAAGCATGAAGTCGAAAACCTGTTCGCCCTGATCCACACCTTGAAGAATCGCGGGATCGCGGTCGTCTACATCTCGCATCGCATGGACGAGATCCGGCGCATCGCAGATCGCATCACCGTCCTCCGTGACGGCCGTGTTGTGCTTGCCTCGGCCGTGGCCGAATTGAGCGCGGCAAAGATCATCGAAGCGATCATCGGCCGACGGCTCGCCTCCGATCTCGTGTACCAGGACCGAGGGCTCGATGACGAGGCGCCCGTGCTGCTGGAGGCGAAGGACATCGCTAGCAACACGATCCTGGAGTCCGTGTCGCTCACCATCCGGGCGGGCGAAATTGTGGGGCTCGCAGGCCTGATGGGGAGTGGACGAACGGAGTTCGCCCGCGTTGTGGCGGGGATGGACCGGCCGTCTCGTGGGCACCTGGCGATCGACGGCGTCGAGGTGCGCTTCGCGTCACCCCTGTCTGCGCAGGAGGCCGGTGTCGCACTCATCCCCGAAGATCGGCGCGAGCAAGGCCTGGTACTCGAGCACTCCGTGTCAGACAACCTGACGTTGCCGGTACTCGACCGCGTGAAGTCCCGCGGCCTGCTGTCGACAAAGAAGCTCCACGCACTCACGGAGCAACTCGTCGGGCGGTTTGCCGTGAAGGTCGCCGATCCGTACGCCCCGGTGAGCCACCTCTCGGGGGGCAACCAGCAGAAGGTCGTGGTGGCGAAATGGATTAACACCGAGCCGCGAATCCTGGTGATGGACGAGCCCACCTCGGGCGTCGACATCGGCACCAAGACGGAGATTCTCGACATCGTGCGTTCCTTCGCCTCTCAAGGAAATGCGGTCCTCTTCATCTCCTCTGAACTCCCGGAACTGTTGGCGGTCGCAGACCGGATCGTCGTAATGCGATCGGGACGCTCAGTTCAAGAACTCACCCAAGCTGACGTCGCAAGCGAGGAACAGCTTCAACTCATTATCCAAGGAGCCCCAGCATGAGCACCGTCGCACCAGCCACCCGGCCTTCCCTGTTGTCCCGCGCCCTCAGCAAGCTCGACTGGCGCAGCAACATCATCTACATCGCGTTCGTCGTGGTGTTCATCCTCTTCGCCATCATGCTAGGCAACGACGGGTTCCTGTCCACGAACAACATGCTGAACATCGTCCGGCAAACGGCGACGATCTCGATCATGGCCGTGGCAATGACCTTCGTCATTGCAGCCGCCGAGATCGACCTGAGTGTCGGGTCGATCGCGGGCCTGGCGTCGGTGGTGACCGCAATGGCCACAATGGAGTTCGGCCTCGTTCCCGGAATCCTGGCGGGCCTTCTCGCCGGTGCCGTCATCGGGGCCATCAACGGAGGGCTCGTCGCGCTCCTGAAGATCCCCTCGTTCCTGGTGACGCTCGGAATGCTAGGCCTTGCGGCTGGCCTTGCCCAGTGGATCACCGCGTCGGCGCCGCAGCCGATCACCGACCGCCTCTATGTGATGATCTTCGGCGGCGGCGACTTCGGCCCAGTACCCGGTCTGCTCGTGTGGACGGTGGTGGCTGTTGTATTGGGCTGGGTCGTGATGAATCGGACCGCATTTGGGCGCAAGGTGCTCGCCACCGGCGGCAACCCCACCGCGGCCGCGTACACGGGGATCAACACTGCACGAACCAAATTCACCGTGTTGCTCATGTCAGGAGTGGCCGCGGCCGTCGCGGGGATGCTATACGCGGGCCGGCTGGAATCAGGACGGTTCCAATGGGGGCAGGGTGACGAACTGACCGTCATCGCTGCAGTGATCCTGGGTGGAACGAGCCTGTTCGGCGGTCGCGGGGCAATCATCGGCACCCTGTTCGGGTCACTCTTCATGGGACTCATCAACAACGGCCTCATCCTCGCCGGACTTGACGTTGCGCAGCAGCAAGTCGTGCGTGGGGCAATCATCATCGCTGCGGTCGCACTGTCGAGGAAGAAGTGACAGCCCGCGCCGTTCTCCGCAGCGGCATCATTGGAACAGGTTTCATGGGGCAGGTCCACACTCGCGCAGTGCGGTCGAACGGCGGCATCATGGTTGCGTACGCCGGCCGTGATCTCGTTCGTACCCGCAACGCAGCAGATGAGGAAAATGTGCCCCTCGCGCTGACGCCGGACGAACTGATCGAGCGCCCCGACATTGATCTCGTGCACATCTGCACGCCGAACGCACACCACCTGCCCCTCGCTCTCGCCGCGATCTCCGCGGGAAAGCACGTGATCTGCGAGAAGCCACTCGCCCTCACGTTGGATGACGCCGTGCGCCTGGCGGATGCGGCACGCGACGCGGGCGTGGTGGCGGCAGTGCCGTTCATCTACCGTTTCTATCCCACCGTGCGCGAGGTGCGAGCTCGTCTTGCTGAAACCAGTGAGCGTATCTGGCTCGCGCACGGGCACTACCTGCAGGACTGGCTTTCGGACCAGTCGAGTTACAACTGGCGTGTGGCAGACGGGGACTCTCGCGCCTTCGCGGACATCGGCGTGCACTGGTGTGACCTCTTCGAGTTCATGTCTGGCCACCGTATTCAGCGCCTGATCGCGCTTCAGCCGCGGCTGCACGACACTCGGTATACCGAGCACGGTGAGGTTCCGGTGTCGACTGAGGATGGCGTCACCATGCTGTTTCAGACCGACAAGGGAGCAACTGGCTCGGTCGCCATCTCGCAAGCGACACCGGGACGCAAGAACCGGCTCTGGCTGTCGCTCGACGGCGCGCAGCATTCGTATGCCTTCGACCAGGAGAACCCGAACGACCTGTGGACCGGTTCAACGGTCGGAGTCTCGGTGCTCTTGAAGGGGCAGGAGACGTTGAACCATGAGGCAGCGAAGTCCTATGTGACGGTACCTTCCGGACATCCGCAGGGCTATCAAGACTGCTTCTCCCTCTTCATGCGTGACGTCACGAGGACGATTGAAGGGCAGCAGGTCCCGGGACTGCCCACCTTCAGCGATGGAGTACGCGCCGCCGCCTTGACGGAGGCAGTGATTGCCTCTGCACGGTCCGGTGGATGGGTCGATGTCGCGCCGACGCGACACCTCGAGCTCATACGGAGCTAGTTCCTCGCTCCGTCGTCGTCAGCGGGCAGGTCGTGCCAGATGTCATAGGTCACGGTCGCCGCATCTTCTGCGTCGCCGGTTGCGAGCAACTGCCATCGCGGCTGAAGCGCGCGCGTTCCGCGCGACGCACCAGCGGGCCGAACTGTTCGATCACCGAGGCCACTGCCTGGTTGCCTAGCGTCGCCACGGGTTGACGACTATGCCCGGGGCGTCGGGTGCAATCGAGCTTTTCGCGTGGAGCGGCACTCACGGCGATCGCTCCACTCCATCTCGCCCATCTTCGACCTACGCCTGAGGCGCGGCTTCCAAGCGCCTGACCATGCACTCAGCACCTCCCTGTTCACGGCTCACTAACGGGAGTACGTTGAGGTGGTGGCTGGTCCTTCCGCGGCCGCACTGATCGCAGTGAAGGAGTCCGTCCATGTTGACCAAAGCCCTCTTGGTGCGTCTCGAGGCCCTGCCGGGCAAGGAGATAGAGCTGTCCGACTTCCTCAAGAATGCACGTGCGATCGTGATGGAGGAGCCGGGCACCGTCGCCTGGTTCGCCATCCAGTTCGGCCCGTCGACCTTCGGCGTGTACGACGTCTTCCCCGATGACGAAGCGCGCGATGCCCACCTCGCCGGGGGTGTCGGCCAAGCACTCGGGCCGAACACCGGAGTCCTGTTCTCCGAACCGCAGATCGAGAAGATCGACATTCTCGCCGAGAAGGTCCCGGGCTAGCCGCCCTCGCTGCTCGCGATCCCCCCGCGCCGCCCTCTCCAAACCATCAAGGGGCGGCGAGTTCGGTTGACGAGCCCTACGGGGATTGCGGCGTCGGGCCATGTTGGGCTACTAACTATGCGCTGCCCGGGTGCGCCAGGAGTGCGGGTGGGATGTATAGCCCGCGTCGTTGGGCGCGGACGGCGGCAAGTGCTCGGGAGCAGGCGTCCAGCTTGATGAGGATGTGTTCGATGTGGGTGGCGATGGTGCGTGGCGTGACGTTGAGCCGTTGGGCGGCTTCGGTGTTGTGATAGCCGGCGATGAGCAGGCCGAGGACTTCGAACTCGCGGTGGGTCAATCCCTGCAGGTCGTGGCTCGGGGACAGCACGACGATCGCGGTGAGGTGGTGTGGGACGTTGTCGGGCACCTCCAGGACGGTGACGCGCAGGTAGCCGCCGGGCTCTGTTGGCGCGGGGGCCAGGAACGAGGATTGCGGACCGTCGAGCGTCTCGCGGGCGGCAACCAGTACAGGTGAGCCGGCACGCAGCGCGGCGTGGTCGGGCAGCCCGGGCAGGGCCAGAACATCTGGTGACAGGGTGAGAATCACGCCAGCCGTGGCGGCGTGGACGAGCTGCGCGGCTGCGGTGGCCGATCGGAGGGGGTCGATGGCGCGGCCCAGCGCCGGCCCGAGGGCGGCGAGCAGGTCTCGGTCGGCGGGCGCTGGGACGGTGGGACTGCCGGTCAACAGGCCGAGGAAGCCGAGGAGCCGGCCGTCGGCGGCGAACAGGCACATGCCGAGGCCTTCGCGGAAGCCGGCGGGTGAGAGGCACTCGGCCCACGACCGCATTTCGCTGATCGGTGTCGAGAGGTCCGCGACCCGCAGCGGGGTGTGGGACCGGGTCATCCCTAGTTGTTCGATCTCGTCGACCACTACCGGCCCGTCCAAGTATGCGGCGGTGCGGTTGTCCCAGCCGGTGCTGACCAGCGAGTGGTGTCCGCGGGTGTCCTCGTCGCGGAGCGCGAGCCACGCCCCGTCGAACGGCAGCAGCTGATGGAGCGGCTCTAGCAGCGCTGTAGCGTGTTCGGCCGGGCTATCCCGGGTTGCGGCGATGTGGGAGACCTCGACTGAGATCGGTCCTGCGTCTGCTGGTCGGTGCATGGCACCCGCTGTATCTGCCGCTGCGCCAGCTGGCCGTGTCGGTCGTTCTGCCGATGCGCCGCGGCACGGGTTGGGGGTTGACTGGCGCTTCAGAGGCCGCGGTACTTGGCAATCGTACTGCCGATGCCCCCCAGATGGGGGGAAGAGCCTAAGACGGGAGCTGAAATGAAGGCAGTGGTGTATGACGGACCGCGGCAGGTCAGTGTGAAAGACGTGCCGGACGCGAAGATCGAACGACCCACGGACGTGCTGGTGCGCATCACCGCCACCAACATCTGCGGCTCGGACCTGCACATGTATGAGGGACGCACCGACTTTGAGACCGGTCGCACGTTCGGGCACGAGAACTTGGGCGAAGTCATCGAGGTCGGCGACGGCGTGGACAAGGTCAAAGTCGGTGAGCGGGTAGTGCTGCCGTTCAATGTTTCGTGCGGATTCTGCAAGAACTGTGAGCGAGGGTTCACGAACTACTGCCTGACCACGCAACCGGATCCGCACTTTGCTGGCGCCGCGTACGGGTTCGCCGACATGGGTCCGTGGCAGGGCGGGCAGGCGGAATTGTTGCGTGTGCCGTACGGCGATCACAACTGTCTGCGGCTCGGTGAGGACTCGGTCGACAAGGAAAACGACTACGTGATGATCGCGGACATTTTCCCTACCGGCTACCACGCCACCGAGCTGGCAGGCGTTGTCCCGGGCGACTCCGTGGTGATCTACGGCTCTGGTCCGGTCGGGTTGATGGCGGCGCTGTCGGCGACGATCAAGGGCGCTTCAAAGGTGATGGTCGTTGACCGCCACCCGGATCGGTTGCGGCTCGCTGAGCAGATCGGCGCTATCGCGATCGACGATTCCAAGGTCGACCCTGTCCAGTTCGTTCTCGAGGAGACGATGGGTCTGGGCGCCGACCGCGGTTGTGAGTGTGTCGGCTACCAAGCTCACGACCCGGAAGGCACCGAGCATCCGAACATGACGCTGAACAACCTGGTGAAGTCGGTGCGGTTCACGGGCGGCATCGGTTCGGTCGGGGTGTACGTCCCGCAGGACCCGGGCGGCGCGGACAAGTTGGCCAAGCAGGGCGAGATTGCCTTCGACTACGGTCTGCACTGGTTCAAGGGCCAGACGCTCGGCAGCGGGCAGTGCCCGGTGAAGAAGTACAACCGGCGGTTGCGGGATTTGGTCGCGGCGGGCAAGGCCACGCCGTCGTGGATCGTGTCCCACAATCTGCCGCTCGAGGAAGCGCCCGAGGCCTACCTGAATTTCGATGAGCGCAACGACGGTTGGACCAAGGTCGTGCTCAACCCGACTCGGGCCACCGCCTGACAGGCAGGGACTCGTCGGGGTGCTGATGCGGGCGGCGGATAAAACCGCCGCCCAACGCACCGCATCGATAGCGC
The DNA here is from genome assembly GCF_014204935.1 of Conyzicola lurida. Classification (NCBI taxonomy): domain Bacteria; kingdom Bacillati; phylum Actinomycetota; class Actinomycetes; order Micrococcales; family Microbacteriaceae; genus Conyzicola; species Conyzicola lurida. The sequence continues at coordinate 2,795,902 of NZ_JACHMJ010000001.1, read as the reverse complement.
CCTGCACCCTCCGGTCGCGCTCAGCTGCGGCCGTCCCCCACGAATAACGGAGAAATCATGGCAAACGAACTGAACGGCAAGCGGGTGGCGATCCTGGCTGCAGACGGTGTGGAACGCGTCGAACTGGAACAACCCCGGCAGGCGCTGGATGAGGCCGGCGCGGTCACCGAACTGCTCTCGCTGCACGACGGGCAGATCCAGGCGCGCACCAACGACCTCGATGCGGCCGGCACGTTCGACGTCGACGCGCTGGTGCGTTCCGCTGCGGTTGACGACTACGACGCACTACTGCTGCCGGGCGGAACGGTCAACCCCGACAAACTGCGCGTCGACCAAGCAGCGGTGGACTTCGTGCGCGACTTCGTGGCGTCCGGCAAACCCGTCGCCTCGATCTGCCATGGCCCCTGGACACTCCTGGAAGCGGGCGTCGTGTCCGGCCGGACCCTGACGTCGTTCCCCAGCATCCGCACCGACCTGCGCAACGCCGGCGCCACCGTGGTCGACGAGGAGGTCGCCATCGACGGCAATCTCATCACCAGCAGGTCCCCCGAGGACCTGCCCGCGTTCTGCGAAGCGATCGTGGAAGCGTTCGCTTCCGTCGGTGCTGCCGCCGGTGGTGCCCGGTGACTCGTCCCAGAAACCGCGTGGTGGGGGTGTTGGTGGTCGGAGCAGGCGCGTTCGTGGTCGCTAGACAGCTGCAACGTCGGCCGGCCGCAGGTGCCCGCGAAGCGACTGAACCGAGGTGGCGGGCGGTGACCATCAACCGCGGGCCCGCAGACGTCATGCCTGAGGACCGCCTTCCCCGGCCGCTGGCCGAGCTCGGCGACCTGGTCGAAGTGGAGGTGCGGCCTGCACCGGGCGGCAAGGGCAGCGAGGTGCGTGCCCGGCTGCGCAACCCCGAACCGACTGGGGCGGCGTCCGCGGCCGCCCGGCTGTCCGGTGACGACCCACGCCAGCGGGTCCGAGCGGCTTTGCGTGAAGCCAAGCAGGTGATCGAGGTCGGAGAGGTGTTGCGCGTCGACCCGGCCCCGCACGGGCGCCGCCCGCCGACCCCGGCCGGCAAACTCGTCGAATTCGCCACCGAACTTGCGCCCGGGGAGGGAGTGCTGTGAAAGCTCTGTGCTGGACTGGAATCAACAAGACCGCCGTCGAGACGGTAGATGACCCAACCATCCTCAACGACCGGGACATCATCGTCAAAGTGCGATTGACCACGACATGCGGCTCCGACCTGCATCTGCTCGGCGGCTACATCCCGGGCATGCGCGCCGGGGATGTGCTCGGCCACGAGTTCATGGGCGAGGTCGTAGAAGTCGGCAATGCCGTCCGCAGACACACCATCGGCGACCGGGTCACGGTGTGCTCGTTTATCGCCTGCGGGCAGTGCTGGTACTGCTCGCAGCAGCTGTTCTCGCTCTGCGACAACGGCAACCCCAACCCGGCACTGACCGAGGGAATGTGGGGCAGCGCGATCGGCGGCTGCTTCGCCTACAGCCACCTGCTGGGCGGGTTCGCCGGCAGCCACGCCGAGTACGTCCGGGTCCCCTACGCCGACCAGGGCGCGTTCACCGTCCCGGACGGGGTGTCCGACATGGCGGCGCTGTTCGCCTCCGACGCCGCCCCCACCGGATGGACCGGCGCCGACGGCGCTGGCATCACCCCAGGCGACACCGTCGCAGTCTGGGGGGCTGGCGGGGTGGGTCAGATGGCCGCCCGCGGCGCGATGCTCATGGGCGCCGAGCAAGTAATCGTCATCGACAGGCTCCCCGAACGCCTCCAGCAGGTACGCCAGCACATCGGCGCTGAGACCTTGGACTACACCGACGACAACATCGTCGCCGAGCTGAAGGAGCGCACCGGCGGCCGCGGCCCGGACGTCGTCATCGAGGCCGTCGGCATGGAAGCGCACGGCACCGGACCGTCGTACCTGTACGACCAGGTGAAGCAACAGCTGCGGCTGCAATCCGATCGGCCCACCGCACTCCGCGAAGCCATCTACGCCTGCCGCAAGGGCGGCAACATGTTCATCCTCGGAGTCTTCGGCGGGGTCGTGGACAAGTTTCCTGTCGGCGCGATCATGAATAAGGGCATGACCGTCCGCGGGGCGCAACAACACGGACACCGCTACATCCCCCGAATCCTGCAGCACATCGACAACGGAGAACTGAGCACCGAGCACCTCGCCACCCACGTGATGCCGCTGGACCAGGGCCCGCAGGGCTATCAGATGTTCAAGAACAAGAAGGACGGCTGCGTCCGGGCTGTGTTCCAGCCCAACGGGGCAACCAGCTCCCCGACATGATTCAGCCTGCCCTGGGCATGCCGGCACGGCGGCCGGGCCGACGGTCCCGGCCGTCCGGAAGGACCCCGGTGACGATGCAGAAGGTACTGCTTGCTCTGCGGGACAGCCTGTGGCTGGTGCCGCTGCTGTGCATGATCGGCGGCGCCGGTCTCTGCGTCGGCGCCGCCACCATCGACCGGGCCACCGGCAACGCACTGGTCCCGAGTTGGTTGACGGGCACCCCCAGCGCCGCACAGACCGTACTGAGCACAATCGTCACATCGCTCGTCACGCTGATCACGCTGGTGCTCACCGTCATCACCGTCGCCGTGCAACTGGCGATGGGACAATTCTCGCCACGGATCGTCGGGGCGCTGCTCCACGACCGCCTCAGCCAGTACACCCACGGCCTCTTCGCGGCTACTCTCGTCTACGCCCTGCTCGCGATCCCCCAAGTGGACGACTCCGCCGACGGCGGCCACGTGCCCGGGCTGACCATGCTGCTCGCCTACCTTCTCATGCTGGCCAGCATCGTCGCTCTCGTGCTCTACGTGCACCACGCCGGGCAAACCCTCCGGGTCGCCGGCCTGATCGACCTGGTCGGTGACCACCTGCACGAGGAACTGAACCGCGCCTACCCCGCCAATCCCACGGCTCCCGCCGACCTGGACCCGCGAGTGATCTTGGCCCCCGAGCCGGGGGTCGTCGTCCAGATCGACGTTCCGGGCCTGGTCTCGGCCGCCACCGACGCCGGCTGCACGCTGCGGCTGCTCCCCGCCATGGGCGATTTCGTCTGCGCCAACGCACCGCTGCTGCTCATCGACGGCAACGAGCACGTCCGCGCGGACGCCCCGCACATCGCCAGCCTGGTCTTTCTCGGAGACGAACGCTCCTACCGCGACGACCCAGCGTACGGATTCCGTCAGCTCGTGGACATCGCCGAACGCGGCGTCAGCGACCCGTTCAGCGACCCCACCACGACGGTGCAGGCTGTCGACCGGCTGCACGACGCGCTGCGCCAACTCGCCACCCGCACAATCCCCACCGGAGACCACCACGACAAGCTCGGGACGTTGCGCCTCGTCACCCCCGCCCTGGACTGGACCGGATACGTCCGCCTCGCCTTCGACGAGATCCGCATAGCCGGAGCCGGCTCCCCACAGGTCGCCCGCCGGCTCCGTGCAGCGCTGGAAGACCTCCAAACCGTCGCCCCCGCGCCGCGCCAACCCGAACTCAACCGGCAGCTCGAACTGCTGACCCTCGACGTGCAACGGTCCTTCGACAACGACAGCGACATCACCAACGCCCTCAATGCCGACCAGCAAGGCCTTGGCTCCGGACCCGACCTGATCCACGGCGGAGGCATGAGCGGCTCTCACGCGGCACCCGACCCCCTGCGCAGCCCATGACGACGCCGCCGAACTTGCAACCGCCTTGTCTAAATCATCGGAAGCGCTCTCTTGCGGCCTCAGGTCCGCCACACCCCGGAGGCACCGGTACATGAGTACACCAACCATCCGTGCCGTGTCTCTGCCCGACGCAGGCACTGTCCCGGCCCTGGGTCTGGGCACCTGGTACATGGGCGAGCGACCCGACCAGCGCCCGACGGAGCTAGCCGCCCTGCGCACAGGCATCGAGAACGGCTTGACGCTGATCGACACTGCCGAGATGTACGGCGACGGCGCCGCAGAGGAGCTCGTCAGTGAGGCTATCGCGGGACAGCGAGACAGTATTTACCTCGTCAGCAAGGTCGTGCCCAGCCACGCCACACGACGAGGGACGGTAGAAGCCTGTCAAGCCAGTCTGCGGCGGTTGGGCACCGACTACCTCGACATGTACCTGCTGCACTGGCGCGGACGAGTGCCGCTGGCCGAAACAGTGGCGGGGTTCGAAGAACTAGTGCAGGCGGGGCTGATACGCAGTTGGGGCGTCAGCAATTTCGACACCGATGACCTCGACCAACTGGCCTCGGTGCCGGGCGGATCGCGGGCGCAGACCGATCAGGTGCTCTACAACCTCGCCCGCCGCGGGCCTGAGTACGACCTACTTCCGAGATGCCGCCAGGCTGGGATTCCGTTGATGGCCTACTCCCCGGTCGACCACGGCCGATTGCTCGAACACCCCATGGTCCACGACATGGCCGGCGCAAAGGAAGTAACCCCAGCTCAGTTGGCGCTGGCCTGGGTGCTTAGACATCCCGACGTCTTTGCCATCGTGAAAGCGTCCACCCCGGCACGGGTGGAGGAGAACCGCGCCGCGATAGAGATCAGCTTCGGTAACGACGAGCTGAAACAGCTCGACTAGATCTTCCCACCGCCGTCTAGCAAGGAGCCGCTGGAAATGCTCTGACCTCTCTCGACAACGTCGATTGTTGAAGCAGCGCTATCTACGGATCCGCCAGGTGAGCGCCTGCTGCCGAGCGGTGCAGCAAGTTGCTGCACAATCTGCGGGGGCCAGAGCCCAGCGCTGACCCTTGAGTAGGCGGCTCGAGACTGCGTTGCGCGAGCCCTCAGATTTGCCCACATTTTGCCCACACTTGAGGAAAATCAAGGCCGTTCTCACATGATCATCTAGGGCCTCGATACCAGTGTTTTATTGGGATCGGTGTACGGGACGCAGTCGTCTTGAGAGCCTGGAAATCACTCGTAATGAGAAGGTCGTCAGTTCGATTCTGACAGGCGGCTCGACAAAAATCCGCGTGGCTACTGATATTCGGTAGCGCTTGCGTCGCTCGCCAGTTTCGGAGATCGTCGGCTTGCAATATTCGTCGGCGCGCTGATCGCGCTTGTGTGCCACTGCCCCGGTTCACAGAGACTTCCGGCCCGGCCGCCTAGACGTCGATCCTCAGTGCCGTGGCCCTTACTCCTGAACACCCCGCTCATCGGTTCTTCGCGGGACGACCGAGGAACGTCCGTGTGACCCTCACGGAGACGCTCGCGTGGATGCCGGACTCGCTCTCCGCCGCCGTCGGGCTCTATTCGTTCTGGCAGGGCCTAGAGCTCGCGTGGCTGCGCGATCCCGTTTTCGATGTTCGGGGCGTCTGGAATGAGTTCTGTGGGCGCTTCTTCGTCTGAGAATCAGTCGCGTAATACAGAGCCGGCACCCGTCGAGTCGGCCTTCAAGTGCTCTGTGCGATCCGCACCGAGGGCGCGGGTGCTCCGTCCCGGAGCCCCCAGACAGGCGGTTCTACTGCTAGTCCTCAGTGCTCTTCTCAATCGGCCCGGGTCACGCATTCGCCTCTGCCCAGACTCAACTATTGCCGCGACTTAGCAGTTAAGTGGAGAGGGCCGGCCAGCTTGCACTAGCCACGGACGCGTCAGCAATCAGCGACGGACCGGCGTATTCATGACCGGCGTATCGGCTGCCGACACAGTTCGAGTTCGGCCGGTGTCGGGCCAAGGCTGCCCTCAGGTTTCGCCGACCAGGTGATTCTGTGACCGTGGCGGGATGTCGAGCACCAGAGCGCGCATGGCTGCGTTGTGCGCTGCGCGGAGGTTGATGCCTGCGTCGCGAAGACGTGTCATGAGGGTTCTCTGGCTGAGAGGCTGCCCCGGGCGTGCGCCGGGAACCCCTCGGTAGGAGGTGCTCTGGTGGGGGAGCCCCGCTTGTCCCATCAGACGCGGAGTTCGATGCCGTTGTGGGCAACTGTCAGAGCGTGTTCGAGGTCGGTGATGAGGTCGTCGACGTGCTCGATGCCAACGGAGAGCCGCAGCAAGTCGGCGGGCACTGGCGAGCCGGGGCCCTCGACGCTGGCACGGTGCTCGATGAGGCTTTCCACGCCGCCGAGAGAGGTGGCGCGCTTCCAGAGGGTGGTGGTGGCAGCGGTGGCAATCGCTGCCGCCTCGCCTCCTGCGGTTCTGATCGACAGCATCCCGCCGTAGCCGTCGTGCATCTGCCGCGATGCGATCTCGTGGCCGTGGGCCGAGGCGAGCCCGGGGTAGAGCACCTCGGCAACCAACGGGTGACCGTAGAAGTACTCGGCGATAAGTTGTGCAGAGGTGCTTGCCGCACGGACGCGCAGGTAGAGAGTGCGTAGCCCGCGCAGGAGCAACCAGGATTCGAACGAACCGAGCGTCCCGCCGTTCTGGGCCCGCACGGCGCGTACCCGCTGCCAGTGTTCGTTCTCTGCTCGTGTCGTCACGGTTCCGGCGGTGAGGTCTGAGTGACCATTGAGGTACTTGGTCGCCGAGTGCATGACGAGGTCCGCGCCGAGTTCCAGGGGCCTCGTAAGCACCGGGGTCGCGGCCGTCGAATCGACCGCGAGCAGGGCGCCGACACCGTGCGCGAGTTCCGCGGTTGCCGCAATGTCGGTGATGGTCCATAGGGGGTTGGCCGGGGTCTCGACCCAGACAAGCTTTGTCTGACCGGGGCGCAGCGCCGCAGCTACCGAAGACGGATCGGTCATGTCGATCAGCTCGACCTCGAGTCCCCACGAGGTGGCGAACCCGAGCAGCCAGTTACGCAGGCTCCAGTACATGACGTGCGGTGCGAGCACGTGGTCGCCCGGCCGCAGGCCTTGGAACACTGCGGTCGCCGCCGCCATGCCGCTCGCGAACAGAAGCGTCTCGTGTCCGCCCTCGAGGGCGGTGATAACGGCCTCGGCCTGATCGAATGCCGGGTTCTGGTCGCGAATGTACACGCGGCCCGAGCTGTACTGGTTGTCCGCGTCGCGCAGGAAGGTGCTCGACATGTGGATGGGTGGGTTGATTGCCCGGGTGGTCTGGTCTATCCAGCCGAGAGCCTGTGCGGCGATGCTCTCCGGTCGCGTCTCGTCATTGGCCATGCTCCAATGCTAAACACCCACAAACGGCCTCGCCGCGTGTGCGAGTCAGCAGTTGCTCGCGCTGGTGTCCGGTAAGTGGGTGACTCTGGTGCTCTCCGCATTGAGTAGCGGACCTGACTGCGACGACGATCCGCGACCGATGCGCTACTCCGAGTTGGCGCGGGTCCTAGCCGGTGTCAGCCCGAAGATGCTGTCGCAGACGTTGAAATCGCTAGAACGCGACGGTCTGATCGACCGGACTGCGACAGCGACCGTCCCAGTAACAGTGACCTACGAACTCACCGACCTCGGGCTCTCTCCTCACCAGACGGTCAGGCAGCTCAAGCTCTGGTCTGAGGCTCGCCGCGACGACGAATCAATGATCGCCAGCGTTTGCTCGGATCTATGACGATCCCGAGTTCGGCCACCTGTTTGCCGTCCTTCACCAGCGCCTGACCAGCACTTCGACGAGATCAATGGCCGCGCGACGACCATCAAGCACTACTGGGTCGAGAACAGCCGTGAGATGCTCGGGCTGATCAAAGAAATCGACGCGCAGAGAGATCTCGACTGGACGTCCACTCACTTCGGGCGCGGCCACGTCACCCCCCGCTAAGTAGCAACATATCTTCTCGAATGCGCCCGTGCCATCGGACGCGGCCATCGCAGCGCCCAATCGTCGTCTCCGCCCGGTGGGGAAAGTCATACTGGCATTTTGACTGTGTGTGTAAGCTGCGGAGATGAACCAGATCCGCGTGGGTCTCGTGGCCGATCCCGCTTCGCCCACGGCCATGGCGCGCGCGATGACCGATCTCCGGCCGCTGGACGGCGATGACCGCGACGGCTGGGATATCGAGGTCCTGAGTGAGCCTTTCACCTTGGGATACGAGGATGTCGAAACCGCGCTGGCGCGACTGAGAGCCCGTGCCATACAGCACGAATGGGACCTCGTCATCGGGGTGACGGAACTTCCCCTGCGCGCCGACGACGGCCGGTATCTTCTGGCCGCCATCGACCCGCAGCGAGCCACTGCAGTCTTGTCGCTACCCGCGCTCGGAGGGCTGCGCGTGCGCACGCGTGCACGCCACGCCGTGCTCGGGCTCATGAGCGGTATGACCGAAGACTCGTCGCACGATGAGGAGCGCGTGCCCCTCCCCGGCATTAGCGGCCGCGGGCGGGTGCTCGCTGGCATGGTGCTCGCCAACCGACCGTGGCTCCTCGCCTCGGGGCTCAAGTCCGCACTCGTCGCAGCCTTGGCAACCGGAGCTGTGGCCACGGTCGACTCCACGGTTTGGCTTTTGGCCGGGTCCTTGTCGGGCTGGCGCCTCGGCGTCGCGACTATTGCCTCGATCTCGATAGTCGTGGGGTGGATCGTGGTCGACGGAGAACTATGGGACCGCCCCGCCGACGGTTCGACCGAGGCGCGGGATAGATCACGTCTCTACAACACCTCGACACTCGTGACGCTGACGATCGGGGTGCTCATCTGCTATTTGGCGCTCTACGTCGTCAACCTCGCGTGGGCGCTTTTTATCCTCGACCCTGCCGTGATGGGAGATTCGCTCGGCTCGTCGCTCGATTACGGCGATCTGTTCGTGCTCGTATGGTTTGTCGCCTCCGCGGCGACAATCGGGGGTGCGCTCGGCACGGGATTGGAATCGGACGAAGCGATTCGTGCCGCCGCGTACTCGAAACGCGAGGAAGAGCGCCGCGCCCGACTTGCTGACGAGCGTCCTTAGAAGGGGCAATCCCGATAAAAAGTCGTCTTTGACCTCCGGCCCCGTTGACCGCGGCATGGTGACGCGCGTATGGTCGACAAATGGGGCCACGAGAAGGCGATTCCCCGGTGAATGCGCTTCTCATGGGAATCCCTGGAGTCGGCGAAGTTCATCCGGGGCTTCATGTCTGCGCCCTGTTCTCGGGAACCCTCGAGAGAGACCTGCTGCTGGTGTCATTCATGCAGGAGGGATTGCGTCACGGCGACCAATGCGTCTTCCTCATCGACGGACTCGGGTCTGGGACCATGCGGCAGCGCGTGACGGGAACAACAGCGTCCGACAGCGCCCGTCGGAACATCGATTTCTTCTCAGCGCCTGACACGTACATTCGAACTCGCGAACCCGCCCCCGCACAGTCGACGCCGTTTCCCGTCGACGACGGATCGTCGGTGGTCGGCGCTTTCCCGCTACTTCGCGCCGCCGGACAGATGTCCCGAGGACCGATCGAGTCTGGTGCCAAGAACGTTTTCCTGCACGAAACCGCCGTCATACGAATACTCTCCGAGCTCCCCGCCGTCTTCCTCTGCATGTACGACATCGAGCTTCTCGACGCGGGCACCCTCGCGGGCGTGCTGAAGATTCACTCCATGGTGATGGTCGACGGCACGGTGCTCCAGAACCCTCTCAGCCTGGCCCCGGTGTACGACCCGGGCATGGAAGCCGACGACGACCCTGCTCATCCGTCGGCCCCGTCGCGCACACGCACCGTGGACGGCGGCGACCGGTGGCGGTCTCTGACCAACGCGGAGGACCGGGTAGCGCGACTCGTGGGCAACGGAATGACGAACCGGGCGACGGCGCTGCAGCTGACAGTGTCGACCCACACCGTGGACACGCATATGAAACACATCTACCAGAAACTCGGCATTCACACGAGGGCGGAACTCGCCGTGTTCGCGTTCCGTCACTTCCCGTCGTCCGCCTGACAGCCGCTGCGCGTTTCCTGCCGCGGCCGAATCGTCGCGTCCCACCGAAATCCCCTGTTTAGGGGATGTCGCGGGCTCTGCGCAGCGGAAGCATGGCGAAGGCAGGCATCGAGCGAAGGAGCACAGCATGGGCAGGTCAGTGGGTATCGATCTGGGGACGACAAATTCGGTCATCGCCGCGATGGAGGGCGGCCAGCCCCAAGTCGTCGCCAATATCGAAGGGAACAGGACCACTCCATCAGTGGTTGCCTTCCTTGAAACCGGTGAACGCCTCGTTGGCCAGATGGCCCGACGTCAGGCGATCCTCAACCCTAAGGGCACGATCTACTCGGCCAAACGGTTCGTCGGACGAAATTACGACGAAGTACAGAGCGAAATCCACACCGTGTCCTACGACGTCGTTTCCGGGCCGGACGGAGCGGTCCGGTTCTCGGTCCACGGCAAGCTGTACGCGCCTGAAGAGATCTCGGCGCAGATTCTGCGCAAGCTGGCAGACGATGCGAGCAAGGCGCTCGGCGAGCGGGTCACAGAGGCCGTGATCACGGTGCCGGCGCACTTCAACGACGCCCAGCGGCAGGCCACCAAGGACGCGGGCAAGATCGCGGGCCTCGAGGTCCTCCGCATCATCAATGAACCCACTGCCGCCGCTCTGGCGTATGGGATGGAGAAACTGGAGAACGAAACCATCCTCGTCTTCGACCTCGGTGGGGGAACCTTCGATGTCAGCCTCCTCACGGTCGGTGAAGGCGTCGTCGAGGTCCGCTCGACGGCCGGTGACACTCATCTCGGAGGGGACGACTTCGACCGCCGCGTCGTCGACTACCTCGCGGACGAATTCAAGAAGGAAATCGGCATCGACCTACGCCAGGACCCGCAAGCGTTGCAACGCCTCTTCGAGGCGGCAGAGAAGGCCAAAGTCGAACTGTCGTCCGTCGCCCAGACCGCGGTGAACCTCCCATTCGTGACGGCCGACGCATCAGGACCGAAGCACCTCAACGTCAACCTCATGCGGTCGACATTCGACCAACTGACCGCGGACCTCGTCGAACGCTGTATGGGCCCGGTGAAGCAGGCTTTGGATGACGCGAGAGCAACCTCCGACGACATCGACGAGGTCATCCTCGTCGGCGGTTCCACGCGTATACCCGCGGTGCAGAATCTGGTCCGTCGGATGACCGGAGGCAAGGACCCCAACATGACCGTCAATCCGGACGAAGTCGTCGCGCTCGGCGCAGCCGTCCAGGCGGCGATCATCAAGGGGGACGTCAAGGACGTGCTCTTGCTCGACGTCACACCGCTTTCGCTCGGGCTGGAAACCCAGGGCGGGGTGATGACCACGGTCATCGAACGCAACACGACCATCCCCGCGCGTCGCACCGAAGTCTTCAGCACGGCCGGCGACGATCAGCAGGCGGTGGACGTTGTAGTCCTCCAGGGAGAGCGCGAACTCGCAAGCGACAACCGCTCTCTCGCCCGCTTCCGACTCGAGGACATCAGACCTGCGCCCCGGGGCGAACCCCAGATCGAGGTCACTTTCGACATCGACGCCAACGGCATCCTGCACGTTTCCGCGAAGGACAAGGACACGGGCACCGAGCAACAAGTCACCATCAGTGAGACGTCGACGCTCGCACCGGACGAGGTCGAGCGCATGGTCTCCGATGCCGAGGCGCACCGAAGCGAAGACGCCCAGCTCCGGGAACTCGTCGATGCCCGAAACGAACTCGACTCCGTCGCCTACCAGGTGCGACGGGCACTCACCGAGGCCGGGGATGCAGTCCAAGAGCACGACCGCGCCCGCGCCGAGATTCTGATCAACGACGCACGGAGTGCCATCGAAGAGCAGGAGCCGGTCGACCGTCTACGGTCTCTCACGGGCGAACTGCACCAGATGGCGCAAGCCCTGAGCGCGACTGCGCGGAGCCAGAACAGTGCCCGCTCCGCCGACCCCTCGGCAGACACCGGCGAACCCCGTCCTAGCGACGACTCCGACGATGTGATCGACGCCGAGTTCACGGCACACTGATCGACGACGTCATGTCCGGACAAGAAGATACCGAATCCCAGACGGCCGACGACGGAACTGATGACGGCGCCGCCGAGGCAGCGAGCCAGATCGCCGAACTCGATGACGCGTGGCGCCGCACCGCCGCGGAACTGGACAACCTCCGCAAACGATTCTCAAAGGACGTAGCTAGCGCTCGCCGGCAGGAACGTGCCTCCGTGGCATCCCGTTGGCTGCCCGTCCTCGACAACCTCGAGCGAGCACTCGAACACGCTACCTCGCACCCCGAACAGGTCGTCGACGGGCTCCGCGCCGTGCACGAGCAGGCCCTCACGGTCCTCGCCGGACTGGGATACCCGCGGCGGGAGGACGAAATCGGCGAAGCATTCGACCCCGCCCGCCACGAAGCGGTCAGCACACTCGTCGACGAGGAACTCGCCCCCGGCACCGTGGCTCACGTACTCCGAGCTGGCTATGGGCAAGACAGCGAAATCCTGCGCCCCGCGTCGGTCGTAGTAGCGACCAGGAGCGAGTAATGCCGCTCGACGCCTATGAAGTCCTCGGGGTCTCCCGCGATGCCGACCAGTCGGAGATCCAACGCGCCTATCGCAGGCTCGCCCGAAAGCTGCACCCCGACGTCAACAAGGACCCGGGCGCGGAAGACAGGTTCAAGGATCTTTCCGCGGCGTACGACGTGCTCTCCGACCCCGAGCAACGTAAACGATACGACGCGTTCGGCGAGAATTTCCGACGGGTCGGTGCCGACGTGGATCCAGACGCCTACCGCCGGGAGCGCGCCTATGCGGGAGCCGGCGCTGCTGGCAGGAGGTCCGGCGGGTGGGGCGGAGACGGCGCTGGCGGGTTCAACTACTCTGGCGCCGGCGACGACATCGATCTCGACGACCTGCTCGGCGGCATTTTCGGCGCTCGTGGACGCGGCAGAAGCGGATGGGGGCCAGTCTCCGGTTCCGACCACGAAACAGAGGTGAACCTGACGGTCGAGGAGGCTTTCGCCGGGACCCGGCGAACACTGTCGCTCCGCGACTCGGATGGGCCGCGCACCATCGATGTCGTTATCCCCGCCGGCGTCGTGGACGGGCAGCGAATCAGGCTGCGCGCTCAGGGCGGACAGGGAACAGGTGGTGGCCCCGCGGGGGACCTGTACCTCGTCGTCCATATCGAGCCGCATCCCCGCTACCGGCTGGAGGGCCGCGACCTGCACGTGGTTCTGCCCATCAGTCCGTGGGAAGCAGCACTCGGTTCGTCGGTCCCCGTCGAGACTCCCGGCGGCCGCGCCACTGTGAAGGTACCTGCAGGCACATCGAGCCACCGGCGGCTGCGGCTGAAAGGGCGAGGGCTGCCGAACAAAGGCGGAATGCCGGGAAACCTCTTCGCCGAAACCCAGATCAAGGTGCCTCCATCGCCGTCCGCGGAGGAGCGCGAGCTGTTCGAGGAGCTCCGCAAGGTTTCCACATTCGACCCGAGGAGCTCGTCGTGACCGAGACCGGTGGGACGAACTCGCCACTGGCACGGCCCTATCGCCTGAGTCTTGACAGCTACGCCCGGATAACCGGTGTGCACCCCGACCTGGTCCGGCGGCTAGTCGCGCTCGGCTTGCTCGAAATCAGCCGGGACGCGGAGGGGAGACTCTGGTTCGACCCGTCCCAGGTGCGCGAGATGGCGACGATCCAACGGCTCCACCTACGGCTGAACCTCTCTTACGCGTCGCTTGGTCTGGTGATGGATCTGCTCGAGCGGATTTCCGACCTCGAGAGATTGCAACGGCGAACGCGCTCAGATAGGGGAATCCCATGGACATGAACAGGCTCACGCAGAAGTCGCAGGAAGCATTACACGATGCGCAGACAACGGCGCTCCGGTTCGGCCATCAGGAGGTCGACGGCGAGCATCTGCTGTTGGCTCTGGTGGAGCAGAGCGATGGGCTATTGCTGCCGCTGCTCGGCCGATCGGGGGCGGATGTAGACCAACTCCGGGAAGACCTGGCTGACGAGCTCGAGAAACGCCCCCGCGTGACGGGTTCCGGCGCCGAGCCCGGGAAGGTGTACGTCACCCAGCGGTTGAACCGCCTCCTGGATGCTGCCGATAGGGAGGCCCGCAGGCTCAAGGACGAATACGTGTCCGTGGAACACCTCGTAATTGCGCTCCTCGACGAAGAATCCGGCTCGGCAGCCGGTCGGCTTCTGGCGCGGCACGGCGTGACTCGCGACTCATTCCTGCAGATGCTGGCCGGAGTGAGAGGAGCCCAGAGGATCACATCTGCCACTCCGGAAGGGACCTACGAAGCCCTCGCCAAGTACGGTCGCGACCTCGTCGCGGAGGCGGCCGCGGGGCGACTGGAGCCGGTGATCGGCCGGGACTCGGAAATCCGCCGCACAGTCCAGATCTTGTCCCGCAAGAGCAAGAACAACCCGGTGCTGATCGGTGAGCCCGGCGTTGGGAAGACAGCCATTGTCGAAGGCCTGGCGCAGCGGATCCATAACGGCGACGTACCCGAGGGCTTGAGGGACAAGATTCTTTTCGCCCTGGACATGGGTTCCCTCGTCGCCGGCGCGAAATACCGCGGCGAATTCGAGGAACGACTCAAGGCCGTACTCAACGAAGTACTGGCTGCGGAAGGGAAGATTCTGCTATTCGTCGACGAATTGCACACCGTAGTTGGAGCTGGCGCATCCGACGGGGCCATGGACGCGGGCCAGATGCTGAAGCCCATGCTGGCCCGCGGCGAACTGCACATGATCGGCGCCACGACGCTCGACGAGTACCGCACCCATATTGAGAAGGACGCGGCCCTCGAGCGTCGATTCCAGCCGGTTGTCGTCGACGAACCGAGCGTCGAAGACGCTCTGTCAATTCTCCGTGGATTGCGAGAACGATTCGAAGTCTTCCATGGCGTCAAGATCTACGACGCTGCTCTGGCGGCCGCTGTGACCCTGAGCCACCGCTATATCTCGGACCGGTTCCTGCCAGACAAAGCCATAGACCTGGTCGACGAAGCCTGTGCCATGCTGCGCACGGAAATCGACTCGATGCCAGCGGAGCTCGACGAGCTCACCCGGCGCGTCACTCGCCTGGAGATCGAGGAGGCCGCGCTTGCCGAAGAGACGGACCCTGCCAGCCGTCGTCGCCTCGAAGAACTACGGAAGGAACTCGCGGACCTGAAAGCGGAAGCCGACGCCATGCGTGCCCAGTGGGAAGCGGAACGCCAAGCGCTTCGCGAGGTCCAGGCGCTCCGGCAGGAGATCGAGCAGGTGCGGCTGGAGAGCGAACGGGCCGAGCGGGAATATGACCTGAGCAGGGCGGCCAGCCTGCGCCACGGGAAGTTGCCCGAACTCGAGCGTCGGCTCGTGGCCGGCGAGGAGCGGCTCCAGACCAAACAGGGAGGGAGGCGACTACTCCGTGAAATCGTCACAGCCGACGAGATCGCCTCCATCGTGGCCCGGTGGACCGGTATCCCCGTGAGCCGTCTCCAAGAGGGCGAGCGGGGGAAAATCCTACGCCTTGACGAGGTACTCCACGAACGAGTGATCGGTCAGGACGAAGCGGTGCAGTTGGTGACCGACGCGGTCGTCCGAGCGCGCTCCGGAATCAAGAACCCGACCCGTCCGATCGGCTCCTTCATCTTCTTGGGACCGACAGGAGTCGGCAAGACCGAACTCGCCAAGGCCCTCGCCCAAACCCTTTTCGACAGCGAGGAGAACATCGTCCGCATCGACATGAGCGAGTACCAGGAGCCGCACACTGTCAGCCGGCTGGTCGGGGCCCCTCCCGGGTACGTCGGATTCGAAGAGGGAGGGCAGCTGACCGAGGCAGTCAGGCGGAAGCACTATTCGGTCGTCCTGCTTGACGAAATCGAAAAGGCCCACGCTGATGTTTTCAACATCTTGCTCCAGGTGCTCGACGACGGGCGTCTCACCGACTCCCACGGTCGTACAGTCGACTTCCGTAACACGGTCATCATCATGACCTCCAACATCGGGTCCCAGCACCTGCTCGAGGGTATCGGCCCGAACGGCGAGACGACGTCCGATGCGCAGAACTTGGTGATGAGCTCGCTGCGGTCACACTTCCGACCCGAGTTCCTGAACCGGATCGACGAGATCGTTCTCTTCAAACCGTTGACGTTCGCCGAAATCGAACGCATCGTCGACCTGCAGCTCACCGAGCTGCGGGAGCGGCTGGCGGAGCAGAGGATTGCGCTCGACACCACACAACGAGCTCGGCGCTTCATCGCGGAACAGGGTTTCGACCCGGCGTACGGGGCCCGTCCACTGCGGCGGTACATCTCCCGCGAGGTCGAGACCCGGGTGGCGCGGGCGCTTCTGCGCGGCGATCTTCCCGATGACTCGACGATCGTCGTCGATCTCCATGCAGGAGAGCTCACCGTCGTACCGGCGGCGGACCACCACAGTGAGGCAGTAGCGTGACGACGACCGCGCATGACCGGGCCCGGATCGTTGAGTGTCCGAATTGCGGCTCGAAGAACCGAGTACTCGCCGCCGCCGAGGGAGCTCCCCGCTGCGGGGCTTGCAGCAATCCGCTCGTGTGGATCGTCGACGCGTCCGACGCGGACTTCGGAACTGTCGCGGACGGGGCGACCGTCCCGGTGCTCGTGGACGTCTGGGCACCGTGGTGCGGGCCCTGCCGTATGGTCAGCCCGGCGCTGGAGCAGCTGGCGACAGAACTCGCGGGCAACTTGAAGCTCGTCAAAGTCAACGCGGACGTGGCGCCGGAGGTGAGCAGCCGCTTCGGAGTGCAGGCGATCCCGACACTGATCCTCATGCACCACGGTCGGGTGATCGACACGCAGGTCGGCGCGGCACCGGCACGGGCGCTGCGGTCGTGGCTCGCGTCGCGCCTTCCCGCGGATAAGGGGAAGACTTCGCGAGCGGATCACCTCTCGGGCGAGGGCGGCCGGCCATGACCAGGCTCTCCGGACGGGTAAGCCGAGACGCGCATCTGCCGCTCGTGCGGAACGTACCTCCGCCCAAGGCGCCGGTCTGTGGGGAATGCCGCCGCCTGGGCACTCCTTGGGTGCACCTGAGGCAGTGCCTCACCTGTGGAGAGGTCGGCTGCTGTGACTCCTCTCCGATGCGACACGCCCGTACCCACGCGGCTGCGACCGGCCATGCGATCGTGCGTTCGATCGAGCCTGGAGAGAGCTGGAGGTGGTGTTATGCCGACGAGCAGTTCGTCTGAACTCGATCTCCCACACCTGCCCGAAACGCCAGACATCACCGGCGCCTATCCTCGGCTCACCGACGAACAGATCGCGCTGCTAACTCCGTACGGCGAACGGAAGCAGTTGGCGCGAGGTTCGGTCCTGTTCCGCGAGGGAGACCTCGACCGTGGACTTTTCGTCGTGCTCGACGGCAGCGTCCGAGTCGTCCACGAGGAAGATCCGCATGAAGCGTCGCGGGTGATCGCCGTCCACGGACGGGGACGCTTCGTGGGCGACCTGTCGATGTTGACGGGTCAGGCCGTCTACGTCACCGCCGTCGCTCAGACAGACGTCGAGGTCGTGGAAACGCCCTTTGACCGCCTCAGAGACGCGGTCGCCGACAGCCCGGCGCTGGGGGACCTCATTTTGCGCGCGTTCATCCTCCGGCGCAACATACACGTCGATGCCGGTGTCGGCCTGCGGATCATCGGTTCCCGATACTCAGCCGACGCCCGCCGGTTGAGAGATTTCGCGAGTCGGAATCGCGTCCCGTACCGCTGGGAAGATCTGGACGACGATCCCAACGCCGAGCGAACCCTGCGGTCGCTCGGCATACCGCCGGACCAGACACCCGTAATGATCTGGAAGGGCCGCACCGTCCTGCGCAACCCCGGAAACGCCGAGCTCGCCGAGGTCCTCGGGCTGCGGGAGAACGCGCCGCCTCGCTTCACGCACGACATTCTCATCGTGGGTGCTGGACCGGCCGGTCTTGCGGCCGCGGTGACGGCTGCTTCCGAGGGGCTCTCCACCATCGTCCTCGACGGGATCGCGACAGGAGGGCAGGCAGGGACATCGTCCCAGATCGAGAACTACCTCGGGTTCCCTGCAGGTATTTCAGGTGCCGAGCTCGCCGACCGGGGGGTGGTCCAGGCCCGCAAGTTCGGAGCCGCCTTCAAGGTACCCGGCGAGGCGGAATCGCTCGAGCGTGCCGACGGCCATTTCATCGTAGGACTGACCGGCGGGGACCGCGTAGAAGCCCATGCGGTCGTGCTCGCGACCGGTGTCCGCTACCGCCGCCTCGAGATTCCAGGCATGCGCCGGCTCGAGGGGTCCAGCGTCTTCTACGCTGCCACCGAGTTCGAGGCACGACTCTGCCGCGGAGACCCGGTCACTGTCGTGGGCGGCGGCAATTCTGCAGGCCAAGCCGCACTGTTCCTGGCGAGGAGCGCGACCATCGTCAACCTGGTGATCCGCCACGACGATCTGAACCGGGACATGTCCCGATACCTCGCGGGACGGATTGCCGACAATCCCCGGGTTCGCGTTTGGAGCACGTGCGAAGTATGCGAGTTACGAGGCGGCTCCCGTCTCGAAGAGGTCACCGTCCAGGACGGGAAGACCGACGAGCGCCGACACCTCAGCACAGCAGCTCTTTTCGTCTTGATCGGGTCCGAGCCGTACACCGCATGGCTCTCCGACGAGATCGCCCTCGACAGGCGTGGTTTCGTACTGACCGGTGCCGGAGACGCGACGACGTTCCAAACGTCGAGCACGGGAGTCTTCGCGGCCGGAGACGTGCGCAGCGGTTCGGTGAAACGTGTGGCGTCCGCCGTCGGCGAGGGCGCAGTCGCCGCGCGCTTCGTCTACGACTACCTCGTCAAGACAGGCCGACGGTGAGGACGGCCGACAAGCCGGCGCGCTCGCTATTTCGCGGTCGGCAGTTCGCGCACTCCCGCGGACCGCAGCGTGTCAGAAGGGTGCTCGGAAAATGCTCGGCGGTACGACGCTGCAAACCTTCCGAGGTGGACGAACCCCCATCGTGCGGCCACCTCCGTCACACTCACCGTGCCCGGCGCCGCCAACGTCAGTTCGTCGTGTGCCTTCTCGAGTCTGAGGTGCCGCAAATACACGGTCGGCGTCGTGTCCAGAGAGCGGCGGAAGCCCTCTTGCAGGCTGCGCACGCTGAGCGAAACCGCGGCCGCCAGCTCCGCCACTGTCCACGGATGCGCAGGATCGCTGCGCATGAGCTCGATCGCGCGCGATACCGGACGGACGCCCGGGGCAGGCGACGGTCCACTGAGGGCGAGCGAGTGATTGTGCCGCTGCGCGAATAGCAGACTGTGAACGAGCACTTGCTCCAACCTCTGGACCGCCAACGGGTGCGTTAGCGCTCCGCCATTCTGTCCGGACGCGTCGTCGATCATTCTGAGGGCCTGCATCATCGACCGAGCACCAGGTGTCGTGAGATCGAGCTCTTCCTGGAACTCGAGCGGGCTGGCGAGCTCGTCGCCGAGCAGGTTCTCGATTTCGAGCTGCAACAGGTCGCGAGGGATCATCAGCGAGAGTTGCGCGAACCCTTCCCCGCAGTCGATATCCACCGGCCGCCCGGGCATAAAGATCCCGGCCGTCATGTCCGACCCGTACACCGGCGAGCCGAGGCCCGCCCGCATCATCGCTCTGCCACCCGTCGGAATATCGACGTGATAGTTTTCCGCCTCCGCGGTCTCGATGCTCACCGCATCGTGAAAACTCATGTACCCGCAGGTAAGCCGACCGACTCGCAGGGCGTTGAGCTTCAAATCGACGATCGCGGAAGTCCGCGCCGAGGGGAAGTCGACTGGCAGGAAAACGTTGCTGAGGGCCTGCCGGGCATGGTCGATGTCGTGGCACGACGCGACACGGTGGCTCGCGAACATTTCGCCGGTGTCCGCTCCCATGCAGTGATTCTATTGCCGCGACTGGACGTCCGTCCGGTCCCTGCACGCAGATCGGACGTTCTTCCGCGCTGGGCGGATATCGGGGACTGGTTTGCGGCGCATACGTTGGCACAGTCGGGGTCGCGGTACCCCGGCCGAGCGATCCTGATCGAGTCGAGCGCGCTTCCGCGCGTGCCAGCACGACCGTAGTGACGACTATCTGAAAGGTGTCGGCGATGGCCCTCCGCGGAGAAACCCCGCACGCTTCAGTCCCCGGGATGCCCCTGCTGGGGGCAGGGGAAGAGCGGCCAGTGCGGCTGAGCCTGGAAGGTCGATCAAGCCACACAGTACGCCGCCAGCTTCCGGGCATCGTCGCGAACCACCTCATCGGCGGGAGACGATTCGACATGTCAGAAGCGCAAGCGGCCGAGTACTTGTCGGCCGGGTTCTGACGATGGTGGCGATGGCGATCGACCGAGAAACCCAGCACGCCGAGATCTTCGTGCAGGCTGCCTCCGGGCACAAGATCCACGTCCGGTGCGACTGTGACAAAAAGGTCGATCACGAATTTGGCGGGCCCGCCTCACATGGCGCGGTGCCCCGTAGCGAGTCCCCGCCTCCGAGTGATGCGAAAAAATTACCACCGTCGCATTGGGCTCAGGCGTACTGGCACGTGCTCCTGCGAGCATTCTTTTGGGGATGGTTCCGCGCACGAACTCAGGATGAGAGCGAGTGGCTATACCCGAGCGGATCCTCCGAGATCAGCGTCGCCGGAAACGACCCCGCCCGCATTCTCCTCATCGGTGACGGACCCGCGGCGGGGTTCGGAGTGAGGAGCCACGAGTTGGGCATTGCGGGGAATCTGGCCCGACAGACAGCCGAAAGACTTGAGCGCGGTGTGGTCGTGACGTTGGTGGCACAACCGGCCGCGTCGGCCCGCTCGACACTCAGTGCTCTCGGCGAACTGTCTCTCGACGGATACGACTCCATAATCCTCATGATGGCCACGACCGATGCCTTTTGTCTCACTACCCGCCGCGGCTGGCGGCGTGACATGTCGGCGTTGGTGAAGGCTCTCAAGTCCGCCGACGCCACATCAGTGTTCGTGACGAGCACCGCAAGCCTGCATTTAGCCAGCTATCTCAGCCCGTTCGCACGTCGCATCACCGGCAACCATGCGCGAACACTCGATATCGTGACGGGCCGGATCTGCGAACAGACGGGTACGCCGATGATCACATTGGATGCCGCCAGGGATCTCACGTCCCGCACCTATTCGAGATGGGGCGAACGCATCGGCGCGCAGGTCGCAGATTCTCTGCGCCCGCCGAGCCCGATGCCTGTTCCTTATGGGCAGATACGAGCGTGAACCTGCCCGCGAGGGGGCATCATCACAAGCGATCAGCCCTGACCGCTGACGCTGTTGGCCTTGATGGTCAGGATGACGCGCTGCTGGTCACGTCCGCCGTACCAGGGGTAGGGCTGGCCGGTGTACTTCTGCGACAGCGCCTCGATGCTTTCCGCACCGCCATCCGTCGTCATGCCGATCACTTCGCCCCGCACCTGGATGTAGCGGAACGGGTTCTCGGGGTCCTGAATTGCAACTGCCACGCGGGGATCCCGCTCGACGTTGCGAACCTTCACGAATCCGACCACCGTGTTGATGATGACGTGCTCGCCGTCGGTGTCGACCCACGTCTCCGTCACCTGAGGGGATCCGTCGGCCATGATCGTGGAGAGGAAACACGGGCTCGGCTTGCGCAGCAGTTCCAGCAGAGATTCGGGCAGGGTCATCGAAGCTCCTCAAGGCACACAGAGCGTGCCTCTGCTGTCCGACCATTCTCCTCTATGCCGGGGTGGGGAAGCGGGGGACCCATGAAGAAGGCAGAGCCTACGCGCGCCGCCGGATACGGATCGGCCCCTTCGCCCGCGACGGGTCGACCACCGAACCGCCCTGCGTGATGTCGACCTCGCCCGCGGCGACCAGACGGCGGGCGGCGCGGCGGGCGGGTTCCATGAGGTCACGCCAATCGTCCGGGGAGACGGCGCGTGCGGCATCCGACGGACAAATCGTCGACGTCAGTGCCCGGGCGGCGAGGAGGTCTCGGATCGCCTGCTCGAGCTTTCGGTCGGTCGCCGAGATCTTGTGGCTGCGGCAGGCGTCGCTGCAGTAGGCGATCTCGTCCCAGTTGCGTTCCCACTTCTTGCGCCAGGTGATCTCCCGGCCGCAGGATCGACAGGTCTTGGGCTCCGGAGTCATAACCCCATTCTGCGCCGCGAACGACAAAAGCGGCTGGGCGGTCATCCCGCCCCGGCAGCGCGGCACCGTCGCTGCCATACTGATCCGAAGATCTGGGATGACGCGTCAGCAGCAACCGCTCTGGAGGGACGTAGACGACATGACCCAACTCCGCGTACACAACCTCGCCGTATCGATCGACGGCTACGCGACCGGCGAGGGCCAGTCGTTCGAGACCCCGTTCGGGCATGCCGGTCAGCGGCTGATGGGCTGGTTCTTCCCCACCCACAGTTTCGTGAGCATGACCGGCCATGAGGACGAGGCGGTCGGCGGCGGCTCCCGGGGCGTCGACGACGCGTTCGCGGCCGCGACCAACCGGGGCATCGGGGTCGAGATCATGGGGCGCCGCAAGTTCGGCCCGCAGCTCGGCCCGTGGGAGGACGAGTCGTGGCGCGGCTGGTGGGGAGAGGAACCCCCGTTCCATTCGCCCGTCATCGTGCTCACGCACCATACCCGCCCCGACCTCGCGGTCGGCGAGACGACGTTCCTCTTCCGCGAGCTCGCACCCGTCGACGCCCTCGCCCTCGCGACCGAGCTCGCCGGCGGCCTCGACGTGCGCCTGGGCGGCGGGCCCACGGTCGTGCGCGAGTTCCTCGAGGCCGACCTGGTCGACTACCTGCACGTCGTGGTCGTGCCGATCGTGCTCGGCCGGGGAGTGCGCCTGTGGGACGGGCTGGAACACCTCGAAGAACGGTTCGACGTCGAGGCGACCGCATCGCCGAGCGGCGTCGTGCACTACGTCTTCACGCGCACCTCGAGATAGGAGCCGAGCAGTGGACGAGGGGCCGTTCTTCCACGGAACAAAAGCCGACCTGCGCGTCGGCGACCTGCTCACGCCGGGTTTCCGGTCGAACTACCGTCCCGAGATCGTGATGAACCACATCTACTTCACCGCGCTGCCGGACGGCGCCGGCCTGGCCGCCGAACTCGCCGCGGGCGACGGCGAACCGCGCGTCTACGCCGTCGAGCCGACCGGCGAGTTCGAGGACGATCCGAACGTGACCGACAAGAAGTTCCCCGGGAACCCCACGCGCTCGTACCGCAGCAGCGCGCCCATCAGGGTGATCGGCGAGGTCGCCGACTGGACGCGGCTCACCCCCGAGGCGCTCCAGGCGTGGAGGCGACGGCTGGCAGCGATCCGTTCCGACGAGCGCGGAGAGATCATCAATTGAACCGCGTGCTGCCGCGGCATCCTCGCCCCTGAATCATCGCGGGATGATTTTGAACATGAACTTCTTCTTGACCATGAACCAGACGAGCAGGATGAGACCGATGTGGATCCCGGTGCCGAGCCAGACGTTGGAGCGGTCGAGGCCGGGGATCGAGGCCACGGCCAGCGCGAAGAACACCTGCCAGACGAACACGTAGAGGCTGGCCTGGCCGAGGGGGATCCAGAGCCAGCCGATCGCAGCGTTGATCGGCTTCCAGAACGCGGTGAGGATCGCGTAGGTGCAGACGACCATCAGCACCACGTCGGCGAGACGGCCCCACTGCATGTCGACCCGCTGGTAGGCAGTGCCGTAGAGCGAGTCGTAGAAGCCCACCGGGAACGGCGTCGGTTCGAAACCGTAGGTGTAGCCCGCCCAGAGGTAGACGAGAAAGCCCGCGTAGCCCACGACGACGACCGCGGTGATGATGCGGCCGGGAAGGCTGGTCAGCGCGCGTGTGATCTGCTTGCGGTAGTAGCCCACGACGAGGCCGTGCGCGAACAGGACCTGCCAGAGGAAGAGCGGGAAGACCGCCTCGAACTGCGACGGCAGCGCGGGCGCGTCGGGCACGAACGTGCGCCACAGGTACAGGCCCCAGCTCACGGCCAGCAGCACCCACCACAGCTTGCGCTTCAACAACCACATCGCGGCCGGGATGGTGACGCTGAGCACCACGAACAGGCCCATGATGTTGAACGGCCACGGCCCCATCTCGAGCAGCAGCAACTGGCGCACCGCGTACCAGGGCGGCGGGTAGTCGAGCAGGCGGTCGGCGTTCGGGTAGAGGTCGTAGGTTGTGCCCTCGGCGCCGAGTCCGTCCAGACCAGTGCCGCGGTCGGTGAACGTCGTGATCGCCGCGGCGCCGAGGAAGGGCACGAAGCTCAGCGCGAACACCACGAGGATCACGACGATGGTGACGGTGTACTGCTTGCCCGCTCGCCTCAGTGCCCCGGTCGCCGATTTCAGCTCGCCGAACTTGCGCACGCCCAGCGGGTAGACCATGCCGAGCACGAGTCCCGAGAGGAACACGAACATCTCGGCGCCGGTGATCGCGCCGATGAACTGCAGTGTGACGTACGACAGGGCGCCCGCGACCTCGATGTGCGTGACCACCACCGCGAGGATGATGAAGCCGCGGAACAGGTCGATGCGCAGGTCGCGGCTGGACGAACCGTCGTCGACGTAGCGCCAGCTCGGCGCGAACTTGCCGATCAGCCCCGAGAGCAGGAAGGCGATCGCGAGTCCTGCCGCACACCAGACGATGAACGACATCTGGTCGCCGCCGGTGCTGGTGCCGTCTTCGCGCACCTGCACGGTCGCCGCGTTGCCCTGCTCTTTCGAGACCACCTCGGTGACCGGCCCGAACTCGATGCCGCCGTGGGCCCGCAGGTCGTCGAGCAGTGCCGCCGCGATCTGCGGGTCGTCGGTGGCCCGCCAGTCGACCTCGTCGCCGCCGGCCTCCGCCTCCTCGCGCTCGGCCTCGAGCCAGGTGATGCCCTTGATGAGAGGGCGGTCGGATGCCGCGGTGAGCACCTGCCGCCACCACCCGCGTTTGACGTCCGTCTCGGTCGCGCCGTCGAGCTCGTCGTCGTAGAGGGCCCCGGTGTCGAGCAGCAGGGGGAGGTCGTATTCGACGGCGAACCGGTCGTAGAAGTTGTCGTCCTGCGCGACGGTGTAGCCCCAGGTCTCGGTGAAGCGCTGCTCGACCTCGGTGTCGACGGCCGCCTGGTTCTCGGTCAGGGGCACCTCGACGCCGGCCGACGCCGTCGCCTCGCCCTTGCCGAAGTAGAACATCGTCTGTCCCACCCAGTCGACGGCGTCGTCGCCGGGGAAGTATGGAGCGTACGGGTCGTCGGACTCGGTGATGTCGCCGTCGCCGTCGGTGTCGAGCCTGGCCAGGTCGGTCGCGGAGAGTGAGTCGAGCCGGCCCTCGGCGAGACCGAACGGGTAGCCCGACCCGTAGGACGGGGCCCAGACCATGAGGGCTCCGGAGTCGCCGGCGTGGACCGTGTCGGCGACGAGCGTGAAGGCGTCCACGTACGCGTTGGGCTGCTGGCCCCACGAGATCCAGGTGCCGTTCATCTCGGGCGCGAAACGCAGCAGCTGTTGCGTGCCGTACTGGTCGTGCATCTCGGCGAGCAGGGACTCGGCGGCTTCGGCGTCGGAGGCGGTGAGGTCTCCGAGGGCCTCGGAGGGGAGAAAGCTCAGCACGAGGACCGCGCCCTGGGTGGCGACCGCCCGGGCCGTCGTGCGCCATTGCGCCGCGGCATCCTCGCTGATCGGATACGGCAGCGTGAGTTCGTACATCGACGGGGTCTCGCCGAGGCGGCCCGCGTAGCCGTCGGGGGCGTCGTTCGTCCAGTCGAGGTCGGGGCCGAACCAGACCTCGTCGGGCTGGGGCGCGTCGGCGGGGGTCGCCGCGAACGCCGGCGCCACCGCGGCCGGGCCGAGCACGACCCCGGCCGCGACGAGCGCGAGAACCGCCAGGGCTCGGCGGATCAGCGCAGGCACACGAGGGTCCAGATATTGCGTCCGTCCTCGAATCGGTACTCGAGGCTGTGCAGAGCGGCGATCGCGAGCGCGAGGCCGCGTCCGCCCTCGGCCTCGACGTCGGACATCGTGACGGTGCTCAGGTCGATGTTGGAGGGCAGGCCGTTGTCGGCGAACTGCGCGGTGATCGAGGTCTCGTCCGCGTCGAGCTCAAGGTGGAAGCGGCGGCCGGAGGTCCCCTCGGCGCGGTGGGTGTGCTCGACGATGTTGGTTGCGATCTCGACGACGGCGAGCTCGAACGCGAATCGCGTCTCGGGCTTCTGCTCGCCGAGCTCGTTCCACCAGGTGTCGAACTCGATCTGTACAGTCTCGATGCTGTAGAGGGTTGCGGGTACATCCACCTCACGGTGTGCGAATGCGCTCATCCCGGTGGCTCTATCCGCGCAGTGCGTCGTCGACGGACGCGCGCGGCTGGAGGATGCGGTCGAGGTTGGTCATGCGCAGCACCATCGAGACCTGCTCGGTGGGTGCCACGATCCGGAGGTCGCCACCGGCCTGACGTGCCGACTTGAGGCACGAGACGAGAGCGCCGAGGCCGGACGAGTCGACGAACTCGGTGCTCGACAGGTCGACGACGATGAGCTGCTGGCCCGAGACGAGCTGGTTGGCGACCGTTTCGCGCAATTGTGGCGCGGTCACGACGGTGAGGCGGCCGCTCGGAACGAGCACCACCCCTCCGCCTTCTGCGCGTACGTCGATCGACGTCATAGGGTCTCCTTTGTTGTGGCGGCCGGGCCCCGGTAGAGCGCGGCGCGGATGATGATGCTGAACACAGCCAGGTCGTAGAAGACCCAGATGATGTTGACGTAGGGCGCGATGCCCTCGGCCTGTCCGGCGAGGATGCGGATGGTGACGATGATGAGGGCGGCGATCAGGCCGCCCACGACGAAGAGCTGGGGTCGGATCAGATCCCAGCGCGGGCGCCCGTTTTCGACCCGGGTCTTGGACGTCACGAGGAATCCGAGCGGCTGCCCGAGGAACACGTTCTTGAACGCCGACGTCACGGCCTCGATCCACACGGGGAAGAGGGCGAGCGAGTACTGCGCGCCGCGCCAGGTCGGGCGGCCGGCGGCGACGACCCAGAAGAGCAGCTGGTTCAGAATCAGGAACGGGATGAAGCGGGCGAAGAAGTCGACGCTGTAGGCGGTGACCGGGATCACGCCGAAGGAGAGGCAGAGGATCGGAGCCGTGACGTAGACGAGCGCCGGGAACCCGGAGAGGTAGCTCCACATGGTGCCGAAGTACATCAGCCGCTGGCCGACGTTCATGCGGCGCTGCAGTAGCGGGTTCTCGCGGAAGAAGACCTGCATCGTGCCCTGCGCCCAGCGCAGCCGCTGGCCGAGCATGGTCTCGAGGTCTTCGGGGGCAAGGCCCGCCGCGAGGATCTCGCCGTGGTAGACCGAGCGCCATCCGAGGCCGTGCAGGCGCATCGACGTCGCCATGTCCTCGGTGACCGAGATGGTGGCCATCGGCATGATCGCCTGTGCCTCGTCGCCCCGGTCGACGTTGAGCGCGCGGGCGAGGATCGAGATGGCTTCGATGGCCGCGACCGGCGAGGTCTCGCGGCCGGTGAGCAGTGCGAGGGCGGCGTCGTCGATCTCGGCGAACGTGTCGGTCTCGTTGGAGAGCGCAGCGAGTTCTCGGAGGTCGTCCCGCATGAGAGCGATGTCCGAGTCGGCGCGGTCGACCGCGATCGCGTCGATGCCCCGCTGGAAGCGGTAGGTGACGTCGGAGATGCCGTCGCCGCGTTCGAGTTCGATCCGTGCCTGCTCGACGATCTCGGCGGCTTGCCGCAGGGCGAGCTTCACCCGGCGGTCGCCCTGCGCCTCCGCTCGGGCGGAGGTGAGGAGCTTCTTCGAGGTGCGGATGGCGCGGTGTACCGAGCGCTCGACCTCGGTGACGTAGCGCGAGATGCCGAGCTGCATGAGCGACTCGCGGCGGAGGATCGCGTTCGAGCCGCAGAAGAAGGCGGCGTTCCAGCCGTCCTTCGACTGCTGGATGGGGCCGTAGAAGAGCGGCGCCTGGCTGCCGAGCACGTCGGCCTTCGGCACGTTCTCGAACCACTGCGGGGTCTGCACCAGGGCGACCATGGGGTCTTTGAAGTACCCGAGCGTGCGGTCGAGGATGCGGGGGTCGGGCACCTGGTCGGCATCGAGGATCAGGATGAATTCGCCCGCGGTCTCGAGCAGCGCGTTGTTGAGGTTGCCGGCCTTCGCGTGGCGGGGCCGGTCGACCCAGTCCGCCGACCGCGTGATCACGCCGATGCCGAGCGCCTCGGCCGCGGCGCGGATCTCGGCGCGGTTGCCGTCGTCGAGGATCCACGTCGTGTGCGGGTATTCGATGGCGACGGCGGCGCGCGCAGTGCGCATCACCAGATCGACCTCTTCGTTGTAGGTCGTGATGAAGACGTCGACGGTGAAGCCGGTGTCGGGCGGTGCCGGCGGCTCCCCGCGCTCCCGGATCCGCCACGCACCGATACCGAACAGCAGCGAGTCGATGAGGCTGTAGGTCTCGGCCAGCACGAGCGGCACGGCGATCCACCACGACTCCCAGTTGACAGACGCCAACCAGCGCCAGATGACGTAGTTGAGACCGGATGCCGCGGCGAGCACCACCACGATGCGGATGGCCGCGACCCGACGCAACGACGTGGAGTGGGCGAGCTGGCGCAGGTCGCGCCTGGTCACCTCCATCGTCATGGGCGGTACTCCACCACGACCACGGTCACGTCGTCGATGGGGATGCGCGCCAGGCTGAGTGCGGCGACGCGGCGCAGCACGTCGGTGCCGTCGGACGAAGCGCGCACGAGTGTGTCCAGCTCTTCGATCCAGTTCGTCTGGTCTTCGACGACGTCGAGCAGTCCGTCGCTCACGAGGATGAGCCGGTCGCCTGATTGCAGAGGGCGCGAGTGCGCGATGTGCTCCTGGGTCTGGATACCGAGCGGCATACCCGAGCCGGTGAGCTGCTCGGTCGAGCCGTCGGCGCGCACGAGCAGGGAGAGCCCGGCGCCCGCGTCGACGTAGTGGAGCGTCGCGGCGACCGGGTCGATCACGGCGTGGAAGTAGGTGACGAAGGTGCCGGTGCGTTCGAGATCCCGGATGATCGCGCGTTCGATTCGCTCGACGCCGCGGCCGAGGCCGGCTCCGTCCGCGATCGTCGGGACGACCGCGCGGCAGGCAGCGCGCGTCGAGGCGCCGATGATGGCGGCGGCGGTGCCCTTGCCCATGACGTCGCCGATCGCGATGTGCGCCAGCGGACCGGCCATGCCGTAGTCGTAATAGTCGCCGCCGACGCTGAGCGCCGGTACGCAGACGCCGACCACGTGGATACCGTCGCTGTCGAGAGGCGCGGCCGGCAGCAGCGAACGCTGGGTATCGCGGGCCCGGAGCGAGTCGGCGTCGGCGAGCAGCTCGTCCTGCGCCCAGCCGGCGAGGTCGCGGAAGACGTCCATCTCGCGGTCGGTGAGCAGGCGGGGCTGTTGGTCGACGAGGCAGAGCGATCCGACGACGTTGCCGTTGATGTCTTTCAGCGGGTGCCCGACGTAGAAGGCGGAGTTCGGCACGCGGATATTGGCGATGTCGTCGAAACGCGCGTCGGTGCGCGCGTCGTCCGTCGTAACGATGTCGCCGGACTCGACGACGAGTTGGCACGGGCTCGCGGACCGCGGTGCCTCGACATCCTCGAATCCGCCGCCGCCCACGAAGAGCGCCCGGTCGTTGTCGAAGACGGTGATCGACGAGAATTCGACGCCGAAGGTGGCCTTCGCGATTCGTGCGACGCGGTCGAGTTGCTCGTAGCGCCGTGCCTCGGTGAGACCGAGGCTTTCGACCGCCCGCTGCCTCCGGCCCTCGCGCGCCTCGCGGGCGTCGATCGGGAGTCCGGGCGCTGACGTCGTCATGAGTGCACCCCCGTACTGGCGAATCGAAGCATGGAATCCTCCCCTCGGACCGAGCTGGAACGACGTGGCAAGCCACGACGCCCCCTGTCCCCAACCGCAGGACGTGCTCGGTATCGACTCTACTTGTTGATTGTGAAAGCGCATCATTAAGGTGTGCCTCACCCCGCGTGCGGGCATCACCGTACCGGCCTACAGTGGGCGGATGGCTCTTCTGCATCAGGCAACCGTGACCCCCTCGAAGCTCGAACTCGTGCGTGACTGGCTGCCGACGCAGCCCTGGTACCGCGGCCCCGCCGCCGACCTCAGCCCCGTCGCCGCCTACCGGTTCGACGACCCCGAGGGCGAGGTGGGCATCGAGACGATCCTGACGGCGGCCTCGGACGGCGCCGTCCTGCAGGTACCGGTGACCTACCGCGGTGCGCCCCTCGAGGGCGGTGAGCCGTGGCTCATCGGCACGATGGAGCACTCGGTGCTCGGCGCCCGCTGGGTCTACGACGGGCTCGGCG
The DNA here is from genome assembly GCF_014204935.1 of Conyzicola lurida. Lineage (NCBI taxonomy): Bacteria > Bacillati > Actinomycetota > Actinomycetes > Micrococcales > Microbacteriaceae > Conyzicola > Conyzicola lurida. Next base: position 2,765,814 of record NZ_JACHMJ010000001.1, on the reverse strand, counting down.
ACCCTGCGTACCTGGCCGCGGTGGCGACGGCGGTGCGCACCGGCGGACGCCAGGCCGACCTGCTGATCGAGATCGACGGCGAGATGGTGACGCGCGAGCCGACCGCGGTCGTGAAGGGCAGCGGTTCTCCCGCGGGCGAGCCCGTGCAGCCACCGACCGACGTCACGACCGTGCACGAGGGTGGCGCGACGGTGGCGATGGCAGACGGGCTACGCGTGACGGTGCTGCGGTACCCGGGCAGCGGGGAGTCCACCGACGGCGACGTGTTGACGGGCCGCTGGGCCGGGCAGGCCGAAACCGTCCTGGTCCGCCTCGGCAAGTAGCCCAGTTCACCCGCACTCCGCCGCGTGAACCGTTCCCGTTGTCACTAACCGGGGCACTCCGCGGGATAGCCCAGTTGCCGGCAACTCGATGCCCAGAGGGGCGGGGCGGATGCCGCGGCCGCCACCATCGCGCCGCCCGCGGCCCGCGTTGTATCGTCGAGGCGTGACGCACCAGCTCACGCGCGACCAGGCCCGGCGCATCGCCGTGCGCGCGCAACGGCTCGACGCCGACAGGCCGAGCGACGTGGTCGGTATCGCCGAGGAGCTCGGCGCCATCAAGATCGACCCGACGGCGACCATCGCCCCCGCCGAACACACCATCCTCTGGTCGCGCATCGGGGCGGGCTATGACCGGGCGCAACTGTCGAAGGCGGTCGAGCACGACCGGCTGCTGTTCGAGTTCGACGGGGCTTTCCGGCCGATCAGCCTGCTGCCGCTGATGCTCCCGGGCATGCGGCGCTACCCGACCCACCCACGGACGCGCGAGTGGGTCGAGGCCAACGACGGGTTCCGCAGCGAGGTGCTCGCCCGGTTGCGCGGGGAGGGGCCGCTGCTCGCGAGCGAGATCCCCGATTCCGCCGCGGTCGCCCGCAGGTCGGACGGCTGGTACGGGCCGAACCAGGTGGTCCACATGCTCGACGTGTTGCAGCAGCAGGGCGAGGTCGCGGTCGCCGGGCGCGAGGGACGGCACCGCCGCTGGGACCTCGCCGAGCGGGTGTACCCGGCCGACCTGCCGGAGTACGGGTACGACGAGGCCGCGCGGCTGCTGGACGAGCGCCGGCTGCAGGCCGCGGGCATCGCGAAGCAACGTTCGCCGTGGACGCCCGTGGGGGAGGCGGGAGAGCCGGCCGTGGTCGAGGGTTCGCGGCTGAAGTGGCGCGTCGACCCCGAGGAGGTCGCGGCGCTGGAGGAGGACGACGGCGGCCGCGTCGCGTTTCTCAACCCCTACGACCCGATGCTGTTCGACCGCCCGCGGCTGCGCGACCTGTTCGAGTTCGAGTACGTGCTCGAGCAGTTCAAGCCGAAGCCGCAGCGCCGGTACGGGTTCTTCGCCCACCCGGTCCTCATGGGCGACCGCTTCGTGGGCATGCTCGACGCCGAGGTCGACCGGGAACGCGAGGAACTCGTGGTGAACGCCGTGCACGAGCTGCTGCCGTTCGACCCCGAAGAGGACGAGATGGTGCGGGCGGAGGTCGCCGACCTCGCCGAATGGCTCGGCGTCGGGTTGCGGGAGTGGTGACTACAGCGCGTTCTGCCGAGGCACGATGACCTCTTTGAGGATGAGCTGGATGGCGGCGGCCACCGGGATCGCGATGAGCGCGCCGAGGATACCCAACAGGGTTCCGCCGGTGAGGGCCGCGATGACCACGACGACGCCCGGCACCTTGACCGCGCGCGCCATGATGCGGGGGCTGAGCACGTACGCCTCGACCTGCATGTAGACGACGTAGTAGACGCCCGCGACGATGACCTCCCAGCCGGGCCCGTTGAACAGGAGCACGCCGAGCGTGATCACGACGGACGCGGAGATCGTCCCGACGAGCGGGATGAGGGAGCCGAGGAAGGCGACGAAGGCGAGCAGTGCGCTGTACTTCACGCCGAGGATGGAGAGCAGGATAAACGAGAGCACGCCGTTCACCAGCGCCAGGGTGACCTGGCCCATGACGTAGCGGCCGACGGACTGGCTGATCTGTTCGGCGAGCGAGATGAATCCGTGGCGCTTCGACGCGGGGACCAGCTGGTACAGGGCACGCTTGAGGCCGCCGAGCGACGCGATGAAGTAGACCATCAGGATCAGGATGATGATGCCGCCGAAGAGCCCGGTCGCGACGCTGATTCCGGCGGCGAGGACGCCGCCGCCGATGGAGCCGATGTTGGTCGGGTCGCCCAGGAAGTCGCCGGCCTGCTTCAGCAGGGTGTCGACCTGCAACCAGGGCAGCGCCTCGGAGAGGTCGTTGACGAGGGAGTTGTCCTGGATGCTCGGGATGAGCGACTTGGTGACGAGGGCGGTCAGGTTGGCGACCTGCTCGGCGATGACCGGGATGAGGGCGAACACGAGTCCGGCGAAGATGCCGAGCACGCCGACGAGGGTGATCATGATGGCGATCGGACGCTTGACGTGGTGCTTCTCGAGCCAGGTCACGAGCGGGTCGAGGCCCAGCGCGAGGAAGACCGCGGCACCGATGTAGGTGAGGATCGTCGCGAGATCGGCGACGGCGCTGCCGATGAGGATCGCGACGAGCACGCCGAGGCCCGCGAGCAGGCCGAGGCGGAAGGGGTTCTGGATCTTCATCGTGGTGTGCCGTTCTGACTCGCGGGTGGTGGTGGGATGCGAAGAGGCACCACCCGTCGGGTGATGCCTCTTGGCTGGTGGAGCTTGTTGTTAGCGCTTGCGTCCGGTGAGCGCGCCGTAGATGACGAGGACGATGATCGAGCCGCCGATGGCGAGCGCCCAGGTGGAGAGGTCGAAGAAGTTCTCGAGGCCGACGCCGAAGACGGCGCTGCCGATGAAGCCTCCGAGGAGGGCGCCGACGACGCCGAGGACGAGCGTGATGAGCCATCCGCCGCCGTTACGGCCGGGGAGGATCAGCTTGGCGATGGCGCCGGCGATGAGGCCGAGAAGAAGGAAACCGAAGAAGCCCATGAGTGTCTACTTTCTGTGGTGGTGCACTACGTTTGCTAGCCGAACATTTAGTTCGCTTATCTAGTAGTACCTTACGTGAACTATTGCCTTCCGCACAAATCCGGGCCTCCGACCTCCCTGAGCGAATCTGGTTAAGAACACATACCACTTGTTAGGTGAACTAGTCTTACGGCATGGAACCCTCGGAGCAGGAGACGGCAACGGACTATTGGTTCTCCGACGATGCCGCCCGGGAACGTAGCGTCGCCGTTCTCGAAGCGATGCGCACATACCGTGCGGCAGAGTCCGCGATGCAGCGCCGGACCCAGATCGCGATGGGCATGGGGGAAAACGATCTCCTCGCTCTGCGCTACGTGATTACCGCGCGCGAGGGAGGCCGGACCATCGGCCCGAAGGAACTCACCCACTACCTCGGCATCTCCAGCGCCTCGACGACGGTGCTGCTCGACCGCCTCGAGCGCAGCGGCGAGATGCGTCGTGAGAACAGCCCGTTCGACCGCCGCGCGCTCATCCTCGTTCCGACGGCGACCACCGCGGACGAAATCCAGGCGGCGTTGGGCGACGTTCCCGAGCGCATGGTCGAGGTCGCGAACACCCTCGATTCCGACGAGGCCCGGGTCGTCATCGAGTTTCTGCGCAAGATGCAGGCCGCGGTCGACGAGATCGACACCCACGAGTCGGATACCAAGTAACTTCCCGCGACGGACCCCCGCGGGAGCGGGACAGGCTACGGTCAGTAGATGACCAACCGCCATCCGGACCCTGACGGCTCGGGCGGCACGAATTCTCCGCTCGGAGCCGACGTGCTCCTCGAGCTGGTCGCCTACCGCTCCGCGGAAGAAGCGATGCGTCGTCGTACCGGCGATTCCATGCACATGGGCGCGACCGACCTGCAGGCGATCCGCTTCCTGCTCAAGCGCCAGGGGCAGGGGATCAGCGTCTCCGGCCGCGAGCTGGGCGACTACCTCGGCATGACCTCGGCCTCCGTCACCAGCTTGCTCGACCGGCTCACCGCGAGCGGACACGTCGCTCGGACTCCCGACCCGGCCAACCGCCGGAGCAACCTGGTGACGGCGACGGCCGGATCCGACGACGAGGTGCGTCAGACCCTCGGCGCGATGCACGCGCGGATGATCGAGGTGACCCGCTCCCTGAAGCCCGAAGATGCCGCCCTGGTCGCGTCCTTCCTCACGTCGATGACCGCCGCCGTCGACGCGGTCGACCGCGACCCGGCGGCCGCCTAGGTCACTGCACGGTCGCCGTGAGGCGCGCTGCGTTGTCCAGCACTTGCGACTGCACCGGGCGGGCGCGCCATTCCTCAAGGGTGAGCTCGCGCGAGTGCGACCGGTAGTCGTCCTCCACCGCGCGCAGCCTGTCGACGAACGCACGGCCGCGCACCATCAGCGACACCTCGAAATTGAGGCTGAACGAGCGCATGTCCATGTTGCTCGAGCCGACGACGGCGACTTCCTCGTCGACGGTGAAGTGCTTCGCGTGCAGCACGACCGGCCGCTCGTAGAGGAAGATGCGTACGCCCGCGTCGAGCAGCGTCTCGTAGTACGAGCGCTGCGCGTGGTAGACCATGACCTGGTCGGCGACTTCGCAGGCGAACAGCTGGACCTCGACGCCGCGTTCGGCGGCGGTCGTGATCGCGTAGAGCATCGAGTCGTCCGGCACGAAGTACGGGCTCACGACGACGAGCCGGCGCTGGGCGCTGTAGACCAACGCGTTGAACAGGCGCAGGTTGTTCTCTTTGTCGAACCCGGGGCCGCTCGGCACGACCTGGCAGTCGAGCGCGCTGTCGACGGGGAGCTCGTGGATCGGGTCGGTCTCGCGAGTGAGCAGTTCGCCGGTCTCGGCGTACCAGTCGGTGATGAAGATGGCGTTGACGCCGGCGACGATCGGGCCCTGCAGCCGCACCATGAGGTCTTTCCACTGCAGTCCGCGCTTGATGTTGCCCCTCTTGTTGTAGCTCGGGTCGATCATGTTCTGGGAACCCATAAAGCCGACGGTGCCGTCGATCACGAGCACCTTGCGGTGGTTGCGCAGGTCGGGCCGGCGCCAGGCGCTGCGGAACGGCTTGAACGGCAGCATTTCTTTGAACGGGATGCCGCTCTCGCGGAGCCACGCGCGTGTGGGGCGGCCCTGCGGATTGAGGATGGTCGCCCAGTGGTCGTATAGCACCCGCACGGTCACGCCGCGGTCGTGCGCTGCTTTCAAGGCGTCGAAGAACGCGCGCGTCGTATCGTCCCGCGTGAAGATGTAGAACTCGACGTGCACGTACCGCTCCGCCTTCTCGACCGCACGCGTCATGGCGGCGATCGAGGGGGCGTAGTCGGGCAGCAGCTCGGCCGCGTTGCCGCCGACCAGCGGCATCGCACCCAGGGTCTTGTTCAGCTCGACGACCGACTCGAACCACTTCGGCCAGGACTCGTCCTTGCGCACGAGGTCGAGTCCGTCGGTCGTGTCGACGATGAAGCTGTTGATCTCGCTCTGCTTGTCGCGGCGCTCCTGGGGGAGCTTGGTGCTGCCGAAGAGCAGGAACGCGAGCGCGCCCGGGATCGGCAGCGCGAACACCGTCACCAGCCAGGCCATCGCCGAGGTGGGACGGCGGTCGCGCGGAATCGTGACGAGCGCTGCCACCCGGATGATGATGTTGACGACCGCGAGGACGGTGGGCAGGGTCTTGAGGACGGCGCGCCAGTTCATGCCGCGCGCCGTCAGACCGCGCGGGAGCGCAGCAGCGTGAACGAGCAGTCGCGCACGATCAGCGTCGTGACCGGGGCGACGACCTGCTGACCGGGGTCGCTGGATGCCGCGAGCTCCCACTCGGCGCCGGGCGCCTCGGGAACAGCGAACTCGACCCCGTTCTCCGCCGCGTTGAAGAGCAGCGCGAAGGTGTCCGCTCCTTCGTGCGCGAGCACGAACATGATCGACCGGGCATCGGGGTTCGTCCAGTCGTGGTCGTCGAACTCCTCGGCGTCGGAGCGGGCGACCTCGACCGTGTCGGTCTCGTCCTCCTGCTCGGGCGCCTGACGGAACCAGACCGGCCGCAGCGCCGGGTGCTCCGCGCGCAGCTCGATCAGCGAGGTGGTGAACGCCAGCAGGTCGGCGTCGACGTTCGCCCAGTCGTACCAGGAGATCTCGTTGTCCTGCGCGTAGGCGTTGTTGTTGCCGCCCTGCGTGCGGCCGATCTCGTCGCCGCCGAGCAGCATCGGCACGCCGGCCGAGAGCAGCAGCGTGGCGAGCAGGTTACGGCGCTGGCGCTCGCGGCGCTCGTTGACGGCCTCGTTGTCGGTCGGACCCTCTGCGCCGTTGTTCGACGACTTGTTGTCGCTCTCGCCGTCGTTGTTGTCCTCGCCGTTGGCGGCGTTGTGCTTGGAGTTGTACGAGGTGAGGTCGTGCAGCGGGAACCCGTCGTGCGCCGTGACGAAGTTGATGCTGGCGAGCGGCGAGCGGCGGTCGCTCTCGTAGATGTCGGGGCTGCCGAGCACGCGCTGCGACAGGGTGCCGAGCACGGCGTCGGTGCCGTTCCAGAAGTCGCGTACGTCGTCGCGGAACTTGCCGTTCCACTCCGACCAGTCGGCCGGGAAGCCGCCGACCTGGTAGCCCGCGGTGTCCCACGGCTCCGCGATCATCTTGACCGGGGCGAGGGTCGGGTCCTGCGCGATGAGGGTGAGGAAGGCGCTGTGGATCTCGGCCGAGCCGTCCTGGCGGGTCAGCGTGGTGGCGAGGTCGAAGCGGAAGCCGTCGACGTGCATCTCGGTGACCCAGTAGCGGAGGCTGTCCATGATGAGGCCGAGCGCCGCCGGGTGGCCGACGTTGACGCTGTTGCCCGTGCCGGTGGTGTCGAAGTAGGAGGCCTCTTCGCCCTCGACCAGGCGGTAGTACGACTCGTTGTCGATGCCCTTGAACGACAGGGTCGGGCCCATGTGGTTGCCCTCGGCGGTGTGGTTGTAGACGACGTCGAGGATGACCTCGAGGCCGGCCGCGTGCATGGCCTTCACCATGTTCTTGAACTCGACGACCTGGTCGCCGCCGTCGCCGACCGAGCTGTAGTCGCCGTGCGGGGCGAAGAAGCCGATGGTGTTGTAGCCCCAGTAGTTGCGCAGCCCCTTTTCCTCGAGGTGGCTGTCCTGGACGAACTGCTGCACCGGGATCAACTCGACCGCGGTCACGCCGAGGTCGGTGAGGTGCTTGATGGCCGCGGGGTGCGCGAGGCCCGCGTAGGTGCCGCGGATCTCCTCGGGCACGTCGGGGTGCAACTGGGTGAAACCCTTCACGTGGGTTTCGTAGATCACGGTGCAGTCCATCGGCGTGCGGGGCGCCTCGTCGTCGGCCCAGTCGTAGGCGGGGTCGGTCACGACGCAGAGGGGAGTGGAGCCCGCGCCATCCGTCTCGTCCATCGTCTCGGGGTCGTTCATGTCGTGGCCGAATACGGCCTGGCCCCAGGTGTAGCCGCCCTCGATGGCGGTGGCGTGAGGGTCGAGCAGCAGCTTGTGCGGGTTGTGACGCAGACCGCGCTCGGGGGCCCACTCGCCGTGCACGCGGAGCGCGTAGCGGGATCCGATCGTGAGTCCGGGCACGTGTCCGTGGAAGACGTGTCCGGTGCGCTGGTCGAGCGTGGTGCGGTGCTCCTCGCCGTCGACGAACACGCAGACCTCGATGGAGTCGGCGGTTTCCGAGTAGATCGCGACGTTGGTCGCGCTCTCGCCCACGGTGACTCCGAGCGGGTAGGGGCGGCTGATGGTCGTGGGGCTCATGGGTGGTCCTCCGGGCTTGCGCGGAACTTCTGCGGCCACTTGACCGTTCACAAAACTTATCATTAGTCTGTCTAGTAGTTAGCCACCCGGTCTATATCGAGGGAAGTTTCACTTGTCACCAGCTGTCACCCGCATCGCTCCGCACCTGATCGAGGTCGTGGCAGGCGGTGAGATCGTCGGGTACGTCGAGATCGCCGACACCGTATTCGTGGCACTGGCGGGCGGCCGCTACGACCGCGCCGTCGAGGTGGGGCAGGCCCTCGACTTCGACGACGCGGTCGGCGCGCTGGTTCTCGCGGCCTAGCGGTTTCAGCCGGAGGGGTTCTCGACCGGCTTGCCCTCGGGGTCGGTGCCAGACTCCACGTCGACCTCTTCGGGCTTGGTCGTCGAGTCGGTGGGCTTGTCTGCGTCGGTCATCTGGTGCTCCTTCGTGGGTGATCGGTTGTGCCGAGGGGTCCGATGGTGGCCGGACCCTCGGCGGTGGGGTGCTACTTCTTCGAGGCCGCGGCCTTCTTGGGCGCCGCGGGCTTCTTGGTGTCGGCGGGCTTCTCGGCGGCCGACGGCTTCGTGTCGGCGACCGGACCGAACATGTTGTCGATCTCGTTCAGCTCGATGTCGGCGGTGGCCTGGATCAGCTTGAGCAGCTCCGGGTCGAGGCCGGGAGCGAACTCCTCGAAGCGCTCCTCGGCGATGACGATCGGCACGCCTTCCGGCGCCTGCTCCGACGCGTCGAGCGTCGTGCCGTCCTTCGACGGCGACATCCCGCGGAAGATCTTGCCCGCCTCGGAGAGGCCGGTGAGGTCGAACGTGTACTGCTTGCTCTGCAGGCCGAGGTCGACGAGCTTCTTGACCTCGGGGAACTTCTCCGCGTTGGTCTTCGGGATCGGCAGGAGCTTGTTCCAGTCGACGCCGAGGGTCTCGAGAGCCTTGGCGTAGGCGTTCTCGTGGGCCTGGTCGCGGACGATCAGGTACGAAAGAGTGCTGCGGGCCGTCTTGTTGTCGGTCATCTCGTAGATGCGGCACTTCTGTAGGCGGCCGGTCGACTCGAGCATGAGGTTGTAGAGCAGGTCGAGCACGAGGTTGCCCGAGTTGTACACGTAGCTGCCGCTCCACGGGTTTCCCACCGCGTCCACCGGTAGCGCGCCCTGCGCTCCGACCAGGTAGTGGTGGATGTTGCTCGTGTCGAGCGCGATGTTGAGCGGCGTCGCTCCGCCGGCGCCCGGGGTGTCCAGCGGGTCGGTGGGCTTGCCGTTGTAGCGCGGCGACCCGTCGAGAAGGCGCGAGATCGTGGTGCCGATCAGCTCGACGTGGCTGATCTCCTCGGTGCCGATTCCCTGAATGAGGTCGCGGTACGGCTTCGCGGCCGGTCCGCGGAAGTTCATGCTCTGGAACAGGTACTGCATCATCGTGCGCATCTCGCCGAACTGGCCGCCGAGGCCCTCCTGCAGGGCGTTCGCCGCAGCCGGGTCCGGCTCGTCCTGCGCGATGTCGTGGATCAGGTTCTGTACGTGGAAGTACATCGTTGCCTCCGTGAATTTCCTGGCGGTAATCTGCCGTCCTGCCCCACTGTGCGCCTTCGATCGGTGTGCAGCGTATTGTCGCCGTCCCCTTGCACATGTCCGGTCGGTGCTCTACGGAGGGGCCCGTAGGGGGCTACACGGCGGTCCGGCTGCGTGTCCAGCCCCGGCCGTTGTCAGCGTTCCCGCCTACGCTGTGAGCCGGGGGCACCGTGTCGCCGGAGGATTGCGGGGACCGATGTTGCGCGAACTCGGCTGGTGGGTCGCGGACTACGTCTACGCCGCGGTGTGGCAGGCCCGCGGCATCCTGAACACGACAGACCCGGCCACTTTTCATTCGGGCGATCGCACGCCCATCGTCGTGATCCCGGGCATCTGGGAATCGTGGACGTTCATGCAGCCGCTGATTACCAGCATGCACGAGCGCGGCCACCCGGTCCACGTCGTGCCGCTGCTGCGCTTCAACGGCAGACCGGTGGCGGATGCCGCGGCTCACGTCGACGCGTACATCGACGAGGCCGGACTCGACGACGTTCTGCTCGTGACGCACAGCAAGGGCGGGCTGATCGGCAAGTACGTCATGGTCAACGGTTCCTCGGCCATGCGGATCCGGGGGATGGTCGCGGTGGCGGCGCCGTTCGCCGGCTCGGCCTACGCGCCGTTCCTGGTGCTGCCCAGCCTGCGGGTCTTCTCGCCGAAGAACGCCGTGATCCTGGGGCTCACCAGAGAGCTCGCACTCAACGACCGCATCGTCTCGGTGTTCGGCCGGTTCGACCCGCACATTCCCGGCGGCAGCGAGCTCGCGGGGGCCAAGAACGTCCGGCTCGAGACGGGCGGCCACTTCCGGGTGTTGGCGAACCCGCGGGTGATCGCCGAGGTCGTGCTCAGCGCGGAGTGACCACGAACGCGCGGATGGCGTCGGCCACCGCCGCCGCATTCGAATGCACCACGTTGTGCCGGGAGCCCGGTATCGTCGCGACCCGACCGTCCGGCGCTCGCCGGGCGAGCGACGCGCACCAGTCCGCGTCGGCGATGGGGTCGTTCTCGCCCCGGACGACGAGAACGGGATGCCGCACGCCGGCGATAGCGCTCTCGGTCGGGTAGTCGCGCATGGCAGCCGCCTCGGTGAGGAACCACGGCATGCCGCAGCGCAGGTAGTCGATTGCGACCATGGCCTGGGTGTCCGGCGGCTCGAGCGCGGAATCGCGCAGCAGGCCGACCGTCTGCTCGCGCAGGGTACGTTTCGCGGCGTTGACCACGGGGCCGACCAGCACGAGGTGGCTCACCGCGTCGGGGTCGTGGCGCGCGAGCTCGATCGCGAACTGGGCGCCCATCGAGTGGCCGACGACCACCGCCGGCCCGGTCTGCAGGCGGGCGAGCTCGGCGCGGACCACCGCGGCGTAGTCCTCGACCGACCACGGCCGGTCGGGTTTCGGAGTCGGGCCGAAGCCGGGCAGGTCGAACGAGACCACGCGACCCGAAAGCGACAGAATTCTCGCCAACCGGGTGAACGAGCGGTGCGACAGCCCGACGCCGTGCAGCAGCACATAGGTCGGGCCGGGGTGGACGGCGGCCGAGGGGACGGAGAGCGTACGGATCGCAGGTGCGGCTGTGGTGCCCGCCCGTCGATGGCTCACGCTTCGATTGTGGCGGTGTTTCGAGATGTGCTCATTGCGTAATGGTAGGTGACCGCGACGTTTAGTAAACGTTTGCGTAGCCTCAGACGGATTGCCTAACCTCGTCATCGGCCACGAACGCAAACGATTGCGTGGCGAGACGCAGCGTACCCAAAGGAGGGCACCATGACGACGATCAGAGACGTCGCACGTGTCGCGGGAGTCTCGCCGGCGACTGTCTCGCGGGTCGTAAACGGACTCGTCGGCTACTCGGCGGAGACCCAGCGCCGGGTCGAAGAGGCCGTGGAATCGCTCGGATACGAACCCGACTCGTTGGCTCGCGGCCTCAAGACGAAGCAGACCGCCGTGATCGGGGTGCTCGCTCCGCTCGTCTCGGACGCGCTGGCCTCGGAGATCATGAGCGGTGTCGAATCGGCCGCCCGCCTGCGCGGGTATTCGGTCATGCTCGGGCGTACCGGACCGAACTCGACCTTCGCCGCCAGCTACCTGCGTACCCTCCGTACCTACCGGGCCGCGGGTGTCATCCTCATCTCCGCCGCGGTGACGCCCGACATGCGGCGCGCGCTCGGCTCCGGCATCCCGCTGATGTCCGTCGCGATCCGGGACGGCCAGCGTTTCCCGAGTCTCGCCATCGACGACGAGGTCGCCGCCTACGACGGCACCCGCTACCTCATCGGCCTCGGCCACCGGCGCATCGGCCTGCTGGCCGGCGACCCGGCGTCGGTGCTGGTGAATACCGTGCGCAAGCGCGGGTACCTGCGCGCCATGGCCGAAGCCCGGCTCTCGCCCGTGCTCGAAGACGGCAACTCGCTCTACGACTCCGCGCCGCCGGCACTGGCCAGGCTGCTGGCCCAGGATGCCGGACTGACAGCGGTCTTCGCGCTGAGCGACGAGATGGGAGCGGCCGTGGTCAACGAGCTCCAGCGGATGGGGCGTCGCGTGCCCGACGACATCTCCGTGCTCGGTTTCGACAACACGCGTACCTCGCAGCACGTGTTCCCCGCTCTGAGCACGATCGCCCAGCCGCTCGAGCGCATGGGCGAACTCGCGGTCGAACGGCTCCTCGCGACCGAGGACTCCGTCGGACCCGTCCCGCGCATCCTGCCCCACCGCCTGATCGAGCGCGGCTCCACGACCTCCCTGACCACCTGATCGAACAATCCCACCAAGAAGGAGAAATCATGATGCAACGACGCCGTGATCGACGAATCCTCGTCGGCCTTGCGTTCGCCGCGACCGCGGCCATCGCCCTCACCGGCTGCTCGGCACCGAGCACCACGGAGAGTGCACCCGCCAGCGAGGCCGAACTGGAAGGCCGCGGGCCGATCCAGTACGTCAGCAGCCCCGACGCGTCCGGTGCGGCCCAGGAGACCATCGACGCCTGGAACGCCGACAACCCGGACGAGCAGGTGACCTGGGTGGAGCTCCCGCTCGACGCCGACCAGCAGCGCCAGCAGATGGTGCAGAACGCCCAGGTCGAGGGATCGAGCTACTCGGTGCTCAACCTCGACGTCGTGTGGACGAGCGAGTTCGCCGCCAACCGCTGGATCACGCCGCTGCCCGAGGACGCGCTTCCCCTCGACGAGGAGATCCCCGCCACGGTCGAAGCCGCGAGCTACCGGGACACCGTCTACGGCGCCCCGTACTACACCGACGGAGCGCTGCTCTACTCGCGTACCGACCTGCTCAGCGCGGCCGGAGTGACCGAGGCGCCCGAGACCTGGGCGGAGATGCAGGAGGCATGCGACGCCGTGCTCGCTCTGCCCGAAGCGGCCGGCGTCTCCTGCTACGCGGGACAGTTCGACAAGAACGAGGGCCTCACCGTGAACTTCAGCGAGGCGGTGAACTCGGCCGGCGGGTCGCTCTTCGACGCCGACGGCGAGCCCACGGTCGACACCCCGGAGGCGCTGACCGCTCTCGAGTTCCTGGTCGACGGCTTCGAGTCGGGAATGATCCCGCGCGAGGCCATCACCTACCAGGAGGAGCAGGGACGCCAGGCCTTCCAGGAGGGCAAGCTCGTCTTCCTGCGCAACTGGCCGTACATCTACAAGTCCCTGTCGGCGACTGACGGATCGTCGAGCGTGCAGGGGAAGTTCGGCGTGAGCGCGATCCCCGGCGAAGACGGCCCCGGCGTCTCGACCCTCGGCGGCCGCAACATCGCCATCTCGAGCTTCGCCGAGAACAAGGCGACCGCGCTCGACTTCATCGCGTTCTTCACGAGCCGCGAGCAGGAGGAGGCTCGCCTGGCGCTGAGCTCGCGCGCCCCGGTCTTCTCCGAATTCTTCGAAGACGAGGCAGTGACCGCGAACTACCCCTACCTGCCGACGCTGCTGACCTCGCTTGACAACGCCCAGCCGCGACCGAAGGTCGTGCAGTACGGCGCCACCACCGCGGCGATCCAGGACGAGATCTACGCGGCACTCACCGGCGACAAGGACCCGGAGTCGGCGCTTGCGGACCTCCAGGACAAGCTCGCCGAGATCACCGCGGGCTGACCGCTCTCCGGGTGGCCGTCGTCCGCGGCGGCCACCCCTCCGACTCCTCAGAGAAAGCTCAGACATGACCTCATCGACCACCGCGCCGCCGGCTGCGAAGCCGCAGCCGCCACGCCGCCGCAAGGAGGACCGCGCGCCCCGCGAGGGAGGCATGGCCGCGCTGCTGCTCTCGCCCACCTTCATCGTGCTCGTGCTCGTGATCATGTACCCGCTGTTGTCGGCGCTGTACCAGTCGCTGTTCAGCGCTGAGTCGGGGCTCGACGCCAATGGCTTCGTCGTCGAGGGCGAGTCGTTCGTCGGCATCGGCAACTACCTCGAGATCTTCGCCGGCGGCGAATCCGGCCGGTTCTACAACGCGCTCTGGAACACCACGTTCTTCACGTTCGTGACGGTCGCGCTCGAAACCGTGATCGGTGTCTCGTTCGCCGTCGCGATGAACCGGGCATTCAAAGGGCGCGCCTTCTTGCGCGCCGCCATCCTGATCCCCTGGGCCATTCCCACCGCGGTGTCGGGTCTGCTCTGGCGCTGGATCTTCCAGTCCAACGGCATCGCCAACGACCTGCTCAATACGCAGATCCTCTGGACCGCGGAAGGGTTCGCCGCGCAGGTCGCCGTCATCGTCGCCGAGGTGTGGAAGACCGCGCCGTTCATCGGCTTGCTCGTGCTCGCCGGCATGCAGCTGATCCCCGAAGAGGTGTACGAGGCAGCCAAGCTCGACGGCGCCAACGCCTGGAAGCAGTTCCTGTCGATCACACTCCCGCTGGTCCGCCCCGCGCTTCTCGTCGCCGTGCTATTCCGTCTGCTCGACTCGCTCCGGATGTTCGACCTGCCATTCGTGCTGATCGGGCCGCGCAAGAGTTCCGTCGAGACGCTGTCGATCCTCGCCTGGGACCAGTCGAACCAACTGCAGTACGGGTCGGCTTCGGCGTTCGCGATCATCCTGCTCGTCTACGTCGCGGTGATCGCCTTCGTGTTCATTCGCATCCTCGGTGCGGACGTGGTCGGCGACGCCGACAAGCAGGCCGCCAAGCAGGCCAAGAAACAGGCCGCCAAATTCGCAAAGGAGGCGGGACGATGACCGCTATCACCGACCGGGCACCGATCGTGAGTACTGGTGCCGCCCGCAAGCGTCCGCGTGGCATCGGTGGAGCCGTGACCCGCTGGGTCGGCATCGCCATCGTCGCCGTGTACTGCCTCGCGCCGTTCTACTGGATGGTCGTCTCGAGCTTCCGCACGACGAACGACATCTTCGACACCTCGCTGTTGCCGACGACGTGGTCGTTGGAGAGTTACGCGCAGGTCTTCGACTCGTCGAACGATTTCGGCCGCTCTCTGCTGAACAGCCTGATCGTCGCTGGAATCACGACGGTTCTCGCCCTGGTGCTCGGCATCTTCGCCGCCTATGCGATCGCCCGTCTGAACTTCCGATTCAAGTCGGCGATCCTCGCCGTGATCATCGCCACATCGATGTTCCCGGGCATCGCCGTCGTTGTGCCGTTGCTGCGCCTGTTCACGGACATCGGGTGGATCAACACCTATCAGGCGATGATCGTGCCCAGCCTGTCGTTCGCGATCCCGCTGGCCGTGTGGAACCTCACCACGTTCATGAAGCAACTGCCGCACGACCTCGAGCAGGCCGCGATGATCGACGGCTGCACCAAGTGGCAGGCATTCACGAAGATCCTGCTGCCGTTGGCAGCGCCGGGCGTCTTCACGACCGCCATCCTGACCTTCATCCACAGCTGGAACGAGTTCATCATCGCGCTGTCGATGGCGAACGACCCGGCCATCCAGACCGCGACCGTCGCTATTTCCAAGTTCACCGGGGCGAGCGACTTCCAAGCGCCGTTCGGCGCGCAGATGGCGGCCGGTGTCGTGGTCACCATCCCGCTGATGATCGTGGTGCTCGTGTTCCAGCGCCGCATCGTCGAGGGCCTGACGTCGGGGGCGACCAAGTGAGCGGCTGGTGGGATAACGCCGTCATCTACGAGGTCTACCCGCGGTCGTTCGCGGACGCCGACGCCGACGGCATCGGCGACCTGCGCGGCATCATCGACCGGATGCCGTATCTGGCCTCGCTCGGCGTCGACGGGCTGTGGCTCACACCCTTCCAGCGCTCCCCGCAGGTCGACCAGGGGTACGACATCAGCGACTACTGCGACGTCGACCCGCTTTTCGGTACGCTCGCCGACTTCGACGAACTGCTCGCGGCTGCCCACGGTGTCGGCTTGCGGGTGCTCGTCGACATCGTGCCCAACCACACGTCGGTCGACAACGAGCTGTTTCAGGCCGCTCTGGCCGCCGGCCCCGGATCGGTCGAACGCGAGATGTTCCTCTTCCGCAAGGGCCGTTCCGCCGAGGAGCCGCCGAACAACTGGATCAGCGTCTTCGGCGGACCGGCATGGCATCGGGCGGCGCCGACCTCGTCCGTCGACACCGACTGGTACCTGCACCTCTTTTCGCCGGCGCAACCGGACTGGAACTGGGAGAACCCGGCCGTCGGCGCGTACTTCGAGCGCGTCATCCGTTTCTGGCTCGACCGGAGCGTGGACGGTATCCGTGTCGACGTCGCCCACGGTCTGTTCAAAGCCGAGGGACTGCCTGACTCGCCGACCGTACCCACCGTCATCGACGGTCTGCGTTCGAACCCGCTCGCCATGGACCAGGAACCGGTGCACGACGTCTACCGGCACTGGCGTCGGATCGCCGACGAGTATTCGCCCGGACGGTTGCTCGTGGGCGAGGTGAATCTGGAGCCCGAGCGGTCGTCGCGCTACACCCGGCCCGACGAGCTGCATCAGACCTTCGCCTTCGCATTCGCCAAGCTCGGCTGGGATGCCGCGGGCTGGCTGGCCGTCGGTACGCAGCTCGACGAAGTGCGTCGTGAACTCGGCACCGCGCCCAGCTGGGCGCTCGAAAACCACGACATCGTACGCACCGTCACCCGCTTCGGCGGGGGCGACCGCGGACGTCGTCGCGCACGGGCAGCCATGCTCGCTCTTCTCGGACTGCCGGGCGCCGTCTACGTCTACCAGGGTCAAGAACTCGGGTTGCCGGAGGTCGACGTGCCGGTCGGCGAGCGGGTCGACCCGATGTGGTTCCACGGCGGAGTCAGCCGCGACGGGGCCCGCATCCCCATGCCGTGGACAGCGGCGACCGGCGGCACGCACGGTTTCTCGGTCGCGGCCGGGGCGAAGCCGTGGCTTCCCGCGCCGGAGTACTGGGGACAGTTCTCCGTCGACAGCCAAGAGCAGGATGCCGCGTCTGCCCTGTCCCTCTTCCGTGAAGCAGCCGCCCTCCGCGGGCGGCTGCTCGGCACGACGGCGGGCGGCGACGCGGAGGGAATCGCGTGGAGCCTCGAGGCCGACGGACGACTCGTCGCCGAGCGGTCCGGCGGACTGCGTGTCGTGCTCGCGATGGGCGACACGGCCGTACGGCTTCCCGAGGGAACCGTGCTGTTGGCGTCGGAACCCGTGGTCGACGGGATGCTCCCGCCCGATGCCGCCGCGTGGATCGCGGCCTGATCGCACCCGCGTTGTCAATGGCACGGCGGCATCCGACCTCGATTGCCCCGCCCCCGTAGCGTGGATAAGACGACGAGACGCTGGGAGCAGCCATGACCGACAGAGAACACACCGCGGCCGACGAGTACCACGACGGCAACGAACGCGATGTCGAGATCAAGCAGACCGAGACGGTGAGCGATTCCGAGGGCGTGAAGCAGGACACCGAGATCGACGAGAAGTCGATCTCCGTGACGCCCGGCACCGGCGGACCCGACGACGGGGGAGACATCGAGCTCGACCCCGCCGACTACCACCCCGAGGGTTGACGCACTCGTCGCGCCGTCCCGGAGAGGTCAGACTGGGGGCATGACGATGACGACCCAGAGCGAGATCGAACGCAAGTACGACGTCGACGAGACGGCGGTGCTGCCCGACCTCGGCAGCATCGCCCGGGTCGAGCCGGCGGGGGAAGCCGACCTCGAGGCGGAGTACTTCGACACCGAGCGCGGCGACCTCGCCGCCCACCGCATCGTGCTCCGCCGGCGTCGGGGAGGTGCCGACGAGGGCTGGCACATCAAATTGCCCGCCGCGGAGGGCCGTACCGAGTTGCACTGGCCGCTCACCGACGACGACGCCCCGCCCGCCGAGATCGTCGACCGCGTGCGCTCCCGGGTGCGTGGCCGCGAGCTCGCCGTGATCGCCCGGCTGCGCACGCACCGGGTGCTCGCCCACCTCGTCGACGAGGCG
Organism: Conyzicola lurida; assembly: GCF_014204935.1. Lineage (NCBI taxonomy): Bacteria > Bacillati > Actinomycetota > Actinomycetes > Micrococcales > Microbacteriaceae > Conyzicola > Conyzicola lurida. Next base: position 2,748,182 of record NZ_JACHMJ010000001.1, on the reverse strand, counting down.
GGCGCAGCGCTCGTCGAGGTCGCCGACGACACCGTGTCGGCCACCGACGTCAGCACCGGCATCTTGCGCCTCTGGCGCGAGTGGGAGGTCGAGCTGCTCGACGGCGCGCCCGACACCGAGAGCGAGCGCACTGCGTTGCTCGACCGGGTCGGCGAGCGTCTGACCGCCGCCGGGGCGGTGCCGTCGGCAAGCCGCTCCAAGCTCGCGACGGCGTTGGGGCGAACCGAGCTGGATGCCGCGGCCGGCGCCCGGCCCGATGACACCGTCGCGCTCACGAAGTCGAGCCCCGCGTCATCCGTTCTTCTCGTCTCTATCGCCGCCCTCGTCGACGACCTCGCGCGGATCGACCCGCTCGTGCGCGCCGACGAACCCGATGCGGTGCACCAGCTGCGCACCCGCATCCGCCGGCTGCGCAGCCTGTTCGCGAGCTACCGCACCGTGTTCGACCCGGCGGTGACCGGCCCGCTACGCGACCGGCTGCAGGCGGTCGGCACCGTGCTCGGAGACGCGCGCGACGCCGAGGTGATGGGCGAGCGTGCGCGCACGCTGCTCGACGGCTACTGGCCGCAGTCCGACGAGGTCGACGAGCGGCTGCACGGCTGGTGGGACCGGGTCTATGCCTCGGCCCATGACGGCGCGGTGGCCGGGCTCTCGGGAGACGAGTGGTTCTCGCTGCTCGACGACCTCGACGCGTTCGTGGCCGCGCCCGCCCTCGCGGCGCAGGCCGACCAGCCCGCGTCCGAGGTGGTACCGCCCGCCCTGCGCGCCGACCTCGACCGGGTGCTGAAGCGGGCGAAGGCGGCGGCTGCCGGGGACGGCGCCGACGAGCTCGCGCTGCTGCACGAGGTGCGCAAGGCGGCGAAGCGGCTGCGCTACGCGGCCGAAGCGGTGAGCCAGGGCGACGCGGCGGTGTTCGGCAAGCGCACCCGCAAGCTCGCCGCGGCCGCCGAGGCTGTGCACGACCTGCTCGGCGAACACCGCGACAGCGTGCTGATGCAGAACCACCTGCGCCAGACGGCCGGGTCGGGCGCGCACGCTTTCGACTACGGCGTGCTGCACGAGGTGGAGCGTCACGGCGCCGCCCTCTGCCTCGCCGACTATCCCGCCGCGCTCGCCGAGCTGAAGGCGCTGCGTAGCTAGTCGGGGAACGGCCACCAGCGGGGCATCTGGTCGCGGATGGCGCGGGCGCGACCCGCGGAATCCGTCGAGTCGTCGAACGCCCACGCCTCCAGCGCGCGGGTGATGCCGCCGGTCGCGAACGGCACCGCGACGACGAGGTCGATCTCGCCGACGATGCCGCGGTCCTGCCAGATCGCGACGATGTTGCGCACGCGGTTGCCGATGGCGCGGTCGAGTTCGCTGCGCAGCACGCCCGACGATGCCGACGTGAAGACCGACCGGTACAGCTCGCGGTGACGCGCCACCGTCGCGAGGGAGTCGGCGAGGTTCTCGGTGATCGCGGGCTCGAGCAGCTCCGTCGGCACCCGCTCGACGTCGGGGATCGGTAGCGCGTTGTCGACGTCGGCGGTCAGCAGCTGCGCGACGAGCCGGGGGATCGAGTCGAAGTGGGTGTAGAAGCTGGGGCGGCCGACACCGGCGCGGCGGCAGACCTCGGCGACGGTGAGGTGGTCGAGCGGCACCTCCCGCAGGGCGTCGCGCACGGCGTCCTCGATCGCCTGCACGGTACGCAGGGTGCGCGAGTCGGTCGCGCGTGCAGGGGATTCGGCCACACCGAGAATCTACAGTGCCCGCTGCGCGGCGACCGCCGGGTCCTCATCCGCCCACTTCTCCGCCGACTGCAACACCCAGAACACCACGAAGAGCGCGAGCGCGACGAACTCGCCGACGAGCACCGGCGGCAACGGGCCCCTGCCCGTGTCTCCGGCGCGGATGGCGACCGCGATCACCACGATGTCCACGACCATCCCGACCGCGACGACCGAGTAGAGCACGCGGTGCCAGAGCGGCGGGCGCTCGAGCTGCACCGGGGCGACGACGTTCGCGACCGCGGCGGCGGCGACGAGGCCGAAGAACAGTGCGGCCGCGACGAAGTGCGCACTGCCGATGAAGGCCTCGCGGGCGCCCAGCCAGGCGACCAGCACCGCCGCGAACACGACGACGGCGACCGCGATCGACAGGATCCTCCGCGGCAGCGACCCGTCGCGTGCGAACAGCGCGATGCTGACCACGACGGCCGCCGCCCCCGCGATCAGATAGGTCGCCACTCCGACGTCGATGTCCGGGATGACGGAGGGTGGCACACAGCTCTCGCCCGCGTCGCACGCGAGGTCGTAGCCGGGGATCGTGCCCTCCCGCACCGGTGCCGGAACGAGGGCGATCAGCGGTGCGAACAACCCCGCGGCATCGAGCAGCGCGCGCTGCACGCCGCGGCCCGAAATGGCGAGGATCGCGACCGCCGCCGCGATCAGCGCCCCGACGAAGACGTTGCGCGCGGGTGTGTAGTAGTAGGCGCTGATGGAGGGGAGAAGGCCGGTGCTCGCCGCCGTCACACCCACCGACACGACGATCAACACCACGGTTCCCGCGATGCCGATGCGGAGGTTGCGGTAGGTGCGCTGCAACGAGGTGCTCACGCTGCTCATAGTGGAGAGTGCGGACTGCCGCGTCAAGGCCGGGCCGGCGGTTGTCCTCCGGTCGACGTGGGCCCGGTCAGAGTGTCAGCATCAGCACGCCGCCGACCACGAGGACCGAGGCGGTGATGCGTTTCGCGGCCGAGCCCTCGCGCAGGACGACCGCGCCGAACAGGGACACCAGCACGACGCTCACCTCGCGCACGGGGGCGACCAGGGCGACCGGCGCCATCGTCACCGCGGTGAGCACGAGGATGTAGGAGAGCGGGGAGAGCACGCCGAACGCGAGGATGCGCGGCCAGTGTGCCCGCACGACGCCGAGCAGTTCGCCGCGGCGGCGGTGCGCCCACGGCGCATAGAGCAGCACCTCGACGGCGGTGCAGCCGACCATAAACGCCACGGGCGAGAGGCCCCAGGTGCGCAGGGCGTGCGCGTCCCAGATCGTGTACGCCGCGATCGCGATGCCCGTCAGCACGCCGAAGAGGATGCTCGGGTCGATGCGGCGGCGGATGCCCGGCACGCTCGGGGTGCGGTCGATGAGCCCGGTGGCGACCACGCCCGTGACGATCACCGCGATGCCGAGCATGGCGAGCGGCGCGATGTGTTCGCCGAGCAGGATGACGGCGAGGAAGGCGCTGAGCGCCGGTCCGGTGCCGCGCGCGGTGGCGTAGACCGTCGAGAGCCGCCCGCGCGCGTACCCCTGCTGCAGCACGAGCATGTAGCCGAAGTGCAGCACCGCGGAGACGCCGGCGCCGATCGCGAACCCGAGGAACAGGCCCGCGCCGCTCTCACCGAGACCGCCGGCCAGCGGGATCAGCGGCGCCCAGAGCACGGTGCTGACGAGCGCGGCCCACCACAGGAACGGCACGCCGCTGCGGCTGACGCCGTGGGCGACCACGTTCCAGGCGGCGTGGCAGACGGCGGCGGACAGAACGAGGAACAGGGCGAACAGCGACACGACGGACCCTTCCGGCCGCGCGAGGGCGCGACGCAGGAGTCCTCCAGGCTTCTATCCCTTGAGATGACGGCCGCCCGATTGCGGTCGACCGTGGCGCCGCTCGAACCAGCCGGACGTGAATCCCGGAACCCTAGGCGCTATCGGTGCGAGGGTAACGGGCGCGGGTTAACGGAGGGTGTCGTGGCCGACGGCGGGTTCGCCGTCGGCCACGCGCCGCCTACTCCGCGCTGTACGCCGCGGCGACGTCGAGCACCCAGGTCACGCCGAACGCGTCGGTGAGCATGCCGAAGCCGGGGCTCCACGCGGATGCCGCGAGCGGCTCGACGATTGTCGCACCCACGGAGAGCGCGGACCAGTAGGCCTCGACCTCGGCGAGCGTCTCGCCGCGCACGGCGACGAAGAACGGCTGGTCGGTGACGGTGGTGCCGTTCTCGCGCCGGGTCGAACCGGCCGAGGCCGCCGATCCGCCCGACTGGCCGGGGATGTCGTACGCCATGACCCGGAAGCCCTCGGTGGTCTCGACCTGGCCGAAGACGACCTTGTCGGCACCGGGCACACCCGCGGGCATACCGAAGTCGCCGTAGGTCGCGACGGTGACCGCGCCGCCGAAGACCGACTGGTAGAACTCGAGGGCGGCGTGGGCGTCGCCGCGGAAGTTGAGGTGGGGTGTGGTTGCGATGCTCATGTCTGCTCCTAGTGGCAACGGTGCCGGGCTTCTCCCGACGACATCCACTCTCGCAACCGTGTAGGTCAGGTATCGTCCTACATTCCGATTATTGTTTCGGCATGACGACGACCACCTCCCGGCTGCTCAACCTGCTCTCGCTGCTGCAGGCCCGGCGCGACTGGCCGGGTACCGTACTCGCCGAGCGGTTGGGGGTAAGCCACCGCACGGTGCGCCGCGACGTCGACCGCCTCCGCGAGATGGGCTACAGCATCGGGGCCACGATGGGGCCGGATGGCGGATACCGACTGGACGCCGGAAGCGAGCTGCCCCCGCTGCTCTTCGACGACGACCAGGTTGTCGCGCTGACCGTGGCACTGCAGGCGGCGACGGCCACCGGCGCGGGCATCGGGGAAGCGGCGCTCCGCGCGCTCACCACCGTGCGGCAGGTACTACCCTCGCGCCTGCGACACCGGTTGGACGCGGTCGAGTTCCATTCCGTTCCTCGTCCCGGCGACGGCCCCGTGTCGGCGGTGGCGCCCGACCTGCTGCTCGCGCTCTCCGCCGCCGTGCGGGCGAGCGAGGTGCTGCGGTTCGACTACGCGGGCGGGTCCGAGGAGGCGCCGCCGCGGCGGGTCGAACCCCACCACCTCGTCACTTCGCAGGGGCGCTGGTACCTCGTCGCGTGGGACCTCGACCGCGACGACTGGCGCATCTTCCGCGCCGACCGCATCGCCCCGCGTGCGCCGACCGGCCCCCGGTTCGTCCCCCGCGAGATCCCTGGAGGCGACGCGCGCGACTTCGTCTCGGCGCGGTTCAAGGGTTCCGCGACGGCCGACGCCTGGCCGTGCAGCGGCACCGTCGTGCTCGACCTCCCCGTCGACGCCGTCCTGCCGTTCGCCGGAGACGGCTCGGTCGAGGCTGACGGCGCCGACCGCACCCGGTACACCGCCGGGTCGTGGTCGTGGGTGGCGCTCGCCGCGTCGCTGAACCGGTTCGACACCGACATCGAGGTCGTCGGCCCGCCGGAGCTTGCCGCGGCGTTCGCGCGGCTCGCCGCACGCAACACGGCGACCGCCACTCGCGGCTAACGTGGACGGGTGCTCCTGACAATGTTCGCCTCGAAGATCCACCGTGCCACCGTGACCCACTCCGACCTGCACTACGTCGGATCGCTCACCGTCGACCTCGACCTGCTCGACGCCGCGGAGATGCTGCCCGGGCAACAGGTGAGCGTCGTCGACGTCGACAACGGGGAGCGGTTCGAGACCTACCTGATCGCCGGCGAACGGGGATCGGGGGTGATCGGCGTGAACGGGGCGGCCGCTCACAAGGCGCTGATCGGCGACACCGTGATCCTCATCACCTACGCGCAGATGACGCGGGATGAGGCGCTGGAGTTCTCGCCGGTCGTCGTGCACGTCGACGCGGGCAACCGCATCGTCGACATCGGTCAGGACCCGGCCGCGCCGGTCGAGGGCGCGGAGGCGCCGCCGTTCGCGCTGCACGCGTCGCGGGATGCCGCGAATCGACCCATCGACGCCTGAAACCGGTCGATTTGCGGCAACCGGGTTCGGGTCAGCTCGCGGGTGAGCGCCGGGGTCAGTTCGCGGGGGTGGTGCCGCGGCCGCGGCGGGCAGCGACCTGCGCGCGCACCTTGGCGATCGCGCGCTGGCCGCTCGGGCTCTTGACGAACTTCGACACGAGGGCAATGGCGGCGGGGGCGTACTTGAGCAGGCGGAACATCGGGTCTGTCGCTTTCGTCGGGTTGAGCGCTGAGTCGCGCCCGGCACCCATGATCATCCACGACCAACCTGAAAACTATTTCTGCACTCGGCCTTGACGGCGGCGTCGTTCCGTGCGGCCCTGGTCGTCCGTGCTCAGGTTGCCGCGGCATCCACCCGCTAACGTTGCCCCCATAGGGGACGGAAGACTTCCGGCCGAGGAAGGCATCTCATGTTCGAAGCGGAAAACGTGCGCGACTGGATCGGTCTGCCCGTCGTGGACTTCTCGGGGGTCAAGATCGGCACGCTCGAGAGTATCTACTTCGACACCGCGACCGACGAGGCCGCCTTCGCGGCCGTGCACATCGGAATGCTCGGCGGGCAGAAGCTCGTCTTCGCGCCGCTGAAGGGCGCCGTCGTCGCTCCCAAGCACCTCAAGGTGCTGTACTCCAAGAAGCAGGTCAAGGAGTCGCCGTTCATCGGCACCGACGGCGAACTCGAGGCCGGCCTCGAGCCCGAGCTGTACACGCACTTCGAGCTGCCGTACGCCACGGGCGCCAACGGCGAACGCCGTCTGGGCCGCCGCTAACCACCCGCTGTCGGCGGTCGGGCGTAGCCTGACCGCCGTGAACAGGTGTCTGATCGTCGACGACGCCGGGCAGTGCTGCGCCGCCAGCGTGGCTCCCGGTGCTCCGCTCGACCTCTGCGCCGCCCACCTCTTGGAGGCCCACGACTGGGTCGCCGGCGACGTGGGGGTCACCGACATCCTGCCCTCGCCCTGTCTCGCCTGCGGTTCCCGGCTCGGGCTGCACTACCCCTCCGGCTGGCTGTGCGCGGTCTGCGAGTGGAAGGTCGGCGAAGTTCCCGACCCCGACGACGCCCTCGCGGCCCGGGTCGACGTCGTCTACTACCTGCGCTTCGGCGACCGCATCAAGATCGGTACGTCCAGCAACCCGCGGCAGCGGTTCGCGGCTCTGCGCTACGACGAGGTGCTCGCCTTCGAGCGCGGCGACCGCACGCTCGAGCAGCGGCGGCACGCGCAGTTCGCGGCGCACCGGCTGTCTCCGCGGTCCGAGTGGTTCGGCAGCCACGACGCGCTGCTCGCCCACATCGAGGTCCTGCGGTCGGGTGTCGACGACCCGTGGTCGCTCTACGCGCTCTGGCGCAGCCAGCGGTTGGCGCTCGGGGCGTCCTGACCCCTGTCGCCGTCGGGCGGTCCGGCCGTACACTGCAGCGATGATCGGAACCCTCGAATCCATCGTCCTCGACTGCCCCGATCCCCGCGCCCTCGCCGAGTTCTACGGCGAAGTGCTGGGCATGCGCATCGCCTCCGACGACCCGGGCTGGGTCGAGATCATCGGACCCGGCGGCCGCCCGCTGCTCGCGTTCCAGGGCGTCGAGAACTACACCCCGCCGCAGTGGCCGGGGCAGCTCGTGCCCCAGCAGCTGCACCTCGACATCAAGGTCGATGATCTGGATGCCGCAGAAGCCGGCGTTCTCTCGCTGGGTGCCACGCGCACCGGTTCGGAGAAGGAGACGTTCCGCGTCTACCTCGACCCCGCGGGGCACCCGTTCTGCCTGGTGAGCCCGGTCGACTGAGTTCTCGGGGTTCCTCTCCTATTCGCCACCGATCAGCGTCGTCAGGCTCGGGGCCAGCGCGGCCGCGAGGTCTTCGGTGGTCGCGCCCGCGAGCGGCTCGAACCCCGACGAGTTGCGCAGCATCGTGATGCCGAGCGCGGTCGCCACCGCGAGCTGGGCGCGCAGCAGCAGCTGGCCGTCGTCGGGGCGGTCGGGGCTCCAGCCGGCGATGCGCGCGATGCCCTCCGCGAACGAGCGGAGGATGTTCTGCCGGATCAGGTCGGCGTGCTCGTCGCCCGACGACCGCATGAGGAGCATCAGCTGTAGCGAGCGCTCGCCGGTGTCGGGGCCGGTCAGCTGTTCGATCATCCTGGCCACGGTCTGCTCGACGGTGCGCCCGCCCGCCGGCCGCTCGAGCTGCTCGCCGACGTTGCGGATGCAGGCCTCGAACAGTCCCTCCTTCGAGTCGAAGTAGCGGTTGATCAGCGCCGTGTTCACTCCCGCGTCCGTCGCGATGGTGCGCACCGTCGTGGCGGTGTACCCGTCGTGGGCGAACCGACGGCGCGCGGCGGCGAGCAGGAGGCGGCGGGTGTTGTCGGCGTCGCGGGACTTGGGCGGGCCGGCCGGTGCGGCGGGGGAACCGGCCGACTGCGCAGCCGTGGGAACGGGTGTCGTCATTGGCATCCTTCGTGTTTGTCCTCCCGTCACGGTACCCCGCGTCATCCGCTATGTAAACAATCATTGACTTATGGCAACCAATGGCTACTATTCATAAGTCAACAGATGTTTACAAGCCAGCGGAGAGTCATGTCACGAACGATCGTGGAACCCCAGACGGGTTCCATCCACACGGCCGACGGCCGTCGTCCCAACAGCACGCTCATCGTGCTCTACCTGTCGCTGGGCGGACTGTCGTTCGCCGTACTCCAGTCGCTCGTCGCCCCCGCGCTCGCGACCATCGGCCAGGACCTCGGCGTCTCGACCAGCGACGCCTCCTGGGTGCTGACCGCGTACCTGCTGTCCGCCGCGGTGCTCACTCCCGTGCTCGGACGCCTCGGCGACATGGTCGGCAAGCGCCGCATGCTCATCGTGGTGCTCTCGCTGCTGCTCGTCGGCACCGTGCTCGCCGCCCTCGCCCCGAACCTCGGCGTGCTGATCATCGCCCGCGCCCTGCAGGGTGCGGCCGGCGCGATCATGCCGCTGTCGATCGGCGTCGTGCGTGACGAGCTTCCGCGCGAGAAGGTCGGCGTGACCATCGGCCTGCTCTCCGCCATCTTCGGTGTCGGCGCCGGCGTCGGTATCGTCGCGGCCGGCCCGATCGTCGAGAACCTGTCGTGGCACTGGCTGTTCTGGCTGCCCGCGGTGCTCGTGGTCGTGGCCCTCGTCGGCGTGATCTTCGGCATGCCGGAGTCGTCGGTGAAGACCCCCGGACGCCTCGACGTTCTCGGTGCCGTCATCCTCGCCGTCTCGCTCGTCTCGATCCTCCTCGCCATCAGCGAGGGCGAGAACTGGGGCTGGGGCTCGGTCGAGACCATCGGACTGCTGGCACTCGGCGCCGTCACGCTCGTGGTCTTCGTTCTCGTCGAGCTGCGCGTCGCCTCGCCGCTGATCGACATGCGTCTGATGAAGCTCCGCGGCGTGTGGACCGCGCACGTCGTCGCCCTCGTCTTCGGTTTCGCGATGTTCGGCACGTTCGTGCTCGTTCCGACCCTGCTGCAGCTCCCCGCTGCGACCGGCTACGGCTTCGGCAAGTCCGTCTCGGAGGCCGGCCTGTTCCTGCTGCCGACCGTCGTGATGATGGTCGTCTTCGGACCGCTGTCGGGCATGCTCGTGCGCAAGTTCGGCCCGAAGCTGCCGATGCTGCTCGGCGGTGCCTTCGTCACGGCGGCGTTCGTGCTGCCGGCCATCGGCCACGGCGAGATCTGGCAGGTACTGCTCTCGGGTGTGCTCACCGGTGCCGGCATCGGACTCGCCCTCGCGGCCACCTCGAACGCCATCATCGAGAGCGTGCCGATCACGCAGACCGGTGAGGCGATCAGCGTCAACACCATCGCCCGCACCATCGGCAGCAGCATCGGAACCGCCGTGATCGCGGCCCTGATCACCTCCCACAGCACCCCGCAGGGCCTGCCGACGGACGACGCCTTCACCATCGGATTCTGGGACTGCGCCGGCGTCGCCGTGCTCGCGATCCTGGCCGCGATCATCGCGCCGTCGATGCGCCAGCTGCGTGCCAACGCGGTTGCGCTCGGCATCGACGACCTGCCGGACGAGAAGGCGTAGCGGTCGCACCGGAAGGCGTCGCTGCGCGGTCATGCGCGGGCGACGCCTTCCGCGATAACCTCGGATTCGGCACCCGGTCGGTGGCCGGGAATCGGAGCGGCAGCATCATGAGCGTGGGTATCGATGAGACTCCGGATGCCGCCTCCGCGACACCCGCTCTGCAGATCCGTCTCGCGTCGCCCGACGAGTTGGCGCGCGTCGGCGAACTCACCTACGCCGCGTATTCGCACGACTACGACGATCTGCCCCCGGACTACGCGGCACAGCTGCGGCATCCCGAGCACCTGATCGGCGAATTCGAGGTCTACGTGGCCGTCGACGCCGCGGGCGACTTCGTCGGCACCGTCGCGGTGCTGCGCGACGGCTTCGACCAGGAGGGCCGGATCGGGCCGGGGGAGGAGCTGTACTTCCGCCTGCTCGCCACGGCCCCGACGGCCAGGGGGCGCGGCATCGGCGCCGCGCTCACGACCTTCGTCATCGACCTCGCCCGGCAGCGCGGCCTGGCGCGCGTGGTGATGAACAGCGGCCCCGACATGCTCGGCGCGCACGCCCTGTACTACAAGCTCGGCTTCAGCCGCGCGACCGAGCGCGAGACGACCTTCGTGAGCGGCGGACGCGAGCTGACGCTGCTGACCTTCGTCATCGACGTGGCCTGAGCGGGTCGAAATCCCATCGCGCTCGCATCGCGCGGTGCTGTGTGGCGCACGCGCGGGTACGAACACCCGCGTGCGCGACAAACCTCCGCGGACCCGCGACAAACCTCCGCGTGCGCGACGACGCTGAGCGCCGCACACCCACCCCGGCGATAGGTGCGATTTCGGTATGCCGCCTCAGCGTGGCACCGAAAACGGGGATCTGTGGGCGGCGGCAGGCTCAAGCCGCCGGTCGCTCAGGCGACGTGGTGCAGCGCGCTGCCGGCGAGAAAACTCCGGATGCCGCGGCCGGCCTCGCCCGGATCGATGCGGGCCTCCCGCAGCCAGGGCTCGCTGTAGAACGTTCCGGCGTAGCGGTCGCCCGAGTCGCAGATCAGCGTCACCACGCTGCCGGTCTCGCCGGCGCGGAGCATCCGCTCGATGACCAGCAGCGCCCCGGCCAGGTTCGTGCCGGTCGACGGCCCGGCGGCGATACCGGTGGTCGCGGCGAGCAGTTGCATCGCCGCGACGGAGTGCGCGTCATCCACGGGGATCATCTCGTCGATGGTGTCGGCGACGAACGACTTCTCCACCGTCGGCCGCCCGATGCCCTCGATGCGGGATCCGCCGGCCGCGACATCCGCCCGCCCTGTACGCCACGCCTCGAAGTAGGCGGAATTCTCGGGGTCGACCACGGCCAGCCGGGTCTCGCGCGCGGTGTAGCGGCAGTAGCGTCCGACGGTCGCGCTCGTGCCGCCGGTGCCCGCGCCGACGACGATCCAGCGCGGTTCGGGGTGGCGCTCGCCGGCGAGCTGCGTAAAGAGGGCCTCCGCGACGTTGCCGCGGCGCCAGTCGGTCGCGGTCGAGGCGAGGGAGAACTGGTCGAGGAAGTACCAGCCGCGCTGAGCGCCGAGCTCTGCGGCCAGTGCCGAGACGGCGCACGGGTCGGCGGCGAAACGCACGGTGCCGCCGAACGACTCGATCAGCCGCACCTTCTCGACCGAGACGCCCGCGGGCACGACGGCGACGAACGGCAGGCCGAGCAGGCGGGCGAACCACGCTTCGGAAACGGCGGTGGAGCCGCTCGAGGCGTCGACGAGAGTCGTGTGCCCGGTGATCTGCCCGTTGACGAGGCCGTGGACCAGCAAGGACCGGGCGAGCCGGTGTTTGAGCGACCCGCTCGGCAGGGCGGACTCGTCCTTGAGATAGAGGTCGATGCCCCACGCCGACGGCAGCGGGAACCGCACGAGCGGCGACTCCGGCGTCGCGTGTTCGTCGTCCGCCAGGGTCCGCAGCGCGAGACGACGCCAGGCGGGCGACGGGGTGGCGATGGCAGCGGGCATGCGTCAACGCTCCCAGCGGCGAGGTGATCACACAATGGCCAAATGTAGAAGTGAGATAGAAGCTGGGCTTATAGTTCGAGGATGATCGAGATCAAGCACCTCCGCCTGCTGCAGGCCCTCAACGTGCACGGCTCCATGTCGGCGGCGGCGCGCGAGCTCGGTTACTCACAGTCCGCGGTCACGCAGCAGATCCAGTTGCTCGAGCGGCAGCTCGAGACCCCGCTGCTCGTGCGCACCCGCTCCGGCGTGCGTCTCACGGCCGCGGGCGAAGTGCTGGTGCGGCACGGGGCGAGCGTACTCGCGTCGGTCGCGCTCGCCGAGGCCGAGGTCGACGCCGTCGCCGGGCTGCGGTCGGGGCGCGTGCGCATCTCCTGCTTCCCGAGCGCGGCGGCGACGATCCTTCCGCGCGCTCTCGGCAGCGTCGGCCGGGCACACCCCGGGGTGTCCTTCACGCTGATCGAGGCCGAGCCGCCCAAGGCGCTCGAGTTGTTGCGTAGTGGCGAGAGCGACATCGCCGTGATCTTCGAGTACGCCACCGACGGCACCGTCGACGGGCCCCGTTTCCCCCTGCAGCCCGACGAGGTCGTGACGGGACTGCTCGACGAGCGCGTGCGCGTGGCGATGCCCGCCGACCACCCCGCGGCCGGCGAGCCATGGGTGACGCTCGAGAACCTGCGCGAATCCCGCTGGATCGCGGGCTGCCCCGAGTGCCGCGGCAACCTGCTCGACGCGTGCGAGCGCTCGGGCTTCCGGCCCGACGTGGCGTTCGAGACCGACGACTACATCGCGCTGCAGGGCCTCGCCTCGGCGGGGCTCGGGGTGGCGCTCGTCACCGACCTGATGCTCACGGCGGCGCGGCCCGATCCCGGGCTGTTCCTGAAAGACCTCGCGCCGCGGTCGCACCGCGTGGTCTCGGCGGTGTCGACCGGGTCGCTGCTCGCCGTGCCGGGGGTGCGCCAGACGATCGACGCGCTCCAGGCGGCGGCCGCCGAGGTCTCGGCGCTGGTGCCGCAAGCGTGAGGCCCGGTGCCGCAAGCCCGGTGCGGCGGGTCTAGAAGGGGAACCCGTCCTCGAGATACCGCGCCGCGTCGGACTCGCACATGATCGACGAGCTCGAGGTGGAGCGGCTGTAGAACGCCCGTTGGGCGGCCTCGTCCCAGAGCGTCAGGCACCAGCTGCCCGATGCGGGCGCGAGGCCGATGACCTCGGGGTCCGTCAGGCAGGCGGGCGGGATCATCCCGCGCGTGAGGAACAACACTAGGGTGTCGTCGAGAGTGTCCCAGACCGTGGTTTCTTCCAGGGTCGCCAGGTACGCGGTAGTCGTCATTGCACATCCAGTCAGCAAGGGTGGTGAACTGGTCGGGTGGGTGGATCTCGGGTCCCGATGTCGTTCGTACTGTTCCGTCATTCGCGCGCCGATCGTCGGGTGAGTTCGACGCGTCTGGGGCCAAGCTACATGTTGACAAGTCGCTAGACCAGAAAAAGATTCATCATGTTTGTTTTCGAGCAGGCCGGTTAACAGTGGCTGTGAATCGCAGGCCGACGTTGACCGCGAGCAGAACCGGAGCCATGCTCGGGGTATGACGACCGATGTGAGCGACGAAGACATCATCCAACAGGTCACCGGGCGCCTGGTCGAGAAGAATCCGACCGTCGCCCAGCCTGAGATCGAGGCTCTCGTGCGCGAGGAGTTCGCCGGTCTGGCCGGCCGCCCCGTGCACGACTACCTCTCGGTGCTGACCGAGCGGGCGGTCAAAAAGCGCATCAAGAAGGGCTCGGCCGGATGACGCGGCAGCCGCTCCCCGGTTGATGCTGGACGCGCGGACGCCACGTGCCTAGCATGGGCACATGCCGGAATTCTCGACTATCGCTCAACTGCGCCGCGTGAGCGGGCGCCCCGCGTCGCGTCGCACCTCACTGAGCACGCCGCGTCGCACCGCGCGTCGCACCCGATGAGCTCCGACGAATTCAGCGATCTGCGCGAGATGCTCGTGCGGGCACAGGAACCGCCACGCGATCCGTCGCACCCCGACGCCGTCGCCGAGAGGCGCCGCCGGCGACGTCGGCGCATCGTCGCCGGCGTCATCGCGCTCGTAGTGGTCGCGGCATCCATCTCGACCTACCTCCCACTCGTGCTCCTCGCCCCGGTCGACGGTCCGACCGGCGCGGTGCGCGAGCCGGCGTTCGAGCAGCCCGGCCCGGTCGACCTCTCCGTTCCCCCGGGTCTCGCGAGCGCGATCAGCGTCACCGGCGCCGAGGAGTTCCCGGCCACGCTCGGCACCGACGGCCTGCTCGCCGTCAACGGCGACCTCGGCGAACTGCCGATGGCGAGCATCAGCAAGATCATCACGACGTTGGTGGTGCTGCAGGCGAAGCCGCTGGGCGCCGGCGAAGACGGGCCGATCCTCACCCTCAGCGCGACCGACGAGGACCTCTACGACAAGTACTTCCTGCTCGGCGCGACGGTCCAGGGGATGAAAGTCGGACAGTCCCTCACCCAGCACGACGCCATCGAACTGATGCTCGTGGCGTCCGCCAGCAACTACGCCGAGCTGCTCTCCACCTGGGCGTACGGGTCGCAGGCACGCTTCCTCTCGGCGACGCGCGCCTGGCTGGCCGCCAACGGCCTGACCGACACGACGTTCGTGGAACCCACCGGCATCGACCCCCGCAACGCCAGCACCGCCGCCGACCTGGTCGCGATCGGCAAGCTCGCCATCGCCACCCCCGTGATCGCGGAGATCGTCGCGATGGGCAGCTTCGTCGTCCCCGGCATGAACCCCGAGCCGAACACCAACACCGTGCTCGGCCGCAGCGGCATCACCGGCCTCAAGACCGGCAACCTCGAGGAGTCCGGCGCGACGCTGCTCTTCTCGGCGACGGTCGAGGTCCCCGGGCTCGAGAACCCGCTGTCGATCGTCGGCGTCATTCTCGGCGGCCGTGACCGCTTCAGCTTGGGCGAGGGCGCCGTCGACTGGATCACCAGCATCAAGTCCGGTTTCCACACCGTTCCGCTGGTCGAAGAGGGCGACAAACTCGGGCTCCTCGCAACGCCGTGGGATTCCGCCGGCTACGTCGAGGCGACCGGCACCGCCGCGCTGCTCACCTGGTCCGACACCCCCATCACCATGGAGATGACGACCACCCCGGTCGAACTCGGTGACGAGGATGCCGCGGCCGGCACCATCAGCTACGTGGCGGGCGCCCGCACGGCGACGGTGCCGCTCGTGGTGAAGGAGCCGATCGAGGGCCCGGGCGGCTGGTGGCGGGTGACCCATCCGCTCGATTTGCTGGGTAAGTGACGAGCGTTCCTCCGATTCTGGGAGACCCGGTCATCTCGATCATTTAGGGTGATCCAATGCGTTTTCTCGGTGGTCTCCTTCTCGCGGGTGTCACCGCGCTCACCCTCGGCGGATGTTCGGCCGGCTCGGTCAGCGCGGGCATCCTCGGCGACGGCTCGACGGCGACCCCGACCCCGACCGCCACGGCGTCGCCCGCACCGTCGGCCACGGCCTCCGACGACGACCCCGTGAGCATCGCCGTCGTCGGCGACTCGATCACCGCGGTGGTGACCGGTTTCAACGAGGGCTTCACCACGGGCACCTATTCGGCGGACTCCTGGCTCGCGTCGACGGTCGACGACGACATCGTGTTCGCGGGCGGCTGGGCGGTGGCGGGTGCGCGCACCCTCGACATGCGCAACGGCGTCGCTCCGGTCTCCGCCGACCTGCTCGTGATGCTCGCCGGGACCAACGACGTGCTGCGCGAGGAGGACCGTCAGGGTTCCCTCGAGAACATGGTC
This sequence comes from Conyzicola lurida, assembly GCF_014204935.1. Classification (NCBI taxonomy): domain Bacteria; kingdom Bacillati; phylum Actinomycetota; class Actinomycetes; order Micrococcales; family Microbacteriaceae; genus Conyzicola; species Conyzicola lurida. Next base: position 2,732,607 of record NZ_JACHMJ010000001.1, on the reverse strand, counting down.
GCCATCGCGGACACCGTCGGTGCCGAGAACGTGCTCGTGCTCGCCATCCCGCCGATCAACGCCGCGCCCGAACGCGCCACCCAGTTCAACGTCGACGCCAAGGCCTTGGCCGAGCGCCACGGCTGGACCTGGTTCGACGCCGCTGCCGGGCTCCGTGACGGCGGCTCGTTCATCGCCGGCCTGACGAAGGACGGCGTGCACCCCACTCCGGTCGGGCAGAAGCTGATGGGCGCCGCCGTGCGGGCCGAGATCGAGGACCTGCGCGCGGACCTGGGATAGCGCCGGCGGATCAGTTGCCGACCGGGGCTAGCGCCGCCGCAGCAACCGGCCGATAAAAGCTTTCGCACGGTCGGTCAGCTCGTCGGAGTACTCGTTGGCGAGGGTCAGCGCTTCCTCGCCCGGGTTGGCACCGGCGTTGACGGCCTTGACCGCTTCTTCGGCGCGCTCGCGGCGCTCGTCCGGGGTCTTTGCGCTCGCGGTCATGCTGCAACGCTAGCCTGCAACCGGGGGCACGGCCACGCCGCGCCCCCGGTCACCGTGCTACTCGGACGCGACGACGGCCAGTTCGTTCGGCGTCGCGGGCAGCTCCGCGGAGGCGAGCACGTCGCCCGAGCCCAGGTCGACGGCGAAGACCGAATCGGTCGCGGGCTCGGTCACGTACGCGACGTCGCCGAGCACCTTGAGCGCGGGGTGCGAGTCCTGCCACTCGGCCGGTCCCTCCCACGCGCCGATCACCGGGTACGACGTGGTGATCTCGCCGGTCTCCACGTCGATGACGTGCAGCGACCCGTCGGTGCCGAGGATCACGCCCTCGTCGCCGGGGCCGCGCGCGAGGTCTCGGAACGTGTACTCGACGCCCACGGGCAGGTCGACCACCTGGATGGTCTTCGCCACGGTGTCGATCAACGACACGGCGGAGAGCAGGTAGCCCTCGGCGTCGGGATCCGAGTTGTAGTCGCCGAGCGCGACCGTCGAGGTCTCGGTCGTGAACTGGTTGCCGATGCGGCCGTAGGCGTCGGGCGAGGCCACCTTGGTGAATTCGCCGTCGTAGACGAGAACGCCGTCGTTGCAGCCGAAGACGGCCACCTCGTTCTTCGTGGTGCCCTCGCCGTGCACGCCGGGGCAGTCCTCCGCCCGGTCGGTCTCCTCGCGCGCCGCGTCGAGCACACGCACGCCGGTGCGGCCTTCCGCATCGCCCAGGGTCGAGAGCAGCCTGCCGTCCTCGAGTTCGATGGCGACGCCGTGGTGGGCGGCCTCCGACTCGACCGTCTCGACCTCGGGCAGTTCGTCGCCCGCGTCGAGCAGCGCCGCGCTCTCGAACACCGTGATGTCGCCGGTGCCGTCGTCGAACAGGATGGTTTGGTCGCCGTGCAAGACGGCGTGGCCCGGGGTCAGCGCCGGGAAGACCAGGTCGGTCAGCTCGGCGGCCGCGGTGTCGAGCACGCGGAACCCGCCCTCGGTCGAGACGTAGACGCTGCTGCCGTCGCCGCCGGGGTTGACCCGGTTGTAGCCGTCGAGCGGCAGGTCGCCCTCGACTTCGAGGCTGGTGCCGTCGAGCACGAGGATGCCGCCGTCGTAGGTGACCGCGACCCGGGACGATGACGCCGCGGGCGACTCGGCCACGGTCTCGGTGGCCGTCGTCGTGGCGCAGGAGCTGAGAGCGATGGCGGATGCCGCGGCTAGGGCCACGACGGAAATCCGTCGGTAGTGCGTGGTGTTCATTGTTTCTCTCTGTGTGGTGGCGTCGCCGGTCAGGGCGAGAGGCCGGTGGCGATGCGCTCCGTATTCGTGCGCATCATGGTCAGGTAGGTGTCGGCGCCCTCGCCCGGTTCGGTGAGGGACTCGGTGAACAGTTCGACGACCGACACGTCGATTCCCGCCTCGTCGGCGAGCACTCGCACGAGCCGGTCGGGTTGCGACGACTCGGCGAAGATCGTGGGGACCCCAGCGTCGGTGATCGCGTCGACGAGGTCGCGCAGATCGGAGGCGCTCGGGGCGGCGAGGGTGCTGCCGCCCGGGATCACCGCGCCGACCACGGTGAACCCGTAGCGGTCGGCGAGATAGCCGAACACGTGGTGGTTCGTCACGAGGTTGCGCTGCGCGGCCGGGATGACGGCGAACGCGGCGGTCATCTCGGCGTCCAGGTCGCGCAGCTCGGCGAGGTAGGCGTCGGTGTTCGCGGCGATTCTGGCGGAATCCGCGTCGGCCACGTTCTCGTCGACGGCCCGGGAAACGGCGGCCGCGACATCCATCACCCGGCCCGGATCGGTCCAGAAGTGGGAGTCGACCGCGCCCTCGGCGTCGCCCGCCGTGTACGCGAGCGTGTCGATGACGTCGCCGGCGACGAGCGACGGCACGCCCGCGGTTGCGGCCGCGTCGAGGTGCTGCTGCAGCCCTTCTTCCAGCCCGAGCCCGTTGGAGACGACGAGGTCGGCGTCGAGGATGCGGGCGGCCTGCCGTGCGGAGATCTCGAACGAGTGCGGGTCGGCGTTCGGCTTCATCAGCACCATGACCTCGGCCTCGTCGCCGACGATCTCGCCGACGACGTCGCCGAGGATGTTCGTGGTCACGACGACCAGGGGTCGGGCGGGCTGGGTGGGCGCGCACCCGGCGAGCAGGAGGGCGGCGAGGGCGACGGCGGCGATCCTCTTCACGTCAGCGTCCCGTTTCGGCGACGAACACGGGGGAGCCGGGCACCGGGAAGGTTCGGGCGACCCGCGCGGAGTCGGCGTAGTCGAGCTCGTAGACGACACCCTCGGCCGGAGCGTTGACGTAGGCGCGGTTCGCGTCGACGGAGAGCTCGACGCCGGCGAGCAGTGCGGGGTCGGCCACCGTCGCCGCGAGCAGGGGCGCGGTGGCGGCGACGGTCGCGCCGGTCGTCGGGTCGAGCACGAGCACGCGCCCGTCGGCGGCCAGCGCCACGATTCTGCCGTCGCTGTCGTCCGCGGCCGCGACGAGCAGCAGCGGCACCTCGGTGGGCAGCAGCGTCCAGCTGCGCTCGCGGGTGTCGAGCAGCCACGCGCCGGTGCTGCCGGCGACGGCGGCGACGGTCGGGCGCCCCGCGCGGCCGCGGAACTCGACCGCCCGGTCACCTGTCGCGACCGCCCGCGGGTAGGGGGTGTGTTCGAGCGTGACGGTGCCGTCGGCGTCGGACGTCGCGAGCACCGCGCCGTCGGCGCAGCCGATCACCGTGCCGACGCGGGTGCCGATCGAGCCGGCCGGGTCGGGGCAGGCCGCCTCGGCCGTGGTCTCGCCCGTCGGCGTCGCGACCACAGCGGTGTCGCCGATCCCCGCGAGCACCGCCGACCCGACCGGGGCCGCGACCGTCGCGCCGGCGATCTCGCCGACCCGCTCGATCTCGCCGGTGCCCAGGGCCGCGTGGTCGAGCAGCACCGCGCCGCCGTCGGGGGAGGTGACGGCGACGGTCGAACCGCCGCCGGTCACGACGGCCGCACCCGCCCCCTCGAGCGCGCCGACCACCCGCGGCTCGGCGCGGTAGTAGTGGGAGTGGTCCTGGTGGTCGACCGTCCAGACGCCGGTGTCGACGATCGTGAGGTCGCCCGAGCCGGCGGCGGAGGCCGAGGAGGCGAAGACGAAGCGGCCGTCGGTGGAGACCGCCGTCGCGCCCTCGATGACGGCGACGGGGGTCGTGGTCTCGTCGAGGAGGTCGAGCAGCGCGAGCGTGCCCGCGGCGTCGATGGTCGCGAGCGTGAGCTGCGGTTCGGTGGCCTCGGTCGCGCCCTCGACGTAGCCGTGGGCGTCGGCCGCGGCATCCACGGGTTCGGGAATTGCCGCGCAGGCGGTCAGGCCCACGAGGGCGAGGGCGGCGGTGGCGAGGGGTCTACTGCGTGGTGGCACGGGGGGCTTTCTGGAACGGGACGGGGAGACGGCGGGCGAGGGCGGAGAGGCCCGCGAGGGCGATGGAGACGGCGGCGATGGACGCCCCGGCTGCGGTTCCCGCGTGCCAGGAGACGAGCAGGCCGGTCACCACCGCGAGGCTGCCGATCGCCGCGGCGAGGAGCATGATGCCGGGGATACGTGCGGCCCAGTGCCGGGCGGCGACGGCCGGGGCGAGAAGCAGGCCGACGACGAGCAGCGAGCCGACCGCGCCGTACGACGCCACGACCGCGAGGGTGACGAGGGCGGTGAGCAGGGCCGCGGCGAGCCGGGGCCGGAGCCCCATGGTCGCCGCGACGCGGGAGTCGAAGGCGAGCGCGACGAACGAACGGTGGAAGAGCGCGGCGACCAGCAGCGTGACGCCGAGCGCCACGGCGAGCAGTGCGATGTCGGCTCCGGCGATGGCGAGGATGTCGCCGAAGAGGATGGCGGTGAGGTCGACGGCGAAGCTGTCCGAGTGCGACACGATGATCACGCCGAGGGCGAGCATGCCGACGAAGAGCAGCCCGATGCCGGTGTCGTTCGAGAGGCGCCCGCGGCGGGTCACCAGGCTGACGCCGACGCTCATCACGGCGGCGCTCACGGTTGCGCCGACGATCGCGGGCAGGCCCAGCAGGCTCGCGGCGGCGACGCCGGGGAGCATCCCGTGGGCCATGGCCTCGCCGAGGAACGCCATGCCGCGGATGACGACCCAGGTTCCGACGACCGCGCAGATCGCGGCGACGAGGGTGCCGCCGCCGAGTGCGCGCAGCATGAATTCCGTCGAGAACGGATCGGTGAGCCAGGTCATGGCAGGTGACTCTACATGAGAATCGTAATCATTAAGGTACGGTTATCGTGTGCCGACGACTCTGACCACCCCCGCCCTGCCGCTGCTCGACGCCCACGGGATCTCCGCCGAACACGACGGGACGACGGCGCTGTGCGACGTCTCGCTCGCGGTGGTCCGCGGCGAGATCGTGGCGCTCGCCGGGGCGAACGGCTCGGGCAAATCGACCCTGCTCGGCGCGCTCGCCGGCACCCACCGCACGAGCGCGGGCTCGGTCGCGCGGGCCGCGGCGACGCGGGTGGCCTACGTCGTGCAGCGCAGCAGCGCACCCGACGGTCTGCCGCTCACGGTGCTGGACGCGGTGACGATGGGGCGCTGGGCGGGCCGGCCGCTGTGGCGCCCGCTCGGTCGCGCCGACCGCGAAATCGTGCGCGAGAGCATCGCGGCGCTGGGCCTCGAGGGCCTCGAGCGCCGGCCGTTCCACGCGCTATCCGGCGGTCAGAGGCAGCGGGTCCTGGTGGCGCAGGGGCTCGCCCAACGCGCCGACGTCGTGTTGCTCGACGAACCGACGGCCGGACTCGACGACGAGGCGCACGAGCTCATCGCCCGCGCGATCGACGCCGAGGCGCGACGCGGCGCCGGTGTCGTACACGCCACCCACGACCCCGAGGTTATGACGCGAGCGGATCGTGTCGTTCGGCTGGATCGTGGGCGGATCGTGCGTTGACCGCCTCGATCTCGGCGATGATGCGCGGCAGGACGCGGCGCATGTACCGGGCCCAGAACAGCGCGACGATGGCGCGCACCAGCCAGCCGCGGCCGGGCCGGGCGTGGAACACGTACGACCAGGTGATCAGCGTCGCCGACCGCTCGGAGACGAAGGTCCACTCGGCGCGGGCACCCGAGACGAGGTTGCCGAAGAGTTTGGTGAAGTCAGTGAGGTCGTAGCCGAAGCTCGCCCCGCGCTCGGAGTCGGTGATCGTCTCGACGACGCTGCTGCCGTCAGAGAGCAGCAGCGTGCGGGAGTAACCCACCCGGTCCCAGGTGTTCGGCTGGTTCTGCACGCCGACGACGGCGGGCAGCGGCCCGAACGACGGGTAGAACGCGGGCGGCGGCGTCTGCAACGCGACGTCCCAGCTGATGCCGGTGTGCGCGCGCGCCAGTCCGTAGACCGACGACCCCGCTGAGTGTGCCTCCATGCGCCGTGTTCCTGCCTCTCGTGTCAGCAGGTATTCGGAGCGCCGCGTCGCCGGGATTGGTGCCGGTCAGGCGGCGGTGATCCGCAGGATGACCCGCTCTTTGGTGCGCTTCGCCACGACCGATTCCACGAAGGTCATGACTCGGTATTCCAGTCCGTATTTTCTGCGGATGACGCCGGTCAGACGATCGCGTGTGGCAGCGTCCGCGTGGATGGTGGCGACCCCGGCCACGGGCACCGCGCCGTCGGCGACCTTGCCCATCCGGCTGCACGGCCGCAGCTCGACCCGGCCGCTGTTCCGCAGCCGCTTCACCTTGCCGCTCTCCTGCGGAGTGGTGACGACGAGCGCATCACCGTCGCGCGCGACCCACACCGGAGTGGAGACGGCGACGCCGCTCTTGCGGAACGTGGTGAGGGAGACGAAGGACTCGTCGCCGAGCGCGGCGAAGGCGGTGTGGTCGGTCATGGGTGCCAATCTATCCGCGCGTTGCCCTTGCGGTGGCGCACGGGCGGGTCTTGAATGGCCTCAACCTCGACGAACGAGGGCCTTTTCACTGTCGACTAGGGGCGTTTCTGTGGGCGCTAATTCGAAACTGTTCTGGATTCTCACCGCGTACTTCGCGCTGCTGACGGTCGTGTACTCGGTCTGGGCGATCTTCTACAACCCGCAAGGGACCGGCATCGAACCGGCGGGGTCGGTGGGGCTGCTACTCGCCGCCGCGGCGTCGGGGCTGATCGCGTTCTACATCGGCCGCACCCACAAGGCGCAGGGCGGCGAGCTGCCGCAGGATCTCACCGACGCGAACATCGACGACGGCGACCCCGAGCAGGGGTTCTATTCGCCGTGGAGCTGGTGGCCGGTGACGCTCGCGGCCGGACTCGCGATCATCTTCCTCGGAGTCGCGGTGGGCCCGTGGCTGTCGCTCGTGGGCGGGCCGATCCTGCTGATCGCGCTGGTCGGCTGGGTCTACGAGTACTACCGCGGCAACTTCAGCCGCTAGGGCGGATTGAGCCTGTCGAAATCCAGGTACACGCGCGAAAGACGGGGTTTCGACAGGCTCAACCCGACGGGATCAGACGGCCTCGAGCAGGATCGCCGCGCCCTGGCCGCCACCGCCGCAGATGCCGGCCGCGCCCAGTGATCCGGAGCCGAGGGCCTCGAGGCGGCGGGCGAGGTGCCCGACGATGCGTGCTCCCGACGCGCCGAGCGGGTGGCCGAGGGCGATCGCCCCGCCGTGCGCGTTCACGATGTCTCCGGTCACCCCGAGCTGGCGCACCGAGTGCACGGCGACCGCGGCGAACGCCTCGTTGATCTCGACCGCGCCGAGCTCGGCGGTCGCGCGGCCCGCCTTCGCGAGGGCGGCGGCGATCGCGTCGGAGGGCTGCGCGTGCAACGACACGTCGGGCCCGGCGACGAACGCGTGGGAGACGACGCGCGCGATGCCGCGCACACCCCGTTCGGCGGCGAGACGCTCGCTCATCAGCACGACCGCGGCCGCGCCATCCGTCAGCTGGGAAGAATTGCCCGCGGTGATCGTGCCGTCCCCGAATGCCGGACGCAGGCCGGCGAGCGACTCGACGGTCGTGTCGGCGCGCAAACCGTCGTCGTCGGCGACGATGCGCACACCCTTGCGGTCGGTGATCGCGAGGGGCTCGATCTCGCCGGCGAGGAATTCGCGCGACGCGGCGAGACGCGCGTGCGAACCGGCGGCCCAGGCGTCCTGCGACTCACGGTCGATGCCGAGCGCGTCGTTGCGGGCGTCGGTGGACGCACCCATCGAGCGCTTCTCGGCGGCGTCGGTCAGGCCGTCGACCTGCATCGTGTCGATCATCTCGATGGCGCCGTACTTCGTGCCCGCGCGGGATCCGAGATAGGCGTGCGGGGCGAGCGACATCGACTCCTGCCCGAACGCGACGACGATGTCGGCCTCGCCGGCGTCGATGAGACGCGAGCCCCAGGCGACCGCCTCCATGCTCGACGGGCAGACGGCGTTGAGCGTCATGCCGGGGGTGCTGAACGGGATCCCGGCTTCGACGGCGGCCTGGCGTGCCGGATTCTGACCGGTTCCGGCCTGCAGCACGTGCCCGCCGAGTACCTGCTGTACCTCGTCAGGGGCGACGCCGGCACGGGCGAGCGCCGCGGTGATCGCGTGTGCGCCGAGTGTCGTCGCCGGTATCGACGCGAACGCCCCGGTGAACTTGGAGAAGGGGGTGCGGGCGTATCCGACGATCAAGGTGCTCATCAGCCGATGCTAGCGGGCGCCCCTGGCTGGGGATTTTCCGACAGCGGGAAGTTTTCACCAGCGCGCCGGTTTAACAACGAGTGTCGCCTGTGCGGCCCTCGAACCTGAAGAAAGCGGAATCCATGTCTGACACCTCCATCCTCGTTCTCCTCGGCAGCCTGCGCGCGGCCTCCTCGAACCGTCTCCTCGCCGAAGCGGCCGTCGACGCAGCGGCATCCGACGTCACCGTCACGGTGTTCGAGGGCCTCGCCGAGATCCCGTTCTATAACGAGGACATCGACATCGAGGGTCACGTTCCCGCGGCCGCCGTCAAGCTGCGCGACGCGATCGCCGCCGCCGACGCGGTGCTGCTGATCACGCCCGAGCACAACGGCACGATCCCCGCCGTGTTGAAGAACGCCATCGACTGGTCGTCGCGCCCGTTCGGCGTCGGCTCGATCGTCGCCAAGCCCGTCGCCGTCATCGGCGGCGCCTACGGACAGTTCGGCGGAATCTGGGCGCAGGACGAGGCCCGCAAGGCCCTCGGCATCGCCGGCGCGAGCGTGCTCGGCGACCTCACCCTCTCGATCGCCGACTCCGCGGGCCGCTTCACCCCGCAGCACCCGCGCGACGACGAGGAGATCATGACGAAGCTCGGCGCCGTCATCTCCGGCGTCACCGCGGCCGCCCAGGCGGCCTAGTAGAACTTCTCGCCGCGCTCGAGCATCGCCACGAAGTCGGCGATGCGCTTGGCCTTCGTCTCCTCGCGCTTCGCGGAGTGGATGCGGAAATAGATCGCGAACCGGTTCTGGCTGGAGAGGGTCGTATAGAACTCGGCGGCGGCCGGGTTGGCCTCGAGCGCGGCGAGAAACTCGGGCAGCGGCTGGGCGTCCTTCGGACCGTCGTACGCCCGCTCCCAGCGGCCGTCGAGCCGAGCCCGCTCCACTTCCGCGAGCCCGCGGCGCGACATCCGGCCCTCGGCTATCAGTGTCTCGACGGCCCGCACGTTCCTCGTCGACCAGATGCTCTGCGCCCGGCGCGGTGTGAACCGCTGCAGGAAACTGTGCTCGTCGCGGCCGCGGCGCTGGCCGTCGATCCAGCCGTGGCGCAGTGCCACCTCGACCGCGTCGGCGTAACTGACCGAGGTGACTGCCGCCCCCTTCTTCGACATCAGCAGCCAGAGTCCCGGCGAATCGTCCTCGTGCTCGTCGAGCCAGGCGTGGAAGTCGTCGTATCCCTCGAATCGCACGATCGCGAGGTCGGTCGGGTCTGCCATGGTGGCCGCTCCTAGTGGATCCGGCTGGCTCTGACCGCGACGCTGGCGTCGGCCGGGGCCGTGCCGGATGCCGCGAGACGGGCGGTGATCACGTCTCCGACGGCCCGCAGCGTCGCGGGCACGGCGAACTCGCCGGCGACGCAGATGAGCGCCTCGACCCGCAGCCCCTCGCCCGAGCGCGTGACCGCCACGCGCGGGCGGTCGCCGAGCAGCCCGGCGAGCACGGGACCGGCCGGGTAGACCTCGACCACCCCGGGGGTACCCTCGACCAGGCCGGTCAGTTCGTGGGCGAGTTCGTCGTCGCTCATCGGCGGCCCTCCCGGGGGTGCGACGACACGACGTCGCTGATCGTCACGTTGATCGCCGCGATGGTCAGCTCGGTGTGGCGGGCGAGCGCGTCGCCGATCGCCGCGCGCAGGCCGTCGGCCACGTCGGCGAGATTGCGGCCCCACGCCACGGACGCGGTGACGTCGACCGTGATCGGTTCGCCCGGCACGGTCACGTCTCCGTCGAGCGTGCAGGCGCCGATCAGGGCCCTGCCGTCGGCGTCGCCGGCCGCCCGGATGAGGCCGCGGACCGACCCCTCGGTCACGGTCAAGGCCACGGCGGGGTCGGGATGGCTGATCGGGATGTCGCGTCCGGCGCGCGCCTCTCTGGAGATGTTGCCCAGCACACGGCCGAGCCACGCGGAATCGCGTTCCGGCTCGGATGCGGCCTCCACCTCGAGCATCGCCCAGGCGGCACCGCGCAGGCGTTCGAGCGAATCGAGGGCGATGAGGCACCCGGGCGACGACTCGATGCTCTCGTCACGCGGCTGGCGGCCGCGGTCGAGGTATTCGCCGAGCTCGTCGATCGTGTGTCCGTCGAGATCCTCGCGGGGTTCGGAGGGGGGAAGATCGGTCATCGCCACGCCTCCATCTCGCTCATCAGAGTCTGTCTCGCCCGCGCCAGCTGGCCGCGGACGGTGGATACCGGAACGTCCAGATCTGCGGCGATCTCGTCGTACGACGACCCGCCGACCTCTTTCATGATCCAACACCGGCGCTGGTTTTCTGGCAACCGGGCAAGCGCCGACGATAGCGCATCCATTTGCAGAGAGACCTCGACCCGGTGTTCGGGCGACTGGTTCGACGGGGTCGGCGCGTCCCAGTCGTCGATGTCGGCGTGCTGCTTGCGCGCCCGGATACGGTCGATCGACTTGGTGGTCACGATCCGCATCAGCCACGACCGCACCGATGCGCCGTCGGCGAGGTCGCCGATCTTCTGCCAGGCCAGTACGAAGGCGTCCTGCACGACGTCGTCCGACTCGGCGTTGGACCCGAGCAGCCGCTGGGCGTAGGCCCGCATCAGACCGCCGTGCCGCCGGGCCAGCACCTCGAAGGCCGCCACGTCTCCGTCGACGATTCGGGCGGTCAGGGTGCTGTCGGAGGCATCCGCGAGGGCGATCCGCGGGCCGGGTGGGGCGGCGTTCACAAAAACTTTTCCATTTCGCGTGACGAATTGCGAAGTCGACTCGTCTTACCCATGACTATCGCATAACAGCGAACGATCCGATCCCGATTCGGCTACGAACCGGATTCGACATCGAAGATTCGACATCAAAGGAGAACACCATGGCCACCGCCACCACCAAGTCCGTCCCCGCCGACCCCACCGTTCCCGCCGTCGCCGTCGATGCCTCCAGCACGGGCACCACGGTGATCGTCGACAGCGTCATCGCCAAGGTCGCCGGCATCGCAGCCCGCGAGGTGCCGGGTGTCTTCGCTCTCGGCGGCGGCGCCGCCCGTGCCATCGGCGCTATCCGCGACGCCCTCAACAACACCGACCTCACGCAGGGCATCTCGGTCGAGGTCGGCGAGACCCAGGTCGCCGTCGACATCTCCATCGTCGCGCTCTACCCCGAGCCGCTGCAGACCGTCGCCGACAACGTGCGCGCCGCCATCTACAACGCCATCGAGAACCTCGTCGGCATGCAGGTCACCGAGGTCAACGTGACCGTCAACGACGTGCACATCCCCTCCGACGACGACAACGCCGTGGTCGTGACGGATGACGCAGCCGGAGCACGAGTCCTGTGAACCACACCGTCGCAGGAATCTTCATCGGCGCCGTCCTCGCGCTGACCTGGATCGTATTCGGCTTCTGGGCGTTCGTGTTCGTCGCCGCCGCCATGGCGGTGGGCGCACTCGTCGCGCGCGTGCTCGACGGCAAGCTCGACCTCCGGTCGGTCGCCGACGCCGTCCGGGGCAAGCGCTCGTCCTCGTGAACACCGAGCCCGAGTCCTTCCACGGACGCAACCGGGTGAGCGCCAAGGCCCTGAGCCGCGTGGTCTCCGCCATCACGGCGGATTCCCTCGGCGTCGCCGCCAAGGACGTGGCCGTCGACCTCGCCGACGACAACGGCCTGCTCGGCGTCAAGGCGTCGACTCCGATCCGCGTCCGGCCGCTCGGCCGCGACCAGCGGTCGGTGCTCGACCGGGCCGCCGACACCCAGAACGTCATCCGTGACCGCATGCTCGACCTCACCGGTTCGTCGGTGGGATCGGTCAGCGTGCGGCTCACCGCCGCGAGAACCAGCACCGAAGGGAGAACCCGATGAGCCACGACACCGCCTACCGCCGCATCTCGCGCCGGGAGACGCACTCGCCGCGCTCCGCGCTCGCAATCGTGCTCGCCGTGCTCATCGTGATCGTCGGCGCCTGGCTCGCGACCGAGGTCGTGCTCGCTATGCTCGGCCAGCGGGCCCTGCTCGTGGTGCCGGGGGATGCGGTCGATGCCGCCATCGCACTGCCCACCTCGGTCGAGAGCCCGCTGCTGATCGCCGCCGGTGCGATCGTCGCCGTCGTCGGCCTGCTGCTGCTGATCGCGGGCGTGCTGCCCGGTCGTCGGGCCAACCACGTCGGCCCCACCGGCCGCACCGCGCTCGTCATCGACAACCGTGCCATCGCTTCGGCACTAGCCCGTCGTGCCGCCCGCGCGGCCGACGTCGACCCCGACCAGGTCGTCGTGACCGTGAGCCACAAGCTCGCCGAGGTCGCTGTACGTCCCAGCTCGGGCTGGACCGTGGATGCCGCGGCCGTCGAATCCGCGGTCGCCGACGAACTCGCGCGGCTCGACGTGGTGCCCGCACTGCGCCCGCGCGTCATCATCGAGAAAAGGGGAGTGGTCGGCGCATGAACGACACCAACCGTGCCCTCAACCGCACGCTGATCATCGCGGTCGGCCTCCTCCTCCTGCTGCTCGGCACCGCCGTGGCCGTCGCGGCCGCCGTGCCGTCCGTGCTGTCGGTGTGGGCGAGCACCTCGACCACCGCGGGCGACGCGCTGGCCGACGCCGTGGCGTCCACCCCGATCACGCCGGACGGACACAGCTGGCTGCTCGTCGCGGGTGGCGCTCTCGCGCTCGTCGTCGCCGTGCTGCTCGTCGTGTTCGTCGTGCGGCAGGGCCGTGGCCACACGCGGCTGCTCGCCGAGCGCCGCGACAACGGCGTCGTCACCGTCGACGCGGACGTCGCGAAGTCTGTGCTCGAGACCGGTCTCGCCGCGAACCCCGGCATCGTCTCGTCGTCGGTCTCCGCCTACCGGGTGCGCTCGACGCCGGCACTCAAGATCGCGGTGTCGGTGCGGCGCGGAGCGTCTCCCACCGACATCCGGGACTACATCGACCGTCTCGTGACCGAGTGGGATTCCCTGCTCGGCCAGGAGACGCCGGTGCTCATCACGATCAACTCGGGGCTGTCGGCGCGGTTCGCCGCGACGACGGCCCTCACCGAAACCGCCTGACCCACCCCAATAGAAAAGGAGCTCACCATGAGCGCATCAGACAAGATCACGAACGCGGCTGAGAACCTCGTCGGCAAGGCGAAAGAAGCCGTCGGCGGAGTCACCAACAACGACGAACTCGTCGCCGAGGGCAAGGCCGACCAGACGAAGGCCTCCGCGAAGAAGGTCGGCGAAGACGTCAAGGACGTCTTCAAGAAGTAGTCGCGACCAGATCCAGAGCCCGGCCCCGCATGCGCGCGGGGCCGGGTTCTGTCATTGGTGCGGGGTGCTCCGGGCGTGCGAGGATCGAGGGACACCTTCCAGCACCTCCAACGACGGGGAATCGCATGACTGACACAATTCGCTGGGGCATTCTCGGCTCCGGGTACATCGCCGACGCGTTCGTCTCCGACCTACTGGCCACGGGGTTCACCGTGACCGCCGTCGGCTCGCGCAGCCAGGAATCCGCCGACGCGTTCGCCGCCAAGCACGGCATCGCCACCGCCCACCCGAGCTACGAGGCGCTCGCCGCCGACCCGGAGGTCGACGTCATCTATGTCGCGACCCCGCATCCGATGCACGCCGCGAATACGGAGCTGGCGCTGAACGCCGGCAAGCACGTGCTGGTCGAGAAGCCATTCACGCTGAACCAGCCCGAGGCGCAGCGGCTCGTCGAGCTCGCGGCATCCAAGAACCTCGTCGTTCTCGAGGCTATGTGGGCTCGCTGGCTCCCGCACATGGTGCGCCTGCGCGAGATCATCGCCGCCGGCACGCTCGGCGACGTGCGCACCGTCATCGCCGACCACAATCAGAAACTGCCGAGCGACCCCGAGCACCGTCTCAACAACCCGGCGCTCGGCGGCGGCGCTCTGCTCGACCTCGGCATCTACCCGGTGTCGTTCGCGTGGGACGTGCTCGGCGAACCGACCTCTGTCACCGCGATCTCCACGCCGACTGTCACCGGCGTCGACCGGCAGACCGCGATCCTCCTCGGCTACGCCGGCGGACAGCAGGCCGTTCTGCACACCGCCCTCGACACGGCCGGCCCGAACACCGCCTCGGTGATCGGTACCGAGGGCTGGGTCGCGATCAAGCAGACCTTCTACGCCCCCACGAGTTTCACCGTCTACAACTCGGCACACGAGGTGGTCGAGGAGTTCGACGGCAGCGTGCCCGAGCGCGGCATGCAGTTCCAGGCGTGGGAGGCCGAGCGCCTCATCCGCGCGGGGGTCATCGCTGGCGACGTGCTGTCGCCGACCGAGACCGTCGGCATCATGGGCACGCTCGACGAGGTCCGCCGGCAGATCGGGCTCGTCTACCCGGGCGAGTAACCTGTTGCAGCACCCCTTCGGAAGGAACACCTTGTCAGACCGCGCCCGCATCACCGGCCACCAGATCGCCCGCACCGTCCGCATCGCGGTCCCGCGCGCCCGCGTCTGGGAGGCGCTCACCGACCCCGACCAGCTCACGGAGTGGTTCGGCGACGGCGCGGGCTTTACCGCCCTCGAGGTCGGCGGCACCGGAAGCATCGACTGGGACGACTACGGGAGCTTTCCGATCGAGTTCACCGAGATCACGCCGCTCGAGGCGCTCGGCTTCCGCTGGTCCGGCATCCCCGCCGACCAGCTGGACGAGTACTCGACCCACGTGCGGTTCACCTTGGCCGACGCCGGCGAGGATGCCACGGACGTCACGGTCGTCGAGACCGGCTTCGAGACCATCCCGGGCGGCACCCGCTACCGCCGCGACCGTCTCGAGCAGAACCGCGAGGGCTGGGACGTCGAGCTCGACGAGCTGGCGATCTACCTTGAGGGCTAGCCCCCGCTGACGGCGGATTGAGCCTGTCGAAATCCCTGTGTGGTTTCGACAGACTCAACCCGCGTATGTTCGTTTTCGGTATGCCACGCTGACGTGGCATCGCGAATACGCGAACCCCTTCGCTATGCCCGGCGTATCGGCTCTTGCCGGCCCGCATCACGCCCGTGCTCGGCCTCGAACGCGACCCGACGTCGGCGCGCGGCGAGCAGCCGAATCACACCCAGCACACCGAGGACCACCCAGAGCGCGCACATCGCCCAGCGCAGCGGGTCGGGCGGCGACAGCGCCGCTTGAAGCGCGGTAAGAACAGTCGCTATTCCGCCCACTCCCAGCATCCACAGCGCGAGAGTGCGCGCGCGGTCGATCGCGATGCGCTGCTGGATCGGCGTCACTCGGGCTGCTCGGCGAGCGTCGCGACCGCTTCGACCTCGACCAGGGCGCCGGGGCGCGCGGGTGCGACGGCGATCACGGTGACCGCCGTGCGGCGGCCGCCCCAGACCGCGCCGGTCGCGGCGTAGGCCTCGTTCGGATCGACCGACGGGTCGAGGTAGATGGTGAGCTTCGCGACGTGGTCGGCGTCGGTGCCGGCCTCGTCGAGCACCGCCAAGACGTTCCGCAGCGCCTGCTCCGTCTGCGGGCCCAGACCGTCGAGCAGCGTGCCCTCCGAGTCGGTGCCGTTCTGCCCGCCGACGTACAGCGTCGGTCCGGCCGGTGCGATCATGCCCTGGGCGAAGGCCGGGCTGCCGTGCAGGCCGGGCGGGTCGACCGGTGTGGGAATGGTGGTCATGGAGCCTCCCTCTCGAACACTCGCGAACTTCCCCGATCATCCCACCGGCGCCGCAGGAGCGCGAGCGCTACCAGTGCCGCGAGGGCTGCCGCGCTCACGAGATACAGCACCCCGCCGACCGGTGTGTGGTCACCGCCCCCGACGGCGAACGTGTCCGCGATGTCCACGCCGAACGAGAAGCGTCCCGCGAAGTAGGCGGGAGCGCCCGCCGCGACCAGTCCCAGCTGGAGTGCGGCGCCGGCCGCGGCATCCACTCTGCCCCTCATGTCGAGAAGGCTCACGGCGACGGAAAGTGCCACGCCCAGCAGGCCCCACAGTGCCACCCCGACGAACGCGGCAACCGGGTCGATGCCCATGTCCCTCAGCCCCGCGAGGATCTCGCCGTACGACAGCCACGGCACCGCCGCGCTCGGATCCCAGACCGCGACGAGCAGCACCATCGTCACGGCGTAGCCGGCGACCGCGAGCGGCCCACCGATGCGCGCGAGTGCTGTCATCCCCGAACGCTATCGACCCGGGTGAGCGCCCCGAGTCGGCCGCCGGGATGACTTCGCCCTCTCTCATCGGCGGCAAAACGCTCTTCCCGACCCGCGGGAAGAGCAGTTTGCCGCCGATGACGGCGAAGGCGAAGGCGACACCGACCGCGACAACGACGGCGACCACGGCCGCGACCTCGGCCGCGAAGACACCTACGCCTCGTACAACTCCAGCGGCAGCCCGTCGGGGTCGAAGAAGAAAGCCATGCGCTTGCCCGTGTACGGGTCGACCCGCAGGAGTTCGTGCCGTACACCGAGGTCGTCGAGCTCGGCCAGGGTCGCTTCGACATCGTCGACCTCGAACGCGAGGTGGCGCAGACCGGTCGCCTCGGGCCAGGTCGGGCGCACCGCCGGGGTCGGGAACGAGAACAGCTCCACGATGTACGACCCGTCGAGCGCGAGGTTGCCCATCCACGAGTCCCGCTCCTCGCGGTACACCTCGTCGATGAGCTCGAAGCCGAGGATCCGGGTGTAGAAATCCTTCGACACCTCGTAGTCGGTGCCGATGATGGCGATGTGGTGTACCCGTCGTAGTTTCACCGACCCAGCTTGGCACCTCCGGAGGGGCTCGCAGCATCGTCCTTTATCCTGAGTGGGTGACTGAGCCGAAAAACCCCGGGACCCCGGATGCCGCTGCGCCCCGACGCACCGGGATAGCCGGTCTCGTCAAGAAGCATCCCGCCGTGTGGCTGGGGTCGGCTCTCGGTATCGTCTTCCTGCTGCTCGGCACCGGCGCGGTGTTCGCGGGCGCCGCGGTCGGCCGGGCTAGCGACGACCCGACTGCGGCGCCCGTCGTGGTCGACGAGACGCCCACCCCCGAGGCGACGGTCGACCCGGAGCGTTCGCTGCCCGACTCGCTGCCCGCCGCGACCCGTCTGCGCACGTGCACCGTCGCGACCGCGGCATCCGACCCCCGCCTGATGGCTTTCAAGGGGTATGTGATGAACGCCAGCACGGGCGAGGTGCTGTTCTCGCGCGAGGGCGACGTGCCCAACCGCACGGGCAGCGTGCTCAAGGTGCTCACTGCTTCGGCCGCACTCGCCGTGCTCGGCCCCGACTACCGACTCACCACCACCGTGGTCGAGGGCGCGAAGGCCGGGCAGATCGTGCTCGTCGGCGGGGGAGACCCGACGCTGAGCGCCGCCGGCTCGAGCGTCTACGCGGGCGCACCCAAGATCGCCGACCTCGCCTCGCAGGCCAAGGCCGCGTACGCCGCCAAGTACCCGGGCGTGCCGATCACCGAGGTGGTGCTCGACGCCAGCTACTGGAACCCCGCCGACAAGTGGGACCCGATCTGGGAGCGCAGCGAGCAGACGATCGGCTACCACTCCGAGGTCACCGCGCTGATGGTCGACGGCGACCGCGCCGACCCGACCCGCAACACCAGCCCGCGCAGCACCGACCCGATCGCCCGTGCCGGCGCCGCCTTCGTCTCCGCGCTCGGCGGGGGAGCGACCACCAGCATCGGCACGGCGAGCACGACGAACGTGCTCGCGAGCGTGCAGTCGCAGCCGGTCAGCTCGCTGATCAACTTCATGCTGCTGACCAGCGACAACACCCTGGCGGAGAACCTCGCCCGCGTCGTGTCGGTCAAGTCGGGCTTCGGCGGGTCCGCCGCCTCCCTGCAGCAGGCGATCCCCGCGGCGCTCGCCGGGTACGGGGTGCCGGTCGACAAGCTGACGATCAAGGACGGCTCGGGTCTGAGCGAGGCGAGCGGCGTTCCGCCCGAGTACGTCGCGAAGCTCATGGTGAAGATCCTCGCCGGCGGCCAGAACCTCAACGTCGTCTACAACTCGTTGCCCGTGGCGGGCAAGTCGGGCAGCCTCGCGAGCCGGTTCACCGGCGCGAACGCGGTCGCCCGCGGCAGCGTCATCGCCAAGACCGGCTGGATCGACACGGCGTACACCCTCGGCGGCGTCATCAAGGCGGCCGACGGCACCCCGCTGACCTTCGCGTTCTACGCGATCGGCGACGGCATCGGCGACAACGCCAAGGGGGCCATCGACACCCTCGCCGCGAGCGTGTACAACTGCGGTGACAACCTCTCCAACATCTGACGACGACACGACACGACAACGAGCGAACGGTAGCGCCATGAGCAGGGCCCTCTTCATCATCGATGTGCAGAACGACTTCACGGAGGGCGGTTCGCTCGGCGTCGACGGCGGCAACGCGGTCGCGGCCGGAATCACCCGCCTGCTCGCCGAGCACCCCGGCCGTTACGACCACGTCTTCGCCTCGCGCGACTGGCACGATGCCGACAACGACAACGGCGGGCACATCTCCGACCACCCCGACTACGTCGATACCTGGCCGCCGCACTGCGTCGCCGGAACGCCGGGAGCGGAGTACAACCCGGCCCTCGATACGTCGGCGGTCGACATCCACGTCAAAAAGGGACAGGGCAAGCCCGCCTACTCGATTTTTGAAGGAGTGACGGCGGATGGCGCGACCGTCGCCGCGGCTCTGGACGAGTTGGGCGTGACCGACATCGACGTCGCGGGAATCGCCACCGACTACTGCGTGCGGGCCAGCGCGCTCGACGCGCTCGCGGCCGGCAGGAACGTCACGCTGCTCGCCGACCTCGCCGCGGGGGTCGCGGCCGACTCGAGCGCCGCGGCGCTCGTCGAGCTCGAGGCCGCCGGCGTCACGATCAGCGAGGCGGACGAAGTATGACCATCTCCGAGAGCGACCTGCTCGCCAAGGTGCCCGACCGCCTGTTCATCGGCGGCCACTGGGTCGAATCGACCTCGGGCCGCAGCCTCGACGTGCTCGACCCGTCGACGGGCCTCGTGCTCAAGTCGATCGCCGACGCGTCGGTCGCCGACGCCGCTGCGGCGATGGATGCCGCGGCCGACGCCCAGGCATCGTGGGCTGCCACCGCTCCGCGGGTCCGCGGCGAGATTCTGCGAAGCGCGTTCGACCTGCTGCAGGAGCGCGCGGACGAGTTCGCGCTGCTCATGACGCTCGAGATGGGAAAGCCGCTCGCCGAGGCGCGCGGCGAAGTGACCTACGGCGGCGAGTTCCTGCGCTGGTTCAGCGAGGAAGCGGTGCGTATCTCGGGCCGCTACGGCTCGAACCCCGAGGGCACCGGGCGCATGATCGTCACGCACCTTCCCGTGGGGCCGTCGTACCTGATCACGCCGTGGAACTTCCCGCTGGCGATGGCGACGCGCAAGATCGCGCCCGCCCTCGCCGCCGGCTGCACGGTCATCGTGAAGCCCGCCGAGCTGACCCCCCTCACCACGCTCTTCTTCGCGCGCCTGCTGCAGGAGGTGGGGCTGCCGGCCGGCGTGCTCAACGTGCTCACCACCTCGGCCTCGGGGGAGGTCTCCGCGCCGATCATCGCCGACCCGCGCCTGCGCAAACTGAGCTTCACCGGCTCGACCCCGGTCGGCCGCACCCTGCTCAAGCAGGCCGCCGACAACGTGCTGCGCACCTCGATGGAACTCGGCGGCAACGCCCCGTTCGTGGTCTTCGACGACGCGGACCTCGACAAAGCGGTCGACGGCGCGATGCTCGCCAAGTTCCGCAACATCGGGCAGGCCTGCACGGCGGCGAACCGCTTCATCGTGCACGAGTCGGTCGCCGAGGAGTTCACCAAGCGCATCACCGCCCGCGTGAACGAGCTCGTCATCGGGCGCGGCACCGAGGACGGCGTCGCGATCGGTCCGCTGATCAACGACGGCGCGGTCGACAAGGCCGACGCGCTCGTGCAGGACGCGATCGCCCGCGGGGCGACCCTCGTCACCGGCGGGTCGCGCGTCGACCGCGAGGGCAGCTTCTACCGCCCGACGGTGCTCTCGGGCGTGGTCGCCGGCAGCGACATCCTGCGTGAAGAAATCTTCGGGCCCGTCGTCACGGTCGTTCCCTTCACAGACGAAGAGGATGCCGTAGCCCTCGCCAACGCGACGGAGTACGGTCTCGTCGGCTACGTGTTCACGCGCGACCTCGCCCGCGGACAGCGGCTGGTCGAGAGCCTGCAGACCGGCATGATGGGCCTCAACGTCGGCGTCGTGTCGAACGCGGCCGCACCGTTCGGCGGCGTCAAGCAGTCGGGCATCGGGCGCGAGGGCGGGTCCGAGGGGATCCACGAGTACCTCGAGACCAAGTACGTGCTGACCCCCGACCCCTTCGGTCACTGAGCCTGTCGAAGTGCCGACTCTCATGACCGACGACACCCTTCGACAGGCTCAAGCACCGGTGTTCCCCGAAACCGACGTCACCGCCTCCCGCCCGCGCACCACGATCGTGCTCGCCTGGCTGGTGGTCGGCGCGCTCGTCGCGACGCTCGTCGTGGTCTTCGCCGTCGGCACCCTGACACACGTGCTGCGGGTCGGCAGCGAGGGGTCGCCGGTCCCGGGGCTGAGCGAGGTGGAGCAGAACATCGGCATCGACCTGCCCGACGACACCGAGGTGCTGGCCGCAGAACGCTCCGACGGGGCGTTCAGCGCCGAGCTGCTGCTGCCCGACGACACGCTGCCCGACTTCCCGCTCGCGGGCTACGCCACCGCCGAGTCGGCGAGCGAGGAACTGACCCCGGCGCTCGCCGGCGAGACCGTGGTCGAATACCTGGCCGCCGCGAGCTCCACGCTCGAGGCGAGCGCGGCGATCGTGGAGCGTGACGGCCGGGCGGTGCTGTTCGTCGACGTGCGCGCCGTCGGGTAAAAACGTCCGCTTCCGGCCCCATTACGATGACTCTATGAGCGCAGAACCCACGCCCGGCACCACGGGCGTCGCTGCCCGTCGGCCCCGCGGCCTCGTCGTCGGCCTGCTGATCGCCGTTGTCGTGCTGGCCGTCGTGGTCGTCGTGTTCGTGATCTGGATGACCACGCACGTCGTGCAGGTCGGCACCGACAACACGCCCCGGTTGACCGTCGGCGAGGTGGAGCACAGCTCGGGCATCGACCTGCCCGAGGACGCGGTCGTCCTCGAGAACACCCGCACCATCGAGGTATTCACCGCCCGGGTCGAGCTGCCGTCGGGCGAGCTCCCGGACTTCGCCGGCGCGGGCTACTCGCCGGTCGACGAGCCGAGCGTCGAACTGGAAGACGAACTGGGCTCCGCCGCCTCGGACGAGTTCTACGCGGGCGAGAACGAGGACCGCGTCGGCAGCGTCGCCGTCGTCGACGACGGCGGCACCACCGTGCTGTACATCGACGTGCGCACCACCCCGTACACGGTCAGATAGTGCCGGTCATCCGGGTCACGGACCTCGACGACCCGCGTCTCGCCGACTTCGCCCACCGCACCGACGTCGCCCTCAAGAACGGCAGCCGCACCGAGCACGGGCTGTACATCGCCGAGTCGGCGCTCGTGCTCGAACGCGCGCTCCGGGCCGGGCACTCGCCGCGGGCGGTGCTCGCCCTCGGCGGCACCGTCGACGAGGCGGTGGCGCTCGTCGGCGACGACGTCGACGTGTTCTCCGGCCCCGGCGAGCTGCTCGCCGAGCTGACCGGCTACATCCTGCACCGCGGGCTCATCGCGTCGATGCACCGGCCGGCGCTGCCTCCCGTGTCCGACCTGATCGCCGACGCGCGCCGCATCGTGATCCTCGAGAACGTGGTCGACCCGACCAACGTCGGCGCGATCTTCCGCTCGGTCGCGGCGATCGGCGCGGACGCCGTGCTGGTCACCCCGCGCTGCTCCGACCCGTTCTACCGGCGGGCGATCCGCGTCTCGATGGGCACCGTGCTGCAGGTGCCGTGGACGCGCGTGGGGGACTGGGCGTCGACCCGGTCGCTGCTGACCGCGGCGGGCTTCCACATCGCGGCGCTCGCGCTGACCGACGACGCCGTCTCGCTGCGGTCGTTCGCCGCGGACGCCCCCGAACGGGTCGCGCTCGTGCTCGGCACCGAGGGCGAGGGGCTGACGGACGAGGCGATCGCCGCCGCCGACACGGTCGTGCAGATCCCGATGGCGCACGGCATCGACAGCCTCAACGTGGCCGCGACGGCCGCGGTGGCGATGTACGCGCTGGCGCTGTAGGGTCCCTGAGTCTGTCGAAGGGACGCTTCAATGGCCATTCCCGACACGCCACCAGCTGCCCGACAGGACGCGCGGCCGCGGTTCGGCCAGTTCGTCCTGCCGAACGTGCGACGGGCGCAATCCGTCCTGTCGGACGACGCTTCGACAGGCTCAGCGACCGCGTCTCACACCAGCAACTGGTGCTTCGCGAGCTCCTTGTAGAGCGGCGTCGAGACGACGAGTTCGGAGTGCGTGCCCACTCCGACGACGCGTCCGTGGTCGAGCACCACGATCTGGTCGGAGTCGACCACGGTCGACAGGCGGTGCGCGATCACGATGAGCGTGCGGTTCTCGGCGACCGCGTCGATCGCCTCGCGCAGCATCTGCTCGTTGAGCCCGTCGAGCGACGACGTCGACTCGTCGAGCAGCAGGATCGGGGGAGCGGCGAGAAGCGTGCGCGCGATCGCCAGGCGCTGGCGTTCGCCGCCCGAGAGCATCACGCCGTCTTCGCCGACCGCGGCGCCGAGCCCGAGTTCGTTGCGCTCCAGCACCTCCATGAGGTTGACCGAGCGCAGCACCTCGATGCACTGCTCGTCGGTGGCCTCGGGAGCGCCGAGCAGCAGGTTCTCGCGGATCGTTCCGGCGAGCACCGGGGCGTCCTGTTCCACGTATCCGATCTGCGACCGCAGCGTCTCGCGGTCGATGGCGCGCACGTCGATGCCGCCGAGGCGCACGGCCCCGGCCGACGGGTCGTAGAAGCGCTCGATCAGGGCGAGGATCGTGCTCTTTCCCGCACCCGACGGGCCCACGAGCGCCGTGCGCTTGCCGCGTTCCGCCGAGAACGAGACGCCGTGCAGCACGGTGAGGTCGTGCGGCTCGGCGGGCAACGCGACGGGCGACGTCGAGACGACCTCCGCGACGGCCTTGGCGATCTCGTCCTTCTTCGCGCCCTCGGGGTAGGAGAATTCCACGTTCTCGAACGTGATGGCGGCGTCGGTCGCGATGTCGGGCGCCGCGGCATCCGCCAGCGTCGGGTCGAACGTGTTCTCGTTCGGCAGGGCGATGATCTCCTGGATGCGGCCGAGGGCGCCGAGCGCCTGGTTGACCGAGTTCAGGGCGCCGAAGGCCTGGCCGAGCGGCATGATCATCATGAACAAGAAGAGGATGAAGGCGACGAGGCTCGCGATCTCGATCGCC
The DNA here is from genome assembly GCF_014204935.1 of Conyzicola lurida. Lineage (NCBI taxonomy): Bacteria > Bacillati > Actinomycetota > Actinomycetes > Micrococcales > Microbacteriaceae > Conyzicola > Conyzicola lurida. Next base: position 2,709,180 of record NZ_JACHMJ010000001.1, on the reverse strand, counting down.
CCGCTCGCCACCCGGAAACCGCCGACGCCGAGCACGACGAGCAGCGAGACCTGCAGCGCGATGCCCGCGATCGGCACCACGAGGGCGGAGATCTTGGCGACCTGGATCCCCATCGCCCACGCACCCTTCGCGTCCTCTTCGATCTTGACGATCTCCCGCTCGGTGGCGTTGGAGGCACGGACGGTGCGGATGGCGCTGATGGCACGTTCGACGGAGGCGGCGAGGTCGCCGACCTTCTCCTGCTGCTTGCGGCTGACCACGCGGATGCGGCCGGAGAGCAGCACGACCGTGACGATCGACACGGCGATGACGGCGACGGTGAGGCCGAGGAGCACGGGGTCGATGATCAGCATGGCGATCAACGCTCCGACGAACAGCACCGCTCCGCCGAGCGCGTCCACGAGGCCCTGCGTGATCACGGCGTAGAGCAGCGTGGTGTCGCTGCCGACACGGGAGACGAGGTCGCCGGTGCGGCGCGTGTCGAACTCGCTGATCGGCAGACGGAGGATGCGCTGCACGAGCTGGCGGCGGGCGGAGAGCACGACGCTGGTGCCCGTGCGCTGCAGCAGGTAGTGCTGGAAACCGTTGAGCAGCGCCGACAGCACGACGAGCGCGACGAGAACCCAGACGAGGTTGCCGAGCGCGTCGCCCTCCTGCACCTTCTTGACGACCTCCTGCACCAGCAGCGGCTGCGCGAGGGACGCGCCGGCCGCGAGCAGGCTGAGCACGATGACGACGCCGAGCACCTTCTTGTGCTCGAGCAGGTAGGGCAGCAGCTGGCTGAACTTGGCGCGGGGGCCGTCGTCTTTCGCGGCGCGGCCGCCGCGGCTGCCGCGCCCGGGGCGCGCTGAGGTAGTGGAACTCATGGTGTCTTTTCTCGTGGGTGGCGCTACGAGCGCCCGTACTTCTTGTGGACGGCTTGGCGGGAGATGCCGAGGGCCAGTGCGATGAGCTGCCAGGACGCGCCGGTGTTACGGGCGCGGCGGGCGGTGACGGCTTCGACGCGGTCGAGCTCTTTGCGCAGTTGGGCTATCGCGTTCAGGGCCTCGATCGGGTCATCCGAGCCCGCGCCGGCGGCGAGGGTGTGAATGGTGACGTGGTCCATGGTTGTCAACCGTAGTTGACGCATCGACGGGTGTCAACTCACGTTGACAGTGGAATACCGGCGGCCCCCTGCCCGGTTGCACCACTGCATGAGAGCTATCGCCTACGACGAGACCGGAGCATCCTCGGTGCTCACCCTGCGCGACGTGCCGGTGGTCGCACCGGCTGCCGGCGAGGTGCGCGTGCGCATCGCCGTCTCCGGCGTGAACCCCACCGACTGGAAGGCGCGGGCCGCGGCCCCGCAGCGTTTCGAGAAGCCTAAGACCCCGAATCAGGATGGCGCGGGCCTGGTCGATGCCGTCGGCGACGACGTGACGGGCCTGAGCGTGGGCGACCGCGTCTGGGTGTGGGACGCCGCCTTCGAGCGCGACCAGGGCACGGCGCAGGAGTTCGCGATCGTGCCGGCCGCGCAGGTCGTGCCGCTGCCCGACGACGCGTCGTTCGATCTCGGCGCCTCGCTCGGCATCCCCGCACTCACCGCTCACCGCGCGCTCACCGCGAACGAGAACGGGCCGTCGCGCCTCGCGCCGGGTGCTCTCGACGGCACGGTCGTGCTCGTGACCGGCGGCGCGGGCGCGGTCGGCCACGCGGCGATCCAGCTCGCGCGCTGGGCCGGCGCCACCGTGATCACCACCGTCAGCGGCGACGAGAAGGCCGAACTCGCCCGCCGTGCCGGGGCGCACCACGTGGTGAACTACAGAACCACGGATGTCGCGGCCGCCGTGCGCGCCGTCTCCGAGCGCGGCGTCGACACGATCGTCGACGTCAACGTGCTCGCGAACCTGGCGACCGACCTCGACGTGGTCGCGTTCGGCGGCACCATCGCGATCTACGCCTCTGACTTCGACTCCACGGAGCCGCTTCCCGTGCCGATCGGCCCGAGCATGCGCAAGAACGTGCGCTTCCAGTTCGTGCTGACCTACACGGTCACCGACGCGCAGAAGCGCGACGCGGTCGCGGCGGTCTCCGCGGCCGTCGCCGACGGTGCGCTGCCCGTGGGCGAGGAACACGGACTGCCGATCACCCGGTTCGCGCTGGAAGAGACGGGCGCCGCGCACGACGCGGTCGAGAACGGGGCCGTCGGCAAGGTGCTGGTCGACGTCGCGAGCGTCTAACGCCCGAAGCGCGTCGTGACCCCGGGGGAGTAGAGCACCGAGTCGGGCGCGCGGCCGGCGAGCGACGGGAACCCCGCTTTGGCGAGCAGGGTGTCGTCGAGCGAGTCGAGCCGTGCCTCGAACAGCGGCCACGGCGCGTGGTGGTTTCGCAGGTAGAGCGTGCGGCCGCGCACCCGGGTGAACAACGCCCAGCGTGCGGTGAGGAAGTCGGCGAGCGGGTCGTCCAGCACGGGGACGTCACCCGCCGTCGCGACGATGCGGGACGCGGCATCCGGGGCACCGTGTCTTCTCGACCGGTAGTCGAAGGTGTCGCCGTCGCGCTCGAGCGTCGTGCGCGACCAGACGTAGGGCAGGGCGAAGATCGCCCGCGCGGCGAGCACCGCGGCCAGCCGCGATGCCTCGAGCGAGACGAAGACCACGCCGCGGCGCCCCCGCGCGTCGACCGCGTAGAGCCGCACGTTGACCTCGACGAAGTCGCCGAAGTACGGCACCGGCGGGCTGCCGAACACGGTCGCGCGGTCGAGCACGAACGGGATCAGCCCCACCCATGCCGACCCGTCGAAGACGTCGGGGGTGAGGCCGGCCGGCAGCAGGGGCGCGACGTCGGCGGCATCCGCCCGCCAGTGCAGGAAGACCAGGTGCGACCAGCGCTGGCTGGCCACCGACCTGCTCTCGAGCGCCGGAGCGGTCGGAGAGATCGGTTCGCGGGTCACGGGCCCACACTAGCCGGGCGGATGACGCGTCAGGCCTTGCTCGGCGGTTCGACCTCGTCCGTGCCGGCGGCCGTCGGGGTCGCGGTCACAGCAACGGCCTCGTCGTCGCTGTCGTCTTCCATGCCCTCCATCACCGGGACGGTGCTGGCCAGCGGGATCTCCTTGATGAAGAACAGCATGACGACCGCGATGACCATCAGCGGCACGAGGAACAGGTAGATCGGCGTGAGCGCGTTCGCGTAGGCCGTGCTGATCAGGTCGTGCAGCTCGGTCGGCAGCGCGTTGATCGCGGCGGGCGTCAGCGAGTTGGCGCCGGCGCTCTCGCCCGAACCGAACGTGTCGGCGAGCTCGGCCACGAGGCGGGTCGAGAAGACGCTGCCGACGACGGCGGAACCGACGGTCGCACCGATCTCGCGGAAGAAGGCGTTGGCGGCGGTCGCCGTACCGAGCACCTTGTGGGGCACCGAGTTCTGCACGATGAGCACGAGCACCTGGATGGTGAGGCCGAGGCCGGCGCCGAGCACGAACAGGTAGACGCCGGTGACGAACGGGCTGGTGGTCGCGGTGAGGGTGGAGAACAGCACGAGGGCGACGCCGATGAGCGCGGCGCCGGTGATCGGCATCCACTTGTACCGGCCGGTCTTCGACATCAGGATTCCGCTGCCGACCGCGGTGATCAGCAGGCCGACGAGCATGGGCAGCAGGAGCAGGCCCGACTCGGTGGCGTTGATGCCGTTGGCGATCTGCAGGAACGTGGGCATGTAGCCGATCGCGCCGAACATGGCGACACCGGTGAGTAGACCCGCGACGGTGGTGATGGTGAAGTTGCGGTCCTTGAACAGCGTGAGCGGGATGATCGGCTCGACGGCCGTGGTCTCGGCCCAGACGAACAGGGCGGCGGCGACGACGGTCAGCGCGATGAGCGCGATGATGACGATCGAGTCCCACTCGTACTCGGTTCCGCCCCAGGAGGTGACGAGCACGAGGCTCGTGGTGGCGATCGCGATGAGGGCGGTGCCCAGGTAGTCGATCTTCGGCCGGGCGCGGTTGGCGCGCTTCGGCAGGCGGATGAAGATCGCGGCGGTGGCGATCGCGGCGATGCCGAGGGGGATGTTGATCCAGAACGCCCAGCGCCAGGTCAGCGAGTCGGTGAACAGTCCGCCGAGCAGCGGGCCGACGACGGCGGAGAAAGCGAAGACGGCGCCGATGAACCCGCCGTACTTGCCACGGTCACGCGGCGGCACGACGTCGGCGATGATGGCCTGGCTGAGGATCATTAGCCCGCCGCCGCCGAGGCCCTGGATGGCACGGCCGGCGATGAGCAGCTCCATGTTGGTGGCGAAACCGCCGATGATCGAGCCGACGATGAAGATTGAGAGCGCCACCAGGAACAGCGTCTTGCGGCCGATGAGGTCGCCGAGCTTTCCGTACATCGGCATCACGACGGTGGCGCCGAGGATGTAGGCCGTGGCAACCCACAGCATGTGCTGCACGCCGTCGAGCTCGCCCACGATGGTGGGCAGAGCGGTGCCGAGGATCGTCTGGTCGAGCGACGAGAGCAGCATCGCCACCATGAGGGCTATGAAGATCGGGATGATGCGCGTCTTGTCGGCGCTGGCGCCCGGAGTGGTTGCCGGGACTTTCGCTGTGGTGGTCATTCCGTCTTTCCGAGAGTGAGTGTGGCGGTGATGGAGTCGACCGCGTGGTCGAAGAAAATGACGAGATCGTGGGCGGATGTCGGTTGCCGACTCCAGCGGATGAACGCGAGCCGCGCGGCGGCGGTCACCGTCACCGTGATGGCGAGGGCCTGGTCGTCCCGGTCGGGGCCGGCGGGAACGCCGGATTCGGCCAGATAGGAGTCGACGTGGCGGGTGATCGATTCCTCGATGAGGGCGATCTTCTCCATCTCGCGGGCGAGCAGCGCGGGGGTGCGCGCGAACACCTCGCGGCGACGGTTGTCGATGTCGACCGACGAGTCGTCGAGCTGGGCGATGCCCGCGCGCACCACGGCGGCCGCGAAGCCGAACGGGGAGTGTGCCACGATCGTCGACACGTCGATGTCGGGGGCGATCTCCTGCTCGCGGGCGATACCGAGCACCGCGTCCGCCTTGTCGGCAAAGTGGTTGAAGAAGGTGCGCGGCGTGACGTCGGCCCGCTCGGCGATGGCCTCGATGGTGACTCCGTCGAAGCCGTGCTCGAGCACGAGGTCGACGGCGGCCGCCTCGATCGTGACGCGGGTGCGCAGCTTCTTGCGCTCGCGCATTCCGGGTTGTCCGATCGTCATTGCGCAATCATTACACACTGTGAAGCGTTTCGCACTGTGAATTTAATGGCCGAGGGAGCCTGCGACCGGGGTTCGGTGAAACCCGTACCCCGACACCCCGCTCCGCCCCTAAGATCGACCCCGTGCCAGCGCCCGTCATCACAGCCTCCTCCCTGACCAAGACGTACAAGGGTGTCGCCGCCGTGGACGGAATCTCGTTCGAGGTCGCCCCCGGCGAATCGTTCGGGCTCCTCGGACCGAACGGCGCCGGCAAGTCGACGACGATGCGCATGGTCGGCGCCGTCTCCACCCGCACGGGCGGCGACCTGAGCATCCTCGGCCTCGACCCGAACCAGTACGGGCCCGAGATCCGTTCCCAGCTCGGCGTCGTGCCGCAGGCCGACAACCTCGACCAAGAGCTCAAGGTGCGCGAGAACCTGCTCGTCTACGGCCGCTACTTCGGTATTCCGCGCGCGGTCGTCGCGAAGCGCGCCGACGAGCTGCTCGAGTTCGCGCAGTTGGCCGACAGGGCGAAAGCGCGCGTCGACGATCTCTCCGGCGGCATGAAGCGCCGCCTCACCATCGCGCGGGCCCTCGTCAACGATCCCAAGATCCTGCTGCTCGACGAGCCGACCACGGGCCTCGACCCGCAGGCGCGGCACATCCTCTGGGACCGGCTGTTCCGGCTCAAGGAACAGGGCACGACCCTCGTGCTCACCACCCACTACATGGACGAGGCCGAGCAGCTCTGCGACCGCCTCGTCGTCGTCGACAAGGGAACGATCATGGCCGAGGGGTCGCCCGCCGACCTGATCCGCGCCCACTCCAGTCGCGAGGTGCTCGAGGTGCGATTCGGGTCCGACCGCAACGCGGCAGCGGCCGAGCAGCTCGCCGGGGTCGGCGACCGCGTCGAGGTGCTGCCCGACCGCATCCTCGTCTACAGTGCCGACGGCGAGGCCGTGCTGGCCGAACTGCTGCGCCGCGGTCTCGACCCGATCACCAGCCTCGTCCGCCGGTCGAGTCTCGAAGACGTCTTCCTGCGGCTCACCGGACGGACGTTGGTCGAATGAGTACCACCAGCGGGTCGAGCCTGTCGCGGCCCACAGCGCCGGGTGCGAACAGCAGGGTTTCGACAAGTTCGATCCGCCCCCGACGCTACGGCTCCTGGTACGTCGCCGAACACCGCCTGGTCGGCATGCGCGCCTTCGCGCAGACGATCGTCGCCACCAGCATCGGCAACCCGCTCGTCTACCTCTTCGCCCTCGGTGTCGGGCTCGCGAGTCTCGTCGACGCCAGCATCGACAGCGGCGCCGGCGCGCAGGTCGGCTACCTCACGTTCGTGGCGCCCGCCCTGCTGGCGACTGCCGCCGTCACCGTCTCGGCCGAGGAGTTCACCTACCCGGTGCTCGCGTCGTTCAAGTGGAACCCCGTCTTCTCGTCGATGCGCTCGGCACCGGTCTCCTCGGCGCAGATCGCCAACGGCACGATCATCGCCGTGGTCATCCGCATGGTCGTGACCTGTGTCATCTACTTCGGCGTCATGGTGCTCTTCGGGGCCGTGCCGTCGATACTCGGGGCCGCCGGCATCCTCACGGCAACTCTCACCGGCGTCGCCGTCGGGGTGCTCATCATGGCCTACACCTCGACCGTGCAGGAAGACAAAGGCCAGATGGCCATCATCATGCGCTTCATCATCACGCCGATGTTCCTGTTCTCCGGCACGTTCTTCCCGCTCGCCCAGCTGCCGCTCTACCTGCAGTGGATCGGCTGGATCTCGCCGCTCTGGCACGGCACCGAACTCGGGCGCGTGCTGGCCTACGGTCTGGAGGAGCCACTCTGGCTCACCGCCGTGCACGTCGTGTATCTCGTGCTGATCACGGTGGCGGGATGGCGCGTGTGCCAGGTCATCGTCACGAGGCGGCTCGACAAATGACGACGACTCCCAGCGCGCCCGTCTTCGTCGCGCCCGCCACGGGCTCGCGGCTACGCGCGCTCTACGCCGGCAATTCACGCGCCGTCATCAGCCGCGGCTTTCTGGCGACGAAGAGTTCCAACTACTGGGTGGTGCTCAGCGGGTTCTTCGAGCCGGTCTTCTACCTGCTGTCGATGGGGCTCGGCCTCGGGGCCCTCGTCGGCACCGTCTCCACCACGACCGGGCAGGAGGTGCCGTACGCGGCGTTCATCGCGCCCGCCCTGCTCGCCGTCTCGGCGATGAACGGCGCCGTGTACGACTCGACCTGGAACGTCTTCTTCAAGATGAACTACGCGAAGATCTACGAGGGCATGCTGAGCACGTCGCTCGGCCCGCTCGACGTGGCGCTCGGCGAGATCTTCCTGGCGCTGCTGCGCGGGGCGCTCTACGCGGTGGGGTTTATGGCCGTCATGCAGGTGCTCGGGCTCAACCTGTCGTGGACCGCGCTGCTCGCCCTGCCGGCCGTGCTGCTCATCGCCTTCGGCTTCGCGAGCTTCGGCATGGCCGTGACCTCGTACATGAAGACGTTCCAGCAGATGGACTGGGTGAACTTCGTGCTGCTGCCGATGTTCCTGTTCTCGGCGACGTTCTACCCGATCACGGTGTACCCCGAGCCGGTGCAGTGGGTCGTGCAGGCGCTGCCGCTCTGGCACGGGGTCGAACTCGTGCGCGGTCTGACGACCGGGGCGCTCAGCGTCGCGATGCTCGGGCACGTGCTGTACTACGTGGTGATGATCGCCGTCGGCCTGATCTTCACGACGAAGCGCCTGCGAGCGCTGTTCCTCGACTGACCGCCCCGGCGGGTTGAGCCCGTCGCAACCCGTCTCGCGAGGCCGGTTTCGACAGGCTCGACCACCGATCGGTCAGGCCCGGATGTCGCGCAGGATCGCCGCCGTCGCCAGCGCGGCCTCCGCTGCCTCGGCGCCCTTGTCTTCCTTCGAGTTCTCGAGCCCGGCACGGTCGATGCCCTGCTGCTCGTCGTCGAGGGTGAGGAGTCCGAAGCCCACGGGCTTGCCGGTCAACAGCGACGCCTGCGTGAGGCCGCTGGTCGCGGCATCCGACACGTATTCGAAATGCGGGGTACCGCCACGGATGATGACGCCGAGGGCCACCACCGCGTCGGCGCCCGCGTCGAGCGCCGCACGCGTGACGACGGGCAGCTCGAAGCTGCCGGGCACGCGGATCACGGTCACCTCCGCGCCCGAGGCGTCGAGCACCCGGCGCGCGCCGGCGAGCAGGCCGTCGGCGATCTGGGTGTGCCACTGGCCGGAGACGATCGTGACCTTGAGGCCGGTTCCGTCGGTGCTGATCTCGGGGGAGCCGTCGCCGCTCATATCGTGATGCCTTTCTTGCCCGCGAGGACTGCCTCGTCGAGAACCGCTGTACTGGGGAGGATGTGACCCATCCGGTCACGCTTTGCGTTGAGGTAGCCCTCGTTGTAACTGCCGACGCCCACGACGAGCGGCACCTGCTCGACCACGGTGATACCGCGTTCGCCCAGCTGCTTGAGCTTGTCGGGGTTGTTGGTGATGACCCGCACCTCGGAAATGCCGAGGTCTTCGAGGATCGCCACGGCAGCGCCGTAGTCGCGACCGTCGGCCGGGAAGCCGAGCGCGAGGTTCGCCTCGAGGGTGTCGAGGCCGTCCTCCTGCAGGCGGTAGGCCTTGAGCTTGTTGATCAGGCCGATGCCGCGTCCCTCGTGGCCGCGCATGTAGATGACGATGCCGCCCTTGGCCTGGATCGCCTCGAGCGCCGCGTCGAGTTGTGGGCCGCACTCGCACTTGAGCGAGCCGAAGACCTCGCCGGTGAGGCACTCGGAGTGCACGCGCACGAGCGCTCCGTTCTCCGGTTCGCCGGCGATGATCGCGAGGTGGTCGTAGCCGGTCATGCGGTCGCGGTAGGCGCGGAAGCGGAACGCCCCGTGCGTCGTGGGCACGGTGGTCTCCACCTCGAACAGCACGCGCGACGTCTCGGGGATGGCCACGGCGACGGGCACGGGCTCGTCGTGGTGCGTCTCGTCGAGGTACGCGATGAGTGCTTCGATCGTGATCACCGGCACCCCCTCGCGCTCGCCGAGTTCGATCAGGCCGGGCAGGCGCATCATCTCGCCGTCCTCGGCCACGATCTCGGAGATCGCGCCGACGGGTACGAGCCCGGCGAGCTTGAGCAGGTCGATCGTCGCCTCGGTGTGGCCGTCGCGCTCGCGTACGCCGCCCTCGACCGCGCGCAGCGGGAGGATGTGGCCCGGCCGGTGCAGGCTCGACGGTACCGACTCGATGTCGGCGAGCACCCGCAGGGTGTGGGCGCGGTCGGCGGCGCTGATGCCGGTGCTGAGGCGGTCGGCCGCGTCGACCGAGACCGTGTAGTTCGTGCCGCGCGGGTCTTCGTTCTCGGGCACCATCACTGGCAGCTCGAGGCGGTCGGCGATCTCGTTGGTCATCGGAGCGCAGATGAACCCCGACGAGTTGCGCACGAGCCAGGCGAGCCACTCCTGGCTGGCGAACTGGGCGGCGAGCACGACGTCGCCCTCGTTCTCGCGGCTCTCGTTGTCGACGACGATGATGGGGCGGCCGGCGCGCAGAGCGTCGAGCGCGGTGGGGATGTCGGCGAGGCTCATGAGAGCGTCCTTTCATTGAACTGCAGCATGCGCTCGACGTGGCGGGCGACGATGTCGGTCTCGATGTTCACGCTCTCGCCGACGGTGCGGGCGCCGAGGGTGGTGGCGGTGAGGGTCTCTGGGATCAGCGACACCTCGAACCAGTCGGCGCCGACGGCGCTCACGGTGAGCGAGACGCCGTCGACCGCGATCGAGCCCTTGCGGGCGACGAGGGCCGCGACATCCGGCGCCAGGGAAAAGCGCACGACGCGCCAGGCGCTGCCGTTCTCGATCGAGAGCACCGTGGCCGTACCGTCGATGTGGCCCTGCACGATGTGGCCGCCGAGGCGGTCGCCCACCTGCGCGGCGCGTTCGAGATTGACCTGCTGGCCGACGACCACGCCGCCGAGGGTCGACATCGCGATGGTCTCGGCCATGACGTCGGCGGTGAACCAGTCGGCACCCTGGTCGACGACGGTGAGGCAGACGCCGCTCACGCTGATCGAGTCGCCGTGCGACGCGTCGGAGGCGGCGAGCGGGGCGCGCACGGTAATGCGCGCGGCGTCGGCGGTGGGCTCCCATGCGGTGACCGCGCCGAGCTCTTCGATGATTCCGGTGAACACTTAGTTCCCTTCGGGGGTCGAAACCCGGCGGGGCCGGGCGGTAATGAGGATGTCCTCGCCGAGCGTCTCGACGGCGGTGATGCGCAGCCGGCGCTGGTCGCCGATGGTGCCGACGCCGATGTCGCCGACGGCGGTGCGCGCGCCGCCGAGCAGCGTCGGCGCCAGGTAGACGAGGTATTCGTCGACGAGTCCGGCCTCGATGACCGCGCTCGCCAGTGCGGGGCCGCCTTCGACGAAGACACGGCGGATGCCGCGGCCGAACAGCCCCTCCAGCACGAGCGACAGGTCCCGGGAGTGCGTCTCGATCAGACCCGCCGGGTGGCTGCGCAGTTTCGCGCCCGCCGGCACGTCCCGTTCGCCGACCACGACGGGCACGGGCTGGTGCGCCAGCAGCTCGCCGCCGTCGCCGCGCGCCGTGAGCGAGGGGTCGTCGGCGAGCACGGTACCGGTGCCCACGAGGATCGCGTCGCTCTGCGCGCGCTGTTCGTGCACGCGCTGACGTGCCGCGGTGCCGGTGATCCACTGGCTTGTGCCGTCGGCCGCGGCCGCGCGGCCGTCGAGGCTCGACGCCCACTTGACGGTGACCCACGGCCGGCCGAGACGGGCGGCGGTGAGCCATGGCTCGATGAACTCCTCGACCTCGGCGGCGAGCACGCCGCCTTCGACGGGGATGCCCGCGGCGCGGAGCGTGGAGGCGCCGCCCGAGGAGTGTGCGCCGGGGTCGGAGACCGCGTAGACGACACGGGCCACGCCCGCCTCGAGGAGGGCGACGGAGCACGGCCCCGTCCGGCCCGTGTGGTTGCAGGGCTCGAGGGTGACGACGGCGGTGAGCCCCGTGGCATCCTCGACCTTGGAGAGGGCGTCGATCTCGGCGTGCGGGGTGCCCGCGCCGCGGTGCCAGCCCTCCGCGACGATGCGGCCCGCGTCATCCACCAGCACACAGCCCACCTGGGGATTGCCGCCGGTGACGGGCCCGTGGGCGGCGAGGGAGAGCGCGTGACGCATCGACGCGTCGTACTCGCCTGGCTGGGTCATCCGGTGTCCTCAATCTTCGTCAGAAGACGGACTCCGGGTTATGGGTCGAGTCGACCGGCGCGTGGCTGCCCACGTCGCCCGTGCTTCCTCCTATCCGGACTGAGAGACCTCTCGATCTCATTACCGTCGGTCCCGGAATTCCACCAGGTCAACCGTCCACCCGAGCGAATCGGGAGTGCGGGTCGCGGACTATCACCGCCGGTTCGGACTTTCACCGACCCCGGAGCACGTTTACTGCTTGTTGCTACGAGTGTACAACTCGGGTCCCGAGGGGGTTATTCCCGTGACGTTCTGAGACGCTCGGCGGTGTCGGCGGTGAGCAGCGCGCGGGCGGCGGGCTCGTCGATGACGAGGTCGGTGATCATGCCCGCGGCGAGGGCGCCCCGCAGCGCGGTGATCTTCGACGAACCGGAAACGACGCAGATGCGGCGGGCGACCGCGTGCATCACGGCGGGGTCGGGGCCCGTCGAACGGTCGTTGAGCGGGATGCCGTCCGAGCTTCCGTCGATGCGGTAGAAGACGGTGGCGATGTCGCCGACGACGTGGCTCGCGTCGAGGATCGCGTAGTCGGCCTCGTCGAGGTAGCCGCCGGCGTAGACGTGGCTGGGCACCTCGGAGAAGGGGGAACCCACGCCGAAGAGGGCGATATCCATGCGCTGTTGGATGGCGAGCACGCGCTTGGTGGTGCGTTCGCGCCACATCGCTTCTTTGGTGCGCGGGTCGTCGAAGAACGCGGGCACAGGGAACTGCTGCACGGGGGCGTCGAACGCCTTGCCGAAGCGGCGCAGGATCTCGCTCGCATAGTCGATGCCGGTCGTCGACGTGTTGCCGGCGCCGTTGAGCTGCACGATGCGCGAGTTGTGCGTCTCTTTGCGGGGGAGGTGGCGGCTGACCGCGTTGATCGTGGCGCCCCATGCGACCCCGAGAATCATGTTGGAATCGAAGAACGGGGTGAGAATCCGTGCAGCGCTGATCGCTACGCGTTCGAGCCGGTCGATGTCGCTGGTCGCCTCGGGCACCGGCACGACGTGTGCGTTGACCCGGAACCGCTCGGCGATGTCGTGCTGCAGCACCGACAGTTTGTCGAGTGGCGAGACCACCCGGATCTCCACCAGCCCGTGCTGCCGGGCGTAGCTCAACAGGCGGGATACCGAGGATCGCGAGGTGCGCAGCTCGCTCGCGATGGCATCCATCGTGAGGTCTTGGAGGTAGTACAGCTGGGCAGCGCGCAGGGCTTCGCGGGACTTCTCCGGCGTCGCCGGTTCACCGTTTGTTTGCCAGTCGGCAGCCTGCACGTTTGTTCACGCTCCTTGTCGATCCGTTGCTCCGCTCCCAGTATGGATGCATCGGGCGCATTCGTGCCCCGATCCGAACTGCGACGTTCATCGCGGTCCGGCCTTAAGAACGCTCGAGAACGTGAAAGCGATGCACCCAGTGAAGTCTTCAGAGTCGATGCCGACGGGCGATCTCCGTCACGAAGTGGCCGCGCTTATCGAGCGACCGAAGGCCCAGGTCCTGGTGATCGGCGGCGGTATCAACGGAATCGCGACCTTCCGCGACCTCGCCCTGCAGGGCGTCGACGTCGTGCTCGTCGAGCGCAGCGACTACTGCTCGGGTGCGTCGGCCGCGTCATCCCACATGATCCACGGTGGCGTGCGCTACCTCGAGAACGGCGAGTTCCGCCTCGTCCGCGAGTCGGTCACGGAGCGCAACGGCCTGCTGCGCATCGCGCCGCACTACGTGAAGCCGCTGCAGACCACCATCCCGATCTACTCGACCTTCAGCGGCATCCTCTCTGCCCCTCTCCGGTTCCTCACCCACAAGTCGGGCGCCCCCAAGGAGCGCGGTGCGCTGCTGATCAAGGTCGGCCTCGTGCTGTACGACTCCTTCTCGCGCGACGGCGGCTCTGTTCCCCGTCACACCTTCGTCGGTCGTAAGAAGGCGCTGAAGGCGCTGCCGTCGCTGAACCCCGGCGTCAAGTACACGGCCACCTACTTCGACGCCTCCGTGCACGAGCCCGAGCGCCTCGCGCTCGACGTGCTGCGCGACGGCCTCGCTGCGGGCGACAACGCCCGCAGCAGCAACTACGTCGAGGCGGTCGGATCGACCGCCGAGGGCGTGCTGCTGCGCGACATGACCACCGGCCGCGAGTTCACCATCGACGCCGACGTGGTCGTCAACGCCTCCGGGCCGTGGACCGACCTCACCAACGAGGCTCTCGGCGACGAGACCGCGTACATGGGCGGCACCAAGGGCTCGCACATCGTGCTCGACAACCCGGCGCTGCTCGAAGCCTGCGCCGGCCGCGAGATGTTCTTCGAGCACAAGGACGGGCGCATCGTGCTCATCTACCCGCTCAACGGCAAGGTCATGGTCGGTACCACCGACCTCGAGGCCGACATCCGCGAGCCCGCCGTCTGCACTGACGAAGAGATCGACTACTTCTTCGACCTCGTCGCGAACGTCTTCCCGAGCATCCCCGTGAGCCGCGACCAGATCGTCTACAGCTTCTCCGGCGTGCGCCCGCTGCCCCGCCACGACGACATGCAGCCCGGCTTCGTGTCGCGCGACTACCGCATCGTCGCCGGAAAGCTCGGCCGTGCCGACCTGCTCAGCCTCGTCGGCGGCAAGTGGACCACTTTCCGCGCCCTCGCCGAGCACATCAGCACCGACGTGCTCGCGCTGCTCGGATCGAAGCGCACCGTCGACACCAAGAACCTCGAGATCGGCGGAGGCCGCGGCTACCCGCGCACCGACGAGGCCCGCGACAACTGGATCACCGCCCACTCCGGCTTCGTCGGCAAGGCGCGCGCCGCCCAGCTGTTCGACCGCTACGGAACACGTGCTGTCGAGGTGCTTGACGCGATCGATTCAGGGGAGGATGCTCCCCTTCGTAACTCCACCGAGTTCAGCCTCCTCGAGGTCGAACACATCGTCGCGACGGAATCGGTCGTACACATGAGCGATCTTCTGCTGCGTCGTACGAACCTTGCATTCACCGGTGATATTACGGTGGAGTTGCTCGAAGAACTCGTCGAGATCGCCGCCGGCGTTCTCGGCTGGACGCAAGAACGCCAGGCTGACGAAATCCGTCAGACGGTGGCACTGCTCGCAGATTCCCACAACGTGCACATCGCGCACGCGGTGAGCGTCTCGAACTAAGCGGAGTCACGGCGTAGGTACTCACCAGAAAGGTCAACGTGGACAATCTCGGTTTAATCTTCCTCTCGGAAACAGTGGGCACGGCTCTCCTGACGCTGCTCGGTTGCGGCGTCGTCGCGAACGTTCTGCTCACCAAGTCCAAGGGCCTCGGCGGCGGCACGCTCATGATCAACTTCGGTTGGGGCCTCGCGGTCTTCGCCGCAGTGACCGCGTCGTACTCCTCCGGCGCCCACCTCAACCCGGCCGTCACCCTCGGCCTCCTGGCGAGCGGAGCCGACCTGTCGGCGCTCGACGTGGTGATCTACATCGTCGCGCAGCTGATCGGTGCATTCCTCGGTGCCGTTCTCGCCTACCTGGCGTACAAGAAGCACTTCGACGAGGAGCCGGATGCCGGTATCAAACTCGGTATCTTCGCCACGGGCCCCGCCATCCGTAGCTACGGCTGGAACTTCATCACCGAGGTCATCGGTACCTTCGTGCTGGTGTTCGTGGTCATCGGCTTCGGTCGCGTCGGAGACGCCGACGCCAGCACCCCCGCCGGCCTCGCAGCCCTCGGCGCACTCCCCGTCGCGCTGCTCGTCGTCGGCATCGGTGCGTCGCTCGGCGGCCCCACGGGCTACGCCATCAACCCTGCCCGTGACCTCGGCCCGCGCCTCGCGCACGCCGTCCTCCCGATCAAGGGCAAGGGCACCAGCGACTGGTCCTACAGCTGGGTGCCGATCGCCGGCCCCATCGTCGGCGGTGTTCTCGCCGGCCTGCTGTCGATCCCGCTCCTTCCCCTCCTCTCCGCTTAGCTCATACGCACTTCGCATTTTCTGCACACCCACAAAGGAGTGAATTAGTACATGACCAAATATGTAGTCGCAATCGACCAGGGCACGACCAGCACGAGGGCCATCGTGTTCAACCACGAGGGCGGCATCGTCTCGTCCGGCCAGATGGAGCACGACCAGATCCTGCCCAAGGCCGGCTGGGTCGAGCACGACCCCGAGCAGATCTGGCGCAACACGCGTGAGGTCATCGGTCAGGCGCTGTCGAAGGCAGACATCACCCGCCACGACGTCGAAGCCGTCGGCATCACCAACCAGCGCGAGACCGCCGTCGTCTGGGACAAGAACACGGGCAAGCCCGTCTACAACGCGATCGTCTGGCAGGACACGCGCACCCAGGACATCGTCGACCGCCTCGCGGCCGACGGCGGCGTCGAGCGCTTCAAGCCCACCGTCGGTCTCCCGCTCGCCACCTACTTCTCCGGAACCAAGATCGTCTGGATCCTCGAGAACGTCGAAGGCGCCCGCGAGAAGGCCGAGGCCGGCGACCTGCTGTTCGGCACAACCGACAGCTGGGTCCTCTGGAACCTCACCGGCGGCACCGAGGGCGGCGTGCACGCGACCGACGTCACCAACGCGTCGCGCACCCTGTTCATGGACCTCGAGACCCTGCAGTGGGACGAGGAAATCCTCGGCATCTTCGGCGTACCGCTGTCGATGATGCCCGAGATCCGCTCCTCCTCCGAGGTCTACGGCACCGTGGAGTCCTCCTCGCTGCTCCGCGAGGTGCCGGTTGCCGGCATCCTCGGCGACCAGCAGGCGGCCACGTTCGGACAGGCGGCCTTCGAGGCCGGCGAGTCGAAGAACACGTACGGCACCGGTAACTTCCTGATCTTCAACACGGGCGAAGAGATCGTCCACTCGAAGAACGGGCTGCTCACCACGCTCGGCTACAAGCTGGGCGACGCCAAGCCGCACTACGCGCTCGAGGGATCGATCGCCGTGACCGGTTCGCTCGTGCAGTGGCTGCGCGACAACCTCGGCATCATCAACTCGGCGCCCGAGATCGAGACGCTCGCCGCCACGGTCGAGGACAACGGTGGAGCTTACTTCGTTCCCGCCTTCTCGGGACTGTTCGCGCCGTACTGGCGCTCGGACGCCCGCGGGGCGCTGGTGGGCCTCACCCGCTACGTGAACAAGGGCCACATCGCCCGTGCCGCCCTCGAGGCGACCGCGTTCCAGACCCGCGAGGTTCTCGACGCGGTCAACGCCGATGCCGGTGTCGATCTCGAAGAGCTCAAGGTCGACGGCGGCATGGTCGCGAACGACGCGCTCATGCAGTTCCAGGCCGACATCCTCGGCGTGCCCGTCGTGCGTCCCGTCGTCGCGGAGACCACCGCGCTCGGCGCCGCCTACGCGGCCGGCCTCGCCGTCGGGTTCTGGAAGGACCTCGCCGACGTGGGACAGAACTGGCAGGAAGACAAGCGCTGGGAGCCGAACATGGAGCCCGCCGAGCGCGAGCGCCAGCTGCGCAACTGGAAGAAGGCCGTCACCAAGACCTTCGACTGGGTCGACGAAGACGTGAAGTAGCTCTACCCTCGCAAAGCCAGGGGCGTCGCCGGTGTGGTCCGGCGGCGCCCCTTTTGTGTGCCCGAGCGGCCGCCCAGGTTCATGATTCAGGCGGGATGCCGCATCGCCGCCGACTGCCCCGCGGGATCACGGGGTGCCTCGACGTGCGATACCCATCGGGCCTGAATGACGAACGCGGCTTCTCCACAGATACGCGAAACCTGGCATCGTGGGTGCCCCAGTCGCCCACACTCGACGAATGGATGCCGCTCGCACTCTCGCCGCGCTGGGGGAGCCGGTCGCAACCCGGACGCAACTCCTCCGCGCCGGAGCGACGTCGCGCGACCTCACGGCGGCGGTCCGGTCCCGCTCGCTGGTCAGGGTCCGCGAGGGCTACTACGCGTCGCCCGTGGCCGAGGAGAAGCTGCTCCAGGCCGTGCGCATAGGCGGCAGACTCGGTTGCATTTCAGCTCTGGAGCAGAACGGTGTGTGGGTGATTCCACACCTGTTCGCCCACGTCTCCATGGAATCCAGGGCGTCGCGAATGCGCAGCCCTCGCAACCGGCTCCTGCCGCTCGCAGGACTGAATCGCGACGGCTGCGAGCTCCACTGGGCGCCCACTCCGCGCGCCGACGCGTCGGTCCACACCTCAAGCGTCGTCAACGCCCTGTCGCATGCGGTGCGGTGTCAACCCGCCGAACTCGCCATCGCCGCACTCGACAGCGCACTGTACGGAAAACTCGTGACGCCGGCGGAGGTGCACTCAGTCTTCTCCGGCTTGCCGAAGCACTTCGCGCCGCTCGAGTCGCGCATCGATGCGCGCTGCATGTCCGGTATCGAGACGATCATCCGCCTCGAACTCGTCGCCCTCGGCATCCCGTTCGAGACGCAGGTCAGATTCCCGGGCATCGGGGTGGTCGACTTCGTGGTCGCGGGCTGCGTCGTCGTCGAGACCGACGGGCGGGGCAACCACGACGGCGAGACCTACAGCGCACGGGACTACGACCGGGACGCCAAACTCGCGGCGCGCGGTTACATCGTCGTTCGGCTCAACTACCGGCAGGTCATGTTCGAGCGCGAGCTCGCCATCGCCGCGATCCTGGGCGCATTGAGGTCGCACCGCCGTGGACCGGCTGCCTGACGTGTTCATGATTCAGGCCGGATGCCGCGGCCGGCGATCCGCCGACCCGGACCCGGGCGCACCCGGCCGGGCCGCGCGAACCAGCCTGAATCACGAACGCGCGCGCGTTAACGACGAAGCGCCCGCACCCTCGAGGGGTGCGGGCGCCGACGCGGAGGCTAGACCTCGTAGTCCATGTCGCGCGTCTCCTTGCTGATGAACAGCGCGACGAGGGTGATGACGGCGGCGGCGCTCAGGTAGAGGCCGACGAGCACGGGGCTGCCGTCCGCGGCCGCGAGCAGCGCCAGGGCGATGGTCGGGGCGAGGGCCGCACCGAGAATCGACGCGACGTTGTAGCTGATCGCGCTTCCGGTGTAGCGCACGTTGGTCGGGAACAGCTCGGGCAGTACGGAACCCATCGGGCCGAAGGTCAGACCCATGAGCGCGAAGCCGATGATGAGCAGCGCCATGACGCCGACCGTTCCTGCGCCGAACAGCGGCACGAAGAGCGCACCGAAGACGATGATGCCCGCGGTCGTGAGGAGCAGCGTCTTGCGGCGTCCGTACTTCTCGGCCAGCGGCCCGGAGACGAGCGTGAAGATACCGAAAAAGACGCAGCCGATGATCAGCATGATCAGGAACTCGTTACGCGTGTAGCCGAGGCCGGGCACGAATGCTTCCGCGTTGAACGGCTTGCCCGCGGCTTCGGCAGCGGCGGCCGCGTCGGAGGCCGACTTCGCCGTGGTGCCGTAGCTCAGCGTGAACGCGGTCATCAGGTAGAAGAGCACGTAGGTGGCGAGCATGATGAACGTGCCGAGGATCAGCGGGCGCCAGCTGCCCTTCAGCACGCGGGCGAGGGGCAGCTTGGCGACCTCTCCGCGCTCGACGACCTTGGTGAAGGCGGGGGTCTCGACGAGCTTGAGGCGCACGTACAGGCCGACGATCACGAGCACTGCCGAGGCGATGAACGGCACGCGCCATCCCCAGGCCTGGAACGCCTCGGGGTCGAGGTTGAGCGACAGGATGAGGAAGACACCGTTGGCGATGATGAAGCCGATCGGGGCGCCCAGCTGCGGGAAGGTGCCGTAGATGGCGCGCTTGCCCTTCGGTGCGTTCTCTGTCGCGAGCAGCGCGGCGCCGCTCCATTCGCCGCCGAGGCCGATGCCCTGCGCGAAGCGCATCAGCACGAGGAGCGCCGGGGCGAGCACCTGCCAGCCGGGCGTGAGCGCGGTCGGCAGGATTCCGATGATGAACGTCGCGATACCCATCGTGAGCAGCGAGGCGACGAGCGTGCCCTTGCGTCCGATGCGGTCGCCGAAGTGGCCGAAGACGATCGAGCCGATGGGGCGCGCGATGAACGCGACACCGAAGGCCGCGAACGAGGCGAGCTGGGCCGCTACCGCGTTGTCGCTGGGGAAGAAGAGGATCGGGAAGACGAGCACGGCCGCCGTGGCGTACACGTAGAAGTCGTAGAACTCGATCGAGGTGCCGATGAGGCTCGCGAGGATGACACGTGAACGGGGATTAACGGGGGCCGATGGCGCGACAGTGGCGTCGACTTGAGACATGAAGGGACTGCTCCGAATGGCATAAAAATGGCATGAGAAATACGGGATGCGCGAGTGGCGCAGAAGAGGATGCCGCTTGTAGCAGCCCCACTACCCTACGCCTGAATCAAAAGTGCTGTTGGCAGCGTGTCCAGATCGTGAATAACCAGAACACCGGATGCCGCGGCGCGGGCCAGCTCGTCGGCCGTCGCCGCGCTCTTCCGGTCGAGCCACACACCCCGCAGTCCCGCGGAGGCGGCCCCCATCGCGTCCGTCTCGAACCGGTCCCCGACGTAGACCGCATCGGCGGGGTCGACGCCCAGTGCCGCGCAGGCGTGGTGGAAGATCCGCGCATCGGGCTTCGCGAACCCCAGCTGGCCGCTCGCGAAAGTCTGCTCGATTCTGGCGGCCAGCCCCGTGGCATCCAGCTTCACCTGTTGGAACGGCAGTTCGCCGTTCGTGATCACGCCGAACCTCACCCCGGGAATGCCTGCCTCGAGCGCGTCGAGGCAGGGGAGGGTGTCGTCGTACAGCACCCAGGCCCGCTCGTACTCGACGAGGTAGCGGCCGAACCACTCGTCGGCGTCAGCGTCGGCCGCGAGGTCGATGCCGTAGGGCTCGACGAAGCCGCGGGCGCGGTGGCGGCGCTGCTCGCGGTAGTCCAGCTCGCCGGCGAGATAGCGATGGTAGTGGTGCTCCTCGAGCGCGGTCCAGCGCTCGAGTTCGACGGTCTCGTCGGCGGCGGCGAGAGCGCCTCCGTGCGCCGCGCGGTAGGCGGCGACCCCGCGCGCTACGGCCCGCGAGTGGGCGAAGAGCGTGTCGTCGAGGTCGAACAGCACGACGGACGGGGCGGTCACAGCGGCCAGCCGTCCTGTCGTTCGCGGTCGTCGCTGCGCAGCAGGGAGGCTTCCCAGGCGTCGACGCGGTGGTCGCGGTGCACGATCGACTGACGCAGGGTTCCCTCGAAGTGGAAGCCGTTGCCGCGGGCGACGTGCGCGGACGAGAAGTTGCCGACGAACGCGTTCCAGTGGATGCGCACGAGGTCGAGCCCCAGGGGGTCGAGCGCGTACTCGACGAGCGCCTGCAGTGCCTCGGTCATGAGCGACTGGCCGCGGTGCTCTCTGCCCAGCCAGTAGCCGACGGTCGCCGAGCCGACGGGTTCGAAGCGCAGCTCGATCACTCCGAGCAGAACACCCTCGGCCGAGCGGATAGCCCAGAGGGTGAGCGTGTCGGACGACGCGGCATCCTCCGCATAGGTCGTCGCGAAGTAGCCGGCGTCGGCGCGCGAGTACGGCGACGGAATGTGCACCCAGCGCTGGATCTCGACGTCCTGGCAGTACCGGTAGATGGCGTCGGCGTCGGAGGGCAGCAGCGCGTCGAGCGTCAGACGCTCGGAGCGGATGACGGCCGGGATCATGCGCGGGGCAGCAGACCGATTCGGTCGTACACGGTGGCGAGAGTGGCGTCGGCGATCGCCGCGGCCTTGTCGGCGCCCTTCGCGAGGATGCGGTCGAGTTCGGCCGGGTCGTCGAGCAGCTCGAGGGTGCGCGCGCGGATGGGTCCGAATGTCTCGACGACGACCTCGGCGAGCTCCTTCTTGAAGTCGCCGTAGCCGCGGCCCGCGTACTCGGTCTCGAGGGACTCGATGGAGCGGTCGGCCAGCACGGAGTAGATCGTCAGCAGGTTCGAGATGCCCGGCTTGCCGGCCACGTCGTAGCGCACCTCGCCGTCGCTGTCGGTGGTCGCGGACTTGATCTTCTTCGCGCTCTTGCTCGGCTCGTCCAGCATCCAGATGACGCCCTTGTCGGTCGAGGCCGACTTGCTCATCTTGTTGGTGGGCTCCTGCAGGTCGTAGATCTTGGCGGTGGCCTTCTGGATCTGCGCCTCGGGAATGACGAAGGTCTCGCCGAAGCGCGAGTTGAACCGGGTGGCGAGATCGCGGGTGAGTTCGACGTGTTGACGCTGGTCCTCGCCGACGGGCACGTCGACGGCGTTGTAGAGCAGGATGTCGGCGGCCATGAGCATCGGGTAGGCGAACAGGCCGACCGTGGTGGCGTCGGTGCCCTGCTTGGCCGACTTGTCTTTGAACTGGGTCATGCGCGCGGCCTCGCCGAAACCGGTGATCGTGTTGAGCACCCAGGCGAGCTGCGGGTGGGCGAGCACGTGCGACTGCACGAACAGCGTCGACAGCTCGGGGTCGATACCCGCGGCGATGTACTGGGCGGCGGTGCGGCGGGTCGCCTCGCGCAGCTCGGCCGGGTCCTGCGCCACCGTGATCGCGTGCAGGTCGACGACGCAGAAGATGGCGTCGTGGCTGACCTGCATCTGCTTCCACTGCAGCAGCGCGCCGATGTAGTTGCCGATCTGGAGGGAGTCGGCGGACGGCTGCATACCGGAGAAGAGGCGGGGCTTGGTGGTCATGGTGTCCAGTCTTTCAGACAAAGCGGGCCGATCCTGCCCTCAGCGGGTTGAGCCTCTCGAAACCCGCCTCGGCACGGGTTTCGACAGGCTCAACCCGCGAGCCGCACTAGATCGCGTAATCCACGACCACGGGCGCGTGGTCGCTCCAGCGGGTGTCCCACGCCGACGCGCGGTCGACCGTGTAGTTCTTTACCGTGGCCGCGAGTGCCGGGGTCGCGAGGTGGTAGTCGATGCGCCATCCGGTGTTCGTATCGAAGGCCTGACCGCGCTGGGACCACCAGGTGTAGGGGCCTTCGACCTCGCCGGCCCACTGGCGGCCGACGTCGACCCAGCCGAGGCCCGGTCCGGTGGAGCCGTCGACGCCGGTGACCGTCGTGCCGGCCTCGCCGAAGAAGCGGTCGAAGTAGGCGCGCTCTTCGAGCAGGAAGCCGGCGCTCTTGCGGTTGCCCTTCCAGTTCTTGATGTCGAGTTCGCGGTGGCCGACGTTGAGGTCGCCGACGATGAGGGCGAGCTCGCTGTGCGCGGCGATCTCGGGCATACGCGCGGTCATCGCGTCGAGGAACTTGTACTTCTCGACCTGCTTCGGGGTGTCGACGACGCCCGAGTGCACGTAGGTGCTGACGACGGTGACGACCTTGCCGTCGACCTCGTAGTCGGCTTCGAGCCAGCGGCCGGCGCTGTCGAACTCGTCGTCGCCGAGGGTGACGCGGTGGATGCTCGCTTTGTTGCGGCTGGCGAGTGCGACGCCCGCGCGGCCCTTGGCGGTCGCGGCGTCGTGCAGGATGTCCCACTCGGGGCCGAGCAGGTCTTCGAGGATCTCGGTGGTCGCGCGCACCTCCTGCATCGCCAGGATGTCGACGTTGCGGTCGGCGAGCCAGTCGCCCATGCCCTTCTTGTACGAGGCACGGATGCCGTTGACGTTGACGGATGCGACGCGGAGGGGGGAGACCATTCCTCTACTTTACGAGTCGCCACCGTCATCGTCGGCGCGACGCTTGCGTCGGAACAGCCGTGCGAGGCCGTGCGGTTCGCGGGCCTTCTCGGCGACCCGTTCGAGCTCGGCGATACGCTCGCGTTCCGCCTGCGCCTTCGCCGCGGCGACGGGGTCGGCGGCGATGCCGGCGTCGTCCATGCCGACCGAGATCCAGGCGGCGGCGACCAGGATCACCTGGCAGACCAGGTTGAGGAAGATGAGGAGTCCGGCGATGATCGCGAACGAGGCGATGAGCGGGTTGTTGCTGGCGCCGCCGAGGAGCAGCCCGCCGAGCAGCTTGAGCACGCCGAGGCCGACGCCGCCGATGAGCGCGCCGCCCACGAGCCGACGGAACGGGATTGGGATGCCGGCGAGCACCCGGTAGAGCGCCGCGAGCACGGCGGTGTCGATTACCAGCACGACGAGCAGACCGACGATGCGGCCGCCGATGGTGCCGACCGTCGACTCCGCTCCGATGCCGGTGACCGCGAGGAACCAGGAGAGCGCCGAGGTGCTCACCGTGGAGAGCACGGTCGACACGATGAGCGCGACGCCGAAGCCGACCGCGAGACCGAGGTCCTTGAGCTTCAGCAGGATGAAGTTGGTCGAGTCCGGCGCGATCGCGAAGATGCGGCGCACGGCCTCGCGCGCGGACGCCAGGAAGCCGACCGCGGTGAAGAACAATCCGACGAGCGCGATGGCGCCCGTCCAATTCAGGATGCCGGCCGAGAGCAGGTCGTCGGGGTCGATGGCGCCGTCCGTGCCGCCCGATTTGATCAGCCCCGGCACCGCATTCGCGATGGTGTCGACGAGCGACTCGCGCAGCTCGGGGTTGCCCGCGACCACCAGCCCGATGATCGAGAAGCCGACCCAGAGCCCGGCGAAAGTCGCGAACAGGCCTTGGTTGGCGAGGCCCGAGGCCATCAGCGGGCCGCCGGACGACGAGTAGTGCTGGAACACGCGTACCGGCTTGAGCTTCATCACCTTCGCGATGATCGCGGCGATGCCGGTGGGTGCGGCGGGAGGCTGGGTCGTGTTATCGGCCATTGTTCAACCCTACGGTGATGCGACGGTTTACAGCGTGCCGATCGCGGTGGACAGATACGGCGCGGTGCGGCTGCTGGCGTGGGCCGCGACCTCGGCGGGAGTGCCCGCGACGACGAGGCGTCCGCCGGAATCGCCGCCACCGGGGCCCATGTCGATCACCCAGTCGGCCGCCGCGACGACGTCCATCTCGTGTTCGACCACGACCACCGTGTTGCCCGCGTCGACGAGGCCGTTCAGCTGTTCGACGAGCAGCCGGATGTCGGCGGGATGCAGTCCCGTCGTGGGTTCGTCGAGCAGGTAGAGGGTGTGTCCGCGGCGGGCGCGCTGCAGCTCGGTCGCCAGTTTGATGCGCTGGGCCTCGCCGCCCGAGAGCTCGGTGGCGGGCTGGCCGAGGCGCAGGTAGCCGAGGCCGACCTGGCGCAGGGTCTCGAGGCTGCGCGCGGCGGCGGGCACGCCGGAGAGGAACTCGGCGGCGGCGTCCACGGTGAGCCCGAGAACCTCGGCGACGGTCTTGCCGTCGTAGGTCACCTCGAGTGTCTCGGCGTTGTAGCGCGTGCCCTCGCACTCGGGGCACGGCGCGTAGCTGCCCGGCAGAAAGAGCAGCTCGACCGAGACGAAGCCTTCGCCGAGGCAGGTCTCGCAGCGGCCGCCCGCGACGTTGAACGAGAAGCGCCCGGCATCGAAGCCGCGCTCCTTGGCACCGGGCGTGGCGGCGAACGCGGCGCGCACTGCGTCGAACAGGCCGGTGTAGGTGGCGAGGTTCGATCGGGGTGTGCGGCCGATCGCCTTCTGGTCGACCTGCACGATGCGGTCGACCGCATCGCTCACGGTCTCGGCGAGCACGTGGCCCACCAGCGTCGACTTGCCAGAGCCGGAAACCCCGGTGACGGCGGTCAGCACCCCGAGAGGCACGTCGACGTCGACACCCCGCAGGTTGTGCTTCGTGACGTCGCGGAGGCGCAGCCAGCCGCTCGCGTCGCGGGTCGGCCGCGCGGGCTCTGGCGCATCCGTCGCCGGGAAAAGATAGGGCCGGGTGACGGATTCGTCGATCGACGCCAGACCGTCGACGGGGCCGCTGTAGAGCACCGATCCGCCGCCCGTACCGGCACCGGGCCCGACGTCGACGATCCAGTCGGCGCGGCGCACGACGTCCATGTTGTGCTCGACCACGAAGACCGAGTTGCCCGAATCCTTGAGCTGCTGCAGCACCTCGATCAGCGGCTCGGCGTCGGCGGGGTGCAGGCCGGCCGACGGCTCGTCGAGCACGTAGATCACGCCGAAGAGGCCCGACCGCAGCTGGGTCGCGATGCGCAGGCGCTGCATCTCGCCGGGGGAGAGGGTGGGGGTGGCGCGGCCGAGGCTGAGGTAGCCGAGGCCCAGGCCGACCAGCACGTCGACGCGTGCGACGAGGTCGGTGGTGATGGTGACAGCGACCTCGGTGCGCTCGCCCGACGACTTCGACGACACGGCGGCACCGGCGGCGGTCAGCCGCGTGGTGGGGCGCAGCACGTCGGCGAGGTCTTCGAGCGGCAGGGCGTTCAGCTCGGCGATCGTGAGCCCGGCGAAGGTCACCGCGAGGGCGGCGCGGGTGAGACCGCTGCCGCCGCACAGCGTGCACGGGCCGGTCTCGACGAACTGCAGCGCGCGGTTGCGCTGGCTCTCGCTCTTCGAATCGGCGAGCGTGTGCATGATGTAGCTGGTCGCGCTCCAGAAACGGCCCTTGTAGGGCTTCGCCACACGGTCGCGCTGCGGGGTGACCTCGACGACGGGCTGCTCGCCGGTGAACAGGATCCAGTCGCGGTCCTTCTGGGGAAGATCCCGCCACGGCGTCTCGATGTCGTAGCCGAGCCCGGCAGTCACGTCGCGCAGGTTCTTGCCCTGCCAAGCGCCGGGCCAGGCGGCGATCGCGCCGTCCCGGATGCTCAGCGACGGATCGTGCACCGCCGAGCTCTCGGTCACCTCGTGGGCGACGCCGAGCCCGTGGCAGCGTGGGCAGGCGCCCGCCGCGGTGTTCGGCGAGAACGAGTCGGACTCGAGCCGCTTCGGGGCGTCGGCGGGGTAGCTGCCGGCGCGCGAGTAGAGCATGCGCGTCGAGTTCGACAGCGTGGTCAGCGTGCCGACGGTCGACCGCGAGCTGGGCGAACCACGCCGCTGCTGCAGGGCGACGGCGGGCGGGAGCCCGGTGATCTCGTCCACGTGCGGGGTGTTGCCCTGCGCGATGAGCCGGCGGGCGTACGGCGCGACCGACTCGAAGAACCGGCGCTGCGCCTCGGCGAAGATCGTGCCGAAGGCGAGCGACGACTTGCCAGACCCGGAAACGCCGGTGAAGGCGACGATGCTGTCGCGCGGCACGTCCACGTCGACGTCGCGAAGGTTGTTCTCCCGTGCCCCTCGGACACGGACAAAACCGGAGGGCTGGTTCGACGTCATTGGCCTAACACTATGCGGCGGGCCCGAATGAGCCGCATCGAGCGCCCGCCATTGACAACGGGCAGGCGTGGCTGAGGTTTGTCACGCTCGCGGCTGCACGAACAGCCGCGTGCGCCACAAACCCCAGCGCACCCGCGACAAACCTCAGCGCGCGAGACGACGCTGAGCGCCGCACACGGATGGCGGAGGTGACGGCTTGCCGTTCTGCTGGTCGCTCCCTCGCGAGCAACGCTGGCGCGTTGCCGGTGCGGGGCGTTCATGCGCGGCAAGCCACCACTGCGCTACGGCTTGCCGCGCATGATCGCCTGCTTGACCTCGGCGATCGCCTGCGTGACCTGAATGCCGCGGGGGCACGCCTCGGAGCAGTTGAAGGTCGTGCGGCAGCGCCAGACGCCTTCCTTGTCGTTGAGGATGTCGAGGCGAACCTGGGCACCTTCGTCACGCGAGTCGAAGATGAAGCGGTGGGCGTTGACGATGGCGGCCGGCCCGAAGTACTGGCCGTCGGTCCAGAACACGGGGCAGCTCGACGTGCACGCGGCGCAGAGGATGCACTTGGTGGTGTCGTCGAAGCGGGCGCGCTCCACGGGGCTCTGCTTGCGCTCCTTGCCGTCCTTCGTGCCCGAGGAGGCCATGAGGAACGGGTTGATCTGGCGGTACGACTCGAAGAAGGGCTCCATGTCGACGATGAGGTCCTTCTCGAGCGGCAGGCCCTTGATCGCCTCGACGTAGATCGGCTTCGAGATGTCGAGGTCCTTGATCAGCGTCTTGCAGGCGAGTCGGTTGCGGCCGTTGATGCGCATGGCGTCCGAGCCGCAGATGCCGTGGGCGCAGCTGCGACGGAAGGTCAGCGAGCCGTCCTGCTCCCACTTGATCTTGTGCAGCGCGTCGAGGATACGGTCGGTGCCGTACACCTCGACGTCGAAGTCCTGCCAGCGCGGCTCGTCGTCCACGTCCGGGTCGAACCGACGGATGATGAGGGTCGCCGTGAAGGTCGGGATGACCTCCGGAACGTTCGGCTTGTTCTCCAGAACTGCAGTACTCACTAGTACTTCCTCTCCATCGGCTGGTAGCGCGTGATGACGACGGGCTTGGTGTCGAGCTTGATGTGGTCGCCGGCGTCCGCGGAGTGCGCGTCGCCGGTCAGGTAGGCCATGGTGTGCACGAGCCAGTTGGCGTCGTCGCGGGTCGGGAAGTCCTCGCGGAAGTGGCCGCCGCGGCTCTCCTCGCGCGACAGCGCCGAGTAGACGACGACCTCGGCCAGGTCGAGCAGGAATCCGAGCTCGACCGCTTCGAGCAGGTCGGTGTTGAACCGCTTGCCCTTGTCCTGCACGGCGATGTTCTTGTAGCGCTCACGAAGTCCCTCGATCACGTGGGTGACTTCGATGAGCGTCTCGGCGGTGCGGAACACCTGCGCGTTCCGGTCCATCGAGTCCTGCAGCTCCTTGCGGATCGCGGCAATACGCTCGGTCCCGTTCGAGTTGCTCAGGGTCTCGAGCATGACCCGGATGTCGCGCGCGGGGTCCTCGGGAAGAGGAGTGAACTCGACCGTCTTGGCGTACGCCACCGCGTTGTTGCCCGCCCGCTTGCCGAACACGTTGATGTCGAGCAGCGAGTTGGTCCCGAGGCGGTTGGAGCCGTGCACCGAGACGCAGGCGCACTCGCCCGCGGCGTAGAGACCCGGAACGACCGTGGTGTTGTCGCGCAGCACCTCGGCGGCGACGTTGGTCGGGATGCCGCCCATCGCGTAGTGCGCGGTCGGCAGCACGGGCACCGGCTCGGTGTACGGCTCGACACCGAGGTAGGTGCGGGCGAACTCGGTGATGTCGGGCAGCTTCGCGTCGATCACCTCTTTGGAGAGATGGGTGATGTCGAGGTAGACGTAGTCCTTGTTCGGACCGCCGCCGCGCCCCTCGCGGATCTCGGTCGCCATGCAGCGGGCGACGATGTCGCGCGGCGCGAGGTCCTTGATCGTGGGGGCGTAGCGCTCCATAAAGCGCTCGCCCTCGCTGTTACGCAGAATGGCGCCCTCGCCCCGGGCGGCTTCGGAGAGCAGGATGCCGAGCCCGGCGAGGCCGGTCGGGTGGAACTGGAAGAACTCCATGTCCTCGAGCGGCAGGCCCTTGCGCCAGATGATGCCGACGCCGTCGCCCGTGAGGGTGTGGGCGTTCGAGGTGGTCTTGTAGATCTTGCCGAAACCGCCGGTGGCGAAGATGATCGCCTTGCCCTGGAAGACGTGCAGCTCGCCGGTCGAGAGCTCGTAGGCGACGACGCCCGACGGCTGGTCGACGCCGTCGACGTTGGTCATGACGAGGTCGAGCACGTAGAACTCGTTGAAGAAGTTGATGCCGAGACGCACGCAGTTCTGGTACAGCGTCTGGAGGATCATGTGGCCGGTGCGGTCGGCGGCGTAGCAGGCGCGGCGCACGGGGGTCTTGCCGTGGTCGGCGGTGTGGCCGCCGAATCGGCGCTGGTCGATCTTGCCGTCGGGCGTGCGGTTGAACGGCAGTCCCATGTTCTCGAGGTCGAAGACCGCCTCGATGGCTTCCTTCGCCAGGATCTCGGCGGCATCCTGGTCGACCAGGTAGTCGCCGCCCTTGACGGTGTCGAAGGTGTGCCACTCCCAGTTGTCCTCCTCCACGTTGGCGAGCGCGGCGGCCATGCCGCCCTGCGCCGCACCCGTGTGGGAGCGCGTGGGGTAGAGCTTCGAGATGACGGCGGTGTTCGCGTGCGGGCCGGCCTCGATCGCGGCGCGCATGCCGGCACCGCCGGCACCCACGATCACGATGTCGTGCTGGTGGTAGTGGACACCGTCGACGATGGCACCGTCGGCGTACTTGTTGAAGGCTGCGTCTGACATCTTGTGGGAATACGTCTTTCTACTGCGCTGACGGTCCGGTTACGGGACGGGGCAGAAGCTCGGGAGCAGGTCGGCCGTGGCGTTCGCCGGGCACGGGTCGAAGGTATAGATCACGAGCGTGCCCAGCAGGAGCAGCACGGCGGTCGAGGCGAAGATCGCCCCGAGCAGCACGCGGCGCACGGTGGGGTTGTTCGCGTAGTCGTTGACGATCGTGCGCATGCCGTTCGCGCCGTGGATCAACGCGAGCCAGAGCAGCAGCGTGTCCCAGATAATCCAGAACGGGTCGGCGAGCTTGCCGGCCACGAAGGCGAAGTCGATGGCCTTGACGCCCTCGCCGGCGACGAGGTTGACGAAGAGGTGGCCGAAGATCAGCACGAGCAGCACGACGCCGCTGGCGCGCATGTAGATCCAGCCGTACTTCTCCCAGTTGATGCCGCGGCGCGGGCGGCCGGAACCCGAGCGGGGCGCGTCGATGGTCGTCATCGTCAACCTCCGAAGACGTGCATGAGCTGGCGGGGGATGAACCCGATGAGCAGGACGACCCAGAGCCCGATTACGATGTAGAACATCAGCTTCTGGTGCTTGGTTCCCCAACCCCAGAAGTCGATCAGGATGATGCGCAGCCCGTTGAGGGCGTGCAGACCGATCGCGGCGACGAGGGCGATCTCACCGAGGCCCATGATGGGCGTCTTGTAGGTGTTGATCACCGCGTTGTACGCCTCGGGACTCACCCGCACGAGACTCGTGTCGAGAATGTGCACGAGAAGAAAGAAGTAGATAGCGACCCCGGTGATGCGGTGCAGCACCCACGACCACATGCCTTCGCGACCGCGGTACAGAGTGCCCGCCGGCCGTCTCGGAGACTTGATGGTGGGGACCGCGCGCTTTTTCGCCAGGGTTCCCGCCGATTCCTGTGGCACGTAACCCTCCTTGCGGATGATTGGCCTCACTGCCTACACGCCAGCGGGACCGGTGGATGTTCGGTCGTCGAACGTCACCATCCTATTCCGCGAGGTGCGTGCCCGCTTCTGAGGTGACCCTAATTAGCCGTCGACTACGACAGGCGGGCGGATGCCGCGGCCGACAGCCGCTCGTAGTGCCCGACGAGCTCGCCGCAGACCGCCTGCCACGACCGGCCCAGCACGGAGCGTCGGCCGGCCTCGCCCATGCGGGCGCGCAGCGCGGCATCCCGGCCGAGCAGGTTGACCCACGAGCGCAGGGCCTCGTCGTCGGACGGTTCGAACAGGAAGCCGTTGGTCCCGTGCTGCACGAGGTCGATCGGTCCGCCGGAGCGCGGGGCGACGACGGGCACCCCGCTCGCGAACGCCTCCTGCAGCGTCTGGCCGAAGGTCTCCTCGGCACCGGTGTGCACGAAGACGTCGAAGCTCGCGTAGGCGGCGGCGAGTTCGGGCCCGCCGAGCCGGCCGAGCCAGGTGACCGGCATGCCGGCCAGGGCGCGCTTCGCCGCGGGAGTGGACGGCCCGTCGCCGACGATCGCGAACCGCACGCCCGGGATGCCGCGGAGGGCGGCAAAGCGCTCCACCTGTTTCTCGGGCGCGATGCGGCCGACGTAGCCGACGACCACCTCGCCGTTCGGGGCGAGCCGCGCGCGCAAGTCGGCGGTGAGGGGGTCGAGGCGGTTCGCCGGGTGATAGCGCACGAGGTCGACGCCGCGTCCCCAGCGGGCGAGCCGGGGGATTCCGGCCGACTCGAGGTCGTGCATCGACGCGCTCGACGGCACGAGCGTGAGTTCGGCTCCCTCGTGGATCCAGCGCACGATTCGCCAGGCGACGGCCGTGGCCGCTCCCAGTCGATTGCGGCGCGCGTATCCGGCGACATCCGTCTGGAAAATCGCGACAGCGGGAATACCGAGCCGGTTCGCCGAGGCGATGGCCTGCGCGCCGAGGAGGAATGGCGACGCGGCGTGCACGACGTCGGGCGCGAAGTCGGCGAGCAGGCGCTGCACGGTCGGGCTCGGCAGGCCCACGGGGAACTGACGGTAGGCGAGAGCAGGCACCTCGTGCACGGGGAATCCGGCGTACTCGCGCGGGCTTCCCGCGGCCGGGGCGATGACCATGGCCTCGTGGCCCTCGGCGCGGAGGTGGTCGAGCACCTTGCAGACGCTGTTGGTGACACCGTTAGTAGTAGGGAGGAAACTTTCCGTGACGACGGCAATGCGCATTCGAGATACCCCGCTCCGTTGGCTGCTCCCACGCTAGATGCTCGGAATGACGCGGGGATGAATGGCGGGTGAAGGGTGGTGACCCGGGGTGCCGCAGCGCAGGCGCTAGGTTGGTCGGATGAGCGCCAACACTGAACCCCTCGAGCGTTTTTACAGCGTGATCCCCGCCGGCGGCATCGGATCGCGGCTGTGGCCGCTCTCGCGTGCCGACGCCCCCAAGTTCCTGCACGACCTGACCGGCAGCGGCCAGACCCTGCTCCGCGACACCTGGGACCGGCTCGTGCCGCTGTCGGGCGAGCAGCGAATCATGGTCGTCACCGGTCGCGCCCACCGTGCCGCGGTCGAGAAGCAGCTGCCCGAGCTCGCCGACCCCAACGTCGTGCTCGAGAGCGAGCCCAAAGACTCCACCGCCGCCATCGGCCTCGCCGCGGCGATCCTCGTCCGCCGCGAGCCCGACGTGGTGATCGGCTCGTTCGCGGCCGACCACGTGATCAAGGACAAGCGCGGCTTCCGTCGCTCGGTCATCGAGGCCGTCGCGGTCGCCGAAGCGGGCTACATCGCCACGATCGGCATCACGCCCAACGAGCCGGCCGTCGGTTTCGGCTACATCCACACCCGCGGCGAGCTCGAGGTCGACGGTGCGCCGAACGCGCTCTTCGTCGACTCATTCGTCGAGAAGCCCGACCTCAAGACCGCGGAGAAGTACGTCAAAAGCGGCGACTACCTGTGGAACGCGGGCATGTTCATCAGCCGCGCCGACGTGCTGCTCGAGCAGATCGGCAAGGCCAAGCCCGAGCTGCTCGCGGGGCTGCTCGAACTCGCCGCGGCCTGGGACACCCCCGAGCGCGGCGCCGTCGTCGACAAGGTCTGGCCCGTGCTCGAGAAGATCGCGATCGACTATACGGTCGCCGAGCCCGCAGCGAAGGCCGGCCGCCTCGCCGTCATCCCCGGCGACTTCGACTGGGACGACGTGGGCGACTTCGCCTCGATCGGCAAGCTGCACTCCGGCGGCCGCAAGAAGGACCTCGCCATCCTCGGCGAGCACGCCCGCGTTCTCGCCGACTCGTCCAGCGGCGTCGTCATCAGCCAGACCGGCCGCCTCATCTCGCTCATCGGCGTGACCGACATCGTCGTGGTCGACACGGCCGACGCGCTGCTGGTCACGACCACCGCGAACGCCCAGCGGGTCAAGTCGGTGGTGGACGCGCTCAAGCTCTCGGGCCGAAACGACGTGCTGTAGCCATGTCCGGCCGCATCCCGCTCATCATCGACACCGACACGGCGCAGGACGACTGCGTCGCACTGCTGGTCGGGCTGCTCGACCCGGCCGCCGATCTGCGCGCCATCACCATGGTCGCCGGCAACGTCGGGTTCGAACGCCAGGTGCTCAACGCCCAGATGACCCTCAGCGTCGCCGGCCGGCTCGGCGAAGTGCCCGTCTACCTCGGATGCCGCAGGCCGCTGGTTCGCGAGTGGGTGTCGGCGGAATACGCGCACGGCGACGGCGCCGGCGGGCTCACGATGGACTTCGACGGCCTCGCGCCGCAGCCCGAGCACGGCGTCGACGCCCTCATCGCGCAGACGGCGGCCGCGCCCGGCGAGATCACCATCCTCTGCATCGGGCCGCTCACCAACATCGCGATGGCGGCCATCAAAGACCCCGAGTTCGTGCGCAACGTGAAGGCGCTCGTCATCATGGGCGGATCGAACAACGCGCGGGGAAACATCACCGCCGCGGCCGAATACAACTTCTACGTCGACCCCGAGGCGGCGAGGACGGTGTTCGAGGCCGGGTTCGCCTCCGTCACCGTGGTGCCGTGGGCCCCGGTGATCCGGCGCGACGCCGTGTTCTCGCGGCGAACACTCGCCGAGATCGAGGCCATCGGCACCCCGCTCTCGCGCTTTTTCACCTGCATCGTCGAGACGACGCTCGGGTTCAACGAGAGCGTCGGTATCAACGGGTCGACGCATCCCGACTCGCTCACGGCCGCCATCATCGTGCGCCCCGACCTCGTCACGGCCACCGCCGAGTACGCGGTCGCGATCGAGACCGGCTCCGAACTCACGCGCGGCTACTCGGCGATGTCGTGGGGAGTCCACGGCCTCACGCCTAACGCCACCGTGGTCGAGGCCGTCGACGCGGAGAGTTTCGCCGACTACGTCGTCGCCCTTCTGTCGGCGGACATCACGCCGAGCCGCGAACTGCGCTGAATCCGGTTCAGCACGGGCCGAATTCAACCTGAGGATTTCCAAGACATTTCGGGAGCATCCCAGCTTTGTAACGACTCCCGTGCTCGGCCGGTTTTTCGCGTTACCCGATTGTCACAATATGTAATCTGGGTGGCATCCGCTCTGGTATCGCCAGGGCATGCATCTGGAGGAAATCTAGTGAACGTAATCACACGCAAGCGTGGTCTCGCTGGCCTGGCACTCGTCGGCACCGCAACCATGCTCCTGGCCGGCTGTGCAGCAGCACCCGAAGAGGGCGAGTCCGGCGCAGAGTCCGTCGACTACAAGGCCTGCGCCGTCTCCGACGAGGGCAGCTGGAACGACAAGTCGTTCAACGAGGCCGCCTACGCCGGTCTGACCAAGGCAGAAGACGAGCTCGGTGTCGAGATCGCCGACGCAGAGTCCGCGTCCGCCGACGACTTCGAGCCGAACCTCAGCAACATGATCGACGCGAACTGCGACATCATCTTCGCCGTCGGCTTCAACCTCATCGACGCGGTCAACGCCGCCGCGGTTGCCAACCCCGACAACCACTTCGTCACGATCGACGGCTACGTCGCCGACGAGTCGACCACGAACCTCAAGCCGATCATCTACTCGATGAACGAGTCCAGCTACCTCGCCGGCTATCTGGCCGCCGCGTACTCGACCACCAAGGTCATCGGCACCTACGGCGGACTCCAGATCGACGCCGTCACCGACTTCATGACCGGCTACTACTACGGTGCCAAGGCCTACGAGACCGAGACGGGCACCCCCGTCACCGTTCTCGGCTGGGACCCGACGGCAGCGACCGGACAGTTCACCGACGGCTTCGGCGACTCCGAAGGCGCCAAGAACATCAGCGCCGGCCAGATCGCCAGCGACGCTGACGTCATCTACCCGGTCGCCGGCGGCCTGTTCAGCGCCACCTCCGAGGCGATCAACGAGTCCGGAAAGGACGTCGTCTTCCTCGGCGTCGACCAGGACGTCGCAGTCACCAGCCCCGAGTACGCCGACCAGGTTCTGACCTCGGTGCTCAAGAAGATGACCGACGCCGTGTACGACGTCATCGAGGAGCAGGTCGGCGGCGCCACCTTCGACGCGACCCCCTACGTGGGAACGCTCGAGAACGGTGGAACCGGCCTCGCCGACTTCGGCACCTTCGACGACAAGGTGTCCGACGAGATCAAGGCGAAGCTCGAGGAGCTCACCGCCGGCATCATCGACGGAAGCATCGACCCGCTGAGCTAAGCAGCTCGTAGCACTGCGGAACGCCGGGGTGGCAGCCATGCCGCCCCGGCGTTCTGCGTTCTCTTCTCCGATACTCTCTCTCGGCCGATTTACTGGCAGAATCTTGACACGATGAAACTCGAACTTCGCGGCATTACCAAGCGCTTCGGCGCCCTCGTGGCCAACGACCACATCGACCTGACCGTCGAACCCGGCGAGATCCACTGTCTTCTCGGTGAGAACGGCGCTGGCAAGTCCACCCTGATGAACGTGCTCTACGGCCTGTACCGGGCCGACGAGGGCGAGATCCTGCTCGACGACGAGCCGGTCCGCTTCCACGGTCCCGGCGACGCGCTCGCCGCCGGCATCGGCATGGTGCACCAGCACTTCATGCTGATCCCCGTGTTCACGGTCGCCGAGAACGTGATGCTCGGCCACGAGCCCACCAAGGGCGGAGTCGTGCTCGACCTCCCCGCCGCGCGCCAACTGGTCGCCGAGATCTCCCAGCGCTTCGGCTTCGACATCGACCCCGACGACGTCGTCGGCGACCTCCCGGTCGGCGCCCAGCAGCGCGTCGAGATCATCAAGGCCCTCGCCCGCGACGCCAAGGTGCTCGTGCTCGACGAGCCGACCGCGGTGCTCACGCCGCAGGAGACCGACGAGCTCATGATCATCATGAAGCAGCTCGCCACCGCCGGCACCTCGATCGTCTTCATCACCCACAAGCTCCGCGAGGTCAAGGAAGTCGCCGACCGCATCACCGTCATGCGGCTGGGAAAGGTCGTCGCGACGGCCTCGCCATCCTCGTCCACCACCGAGCTGGCCTCTCTCATGGTGGGCCGCGACGTCGACCTCACCGTCGACAAGAACCCGCCGACGCTCGGCGCCGAGTCGTTCGTCGTCGCCGGACTCACCGTGCTCGACTCGACCGGCCAGCGCCTGCTCGACGACGTCACCTTCACCATCCGCGAGGGCGAGATCCTCGCGATCGCCGGTGTGCAGGGCAACGGCCAGACAGAGCTCACCGAGGCGATCCTCGGGCTGCGTTCCGGGGTCAAGGGCTCCGTGACCCTCGACGGCAAAGAGCTCGTCGGCGCCTCGGTGCGTGACAGCCTCGACGCGGGCATCGGCTTCGTGCCCGAAGACCGCAAGAAGGACGGCCTCGTCGCCGAGTTCTCGGTCGCCGAGAACCTCATGCTCGACCGCAGCGTGGGGGAACCCTTCGCCAAGGGCATGAACATCCGGTTCGACTACCTCGAGGAGTTCGCGCAGAAGTCGATCAAGGAATTCGATATCCGCACGCAGGGCAGCGACACGCTCGCCGGCCGGCTCTCCGGCGGAAACCAGCAGAAGGTCGTGCTCGCCCGCGAACTGTCGCGCGAACTACGTCTGCTCATCGCGTCGCAGCCCACCCGCGGGCTCGACGTGGGATCGATCGAGTTCGTGCACGAGCGCATCGTCGCGACGCGCGACGCGGGAATCCCCGTGTTGATCGTCTCGACCGAACTCGACGAGGTGCTCGGCCTCGCTGACCGAATCGCGGTCATGTACCGCGGCAAGATCGTCGGCATCGTGGATGCCGACGCGAGCCGGGCCCAGCTCGGCGAGATGATGGCAGGTATTCACGCATGACCGACCCGACGCCCGACACCCTGGTGAAGCCGGCACTCGACCCCGACGACCAGGCGCCGTCGCGCTGGACCGTCGCTCTGCGCGACATCGTCTCCGGCAGCCCGCTGCGCACCTTCCTCGCCATCGTCCTCGCCTTCGTCGTGGGCGCGGTGCTGATCGTGCTCACCAACGAGGACTTCCTCGAGTCGGTGGGCTACATCTTCTCCCGCCCCTCCGACGCCATCTCGGCCGCGGTCTCCGCGGTCTCCGAGGGCTACGGCGCGCTGTTCCGCGGCTCGATCCTCAACCTCGAGGGCAACTCCTTCGCGCAGGTCGTGCGGCCGCTCACCGAGACCCTGCGACTGGCCACCCCGCTCATCGTGGCCGGCCTCGGCATCGGCCTCAGCTTCCGCGTCGGCATGTTCAACATCGGCGGCCAGGGCCAGCTGCTCTTCGGTGCCGGATTCGCCGGGTTCGTCAGCTTCCAGCTGCACCTGCCGTTCCCGCTGCACCTGCTCGTCGCGGTCATCGCCGGCATCGGCGGAGCGGCGGCCTACGGCGCGCTCGTCGGATTCCTCAAGGCCCGCACCGGCGCCAACGAGGTGATCGTCACGATCATGCTCAACTACATCGCGTTCTACCTCCTCACCTACCTGATGCGCACCCCCGTGATGCAGGACCCGACCGCGGGCGGCACGCCCAAGACGCCGGCTCCCGACGTCTCGGCCCAGCTGCCGCTGCTCTTCGGCGACAGCTTCGCGCTCAACTGGGGCTTCGTGCTCGTGATCGCCGCCACCGTGTTCTTCTGGTGGCTGATGGAGCGTTCGACGCTCGGCTACCGGTTCCGCGCCGTCGGACTCAACCCGAACGCCGCCCTCACCGCCGGCATCAACGTCAACCGCATCTACGTGGTCGCCATGGCGATCTCCGCGGGCTTCGTCGGCATCGCCGGCGTCACCCAGGCCTTGGGCCGCACCTCGGGCTTCACCCCGACGGTCGACGCGGGCATCGGATTCGACGCCATCACCGTTGCCCTCCTCGGGGGCTCGAGCGCCGGCGGCGTGTTCCTCGCCGGCCTGCTCTTCGGCGCCATGAAGGCGGGCGGGCCGTCGATGCAGATCGCCGACGTACCGCCGGAGCTTCTCGGCGTCGTGCAGGGCATCATCGTCCTCCTCATCGCCGCGCCGCCGCTCGTGCGGGCCATCTTCCGACTGCCGTCCCCCTCGGCCCGAACCGCCGGAGACCGCGCCAAACGCCGCTCGGCAAAGAAGGGTGGCGTGAAGTGACCGCCGTCATCTCCACCCCCGTCGTGCACACCGTCACCGAGATCCCGCGCAAGTGGAAGGTCTCGATCGTGCTCGGCGTGCTCTCGGTCGTCGCGTTCGTACTCTTCGGACTGCTCGGCGACGCCCGCGAAGCGCTCATCGTCTTCTCGGAGACCAGCGACGCGATCGTGCTGCCCAACGTCCCCGTCACCTCGAAGGTGCTCTGCATCGTCGTCGGCATCCTGCTGCTCGCCCTCGCGGCGGTCTCGTTCTGGTACACCGTCGGCCGCCGTACGGTGCCGATGTGGCTGATCATCGCGTTCACGATCCTCTTCCTGGTCAGCCTCGTCACCTTCACCGGTGCCGGCTCCAAGATCCCCGTGGTCTTCCTGATCAGCGGTTCGATCGCCCTCGCGACCCCCGTGATCTTCGGTTCCCTCGCCGGTGTGATCGGCGAACGCGTCGGCGTCGTGAACATCGCGATCGAGGGCCAGCTGCTCGCCGGCGCCTTCGTCTCCGCGGTGGTCGCGAGCATCACCGACAGCCTCACCCTCGGCCTGATCGCCGCCCTCGTCGGCGGCGCCCTCGTCTCGATGGTGCTCGCCGCGTTCTCGATCAAGTACCTCGTCGACCAGATCATCGTGGGTGTCGTGCTCAACGCGCTCGTCATCGGCATCACGAACTTCTTCTACGCCGCGGTGCTCAACGACAACTCGACCGAGACGAACTTCCCGGGAACCCTGCCGTTCCTCCCGATCCCCGTGCTCTCCGACATCCCGGTCATCGGCGCCGTGCTCTTCGACCAGCGCATCACGACGTACATCATGTTCGTGCTCGTGCCGCTCGTCTGGTTCATCCTGTTCAAGACGAAGATCGGTCTGCGCATCCGCGCCGTGGGCGAGCACCCGCTCGCCGCCGACACGGTCGGTATCAACGTCAACCGCACCCGCTTCTGGACCGTCTCCATCGCCGGCACCATCGCCGGTCTCGGCGGCGCCGCGCTCACGCTCGGCTCGGTCGGAGCGTTCGTGCGCGAGATGTCGGCCGGCCAGGGCTTCATCGCCCTCGCCTGCGTGATCCTCGGCCGTTGGAACCCGTGGCTCGCGGCCCTCGCAGCCCTGCTCTTCGGCTTCTCGAAGAACTTCCGTATCTTCGCCGGTCAGACCGGCGCCGACATCCCGCCGGACCTCATCGCCATGGTGCCCTACCTCGTGACCCTCGTCGCCGTCGCCGGCCTCGTCGGACGTGTCGTCGGCCCCGCCGCCGCCGGCAAGCCGTACGTCAAGCAGTAAGGACCCACCCATGCCAGAGATCGACTGGGACGCCCTGCGCGCCGCCGCCAACGACGCGATGCAGAAGTCGTACTCGCCGTACTCGAACTTCCCGGTGGGTGCCGCGGCGCTCGTCTCCGACGGCCGCATCATCTCGGGCTGCAACGTGGAGAACGCGTCGTACGGCGTCGGCCTCTGCGCCGAGTGCGCCCTCGTCTCGGCGCTGCACATGTCGGGCGGCGGCGAGCTCGTCGCCTTCACCTGCGTCGACGGCCACGGCAACATCCTGATGCCGTGCGGCCGCTGCCGCCAGCTGCTCAACGAGTTCTCGGCCGAGGGCATGCTGCTCGAGACCGTGTCGGGCATCAAGACCATGGA
Organism: Conyzicola lurida; assembly: GCF_014204935.1. Classification (NCBI taxonomy): domain Bacteria; kingdom Bacillati; phylum Actinomycetota; class Actinomycetes; order Micrococcales; family Microbacteriaceae; genus Conyzicola; species Conyzicola lurida. The sequence goes on along the minus strand of NZ_JACHMJ010000001.1, from coordinate 2,669,715 downwards.
CGAGGTGCTGCCCGACGCGTTCGGCCCGCGCCAGCTCGCCGAGTACGCGGCGAGCTGATCATGGCGGTCGAACCCTTCGACGTCGTCGACCTCATCCACACCAAGCGTGACAGAGGTGTGCTGACCACGGCGCAGATCGACTGGCTTGTCGGCGCCTACACGCGCGGCTACGTCGCCGACGAGCAGATGGCCGCCATGACCATGGCGATCTTCCTCAACGGCATGCACCGCGACGAGATCCGCGACCTCACCCTCGCCATGATCGCGAGCGGCGAGACCCTGTCGTTCGACGGGCTCGGAAAGCGGACCACCGACAAGCACTCCACCGGGGGAGTGGGCGACAAGATCACCCTGCCGCTCGCCCCGCTCGTGGCGTCGTTCGGCGTCGCCGTGCCCCAGCTCTCGGGCCGCGGCCTCGGCCACACCGGCGGCACGCTCGACAAGCTCGAGTCGATTCCGGGATGGCGCGCCGCACTGTCGAACGACGAGTTCCACCGTCAGCTCGCCGAGGTCGGAGCGGTCGTCTGTGCCGCGGGTTCCGGCCTGGCCCCGGCCGACGGCAAGCTGTACGCGCTGCGCGACATCACGGGGACCGTGGAGTCGATCCCGCTGATCGCGTCGTCGATCATGAGCAAGAAGATCGCCGAGGGAACCAGCGCCCTCGTGCTCGACGTGAAGTTCGGCTCCGGTGCGTTCCTCAAGGACATCGAGCAGTCCCGTGAACTCGCCGAAACGATGGTGCGCCTCGGCACCGACGCCGGCGTCGCGACGACCGCGCTGCTCACCAACATGAACGTGCCGCTCGGCCTCGCTATCGGCAACGCCAACGAGGTGCGCGAGTCGGTCGAGGTGCTCGCGGGCGGCGGACCCGCCGACGTCGTCGCGCTCACCGTGGCACTCGCCCGCGAGATGCTCGCCCTCGCCGGCCAGCCCGACGCCGACGTCGAGGCGGCCCTCGCCGACGGCCGCGCCATGGACACCTGGAACGCGATGATCCGCGCTCAGGGCGGCGACCCCACGGCGGCGCTGCCCGTGGCGCGCGAGTCGCACGTGGTCACCGCCGCCCGCTCCGGCGTGCTCGTGGCTCAGGAGGCGCTGCCCTTCGGTATCGCGGCCTGGCGGCTCGGTGCCGGACGCGCCCGTAAACAGGACCCCGTGCAGCACTCCGCGGGCGTCGACCTGCACGCGAAACCGGGTGACACGGTTACGGCCGGCCAGCCGCTCTTCACGCTCAGCGCCGACGAGCCGGAGCGATTCGAGCGCGCCCTCGAGGCGCTCGACGGCGCCTACCGCATCGGCGACCCGGGCGAACCGGTCGAGTCCGGCGGCCCGCTCATCGCCGACCGTATCGGCTAGCGAGGGGCGCTGCACGTCTGTGCGAACGGCCCTCTGCTCAGACAAGAGCGGGTAGATTTGTACCCATGAACAACGCCGCTGACGAGTACATCCTCCCGGGTGGTGGCGCTTCTATCTCGGCGCTGCCCAAGATCTCCCTCCACGATCACCTCGACGGCGGTCTGCGCCCCCAGACGATCATCGATCTGGCCGAAGAGATCGGCCTCGAACTGCCGACCACCGACGCCGCGGAACTCGCCACCTGGTTCACCACGCAGGCCGAGAGCGGCACGCTCGTCGACTACCTCAAGACCTTCGACGTCACCATCGCCGTGATGCAGACGCGCTCCGGCCTCTACCGCGTGGCCCGCGAGTTCGTGCTCGACCTCGCCGCCGACGGCGTCATCTACGGCGAGGTGCGCTGGGCTCCCGAGCAGCACCTCAGCGCGGGCCTCACCCTCGACGAAGTCGTCGAGGCCGTGCAGGAGGGTCTCGAGGCGGGAGTCGCGGACGCCGCAGCCGAGGGCCGCGTCATCCGGGTCGCCCAGCTTCTCAGCGCCATGCGTCACGCCGACCGCGGCGTCGAGATCGCCGAGCTCGCGGTGCGGCACCACGGCAAGGGCGTCGCGGGATTCGACATCGCCGGCGCCGAAGACGGATTCCCGGCCAGCCGGCTCGCCGACGCATTCGACCTGCTCGCCCGCAACTTCGTGCCGGTCACGGTGCACGCCGGCGAGGCCGACAGCCTCGACAGCATCAAGAGCGCGCTCTTCGACGGCCGCGCCCTTCGCATCGGCCACGGCGTGCGCGTCGCCGAAGACATCAACACGCAGAGCGAAGACGACGAGGGCATGTACGTCACCCTCGGGCCCGTCGCCGAGTGGATCAAGGACCGCCAGATCGCGCTCGAACTCGCGCCGTCGTCGAACCTGCAGACCAACGCCTGGGGAACCGAGCTCTCCGACCACCCGTTCGACCTGCTCTACCAGCTGGGCTTCCGGGTCACGGTGAACGTCGACAACCGCCTGATGAGCGCCACGAGCCTCAGCCGCGAGCTCTTCCTGCTCGCCGAGGAGTTCGGCTACGGCCTCGACGACCTCGCCCAGTTCCAACTCAACGCGGCCGCGGCATCCTTCCTACCCCTCGACGACCGTGACGACCTGATCGAGCAGATCCTCGTCGCTTTCGAGCGGGCCTGACGATGGTCCTCCCGGCGCTGACCGCCGAGGCGATCGAGATCGGCGCGACGCCGCCGGACTGGCGCTCGGCCGTGCGGCTCGCCGGTCTCGTGCTGACGCGCGCGGGGGCGGCGAAGCCCGAGTACGCCGACGAGATGGTGCGGATGATCGAGGAGCACGGCCCCTACGTCGTGATCGCCCCCGGACTCGCCCTCGCCCACGCACGCCCGGGCCCGGCGGTGCTCGCCGACGGACTCGCCATCGTGACGCTGGCCGAGCCGGTCAACTTCGGGCATCCGCACAACGATCCGGTGAGCGTCGTGCTCGCCATCGCGATCAAGTCGGCCGACACCCACCTCGCGGCGATCGCCCAGCTCGCGAACGTGTTCAACGACTCGAACGCCATCGAGGCGCTCACCGCGGCGACCTCGGCCGCCGAAGTCCAGGAAATCATGGGTGGTACAGAGTGAAAATCGTCGCAATCTGCGGGGCCGGCATCGGCAGCTCGGGAATCCTCAAGGTCAACGCCGAACGCGTGCTGAAAAAGCTCGACATCGAGGCGGAGGTGACCGCGGTGCACCTCGACTCGCTCGAAATGGCGCGCGACGCCCAGGTGATCCTGACGTCGGCCGAGTTCGTCGAGGCGATCGGCAAGACGTTCGCCGACATCATCGTCATCGAGAACTTGTTCGACACCAACGAGCTCACGCAGAAGCTGGAAGCGTCCCTGGGCTCCTGAGCCGGGTGACCAGCTTCGCGCCGCCGAGGGCGACGCCACCGCTGACGAGCGCGAGCGAGATGCCGCCCGTCATGGCCGCGAACACCGCGTAGAGCAGCGCGACCCCGACGAGGGCGAGAGCCGCGAGGCACACCCGCAGCGCCGTCGCACGCCGGTCCGTCGAGGCCCAGACCACGGCAGCGGCGACGACGCCGACCGCGAGGCTGACCAGGGCGACACCCGCCAGGAATGCGTCCCCGGACAACAGCGCGCTGCCCGCGGCGACACCCGCGGCACCGACGGCGAACCCCGCCCACAGCACCGTCGGGTGCGCGGGCGTGCGCGTGACGGCGACGAGCACGGCGGCCAGCAGCAGCGGCACGACGGCGAGTTGACCGACGGCCATGGCAGAGCCGAGGGCGGATGTCGCACGCTCCGTCCCGGTGGCCGCGACGCTCGCCCCGATCGAACCGGCCCAGACCGCGAGCGTGTAGGCCAGCGACGCGAGCGCGAGCGTGCGCACCCGGCGCAACACCGGGGGCCAGTCCACGGGTATCTCCGCCGCCGCTGCTGCCACGCGGCGGGGACGCGCGAGGGCGACGACCGTCACGGCGAGGGCGGCGACGGCGACGGTGACCGGGGAGAGCATCGAGAGGGCGATCAGCGGCGCCGCCGCGAGACCGATGGCGGATGCCGCGGCCACGGTGATCCAGCGACGCACGGCCAGACCGCCGAGCGGGGTCCACACCAGCAGGGCCACGAGGGCGGCGAGTGCGACGACCGTGGCCGCGCCGTACAGCCAGGTCGTATTGCCGAAGAGCCCGAGATCGCGGCCCGCGTCGGCCTCGTCCATGCCGACGCCGAAGGAGAGCACGAACAGCAGGTCGGCGGCGAACGCGAAAGCGGCCGTGCAGAGGATCAGCTCGCGCCTGCCCCGGCGCCATCCGTCGGCCGGCACGACGAGCAGCAGCATCGCCGCCACCGTCAGCACCGGGGCGCCGACGCCGCCGAGCACCTGCGCGACGACCCGCACGACGGGCGCATCGACCGCGACCGACACGACCAGCCAGACCACCGCGAGCAGGAACCCGCCGCCGCCGAGTCGCGCGGCGCGGTCTTTCACGAGCAGTCTGGCCGAATCGGTCATGGCTCTCAGGCGAGCAGGTCGCGCAGTGCGGCGTCGAGTGCCGCGACCGTCGCGGCGGCGGCCGCCTGGCGTTCGGCCCCCGTGCCGTCGGTCGACGACGCGTCGATGTACACCTTGAGCTTCGGCTCGGTGCCGCTCGGACGCACGATCACGCGGGCGTCGTCATCGAGCCAGAACCGCAGGATGTCGCCCGGGGGGAACGGGCCGAACCCGTCGGCGAAGTCGTCGATGTGGTCGACGCGGATGCCGGCGAGGTGCGACGGGGGAGCGTCGCGCAGGCGGGCCATCAGCGCACCGATGTCGGAGAGGTCGGTGACCCGCAGCGAGATCTGCGACGACTCGTAGGCGCCGAACTTCTCGGCGAAGGCGAGCTCGCGGTCGGCGACGGTCTCGCCACGGGCGGCGAGCTCGGAGACGAGGGAGAGGAAGTCGACCGCGGCGGAGATGCCGTCTTTGTCGCGCACCTTGTCCGGGTCGACGAGGTAGCCGAGGGCTTCCTCGTAGCCGTAGACGAGCCCGCCGACGCGCGAGACCCACTTGAAACCGGTGAGCGTGTCCGCGTAGTCGAGCCGGTAGAGCTCGGCGACCCGCTGCAGCGCGGGGGAGGAGACGATCGACGCCGCGAGGGTGCCGTCGCCGTCGGCCGCCACGATCCGCTCGGCCGCGCGCCAGCCGAGCAGAGCGCCGACCGCGTTGCCGCTCAGTCGTCGCCAGCTGCCGTCGGCGTCCGGCACGGCGACCGCCAGCCGGTCGGCATCCGGGTCGTTCGCGATCACGAGGTCCGCGCCCACGAGGGTCGCGGTGGCGTAGGACAGGTCGAGGGCGCCCGGCTCCTCGGGGTTCGGGAAGTCGACCGTCGGGAACGCGGCATCCGGCACGATCTGGTCGGCGACGACGACGGGCTCGGCGAACCCGGCGGCGGCGAACACCCGGCTCGCCACCTCCCAGCCGACACCGTGCATCGCCGTGTAGACGACGGTGACGTCGGTTCCGGATGGCGCGGCCAAGGCCGCGGTGCGGGACACGTACGCGTCCACGACGTCCTCGTCCGCGGTCTCGAAGTCGTCGGAGCGGGGCAGATCCTGCACGCGGGCCTCGGCCGCGACGCGCTCGATGTGCGCCGCGATCTCGGCGTCGGCGGGGGCCACGATCTGGCTGCCCTGGTCGTCGCCGCCGAGGTAGACCTTGTACCCGTTGTCGCGGGCCGGGTTGTGGCTCGCGGTGACCATCACGCCGGCGCTGACGCCGAAGTGACGCACGGCGAACGCGAGCACGGGGGTCGGCAGCATGCGGGGGAGCAGGATGGCGCGCACCCCAGCTCCGGCCATGAGCTCCGCGGTATCGCGGGCGAAGACGTCGGAGTTGTGCCGGCCGTCGTAGCCGACGACGATGCTCGGGCGCTCGTCCGGGATCGGGGATGCCGCGTTCTTCTCGAGCAGGTAGGCGGCGAATCCGGCGGCGGCCTGGGCGACCAGCACGCGGTTCATCCGGTTCGGGCCGGCGCCGAGCTCGCCGCGCAGGCCGGCAGTGCCGAACTCGAGCCGCGCCTCGAAGCGGCGGCCTAGCTCGGTGGTGCCCGCGGAGTCGCCGGTCTCGGCGGCGAGGATGAGCGTCGCGAGCTCGGCGCGGGTCGACTTGTCGGGGTCCTGGTCGTGCCAGGCCTGCGCCGCTTCGATCAGCGTCGGACCCTGAGCCTGTCGAAGGTCGGTCACAGCGCCGCTACGATCCGCGCGAGCAGCGCGCTGATCACGGGTTCGGCGTCGGCGCCGGCCTCGATGACCTCGGCGTGGCTGAGCGGGGTGGGCGAGATGCCGGCCGCGAGGTTCGTGATGAGCGACATCCCGAGTATCTCCATCCCGGCCTGCCGGGCGGCGATCGCCTCGAGGGCGGTGGACATGCCCACGATGTGGCCGCCGATCGCCTTCGCCATCTGCACCTCGGCCGGGGTCTCGTAGTGCGGGCCGCGGAACTGCGTGTAGACGCCCTCGTCGAGCGTCGGCTCGATCTGGCGGGCGAGGTCGCGCAGCCGCTTGCTGTACAGGTCGGTGAGGTCGACGAACGTGGCCCCCTCGAGCGGGGAGTCGGCGGTGAGGTTGATGTGGTCGCTGATCAGCACGGGGGTGCCGGGCGTCCAGGTCTCGCGGATACCCCCAGCGCCGTTCGTGAGGATCATGGTGGTCGCGCCGGCGGCGGCGGCGGTGCGCACAGAGTGCACGACGCGGCGCACGCCGTGGTTCTCGTAGTAATGGGTGCGGGCGCCGATGACGAGCGCGCGCTTGCCGCTCGGCAGCAGGATCGAGCGCAGCGTGCCGGAGTGGCCGACGAGCGCGGGCTTCGAGAAGCCGGTGATCTCCTCGGCGGGGATCGTGGCGGTCGTTTCGCCGATCAGGTCGGCGGCCTTGCCCCACCCGGAACCGAGCGTGAGGGCGATGTCGTGCTTCTCGACCCCCGTCTTGAGCGCGATCTCGGCGGCGGCCGTGGCGGCGACGGCGAAGGGGTCGGTGGCGGGATCATCCAGAGGGTGGTTCGACATGGCACCACTCTATTGGGGCTGCCGCGGCATCCGTCTGTCTCATGGTTCTTATCGGTGGCGGCTATTGGTTTGGACGGGCGGTGGCGGCAGTGGAGAATTGCAGGCATGGCCTATGAATTCGAACGCAAGCAGCGCATCGCAGTACTCGGCGGAGGGCCCGGCGGATACGAAGCCGCCCTCGCGGGAGCGCAGCTCGGCGCGGAGGTGACGCTCGTCGAGCGCACCGGTGTCGGCGGATCGGCCGTGCTGACCGACGTCGTGCCGTCGAAGACCCTCATCGCCACGGCCGAGGCAACCAACGCCATCGGCGAAGCGGCCGACCTGGGCGTGCAGTTCTTCACCCGCGGCGAGAGCGGGCGCCCCGTGCGTCCCGAGATCGCGGTGAACCTCGCCGCCGTCAACGCACGGCTGCTGCGGCTCGCGCGTCAGCAGTCCGAGGACATGAAGAGCCAGCTGATCAAGGCCGGCGTCACCGTGATCCAGGGCGAGGGCCGCCTCGACGGCCCCAACCGCGTCGTCGTCTCGAACGGCCGCGGCAAGACCCGCACCGACTTCGACGAGATCGAGGCCGACACCCTCGTCGTCTCGGTGGGCGCGTCGCCCCGCCTCCTCGAGTCGGCGATGCCCGACGGCAAGCGCATCTTCACCTGGACGCAGGTCTACTCGCTCGACGAGATCCCCGAGCACCTGATCGTCGTCGGCTCGGGCGTGACCGGGGCCGAGTTCGCCTCCGCGTACCGTGCGCTCGGCTCGAAGGTCACGCTCATCTCGTCGCGCGACCAGGTGCTGCCCGGCGAGGACGCCGACGCCGCCCGTGTGATCGAGGACGTCTTCACCCGCAACGGCATGACCGTGCTCTCGAAGAGCCGCGCCGACTCCGTGGTCGCGACCGCGACCGGCGTCGTCGCCACCCTGTCCGACGGCCGCGTCGTCGAGGGCAGCCACTGCCTGATGGCGGTCGGCTCTATCCCGAACACGGCGGGCCTCGGCCTGTCCGAGGCGGGGGTGCAGCTCACCGAGAGCGGCCACATCCGGGTGAACCGGGTGGCGCGCACCTCGGTGCCCTCCATCTACGCGGCCGGGGACTGCAGCAACTCGCTGCCCCTGGCATCCGTCGCCTCGATGCAGGGCCGCACGGCGGTCTTCCACTCGATGGGCGACGCGGTGAACCCGACCGAGCTGCGCAACGTGGCGTCGAACATCTTCACGCAGCCCGAGATCGCGACCGTCGGCTGGACGCAGAAGCAGATCGAGGACGGCATCGCCCAGGGCGAGATCTACAAGCTGCCCCTGGCCTCGAACCCGCGCGCGAAGATGATGGGCATCAAGGACGGCTTCGTGAAGCTGTTCGCCCGTACCGGTTCCGGCACGGTGATCGGCGGCGTGATCGTGGCGCCGCACGCCTCGGAGCTCATCGCCTCCCTCTCGCTCGCCGTCGAGCACCGCCTCACCGTAGACCAGCTCGCCTCTGCCTTCTCGGTCTACCCATCTCTCACCGGCAGCATCACCGACGCCGCGAGGGCGATGCACATCGTCAACTAGCGCCCGCTGCGTTTTCGCGCCCGTCGTCGTTCGCGGGAGTGCGGCGCTCAGCGTCGTCGCGCGCGCGGGGTTTTGTCGCGCACGCGGTGGCACGAACCTGCGCGTAGGTGACAAACCTCCGCGCCGACTCTCCGGCGCCGCGTGAGGCGCTGTGCAAACCTGCGCGCGCGCGACGGCGCTCAGCGTTGTCCACAGAATTAGCGTTGCGGGCCGAAGTCCACAGAATTGCGGATGACGCGTCTGACGGCCGCTTCTGCATCCACCCTCGACGCATGACAAAGTCTCTGGCGCCCGAGTGGCGCGACGAATTCGTGCTTTCGCGAGATGTCCGAGCGCGCGGACGGATATCCGAGCTGCTTCGGGAGGTCCGCACAGGCATCCTGGTTCCGGTCACCCGCGGCGCCTTCCGTTACAGCGCCGCAGTGACCGCCGACCCGGATGCCGCGTCCGACGACGCGTACCTGGCAAAGATCCGCGCCATCCACCTTCTGGCGCGCACCCCTCCGATCTTCTCGAGCTTCGCCGCGGCGGCCGTGTGGCAGCTTCCGATGGTCGGCGGCTGGCCGGACCGCGTCACGACCAGTTCGGTGCGGGCGCGCGGAGGGCGGTCAAACTCGACGGTAGCCCGTTCGTATGTCGGCGAGAGGCCCGACGTGCAGATCGTCGACGGGCTGCGCGTGACCACGCTCGCCCGGACTGTCGCGGATGTCGCACGCCACGCCGACTTCGGCCCGGCGGTGGCGCTCGCCGACAGCGCGCTCCACGGTCAACGGGCGGTCGGCCGATACCGGTCGCGTCAGCCCATCGGCCTCGATGCGATCACCGACGAGCTGACGGCGCTCGGCGCGGTCCCGGGCGCTGCACTCGCGCGCGGTGTCTGCGCGTTCGCGAACGGGGCATCCGGATCGGCGGGCGAATCGATCAGCAGGGTTGGTTTCCACGTTCTCGGGCTGCCGATGCCCCTGTTGCAGACACCGTTCCGCGACGCGCTGGGTCTCATCGGCTATGTGGACTTCTGGTGGCCACACCTTCGGCTGATCGGCGAGTTCGACGGCCAGGGCAAGTACCTTCGCGACGAGTACACCGCCGGAAAATCTGCCGCGCAGGTCGTTATGGAGGAAAAACGTCGGGAGGACAGGCTCCGTGCACTCGACACGTCGGTCACACGGTGGGGCTGGGATGTCGCGCAGTCCCTCCCGCACCTGCGCGACCACCTCGCGGCGGCCGGCCTCCGCTAGCTGAGGTTTGTCACGAGCGCTGAGGTACGAACACCAGCGAGCGCGACAAAGCGCAGCGCGCCCGCGTCAAACCTCAGCGGGCACGACGACGCTCAGCGTCGTCGAACAACACCGCGCGAGGCGGCGGGGTAGCGCAGCCGGGCGCGCTAGCCGATGGCCAGCAGCACGTGGCCCGAGGAGACCGTGGTGCCGACCGCGGCGTTCAGGGACGAGACGGTGCCGTCCTTGTGCGCGACGATGGGCTGTTCCATCTTCATCGCCTCGAGCACGAGGATGAGGTCGCCCTTGACGACCACGTCGCCATCCGCGACCGCGAGCTTGACGATGGTGGCCTGCATCGGCGCCTTGACGCTGTCGCCCGTGACGGTGGAGACCGATCCGGCGCCGCGGCGCTTGGGGGCGACGGCGGCCGAGACGGAGCCGGTGGAGGGGAGGAGCTTGGTGGGCAGCGATACCTCGATGCGCTTGCCGTCGACCTCGACGACCACGTTGTGGCGGGTGGAGGCCGCTGCGGTGTCCTGCAGCGATCCGCTCCACGGCTCGATGTCGTTGTCGAAGTCGGTCTCGATCCAGCGGGTGTAGATCGAGAACGGCGAGGACGTGAAGGCGGGGTCGCGCACGATCTTGCGGTGGAACGGCAGCACGGTCGGAAGACCGGCGACCTCGAACTCGTCGAGGGCACGGCGCGAGCGCTCGAGGGCGTCCTCGCGGGTCGCGCCGGTGACGATGAGCTTGGCGAGCAGCGAGTCGAACGCGCCGCTGATGACGTCGCCCGTGGTGACGCCGGAGTCGACGCGCACGCCGGGACCGCCGGGGAAGCGCAGCACGTTGACCGGGCCCGGTGCTGGCATGAAGTTCAGTCCGGGGTCTTCGCCGTTGATTCGGAACTCGAACGAGTGGCCCTGCGGGATCGGGTCCTCGTAGTCGAGCACGCCGCCCTCGGCGATGCGGAACTGCTCGCGCACCAGGTCGATGCCCGTGACCTCTTCGGAGACGGGGTGTTCGACCTGCAAGCGGGTGTTCACCTCGAGGAACGAGATCGTGCCGTCCTTGGCGACGAGGAACTCGCAGGTGCCGGCACCGAGGTAGCCGACCTCCTTGAGGATCGCCTTCGACGAGGCGTACAGCTCGGCGTTCTGCGCCACCGTGAGGAACGGGGCCGGCGCCTCTTCGACGAGCTTCTGGTGGCGACGCTGCAGCGAGCAGTCGCGGGTGGAGATCACGACGACGTTGCCGTGGGCGTCGGCGAGGCACTGGGTCTCGACGTGGCGCGGCTCGTCGAGGTATTTCTCGACGAAGCACTCGCCGCGGCCGAAGGCGGCGATCGCCTCGCGGGTCGCCGACTCGAACAGTTCGGGCACTTCTTCGCGGGTGCGGGCGACCTTGAGGCCGCGGCCGCCGCCGCCGAACGCCGCCTTGATGGCGACCGGCAGTCCGTGCACGTCGACGAAGTCGAGCACCTCCTGCGCGCCGGAGACGGGGTTGAGCGTGCCGGGCGCCAGGGGCGCTCCGACCTTCTCGGCGATGTGGCGCGCGGATACCTTGTCGCCGAGCTTCTCGATCGCGTCGGGGGACGGGCCGATCCAGATGATGCCGGCGGCGATGACCGCGCGGGCGAAGTCGGCGTTCTCGGCGAGGAAGCCGTAGCCGGGATGGATCGCGTCGGCGCCCGAGCGACGGGCGACCGAGAGGATCTTGTCGATGACCAGGTACGTGTCCGCCGAGGTCGTGCCGTCGAGCGCGTAGGCCTCGTCGGCCAGCTTGACGTGCCGGGCGTCCCTGTCCTGGTCGGCGTACACGGCGACCGAGGCGATGCCGGAGTCTTTGGCGGCACGGATCACGCGTACAGCGATCTCTCCGCGGTTAGCGATCAGAACCTTGGAGATACGAGCCATAGTTCACCAGCTTAGGGGGAGCGAGGCCCCTTCAATTTGGTTGGTCTCCACAAGAATGACCGTGTCGTCACGGAGAGTGCCTACAACTGGCGGTTCCACAGGCTGTGCCACGGCACGTCGAACTCCAGCAGCAGCTGCCGCACGAGCGCCACCGACAGCCCGACGACGGAGTGCGGATCGCCCCGCACCTCGGCGATGAACGGTGCCCCGAGGCTGTCGATCGTGAACGCGCCGGCCACCTGCAGCGGCTCGCCGGTGGCGACGTACGCGTCGATCTCGGCGTCGCTGATGTCGGACGCGAACCGAACGGTCGACGTCGACACGGCGCCGGTCGCGCCGCCGACCTGTCCGCCGCGGTGGTCGATGAGCCAGTGGCCCGAGTGCAGCTGCCCCTCCCGGCCGCGCTGCAGCTTCCAGCGTTTGATCGCGATCTCGGGCAGGTGCGGCTTGCCGTAGACCACCCCGTCGAGCTCGAACATCGAGTCGCCGCCGAGGATGAACCCGTCGATCGGGGCGCTCATCTCCGAATCGGGCGACTCGAGCATGCGGCCCACCACGGCCTCGGCCTTGAGCCGTGCGAGCAACAGCACCGTCTCCTCGGGCGTGGTCGGCGGGGCGGCGGCCACTGCGGCATCCTCGTCCACGAAAGAGGGGAGCAGGATCGGCTCGACACCCACCGCGCGCAGCGTCGCGAGCCGGGCGGGAGAGGTCGACGCGAGGTAGAGACGCACGGTCACTCCTAAACTCGGGGGATGGCTGAATCGCAGGGACAACAACTAGAGCTCGACGTTACCAACATCGCGCACGGCGGTATCTCCGTCGCGCGGCACGAGGGGCGCGTCATTTTCGTCGGCGACGCCATCCCCGGGGAGCGCGTGCTCGCCCGCGTCACCGAAGACTCCAAGAGCTCGTTCTGGCGCGCCGACACGCTCTCGGTCATCGAGCCGAGCGAACACCGCCAGATGCACGTCTGGTCGTCCGCGAGCGTGGCACGCAAGCCGGAAGACCGCGCGGGCGGTGCCGAGTTCGGGCACATCGTCCCCGCCCACCAGCGCGAACTCAAGCGCCAGGTCGTCGTCGACTCGCTGAAAAGATTTGCCAAACTCGAATCGGATGTCGCAACCGGCGTGACCGTCGAGGAACTGCCGGGCGACCCCGACGGCACCGGATGGCGCACCCGGGTACGCCTGCACGTCGACGCGTCCGGCCGCCCCGGCCCGTACGCCGCGCGCTCGCACCGGGTGATCCCGGTCACCGAGCTGCCGCTCGCGACCGCCGCGATCCAGGAGGCGGCCCCGCTCGCCGCCCGCTTCGTCGGCGAGGAGCACGTCGACATCGTGCAGGCCGGAACGGGAGGCGCCCGACTCATCGTCGGCCAGCAGAAGCCGACCACGATCACCGAGTACGTGGGCGAGCGCGAGTTCCGCCTCGCCGACACCGGTTTCTGGCAGGTGCACACGCACGCCGCCCAGACCCTCACCAGCGCGGTGCAGGAGGCGATCGACGGCGAGCTCTTCGACCCGCGCGCCCACAACCTCGACCTCTACGGCGGCGTCGGACTGCTCGCCGCGGCCGTCGCCGACCGGTTCGGCTCGTCGACGCGCATCACCAGCGTCGAGAGCGACAAGGCCGCGACCGGTTTCGCCTCGCACAACCTCTCGGAATGGATCGGCGCCGAAGCGGCGACCGGACGCGTGGAGAAGTGGATCGCCCAGCTCGCGTCATCCGCCAACTCCCACGACCGTGCCCGCCTGCGGGCCTCGACGATCGTGCTCGACCCGCCCCGCTCGGGAGCCGGCAAGCAGGTCGTGCAGAGCATCGGCGGCCTGCAGCCCGCACAGATCGTCTACGTCGCCTGCGACCCGGTGGCGCTGGCCCGCGATATCGGCCTGTTCGCCGACCGCGGCTACGATCTCACGGCTCTGCGCGCGTTCGACCTGTTCCCGCACACGCACCACGTCGAAGCTGTGGCCACACTGACAAGACGCTGAATACTGGTGCGCGCGTCTCTCGCACGGGAGCCTGTCTCATCGTGAGACTATTACCTTGGCAATTCGCGTCCAGGCGGTTGCTTTTTCGGTGCAGACAGGATTTTGATGGTGCAGTCAGGGCCTTACTCTTCGGGTGAAACGGGGGTTGTCGCGCCGGTGCGCGTCGCCGTCGTCGACGACCACGAGTCGGTTCGTCTCGGGCTCAAGGCCGCCTTTCTCGGCGAGGGCTTCGAGTTCCTGATCGCTGCGGCGTCGGTGCGCGAACTGGTGTCCGGCCTCGACGGCCGCGAGTGCGATGTCGTTGTGCTCGACCTGTCGCTCGGCGACGGTTCCAGCGTCACGGAGAACGTCAAGCAGGTGCAGGCCCTCGGCTCGGCCGTGCTGGTGCACTCGATCGCCGACCGCGTCGCGCTCGTGCGCGAGGCGCTCGCCGCGGGAGCCGCCGGCGTCATCCCCAAGTCCTCCGCCACCCGCACCGTCATCGCCGCCGCCGCCAGCGTCGCGCGCGGCGAGGTGCTCAACAACCTCGAGTGGGCCACGGCCATCGACGCCGACGGCGACTTCGCCCGCGCCGAACTCGGCAGACGCGAGCGCGAGATCCTGCACCTCTACGCCTCCGGCCTCCCGCTCAAACTCGCCGCGCAGCAGTTGGGCATCAGCTACTCGACGGCGCGCGAATACCTCGATCGAATCCGAGTCAAGTACGTCGAGGTCGGCCGTCCCGCGCCGACCAAGGTCGACCTGCTTCGCCGGGCCGTGGAAGACGGCATCCTTCCCGGTCTCGACTCGGATGGCGGCGATGGCCACTAGCGGTCCGCCCGTCCGCACCGTCCCGGCCGGCAAACGCAGCCCGATCAGCCGTCTGCAGATCGACGGGTTGATCTCGCGACTCGTCGCGGCCTTCGCCCTCGTCTTCGGCCTGCAGACGCTGCCGGTGCTGTTCAGCCAGATCGGCGACTCGAACCCCGTGTGGGGCGCCATCGTGGTGCCCGCCCTGTACGCGAGCTACGTGGTGATCCTGATCTCGGCGCTCGCCCAGCGCTGGGTCGTGGTGAGCAACCTCGTGTCGAGTGTGCTCTTCCTCGTGGTGCTGGCGACCTGGCCGCTCGCCGTCACCGATCCCGGCAGCAGCGACGGCAGCATCTACTGGACGTCGTTCCTGCTCACGCTCGCCACGGCGACGGCGACGGTCGGGTTCTCGCTCCCGGTCGCCACGATCTACCTCGTCACCGTTCCGACGATCTACGGCCTGATCCGGCTCACCCCGGCCGGCGGCGGCGTGCGTCCGCTCGACGCGACGCTCGAGACGGTCTACGCGATCCTCATCGGCGGAGCGGTCGTGCTGATCATCGCCCTGCTGCGGCAGGCTGCTGCGGCGGTGGATGTCGCACAGTCCGCCGCGCTCGACCGCTACTCGCTCGCCGTGCACGCGCACGCGACCGAGATCGAGCGCGTCCAGGTCGACGCCATCGTGCACGACAGCGTCCTCACCACCTTCCTCTCCGCGGCGCGTGCCTACACGCCCGAGGCCAAGCGCATCGCCTCGACCATGGCCGCGAACGCCATTGGCCACCTGCGCGACGCCGCCCTCGTGAACCCCGACGACGGCGGGACGGTCAAGCTCTCCTCCGTGCTGCGACGCGTGTCCGAGGCGGCCGCGAGCATGAGCGCCCCCTTCGAGGTGCGCACGCGCGAGGTCTCCTCCCAGTCGATGCCGCTGCAGTCCGCCGAGGCGGTCTACTCGGCCGCGGTGCAGGCGATGGTCAACAGCCTCCAGCACGCCGGCCAGGACCCGCGGGTGACCCGCTGGCTCACCATCCGCGGGGTCGACCCCGACGGCATCGAGGTCGAGGTCGGCGACACCGGCGTCGGCTTCTCGTTCGTCGACCTGCCGTCGGAGCGGATGGGCCTCCGCGTCTCGATCGTCGAGCGCGTGACCAACGCGGGCGGCTCGGTCGAGATCGACTCGGCAGTCAACGAGGGCACCGTGATCTCCATCCGCTGGCCGAAGGCCGAAACGACGGCGCGGTCCGTGCTGAGCGACCGCCCGCGCGGTCCGTTCGCGAACGGGGGAGCAGCGTGATCGCCATTCCCCGCTTCGTCATCGTCGGCATCGCCCTCGCCTTCTCGCTGTACCACGTGGTGCTCGGGTCGATCACGCTCGATATACCCCGGGATGACGCGCCGGTACTGGCCGCGATGGGAATCTACCTGCTCGCCACGGCCCTGAGCCTCGTGCGCAAAGGGCCCGCGAGGATGCCGGCCTGGATGGCCGCGTTCAACGTCGGCGTCGTCGTCGTGATCCCGCTTCTCGTCACCCGCGAGCTCGACCCCGAACGCGCGGGCGGCAACGGCTACGCCACCTGGTACGTCGCCGCGGTGGGCACGCTCATGGCGATCACCTCGACCCGGCGTCGGCACTTCTTCGCCTGGGTCGGCGTCGGCTTCCTCGTCATCCAGACGGTGGTCTGGTCGGGGCCCGCGTCCCTCATCACCCTCGGCGTCGTCGGCAGCGTCTCCTGGGTGGTCATCTCGCACGTGCTCAGCCGGTCCATCGCCAAGGCCACAAAGGACGCCAGACGTTTCGCCTACGCCGAGCGTGAGGCCGCCGACTGGCAGGCCGCGCAGGAGGCGCACGTTTTCGAACGCCAGTTCCGTCTCGGGCAGACCAGTTCGATGGCCCTGCCGATGCTGCGGCGCATCGAGCGCAGCGGCGGCGAGCTCACCGAGGAGGAGCGCCAGGAGTGCCTGTACCTCGAGGGCGCCATCCGCGACGAGATCCGTGGACGCAACCTGCTCAACGACGCGGTACGCGAGCAGGTGATGATGGCCCGACGGCGTGGCGCGATCGTCACCCTGCTCGACGAGGGAGGCATGGACTCCGTCACGGGCCTCGCCCGCGAGCGGGTGTTGAACGAGCTTGCCCGGGCCCTGCGCGGCAGCGAGGCCGACAAGATCATCGTGCGCACCGCGGCGTCGAGTTCGGAGACCGCGGTGACCGTCGTGGGGCTGCGCAGCACCGGCGACGGCGAGGACGGCCCGCTCGGACCGCAGGAGTCGGACGACGAGGACGACGAGGACGACGAAGTCGACCTCTGGCTCGAGATCCCGAAGCCCTAGAGCCAAGCCTTAGGGCGAGACACGCGCCGGGGCCACACGCGCCTCAGCGCCAGCGCACGCGCGATCGCGTGTTCGCGCGTTAACGACAACAGGGCCGGAGATAAATCTCCGACCCTGCGTCAAACTCCGAGTCAGGACACTAACCCGAATAGTGCCCTGACTCGCCTCCATGAATTAGCCCGCTTACCCTAGTCGGCTAATAAATGGTGGTGTAACTCGATGAGAGACACCTAGCACTAGTAATAATGCCGGTTCGCAATATGTTGCACAGTCGTCATTTAGGGGGACAGCGGGGGTACATTTTTTTCCGCCTGTTGTCACCCCGCCAGTAATTTACTGAACCCCTCGGTAATCCGCAACGAAAAGCGGGGTACAACTAGGTATTTTCGGGGCTATTCAGCGGTCATCGCGGGCGTTTTCGGCTGATAAGCGCTCACGATCTTGCGGAATCCGCCGAGACGCTTCGACGTGACCGATCGGGCGGGGTCCGGACCTCGGTAGTTTCTCAGTAGTGGCGGACGGGAACTAGCCCGAGAAGCCGCGCCATGTACCCCGGCCGCGCTCGATCGGGGTGCGCACGGGGCGCTGCGACCGCTGCCAGGCCGAGGTGACGGGAGCGGTGTCGCGCTCCTGGGCCTCGGCGAATTCCTCGAGGGCCGCGGTGACCACGGCGGTGACCGCCGCGACCTCGGCAGGGGTGGGGTCTCCCGCCACGATCGAGAAGGAGGACGGCTCGCTCACAGCGGGATGTTCCCGTGCTTCTTGGGCGGCAGGGTCGCGCGCTTGGTCTTGAGGGCGCGCAGCGCCTTGATCACGACCACGCGGGTGGCGGCCGGTTCGATGATTCCGTCGAGCTCGCCGCGCTCGGCCGCGAGGAACGGGCTCGCCACGTTGTAGGTGTACTCGTTGGCGAGCTTGGTGCGCACTGCGGCGACGTCCTCGCCCGCGGCCTCGGCCGCCTTGATCTCGTTGCGGTAGAGGATGTTGACGGCGCCCTGGCCGCCCATGACCGCGATCTCGGCCGTGGGCCAGGCGTAGTTGAGATCGGCGCCGAGCTGCTTCGAGCCCATCACGATGTACGCGCCGCCGTAAGCCTTGCGGGTGATGACGGTGACGAGCGGCACGGTGGCCTCGGCGTAGGCGTACAGCAGTTTCGCGCCGCGGCGGATGACGCCGGTCCACTCCTGGTCGGTGCCGGGCAGGTAGCCGGGCACGTCGACGAGGGTGATGATCGGGATCGAGAACGCGTCGCAGAAGCGGACGAAGCGCGCGGCCTTCTCGCCGGCCTCGATGTTCAGGGTGCCGGCCATGGCGCTCGGCTGGTTGGCGACGATGCCGACCGAGCGGCCCTCGACGCGGCCGAAGCCGACGACGATGTTCGGCGCGAACAGCGGCTGCGTCTCGAGGAAGTCGCCGTTGTCGACGATGTGCTCGATGACGGTCTTCACGTCGTACGGCTGGTTCGGGCTGTCGGGGATGAGCGTGTTGAGGCGACGGTCCTCGTCGGTGATCTCGAGCTCGACCGAGTTCTCGTAGACGGGCAGCTCGGCGAGGTTGTTGTCGGGGAGGAAGCTGATCAGCGACCGCGCGTAGTCGAGGGCGTCGCTCTCGTCGCTCGCGAGGTAGTGCGCCACTCCGGAGACCTTGTTGTGCGTCAGGGCGCCGCCGAGCTCTTCCATGCCGACATCCTCGCCGGTCACTGTCTTGATCACGTCGGGGCCGGTGACGAACATCTGGCTGGTCTTGTCGACCATGATGACGAAGTCGGTGAGGGCGGGGGAGTAGACGGCGCCGCCGGCCGCCGGTCCCATGATGATCGAGATCTGCGGGATGACGCCGGAGGCCTGCGTGTTGCGACGGAAGATCTCGCCGTACTTGCCGAGGGCGACGACGCCCTCCTGGATGCGGGCGCCGCCGGAGTCGAGCATGCCGATGATCGGAACGCCCGTCTTGATGGCGTGGTCCATGACCTTGATGATCTTCTCGCCGGCGACCTCGCCGAGCGAACCGCCGAAGATGGTGAAGTCCTGGCTGTAGACGGCGACCTGGCGGCCGTGGATGGTGCCGAGCCCGGTGACGACGGCGTCGCCGTAGGGGCGCTTCTTCTCCATGCCGAACGCGTGGGTGCGGTGGCGCACGAACTCGTCGAGCTCGACGAACGAGCCGTGGTCGAGCAGTTCTTCGATGCGCTCGCGGGCGGTCTTCTTGCCGCGCGAATGCTGCTTCTCGATGGCGGCCTCGCCGCTCGCCGTCACCGCCTCGTGGTACCGGACCTTGAGGTCGGCGAGCTTGCCCGCGGTCGTATAGAGGTCGGGCTTGCTGTCGTCGTGAGTCACGGGTTTCACTCTACTGGTCGGTCTTTGGGCCAGACCGTTGGCGAAACCCTACAGAATCTGCCGCCGTCCTTGAACGGGTGTCGCGATCTGGTCATTTTCTGTTCACCGTTAGACCGTCCCCGCGTCACACACCGCCCGTAACGTCACCACATTGGCACCCGCCCGGGTCGCCCTGGGACGGAGACACAGTGAGCGGTAGTGCCGAGATCGTCGCCGTCATCCCGGCGCGCGGTGGATCCAAGGGCATTCCGCGCAAGAACCTGCGCGAGGTCGGCGGTGTGCCGCTCATCGTGCGGGCCATCCGCAGCGCGCGCGCCAGCGATTCGGTCGACCGGGTCGTGGTGACGACGGATGACGCGGAGATACGGGCCGTCGCGCTCGCCGCGGGCGCGGACGTCGTCGACCGGCCCGAGACCATCGCCGGCGACGAGGCCAGCTCCGAGGCCGCGCTGCTGCACGCGCTCGACGCGCTCGACGACCGGGGCGTCTCGACCCGCATCCTCGTCTTCATCCAGGCCACCTCGCCGTTCATCGACACCGACGCGCTCGAGGGCGCGATCGCACGGGTCGACGGCGGAGAGGCCGACGTGGTGTTCGCCGCCGTGGAGACGCACGCGTTCCTCTGGCGACTCGGCGACGAGGGCGCGACGGGGATCAACCACGACCACAGCTTCCGCCCGCGCCGTCAGGACCGCGAACCCCAGTGGCAGGAGACCGGCGCGTTCTACGTGATGCGTGCGGCGGGGTTCCGGGAGCGCGGGTACCGGTTCTTCGGCAGCGTCGGGGTCGCGGCCGTTGACGAGCGGTACGCGATGGAGATCGACACTCCGGAGCAGCTCGCCGCGGCATCCGCCCTCGCCTCGGTCATCGACCCGGCACAGGGGGGCGTCCGCTCGATCGACGTCGACGCCGTCGTGACCGACTTCGACGGGGTGCACACCGACGACCGCGTGCTGGTCGGCGAGGACGGCAGCGAGTTCGTCACCGCCAACCGCTCCGACGGCATGGGCGTGCGCCTGCTGCGCGAGGCGGGCGTGACCGTGCTCATCCTCTCCACCGAGGTCAACCCCGTGGTGGCTGCCCGCGGGCGCAAACTCCGCGTCGAGGTGCTGCAGGGCCTCGACGACAAGGCGACGGCGCTCACCGAGTGGGCCGCCGCGAACGCCATCCCCCTCGACCGCGTCGCCTACGTCGGCAACGACGTCAACGACCTCGGCTGCCTCGCGATCGTCGGCTGGCCCGTCGCCGTGGCAGACGCCCACCCCCTCGTCATCTCCGCCGCCCGGGTGATCCTCACCCGTCGTGGCGGCGACGGCGCCGTCCGTGAACTCGCTGAGCTCGCGTTGCCCAACAGAGAAGGAACAGCATGACAATCAGCATCGGATCTCACTCCATCGGCGCCGGTCACCCCGTCTATGTCATCGCGGAAATCGGGCTCAATCACAACGGCAGCGTCGAGCTCGCCAAGCAGATGATCGACGTCGCCGCCGACGCGGGCGCGCAGGCCGTCAAGTTCCAGAAGCGCACCCCCGACGTGTCGACGCCCGAGCACATGAAGAGCGTCATGCGCGAGACGCCGTGGGGCACCATGACCTACCTCGACTACCGCTACCGGGTCGAGTTCGACCGCGAGCAGTACATCGAGGTCGGCGACCACGCCACGCTGCGCGGCCTCGACTGGTTCGCCTCCCCGTGGGACGAGCCGGCCGTCGCGTTCCTCGAAGACCTCAACGTGGTCGCGCACAAGGTCGCGTCGGCGTCGGTCACCGACATCGGCATGCTGCAGGCGCTCGCCGCGACCGGCAAGCCCGTCATCCTCTCCACCGGAATGTCGACGATGGAGCAGATCGACGCGGCCGTCGAGGTGTTCGACCGCGACCAGCTGATCGTGCTGCACGCCACGTCGTCGTACCCGATGCCCACCGAAGAGGCCAACCTGCGCATGATCCCGACGCTCGCCGAGCGCTTCGCCGGCGTGCCGGTCGGCTACTCGGGACACGAGCGCGAGCTGCAGATCAGCCTCGCCGCGGTCGCGCTCGGCGCCACCGTGGTGGAGCGCCACCTCACGCTGGACCGCGCGATGTGGGGCTCCGACCACGCCGCGTCGCTCGAACCGCAGGACTTCGCGCAACTCGTGAGAGACATCCGCGTGGTCTCCGAGGCGCTCGGCGACGGCGTCAAGCGCGTCTTCCCGGGCGAGCTGGCACCGCTCGCCAAGCTCCGCCGCGTGCAGGCCTGATGCGGGCGCTCGCCCTCGTCGACACCGACTCCTACGTGAAGTGGGGGGCCGCGCTCCTCGCGCAGCTCCCCGCGGAGTGGGAGCGCGAGCTCGCCCTGGTGGCGACGCCCGCGCAGCCGAGCGAGGCCCAGCTGGCGGCCGCGCTCGACGGGTCGGGGTTCGACGTGGGCGGGCTGCTCCACGTCGAGCTGCGGTCGCTGACGGAGCGGGTGGCCGCCCAGCTGCCCGACGTCGTCATCGTCGCGATGCGCGGGCCCGCGGCATCCGTCGTTATGCGGGTCCTCGCCGACCTGCCCCACCGGCCGGTCCTCGTCAGCGGGCTGCCGGGAATCTCGATCCCCGCCACCTGGAAGGCACTGTTCTACCGCGGGCAGGCGGACCTCATGGTGCTGCACTCCAAGCAGGAGATCCGCGAGTTCACGGTCGTCGGGGCCAAGCGCGGCTGGAACCACACGCTCGGGCTCGCGACGCTCCCCTTCATGAGCGACCGCACGGCGGCCGACGGGCGCGACATCGTGTTCGCGGTGCAGTCGATCGTTCCCGACGCGCTCGCCGACCGCGAACGGGTGCTCGACATCCTGCTCGCGACGGCGCGGCACAACCCCGACCACCGGGTCGTGATCAAGGTGCGCGCGCTCGGTGCCGAGCAGCAGACCCACGCCGAGGCGCACAGCTATCCCGACCTGCTCGCGGCGCGGAGCGACGTGCCGTCGAACATCGTCGTCGCGGCGGGACCCATGGCCGCGGCGCTCGACACCGCGCGCGCCCTCGTCACGGTGAGCTCGACCGCGGTGATCGAGGCGGTCGCCCGACACATCCCGGTGCGCGTCATCGACGAGTTCGGGGTGTCGCCCGAGCTGATCAACACCGTGTTCGTCGGCAGCGGGCTGTTCGGCAGCGGCGAGGCGATCCGCCAGCTGCGCTTCGAGCACCCGCGCGCCGACTGGCTCGACGACAACTACTTCCACGACCCCGCCGACAACGACTGGCTCGCAGCGCTCGACGGGCTGCTCGCGGCCCGCGCCGCCGACGCGCTCGCCACGCGGCCCTCTCTGCGGGGCTCCGCCGGGGGACTGCTGCGCCGGGCGTGGGAGCGCAAACAGGCGTTCGGATCGCACGACCGCACGGCGCTCGGATTCGTCGCGCTGTTCATCGGCGTGCCCGCCCGGTCGATGGCGCTCGCGCGCCGTCGCCGACGCAACGAGGGGGAGGAGCACCGCTGGGTGGCGACTAGCCTTGACGCATGAGACTTCCCCGCAGTGCCGCCGTCGTCGACGACCTGGCGGTGTTGCCCGAGGTCGGTTCGACCAATGACGCGCTGGTCGCCCGCGTCGCCGCCGGCCCGGTCGACGACTTCGCGGTCGTGGTCACGGGCAGCCAGACCGCGGGACGCGGGCGCCTCGGCCGGGTCTGGGTCGCGCCGCCCGGTGCGAGCCTCTCCATCTCCGTGCTGCTGCGGCCCGTACTGCCCGCCGGCGAACCACTCGACACACAGCACTACGGCTGGTTGCCGCTCATCGCGGGTGTCGCGATGACGCGCGCCGTGCAGTCGGTCGTCGAGCCGTCGCGCGTGGGCCTCAAGTGGCCCAACGACGTGCAGATCGACGGCCTCAAGGTTTCCGGCTTGCTGGCCGAACTCCTCCCCGGCGGCGACGCGGTCGTGGTCGGCGCGGGGCTCAACCTGTCGCTGACCCGCGAGCAGCTGCCCACCCCTGTCTCGACGTCGCTCGCCCTCTCGGGTGCCGCTCTCGAGGGCGACGAACTGGCGGATGCCGCGCTGAGCGTCTACCTCACGACACTCCGTGAGCTCTACACCGGGTTCGTGCGGCTCGGGGCCGACCCGCTGGGCAGTGGTGTCGCCGAGCAGGTGACCGACCTCTGCACCACGATCGGCCAACGGGTGAAGGTCGAGCTTCCCGGCGCGCCCGACCTGGTCGGCAGCGCGGTGGGTATCGACGACGCGGGCCGCCTGCTGGTGCGCGCGAGCCTGGATGGCCAGGTTACGGCTGTCGCCGCGGGCGACGTGACACATCTGCGGTATGAATAAGGCATGTCCACCACCGAGAGCAGGGTTCCAGAAGCCGTCGTCGCACGGCTGCGACCACACGGTCGCGCCCTCATCTGGCCCAGCCTCGCCGTCATCCTGATTCTGGCGGCCACGGGCTACTTCTACGGCAGCTTCGCCGAGATGTGGCAGAACCTCGTTGTGCTCGGGTCGGCGCTGGTGCTCGGGATCCTGCTCTGGCTGCTGCCGCTGCTCGCCTGGCTCGGACGCCACTACACGATCACCACGCGGCGCATCGTGCTGCGGTCGGGCTTCTTCGTGCGCGTGCGGCAGGAGCTGCTGCACAGCCGCGGCTACGACGTGACGGTGCGGCAGAACGCGATACAGAGCGTGTTCCGCAGCGGCGACGTGCTCATCAACACCGGGCTCGACAAGCCGATCGTGCTGCGCGACGTGCCGGGCGCCGACCTCGTGCAGGAGGCCCTGCACGACCTGATGGAGCTCAGCCAGAACCCCGTCGCCGCGCGCCGGCAGCAGGAGCAGTCGGCGGGCTCGGACGAGACGACCGCCTGGGGTTACCGCTAGTCGAGCGCCGGAGCGGGCTCGGGAGCAGCCGCGGGCTCGGGCGCCTGCTGCCGGGTGTGCAGGCCGGACCCCTCGCGGTGCGCGCCGAAGACCCAGAGCCGGTAGAAGGTGAAGCGGAACGCCGTGCCGAGGGCGAGGCCGACCACGTTCGTCGAGACGTTGTCGGCGAGCACGGAGTCGAAGCCGAGCACGTAGTGCGACACCCAGAGGCAGCCGAGCGCGATGAGCATGCCGCCGAGGCTGACCAGCAGGAACTCCACCGCCTCGCGCACCCAGTGCGGTCGCCGCTCGTTGCCGAAGGTCCAGTAGCGGTTGCCGAGCCAGTTCGCCACGATGGCGAGCGAGGTCGAGATGATCTTCGCGATCACCGGGCCCTCGTGCAGGTCGTCGGGGCTGAGCACGGTCAGGCGCAGCAGGTTGAACACGCCGACGTCGATACCGACCCCCACCAGCCCGACGGCGCC
This sequence comes from Conyzicola lurida, assembly GCF_014204935.1. Classification (NCBI taxonomy): domain Bacteria; kingdom Bacillati; phylum Actinomycetota; class Actinomycetes; order Micrococcales; family Microbacteriaceae; genus Conyzicola; species Conyzicola lurida. The sequence goes on along the minus strand of NZ_JACHMJ010000001.1, from coordinate 2,645,389 downwards.
GAAGCGGCCGAGCTGTGCGATGAGAGCTCGCATGCCACCACCCGATGGTCCGGTTCGCCGGGGATGCGGACGGGCCGCATTTGTAGGCGAAGATAGTCAGTAGGGCTGGAAGTCTAGCCGCCCCGTCATCGTCCGAAGTGAAAGCCTGTCGTCGGGCTGGAGAACCGCAGGAGTCGTAACCCATGTCGAAAATCGTCGGTGTGATCGGCGGCGGACAGCTCGCCAGAATGATGATCCCGGCAGCCGTCAACCTCGGAATCACGCTGCGCGTGCTCGCGGTCACCGAGAACGAGCCGGCCGCGCTCGCCGTGACCGCGTACGGCAGCCACCTCGACCTCGACGCTGTCGCCGCCTTCGCCGAGACCGTCGACGTCGTCACCTTCGACCACGAGCACGTTCCGCAGTCGGTGCTGCGCGAGCTCGTCGCCCGCGGCGTCAACGTGCAGCCCGGTCCCGACCCGCTGCAGTTAGCCCAGGACAAGCTCGCCATGCGCGAGCGGCTCGCCGCCCTCGGCATCCCGGTTCCCGACTGGGCCCGTGTCTCGGACACCGACGAGCTCGCGGCCTTCCTCGCCGACCACGGCGGCAGCGCCGTGCTCAAGACCCCGACCGGCGGCTACGACGGCAAGGGCGTGCGCGTCGTGCGCGACGCCGCCGAGGCGGCCGACTGGTTCGCCGAGGCCGACGGCAAACCCCTGCTCGTCGAGGAGCTCGTCGAGTTCCGCCGCGAACTCGCCCAGCTGGTCGCGCGCCGGCCGAGCGGCGAACTCGCCCTCTGGCCCGTCGTCGAATCGGTGCAGCGCGACGGCGTCTGCGCCGAAGTCATCGCCCCGGCTCCCAATTCGGCAGGCAAGCTGGCGGATGTCGCGGCCGACATCGCCACGACCGTGGCGGAGTCGCTCGGGGTGACCGGCGTGCTCGCCGTCGAACTGTTCGAGACCACCGACGACCGCCTCCTGGTGAACGAGCTGGCGATGCGCCCGCACAACACCGGCCACTGGACCCTCGACGGGGCCACCACGAGCCAGTTCGAGCAGCACCTGCGGGCCGTGCTCGACCTGCCGCTGGGCGCGACGGGCTGCCGCGACGAGTGGAGCGTGATGGTCAACGTGCTCGGCGGACCGACCAGCGACGCCATCTCCGACCGGTACGACGCGGCCTTCGCCGACCAGCCGACGGTGAAGTTCCACTTCTACGACAAGCAGCCCCGCCCGGGACGCAAGGTCGGACACGTCAACGCGGGCGGAGACGACCTCGACGATGTCGTCTACCGCGCGCGCGCCGCAGCGGCATTCTTCGAGAATTGACCCTTACGATTGAACGCGTGCCAACTCCCCTCGTAGCCGTCGTTATGGGTTCAGATTCCGACTGGACCATCATGGCGGACGCCGCTGCCGCCCTCGCCGAATTCGGCATCGAGCACGAGGTCGAGATCGTGTCGGCGCACCGCACGCCCGAGCGCATGATCGAGTTCGGCCGCACCGCGCGTGACCGCGGGCTCAAGGTCATCATCGCCGGCGCCGGCGGCGCCGCCCATCTGCCCGGCATGCTGGCCGCCGTCACCACGCTGCCCGTCATCGGCGTGCCCGTCGCCCTCGCGAAACTCGACGGCCTCGACTCCCTGCTCTCCATCGTGCAGATGCCCGCCGGAGTTCCCGTCGCCACGGTCTCTATCGGCGGCGCGCGCAACGCCGGACTGCTGGCCGCCCGCATCCTCTCCGCGTCCGACGACGAACTCGCCGACAGACTCGCCGCGTTCGCCCTGAGCCTCGAGCGACTCGTGGCCGATAAAAACGCGGCGCTCGCTTCGAAGCTGTGACGATCGCCAACCCTGTCCGGTTCCCGGACACCAGTTCACGCACCACCATGACCACCCGGGCCTGGTGGCTCGTGGTGCTCAATATCCTGCTGCCCGGCTCCGCCCAGGTGCTCGCCGGCAACCGCAAGCTCGGCCGCGTCGGCATCGTCGCGACGTTCGTGCTCTGGATCCTCGCGCTCGTGACCCTCGTGCTGTTCCTCGTCGCCCGCACCCTCGTCTATTCGATCGCCACGAACATCGTCGCGCTCACCGTCGTGCAGGTGCTTCTCGTCTTCTACTTCGTGCTCTGGCTCGTGCTCACCGTCGACACGCTGCGGCTCGCGCGTCTCGTGCGGGTGGGGCCGACCGCGCGCTGGCTGGTCGCGGCCCTCGCCGCGCTCGTGCTCGTGGTGCTCGGCTCGACCGCGAACTACGGCGTCGTCGTCGCCGGTTCGACCCGCGACGCGATCAGCGCGATCTTCGCGGGCGGCCAGGCCGCGGGAGCGATCGACGGCCGCTACAACATCCTGCTGCTCGGCGGCGACGCGGGCGCCGACCGCCTCGGTCTGCGCCCCGACAGCATCTCGGTGGTGAGCGTCGAGGAGTCGACGGGCAAGGCGACCATGATCGGCATCCCACGCAACCTCGAACGCGTGCCGTTCTCCGAGGGCTCCCCGCTCTACGAGCCGTTCCCCGACGGTTACGACTGCGGCGACCAGTGCCTCATCAGCTACCTGTACACCTACGGTTCCGAGCACCCCGACCTGTACCCCGACGCCGAGGCCGAGGGCAGCAACGCCGGCGTCGAGGCGATGCGTGACGCGGTCGAGGGCACACTCGGCATCACGCTGCAGTACTACGTGCTCATCGACATGCAGGGCTTCAGCGACCTCATCGACGCCCTCGGCGGCATCACGATCGACGTGGCCGAGGAGCTCCCCATCGGCATCAACGGCGGCCCGGTCGTCGGCACGATCGAGGCGGGCGAGCAGCACATGGACGGCACCACCGCCCTCTGGTACGCGCGCACCCGCTACAACATGACCGACTACGACCGCATGGTGCGCCAGCGGGCCGTGCAGGAGGCGGTGCTCGCGCAGTTCGAGCCCTCGAACGTGCTCACCAAGTTCCAGGCGGTCGCCAAGGCCGGATCGCAGGTGGTGAAGAGCGACCTGCCCCAGGCGGCGCTCGGATACTTCGTCGACCTCGCGAGTAAAACGCGGGCGCTGCCGATCGCGTCGGTCGAGCTGATCCCCGCGAACGGCGTGGTGGTCGAGCGGCCCGATTTCGACGCCATCCACGACCTCGTGGCGAAGTCGTTGGCGCCGACGGCAGAGAAGTAACCTGACCTCGGTCGCAGGCTCCCTCGGCGCTGGGGTCGCGTGATCGCTAGCTCCACCGCGCAAGCCCAACCCGCCCGGGATTACAGGTCGGCGTGCAACTGCCAGACGTTCTCGGCCGACGAGCGCCAGCTGAACAGCCCGGCGCGGTCCTGGCCGTAGGTGCCGAGGCGGGCCGCGTACTCGGGGTCGTCGACCACGGAGCCGACTGCCTGGGCCAGGCGCGACGGGTAGCCGTCGAGATCGCCCACGGCCACGGACAGGCCGGCGTCGGCCGCGAGCTCGGCGAGAGCCGCGGTATCCGAGTGCACCACCGGTGTGGCGAAATGAAAGGCCTCGAGGATGCCGAGTCCGAAGCCCTCGGTCAGGCTCGGGTAGACCAGCACGGCGGCGCGGTCGAGCACGACCGAGAGATCGCCGTCGGAGAGCTCGCCGAGCACCGTCACGCGACCCTCGGGGAGTCCGGCGGCGGCGGCCGCCTCGGAGACCGGCAGGCCGCCGATGTCGTCGGGTCCGATGACGACGACGGGGAGCTCGGTGCTGCCGGGCAGGGCGAGCGCCGCGAGCAGGTATTCGACGCCGCTCTGGGTCTCGAGGCCGCCCGTGGTCAGGATGTAGCGCGGTGGCAGACCGAGGCGGTCGGCGCGGGCGTCGGCGTCGGCGGGCACGGCGAGTCGTGAGCCGGCCGCACTGCCGATGACCCGGACCCGGTCGCCGAAGTCGTGGATGTCGCGCAGAGCGTCGCCCACGGCGTGGCTCGGCACCACGACGGCGTCGGCATAGCGGTGCGCCCGCTTCGCCATCGCCCGCTGCCACGCGGCGCGTTTCGGTGGCAGGGTTTCGGGGTGCATCCAGGCGGCCACGTCGTGGATGGTCACCGCGACCTGGTGGCCGGAGCCGTCCTGGCGGTCGTGGCGTCCGAGCGGGGCGAGCAGGCTGGGCGCGTGGACCATGCCCCCGCCCGGCAGCCGGGTGAACCCGTGCTGCCAGGCGGCGATCAGCTCACGGCGGGCGAGGCTGGTCTTGTAGAGGGTGCCGAGGCCGGGGAGGCGTTCGTCGAGGAGGGCGTACTCGGCCTCGGTGGAGGCGGAGACGATCCCCTCGACGACGCACCCAGCAGGAGCGAACTCGATGAGCGCACGCGTGAGTTCTTCGGTGTAGCGCCCGAGGCCGGAGGGGACCGGTGCGAGCATTTCATCGACGATCACGCGCATCGTGGTCATGGAGCGGTCAAAGCCCCCGTCGCGAAGGCCTCGGTGAGGGCGGTGCGCCAGTCGCGCATCGGCGAGAGGCCGGCGGCGCTCCAGGCGTCGTGGCCGAGAACCGAGTACGCGGGCCGCGGGGCCGGGCGCACGAAGGCCGAGCTGTCGGTCGGCTTCACGCGCGCGGCGTCGAGGCCCGCTCCGGCGAACACGGCGCCGGCGAAGTCGAACCAGCTGCCCTCGCCCGACGCGGTGCCGTGGTAGACCCCGGCGGGAGCGTCGGAGTCGAGCAGGGCGACGATCTGCTTGGCAAGGTCGAGCGTCCAGGTGGGCTGGCCGACCTGGTCGGTGACCACGGAGACCTCGTCGAGCTTACCGGCGAGCGTGAGCATCGTCTTGGCGAAGTTCGGGCCGTGCTGGCCGTAGAGCCACGCGGTGCGCACGATGTACGTGTTCTCCGCGTTGGCCTCGAGGGCGAGGCGTTCGCCGGCGGCCTTGGTGCGGCCGTATGCCGAGACCGGTCCGACCGGGGTGTTCTCGGGGTACGGGGTCGTCGCGGAACCGTCGAAGACGTAGTCGGTCGAGACCTGCACGAGCGTCGCACCGGCGGCCTTCGCTGCCGTGGCGAGGTTGCCCGCGCCCGTCGCGTTGACCGCGTAGGCGAGGTCTTCGTTGGTCTCCGCGTCGTCGACCTTGGTGTACGCCGAGGCGTTGATCACGACGTCGTGGCCGGCGACCGCGGCGAGCACGGCCTCGGCGTCGGTGACGTCGAGTTCGGCGCGGGTGAGCGCGGTGACGTCACGGCCGGCGAGGGCCGTCTGCAGGTCGGAGCCGAGCATGCCGCCCGCTCCGACGATCAGGTAGGTGGTCATCGTCTAGGAGAGCTCGGCGCGGGCCTTGAGGGGCTCCCACCACTCGCGGTTGTCGCGGTACCACTGCACCACGTCGGCGAGGCCCTGCTCGAACGGTACTTGCGGCTCGTAGCCGAGCTCGGCCTGGATCTTCGAGATGTCGACGGAGTAGCGGAGGTCGTGGCCGAGGCGGTCCTGCACGCGGTCGACGTACGACCAGTCCTTGCCGGTCGAGTCGAGCAGCAGCTGCGTGAGCTCCTTGTTGGTGAGCTCGGTGCCGCCGCCGATGTTGTAGATCTCGCCGGCACGGCCGCCGACGAGCACCATCGCGATGCCACGGGTGTGGTCGTCGACGTGCAGCCAGTCGCGGATGTTGTTGCCCTCGCCGTAGAGGGGGACGTGCTTGTCGTCGATCAGGTTCGTGACGAAGAGCGGGATCACCTTCTCGGGGAAGTGGTACGGGCCGTAGTTGTTCGAGCAGCGCGTGATCGAGACGTTGAGGCCGTGGGTGCGGAAGTAGCTGCGCGCGAGCAGGTCGCTGCCGGCCTTCGACGCGGAGTAGGGGGAGTTGGGCTCGAGCGGACGCTCTTCGTCCCACGAGCCCTCGGCGATGGAGCCGTAGACCTCGTCGGTCGAGACGTGGACGAAACGCTTGAGGCCGGAGCGCAGCGCGGCGTCGAGCAGCTTCTGCGTGCCGAGCACGTTGCTCTCGACGAAGATCGAGGCGTCGCGCACCGAACGGTCGACGTGGCTCTCCGCGGCGAAGTGGACGACGGCGTCGACGGTCGGGAACAGGGTGTCGAGCAGCTCGGCATCGCGGATGTCGCCGTGGACGAAGCTGTACCGCGGCGAGTCGGCGATCGGAGCAAGGTTCTCCAGGTTGCCGGAGTAGGTGAGTGCGTCGAGCACAACGACCTCGGCGCCCTCGAGGCCGGGATAGGCGTCTTCGAGCGTGCGGCGCACGAAGTTCGAGCCGATAAAGCCGGCTCCACCGGTGACGAGAATTTTCATGGGGATAGATTCCTTGCGAGACATGGACGTGTGAGTCGGCGGGCACTGCCCCAGCGATTCTAACGAACCGCGGAGGCGGGGGAGGGGACTAGCGGTCGAGGGACCGGCGCACGAGTGCGGAACGCACCCGGAGCCCGATCGTCAGGGAGACCCGGATGGGCCAGAGGTACCAGGCGGCGTACTTCTTGTTGAGGAAGCGGCGGGCGCTCGTGTGGTGAGCGGCGATCATGCGGGCCGAGTCGGAGGTGGTGGAGTGCGCACCGGTGTGTACGACGCGCGCGGACGGGTCGTAGACGTTGCGGTAGCCGAGCTTGCCCAGCCGGTAGCCGAGGTCGACGTCCTCGAAGTACATGAAGAAGCCGGTGTCGAAACCGTCGAGCTCGGTGAACGCGGTGCGGCGCACGAGCACGCACGAGCCGCTGAGCCAGCCGGCGTCGCGCTGCTCCACGGGGGTCTCCGTGTCGTTGCGGTACGAGCGGGTCCACGGGTTCGCCGACCAGAGATTGACGAAGAGGGCGTGGCCGACACCGGTGCGCAGCGACGGCACCGAGCGGGCGGAGGGGTAGACGTCGCCCTCGGCGGTGAGGACGGCCGGTCCGACGGAGCCGATGCCCGGGTCGGAATCGCCGGTCGCGACGAGCGCGTCGAGTGCGCCGGCACCGAGGCTGACGTCGGGGTTGCTGACCAGGACCCAGTCGACCGAGTCGGGCAGTGTCTCCACCGCGGCGTTCACGGCGCCGCCGTAGCCCAGGTTCGCACCGAGGGGAAGGTAGGTGACCCCGTGGTCGGCGGCGAGGCCCGCGACGATGTCGTCGCCCTCCGGTTTGTTGTCCGCGACGACCACCGCGGGCATGCTCGTGCTGCTCTGCGCGACCGATGCGAGGAAGCCGGAGAGTACGTCGGAGGAGCCGAAGCTCACCGTCACGATCGCGACGCGGGGTTCGACAGCCGGGGTGGAGGGGGAGGCCATAGCGCCCCCCAGCATAGTTTGCGCGGCTGTCGCCGGAGGCTCAGCAGGCTGACGGCAGGCTGAGAGCGGGCCATGGAGGTCGTAGGCTATGTTGATCTGCGGCCGTTCGGCCTTTTCCGTGTGAGGGTGAATGCGATATCTGAAAGAAGTGTTCTCGTCGAGAGAACTTCTTGCCAACCTCACGCTTCGTGAAGTCCGGGGTAAGTACAAGAGGACGATCTTCGGGCAGCTCTGGTCTCTGGCCAACCCGCTCGCGCTCGTCGTCATCTACACGATCGTCTTCGCCTTCATCCTGCGGGTGGAGCCCGACCGCGGCGATCCCAGCGGCCTCAACGTCTTCGCCGTCTGGCTGCTCTGCGGCCTCCTGCCCTGGACGTTCTTCGCCAACGTCGTCTCGGCCGGTGCCGGGTCGCTCGTGGCCAACGCCGGGCTGATCCAGAAGGTCTCCTTCTCGCGCATCGTGCTGCCGCTCTCGCTCGTCGGCTCGTCGTTCTACAACTGGCTGTTCGAGATGGGCGTGCTCGTCGTGTTGCTGCTGATCATCGGCGGCCTCGGTGTTCTGCCCTGGCTGCCGCTCGTCGTGGTGATCATGGTCCTGCTCGCGGTCTTCGCCTCGGGCGTGGCCCTGATGCTCGCGATCGCCAACGTCTACTTCCGCGACACCCAGTACTTCCTGTCGATCATCCTGCAGATCTGGATGTACCTGACCCCGATCATCTACCCCGGGTCGCTGGTCAAGACGCAGTCCGACAAGATCGGCTACCTGTTCGGCTCGGAGCTCACCGTCGAGTTCTTCTACAACCTGAACCCGATGGTGCACTTCCTCGAGGTGTTCCGGAACCTCATGTACGACCAGCGGTTCCCCGGCCTCGAGGAATGGGTCATCTGCCTGCTCTGGGCGGCAGTGAGCCTCGTCATCGGAATCTTCGTATTCCAGCGCAACGAGAGAAAATTGGCGGAGGCACTGTGACCGACATCGCGGTTCGCGTGGACCATGTCAGCAAGAGCTTCCGCATGTACCACGAGCGCAACCAGACCATCAAGGCGGCGATCATGCGCGGCCGCACGAGCGTGCACGAGGACTTCTGGGCCCTCGACGACGTCACGTTCGACGTGCCGACCGGCTCGACCTTCGGCCTGATCGGCAGCAACGGCTCGGGCAAGTCGACGCTGCTCAAGTGCCTCGCCAACATCTACTACCCCAACAAGGGCAACATCTCGCACTTCGGCTCCATCGCCGCGATGCTCGAGGTCGGTTCCGGGTTCCACTCCGAGCTCTCGGGGCGCGACAACATCTTCCTCAACGGGTCGATCCTCGGCATGTCGAAGAAGGAGATCACGCGCAAGTACGACGAGATCGTCGACTTCTCCGGCGTCGAGGCGTTCATCGACCAGCCGGTGAAGAACTACTCCTCCGGCATGTACGTGCGCCTCGGCTTCGCGGTCGCGATCAACGTCGACCCCGACATCCTCGTGGTCGACGAGGTCCTCGCCGTCGGCGACGCCGACTTCCAGGCCAAGTGCATGCAGAAGTTCCGCGACTTCAAGAAGGCCGGCAAGACGGTCATCCTCGTCACCCACGACATGGGCACGGTCACCAACATGTGCGACAACGTCGCGTGGCTCAACCACGGAAAGCTCGTGAAGGTCGGCGAGGCCGAACCGACCATCGCGGCCTACATGGACTCGCTGGCCTAGCTGTCACCGCCGGGGAGTCGCCCACGCGGCATCCTCGTCAAGCCGACGATCGCCCAGCTTTGGCTTGCTACCCTCTGAACACCTACACGGCACATCGAAGGAGCGAATTTTCGTGAGCCAGTCATCCGAAAAGAACCCAGATTTCGACGCGTACCAGCGCGAGCTGGCCCGCACCGACGAGATCATCGGTCTGCGCGCGGCGCTGGCCCAGGAGTCGGTGCGCAACGCCCCTTCCCGTCAGCGCGTCGAAGAACTCGAAGCCGAAATCCTCGCGCTGCGCCACTCGACCACGTGGAGGGTCGGCCGCCTGATTATGACTCCCGTGCGCCTGCTGCGTCGCGTGATCAGCAAGGTCAAGTAGTGGTCAACTCGACCATCGCCGTCGTCCTCCCCGTCGCCGGGGCCACGTCGTTCCCGTACCCGCTGCTGCTGGCGTCGCTCTCGACCGACGACACGAGCGACTGGGAGATCATCGTCGCCGGCCGCGTCGAGGGCTACACCGTCGGCGCCGGCGACCCGCGGGTCCGCTTTGCCGGCACGGATGCCACGGACTGGGCCGCCGCCGTCAACGCCGGAATCGAGATGGCCGGCACCGACTTCGTGCTGATCGCCAACGCCGACGGCAAGTTCAGCGCGGGGGAGACCCGCGTGCTGGTCGAGGCACGGCCGGTCGAATCCGACGTCGTCTACACCGACGAGTACATCTTCGGCGTGAAGCCGACGCGCTTCCGGTTCAAGCCGGACTCGTCACCCGAGCGCCTGCGCTGCCAGTTCTACTGGGGCAACGCCGTGTTCTACCGCCGCGAGCTGCTCCAGCGCCTCGGCGGCGTGCGCACCGGCATCCCCGGTGCCGAGTTGTACGACCTCGCTCTGCGCGCCCAGCGCTCCGGCGCCGTCATCGAGCACTTCCGCGCGACCGTGTTCGCCCTCCCGGACGGCACCCCGCCCGTGGGCGCGGTTTCCGGCCAGGCCGCGCTCGACGCCACGCGCACCGTGCTCGAGGAGCACCTCGCCGAGACCGGCGGCGGTTACGTCGAGTCGGTGCACGAGAACGGCGCCCACCGCACGCACCGCAGCGTCGTCGGCGACCCGCTCGTCTCCATCGTCATCCCGACCCGCGGCAGCCTCGGAGAAGTGCACGGCGAGACCCGTTGCCTCGTCATCGAGGCCGTGCGCACCATCATCGAGAAGACCACCTACGAGAACTACGAGCTCGTCGTCGTGATGGACAGCGTGGCCGACCCCGCCGTCACGCAGACCCTGCGCGACATCGGCGGCGACCGCATGCGCATCGTCTGGTGGGACCGCCCGTTCAACTTCTCCGCGAAGATGAACCTCGGCGTCTTCCACGCGCGCGGCGAGTACGTTCTGTTCCTCAACGACGACACCGAGGTCATCACCCCGGGATGGATCGAACCCATGCTCTCGCTCTGCCAGCGCCCCGGTGCGGGTATGGCGGGCGCGATGCTCTACTTCGAGGACGACTCGATCCAGCACGCGGGCCACATCTACGAGCGCGGCGACGCCGGCCACATCGGCACCGTCGGCCGTCGCGGCGCCTCCGGTCCGCTCAACAGCTTCCTCGTGGAGCGCGAGATCTCCGGCGTGACCGCGGCCTGCTCGATGATGCCGCGCGACGTCTTCGACGAGGTCGGCGGTTTCTCGCTGCTGCTCCCCGGCAACTTCAACGACGTCGACTTGTGCATGAAGGTGACCGAACTGGGCCACACGATCTACTGGACGCCGAACACCGAGCTGTACCACTACGAGTCGAAGACGCGGGTCTCCCGGGTCGCGCGCTACGAGGTCGAAACGGCGTGGGGGCGCTGGGAATGGCGCCTCGACGACCCCACCTATTGGCCCTACGGATCGATGTTGACCTCGGACGAGAACGCATCCTTGTAAGATTTCACCGTGAATATCCGCGAACTCAAGATTCCAGACAGCTACGAGATCACCCCGAGGGCCTTCCCGGACGACCGTGGAGTGTTCTCTGAGTCGTACCGCTTCGACGAGCTCGCCAAGGCGTCGGGCCGCTCGATCGACCTCAAGCAGGTCAACACCTCGGTGTCGAAGAAGGGCGTCGTCCGCGGCATCCACTTCGCCGACGTGCCGCCGAGCCAGGCCAAGTACGTGATGGCCCCGCACGGTGCCGTGCTCGACTTCGTCATCGACATCCGCGTCGGATCGCCGACGTTCGGCGAATGGGACGCCGTGCTGCTCGATTCCGTCGACCGCCGCGCCATCTTCATCTCCGAGGGCCTCGGCCACGCGTTCGTCGCGCTGACCGACGACGCCGTCGTCACCTACCTCGTCACCTCGACGTTCAACGCCGGTGCCGAGCACGGGATCGACCCGACCGACAAGGAAATCGGCCTGCGCTTCCCCGAGGAAGCCGGCTCGCTGCTGCTCTCGCCCAAGGACACCGACGCCCCCGGCCTGACCGAGGCGCTCGACTCCGGACTGCTCCCGACGTGGGACGCCTGCCAGGCGTACTACGCCACCCTGAAGGGAAACGCCTGATATGCGCGGTATCATCCTCGCCGGCGGATCGGGCACGCGTCTCTGGCCGATCACCAAGGGCATCTCGAAGCAGCTCATGCCGATCTACGACAAGCCCATGATCTACTACCCCCTCTCGACCCTCATGATGGCGGGCATCAAAGAGATCCTGATCATCACGACCCCCGAGTACAACGACCAGTTCCGTGCGCTGCTCGGCGACGGTTCCGACCTGGGCATCTCGATCGAGTACGCCTCGCAGCCCTCGCCCGACGGCCTCGCCCAGGCGTTCATCATCGGTGAGGAATTCATCGGCGACGAGAGCGTCGCGCTCGTGCTCGGCGACAACATCTTCCACGGTGCCGGGCTCGGCTCGAACCTGCGCAAGAACGTCGACATCGACGGCTCGCTCATCTTCGCGTACCACGTGGCGGAACCCCGCGCCTACGGCGTCGTCGAGTTCGACGACGACTTCAACGCGCTCTCCATCGAGGAGAAGCCGTCGAACCCGAAGAGCAACTACGCGGTTCCCGGCCTCTACTTCTACGACAACGACGTGATCGAGATCGCGAAGACCATCGAGCCCAGCGCCCGTGGCGAACTCGAGATCTCGACCGTCAACGAGGTGTACCTGAACCGCGGCAAGCTGCGCGTGCAGGTCCTCGACCGCGGGACCGCGTGGCTCGACACCGGCACGTTCGAGTCGATGATGCAGGCGTCCGAGTACGTGCGCGTCATCGAAGACCGCCAGGGCTTCAAGATCGGCTGCATCGAAGAGATCGCCTGGCGTGCCGGCTGGATCAACGACAAGCAGCTCGGCGTCCTCGCCGCGCCGCTGATCAAGAGCGGCTACGGCCGCTACCTGGCGAGCCTGCTCGCCGACTGACCGGCTTCCGTCCGACCCGCTCGCCGGGTCGGACGGGCCCGTCGCGGCGACTCCCCGCCATGACAGATTGTCGCTAGTCTGACTCCAGCGAGCACCCCGTCACCGGGGCTCTCAGCGTCCGCCCCGGCCCTACCCGACCACGGCGCGGGCATCCCACGACGGAGTGGGTGCCGCCGAAAGGAGCACAGGTGAATCAGCAATCCGCACCATCGCACCCACAACAGACGGCCGTCGACCACGAGACGCTCGTCGCCAACGACACCGTCCTCGGCCTGCGCGGCGAACTGCGCACGCTCCAGGAGAAGGCTCTCCCGGCCAGCCAGGCCGAACTCGCGATCGCCGAAGAACGCATCTCCGAGCTGCAGGAGGAAGTGCTCGTCCTGCGCGACGAACTCGCCGCAGAACGCTACGGACGGCAGCAGGAGCTCGACAACATCTTCGCGTCGAAGTCATGGCGCGTCGGCTCGGCCGTGCTCGCCCCGCTGACGCGCCTGCGCGGACGCCGCCGGTGATCGCTGCGCCACCCACCTTCTCGATCGTCACGCCCGTCTACGAGACCCCTCTGGACGTGCTGGACGAGATGGTGCGGTCCGTCACCGGGCAGGGCTACAGGGCTTGGCAGCTGATCCTCGTCGACGACCTGTCGCCGAGCGAGGCGGTGCGCGACTACCTGCGAGCTGCTGCCGCGGCCGAACCGCGGATCACCCTGGTGCTGCGCGAGACCAACGGCGGCATCTCGGCCGCCTCGAACGACGCGATCGCCGCCGCCACGGGCGAGTACATCGTGCTGCTCGACCACGACGACCTCCTGGTCGAGGGGGCACTCGAAAAAGTCGCCTCCGCCTTGGCCGCGCATCCGCTCGTCGACTACGTGTACACCGACGAAGACAAGATCGACGGCGACGGGGTGCTCTACGAGGAGTTCCGCAAACCGGACTGGTCGCCCGAGCGCCTGCGCTCCCAGATGTACTGCGGGCATCTCTCGGTGCTGCGCACGAGCATCGTGCGCGAGGTCGGCGGATTCGACAGCGGCGTCGACGGCTCGCAGGACCACGACCTCGTGCTTAAGGTCACCGAGCGGGCGCGGCAGGTCTACCACCTGCCCGAGGTTCTCTACCACTGGCGCGCACTCGCCGACTCGACGGCCTCGTCGGGCGACGCGAAGCCCTACGCGTGGGACGCCGGCGTGCGCGCCGTACAGGCTCACGTCGACCGCCTGGGGCTCGACACCGAGGTGCGCCACGGCGTCTGGTTCGGCACCTACGCGCTGTACCGCCGTCTGGACGAGGGAGTTCTCGTCAGCGTCATCCTCGCCGCCGACGGCTCGGTCGACGGCATCGGCCGCACCGTCCGGTCGCTCGCCGCGTCGACGGAGCATGCGCGCGTCGAATACATCATCGTCTCCGCCTTCGACCGCGGCGAGCTCGAGCGCGAGCTCGGTCAGGCTCCCGACGTCACGATCGTCGAGTGCGGCCACGCGGCGGGCTTCAGCGAACGCTGCAACCAGGGCTTCCTCGCCAGCACGGGCGACGTGATCGTGCTCGTCGACGACGGGCTCGACGTGGTGGCCGGCGACGTCGTCACGGATCTCGCTGCGTGCCTCGCCGAACCGGACGTCGGCCTCGTCGGCGCGCAGGTGTTCGACCACGAGGGACTCGTCTACGGGGCGGGGCACAATTACGCGAACCGCCAGTTCGGCCACGCCCTCCTGCGCTTCCGGCCCGGCGACCCCGGACCGTTCTCCGCGCTGATGATCGACCGGGAGGTCTCCGGCCTCGACACCGAGTGTGTCGCGCTGCGGCGCGAGACCTACATCGCCGTGGGCGGCCTGAGCGAGAGCCTGCCGCCGAAGCTCAGCGATGTCGACCTGTCGTTCAAGACCCGGATGCTCGGCCTGCGGCTCGTCTGGATCAGCCGCGTGCACCTCGCACACCGCGCACCGCCCGAGCGCGCTCCCGCGGCCCGGCGCGCGGCTCTCGACCTGGTGCGGGCGCGGTGGGCGTCGTCGTCGCCCGACCGGCCGAGCTTCGACGTGTGAACGGGCGGGCGCCCAGTGAGGCATGGTTATCGTGGTGCACCGCGCCACACGAATTCGACGGGAGTTGACGATGAACGCACGAGCTGATTATCCCGGCCTTCAGGAGGTCGTCATCGGAGACGACCTGACGCCGTGGGTAAGCGCGGAATCCTATTGGCACCCGCGCCGCATCGTGCTGTCGGCCTGGCTCGAGCACGCGCCCTTCGCGTTCTGGATCACCAACGCGCTGAAGCCGAGCACGTTCGTCGAACTGGGCACGCACAACGGTTTCTCCTTCTACACCTTCTGCGAGGCGGCCCGTCGCCTGCGCCTCCCGTTGCGGGCGTACGCGCTCGACACCTGGCAGGGCGACGACCACGCGGGCTTCTACGGCGAGGAGATCTTCGCCGACGTCGACGCCGTGCGCGCCGAGCAGTACCCCGACATGGCGGTGCTGCTGCGCGGCTACTTCGAGGAGTCCGTCGACAAGTTCGACGACGGCTCGGTCGACCTGCTGCACATCGACGGCCGCCACGGCTACGAGGACGTCAAAGAAGACTTCGAGAGCTGGCTGCCCAAGGTCGCGGACCACGGCATCGTGCTCTTCCACGACATCGCGGAACACGAGAACGGTTTCGCGGTCTGGCAGCTCTGGGACGAGCTGACCGCGACATACCCGTCGTTCACCTTCCACCACGGTCACGGCCTCGGCGTGCTCAGCGTCGGAACGGTGATCCCGGAGCCGCTGCGCGCCCTCTTCGACGCGACCGACGAGGAGGCCGACGCCATCCGCGCGTTCTACTCGGACCAGGGCCAGATCATCACCGAGCGCTACCTGAAGTACCTCGAGATCGCCAACCTGCGGGCCGAGATCGACGCGTTGAACGCGAAGTCCGCCGAGCTCGAGACCCGCCTCGACGCCACCGTGCAGCACGTCAACGCGCAGCTCGGAGAGATGGCCGGCAGCTACTCGTGGCGCCTCACCTCGCCGCTGCGCCGCGTGGTCGCCCGCGTGCCCGCGCCCGCCCGGCGCACCCTCCGCGCGGGGGCTCGGCGGGTTCTCCGGGTTTTCCGCCGGTAGACTTCGCGAGTCGTTCGTGGTGAAAGAGGTCAGTATGTCCGGGATCCGTACCGGAGTGGTGTCCGTCGTGCTCGTCAACTTCCGAGGCGCGTCGGACACGATCGAGGCGATCCGACTCCTCGACGAATTGGACTGGCCGTCCTCCCGGCTCGAGATCATCGTCGTCGAGAACGCGTCGGGCGACGACAGCGCCGCGCGGATCGCCGCGGCAGCCCCGCACGTCACCCTCGTCGTCTCCGACGAGAACCTGGGCTTCGCCGGCGGCTGCAACCTCGGCGTCCGCCACTCCAGCGGCGAATACGTCGCGTTCCTCAACAACGACGCCAAGCCCGACGCCGCGTGGGTCTCCGCCGCGGTCGCCGTCTTCGAGGGCTCCGAGCTCGTCGGCGCCGTCGCCAGCAAGGTGCTCGACTGGGAGGGCGAACGCGTCGACTTCATCGGCGCCGGCCTCACCTGGTTCGGTATGGGCTACAAGCCGTTCACCGGCGAGGTGCTCGACCCCAATATGCCGGAGGCCTCGAGCGTGCTCTTCGGCACCGGCTCCGCCATGTTCGTGCGGCGCTCGGTATTCGACGCCCTCGAGGGCTTCGACGAGCGCTTCTTCATGTTCTTCGAAGACGTCGATTTCGGATGGCGCCTCAACCTCCGTGGTTGGCGCTACGCGTACGTCCCCGAATCGATCGCCTTCCACAAGCACCACGCCTCGATGAGCAGCTTCGGCAACTTCAAAGAGACCTACCTGCTCGAGCGCAACGCGCTGTTCACGCTCTACAAGAACCTGGGCCCCGACTCGCTCGCCGAGATCCTGCCCGCCGCGATGGCCCTCACCGTGCGCCGCGGCGTCGCCCGGGGCGCCCTCGACTCGACGTCGTTCGACATCCGTAAACCGGGCGGCGACGACGTTGAGACAATAGACGTTGCGAAAGAGACGATGGCCGGCCTGTTCGCCATCGACCAGTTCGTCGAGAACCTTCCCTCCCTGCGCGACAGCCGCCGGGAGATCCAGGAGTCCCGCGTGGTCTCCGACAACCGCGTGTGGCGACTGTTCGGCGAAACCGACGCCGCGTCATACGAGAACGACTACTACTTGGATGGATACATGAAGATAGCGAGCACCTTCGACGTTCTCGAGCCGGCGAAGCGCACGAGAGTGCTCGTCATCACGGGCGACCCGATCGGCGTGAAGCTGGCCGGGCCCGCGATCCGCGCCTGGAACATCGCCAACGCCCTCGCCGCCGACAACGACGTGACCCTGATGTCGCTCACCCTCGTCGAAGAGGACGTCGCGGCGCCGTTCGACCTCGTACAGGTCAGCGCCGGCCAGGACCGCGAGTTCAACGTCTACGAGCAGTGGGCCGACGTCATCATCTTCCAGGGCCACGCCATGGAGTTCTTCGAGTCGCTGCGCACCACGAGCAAGATCGTCGTCGCCGACATCTACGACCCGATGCACCTCGAGCAGCTCGAGCAGGCCAAGGAGTTCCCGCGCGCGGTCTGGGACCAGCGCGTCAGCGACGCGACCGTCGTGCTCAACGAGCAGCTCGGCAAGGCCGACTTCTTCGTCTGCGCTTCGGAACGCCAGCGCATGTTCTTCCTCGGCCAGCTCGCCGCCCTCGGCCGCATCAACCCGGCCAACTACGACGGCGACCCCGACCTGCGCGGCCTCATCTCCGTCGTACCGTTCGGCCTGCCCCGCGAGTTCCCCGAGCACAACCGCGACGTGCTCAAGGGCGCGCTCGACGGCATCGGCGCCGACGACAAGGTGCTGCTCTGGAGCGGCGGGCTCTACAACTGGTTCGACCCGAAGTCGCTCATCCGCGCCGTGGCCCAGCTCGCCGAGCGCCGCCCCGAGGTGCGCCTGTTCTTCCAGGGCACCAAGCACCCGCACCCCGGCGTGCCGGAGATGCAGATCGTCGGCGAATCGCGTGCCCTCGCCGAGTCGCTCGGTGTGCTCGACAGCGCCGTGTTCTTCAACCGGTCGTGGGTCGACTACTCCGACCGCCACAACTACCTGCACGAGGCCGACGCCGGCGTCAGCACGCACTTCGACCACATCGAGACCACGATGTCGTTCCGCACCCGCATCCTCGACTACCTGTGGGCGGGCCTGCCGATGGTCGTCACCGACGGCGACGTGTTCGCCGAGCTCGTGGCGAAGGAGGGACTCGGTGTCGTCGTCCCGGCGAACGACGTCGATGCCCTCGCCGACGCTCTCGAGCGCATCCTCTACGACGCGGAATTCATCGCCGAGGCGAAGGCGAACATCGCGCGTGTGCGCGAGGACTTCTACTGGGACCGTGTGCTCGAGCCGCTCGTCTCGTTCGTCGCCGACGCCCGCCACGCGCCCGACCTCGTGCGCACCACTGTGCGCGGCAAGTCGAACCGCCAGGTGCAGCCGCAGCGTCTGCCGAGCCGCAAGACCGGCACGCGCCACAACGTGACGCGCGCGCTGTTCTACCTGCGCAACGGCGGCCCGATGGTCGTCATCCGCAAGGTCGCCCGCCGCCTGGGACGTTGACCGCCGCAATGACCACGCCCACCATCTCGGTCGCCCTGTGCACGCACAACGGCGAGCGGTTCGTCGCCGAACAGATCCGCAGCATTTTGGCGCAGACCACGCCGGTGACCGAGATCGTGCTGGGCGACGATGCGTCGACGGATGCCACGGTGTCGGTCGTCGAGAAGGCGGTCGCCGGACTCGGCGCGAAGGCTCCCACCCTCGTGGTCATCCGTAACGAGGTGGCACTGGGCGTCGCGGCGAACTTCGAGGCCACGTTGCGCGCCTGCACGGGCGAGCTCGTGCTGCTCAGCGACCAGGACGACTCGTGGCACCCCACCCGGGTGTCGCTGACCGTCGCCGAGTTCGCCGCGCGTCCGCGGTTGACCCTGCTGCACAGCGATGCGACCCTCGTCGACGCCGACGGCACCCCCACCGGGCGCGGCCTGTTCGAGGTGCTCGGCGTGACCGCCGACGATCTCGCGTCCGAGCACGAGGGCAACGGCTTCGCCGTCCTGCTCACCCGCAACATCGTGACCGGGGCGACTGTCGCCCTGCGTCGCTCGCTCCTCGACGTGGCGCTGCCCGTCCCGCCGGCGTGGATCCACGACGAGTGGCTCGCCGCCGTCTCCGCCGCGACCGGCGGCCTCGACTCTCTCGAGAGGCAGCTCGTCGACTACCGCCAGCACGGCGGCAACGTCATCGGCGTCAGCCGGCTCAGCGTCGCGCAGAAGTGGGGCAAGCTCGTCGAACCCCGCGGCGACCGCAACACCCAGCTCGCGCAACGCGCTCTCGAGCTCGCGGACCGGCTCGGGAATATGCAGGGCGTGCCCGCCGACATCCTTCACTCGGCCCGGGGAAAACTGCTGCACGAGACCCGGCGGGCGTCCCTGTCGCCGCATCGCCTGGGGCGCCTGCGCACGGTCGCCGCCGAACTCGCCAGCGGCCGCTATTCGGTCTACGGTCGCGGCACCGCGGATATTGCCCGCGATCTGGTGCAACCCGCCTGACCGACGTCCCTCGGCTGTGAGTATGCCCTGAGGTAGACTGACCGCGACTTCTTCTGGCGACG
The DNA here is from genome assembly GCF_014204935.1 of Conyzicola lurida. Taxonomy (NCBI): domain Bacteria; kingdom Bacillati; phylum Actinomycetota; class Actinomycetes; order Micrococcales; family Microbacteriaceae; genus Conyzicola; species Conyzicola lurida. Next base: position 2,626,464 of record NZ_JACHMJ010000001.1, on the reverse strand, counting down.
GCGACGGGCTACTCGCGAAGAGATGTGTCACCGGTTTCGCGGTAGGGCGATACGGAAGGCAGTTGCACAATGATTACGGGGAAATCTATCCGCCGAGCGGTCGCATCGACCGTCACCGGAGTTCTGTTCGCCACCGGCCTGGTTCTCGGCATCGCCGCGCCCGCGCAGGCAGCGAACGCGGCCGCCTTCGATCCGGGGTACATCATCTCCGACGCGCGGTTCTTCGACTCCGGGGCGATGACCGAGGGCCAGATCCAGGCCTTCCTCAACGCGCAGGTCCCGACCTGTGTCGCCGGCAACGGCATCCCGTGTCTCAAGAACTACACGGCCGCCACCTTCTCGCGGGCGTCGGTCGCCCCCGGCCACTGCTACGCCTACCAGAGCGAGGGCGTCGAGTCCGCGGCCCACATCATCCTCAAGGTCGCCAAGGCCTGCAACATCAACCCCCAGGTGCTCCTCGCGACGCTGCAGAAAGAGCAGGGCCTCATCACGGCCACGTCGCCGACCGAGCGCCAGTACCGCGTCGCCATGGGGTACGGCTGCCCCGACACGGCCCCGTGCGACGCGCAGTACTACGGCTTCTACAACCAGGTCTACAAGGCGGCGTGGCAGTTCCGTCAGTACACCTACAGCCCCAAGACCTGGCGCTACAAGATCGGGCAGGTCGCGGTGCAGTACCACCCGAACGCCGCGTGTGGCGCCCCGACGGTGAACATCCGTAACCAGGCCACCGCGAACCTCTACAACTACACGCCGTACCAGCCGAACCGCGCCTCGCTCGCGAACCTCGGCGGCGTCGGCGACTCGTGCTCCTCGTACGGCAACCGCAACTTCTGGCGCTACTTCACCGACTGGTTCGGTACGACCACCGGCCAGATCAGCCCCATCGGCAGCCTCGACGTCGCCGTCGCGGTGCCGGGCGGCATCCGCGTGGGCGGCTGGGCACTCGACCCCGACATGACCGGCAGCGCCGTCTCGACCTTCCCGATCACCGTCGCGGTGCATTACGCCGGAGTGAAGCGCGCGTCGATCGTCGCGAAGGGCAACCGTCCCGACGTGGGCGCGCTGTACAACCGCGGCAACCTGCACGGGTTCGACACCTTCATCCCGATCACGGGCGCGGTCACCGGACCGCTCTGCGTCTACGCCACCAATATCGGTCCGGGCGCGAACGTGCAGATCGGCTGCGTCAACGTCACCACGCGTTCCGGCGCGCCCATCGGCTCGTTCGACACCTCCACCGGCGGCGTCGGAACGGTTTCCGTGGGCGGCTGGGCGCTCGACCCCGACACCACCGCCGCGACGCGCATCGACCTCTACGTCGGCAAGACCCTCGGCTACTCGTTCCCCGCGAACACGGCCCGCAGCGACGTCGCGGCCCTGTACCCGGGCTACGGCGCGGCGCATGGGTTCGCCACGACGGTGAAGGCCCCCGCTGGAACGCACAACGTGTGCGCCTACGCCATCAACGTCGGCGCGGGCTCCAACAAACTCCTCGGCTGTAAGACGACGACCGTGCGTGCGGCGGTCGCCGACGGGGGACGCGTGCCGGTCGGCTCGCTCGACATCGTCAAGGGCCAGGCCAACGGCATCCAGGTCGGCGGCTGGACCCTCGACCCCGACACGTCGGCCCCGATCCAGGTGCACTTCTACATCGACAAGGTCGGCTCGTCGATCAACGCCGACCAGCAGCGCTCCGACATCGCGGCGCTCTACCCGGCCAACGGCGGTGCGCACGGCTTCAGCGCCACGCTCCCGGCGAGCAAGGGCACCCACAACATCTGCGCGTACGGCATCAATACCGGTACTGGCGGCCACCTCACCCTCGGCTGCCGTACGGTGACGGTGGGCGCCACGGTGACCCCGTCCCCGACCCCGATCGCCGACAAGGGGCGCGTGCCGTTCGGCAACGTCGACGTGATCAAGCGCACGACGGGCGGCTACCAGGTCGCCGGCTGGGCCATCGATCCCGACACGACGTCGCCGATCGCGGTGCACGTCTACGTCGATTCCGTCGGCACCGCCATCCCGGCCCAGACCGACCGCCCCGACGTCGGCAAGGCGTACCCGACCTACGGTTCGCCGCACGGCTTCAGCGCGACGATCCCGGCATCGGCGGGCACCCACAAGGTGTGCGTCTATGCGATCAATCAGGGAGCGGGCGGTCACACCCTGCTCTACTGCCGCACCGCGTGACGCGGTAGACGCCCGGGCTCTCACAGCCGGCTTTTGTTACGGTAGATGGTCCCGCATCCGGGCAGGACGAGATTCAAGGGAACGAGTGTGGCCACATCCTGGAGCGCCGCGGGTAGAACGCGCCGCGAACGCATCGCTGAGTCGTACGCACGGTTCACCGAACCCCTGGCGACGGGCCTGCCCAACTGGCGGGTCGTCTGGTGGTTCCCGGCGATCGTCGCCATCGGGGCCATCCTGCTCATCGCCTTCAACATCAGCGGCACGTCGTCGGGCGCGCACTTCCTGAACTTCGGCACGGGCGAAGATCCACGTTCGCTCATCGGCAATCCCCGCGCCATCCGCTCGGACGAATGGCTCGTGCAGCAGGGCTGGATCGTCTCCCAGATCCAGCAGGGCTTCCCGGTCTTCAACGAGACGCTCCCCGGCGGCATGGACACCACGGTGCTCAACGAGCTGCCGAACACCGACTGGTCGACGATCTTCCGCCCGCACATGTGGGGCTACCTGCTCTTCGGCCTCGACGCCGGCACCGCCTGGCAGTGGTGGATCCCCGCTTTCGGACTCGTCACCGCCAGCTACCTGCTCGTCGTGACCCTCCTCCCGCGCCGCGCGATCACCGCCGCCGTCATCGCCTGCGTCGTCTTCTTCTCGCCGATCTTCCAGTGGTGGTACGGCCCGAACGCCCTGTGGCCCGCTGCGTGGTCGTTGCTCGCGATGGCCGGCACCGTCTGGATGCTGCGCGACGGCCGGCTGTGGCTGCGCATCGTCTGGGCCGTCGTGCTCGGCTGGCTCGCGGTCACCATGGCGATCGGCGTCTACGTGCCGTTCATCGTGCCCTCGATCCTGGTGTTCCTGTTCTTCTTCGTCGGTTCCGTGCTGCAGGAACAGCCCTGGAAGAACCGTGGATGGCGCACGCTGCTGCGAAAGCTCTCGCCCCTGCTCATCGCGGGAGTCGCCGCCGGCGCCGTGGTGCTGCTCTACGTGCGAACCCGCGCCGAGACCATCGCGGCGATCACCGGCACCGTGTACCCGGGAGCGCGGTCGGACCCCACCGGCCAGGCCTTCGCCGCCGATCCCTTCCTCGCCGGCTGGGCAGGCGCGCCGTTCGGCCAGTCGTTCCGATCGACTCCCGAGTGGACCCTCCTCGGCCCGAACCCCTCCGAGTCGGCCACCGCGATCCTGCTCGCGGTATTCGTCGCCCCCGGTTTGATCTGGCTGGTCCTCCGTGCCTGGCAGCGCGAGCGTCGCGTCAACTGGATCGCCATCGCCTCGCTCGTCGGCCTGGGCGTCGTGCTCGCCTACTATTTCGTGCCCGGCTGGGACGCCGTCGCCCGCCTGCTGCTGCTCGACAAGGTGCCACTCGGCCGCTTCCGCATGGGCTTCGCGGTCATGCTGCCGGTGTTCTTCGCCCTGGTCGCCCGCGAGGTCGACCGGGAGACCGACCGGGCGGTCGCCGCGGGAACAGCGCCCCGCCGCAACTGGCCGCTCGCGGTCATCGCCGCCGGTTCCGCCGCCGCGCTCACCGGGTACGTGCTGTACCGGCTCCAGACGCTCAATGCCACGACGTTCACCATCGTTCCGCTCTGGCCCGTCGCCGCCGTCGCGATCATCGCCGCCATGGCGCTGCTGTTCTTCAAGCGCACAATCGCGACGTCGGCGGCCCTGCTGCTGCTCGCGAGCCTCGTGATCGGCGCGGCCGTCAACCCGCTCTACCGCGGCGCCTACGACCTCAACGACACGGCGGTCGGCCAGAAGGTGCTCGAGATCGACGAGGCTGACCCGGGTACCTGGGTCGGTGTCGGGCAGTACGAGACCATGGCCGTGCTCGTGGAGTCGGGCGTCCGGGCGTACGCGGGCGTGCAGGCCTACCCGCCGGCCGAGACGTGGGCGGAGATCGACCCCGACGGCGAGTACGAGGAAAAGTGGAACCGCCTCGGCCACGTGCGCTGGGACTTCGGCAACGGCGAACCCGTCGTCACCAACCCGCAGAACGACGTGATCGAGTCGACCTTCGACGCCTGCTCTGACTTCGCCCAGGAGAACGTCGACTACATCATCGCCGACGAAAAGCCCTACCGCTACCGTTGCCTGGTCGAGCTCGCCGACGTCGAGCAGGGCAACACCGACATGCAGATCTACGAGGTCGTCGCGCCCTAGGCGCGTCCGTCAATCAAAGGAATCCCGTGACGTTTCACATCATGCTGCCGTTCTGGGGCAGCTTCGAGCACTTCCGCGAGGCCGTCGAGAGCGTGCTCGCGCAGACCGACCCCGACTGGAAGCTCACCGTGGTCGACGACGTCTATCCCGACCTCGCGCCCGGCGAGTGGCTCCAGGCGCTCGGCGACCCGCGCATCGAGTACATCCGCAACGAGGTGAACCTCGGCGTCAGCCGCAACTACGTGAAATGCGTCGGGCTGATGCAGGGCGAGTACTCGATGCTGTTCGGCTGCGACGACGTGATGCTGCCCGGCTACCTGGCACGGGTGAAAGAGCTGCTGACGCGTCATCCGGGTGCCGCTGTCATCCAGCCCGGGGTCGAGGTCATCGACGGCGACGGGGTGGTCAGCGAGCCCCTCGTCGACCGGGTCAAGAACCGGTCGCGCCTCTCCGGCGCCGGAGCCCGCGTCTACAGCGGCGAGGTGCTCGCGCACAGCCTGCTGCGCGGCAACTGGACCTACTTCCCGGCTCTGGTCTGGAAGGTGGAGCTGCTGCGTACCTACGGCTTCAACCAGAAGCTCGACGTCGTACAGGACCTCATCATGCTGCTCGACATCATCGAGGGCGGCGGCGAGTTCGTGCTCGACGACGAGGTGGTCTTCCGCTACCGCCGGCACCAGCAGAGCGTGTCGTCCGCGACGGCGACCGACGGCTCGAGGTTCAAGCAGGAGCGCGAGCTCTTCGACGCCGAGGTGAAGAGATTCGAGGCGATCGGATGGCGCAGGGCGGCACGGGCCGCACGCTGGCACACGCTCTCGCGCCTCAACGCGTTGACGCGCATCCCGCTCGCGGTACGCCAGGGCAACGGCAAGGGCGTCAAGGCACTGCTGACGCACGCGGCCGGCGGGCACATCCAGTAGACGGGTCGAGCTTGCTCCACCGCGCAAGCTCAACCCCCTTCCTAATTGCGCTTCTGCTTCCGCGCCTTCTTGGCCCCGCTCGGGTCGGCCAGCGTGCGGTCGAACGCGGCGAGCGTCTCGAGGGCGGTGCGGTTCCAGGTGAACAGCGCGGTGCGGTCGTACCCGCGCTCGCTCAGGCCGGCCAGCCACTCGGGGTTGTCCTTCGCCTTGACCATGGCGGCGGCGATGGAGTCGAGGTCGGTGGGCTCGAAGTAGCCGACGGCGTCGCCGCCGACCTCGTGGTAGACCGGGATGTCGCTCATCAGCACCGGAAGGCCGACGTGCATCGCCTCGAGCGCGGGCAGGCAGAAGCCGTCGCAGAAGTTCGGCACCATGAGCGCGCTGGCGTTGGTGTAGAGCCACTGCAGTTCCTCGTCGGAGACCCAGCCCTTGAGCTCCACCGAGTCGCCGAGGTCCAGCTCGTCGACGATGGGGCGCAGCGGGTCGTCGCCGCGGCTGCCGGTGATGACGAGGCGCGGTCGCTCCGCCGCGGGGATCCGGTCCATGGCACGCACGAGACCGATGAAGTTCTTGTGCGGCAGGCGGTTCCCGACCATGAGCATGAGGTCGCGCTGACGCTCGACCTTCTCGGTCGACGGGGTGACCGGGGGAGTACCGGCGAGCTGCACGACCTCGATGCGGTCGGCCGGGAAGTCCAGATACTTCTCGATGTCCTCGGCCGAGGCGACGCTGTCGGTGAGGATGCGCGAGGCGTGGTTGGAGATGCGGCGCTGCATCCACTTGAAGGGCTCGGTGTAGAGCGGGGTCGCCATGTATTCGGGCGCCCGGTAGTAGAGCATGTCGTGCATCGTGTACACGGCGGGCATCGCCGAGCGCCACGGGCCGAGCGTCGCCGGGTTGTGGATGAGGTCGGCGCCGACCTTCTTGGCAAAGCGAGACACCATAAACAGCTCGCCGAACGCCCAGGCGAAGCGGTTCTCGCCGCTGATGCCGGAGTTGACGACCTCGCCCGGGAACCAGGAGTGGTCGCGGGTCATGAACTCTTTGCTCGCGTAGCCCACGTACTCGTGCGGGGTGCCGAGGCGGCCGAACTCGCGGTACAGCTCGCGGGTGTACGTCTCCATGCCACCCTTGGTGCCGGTGTAGGAGAGCAGGTTGACGACGATCTTTGCCATGGGGCGACTACTTCTTGATGTCGATCGTCAGGATACCGACGAAGAGGCCGGACATGATCGTCTGCGCGCCGAGGATCATCAGCAGGGCGGACGGGACGGCGAAGCGCATCGTCTCGACGGGGTCGAGGCTGCCGAAGTCGTTGCCGGCCCAGATGACGACCTGCCAGACGGCGATCGCGAGACCGACGACGAAGGAGGCGAGGCCGGCGAGGGCGGCGTTCTCGAGCGTCGCTCGTTCGGCCAGGGAGCTGAACATCCTGCCGCGGGGCAGGAAGAAGCCCTCGCGTTGGCCGTAGAGCTTGGTGAGCAGCCAGAACAGTATCGCCTGGTAGCCGACGAGGGTCAGCGCGGCCAGGTAGAGCTGGCTGGAGATGTCGAACCCGACGTCGCCGATCTCGATCGGGCCGAAGAGCAGTGCGATCGACCCGAGGATGCCTACGCCGAAGCCCACGATGCCCGGGTAGAGGAACAGCCAGGTGGGGCTGAACAGCAGGAGGAATCGCAGGTGGCGCCAGCCGTCGTGCCAGCTGCGCAGGTGCGGCGGGCGGCTGCGGCCGTCCTTCTTCAGCGTCGTCGGCACCTCGCTCATGGTGAGACCGGCGAGGGTCGACTTGACCACGAGCTCGCTGGCGAACTCCATGCCGGTGGTGCGCAGGCCGAGGCCGAGGATGGCCTCGCGCGAGAATCCGCGCAGACCGCAGTGGAAGTCGCGGATCTGCGAGGGGAAGAGCACGCGTCCGATCCAGGAGAGCACGGGGTTGCCGAGGTACTTGTGCAGCGGGGGCATGGCGCCGGGCTCGATGCCGCCGGAGAACCGGTTGCCCATGACGAGCTGGTCGCCGGCGCGCAGGCGCTCGACGAAGTTGTCGAGGTGTTCGAAGTCGTAGGAGTCGTCGGCGTCGCCCATGATGACGTACGTGCCGTAGGCGGCCTCGATGCCGCCCATGAGCGCGTTGCCGTACCCCTTGTTCGCGATGGCGACGACGCGGGCGCCCTCGGCCACGGCGATCGCCTGCGAGCCGTCGGTGCTTCCGTTATCGGCGATGACGACCTCGCCCTGGACGCCGGAGACTTCGAAGTACTTCCGTGCCTTACGGATGCAGACCGCGAGGGTCTCCGCTTCGTTCAGGCACGGCATGACGATCGAGAGCTCGATAGTCGATGTGGGCACGGAAACACTCCTAAAAAATGCGCGGGGCGCGCGAGTACGCTGGTGAGCCGGGATTGCTATCCTATCGGCGCACCATTTTAGACGCGTGCCCGCCCCGAGTTCTGCGAATCTGCGCAGTAAACTCCACCACGACGGAACTTACGAGTCCGCTCAATAAGAAGGTTGTCTTTTGTCACTGCGCGATGCCCTCAACGGTCACCGAAACTCTCTCGGGATCATCCGCCTGGTACTCGCGGCAGCCGTCATCTTCGACCACGCGTTCCCGCTCGGCGGCTGGGGCACGGCGCCGTTCCTCGCCTATACCCGCGGCCAGCAATCCCTCGGCGGTCTCGCGGTGCTCGGCTTCTTCGCCATCAGCGGCTACCTCGTCACTAAGAGCGGCCTCTCCACCGACGTCGTGCAGTTCGTCTGGCGCCGCTTCCTGCGCATCTTCCCGGGATTCTGGCTGGCACTCGTCGTCGGCGGGTTCCTCGTCGGGCCCGTCATCTGGCTGTCCCTCGACCGTCCGCTCGCCGGTTACTTCGGCCTCGGCATGGGCGGGCCGTTCGCCTACCTCTACAACAACTTCACGCTCGCCATCGGGCAGTTCGCCATCTGGGACATCTTCACCACCAACCCGTACGGCCTCGACGGCAACGGCGGCCCGATGAACGGGTCGATCTGGACCCTCATCTACGAGTGGACCTGCTACCTCATGCTCGCCGTGTTGATCGCCTTCGGCATCCTCAAGCGCGCCAAGCTTGTCGTGCCGCTCATCACGGCGTTCTTCCTCGTGATGCAGGTGCTGACCCTTGCCGTACCCGGCGCCACCGCGACCCTCATCCCGTTCTTCGCCGACCCGTGGCGCGTCAACTTCGGCCTGATCTTCTTCGTCGGCGCCTGCATCGGCCTCTACTCCGACAAGATCCCGTTCGACAACTACCTCGGAATCTTCGCCGGCGTGTTCTCCGCGGCCACCCTCGCGTTCGGCGGGTTCAACACCCTCGGCTACATCGCGTTCGCCTACTTCATGCTCTACCTGGCCGCCCGTCTGCCGAAGCGCGTGCAGTGGATCGGCGCGAAGAACGACTACTCCTACGGCGTCTACCTCTACGGCTGGATCGCCGAGCAAGGGCTCGCGTTCCTGGGCGTGCACCGCTGGGGCTACTTCCCGTACGTCGCCCTGTCGCTGATCGTCGCCTTCGGCTGCGCCTGGCTCAGCTGGCACATCGTCGAGAAGCAGGCGATGAAGCTCAAGGACCGGGGCCCCGGCCGCGGCATCCGTTTCTGGTTCGACGCGACCCGGTCGCGCTTCGGCCGGCGCGAGCGTCCCGCCGCCGTCGTGGCCGACCCGACCCCGACCCTGCCGCCGGTGTCGACCCCGACCCCGGTCGTGCCGTCGACGGTGGCACCGACGCCGCCCGCCCCCGTGGTGCCGCGGGTGGCGCCGGGGGACCAGGCCTGAACGCCGTGACCGGCACCGCGTCGGCCCGTCCGCGCGTGTCGCCCGTCGTGCTCATTCTCGCCGCGACGGCGATCTCGGGCGGCAGCGGCTACCTCGTGCTCGGCCTCGCCGCGGCCTTCGCCGAGCAGCCCGGTGCGGCCTTCAACTACACCAACTTCAGCTACTTCTGGTCGGCCCTCTACCTCGTCATCGGGGCGAGCGGCGGCGTGCAGCAGGAGATCACCCGGGCGACGTCGCCGGGCAGCAGTGCCGAGGATGCCGCACGCGCCGGCAAACCCGCGAGACTCCTGGCCTTCGCGCTCGCCGTCGCCGCCGGACTCTTCGTCGTGCTCGCCGCGACCGGCCCGTTCTGGGCGACCCGGCTCTTCGGCGACGCCGGCTTCGGGCTGATCGTCCCCCTCGCGCTCGGCGCCGCCGCCTACATCCTCGTCGCGAGCCTGTGCGGCGCGCTCTACGGCATCGTCGCGTGGAAGGCGCTCGCGGTGATGATCGCGATCGACGGCGTCATCCGTCTCGTCGCCGTCGGCGCGGTCCTGCTGCTCGGCGGCGGGCTCGACCTGCTCGCCTGGGCGGTCGTGCTGCCCTTCCCGGCGGCGATAGCGATCGTGGCGCCGTGGGTAGCGAAGCGGCTGCGCCGCGACATCGTCGTCGACGTGGGCGCCGGCCGGCTCGGCTGGAACGTCGCGCGCACCGTCGTCGGTTCCGCGGCTACCGCGTCGATCATCAGCGGCTTCCCCGTGCTGCTCGGCTTCAGCTCGCCGGGCACGAGCGCGGCGACCCTCGCACCGCTGCTGCTCGCCCTCACGCTCACCCGTGCGCCGATCGTGATCCCGCTGCTCGCGCTGCAGAGCTACCTGATCGTGCACTTCCGGGCGAACGCCAGCTCGACCCTGCGCCGGTTCGCGCTGCTCGAGGCGGGCGTCGGTCTGGTCGCCCTGGCCGCGACGCTGCTCGCCTACTTCTTCGGTCCGCAGGTCATCGCGCTGATCTGGACGAGCTACGACATCGAACGCGGGATGCTCGCCATCATCGTGGCGTCGTCGGCCCTCGTCGCGGGACTGTGTGTGAGCGGACCGGCGCTGATCGCGGCATCCCGACACCTGCCCTATCTCGCCGGCTGGGTCGTCGCCGCCGTCGGTACGGTCGTCGCGCTGTTCCTGCCGTTCGACCTCGAGACGCGCGTCGCGTCGGCGCTCCTCGTCGGACCGGTGCTCGGTCTCGCGGTGCACACCGTGGCCCTCGTGCGGGCCTCGAAGCCGCGCGAAACCGACCCGGACCGGCTCGGGTAAGCTGTCTACCGCCTAACTTGAACCTGATCCCGCGGCGACGGGGCCAATCGCAGTAAGACGTAAGGAAGCCTTTTCATGACCGAGATCAAGCGCGCCGTCATCACCGGCATCACTGGCCAGGACGGCAGCTACCTCGCGGAACTCCTGCTGTCGAAGGGCTACGAGGTCCACGGCTTCATCCGCCGCTCGTCGACGTTCAACACCGACCGCATCGACCACATCTACCAGGACCCGCACGACGAGAAGCAGCGCCTCTTCCTGCACTTCGCCGACCTGTCCGACGGTTCGCGCCTCGTGACCCTGCTCAGCCAGATCCAGCCCGACGAGGTCTACAACCTCGCCGCCCAGTCGCACGTGCGCGTCAGCTTCGACGAGCCGGAGTACACCGCCGACACCACCGGCCTCGGCACCATCCGCCTGCTCGAGGCGATCCGCTCGGTCGGACTGCACTGCAAGTTCTACCAGGCGTCGAGCTCCGAGATGTTCGGTGCCACCCCGCCGCCGCAGAACGAGGAGACCCCGTTCTACCCGCGCTCGCCCTACGGCGTCGCCAAGGTGTACTCGTACTGGATCACGCGCAACTACCGCGAGGCCTACGGTATGTTCGCCACCAACGGCATTCTGTTCAACCACGAGTCGCCCCGTCGCGGCGCGACCTTCGTCACCCGCAAGATCACGCGCGCCGTCGCCCGCATCGCCGCCGGCCAGCAGAGCGAGCTGTTCATGGGCAACCTCGACTCCGTGCGCGACTGGGGCTACGCCCCCGAGTACGTCGAGGGAATGTGGCGCATGCTGCAGGCCGACGAGCCCCAGGACTTCGTGCTCGCCACGGGTGCCGCATACACGGTCAAAGACTTCCTGCAGTTCTCGTTCGAGCGCGTCGGTCTCGAGTGGGAGAAGTACGTGAAGTTCGACGAGCGCTACCTGCGCCCGACCGAGGTCGACTCGCTCATCGGCGACCCGTCGAAGGCCAAGGACGTGCTGGGCTGGGAGCCGAAGGTGCTCACCCCGCAGCTCGCGGCGATCATGGTGGACCACGACGTGAAGGCCATCGAGACCGAGGGCGCCTTCCTCGTCGACACGGTCGACGGCGTCGACCCCACGCACAGCGCCTGACGTGAGAGCGCTACTCACCGGCGGCAACGGGATGCTCGGCAGGAGCATCGCCGAGCAGTGGCGCCTCGCCCGCCCCGACGACGAACTCGTGGTCGTCACGCGGGCCGAGGCCGACCTGCGCGACCCCGAGGCCACGCGCGCGGTGTTCGCGGAGGCGCGCCCCGATGTGGTCATCCACGCGGCCGCCAAGGTGGGCGGCATCGTGGCGAAGCTCGAGCACCCGACCACCTACCTGCTCGACAACCTGCTGCTCGACGCGAGCGTGCTCTCCACGGCGCGCGAGCTCGGTATCCGCGACGTGCTCTACATCGCGAGCGCCGCCGTGTACCCCGAGCACTACCGCCAGCCCTTCCTCGAGCAGGACGTGCTCGCCGCGCCGCTCGAGCCCGCCAACGAGGGCTACGCGCTCGCCAAGATCGCCGGCCTCAAGCTCTGCGAGTACATCTCGCGCGAGTACGGCTACAACTACCGCGTCGCCGTGCCGTCGAACCTCTACGGTCCCAACGACGACTACTCGCTCAGCCACGGGCACCTCATCGCCGCCGCGCTCGCCAAGGTGCACGCCGCCCAGCAGTCCGGCGCAGACAGCGTCGACATCTGGGGCGACGGCACCGCGCGCCGCGAGTTCACCTACGTCGTCGACCTCGCCGAGTGGATCGTCGCCCAGGCGGGCAACCTCGCCGAGTGGCCGGCGCTGCTCAACCTCGGCCAGGGCCGCGACCACTCGATCACCGAGTACTACGAGGCAGCCGCCGCCACCGTCGGATTCGCCGGCACCTTCGACTACGACACCTCCAAGCCGGCCGGCATGCACGAGCGGATCCTCGATTCCTCCGCCGCCCGCGCCCTCGGCTGGAACCCGCAGACGAGCATCCTCGACGGCATGGCAGAGGCCTACCGTCAGTTCGACGACACCGCAGTGTCACGAAAGGCATCACAGTCATGACCGAATCCCTCCCGGCCGGCTTCCCCCTCGCGACCTCGTCGTGGGACGACAACGAGTACGCCGCCCTGCAGTCGGTGATCGCCAGCGGCCGTTTCACCATGGGCCCGCTCGTCGCCCAGTTCGAGAAGGACTTCGCCGCCCAGTTCGGATCCGCCTTCGGCGTGATGGTCAACTCCGGCAGCAGCGCCAACCTGCTGCTGATCGCTGCCGCCGTGCTCGACCCGAGAAGCGACCTCAACGCCGGCGACGAGGTCATCGTGCCCGCTGTCTCCTGGGCCACGACCTACTACCCGTTGCAGCAGTACGGCCTCACGCTCAAGTTCGTCGACATCGACGTCGACACCCTCAACCTCGACCTCGACCAGCTCGAGGCCGCGATCGGCCCGAAGACCAAGGCGATCTTCGCGGTCAACCTCCTCGGCAACCCGAACGACTTCGGCCGCCTGCAGGCCATCGCCGACCAGCACGGCCTCCTCGTCTTCGAGGACAACTGCGAGTCGCTCGGCGCCACTTTCGAGGGCAAGGCGGCCGGCACCTTCGGCCAGATGGGCACGTTCAGCACCTTCTTCTCGCACCACATCGCCACGATGGAGGGCGGTCTCATCCTCACCGACGACGAGCAGCTGCGCCAGATCCTGGTCTCGCTGCGCGCGCACGGCTGGACCCGCGAGCTGCCCGCCGACAACTTCGTCTTCCCGAAGACCGGCGACGTGTTCGACGACCTGTTCCGCTTCGTGCTGCCCGGATACAACGTGCGCCCGCTCGAGATGTCCGGCGCGCTCGGCATCGAACAGACCAAGAAGATCCCCGCCCTCATCGCCGGACGTCGCGAGAACGCCGCCTACTTCGTCGAGAAGATGCGGGATGTCGCGGACATCCGTATCCAGAAGGAGACGGGCGAGAGCAGCTGGTTCGGGTTCTCGCTCGTGCTCGAGGGGGCTCTCGCGGGCCGTCGTTCCGAGGTCGTCGCGGCGCTCACCGCCGCGAAGATCGAGTCGCGGCCGATCGTCGCGGGCAACTTCACCCGCAACCCCGTGATGCGCTACCTCGACGCCGTCGTGCCGGAGAGCCTGCCGGCCGCCGACAAGATCCACGAGGACGGCCTGTTCGTGGGCAACCACCACTTCGCCGTGCACGAGAGCATCGACCTGCTGCACGAGACGATCACCGGCCTGATCTAGCCCGGCGGGTTCGCGGGAGAACGGCTAGCCGCGGTCGGGCTCGAGCTCGGGCAGCGGCGGCACCGTGAAGGCGCGCCGCCAGCTCAGTTCGAGCGCGGCCTTCACGCAGCACACCACGAAGGTGAGCCAGCCGTACTCGACCAGCAGCGAGCTCTCGAAGAGCGCGCTGGTGAGCAGCACCACGAGTACCAGCGCGGGCCACGCGAACACGACGCTGCGGCGCTGGCCGGCGAGCAGCCACGAGCGCACGAAGGTGAGCGTCGCGAGCCCGACGAAGATGAGCGCGCCGACGAACCCGAGCTGGAACCACACGTCGAGGTAGGCGTTGAGCCCCGAGCCGGGAACGCGCTCGCTGATCGCGAACGCGGGGAACGGCGAGATCTCGGGGCGCCAGTAGCCCACCCAGCCCCAGCCCTCGAGCGGGTTGAAGCCGATGAGGTTGATCATCTGTTTCCAGAGCGTGAGGCGGAAGTCGAGCTCGCCGCCGGCGTTGGTCAGCCCGACGATGCGGTCGCGGAACAGCCAGGCGACCCCGACGACGATCGCGACGCCGGCGAGGAGGGCGAGCTGCGCGATCGTGCGGCGCGCGGGCTTCACCCGGCGCAGCGCGTAGAGGGCCACGATCGCCACGGCGAGCACGAGCACCACGCCGCCGATGAGCGGCGAGCGGGAGAAGAACGCGGTGACCGCGGCGAGGCCGAGCGAGAAGACGCCGAGCGGGGTGCTGATGGATTTCGTACGCAGCTCGGTGCCGAAGGTCGTCGCGGCGATGAGCGAGATCACGCCGAGCTGGTTGCGCGTACCCATCAGTCCCTGGATCGGTCCGCCGTCGGCGAGATGCCCCTGGATGCCGAGGAACCGGATGGGCGCGTCGATCAGCAGCCCCGAGAACACCTCGAACGCGAGCGACACGACCAGCACGAAGCGGAGCACGTCGCCGAACGCCCGCACGATCTGGATGGTGTCGCGCATCAGTGCGATGTACAGCCCGAGCGCCGTGAACGCGGCGAGGTAGGCGAGGCCTCCCACCGTCACCCACTGGTACTGGCTCCAGAACACGGTGATGCCGGCCCAGCCGAGGAACACCAGCAGCGAGATCGGCAGCAAACCCTGCCACTCGATCGCCTCGCGGCGCGCGACGAGCGACAGCGCGGCGAGCACCACGAGGGCCGCGACGATGCCGAGGAGCCCGGGCCAGCCGATCACCGACCGGATGGCGGTGGCGAGGATGCCGGTGCCGATGGCCACCGTCGTGAGCGCGCTCGCGAAGCGCGGCGCCCCGAGATAGGACTCCGCTGCGGCTATCAGCGTGCGCGCTGGAGGGGTTCGGCTCATGGGGGAGTCCACGTTACGGCAGTGTGCCGCGTTCTCCCATCCGCGTCTTGACCGCGGTGATCGTCAGCAATAGCAGGCCGTACTCGATGATGAGCCGGCTCTCGGCCAGCGACTGCACCAGCAGCGCCGTGAGGATCAGGATCGGGAGCACCGATTCCACCGAGTAGCTGCCGCGGGTGCCCGGCACGGTGATGGTCCGGTCGACCGCGAAGAACCACGAGCGCACGACCGTGGAGAGCACGAAGGCACCGAACACGACGAGGCCGACGATGCCGAGCTGCAGCCAGACGTCGAGCCAGGCGTTGTGCGCTTGGTACTGCTGCACCCCGCCCTCGAAGGCGAGCGTGTTCAGCGGTTCCGCCCACGGCGTCCAGTAGCTGACCCAGCCCCAGCCGAACACGGGCCGCTCCTGCGCCAGGCCGATGACGCTGTCCCAGATGTTCGTGCGGCCGGTGAGGTCGGGCGACTTGCCGAGCAGGCCGAGGATGCTGTCGCGCGCGACCGCGCCGACGACCACCGCGGCGACGGCGAGCAGGGCGAACACCCCGTAGAGCACGGCGCGCACCCGGCCGGTCGGCGCGCTGCGCACCGCGGCGACTGCGAGGGTGACGGCGACGACCGCGACGAGGGCGAGCGTGATCGTGGCGGAGCGGGTGAGGAACAGGATGCCGGCGGCGAGCACGATCCACGCGATGCCGCGCCCCCGCTTCACCCGGCCGGCTGCGAGCTGCACGCCGAACACGATCAGCGCGAGCAGCGCGACGAAGCCGAGCAGCGCCGAGTTGCCGACGACGCCCTGGATCTTGCCGTCGTCGAAGAGCACATTGCGCGACCAGTAGAGCGCCTTCGGCAGGTGGCCGTCGTCGTCGGCGGCATACGGCGACCAGAACGGCAGCAGCGGGCGGCGCAGCACGAGCGCCACGAACAGCTCGAAGACGGCCGAGAGGCCGAGGATGATCCGCAGGGCGACACCGAGGGCGCGCAGCAGTTCGCCCCATGAGAAGGCGACCGCGAAGGCGACGCCCGAGAGGGCGGTGAGCAGCGTGGCGACGATGCCGACGGCGCTCGAGCTGGGGTACGCCGACCAGGCGATCGAGATCGTCGTCAGCGCGACGAAGGCGAGCAGCGGCATCGGGAGCGCGCCGATGCGCCAGCGGTCGCGGTAACGCACCAGCAGCAGCGCCGAGAACGCGGAGACCGCGAGCACGATCGCACCGAACCCGTACCAGGTGATCGAGTAGCGCCAGAGGTCGCCCGCGAGAATCGTGACCAGGGCCAGCACGAGTACGCCGAAGCGCAGCCTGCCGCTGTCCAGAAGTCTCATAGTGCAAACCTTACCGACGCACGCTGAACGCGAAGCGCCCCGCCCGGGTGTCCGGACGGGGCGCTGCGCGGGAGCGGTCTAGATGAACGCGGCCTTGCCGGTGATGGCGCGTCCGACGATGAGCGTGTTCATCTCGCGCGTGCCCTCGTAGGAGTAGATCGCCTCGGCGTCGGCGAAGTAGCGGATGACGTCGTAGTCGAGCACGATGCCGTTGCCGCCGAAGATCTCGCGGCACCAGGCGACGGTCTCGCGCATGCGGCTCGTCGTGTACGCCTTGGCGAGCGAGGAGTGCTCGTCGCGCTGCGTGCCCTCGTCGAGCATCTGCGAGACGCGGGTCACCATGCCGATGGACGCGGTGATGTTGCCGAGGCTGCGGGCGAGCAGGTCCTGCACGAGCTGGTGTCCGCCGATCTCCTTGCCGAACTGGATGCGTTCGCCGGCGTACTTCACGGCCGCCTCGTAGGCGCCGACCGAGTTGCCGACGGCGGCCCAGGCCACTTCGGCGCGGGTCAGACGCAGCACGGCCGCGGTCTCGCGGAACGAGTTCGAGTTCTGCAGGCGGTTCGCCTCGGGCACCACGAGGTCGGTGAGCACGATGTCGGCGTTCTGCACGATACGGAGCGCCTGCTTGCCCTCGATGCGCGTCGCCGAATACCCCGGCGTGGATGTCGGGACGATGAAGCCCTTCACCTGTCCGTCATCCGCGTCCTTGGCCCAGATGATGGTGACGTCGCTGATCGAGCCGTTGCCGATCCAGCGCTTGGCGCCGTTGATCACCCAGTTGTCGCCGTCGCGCTTGGCGATGGTGCGCAGCCCCTGCGCGGAGTCGGAGCCCGAGAGCGGCTCGGTGAGGCCGAAGGCGCCGAGCAGCTCGCCGCTGGCGAATCTCGGCAGCCACTCGTCGCGCTGCTCCTGGCTGCCGGCGACGGCGATGGAGCCCATCACGAGCCCGTTCTGCATGCCGACCAGGGTGGCGACGCTGGCGTCGACGCGGGCGAGCTCGAGGGCGACCCAGCCGCGGAATACCGCGCTGTTCTCGAACCGCTGGGTCTCCTTCCACGGCTGACCGAAGAGGCCGAGGTCGGCGAGTCCCTTCACGATCGACCGCGGCACGAACTCTGACCTCTCCCACAGCCCGTTGACGATGGGGCGCACCTCCGCCTCGAGGAACGCGCGGAGGGCGACGATCGTCTCCTTCTCCTGGTCGGTGAGGCCGTTCTCGTACCCGTAGAAGTCGCTGGTGAGTGACTCGAATGACATGTAAATGCTCCATTGCTTGTCGGAATCCTCCGAAAGCATAGGTCGCGCGTTCGAGGCCCTCCTAGGCGGTTGGTACTTTGGTCTAACCCAGTGACAAGGACAGGCCCCATGTTTGTAGGCATCACCAATACCCCGCGCGACTACGCGTGGGGATCGACGACGGCGATCGCGGAGCTGCTCGGTACCCCGCCGTCCGGCGGCCCCGAAGCCGAGCTCTGGCTCGGCGCGCACCCCGGTTCGCCCGCCCGTCTCACCGACGGCAGCGGCACCGTCCTCGACATCCTCGACGAACGCCTGCCCTTCCTGCTCAAGGTCCTCGCCGCCGCGGCACCCCTGTCGTTGCAGGCCCACCCGACCATGGCGCAGGCCGCCGACGGCTTCGCCCGGGAGAACGCCCTCGGCATCCCGCTCGACGCCGCGGACCGCAACTACAAGGACGAGTTCCACAAGCCCGAGCTGATCTACGCGCTCACCGACGGCTACCGCGCGCTGTGCGGCTTCCGTCCGGTGTCGGCGACGGCCGCGTCGATCGCCCGGCTGCTCGGCGCGCGTCCCGGCGACCCCGCGCTCTCCGGCTGGTCGGCGCGGCTCGAGTCCGACGACGACCTGCGCGCGACCTTCGAGTGGCTCGTCTCCGGCGGCGACGACGTGGTCGAGCTGGTCGAGGCCGTGGTCGCCGCGGCATCCGGCATCGAAGGAGAGCACTTCACCCTCGTCGGCGAGCTCGCGGCCGCCTACCCGGGCGACCCGGGCATCGTCGTCTCGCTCATGCTCAACCTGGTCACGCTGCAGCGCGGCGAGGTGCTCTACCTGCCGGCGGGCAACATCCACGCCTATGTCGAGGGGCTCGGCATCGAGCTGATGGCCGCCTCCGACAACGTGCTGCGCGGCGGCCTCACCCCGAAACACATCGACGTGCCCGAGCTGCTCTCGGTGCTCGACTTCAGTCCCGTACCGGTGCCGTACCTCGCCCCCGAGACGACCGGGTCCGGTATCGCCGTCTACCGTCCCGACGTGCCCGACTTCGTGCTTGCCGTCGTGACCGGGCCGGTAAAGGATGCCGCATACGACGTCGGCGGCACGGGAATCGTCCTCTGCACGGCCGGCTCCTTCACGCTCACCGGCGCGCTCTCCAGCGTCTCTGTCACGCGCGGCGAATCGGTGCTGGTGACCGCGGACGAGGCGACCCTCACGATCTCGGGCGACGGCGACCTCTTCATCGCGGGACCGGGGCAGGGGCTCTGGGCCTCGCAACATGACGATTCGCTAACGTCCGCGTCCGGGGTGTTCCGGCCACCCGGCAGCTGTCTCTAGGATTCCTCGCATGAGACACTCTCGAGTTACGATCGCCGCCGTCGTCGTCTTGTTCGCGGGCGGCCTGTCCGCCTGTGCCGCCGAGCCGCCGGCCGACGCCGACCCCACCGCCACCGTCGCCCCGACGCCCACGACCGAACCGGTCGAGCTGACCTCGCCCGAGCGGTTGCTCGACGGCGACTGCGAGGCGCTGTTCACCTCCGCTGACGTGGCCGGGCTCGTCGGCACGGCGTTGCAGCCGTCGTCGAGCGAATGGTCCCTCGATCCCGACTACCTGGTGATCGGCCAGCTCGGCGGCATCGACTGCACCTGGACGGAACTGCCCGTGCCGGGAGGCGTCGCCCTCTCCCTCATCGCCCTGCCGACCTCGCAGGTCACCAGGTCGCCGACCACCGAGTGCACGCCGGGCTACGGCTGCATCTTCGGATCCGTCGAGGGGGACTTCTCGCTCTACGGCGTGCTCTACGACCCGACCGCTCCGATCGCTACCACCACTGCGGCAACCCAGGCCATCACGGCGGCGTTCGCCGCGGCCACGTCGACCGTGACGGCGCCCGAGCCGTATGTGGTGGATGCCGAGTGGCCGACCGAGATCGACTGCGCGACGCTCGACGCCGGCGGGCTTATCGGTGCCGCGGCCGGCGGCGCGGGAGGCGCCGGAATGGAATGGGGCGGCGACGCCGAGCCGAACACCGGCTACTACGCCGCGCAGACACCCGCGGGGGTCACCAAGTGCGGCTGGGCCGGGGCCGGCGACGAGAACGCCGTCGTCACGGTGCTGCCGGGCGGCGCCTGGGCGGTCGACGAGGTCTCGACCGCCGCCGGGGCCGCGCCGGTCGAGGTCGAGGGCGCCGACTCGGCGGTCGCGGTGGGAGACCGCCTGCACGTGTTCGCCGGCGACAACTGGTTCACGATCACCGTGACCTCGGCGGGCACCGACGCGTTCGTCCCCGCCGCCGCGGAACTGGTCGCGGAGCTCGACGCGCTGAGCTGACCCGGGGCGGGCGGGCGGCTAGCCCGCCAGCTCGGGCACGCGCACGGCGAACGCGCGCCGGTAGGCGGTCGGAGTGGTCTGCAGCACCTTGAGGAAGTGGTGGCGCATCACCGAGGCGGTGCCGAAGCCCGTGTCCTGGGCGATGGTCTCCAACGCGGCACCCGTCTCTTCGAGTAGTTGTTGGGCACGGATGATGCGCTGGCGGTTGAGCCAGGCCGACGGTGTCGTGCCCATGTCGGCGCGGAACCGTCGGGCGAACGTGCGGCTCGACATCAGCGCTTTACGGGCGAGCTGGTCGACGGTGAGGTCTTCGGCGAGGTTCTGCAGCATCCAGTCGGCGACCGCCGCGAACGAGTCGGCGCACACCGGAGAGACCGGCGACTGGATGTACTGCGACTGGCCGCCGTCGCGCTGCGGCGGGACGACCATGCGGCGCGCGACCACGTTGGTGACCGACGCCCCGAGCTCGGTTCGCACGATGTGCAGGGCGGCGTCGATGCCGGCAGCGGTACCCGCGCCGGTGACGACGTTGCCGTCCCTCACGAAGAGCACGTCGGGGTCGACCTCGATGTCGGGGTACTCGGCGGCGAGGCGGTCGGCGTACATCCAGTGCGTCGTGGCGCGGCGACCGTTCAGGATGCCGGCCTGGGCCAGCACGAACGCCCCGCTGCAGAGGCTGAGCACCCAGGCGCCCCGGGCCTCCGCGGCCCGGATCACCTCGAGGAAGCGCTCGTCGATGTCGTCGAAGCGGTGCGCGGAGACGGCGATCAGGTCGGCGTCGGCCGCGACGGAGAGGTCGGAACTGATCACCATGTCGTAGCCGAGACTGGTGCGCACGGGGCCGGGGTCGGCGGTCGCGATCGTGAAGTCGAACTTCGGGCCGCCCATCGCGCTGCGGTCGATGCCGAACACCTCGCAGACGACGCCGAACTCGAAGGGGGCGACGCCCGGGATGGCGAGCAGGACGATCTTCTTCAGCATGGGACCTCGCTTGGCAGTAATGAACCGATTACTGTCGATTCTGCCACTGTTGGCGTCATACCACCAATCATAGATTTACTGCCATGGCTATTTCATTGGTTGTCCTCAGTGCCATCGCCCTCGTGGCGATCGTGGCATCCGTGGTCTCCGTCGTGCGCGACGGGTACCGCCGGGTGCCGACTTACGGCTCCGAAGGAGTCCGTAACCCCCGCCGCCCGCGATCCGTGGCGGCTGCGGGATCCCGGCGCTCCGCGTCTTCGGTATCGAAGAAGGGGGCGCGTTTCCGGCACTCCGCGGCGCGCTAGCGTTAGAGGTATGACATGGCTGGTAACGGGTGGAGCAGGATATATCGGGTCGCACGTCGTGAGGGCACTCGCTGACGCGGGTCTCGCACCGGTCGTGATCGACGATCTCTCGAGCGGGTTCCGCGAGTTCGTGCCGGCCGGCGTACCGTTCGTGCTCGGCTCGATCCTCGACGGCGAACTGCTGCTGAAGACCATCGAGGAGCACAACGTCACGGGCGTCATCCACGTTGCCGGCTACAAGTACGCCGGGGTCAGCGTGCAGCGCCCGCTGCACACCTACGAGCAGAACGTCACCGGCACCGCCGTGCTGCTGGCGGCGATGGCCGAGAAGGGCGTCGACCGCATCGTCTTCTCCTCGAGCGCCGCCGTCTACGGCACGCCCCCCACCGAGCTCGTGACGGAGGACACCCCGAAGAGCCCGCAGTCGCCCTACGGCGAGTCGAAGCTCGTCGGCGAGTGGCTGCTGCGCGACCAGGGTGTCGCCGTCGGCCTCCGCCACACGAGCCTGCGCTACTTCAACGTCGTCGGCTCCGGCACGCCCGAGCTGTACGACACCAGCCCGCACAACCTGTTCCCGCTGGTCTTCCGTGCCCTCGGCGACGGCAAGACGCCGAAGATCTTCGGCAACGACTACCCGACGCCCGACGGGACCAACGTGCGCGACTACGTGCACGTGGCCGACCTGGCCATCTCGCACGTCGCGGCCGCGAAGCGCCTCGACGCCGGACTCCCCGTCGAGACCGCGTACAACCTCGGCAGCGGCGACGGAAGCTCGGTGGGGGACATCATGCGCGCGGTCGCGGATGCCACCGGCATCGACTTCGAGCCCGAGATCGCGCCACGCCGCCCGGGCGACCCGGCGCGCATCGTGGCCGCGGGCGAGCTCGCGGCCCGCGACCTCGACTGGGAGATGCGCCACAGCCTGCACGAGATGGTGTCGAGCGCGTGGGAAGCAACACGCCGCGCGTCGTAACCCTCCTACGGGGGTAGAAGGTTTTATCATCACCGACTTGACTATGGCGAACTACACCGGTGTAATTATCTCTAACGCATTACGGTCAATCGGGTCGAGCGGCAAGGGGTAGAACATGGCGAACAGCGAATATCGCGCCAGTGTTCCAGACGACTGGTTCGTCGACCCGGTACGTCTCGGCGTTCCGGGAGTCCGCAAGGCCGACGTCGAGGAGAACCCTCTCGCCTGGCAGACCGACTCTCTCTGCGCGCAGACCGAC
This sequence comes from Conyzicola lurida, assembly GCF_014204935.1. Classification (NCBI taxonomy): domain Bacteria; kingdom Bacillati; phylum Actinomycetota; class Actinomycetes; order Micrococcales; family Microbacteriaceae; genus Conyzicola; species Conyzicola lurida. The sequence goes on along the minus strand of NZ_JACHMJ010000001.1, from coordinate 2,604,124 downwards.
CCCGAGGCGTTCTTCCCCGAAAAGGGCGGGTCGACCCGCGAAGCCAAAAAGATCTGCGGCTCGTGCGAGGTCCGCGCCGACTGCCTCGAATACGCCCTCGAGAACGACGAGCGGTTCGGCATCTGGGGCGGGCTCTCCGAGCGCGAGCGCCGCAAACTGCGCAAGCGCGCGTAGAGCTAGCGAGAACTCAGGGCTAGCTAGAACTCAGGGCTAGCTAGAACTCAGCTCTACCCCTCTCTCTGGGGCAGCCTCCGCTTCCTGTGAGTGCTGTGCTTAGGCGCGTGTCTGTGCCGCGCATCGCCCCGGGCGATCTAGGCTCGCCACGATGCAAGCGAGAGTTACAGCGATACTGGTCGCCCGAAACGGGGCGGAGTTCCTTCCGCGAACCCTCTCGGCGATCGCCCGTCAGACCCGGCGCCCCGATTCCACCGTGTTCGTCGACGATGGTTCGACCGACGCGTCGGGCGCGCTGCTCGCCGACGGCGGTCCCACCACCTTCGTGCGCGTCGACAGTGCGCGCAGCTTCGGCTCGGCCGTCGCCGAGGGGCTGAGGGTCGCGGGTTCCGAGAACGCCGACGACACCTGGCTCTGGCTTCTCGGCCACGACAGCGCCCCCTCGCCCGACGCGCTCTCGTCCATGCTCGCCGCGCTCGAGATCGCGCCGTCGGTCGCCGTCGCCGGCCCGAAGCTCATGCGCTGGGACAGCGGCGACGTCATCGAAGCCTACGGCGAGACGCTCACGCGGTTCGGTGCCTCGATCTCCCTCGTCACCGGCGAACTCGACCAAGCCCAGCACGACCGTCACAACGACATGCTCGGCGTATCGGCGAACGGCATGCTGGTGCGCGAGAAGGTCTGGACCGCCCTCGGCGGGTTCGACCCCGCACTGCCCAGCGCCGACGCCGCTCTCGACTTCTGCGTGCGCGTGCGCCTGGCCGGTCACCGCGTCGTCGGTGTGCCGACCGCCACGGTCGCCAGCGCGGGGCCGCCCGAGCAGTTCGGCCGCGACGCGCTGACCGCCCGTGCCACCAACGCCCTGCGCCGCAAGGCCCAGCTGCACCGCCGCCTCGTCTACGCGCCGGCCGTCGCCGTGCCGCTGCACTGGCTCTCGCTGCTGCCGATCGCCGTGCTGCGCTCGCTCTGGCACCTCGTCGGCAAGCGCGCCAGCCTCATTCCCGGGGAAATCTCCGCAGCCTTCGCGGCGGCGTTCACCTCCCGCGTGATGCCCGCCCGCACACGGCTGCGCCGCACGCGCTCGCTCGGGTGGGGCACGATCGCCCCGCTGCGTCTGCCGCCCCGCGAGGTGCGCGAGCTGCGGGCCAACCAGCACGCGATCCGCGCCGCGCCGCAAACCCAGGAGGACGGCGGCGCCGACACGACCCGGCTCAGCTTCCTCTCCCACGGCGGCGCCTGGACGGTTCTCCTCACCGCCGCGATCGGTGCCGTCGCCTTCAGCCCGTTGCTCGGCGCCGCTGCCGTGAGCGGGGGAGGCCTCGCTCCGCTGAGTGCCACCTTCACCGAACTGTGGGCGAACGTCGGCTACGGCTGGCGCGAGGTCGGGGCCGGATTCGTCGGCGCCGCCGACCCGTTCGCCTTCCTCGTCGCCATCCTCGGCACGCTCACCTTCTGGGCGCCCTCGCTGAGCGTCGTCGTCCTCTACGCCGTCGCGCTGCCGCTCGCCGCTCTCGGCGCGTGGTGGTGCGCCGCCCGCTTCGCCCAGCGCGCTTGGGCGCCCGCGATCGCCGCCGTGCTCTGGGCGCTCGCCCCGCCGTTCCTCACGGCGCTCAACGGGGGACACCTCGGAGCGGTCATCGCGCACCTGCTGCTGCCCTGGCTCGTGCTGACACTGCTCAACGCGCCGCGCAGCTGGTCGGCCGGCGCCGGGGCCGCGCTGCTGTTCGCCGCGACCGCCGCCGCCGCACCGTCGCTGATTCCCGCGCTCGTGCTGGGATGGCTCGCTCTGATGATCGCGCGACCGAAGAGCATCCACCGGATCGTCGGCATCGTCATCCCGGCTCTCGTGATGTTCGCCCCGCTCGCCATCGAGCAGGTGCTGCGCGGCACACCCCTCGCCCTCGCCGCCGACCCGGGTGTGCCCGTCGTCGCCGGCACCCAGTCGGGCTGGCAGCTCGCGCTCGTCTCCCCGGTCAACGGCTACAGCGGCTGGAGCGACATCGCCGCCGCGTTCGCCCTGCCCGAGCTGGCCGCCCCCGTCATCGTCGCCGCCCTGCTCGCGCCGCTCGCCGTGCTGGCCCTGCTCGCGCTCTTCCTCCCCGGTTCGCGCCGCTCGGTGCCCGCCATGGTGATCGCGCTCGTCGGCTTCGCCACCGCCGTCGCGGCCGCCCACGTGCAGGTCTCCGCGGTGGGCGAGGCGCTCGTGCTCGTCTGGCCGGGAGCGGGGCTCAGCCTGTTCTGGCTCGGGCTCGTCGGTTCGGCCGTGGTCGCGCTCGAGGCCCTCGGCCGCGGTGTCGTGTTCCCGGCGCTGCTGGTCGCCGCGGCATCCGCCGTTCTCGCCGGCCCGCTGCTCGCCATGCCGATCGCCGGAACGTCCGCCGTGTACGCGAGCACCGGGCGCATGCTGCCGGCCTTCGTCTCCGCCGAGGCCGCGAACGACCCGACGCTCGGCACCCTCGAACTGACCGCGCAACCGAGCGGCGCCCTCGCGGCGACGCTGCACCGCGGCGAAGGCACCAGCCTCGACTCGCAGTCGACTCTCGCCTCCACCGGAATCGACCCGACCGAGGAGCAGGAGCGCCTCGCCGTGCTCGCGGGCAACCTCGCCTCGCAGAGCGGCTTCGACTCCGCGGCCGAGCTGCAGGAGCTGCAGATCGGATTCGTGCTGTCGCCCGACGCCACGACGGGCGGCGCCGAGGTGGACACCCGTAAGCGCGCGGGCGAGGCGCTCGACGGCAACGCCGAGCTCACCGCGATCGGCGAGACGACGACCGGATTCCTCTGGCGCTACTCCGCGCTCGAATCCGGCGACGCGCCCTCGGGTCCGGGCCCGCTCGGCACCCCCTACGGCGCGACCGTGATCCTGGTGCAGGGCATCGTTCTCCTGATCACCCTCTTGCTCGCCATCCCCACCGGATCCCGACGCCGGCCGCGTGCGCGCGCCGCCGGCCCGAACGAACCTGCGGACACGTTCGAGGAGGACGACGATGTCTGACGTCATCGAACCGGTCGGCGACGACTACCCGACGGACGAGAACACCCCGCCGTCGCAGAAGCGCAAGCCCACCGCCCGCGGCGTGGCCATCGTGGGCGTGCGCGTGGTCGCCGGGACGGTCGGCCTCGCGGTCGCCGCCGCCGCCATCGCCGCCGCCGTCTTCGTGCCGATCCCCACCGTCAGCCGTGCCCCCGAATCCATCACCGTGACCCCCGTCGCCACGGCGCAGCAGCTGGTCTGCCCCGGGGCGCTGCTGCGGCTCGGCGATGAGACCGGCCAGGGCGCCACCACCGCGTCCGCGGTCGGCTCGGCCCTCGTCGAGTACGGCGCGAGCGGCGGCACGGTCACCTCGGTGGCCGTCGACGACGACGCCGCCACCGAGGCCACGGTCGGTGCACCCCGTCTCATCAGCTCGCCCGCGGGCAGCGAGAACGACGACGACGTGCTCGTCGCCGCCGCCCAGTCGCAGCTCGTCTCGGGCGACGACTTCGCGGGCCTCGCCACCACCGACTGCGCAGGCGTCGCCACCGAGACGTGGCTCGTCGGCGGATCGACCTCGGTCGGCCGCACGACCCTCGTCACGCTCGTGAACCCGAGCGACACCGTCGCAACGGTCTCGCTCGCGGTCAGCTCGGAGAACGGCGCCGTCTCCGCCCCCGGCGCGACCGGCATCGTCGTGCAGCCGCACGGCCAACGCGTGCTGTCGCTCGCCGGTTTCGCCCCCGACGTCGCATCGCCCGTCGTGCACGTGGTCAGCCGCGGCGGCCAGATCGTCGCCAACCTGCAGCAGTCCACCGTGCGCGGCCTCGAGGCCGGCGGCGTCGACATCGTCGGAGCGGCCGCCGCGCCCTCGACGACCCAGATCATCCCCGGCGTGCGCGTGGCCGGCAGTGCCGAGCTCGCGACCCGCATCGGCGAGACCGGCTTCGACGACCTCGCCACCGTCGTGCGGGTGTTCGTTCCCGGCGACGAGGCGACCTCCGCGGAGGTCAGCGTCATCGCCGACGACGGCACCCCCACCGGCGACTCGTTCTCGGTCGACCTCGAACCGGGCATCGTCGACGACCTGCCCGTGGACGGTCTCGTCGACGGCGGATACACCGTGCGCGTCGAGGCCGATGTCCCGGTGGTCGCCGGTGTCCGCGTGTCGACGGTCGCGGCATCCGCCATCGACCCGGCTGCCGACCCCGTGGGCGGCGCGAGCGACCTCGCCTGGCTGTCGAGCTCGCTCGAGCTCGGCGACTCCGACCTCGTGACGACCTCGGCCGGTCCCAACCCGCGCCTGCACTTCTACAACCCCGGGTCCGACGCGGTCGACGTGACCGTCACGCGCGACGACGGCTTCGACGTGACCCTCACGGTCGAGGCGCTGTCGTCGGTCTCGCTCGTCGCCAACGGCAGCACGACCTACGAGCTGAGCGGAGCCGAGGGCCTGTTCGGCGCGGTCAGCTTCGCGGGCGACGGGGGAGCGGCGGGCTATTCGATCCAGCCGCCCGCCGTGAGCGCCGGCCCGATCGAGATCCTGCCCTAGCCCGTCCCTGTCTCGGGGGCGGGGTGTGCGACGCTGAGCGTCGTCGCCGGCGCGGTGGTTTGTGCGGGGGCGTACGCGGTGCACGGCGTGCGCGCGGTGCTTTGTCGCGGACGCGCCCGTTCGTGCCACCGCGTGCGCGACAAACCTCAGCGCGCCCGCGACAAACCTCAGCGTGCGCGACGACGCTCAGCGCCGTGCACACCCGGCGCTACGCCAGCGCTACACCCCTCCGCGCCTAGTGGTCGCGGAACCGGTCGGGCGCGAGGTCCCAGGGGTCCTTGCCGAGCAGCTCGGCGACCGCGCGGAAGACGCAGGTCTCGATCATCATGCGGCGGTGCAGTTCGTCGTGGCGGTGCAGGTGCGAGAGCCGCTCGATCGGCAGGCGGTAGAGCGCCACCCGCTGCTCGTTCGGGAATACCCGCCAACGGTCCACCCCCGGCGATTCGCCGAGCTCGGCGGGCATCGCCGCGACCTCGAACGAGACACGCGCGAGCTCCTCGGGCCAGACCTCTTTGAGGTATTCGGCGGTCGAGGCGATCGTCATGTCGAAGATGTCGAGACGGCTGCGCAGCTGGGGAAGATGCGGTCCGGTGACGGCGGCACGGATGCCGCGGCCGTGACGGTCGCGGGAGCGGCCACGTTCGGACGCCGGCGTACTGCTCCTCCGCGATTTCACCATCTGACCAGTGTATTCCGCGCACGCGCTCGCGAAGGTCGGTGCGTCGTCCTAGGCTGGGGACACGATGAGCGGACGACAGTGCAGCAAGGTGGCGTGTACCCACGACGCGATCGCGACCCTCACCTACGTCTACGCCGAGTCGATGGCCGTTCTGGGCCCGCTGAGCCAGCGCCCCGAGCCCCACAGCTACGACCTGTGCACGAAGCACGCCGAGCGCTTGTCCGTGCCTCAGGGCTGGCAGGTTATTCGTCATGTAGTTTTGGGGACGTGAATTCCTCCCCGATCGACCTGACCCAATTCGTTAAGACCTACGACGTCCGAGGTCTCGTGGGCAGCCAGCTCACGAGCGAGGTGGTCTCCGCCCTCGCCGCCGGATTCGTCGACGAGATCGGCGCGGCGGGTACCGACGTCGTCGTGGGCCACGACATGCGCGACTCCTCGCCCGAGTTCGCCTCCGCCTTCGCGCGCGGCGCCCAGGCCCGCGGCGCCAACGTCCTCTCGATCGGCCTCTGCTCGACCGACGAGACCTACTTCGCCTCCGGCTCGCTCGGCGCCCCGGCCGCGATGTTCACCGCGAGCCACAACCCCGCCACCTACAACGGCATCAAGTTCAGCCGCGCCGGCGCGCAGGGCATCAGCCTGAACACCGGCCTCGCCGCGATCCGCGACCGCGCCACCGCCTACCTCGCCGACGGGATCGCCGAGGTCGAGACCACCGGCGCGTTCCGCGAGGTCGACGTGCTCGCCGACTACGCGGCCTACCTGCGCAAGCTCGTCGACCTGAGCGGCATCCGACCGATCCGCGTCGTCGTCGACGCCGGCAACGGCATGGGCGGGCTCACGGTCCCCGCCGTCCTCGGCGAAGCCGCCGGACTCGCCGCCCTGCCGATCGAGATCATCCCGATGTACTTCGAGCTCGACGGCACGTTCCCCAACCACGAGGCCAACCCGCTCGAGCCGGCGAACATCGTCGACCTGCAGAAGGCCGTCGTCGAACACGGCGCCGACCTCGGACTCGCCTTCGACGGCGACGCCGACCGCTGCTTCGTCGTCGACGACAAGGGCGAGGCCGTCACGCCGTCGGCCGTCGCCGCGATCGTCGCGCTGCGCGAGATCACCCGCGTGCGTGCCCTCGAGCCCGACCTCGACATCGTCGTGCTGCACAACCTCATCACCTCGAACATCGTGCCCGAGACGATCGAGGCCGCGGGCGCCACCGCGATCCGCACCCACGTGGGCCACTCGCTCATCAAGGACGAGATGAAGGCCACCGGCGCCATCTTCGGCGGCGAGCACAGCGCGCACTACTACTTCCGCGACTTCTGGGGCGCCGACAACGGCATGCTCGCCGCGATGCACCTGCTCGCCGAGTTCGGTCACCAGGACAAGCCGCTCTCCGAGTTCGCCGCGCAGTACAACCCGTACGCGCTCAGCGGCGAGATCAACTCGACCGTCACCGACGTGCCCGCCGCCTACGAGCGCATCGTGAGCGCCTACGCCTCGCTCGGCGAGCTCGACGAGTTCGACGGACTCACGGTCACCGGCAGCGGCGAGCCGTTCTGGTGGTTCAACGTGCGTCCCTCGAACACCGAGCCGCTGCTGCGCCTCAACGTCGAAGCCGGCACGCCGGAGAAGATGCAGGAGATCCGCGACGCGGTCCTGGCGCTGATCCGCGAGTAGTCCGAAGGGCGGTCGGATGCCGCGGCCGGCACCTACCGGTCGGGAAACGCGTTCGGCAGCCCGGTCAGGGCCGGACGCAGCCGGTCCAGCCCGGCGGCCTCGAGCTGCAGCGCCGCGTACTCGCGGTCGCGGCGTACCGCGCTGACCCCGGCGAGGAACAGCTCGGCGTCGATCTCGGGCAGCGGCGACACGTACGGCGCGGCCTCGTTCGCAAGCTCCCGGCTGATGCGCGCGCGGGTCTGCGGGGTGAGCTTGCCCGACTGCGCGAGGAACTGCGCGATGCGCCGGGAGAGACGGTCGGGCATCCGCGCGACGTCGGCCGTGAGCGCCCACTGCTCGAGCGGCTGAGGGACGGTGAACACGGGGCGGTCGGTGCGGCCGACGCGTTCGTACTGGCTGTAGGTACCGGCGAGCAGGTCGCCGAGCCGCTTCGACCGGTCGTTGAGCAGCGACACCGCCACGGCGATGCCGCCGAACGTCATGAAGATCTCGATCACGCCGAGCAGTGCGCGGATGAACGAGTGGCGGAACCCGATCGCTCCGCCGTCGTCGCGCACGATGCGGGCGCCGATCGCCAGCTTCCCGAGCGACTTGCCGCGGGTGAGGGTCTCGACCGCGATCGGGATCCCGACGATGGCAAGCACCAGCGTCACCACCGAGAGCGCGGCGATGAGCGCGTCATCCAGCCGCAGGCTCTCGATCACGACCGGGAACACGAAAACGACCGTGAGCACGAACAGGCCGAGGTAGGCGATCAGGTCGATCGCCGCGCCCGCCGCCCGCAGGATGAAGCTCGCGGGCCTGAGGTCGAGGGCGACCGCTTCGCCGGTGATGACGGCGTCGTCGATCACGGAATACGAAGATTGGTCGATCGCTGAGTCGCGCGGCATGACATCATTTAAGCAGATGGACCTCGACGCCTATTCAGCCGCTCACCGCGAAGAGTGGGACCGGCTTGCCCAGCTGGGCAAGAAGCGCCGGTTCACCGGGGCCGAGGCCGACGAGCTGATCGACCGGTACCAGTCGGGTGCGAGCCAGTTGTCGGCGATCACGACGACGTCCGGGCAGTCGGCGCAGGGCGACCGGCTGTCGCTCTACCTCTCCCGCGCCCGCCTCGCGTTCACCGGGGTGTCGAGTAACGCGCTCGCGCAGGTGATCCGGTTCTTCGCCGTGCAGCTGCCCGCGGCGCTGTACCGCATCCGCTGGCTGTCGCTGGCGGTGAGCGCCGCGAGCGTGATCGTCGCGGTCGTCTACGGGCTCTGGGCCACCGCGAACCCGCTCGTTCTCGAGACCCTGGGGTCGGCGAGCACGCGCGAGCAGTACGCGATGGAGGACTTCGTCAACTACTACTCCGACAACACGGAGGCGGCGTTCACCGGCTACGTCTGGACCAACAACGCCTGGATCGCGACCCAGTCGGTGGCGTTCGGCATCATCCCTTTCTTCGCTCCGTACATCATGTTCACCAACGCGCAGAGCCTCGGGCTCACCGGTGCGATGATGGCGGAGTTCGACCGCCTCGACGTGTTCTTCCTCTATATCTCTCCGCACGGACAGCTCGAGCTGTATTCGATCTTCGTCGCCGGGGCGGCGGGCATCTTCATCTCCTGGTCGTGGATCGCCCCGGGCGGACGCACCCGGGCGCAGGCGCTTGCCGAAGACGGGCGTGCGCTGTTCACGGTCGCCGTCGGGCTCACGCTCGCGCTGTTGCTCTCCGGTCTCGTCGAGGGCTTCGTCACGAGGCAGGACTGGCCGTGGCCGATCAAGATCGGCATCGGCACGGTCGCCCTCGCGGCGTTCCTCGTCTACCAGTGGGTGCAGGGCAGACGGGCGTTCCTCGCGGGGCACACGGGCGATCTCGACGAGTTCGAGTCCGGGGCCAAGCGGCTGATCGCGGCCTGAGCCGCGTCATCCCGCCCTCGAGCGCGCACTCAAGCAAGGCCACCCTTATTTTGAGTCGTTCACGATAACGTCTACGCTTGTCGTATGACGACCGTGGAACACCAGCTGCACGAGGCCGGCCTGCGCGTCACCGCCGGGCGCGTGGCTCTGCTCGCGGCCCTCGGCGAAGCGCCGCACAGCGACGCCGGCAGTCTGCACCGCGCGCTGCTCGCCAACGACGCGGGCGTCTCGGTCCAGTCGGTGCACAACATCCTCGGAGACCTCACGGCGGCCGGCATCCTGCGCAAGATCGAACCGGCCAACTCGGCCGCGCTCTACGAATTGCGCGTCGACGACAACCACCACCACATCGTCTGCACGTCGTGCGGCGCCGTCGCCGACGTCGACTGCGTCGTGGGGCACGCGCCGTGCCTCAGCCCGTCCGACACCGCCGGGTTCACCGTCGCCTCGGCCGAGGTGACCTTCTGGGGTCTCTGCGCCGCCTGCCAGACCGCCTGACTTTCCTGTCTTTTCCTGACGAACACAACGCACCACACACAAGGAGAACAATGACCGACCAGTACACGACGAGCCAGACCGGATCCGCGGTTCCGAGCGACGCCCATTCCCTCACGGCGGGCAACGACGGCGTCACCGCGCTTCACGACCGTTACCTCGTCGAGAAGCTGGCCCAGTTCGCGCGCGAGCGCATCCCGGAGCGTGTCGTGCACGCCAAGGGCGGCGGCGCGTTCGGCGACTTCGTCGTCACCGGCGACGTCTCGGCCTACACGAGTGCCGCGGTCTTCCAGCCGGGCGCCAGCACCGAGACGCTGCAGCGCTTCTCCTCCGTCGCCGGCGAGCAGGGTTCGCCCGACACCTGGCGCGACGTGCGCGGCTTCTCGGTGAAGTTCTACACGACCGAGGGCAACTACGACATCGTCGGAAACAACACCCCGGTGTTCTTCATCCGCGACGGCATCAAGTTCCCCGACTTCATCCACTCGCAGAAGCGCCTGCCGGGCTCGGGCCTGCGCGACGCCGACATGCAGTGGGACTTCTGGACCCTCTCGCCCGAGTCGGCCCACCAGGTCACCTACCTCATGGGCGACCGCGGCCTGCCGCGCACCTGGCGCGAAATGCCCGGCTTCGGCTCGCACACCTACCAGTGGATCAACGCCGCGGGCGAGCGCTTCTGGGTCAAGTACCACTTCGTCTCGAACCAGGGCAACATCGAGATGGGCGGCGCGGAGGCCGAGGGCATCGCCGGAGCCGACGCCGACTACTACCGCCGCGACCTCTACGAGGCGATCGAGGCCGGCAACTTCCCGTCGTGGGACCTCTCGGTGCAGATCATGCCCTACGAGGACGCGAAGACCTACCGCTTCAACCCCTTCGACCTGACCAAGGTGTGGCCGCACGCCGACTACCCGCTGATCAAGGTCGGAACGCACACGCTCAACCGCAACCCGGAGAACTTCTTCGCCCAGATCGAGCAGGCCGCGTTCTCGCCCGCCAACACGGTTCCCGGCATCGACATCAGCCCCGACAAGATGCTCATGGCGCGCGTGTTCTCCTACCCGGACGCGCAGCGCTACCGCGTCGGCACGAACTACAACGAGCTGCCCGTGAACGCGCCCAAGTCGCCCGTGCACAACTACTCGCAGGACGGGGCGGCCCGCCACGGCTTCAAGCCCGCCTCCGCTCCGGTCTACGCGCCGAACTCGTTCGGCGGCCCCGTCGCCGACCCCGCCCGCGCGGGCGTCGGCAGCTGGGAGTCGGACGGCGAGCTCGTGCGCTCGGCCGCGACCCTGCACTCGCAGGACGACGACTTCGGCCAGCCCGGGACCCTGTACCGCGAGGTCTTCGACGACGCCGCCAAGGCGCGCTTCCTCGAGACCATCACCGGTGCCGTGGGCGGCACGACCGTCCCCGAGATCCGCGAGCGTGCCATCCAGTACTGGACCAACGTCGACGCGAACCTCGGTGCGGCTCTGCGCAGCAATCTGGCCAACTCGGGCGAGACCCCGAACGAGGCCGCGGAGCCCGTCGGCACCGTCTGATCGGCGGGTTGAGCCCGTCGAAACCCTGCGACCGGGGACCGAGCACTCGCTCGGTCCCCGGTTGTCGTTTAAGCGCGTGGATGCCGCGGGCGCGACCCATCGCCGACGGGACGAGCCGCGCGGCACGGGCCGACCGCGCGCTGCCGCGGGCCCGGGCGGGGCGTCGGCCGCGGCATCCCGAATCACGACCTGCCGAGGACCTGCCCGCCTCGCGCGACCGAGTCGCGCGTCACCCCGCGCAGGAGCAGCCCGACCGGTTCCCCCGTGATCGTCTGGTCGGCGCGGGAGCCGAAGACCTCGATGCCGTCGACGACCGAGTCCGTCGAGCCGACCAGCACGGGGTCGCCGACCCGGGCCGCGCCGCTCTGCACGGTGCCCACGACGACCGTGCCGCGGCCGGTGATGACGAAGACGTCCTCGACGAGGAAGCGGAAGGGCAGCCCGTCGTCCGCCTGCGGAGAGCGCCGGGCGACGTACGCGTCCGCGATTCTCGAGTCGTACTCGGCGCGCCCGAGCAGCCGGTCGAGCCAGCGCATCAGAGCCGCCGCATCAGAGCCGCCCGGCGGCCTTCAGCGCGATGTACCGGTCGGCGAGGGCCGGGGGCAGGTCGGCGGGGGAGGCGGTGACGACGTCCCCGCCGAGTTGGCGGATGGCGGCCGAGACACGCGCGATGTCGAGCAACGCCCGTTCGCCGGCCGCGGCCCGGTAGACCTCGCTGCGGTTCGAGCGCTCGCGGGTGACCTCGAGCACGGTCGGGTCGACCACGGACGAGACCAGCACCGTGTGGCGGCGCGTCAGCTGGGGGAGCACCGCGAGCAGACCCCGCGAGGCACCCGGGGCGTCGATCGAGGTCGCGAGCACCACGAGCGAGCGCTGCGAGGTGATCGAGCGGACGAGGCCGGGCACGGCGCTCCAATCCATCTCGATGAGCTCGGGATCGATCGGAGCCATGGAGGTCACCATGCGGTTAAGCAGTTCGGGCCCGCTGGCGCCCTGCACCCGGCCGCGCACCCGGCGGTCGTAGACGACGAGGTCGACGCGGTCGCCCGCGCGGCTCGCGAGGGCGGCGAGCAGCAGGGCCGACTCGAACGCCGTGTCGATGCGTGGCTCGTTGTCGATGCGGGCGGCCGAGGTGCGGCCGCTGTCGACGACGATGACCACGCGGCGGTCGCGTTCGGGACGCCAGGTACGCACGACGAGGCCGCGGCCGGAGCCCGCGGAGAGGTCGCCGTGACGCGCGGTCGCCCGCCAGTCGATCGAGCGCACGTCGTCGCCGCGCACGTAGTCGCGCAGGCTGTCGAACTCGGTGCCCTGGCCGCGCACCATGACGCTCGTCGCGCCGTCGAGTTCGCGCAAGCGGGCGAGCCGCGACGGCAGGTGCTTGCGCGCGTTGAACGGCGGCAGCACGGTGATCGCGCCGGGGACCTCGATCGACGCCTGCCGCGCCACGAGTCCGAGCGGGCCGAACGAGCGCAGGGTCACGTGCGCCGAGCGGCGTTCCCCCCGACGGAACGGGGTGAGCCGGGTCGTGATCGCCCGCCGCTCGCCGACCGGAACGCGCACGCTCTGGCGCGTCGGGGTCGCGACCGCTGACGGCGGCCAGCCGTCCCGCACGATGGCACGCATCCGCCGTTTGCCGGCGTTGGTCAGGTAGAGGGTTGTGTCGACCGTCTCGCCGAGGCGCACCGGCCCCGGCAGCACGCGGTCGAGGGTGATGCGGCGCGGGGATGCCGCGAGCACGAGGTCGAGCGTGCCGAGCAGCACCACGAACACCAGCCAGACCAGCAGCGCGACGGGGTCGCCGATGGCGACGACCGGCACGATGCCGAGCGCCAGGAGTGCGACGAACCAACCGCTGATCGCCATGGCTACAGGGGAACCTGGACCTGCTGCATGATCGACCGCAGGATCGCGTCCGCCGAGATGCCCTCGAGCTCGGCCTCCGGCTTGAGCTGTAGGCGGTGGCGCATGACGGGCAGCGCCATGGCCTGGATGTGGTCGGGCGTGATGGCGCTCGACCCGCCGAGCCAGGCCCAGGCCTTGGCGGCGGAGAGCAGCGCGGTCGTGCCACGCGGGCTCACGCCGAGCTTCACCGACGGGCTCTGCCGGGTGGCGCGCGACAGGTCGACCGCGTAGCCGATCACGTCGGCGCTCGCCCCCACGGCGGCGACCGAGGCCTGCGCCTGCGCGAGTGCCTCGGCGTCGAGCACGGCGGTGACGCCGGCACCCGCGAGATCGCGCGCGTTGAACCCGGCGGCGTGCCGGCGCATCACCTCGACCTCGACCTCGCGGCCGGGCAGGTCGAGCACGAGCTTGAGCATAAAGCGGTCGAGCTGCGCCTCGGGCAGTGTGTAGGTGCCCTCGTACTCGATCGGGTTCATCGTCGCCGCGACCATGAACGGCACGGGGAGCTTGCGGCTTTCACCGTCGACCGAGACCTGGCGCTCCTCCATCGCTTCGAGCAGCGCCGACTGCGTCTTCGGGGGCGTGCGGTTGATCTCGTCGGCGAGCAGGATGTTGGTGAACACGGGACCCGCCCGGAACTCGAACTCGCTCTGCTTCGCGTCGTAGACGAGCGAACCCGTGACGTCGCCGGGCATGAGGTCGGGGGTGAACTGCACACGCTTGGTGTCGAGTTTCAGCGTGTGGCTGAGGGTGCGCACGAGGAGCGTCTTGGCGACGCCCGGCACACCCTCGAGCAGCACGTGGCCGCCCGCGAGTAGTGCGATCATCAGACCCGTCACCGCGGCATCCTGACCCACGACGGCTTTGCCGACCTCGTCACGCACCCGTACGAAGGCGGCGCGCAGTTCGGTCTCGGTCCTGTGAACGGTGGTGTCCATTCCTGTGGTGCTCTCTTCCATCGGGGTGGTGGCTTAGGTGGGGGTGACGGATGCCGCGACCGCGCGCTCGAGAGTGAGCAGGTCGTCGGACAGCCGGACGAGGTCGCGGTCGGAGGCGGGCACCGCGTCGAGCAGGGTGCGGCGCACGTCGGTCTGGCGCAGGCCGGTGAGGGCGCTCGCGGCGGCGATCACTTCGTCGACGGTGGCGGCGCGGGGCAGTCCGCACAGCCTGCCGATGCGCTCGACCGCGCCGATGCGTAGCGAGTCGAGCGCGCGCAGCCGGGCCGACGAGCGCTCGTAGAGGCGCGCCCGGCCCTGCATCGTCTCGTTGGCCCGCACGGTGACGGGCAGGTTCTCGATCACGAGCGGCCCGAAGCGGCGGCCGCGCCAGATCCCGGCGGCGATCGCGGTGAGCAGCAGCAGGCTGGTCAGCGGGATCACCCACGCGGGGCTCAGCTCGCCGAGCGTGGGCGTGGTCTCGGAGACGAGGTCGGCGGCGGTCGGGATGTACCAGACGAGGTCGGGGCTCTCGCCGAGCAACGTGAGCGCGAAGGCGGCGTTGCCGACGCTGCCGATGCTCTCGTTGCTGAGCGCGGCGGTCGCGCCGACGACGGTCGCGCGCCCGGTGGCCGTCTCGATCTGCACGACCGAGTGCACGCCGTCGCCGCTGTCGAAGCACTCCACCGCGTCGCCGGCGCCCGTGTAGCGGTAGCCGAACCCGTCGACCGTGATCGAACCGGCGTTGTCGGCGGCGGGCAGGGCGCAGTCCGCGGCGACGGTGCCCTCGACCTGGCCGGCCTGGGCGATGTCGGGGGAGAGGTCGAGCAGCGTGGAGAAGTCGGGGTCGACCACGACGACGCGCTCCGCGAGCCCGAACGCCTCGGTGCGCTGCCCGGTGTCCAGGTAGCCCGACGGGTCGTAGAAGAACAGGGTGGTCGCGGCGGCGTCGTCCACCGCGTCCCGGGTCTCGTCGAGGGTGGCGGTGGCGGTCACGTCGACGCCCTGCTGGCGCAGGACCTCGGCGAGGGCCTTGGCCCCGCCGGGCGCCGGGTTCTGCGAATCGAGCGGGTCGGAGGGGCTGAACGAACCGGAGAGAAGGATGCCGACGATGGCGACGACCAGTGCGAAAACGGTCGCCGCGATCCAGAAGACCGACCGGCGCAGCACGACGGTCGGGCTCGTCGTCAGCACGCGCTGGGTGGGGGCGGCGGTCATACGGGGATCGTCTCGAGCAGCGGGGTGGCCGAGCGCAGGTCGCGCTCGAGCGCGGCGACCGCGTCGTACTGCGCCCGGTCGCCGGTCCCGCCGAGGTAGCGCACGTCGTCGAACGCCGCGGCGGCGTCGGCGAGCCGCGCGTCGAAGGCGGGGAAGGCGGCCGCGGCGCGCACCGAGAAGTCGTGGGCGGTCGTGCCGGGCGTGGTGGTGAGCACGGTGCGTTCGGCCAGGCCGCGGGCGATCGCGCGGAACGACTCCGCCACCGCGAGCGTGTAGTCGCCGGCCCGGGCGGCTTCCTCGGCCGCGCGGCGGATCGCCGCGGCATCCCGGTCGTCGTCTTCGCCGAACAGGCTGCCGGCGACCGTGCTCTTGCGGTTCAGGCGGGGTGCCCCGAAGACGAGGAACGCGATCACCAGCACCACGGCGACGACGAGAACCACGATGAGCGCGCCGATCCCGGGAGGCCCGCCCGCTGCGCCGAAGGTCAGCGACTCGAACCAGTCACGGATCGCCCCGGCGATCAGGTCGAACCAGGTCGGCTGCGCCTCGCGGTACTCGGGTTTGGCGAGCTCGTCGAGCACCCACTGCCGCGCTTCGTCGGCATCGGGGTCGACGGGCACGCCGAGGGCGCGCGCGGCGGCGCTGGCGAGAATCACGGTCGGCGTCACGCCCAGGGCGACTCGGTGGAGGGCGGGAGCGGCGTCGACGGCGGGCCGTAGGCCGAGGGCGGGCCGTAGACGGTGGATGCCGCGGGCCCGTCGTGCGGCAGGTAGGGGTTGCCCACGCCGACGTCGCCGACCTGGCGCGCCTCGACGAAGCGCGTGAGCTCGAGGTCGAGCCCTTCCTTGCGCATGCGGATGTCGATGTAGATGAGGGCGGTCACCGACGAGGCGGTCACCGAGGCGAGCGCGGCGAAGACGAGGCTGATAATGCCGGTGACGATGTAGATGATCACGAGGAAGGCGACGCCCGCGGCCGCGTCGCCGTTCGGGTCGAGGAGCGCGGCGCCGAAGCCGAGCACGAGGCTGACCGGGAACGTGACGATCTGCGCTGCTGTCTGCACGATCACGTTGACCAGCAGCTGGGTGCCCAGGGTCTTCCAGAAGTAGCCGCGGGTGAGTGACCACGAGCGGGCGACGGCTTCGCGCAGCGTGGTGCGCTCGAGCATCAGGACGCTGGGGATCAGGGAGAGCTTCGTGGCGATCCAGAACCAGAGCACGGCGGCCCCGAGTCCGGCACAGATGCCGATGAGCACGGCGATGGCGACTCCCGCCGATCCGCCGAACGCCACGAGCAGGCCGATCGCGGTGGCCAGCAGCACCACGATCACCAGCACGGCGCCCGTCACGAGCGCGGACCAGCCGATGAGCGCGCCGATCCGGCCCTTGGCGAGACGCCAGAGTCCGCGCACGGTGAGCTTCTCGCCGATCGTGCCGCGGGAGACCTCGAGCGAGATGATCCCCTGCAGCACCGCCCCCACGAGCACCGAGAGCGCGATGGGAATGAGCGAGGCGAGTGCGACGGCGGCGACCGAGCCGGCGGCGATGTCGTCGGTGTTCTGCTGGCTGGCGTTGCTCAGGCGGCCGAACGCGAGCGCGGCGACGCCGCCGATGACGCCCACGAAGAGAACGGTGACGAGACCGTTGAGCAGCAGCGCGATGCCGAAGGTGGGGCGCGGGTTGCGGCGGATGACCTGGAACGAGGCGCCGAGCAGAGTGCCGAAGCCGAGGGGGCGCAGCGGGATGAGCCCGGGCTTGGGCGGGGGAGTCCAGCCACCACCGGTGGCCGAGCCTATCGGGGGGTTGTACCCTGGCCCGGTCGCCGGGCCCGTCGAAGCGGGGCTCGCGAACGGTGTGTATCCGCCGGCGGGAGGCTGCGGCGGCACGGGTGGTGTGGCGGGAGTCGGGCTCTGACCTGCCGCGGATCCGCCCGGGGGCAGCCAGCCGTTGTTCTCAGTCACTGTGAAGTGCCTCTCCCCTGCTGGTACGAATGCGCGCGCACCATTTATGCTGACACACTCGACTACTCTTGTGCGAAAGCTTCGGCATTTACTCACTTGTCGAGACACAAACGGTAGAGGGCTATGAGCGCCAAAATTCTTGTTGTCGATGACGACACCGCTCTCGCGGAAATGATCGGCATCGTTCTGCGTGCGGAGGGTTTCGACATCTCCTTCTGCGCCGACGGCTCGGAAGCCCTCGACGCGTTCCGCACGGCGTCTCCCGACCTGGTGCTGCTCGACCTGATGCTCCCCGGTATGGACGGCATCGAGGTCTGCTCGCTGATCCGTGAGGAATCCGGCATCCCGATCATCATGCTCACCGCCAAGAGCGACACGTCCGACGTGGTCAAGGGCCTCGAGAGCGGCGCCGACGACTACGTCGTCAAGCCGTTCAACCCCAAGGAGCTCGTCGCGCGCATCCGCACCCGCCTGCGTCCGAGCCCCGAGACCCCGACCGGCACGCTCGCCGTCGGCGACCTGGTGCTCGACGTCGCTGGCCACGAGGTACTGCGCGGCACCGACAAGATCAACCTCACCCCGCTCGAGTTCGAGCTGCTGCTCGCGCTCGCGCTGAAGCCGCAGCAGGTGTTCACCCGCGAGATGCTGCTCGAGCAGGTCTGGGGCTACCACTACAAGGCCGACACCCGGCTGGTGAACGTGCACGTGCAGCGGTTGCGCGCCAAGGTCGAGCTCGACCCCGACAACCCCAGGATCGTGATGACCGTGCGCGGGGTCGGATACCGCGCCGGCAGCCCGGGATAACCCGTGCGCGACTTCTCCTGGCGCGCGTGGCGGCTGCGCTTCGAACGTCTGTGGCGGTCGTCGCTCCAGCTGCGCACCGTCGCGATCGCGGTCGTGCTCTCGGCCATCGCCGTGGGCATCATCGGCGTCTACATGTCGTACAGCATCAACAACTACCTGTTCGACTCGCGACTCGAGCAGGCGCTCTCCGTCTCCGAGCGGTCGAACGTCGCGGCCCAGACGCGCTTCGACGCAGCGCAGCAGACCGCAGGGCTCGACCTGGAGAGCGTGATGAACACCGCCTCGCGGGCCGCTCTGCAGTCGGCGACGACCTCCGCCGGCACCTACATCGCCATCCTGCGCACGCCCGGCCAGTCGGGCGCCCGCCTCCCGGTCGACCTCGTGAGCCCGGGCCTCGATCCCGACGCCACGATCTCGACGGAACTGCGCAACGACGTCGAGCAGTCCGACGACCGGCGGCTGTACTGGCAGTCGATCGGGCTCGAACTCTCCGACGGCAGCGTCGCCCCGGGCATCGCGGTCGGGTCCCTCCTCGACATCCCCGGATCGGGGCAGTACGAGTTGTACCTCGTCTACAACCTCAGCGACACCGAACAGGTGTTCGCGTTCGTGCAGACCACTCTCTGGCTCGGACTCGCCGCCCTCGTCATCCTGATCGGGGCGGTCACCTACTTCGTCGTGCGCCTCATCGTCGCACCGGTGCGGCTCGCGGCCGAGACCAGCCAGAAGCTCGCCGCCGGGCAGCTCGAGGTGCGCATCCCCGAGAAGGGCGAGGACGTCATCGCCACGCTGGCCCGGTCCTTCAACGGCATGGCCGACAGCCTGCAGCGGCAGATCACCAAGCTCGCCGCGCTGTCGCAGGTGCAGCAGCGCTTCGTCTCCGACGTCTCCCACGAGCTGCGCACGCCGCTCACCACGATCCGCCTCGCCGGCGACGTGCTCTACGACCAGCGCGACACGTTCCCGGCGGCGACCGCGCGCACCACGGAGCTGCTGCACACCCAGGTGGAACGGTTCGAACTGCTGCTCGCCGACCTGCTCGAGATGAGCCGGTACGACGCGGGCGCCGTCGACATGGAGCTCGAGCCGACCAACCTCGTACGCCTCGTGGAGGATGCCATCGACTCGGTGCGCACGCTCGCCGAGTCGAAAGGCACCGAATTGCGGCTCGAAGCGCCCGGCGGCTATTTCGAAGCGGACGTCGACGCGCGCCGCATCCGCCGCATCCTGCAGAACCTGCTCGCCAACGCCATCGACCACGGCGAGGGCCGGCCGATCGTGCTCTACGTCGACAGCAACCAGACAGCGGTCGCGATCGCCGTGCGCGACTACGGAGTCGGCATGACCTCGGCGTCGATGTCCCGGGTGTTCGACCGCTTCTGGCGGGCCGACCCGTCACGGCAGCGCTCCACCGGCGGCACGGGCCTCGGCCTGGCGATCTCGGTCGAAGACGCCGCGCTGCACGGCGGCTGGCTCGAGGTCTGGTCGGAACCGGGCAACGGCTCCTGTTTCCGCCTCACCCTGCCCCGCGTGCACGGCGTCGTTCTCACCGAGTCGCCGCTCGAACTGCCGCCGGTCGACGAGCCGTCGAAGGAGGACACCGATGCCTGAGTCCACCGTCCGCTCCCGTCTCGTGCGCGCCGCCCTCGCGCTCGCCGTCGTGGTCGGCCTGTCCGCCTGCGCGGGCATCCCGACGAGCGGCAGCGTCACCGCGGGCAGCGTCATCAACGACGAGGTGGAGCCCGTGCTCGGCTTCGCGCCGCAGGGACCGCGCGCCGGTTCCACGCAGGAGGAGATCCTCGCCGACTTCATCGCCGCCGCCACGAACCCGCAGAGCAACTACGAGATCGCGCGCGAGTTCCTCTCCGAGGACTTCACGCAGGAGTGGAAGCCCGACGCGCTCACGACGATCCGCTCCGGCGTCGGCACGGTGAGACGCGTGACCGACGTCGAGCTCGGCTACTCGCTCTCCACCTCGGCCTCCGTCGACCCGGAGGGCCGCTACCAGGAAACCGACCCCGCCAGCTCGACCCTGTCGTTCACCTTCGTGAAGGAGGGCGACGAATGGCGCATCGGGAGCGCCCCCGACGGCATCGTGCTCTCGGCCAACAACTTCCCGCAGGTGTTCGGCGAATACCCGCTGTACTACTTCGACCCGACCGGACGGTTCCTGGTGCCCGACGTGCGCTGGTTCCCCACCCGGTCGAGCACCTCGCTGCGCGTCGTGACCTCGCTGCTGGCGGGGCAGTCGTCGTGGCTGAGCAACGGCGTGCTCGTGTCCGCGTTCCCCGCCGGCACCCAGTTGGGCAGCGAACTCGTGACGATCGAGGCCGGCATCGCGACCGTCGACCTCTCCGAGGAGGCGCGGGCGACCACGGCGGCCGAGCGCGACCGCATGCGCCAGCAGGTCTCGGCGAGCCTCCCCACCGCCACCAGCGTGGTGCTCACGGTCGGCGGCATCCCGCTCGACATCCCCGACACCGGGTCGACCCCCGCCGTCATCAACCCCGTCGTCGAAGCCGCGCCGCTCATCCAGCGCGACACGTCGTTCGGCTACGCCTCGGGCGACGACATCACCACGATCGACGGGGTCAGCGACAAGGTCGTCGGGCTCGCACCGAGCGCCGTCGCTCTGGCCAGGAGCAAGTCCGAGGCGGTTGTGCTCTCCGACGCGGGAGTCTCGCTCGTGCAGTCGGGCGTTGCCGCGCCGCTCGTCGTCGACTCGCGGGCCGACCTCGTCGCGCCGTCCATCGACAACTCCGGCTACGTCTGGTCGGTGCCGCGCAGCGACGCGTCCGCCATCCGCGTGTACGAGTTCGACGGCACCCCGCACGACGTCGCGTCGTCGCTGTCGGCCGGCGGAACCGTGATCTCGCTCGAGGTCTCGCGCGACGGCGCACGCGTGCTCGCCTACCTCTCCACCGACATCGGCCCGCAGCTGTTCGTCGCCGGCGTGGTCCGTCAAGACGGCGTTCCGATCGCGCTGGGGGAGGCGTTCCAGCTGCAGGCCAGCTCCGCGGCGCCGCTCGACGCCACCTGGGTCGACAACCGCACCGTCGCGACCCTCTCGGAGTCCGGCGACGAGACCGTGGTCACCGCGTTCGAGATCGGCGGCCCGAGCGAGACCCTCGGTCAGATCGAGAACGGCGTCACGATCGTCGGCGGCAACGCGGGCACCGACGGCGTCCGCGTGCTCACCACCGACGGCGAGCTGTTCTTCCCCCGCGGTTCGAGTTGGCAGAAGAGCGGCATCACCGCGACGCTTCTGGCGACGCAGCAGTAGGGTCGCGTCCTCACCGTGCGGCCTCGACTCTCGCCGCGTTGCCGCAAATCGACCCGTTTTCGCGCGCGATAGGTCGATTTGCGGCATTGCGCCGCGGCTCGTCGGCTCGGGATACGCCTCCTCCCCACCCGGTCGCCGCGACGGGTTCTCCCCGGGTGCGCCGCGAGCGGGCCGCCCGCGGGCGCCGCGTGCCAGCATCGACGCATGCTGGTCCGTGACGCCCTTCTCGACGCGCTCGCCGTGCTTCTGCCGGTGGAGTGCGCCGGGTGTGACGCGCCCGACCGCGCGCTCTGCGACGCGTGCGGGGAGGCGCTCGTCGGGGTTCCCGTCACCCGCTCCCTCGCGGACGGGACCCCGGCGGTCTCGGCCCTCGACTATGCGGGGGTGGTGCGCCGCGTCATCCTCTCGTTCAAAGAGCAGGGCAGAACGGATGTCGCACGCCGACTCGCGCGTCCGCTCCTGACCGCGATCGGGGTGGCCGTGCGGCGCGGGCAGGGGCCGCCCGCGGGCGTGCTGTCGGGCGTGCTGTCGGGTGGGCTGCCGGGCACGCCGTCTCCGGGCGCGCCGTCTCCGGGCGCCGGCCTTCCCGGAGGCGGGCACGACCCGCGCCCGCCTCCCGTCGAGCTCGTCGCGGTGCCGTCGGGCCGCGCTGCCTTCCGCCGCCGCGGGTACGCGCCGGTCGCCCTCCTGCTTCGCCGTGCCGGGCTGCGGCACGCGCGGGCGCTCGCCGTGGCGCGCGGGGCGGTGCAGCAGAAGTCGCTCGCGGCGGGGGAGCGTGCCGCCAATCGCGAGGGGTATCTGCGCGCCATCCGACCTCTGGACGGTCGTCGTTTCGTCGTCGTCGACGACGTGCTGACCACGGGCGCGACGCTCGCCGAGGCTGCACGGGCGGTGCGGGCGGCGGGCGGAGAGGTGGTGGCCGTGGCGACTCTGGCGTACACTCCGCGGCGTCTTGCGCATCCCGATGGACGATCGCTGAACGGTCGGTGAGACTGTCGTGTCCGTTCCGTGACTTTGGCTGACAACGCGACTAGCGTTGGCGAAAAGGCGCAGAAAAAGTTTCATCGCCTGATAAACCGGGCGGCGCCACTAGGGCTGGGAGGTCGCACATGGAAATTTCCATCACCGGACGCAACGTTGGCGTTACGGATCGCTTCCGCGAGTATGCAACCGAGAAGGCGGACAAAGTCGCCCGTCTTGCCGAGAAGGCGATTGCCTTCGAGATCAAAGTCACCCGGCACCACGAGACCCGGGGATCGAGCGGCGACGACCGTGTCGAACTCACCCTGATCGGGCCGGGGCCCCTCGTGCGGGCCGAGTCCGACGGCTCGGACAAGTACGTGGCGTTCGATCTCGCGATGGCCAAGCTGGTGGAGCGGATCCGACAAGCCAAGGACCGGAAGAAGGTCCATCGGGGCCAGCATCGCCCCGTCTCGTTGCACGAAGCATCCAGTGGTGGATTCAGCGCGATAGACATCACCCCGGCCGCGCCGCAGGTGTTGGAGAGCGTGCGCACCGGATCGATCCCCGTCGCCGTCGACGAGCCGGCCGACGAGACCGACGAGCCGTACAGCCCCGTCGTGATCCGCAAGAAGGTGTTCGAGGCGACGCCGATGTCGATCGACGACGCGCTCTACATGATGGAGCTCGTCGGGCACGACTTCTACCTGTTCATCGACAGCGAGACCCACCGACCGAGCGTCGTGTACCGCCGCAAGGGCTGGGACTACGGCGTCATCGGCCTCGACGAGAACGCCGGCCAGGCGGATGCCACGACCGAGGCGGGAGCGAAGCTGGTCGTCGCGCGCTGAGCCGGGAGGCGATGCGCTGAGAGAGAACGCGGGATGACAAGCCTGCCCACCCAGACGAGGCACAGTGTCTGGGTGGGTAGGCTTGCTACCATTACGAGCCGGTAACGGTGGGTGCGATCGTGCGCCCGCGCGCGGAAAGACCCGCGCTCAACAACCTTTGGAGTAAGTCGTGGCCAACGTTCTCGAACGCGCACTTCGCGTAGGTGAAGGTCGACTCCTTCGTCGCCTCAAGCACTACGCAGAAGCCGTCAACCACCTGGAAGACGATTTCACCCAGCTCACCGACGACGAGCTCAAGAACGAGACCGTCGAGCTGCGCGAGCGGTACAGCAACGGCGAATCGCTCGACGACCTCCTGCCCGAGGCGTTTGCGGCAGTGCGCGAGGCCGCCAAGCGCACCCTCGGCATGCGTCACTTCGACGTGCAGGTCATGGGCGGCGCGGCCCTCCACCTCGGCAACATCGCCGAGATGAAGACCGGCGAGGGCAAGACCCTCGTCGCCACGCTCCCCGCCTACCTCAACGCCATCGCCAGTCGCGGTGTGCACGTCATCACGGTCAACGACTACCTCGCGAGCTACCAGTCGGAGCTCATGGGCCGCGTGTTCCGCGCGCTCGGTATGACCACCGGCGTGATCCTCGCCGGCCAGAACCCGCAGGAACGTCGCCAGCAGTATCTGGCCGACGTCACCTACGGCACGAACAACGAGTTCGGCTTCGACTACCTGCGCGACAACATGGCGTGGCAGGCCCAGGACATGGTGCAGCGCGGCCACTTCTTCGCCGTGGTCGACGAGGTCGACTCGATCCTCATCGACGAGGCCCGCACCCCGCTGATCATCTCCGGACCGGCATCCGGCGAGGCCAACCGCTGGTTCACCGAATTCGCGAACCTCGCCAACAAGCTCGTGCCCGAGGTCGACTTCGAGGTCGACGAGAAGAAGCGCACCGTCGGCGTGCTCGAGCCCGGTATCGAAAAGGTCGAGGACTACCTCGGCATCGACAACCTGTACGAGTCGGCCAACACCCCGCTCATCTCGTTCCTGAACAACTCGATCAAGGCCAAGGCCCTGTTCAAGAAGGACAAGGACTACGTCGTGATGAACGGCGAGGTGCTCATCGTCGACGAGCACACCGGCCGTATCCTCATGGGCCGTCGCTACAACGAGGGCATCCACCAGGCGATCGAGGCCAAAGAGGGAGTCGCGGTCAAGGCCGAGAACCAGACCCTCGCCACGGTCACGCTGCAGAACTACTTCCGTCTGTACAAGAAGCTCTCCGGCATGACCGGTACCGCCGAGACCGAGGCCGCCGAGTTCATGGCGACCTACAAGCTCGGTGTCGTGCCGATCCCGACCAACCGTCCTATGCTCCGTAAGGACCAGAGCGACCTGATCTACAAGAACGAGCAGTCGAAGTTCGAGCAGGTCGTCGCCGACATCGTCGGCCGCCACGAGACCGGGCAGCCGGTGCTCGTCGGAACGACCAGCGTCGAGAAGAGCGAGCTGCTCTCCAAGATGCTCGCGAAGCGCGGCGTCAAGCACGAGGTGCTCAACGCCAAGAACCACGCCCGCGAAGCGTCGATCATCGCGCAGGCCGGACGCCTCGGCGCCGTCACCGTCGCCACCAACATGGCCGGCCGTGGCACCGACGTGATGCTCGGCGGCAACGCCGAGTTCCTCGCCGTCGCCCAGATGAACAACAAGGGCCTCAGCCCGGTCGAGACTCCCGAGGAGTACGAGGCCGCGTGGGACGACGTCTTCGCCGAGGTGAAGAAGGAAGTCAACGAAGAGGCCGAGCGCGTCGTCGCCGTCGGCGGACTCTACGTGCTCGGTACCGAGCGTCACGAGTCGCGTCGCATCGACAACCAGCTGCGCGGCCGCTCCGGCCGACAGGGCGACCCCGGCGAGAGCCGCTTCTACCTGTCGCTGCAGGACGACCTCATGCGCCTGTTCAACAGCGGAGCAGCCGAGGCGCTCATGGGCCGCGGCAACGTGCCCGACGACCTGGCCATCGAGTCCAAGGTCGTCAGCCGCGCCATCCGCTCTGCCCAGTCCCAGGTCGAAGGCCGCAACGCCGAGATCCGCAAGAACGTGCTCAAGTACGACGACGTCCTCAACCGCCAGCGCGAGGCCATCTACGGCGACCGCCGTCACATCCTCGAGGGCGACGACCTGCAGGACCGCGTCACGCATTTCCTCGAAGACGTCATCACCGAGGTCATCGAGGCGCACACCGCCGAGGGACATTCGGAGGAATGGGACTTCGACGCGCTCTGGACCGAGCTGAAGACGCTGTACCCGGTCGGCATCACGATCGACGAGGTGCTCACCGAGGCCGGAACGCGCGGCAAGGTCACCGAGGCGCTGCTCAAGAAGGAGATCCTCTCGGACTCGAAGGTCGCCTACGAAAACCGCACCGCGCAGCTCGGCGAGCCCGCCATGCGCGAACTCGAGCGTCGCGTCGTGCTCTCCGTGATCGACCGCCGATGGCGCGACCACCTCTACGAGATGGACTACCTCAAGGACGGCATCGGCCTGCGCGCCATGGCGCAGCGCGACCCGCTGGTCGAGTACCAGCGCGAGGGCTTCGCGCTCTACCAGCAGATGATGGGCCAGATCCGCGAGGAGACCGTCGGCTTCCTGTTCAACCTCGAGGTCGAGGTGACCGGTGGCGGCGCAAACGCGGCCGCACCGATCGTCGCGGCCAAGGGCCTCACCGGCAACGTGGCTCCCGCCGAGCGCCTGAGCTACTCGGCCCCGAGCGAAGAGGCCAACGGCGAAGTCGAGGTGCGCAACCAGCGCGGACAGGTCGAGAAGGCCGCGACCGCGCGTGCCCAGCAGGCGGCGCAGTCCAACCCGACGCTCGCGCGCGCGAAGGCTCCGGCCGCCGCGGCGCCCGCGAAGAAGGGCGCTTTCGGCCAGTCGACCGAAGAGCCGGCCGAGACCGCAGCCCCGGTCAACCGCCAGCAGCGTCGCGCGCAGGACAAGAAGAAGTAGCTAGTACCTAGCTAGCGGGTTGAGCCTGTCGAAACCCTCCTGACGCGACTCGTCGGGGGGATTTCGATAGGCACCATCCCCGTTAGAGCACATTGATCGCCGTCGCCCGCCACCGGGTGTCGAACCCTTCGAGCCGCAGCGCAACCGCGCGCGTGCGTGCGCGTCCCACGACGATGACCACGGCCTCGACCACCCCGTCGCGCGGCTCGTAGATCGACATCGACCCGATCGAGAATGTCGGCCGCTTCGCCACCTGGCCGGTCGCCTGCCGCGCCCGCGTCGACAGCACCACACGCTTCAGCAGGTGCCGGTACACGTCGTCGTCGACCCAGCGCGCGATCTGCTCCAGGTCTCGCGCGCCGGCGAGGATCTCGATGACGCAGCGCGTGAGGTTTTCGAGCAGCGGCTCGGGCGAGGGAAGCGCTGACCGGCCCGCCGGTTGCGCGCCGAAATACTCGTCCTCGTCGTACGGGGCGCTGATGCGTTTCGAGGCGAGAGCGTCTCGGGACGAGGGGAGGGCGACCGGCCGCCGGTCGTCGTCGTTCTGTCTCACGGTCGCGCTGCTCACGGGGGCTCCCATCGTCGCGTCGAGGAAACTGGCCACCCCCGAAAGGGGGTGACGAAACTCAACCAGACCCGTGGCATCCCGCCGCCCGCTCTAGCCAAATCTGTGGATAACCGCTATCGTCCCCACCCCGGAATCGCTAGGGTCTCCGCATGCGCTGGGACAACCTGTTCGACGACCTCGAGGGGCAACTCGAGCAAGAGCTCAGCGCCGACGAACTGGACGAGCGCGCCGAAGAGGAGCGGCTGCGGCTCGGCCGGCTCTCGCTGCGGGAACGCATCCTCGCGCTGCACGAGGGCGACGATTCGCTCGTGCTCAGCGTCGCCCTGACGAACGGGCAGCAGCTGGTGGTGCGGCCCAGCACGTTCGGCCGCGACTGGTTCGCCGCCGACCTCGACGAGGGCACGCACCGACGCTCGGTCTGCATCGTGCCGCTCGCCGCGGTGTCGGCGCTTCTGCTCACCCGCGCGCAGATCGAGGCGAGCCTCGTCGAGGTGGATGCCGCGTCCGGCGCCAACTCGCTGTCGGCGAGGCTCACCCTGCCTTTCGTGCTGCGCGACCTCTGCCGCCGCCGGTCGGCCCTGACGCTGCGCACCACGACCGGGGACGTCCACGGCACCATCGACCGGGTCGGCCGCGACCATCTCGACCTCGCCGTCCACGAGGCAGGCACCCCGCGCCGGCAATCGTCGGTGACGCAGTGCCGGGTGGTGCCGCTGGCTCAGCTCCTGCTCGTGCGGCTCTGATTGGGGTTGTCGACGGGCCGCGGCGGCGCCGCGAGCTCGGGGATGTTCGCGTAGTCGGACTGGTTCCAGAGGCTGAGGCGGCGGGCCTCCTCGTACTTCGCCTCGATGTACGATTCGAGCACCGACCGCTCGACGCGCCACTGGCCTTTGCCGCCGATCTTGATCGCGGGCAGCTCGCCGCTGCGCACCAGCACGTACGCCTGGTTCAGCGAGATGTTGAGCACCTCCGCCGTATCGGCGAGGGTGAGGAAGCGCCCGAGGCTCCCCGCGGCCATGTCATTCATCCCTCGATTATGAACGCGGGGCTGTGCGGGAAACGAGCCTGTGGATAACATTCTCGTTTTCTGACGCGCCGGTGCCCGAGCTGCGCCGCCCGTCACCGCAACTTGCGTCATATTGACCGAAAACGCCGCGCATAGGTCGATTTGGCGCAAGTTGCGGCCGGTGGCGGGCGATGCGGATGTGAACGACTCAGCAAAGGGTCGTAACAGCCCGCGGAATCGCACGGGAGGCGCAAGAAAGTGTCGGGTGATTCGAACCACACATTTTGTCGACGTCTCTGCCGCGCATGTCTTTGGCATGGATATTTCGAGTACGCCCGTCACCTGCTCGGCTCGGCACCGTGCGGTGGTGCCAGGGACGCGCTATCGCTGGATAGTATGGGTCGCTTTGTACCTGGTTGGAAAGACGGTGGACACCGCCGTCTCGGGGGTATTCGCAGGCGCCATGGAGGTGTTGATGCTGACAGTCGACGGATGGCTCGCGTGAGCGAGCGAAAGTAGCGCTACTTATGTCGCTGCACGGGAACAACCCAGCCGTCGGGTGCGTCGTTCCAATCCATACCGACGACCTTCCATCCCCAGCCGTGGAGTATCGCGGTAACCCGCTCGGCGTCATCGTCGTTGTGGATGCTGACGAACCCGGGCATTTCTAGCGCCTTCTCGCGATCAGGCGAAAACAGACGCCATATATGGGCGTCGTTGCTGAACTGAATCTCCGCGATCTCGGCTGCCATACGGCCACCGTACAGAAAGACACCTATACGGCGCTAGCCACCGAACCAGGCGGCGGTCGACCACCACAGGCTGCCGGGGGGAGAGCATTCCGCTGGACGACCAGTAGCGGGCTTCACGGGTATCTCGGCCAGCTGCGCTCTTCTGGGCGATCGTCGACAAACTAGGGCGTGTGGATCGAAACGTATGTGCCAAGCCGGGTTCGGGCGCAGCGAGCGCTGCGAAGCGCAGCCGACAGGAGCGGGTCCGTTGAGAGCGGCAAAGACCCGGTGAGGGAAGTTGGCGGCTCAGCCTCGGTGCCGCGCCACCGCGAAATGCAGAGGCGGGCCATTCCTTGCCGCGAGCGTCCGCGCCACGTTCGCCGCCTTGCCTCGCGCCACCTCCCACGCGAGCACGATGTCGTCGTCGGTGGCGTGTTCGAACGCGTCGGACTCGACATAGGGGAGGAAAGCCCGGAGAGAATGGCGGACGGCTCCGTAGGTCACATTGCGGGTCGCCACGAATGCAATCGATCCGGGGGACAGGACCGGCGACCAGAACTCGGCCTTGCTCCAGCAGGCGGCGATCACTAGGACGCGAGACCGGATGAGCCCGCCGCCAACAATCGACTCGGCCGTCGACCGCTTCTTCTCCGGATCACGGCGGAAGCCCCATTGGTCATGATACTCGCCGTGCCAGCTGCCGTGGCTGGACAGGACTGTGAGACTTGCAGGCTGGGTGATCAGCCTCGTAACCTTCGCGGCTGTCTTGCACTCGTAGTCTACGAGGCCGGGAGTCGTGGCGTGCAGGCTGTCGATCAGCGCCTTGTCCTCGGCGTTGGCGTCGAAACGAAGGTATCGCATCGCTGCCGCAGGGGGTGAGTGCTCATGCTCGGTTACTTCGATGCTCATGCCTGGCAGTCTCCGTTCGTCGTCAGGCGCCGCGGTGTGTGGTCCGCGTCTCTGAGAGATTATCGGCTGTCGGGCAATCGCGGTTAGGTGCGAGGTCGTCGTCGCGTCCGGCGAGCAGGAACGAAGGCGCCGGCGACCAGCAGGGCGCCGATGCCGAGGAACGGCCACGGATTCGTCGCGAACGCCGTGGCGAACGAGTCGGCGATGATGGGCACCGCCGAGACGATGGAGTCGAAAAAGAGCGATTGGTAGTCGATAGTCATGGCCGGACCTTACGCGCAGCCACCGACAAGCGGCCAGTGCTACCGCCGGCGCTGTACCGCCTGGCTTAGTCAACGGCGACCGGAGTACTGCAGCGGCCCGCGGCCCGCCATCTTCGGGTGCTCCTTGGGCAGCCCGCAGTCCCGGCCCTTGGACAATCGGGCCAGCTGCTCGTCTTCCCAGCGGTCGAGCTCGTCGGCGAACGGCTCCACCGCCTTCAACTCCCGGCACGAAGTAGCCTTGGTGCCGCACGAGCACGCGGTATCGCGGTTGTACTTCTTCCGATGTAGCTGGTCGATGCGCCACACCACACGCATCGCCGCGTCCCGGGTCCTGAACGCCGTATCCCGGTCCGAACCGGCCTTGGACACCACGGCGGCACGCACCCAGTTCTGCAGGTCACCGATCGGGGCGTCGGCGTACTGAGAGGCCATCGTGGAGACGGCGTGCTGGAAACGCGCCGTCAACTTCTCGACTTCCGCTTGCTTCGAGACGAGGGCGGCGCGAGCCGTCTGCCGGGCCTCGGCGTTCAGCCGCTCCCGCTCGCTGTAATAGGCCACCACCCACTCCGTATGGGTGCGGGTAACTGCCTTCCAGTCGCCGGTGCTGTGCCTTTTGCACGGGTCGCACACCTGATGGGACGTCGCGCTCTCCATGTAGATTTCGTTCGGTACGCCACAGCAGTGGCAGACAAGAATCGTTCCTCGTTCTTTGGGCTTGACTGTCATATCTCGTCCAATCGACTGCGATGTGGTGACGGCGCGAAACGGAAGCGTTGCCTGTCCTTCCGCCCGTTCGATTCTATCTGCGAACATCACCTTGCTGTCTGGCCTGCGGGTCTCGAATATGACTTCTATTCCGTTGATCGAACTGCGATACTGCGCAATACGGATGTTTCCGTTCTGGACGACAGTGGACGGGGACTTCATGAGAAGCAGGCGGCGCGGGAGCGGGCGGTCCACGCCGGTTCGGCACCGACGTGACACGGGCGCCGCCGCAGAGACGGCGCCGTCCGGGCGCCCGGCTACCGCAGCGGAGGTAGTCTCCGGCGCCGGGGCGGTCGAGGCGCTGAGAAGGCTTGCCCGTGTGTTTTTCTGGGGAGTCATCCCCCTCGTCGGACTCGTGAGCGCTGGGGCGCCCGCCATCGTCCTACCCCCGCAGTTCTCCGCCGACGCGTTCGGCTTCGTCGTCCACACCGACGGCCCCACCCCGATGTCCCTGACGACAAACTACAGCGCGGGTCTCACCGGCTACACGCGGGAGATCCTGTCCTTGGCGGTCGAAACACCGGACGCTGCGATCGCCGCCATCGATGTTTACGTCGGATACGGGTCGCAGGGAATCCGGGAATGGCAGTGTTTCCTCACCAGCGATCCCCCCGACTTCCCCGTTGACGAACGACCGTTGGGAGACTTCGAACAGCGTCCGATCCCGGACCGGACGGAGACCGGGAGGCTTGGCGACGATCCGGCAAGAATTGCGACGACGGCGATGGACGATGTCGACGTCGCCGCGACCTTGCCCGCCGGCCGCCGGATCGCCGACGGACTGGTATGCAGCAGGGAGGTCGCCGAAGGGGTGTTGACGAACCCGTACCCGGCCGCCGGATCGCCGTCGCTGTCGATCGTCGCCCCCGATGCCACAGCCTTGGCCTTCGAATACTCGGGGAGCATCGGAATCCCGGCGAACTGGGACTATCAGGACGTCAACCCTCAGTTCCAGGCGTCGACGATGGGTTCGCTGCACTTCCAAAGCCCTGCTTCCGAGGAGCCGTCGCCGTGGGAGGGCGGCGGGGTTCCGAACACCAATACGGGCGCACGGACGGCAGTGTTCCAGAACTCCCAAGCACTCGGGCAGCTCGAGAACTGGTCGCAGTTCGGACTACTGCTGACGGGCGCGTGGCTCGGCATCGTCGGCGGTATTCTGCAGCCGTATCTCACCCGGCGCCGCAGCTGAAACCGAAGCCGGAGAATTAGACACCGTCGGGACCGGTGTCCAGGGGCCGGACGGGTGCCGGAACGGCCCCGAATCGGTGATTGCGGTAACCGTCTCAGAGCGTTCCAAGTCCTGATCGGGGTGCCGAATCACGCATCTGTTGATCGCGGTCTTTGAAGGCGCGAATCGAGTCCGAAGAAAAGCATGCTTAGAAGCTGCTTTGTCCAGAACACGACTTTGGACGATTGTTGTCCGAAAAGACAAGCTAGTAGCTGAACCGCAAAGGGGTACAAACGGGCCAGCTAAAGTGTCGAAAGTTCGCCTGCGACACTTTATTTGTGTTTCCGACGCTTTGAGGGTGCATTCACAGCGGACAGCGCTGTGCGGCCCCATGCGCCACGACCTGTGGATAACTTTTTCGCGCGAGCGCGGGGAAGCGCACGATGGGAGGGCACACGGGAAGGCGGTACGGCGAATGACGATGATCGGCCGGATGCGTGAGACGTCGGGCACGCGCAAGCGGTTCTGGTTCGACCCGCGCTTCGCGATCGGGCTGGGCCTCATCGTGGTGTCGATCGCGGGGGTGGTGGCGATTGTCGGGGCCGCCGACGCCAGCGTGCAGGTGTACACGGCGCGGGAGGCGCTGGCCCCGGGCGACCGCGTGCACGCCGACGATCTCGCCCTGACCGGCGTGCGCGTCGACGGGGCCGACCGCCTCTATCTACTGCCCGACGACGTGGGCGACGAGGGACTCGTCATCACCAAGCCGGTGGGACGCGGCGAGCTGGTGCCCGCGTCGGCGGTCGGCAGTGCGGCCGGGGTGCGGCAGGCGGCACTCGTCATCGGGGTGACCGGAGAGCTCGCGGCATCCGTCGCCCCTGGCTCGACCGTCGATGTCTGGACGGCGACGCGCACGGGGACGGGGGAGTACGAGCCGCCGACGGTCGCGGTCTCGTCGGCGACCGTCGTGCGGCTCGTCGACGACAGCGGGCTGGTCGTCGATACCGAGGCGGCGTCGGTGGAGCTGCTCGTACCGCGGTCGCGGCTCGCCCGGCTGCTTGAGGCGATCGCGAACGAGGCGGCGGTCTCCGTGGTGCCGACCGACCTGCCGGGCAAGTGACCGTGCGTCTCGTGCTCGCGGTGCCCGCCCCGCACGACGGCCGGCTCGCCGACGAGGCGCGACGTCACGGCCACGAGATCGTCGCGAGCGTGGCCGACGCGAACGCGCTGCCCGAGGCACTGGACGGCGCCGACGTCGCCCTGGTCTGGGCGTCGCCGCGCTACCTCGGCTACGGCACGCTCGCCGAGTGCGACGCCCGCGGCGTGCGGGTCGTGGCGGTGGTCTCCGCCGACGCGCAGCGCCGGTACGCGAGCGGCATCGGACTCTACGACCTCGTCGACGCCGAAGCGGAGTGGCCGACGGTCGAGGCATTGCTCCGCGGTGAGCGGGACGCCGCGGAGAAGCCGCGCACCGAGCGCGCGACGGTCGTGACCGTGTGGGGGCCCGCAGGCTCGCCCGGCCGCACGACCGTCGCGGTCGGCATCGCCGCCGAGATCGCGGCCGCCGGGTTCAGCGTCGTGCTCGGCGACGTCGACACCCACAGCGCATCCGTCGCACCGGTGCTCGGCCTGATGGACGAGGCCCCCGGTTTCGCCGCCGCCTGCCGGCTGGCCGGTGCCGGCGGTCTCACCCGGTCCGAGCTCGAGCGCATCGGACAGCGCTACGGCGGCACCGCCGGATTCTGGGTGCTCACCGGCATCGGGCAGCCCAGCCGCTGGCCCGAGCTGTCGGCCGACCGCGTGCGCCAGACCATCGACGAGTGCCGCGCCTGGGCCGACTACGTCGTGCTCGACACCGGGTCGAGCCTCGAGAACGACGAAGAGATCGCCAGCGACCTGTTCTCGCCGCGCCGCAACGCCGCGACCCTGACCGCGATCCGCGAAGCCGACCACATCGTCGCCGTCGGCGCCGCGGATCCCGTCGGCCTCTCCCGCTTCCTCCGCGCGCACGGCGACCTCGCCGACATCGCCGTCACCGACACGGTCACGGTCGTCGCGAACAAGGTGCGCGGCAGCGCCATCGGGCTGAACCCGTCCGGCCAGGTCGCGCAGGCGCTGTCGCGGTTCGGCGGCATCGAGTCGCCCGTGCTCGTGCCGTGGGACCAGCAGTCCGTCGACGCGGCCGTGCTCGCCGGCCGCACCCTCGTCGAGGAGGCGCCGAAATCCGCGGTGCGCGTCGCGCTCCAACGGCTGGTCGCCGACCGACTTCTGCCGGCTACGGCGTCGCGGCGACGCTCCGTCGCAGGCTCTCGACGATGGCGTCGATGACGAATCGCAGGGTGTCGGGCATCGCGACCGTCTCGGCATCGAGCAGCCACTGCACCTGCAGGCCGTCCATCACGGCGATGATGGCGGATGCCGCGGCGACCACCCGCTCGTCCGAAGCGGGTGCCCCGACCGTGAGGCCGAGCGCGTCCGCGACGTCTCCGCGGAGAACCGCGAACCGGCCGCGGAAGAACTCCTGCGCGGGGTGGTCGCCCGTGACGGACTCCGCGGCGAGCACGGCGTAGGTCTGCACGATGCCGCTGCGCTCGGTGTTCGCCTGCGCGGTGGCGACGAGGTGGCTGAGGAACTCCGCGCCGACCGGGCGCTGCTGTGTCGCGAGCCGTTCGATGTCGACCTCGTCGCGGTGGGCGAGAACCGCGAGCAGCAGCTGCTCCTTCGAACCGAAGTGGTGCAGCACGCCGGCGTGGGTGATGCCGACGATTTCCGCGATCTCGACGAGGGATCCGTTGTTGTACCCGCGTTCGCCGAAGACGCGGGTCGCGGCATCCAGAATCGCTCGACGACGCTGGGCCGTTCTCTCTTGCGGACGGGCCGCGCGGGCGGTGCCCGGCAGGGATCCGGGTGGTGCCTCTGTGGTGGTCATACCGGCTCTCCCGCCCCGACGCCTAACGCAATTATCCAGAAGTATGCCACGTTGTGAATAGTCTTCGGCCAATGTGACGCTGGCAGGCCGGCAGGCGGGTTGAGCCCGTCGAAACCCCTACCCCAGCGGCAGCCGATACACCTCCACGGCATCCCCGCTCTCCGTGACATCAGCCCGGTCGAGAGCGAATCCGAGCTTCAGAGCCAGACCCACGGATGCCGCGTTGGCCGGTTGGATGACGGCGACGAGCGACTTCCGTCCGAGGTGCGTCCGCGCCCAGTCGATCCACGCCCCGCTCGCTTCCGCGGCCAGCCCGCGCCCCTGGGCGTGCGCGGCCAGAACGTAGCCCAGCTCCACCTCGTCCCACGCGGGCCAGTAGTGCAAGCCGACTCGTCCGAGAAACGCGCCCGTCGACCTCTCGACGACGGCACTCTGCCCGCACCCGCGCTCGTCCCACTCGTCCGCGAGCACCTCGGCCTGCCGCGGAATCGTCGCGGGCGTCAGCCGCGCGCCGCCGACGTATCGCGCGACGTCCGGGTCCGAATACAACGTGACCAGGTCGGCGGTGTGCTCCCTGGTGAGCGGCGGCAACAGAAGACGCGGAGTCTCGAGCATCACGGCGACGCGACCGCCTCGACATTCGTGTACCCGATCAGGTTCGAGATCGTGAAGACATAGGTCTCGCCGACCTCGATCTCGCCGCGCAGCGCGACGTCGCGCACGTAGAAGTCCTCGCACTCGGGTGCGCCGGAGGTCTGCACGCTGAAACCGGGGCGCCCGCTCTCGCCGTCGTCCGACGTCGCGTCGCCGAAGGTCGAGTCGACCGTGCAGGTCACCTCGATGGGCCGCGCGTTCAGCGTGGTGACGAAGGACAGCGCGGCGACCGTGCTGCCGCCGACGAACAGCACGACGACCAGCACCAGGAGGGTGATCGCCCATCCCCGGCTCAGCCGCCGCTGCCCGTTGCCCTCCGACATCCAGACCCCCCAACAAAAGTGACGTTCATTCTCGCAGGTGTCTGCCCGGTAAAACGCCGGGCTCCCGCACGGGCTAGCCTAGGAACGTGTCGACCCTCAGTGATCTCGTACAGGCCCAAGGACGATCGAGCGAAGCGGACATCGAATGGCTGCACTTGCTCGTCGGCGACTGGCAGTTGCTCGCCGATCTCGCCTTCGCCGACATCGTGCTGTGGGTGCCGAGCGCCGAGGGCTCGTTCGTGGCCGTTGCCCACGCCCGCCCGTCGAGCAGCGCGACGCTGTTCTATCGTGACTTCGTCGGGCAGGCCGTGAAGCCCGAGTGGGTGCACCAGGTGACCGAGGCGTTCGAGACCGCCACGATCATCGACACCGGAACCCCGACCTGGTACGAGGAGACCCCGACGCGCGTGCGCGCCGTGCCCGTGCTTCGCCGGCTCTCGCCCAGCACCGCCGCGATTTCCGAGGCGCCGGTCGCCGTCATCACCCGCCACACCAACCTGAGCGAGGCCCGCACTCCCGGACGCCAGGAGCTCACCTTCAACGAGTGCGCCAACGACGTCTTCGCGATGATCGCCTCGGGCGACTTCCCCGACCTCGGCGCCCCGACCGGCCCGCGCCGCGGTGCGCCGCGCGCGTCCGACGGCCTCATCCGCCTCGACGTCGACGGCACCGTCACCTTCGCCAGCCCCAACGCGCTCTCCGCGTTCAACCGCATGGGCTTCGCCGGCGAGCTCGAGGGCGAGTCGCTCGCCGAGGTCACTACGAGCCTGCTGCACGGCCGCCTCGTCGTCGACGAGTCGTTGCCCCTCGTGGTCACCGGACGCGCCCCGTGGCGCACAGACATCGAGGCGCGCGGCGTCACCGTGTCGATCCGCGCGATCCCGGTGCGCAACCGCGGCGAACGCGTGGGGGCCATCGTGCTCTGCCGCGACGTCACCGAGGTGCGCCACCAGGAGCGCGAGCTCATCACCAAGGACGCGACGATCCGCGAGATCCACCACCGGGTGAAGAACAACCTGCAGACGGTCGCGTCGCTGCTGCGCATCCAGGCCCGCCGCACGCACAGCGACGTCGCCCGTGAGGCGCTCGGACAGGCGATGCGCCGCGTCACCGCCATCGCCGTCGTGCACGACACCCTCAGCGAGGGCCTCAACCAGAACGTCGACTTCGACGCCGTGTTCGACCGCGTGCTGCTGCTCATCGCCGAGATCGCGACGGGGCACAACACGACCGTGCACCCCAAGTCCACCGGAAGCTTCGGCGTCCTGCCCAGCGAGTACGCCACCCCGCTGGCCCTCGCGCTCACCGAGCTCGTCACGAACGCGGTCGAGCACGGCCTCGCCGGACGCGAGGAGGGCGAGGTCGAGATCATCGCCGCCCG
The DNA here is from genome assembly GCF_014204935.1 of Conyzicola lurida. Classification (NCBI taxonomy): domain Bacteria; kingdom Bacillati; phylum Actinomycetota; class Actinomycetes; order Micrococcales; family Microbacteriaceae; genus Conyzicola; species Conyzicola lurida. The sequence continues at coordinate 2,567,513 of NZ_JACHMJ010000001.1, read as the reverse complement.
CAACGAGGAGCAGCTCTCCGTCAAGGTGCGCGACAACGGCGTGGGCCTCGCCGAGGGCAAGGTCGGCTCGGGCCTCGGCACGCAGATCGTGCGCACCCTGATCCAGGGCGAGCTCGGCGGCTCGATCGACTGGCACACGATCATGGGGTCGGGCACCGAGGTCACCATCGAGATCCCGCTGAACTGGCTCACCAAGAACTAGGGGCCGGATGCCGCCCGGCGTCGGGCACCGCGCTCGCCGCGCGGCCCTGAGCGCGCGCCCGGGACGAGTACCCGCCGCCCGCCGCGCCCGACAGGACGGTTCGCCCCGGTCGCACGCCGGACAGGACGGATGGCGCGGCCTCGGCCGCGCCATCCTGTTGTCTGATTTTGTTACAGAGCGGCGATCGCCGTGGCGAGTTCCGCCTTGTTGTAGCTCGCGCCCGGGTTGGTCGACACGTGCGAGTAGCGCACCACGCCCTGCTTGTCGACGAGCACGCCGCCCGACTGCTGGATCGCGCCGAACACCTTGCGCAGCAGGCCGGCCTCGGCGTGCGGGGTGCCGTCCTTGCCGACGACGACGGGGAACGGCACGGCCTTCTTCGCCTTCCACGCGGTGGCGGACTCGGCGTCCTCGGGAACGGCCACGATGACCGTGACCCCGGATGCCGCGAGCTCGTCCTTCTGCCCGGCGAGCGTGCGCACGGCGGCGTTGCACTGGGCGCACGACAGCGCGCGCATGAAGTAGACGAACACGTTGTCCGTGCCGCGGTAGTCCTCGAGGCTGATCGCCGTCCCGTCGGACTCACGCAGGTCGAGGTGGAGGGTGGAGCCGATGTCGAGCGTCATGGTGCGTCCTTCGTGTGGGGTGGTCAGCGGGTGCGGATGCCGGCGGTGAGCTCGGACACCGTGTCAGTCGTCGTTGATCCAGGGGCTTTTGCGCCGGTTGCGGGCACGCACCGGCTCGCCGGACTCGGGAGTGTTGAGCACCCACTCGATGGCCTCGTCACGCGACAGGTGGTTGGGGTGGTCCATCCAGGCGAACTTCCCGGTCGGGTCATCGCGGTCGGACTTGGGCGCGGGAAGTGCGACCGACGAGCGCCGGAGCAGCTCCGCGACCAGTTCGCGGTCGGAGTCGCTCAGCTCGGGGTCGCGGGTGGAGCGCACTGTGAAGAGGAGGGGCGCCGCGGAGCCCCTGCCGATCTGCAGAGACCAGTCGGTGGTGGTGCCGCGGGGGAGACCGACGGACATAGCGGTCGTCAGGTCGGCGAACCCTATCGTCTTTCGCCCGACCCGCAGCTGGGAGGTATCGAAGTTGAGGCGCGGACGCTGGGCGGCGACGATCAATGCAACCGAGACGGCGGCGACGACGACCGCCAGCACGAGTGCGACGACGGTGACGAGCGTCGAATCGTCGTTGCTCGCGAACATACGCGCCACCTGTGGCCCGGTAACGACCAGGAGAATCAATGGGTAGATCCGGACGCCGATCCGCGTCCCCAGAACCATCCGCCACGACGGCTTCGGTCCGACGACGACCCAACCGTGCGGGAGCTCTGCCATAGGGCGAGACTATCCCACGCCTAGTTCTCGTCGATCCAGATGCTCTTCTTCGGGGGAGGGGTGCGCCAGGCCTCGCCCGACTTCGGGGTGTGCAGCACGTACTCGATCGCGTCCTCGCGGCTCAGGTGGTTCGGATGCCGCATCCACTCGTATTTGCCGTCGGGGTCGTAGTAGACGTTGGTGCGGCCGCGCTTGCTCTGGGGGATCTCGACACTGGACCGGCGCAGGATCTCGGCCACGAGCATCCGTTCGTGGGGTGTCAATTCGGGGAGATGCGTCGACCGCAGGCAGACCGTGATCACCGGCATGCCGTGGGTGTCGAGACTGAGGAAGGCGTCGACCCGGTCGTTGTGCGCCACCGGGAGGTAGACCGCCTCGGTGATGTGGTCGAACGGCAGGGTGTTGCCGCGCACTCGTACCTGGCCGGTGTCGAAGTTCACCTCGCTGCGCGGCGAGCGGGTCATGGCGTAGACGGCGACGATGACCGCCGCCAGCACGAGGAGGCCGAGCACGACGAGAACGGGGACCGGGCCGAAGACGTCGAACGCCCAGCGGGCGATCCACATGAGGAGCAGGATCGCGACGAAGTACAGCACGTAGAAGCGCTTGCCGGTCTTGGACAGGCGGGAGGTGAGGATGCGCTGCCACTCGCGTGATTCGCCGAGGGCAACCCATCCGGAGGGAAGTTCTGCCATGCGGACAGTTAACTCCTGCGGCATCCGCTCGACAATGCCTGCTTAACGACCGAACTGCCGCTCACCGGTGCGGGGTGAGCGGCAGTTCGTGGTTGCTGCTGTGACAGCGGGCGGAACGTTTTAGGAAGCGCGGCGGGCGCGGGCTGCGCGACGCTTGAGGGCGCGGCGCTCGTCTTCGCTGAGGCCGCCCCAGACGCCGGAGTCCTGGCTGGTCTCGAGCGCGTACTGGAGGCACATCTCGGTCACGGAGCAACGCGCACAAACAGCCTTCGCCTTGTCGATCTGGTCGACCGCCGGACCGGTGTTTCCAACCGGGAAGAAAAGTTCCGGGTCAGCGGTGAGGCAGGCAGCTTTGTCGCGCCAATCCATGGGTGCTCCTTCGGTAGAGGGCTTCTTGCGGGCATGGGTAATCGCCCTCGAGAATTCGGGTGGGATAAGAGAGGTGGGATTCGCCGCAGCACTGCAGGCTGGAAATCAACCTCGAATAGACTCTCATACCGAAGCACGCAAATCAATGGTTTTGTATGGGATGTAGCTGTGAGCGAGACGCCGATCGTTGAAGAATCCGCCGATCAGGGCGGCGGTCGGCCTCGCCACCACCCCCTCGTCCTGCTGCTCGCGGCGGTGATTTTCATCGAGGCCGTGGCGCTCTATCTGGTCACCGCGGTACTCATCGTCGAGATGCTGATCGCGCGCGCCGACTCGATCGCGAGCGCCCTCGCGCTGACGGTCTGCACCGCCATCGCCGCCGTCTGGGTCACGGTGATCGCGATCAACACGCTGCGCGGCAAAGCGTGGATCCGCGGCGCGGCGATCGTCGTCCAGGTGCTGATCGCCGCCGTCGCTCTGGGCAGCTTCCAAGGTCTGTTCTCGCGCGTCGACATCGGCTGGCTGCTGCTCATCCCCGCGATCGTCGTGATGGTGCTGCTGTTCACCAAGCCGGTGCTCGCGGAGACGTCGCAGCGCGACGCGTAAGTCAGGCTGCTGTTTCGGCGCCGCGCTGCCGGTCAACCGACAGCGCCGCGCCGATCAGGCAGCGTTACGCGTCGACGCCCAGCTTCTTGCGCAGGCTCGCGACGTGGCCGGTGGCCTTGACGTTGTACAACGCGAGCTCGATGACGCCGCTCTCGTCGATGACGAAGGTGGAACGCAGCACGCCGGTGACGACCTTGCCGTAGAGGTTCTTCTCGCCGTACGCGGCGTAGAGGTTGTGAACCGTCAGGTCGAGGTCGCTCAGCAGCGGGAAGTTCAGCCCCTGCTCGGCCTGGAACTTCTTCAGGTCGGCGACGGTGTCCTTCGAGACTCCGAGCACCTGGTAGCCGGCCGACTTCAGCGAGTTGATGTTGTCGCGGAAATCGCAGGCCTGCGTCGTGCAGCCGGGCGTACCCGCCGCCGGGTAGAAGTAGACGATCACCTTCTTGCCGGAGAAATCAGACAGCGAAACGGATTCCCCGTCCTGATTCTGCAGGGAAAAGTCGGGAGCTTTCGCGCCGATTTCGAGTTTCGTGGCGGTCATGGTGCTCCTCGTGTCGCAGGGTGGTTATTACTTATGCTAATCTCGATTCTCGGCGCGGAAAGTTCAAGCGCTACGCACCTCTAGCTCAATTGGCAGAGCAACTGACTCTTAATCAGTGGGTTCCCGGTTCAAGTCCGGGGGGGTGCACCACAGGCCCGGTCATCCGGGCCTTTTGTGTTTTCCCGACAGTTTCAGGTCACAGAACACGAGGGCCCGGATGACGCACGCCGACGATGACGCCCGGTGGATGGTCATCGGCGGCCGGCGCTGGCGTCGCACCGACCCGTGCCTGCCCGCCGACCTCGTCGAGGCGCTGAAGTCGCATCTCGGTCGTGGTCGCTCCGGAGTCGGCGTCGCCAAGCGCGCCGGCGACACCGACGCCGTGGCCGCGGCGCGCACGCGCGTCGGCCTCGCGAAACACGGGCTCGGCGAACGCGGCCCGTACTGGTGGGACGAGCCCGAGGCGGACCGCATCGCGCGCGCCCGGGAGGCGCTCGCCGAGCTCGAGAAGCTGGAGTAGCGCGGCCTAGTGCGCCGCGGCGGCCGGGTTCTTGCGCTTGAGCAGCCGCGTCATCCCGAGCACGATGCCCACGACGATCATGCCGAGCACGAGACCGAACACGGCCGAGATCGCCGTGTCGACGATCCAGGCGACGACGGGGCCGGCGGCCTCGATCGCGTGGGTCACGGCGTGCACGAGGTCGTAGGGTCCGTGCCAGAAGGTCTCGGCGAGGTTGGCGATGACGAGGTGTCCGCCGACCCAGAGCATCGCGACCGTGCCGACGATGCTGATCACGCGGAACACGGTGGGCATCGCGGCGACGATGCGCGCACCCGTGCGGCGCACCTTACGTGCCGGGTTCTTCATCAGGCCGAGACCGATGTCGTCGATCTTCACGAGGAGGGCGACCGCGCCGTAGACGACGATCGTCATGGCCAGGCCGATGACGGCGAGTGCGCCGAGCGTCATCCAGATGCCGAAGTCGGGGTCGAGCTCGGCCAGGGCGATGAGCATGATCTCGGTGCTGAGGATCAGGTCGGTACGGATAGCGCCGAAGATCAGTTTCTTCTCGTCGCGCGCACCGGCGTCCTCGACGGCGTGGTGCACGCCGAACCACTCCATGACCTTCTCTGCTCCCTCGAAGCAGAGGTAGGTGCCGCCGATGATGAGCAGGAACGGCAGGACCCACGGCGCGAACGCGGAGAGCAGGAGCGCCAACGGGATGATGATGATGAACTTGTTGAAGAGGCTGCCGAGCCCGATCCACTTGACGACGTGGAGTTCGCGGGCCGGCGTGAGGCCCTGGACGTACTGGGGTGTGACGGCCGCGTCGTCGATGACGACTCCTGCGGTCTTCGCGCTCGCCTTGAGGGCGGCGGTCAGGATGTCATCGACTACGGCGAGCAAGCCGACCGACATGGGATCTCCTCGGGGTCTGCGCTGAGTCTCGGTGCGAGACGGCGGGGATGAATCAACCGTACCGGGCCGACGGCGTCGCTGGTTCCCAGCGAAATCGCAGCAAAAACCGTGGGATTTCTGTGCACTGCGTGCGTCGTTGCACTTAGTGTAAGTACGTGACTTCCGCCGTGATCGCCCCCGACCGGCGCGCCGAACTCAAGGCGCGCCACCGTCTGGCGATTATCGACGCCGCCGACTCGCTCATCCGCGAGCGGGGAGAGGCCCGGTTCAGCGTCGACGAGCTCGCCGAGCGCGCCGACGTGTCACGACGCACGGTCTTCAATCACTTCTCGTCGCTCGACGACGTGGTCATGACCACGTGCGCCCGGGTGCTCAGCGACGTCATCGACGAGTTCCGGGCCGAGAGCGCGGCGACCCCGGCCGCCGATGGCAGCCGCGTCACCCTCTTCGCCGACATCACCACCGTGCTGCGCCACATCGACCTGCCGACCGTCATCGCCTATCTCTGCGGCGTGCTCGGGACGGGTGGCGACGCGCACCACGCCATGAACGACATCTTCATCCGGGCGACCGACCAGCTCACCCTCGAGATCTCGGGTCGCGCCAGCGAGATCGACGACTTCGAGGCGGCGGTGCTCGTCAGCTCCCTGATCAACGGTCTCGCCGTGACATCCGCCCACTGGATCGCCCAGACCGGAGCCGGCCTCGACGACGCATCACGCGCCGTCTGGGCCGAACTGCTCGACCGCCTGATCGAGACGATCCGCCGCGGCTACTAGCCCCCCCTGCTTACCTCTCTCTTCCCGATGACGCGACGTGAGATCGACAACACAACGCCCGCCCATTTAGAAAGATCCTGAGGAACATGGCATCCCTTCTCTACCGAATCGGTCGGTTCTCCGCCCGTCGAGCATGGTTGGTCATCGTCGCATGGCTGGCGATTCTCGCCCTCGCCGGCGGCGCGTTCGCGCTGTTCGGCGGCACGCTCTCCTCCGCGGTGAGCATCCCCGGCACCGCGACCCAGACGGTGAGCGACCAGCTCGCCGACGAGTTCCCGGCCGCCAGCGGTGGCCGCGGCACCGTGGTCTTCACGACGTCTGACGACGAGCCCTTCACCGAGGCGCAGCAGACCGCCATCGGCGACCTGCTCACCGACACCGAAGAGCTCGACGACGTGAAGGCGACCACCAACCCGTTCGACACCCAGGCGCAGATCGACGGGCAGGCCGACACGATCGCCGCCGGCCGTCAGCAGATCGCCGATGCGACCACGCAGCTCGAGGCGGGCCAGGCCCAGATCGACGCCGCGAAGGCCCAGATCGCCGCCGGACAGGCTCAGCTCGACGCGCTCGCCGCACAGGCCGGCGATTCCGCCGCCGCGCAGGCGCAGATCGCGGCCGGACAGGCCCAGATCGACGCCGGAACCGCGCAGATCGAGGCCCAGCAGACCACCCTCGACGAGGGCCGCACCGAACTCGAGACGCAGTCCACCACGCTCGAGGACGGCGCCTCGCTGCTCGACCTCGCCGCAGAAATCCGCCAGGTCTCGAACGACGGCACCACCGCGGTCGCCGGCATCCAGTTCGACAAGTCGCTGAACCTCGTGCCCGCCGAAGCGAAGGAAGCGATCGTCGACGCGATGAACGACGCCGACATCGACGGCGTCGACGTCGAGGTGTCCAACGACATCGCCGCGAGCATCCCCGAGATCCTCGGCCCGGGAGAAATCGGCGGCGTCATCTTCGCCGCGATCGTGCTCTTCGTCATGCTCGGCACGCTCATCGGCGCCAGCCTGCCGCTGATCAACGCCATCATCGGCGTCGGAGTCGGCGTGCTCGCCTCGCTCGCGCTGTCGGGAACCGTCACCATGCTCTCGGTCACCCCGGTGCTGGGCGTGATGCTCGGCCTCGCAGTCGGCATCGACTACTCGCTCTTCATCCTCAACCGGCACCGCACCCAGTTGCGCAACGGCGTCCCGCTCCAGGAGTCGATCGGACTCGCGAACGGCACCTCGGGCAACGCGGTCGTCTTCGCCGGCTCCACCGTGCTCATCGCGCTGCTGGCCCTCAACCTGACCGGCATCCCGTTCCTCGGCCTGATGGGAACCGTCGGCGCGATCTGCGTGCTCGTCGCGATCCTGATCGCCGTGACGCTCACGCCCGCCGTGCTCAGCCTCGTCGGCGACAAGATCCTGACGAAGAAGGCCCGCGCCCGCATCGGCAAGGCCGACGAGAAGTCGCGCGTGCCGCAGAAGCCGATGAACACCGTGCGCGCCGTCATCACGGTGGTCGCCGGTATCGCCGTGCTGCTCATCGTCGCGATCCCCGCGCTCTCGATGCGGCTCGGTCTGCCGGCCGGATCGTCCGAGCCGGTCGACTCGAGCGCCTACAAGGCGTACAAGCTCATCGACGACAAGTTCGGCGCGGGAGTCAACGGCCCGCTCATCGTCGTGGCCGACCTCGACGAGGCCGTCACCGACGACACGCTGATCTCGGAGCAGGTGCGCATCGGCACCATCCTGAAGGCCGAGAACGACGTCGTCGCCATCGCCCCGATCGGCGCGTCGGATGACGACATGCTGCTCGCCTTCCAGGTCGTGCCCGGCGAGGGCCCGACCAGCGAGTCGACCGAGCAGCTCGTGCGCGACCTGCGCGGCCTCGAGATCGACGGTGTCGCCACCCTCGGCGTCGCCGGCAACGCGTCGGGCAACATCGACGTCAGCGAGAAGCTCGCCGACGCCCTGCCGCTCTACCTGCTCGTCGTCGTCGGACTCTCGCTGATCATCCTGATCTTCGTGTTCCGCTCGATCCTCGTGCCGGTCACGGCGACCCTCGGCTTCGTGCTCTCGCTCTTCGCGGCCTTCGGCGGCATCACCGCGGTATTCCAGTGGGGTTGGCTCGCGCCGGTCTTCGGTGTGCACGATCCGGGCCCGATCCTGAGCTTCCTGCCGATCCTCGTGGTGGGAATCCTGTTCGGACTCGCGATGGACTACCAGCTGTTCCTGGTCAGCGGCATGCGCGAGGCGTACGCCCACGGCACGCCGTCGCGCCTCGCGGTGCAGCGCGGTCTGCACGCCGGCCGCAGCGTGGTCATCGCTGCGGCGCTGATCATGATCTCCGTCTTCGGCGGATTCATGTTCTCCAACTCGGTCATGATCCAGTCGATCGGTCTGGGCCTCGCGCTCGGCGTGCTGCTCGACGCGTTCGTCGTGCGCCTGCTCATCATCCCGGCGGTCATGCACCTCCTCGGTGACGCGGCCTGGTGGATGCCGAAGTGGCTCGACCGCATCCTGCCGAACGTCGACGTCGAGGGTGCCTCGCTCGAGCGCTCCCACCCCGTCCCGCCGGCAGACGACCCCGTCCTGGTCGCCAAGTAGTCGGAAACGGCCCGGTCCCTCAGGGGGCCGGGCCGTTTCTGTAGGATCACTCGGCATGACCATGACGACCGTGCGCGGCACCCCGATCTACCACGAGATCCACGGGGCGGGGGAGCCCGTGCTCCTGCTGCACGGGGGCTTCTGCTCGATCGAGATGATGCGCCCGCAGCTCGAGGCGCTGAGCGGCGACTACACGGTCTACGCCCCCGAGCGCCCGGGTCACGGCCGCTCGCCCGACCGCGCGGGCCCGATGGGCTACGCCGAGAGCGTCGCCGACACGATCGCCTACCTGGACGAGGTCGGGCTCGCCGACGCGCACATCGTGGGCTTCAGCGACGGCGCGATCATCGGTCTGCTCGTCGCGCTGCAGCATCCCCGCCGCATCCGGTCTCTCGTCTCGATCAGCGGCAATCTCGACCCGGCCGGTTTCGTCGCGAGCTCGGGCGAGGCCGAGAAGAACGAGGGGGCGGATGTCGCGGCCGACCCCGACCGCGCCCGCCAGTGGTACGACGAGCTGTCGCCCGACGGTCCCGAACACGCCGATGTCGTGATGGAGAAGCTGACGCGCCTGTGGACGACGGAACCCGCGATCGCGCCCGCCGACCTCGCGCGCGTGGAATCGCCGACGCTGATCATGGCGGGCGACCACGACGTGATCCGGCTCGACCACAGCGCGCTCATGGCGGAGTCGATCCCGGGCGCGCAGCTCTGCATCGTGCCGGGCGCGGGCCACGGGCTGCTCGACGAGCGCCCCGGGTTCGTGACGTTCGCGGTGCGGGAGTTCCTGGCGGGACTGCGCGCCTAGGGGCGGCGCAGGAACACGACGCCGCGGTAGCCGTCGTCTCCCCAGGCGAGCATGCGGTCGAGGTCGGCCGTCGCTATCGGCAGCTCGTGCGCGTCGACCCAGGTCTCGCCCCAGTTCACCGAGATCCACGGATCGTCGATGACGACCACGCCGTCGCCGGCGGAGTGCGCCAGCACCCAGTGCGGCACGGTGAACCCGTACATCGGCTCGAGGTCGATGAGCAGAAGTGCCAGTTCGCCGTCCCGAAGGCGCGACTCGATCTCGGCGACCGACACGCGCTCGCGGCGCACGGCGATGTCGGACCCGAGCGCCTTCTGCAGGGAGTTCGCCTGCAGCTCGGCGCGGAATGACCGGTCGAAGGCCGCGGTGTACGACTCGAGCAGCACCGGACCGTCGTGGTCGAGGAACACCTCGACGGGATTCGTGCCGGCCGCGTCATCCAATGATTCGCGGAGGGCGACAGCCAACCCCACCGGTTCGCAGGTCGGATAGTTGCTCGCCGTGCGCCAGAAATCGAGTTCGCGGTCGCGATTGCCCGCGTCAGCGCCGAAGCCGCCCGAGCCGCGGATCTCGGACGCGAGCAGCGCGGTCACCGCGCCGCAGGTGAAGGTGCTGGTCTGCGAGTAGTACGGCGGTTCGTCGTGCGGCACCGGCCGTAGCCAGCGGACGAACCCGGCGACTCCCTCGGTGCCGGGCGCGGAGGCGTAGGGCGTGCGCAGAGGGGTGAAGCCGTAGCGCTCCGGCGACGCGACGACGCCCTGCCACTTCACCGCGACGTCGCCGCGGGAGAGCGACTCGTCGACCACGGCATCGACGAGTTTCGCGAGGGCGGCCTCGGCTCCGGCGCCGTCGGACAGCCAGACGTCGGCGATTTTCGTCGCCGCCGTCGCCGGTCGCCGGGTGGCCAGCACGGCGGCGATCGGCACCCCGTCGGCACGCTCCACGTAGACCGTCGACGGCTGGGGTCCCCGGTCGGCCGTCCACAGGGAGAGGCGGTCGGGGGCGAGGGCCGCGGCGAGATCATCGTCAATGGGGGTGCACATCGCCCCCAATCTACCATTAGGGTAGGTAAGCCTTACATAACACAGCCCCCTACCGAAGGAACAGCTTGAGCTCCCTCCGCATCTTCGGCGTCGTCGCCGTCGCCACAGTCGCCCTCTCCCTCTCCGCCTGCGCACCCGCCGCGGACGACACCGAGGCCGCCGCCGGCGACGGTGTCTTCCCCGTCACGATCGAGCACGTCTACGGCACCACGACCATCGAGTCGAAGCCCGAACGCGTCGCGACCGTCGCCTGGTCGAACCACGAGGTGCCGCTGGCCCTCGGCATCGTGCCGGTCGGCATGAGCAAGGTCACCTGGGGCGACGACGACGACAACGGCGTGCTGCCGTGGGTCGAGGACACACTCGAGGAGCTCGGCGCCGAAACGCCCGTGCTGTTCGACGAGACCGACGGCATCGACTTCGAGGCCGTGGCCGACACCGAGCCCGACGTCATCCTCGCCGCCTATTCGGGGCTGAGCCAGGAGGAGTACGACACCCTCTCCAAGATCGCCCCCGTCGTGGCGTACCCGGATGTCGCATGGGGAGCATCGCTCAGCGAGATGACGCTGCTCAACTCGAAGGCCCTCGGCCTCGAAGCAGAGGGCGAGCAGCTCGTCGCCGACCTCGAGAGCGAGACCGACGCCGCACTCGCGAACCACCCCGAGCTGGAGGGCAAGAAGGTGCTGTTCTCCTTCATCGACCCGACCGACTTCAGCCAGATCGGCTTCTACACGAGCCACGACACGCGTCCCGGCTTCCTCGCCGACCACGGTCTGCCCATGCCCGAGATCGTCACCGAGGAGTCCGAGGGCACCGACGAGTTCTACGTCACCGTCAGCTCCGAAGAGGCCGACCGCTTCTCCGACGTCGACGTGTTCGTGACCTACGGCGACGCCGGCGGAACGATCGTCGCCGACCTGCAGGCCGACCCCCTGCTCTCGCAGATCCCCGCGATCGCCGCCGGCAACATCGTGGTGTTCGAGAACGGAACGCCGCTCGCGGCATCCGCCAACCCGTCGCCGCTCTCCATCGGATGGGGCGTCGACGAGTACTTCGGTCTCCTGGCCGCGCCGTTCGCCGGTTGATCCAGCCTCACCCCAGCGTCCTGCCGTCGGACGTCGCTCGTTTGCGACGTTCGACGGCAGTTCGTCTGATCTGGTTATTCGTGGGCCTCGCCGTGCTCGCGCTGCTGTTCGTGCTCTCGGTCGCCTTCGGCACCCGGGAGGTCTCGTTCAGCGAGGTGTTCTCCGCCCTCGGCGGCACCACCGACGGCATCTCGGAGGCCGCGGTCATCAAGCGCATCCCGCGAACCGTGCTCGCATTGCTCGTGGGCGCGGCTCTCGCGCTCTCGGGAGCGACGATGCAGGCGGTCACCCGCAACCCGCTCGCCGACCCCGGAATCCTCGGCGTCTCGACCGGTGCCGGACTCGCCGTGGTCACGGGCATCGCCTTCTTCGGCATGTCCGACCCGTTCCTCTACATCTGGGTCGCCATCGGGGGCGCCGCGCTCGCCGCCGCCTTCGTCTACACCGTCGGGTCGCTCGGCCGTGACGGCGCGACCCCGCTCAAACTCGCGCTCGCCGGGGCCGCGATCTCGGCCACGTTCAGCTCGCTCATCAGCGCCATCCTGCTGCCCCGGATCGACGTGCTGACCACGTTCCGCTTCTGGCAGATCGGCGGCGTCGGGGGAGCGACGTGGGACCGCGTCGGCCTGATCATTCCGTTCCTCGTCGTCGGCGCGGCCATCTGCTTCTTCTCGGCGCGCGGCATGAACATGCTCGCGCTCGGCGACGACCTCGCGGCCGGCCTCGGCGAGAACGTGCTCCGCGCCCGCCTGATCGCCGCCGCAGGCGCCGTCATCCTCTGCGGTGCGGCGACCGCCATCGCCGGCCCGATCGGCTTCGTCGGCCTCGTCGTCCCACACCTCTGCCGCCTCATCGTCGGAACCGACCTGCGCTGGCTCCTGCCGTTCTCCGCGGTCGTCGGCGCGGCCCTGCTCGTGGCCGCCGACGTCGTCGGCCGGGTCGTCGCGCGCCCCCAGGAGATCGAGGTCGGAATCATCACCGCGTTCATCGGCGCCCCCTTCTTCATCTGGATCGTCCGCCGGCAGAGAGTGCGCGAGCTGTGAGCGGCGTCGCTCTCGTCGCGGGCCGCCGAGCGCGCGTCCGGCGTCGCGCCGCGCTCACCGGCGGGATCGCCGCGGCGGTGCTCGCGGTGTTCCTGCTCAGCCTCATGGTCGGCAACACGTTCTACGGAATCGACAAGGTCGTGCGCGTCATCCTCGGCGAGACGGTTCCCGGCGCATCCTTCACGGTCGGCGAGCTGCGCCTGCCGCGGGCGACCCTCGGCCTGATCACGGGCTTCTGCTTCGGCATCGCCGGCGTCACCTTCCAGACCATGCTGCGCAACCCGCTCGCGAGCCCCGACATCATCGGAATTAGCTCGGGCGCGAGTGCCGCCGCGGTCGTCGGCATCATCGTGTTCGGGTTCACCGAGTCCGCCGTGTCGCTGCTCGCCCTCGGGGCCGCCCTGCTCACCGCGGCGGCGATCTACCTGCTCGCCAACCGCAAAGGCTTCGCGGGCACCCGGCTCATCCTGATCGGCATCGGCGTCGCGGCGATGCTCGACAGCGTCGTCTCCTACGTGCTGTCGCGCGCCGCGTCGTGGGATCTGCAGATGGCGATGCAGTGGCTCACGGGAAGTCTCAACGGCGCCTCGTGGTCGAAGATCATGCCGGTCGCCCTGGCGTGCGTGGTGCTGATCCCCGTTCTGCTGCTGCACGAGCGCCACCTCGGTGCGCTGCGCCTCGGCGACGATTCGGCCGCCGCCCTCGGCGTGCACGTGCAGCGCACCCGCGTCGTGCTCATCGTCGGTGCCGTCGCGCTGCTCGCCTTCGCCACCGCGGCGAGCGGCCCCATCGCGTTCGTCGCGTTCATGGCCGGCCCGATCGCGGCGCGCATCGTCGGGCCCGGCGCGTCCCTCGCGCTGTCGTCCGGCCTCGTCGGCGCGCTGCTGGTGCTCTCGGCCGACCTCGTCGGGCAGTTCGCGTTCGACAACCGCTACCCGGTCGGCGTGATCACCGGTGTGCTCGGTGCCCCGTACCTCGTCTACCTCCTCATCCGATCGAACCGCACGGGAGGCTCGATATGACCCACGCCCACCAACTCGCCGCCGAGGGCATCACCTTGGCCTACGGCGACCGCCTCGTCGTCGAGTCGCTCGACCTCGCCATCGCACCGGGCAAGATCACCGTCATCGTCGGCGCGAACGGCTGCGGCAAGTCGACGCTGCTGCGCGCCCTCGCCCGGCTGCTCCCGCCGAAGGAGGGCCGGGTCATGCTCGACGGCACCTCGTTGCAGCAGCAGCACTCGAAGGAGATCGCCCGCACCCTCGGCCTGCTGCCGCAGCGCCCCGTCGCCCCCGAGGGCATCGCCGTCGCCGACCTGGTCGGCCGCGGACGCCATCCGCACCAGCGCATGCTCGCCCGCTGGAGCCCGCGCGACTACGAGGCCGTCGCCGACGCGCTCGCCGCCACGGGCATCTCCGACCTCGCCGACCGCTCGGTCGACGAGCTCTCGGGCGGCCAGCAGCAGCGCGTCTGGATCGCCATGGCGCTCGCCCAGGAGACCGACATCCTGCTCCTCGACGAACCGACGACGTTCCTCGATGTCGCCCATCAGATCGAGGTGCTCGACCTGCTCACCGACCTCAACCGCGAACGCGGCACCACGATCGTGATGGTGCTCCACGACCTCAACCTCGCAGCCCGCTACGCCGACGAGCTGGTCGCCGTGCGCGACGGCCGCGTGCACGCCATCGGCGGACCGGGCGAGGTCATCACCGAGGTGGTGGTGAAAGAGGTGTTCGGCCTCGACAGCCGCGTCATCGGCGACCCGCTGACGGGAAAGCCGCTCGTGCTGCCGAGCGGGCGGCACCACGTGCTGTAGTCCGCCGAGTTGGCCCCGCAGGCGCTGCAGAGTATCGTGCAGACACAGTTCAGCAGCGTGGTGAAGGGATGGGCGATGGAGCCGACCGAGGAATGGTGGCGACAGGGCGCGGTCTGCCAGATCTACCCGCGCAGTTTCGCCGATTCGAACGGTGACGCGCTCGGCGACATCGCCGGCATCACCTCGCGGATCGACTACCTCGAGCGGCTCGGCATCGACGCCGTCTGGCTGAGCCCGTTCTACCCGTCCGCGCTCGCCGACGGCGGCTACGACGTCGCCGACTACCGCGACGTCGACCCGCGCCTCGGCACCCTCGCCGACTTCGACGAGCTGGTAGCCGCGCTGCACGCGCGGGGCGTCAAGATCGTCGTCGACATCGTGCCGAACCACACCTCCGACCAGCACGAGTGGTTCCAGGAGGCGCTCGATGCCGGCCGCGGGTCCGCCGCCCGTGAGCGGTACCTCTTCCGTGAGGGCACGGGTCCGGATGGCGCGGAGCCACCCACCGACTGGGTGTCGATGTTCGGCGGGCCGGCGTGGGAACGCGTGGCCGACGGCCAGTGGTACCTGCACAGTTTCGCCGTCGAGCAGCCCGACCTCAACTGGGCGAACCCCGAGGTGCGTGCCGACTTCGTCACCACCCTGCGCTTCTGGTCCGACCGCGGTGTCGACGGGTTCCGCATCGACGTGGCGCACATGCTCACGAAAGACCTGACCGAGCCGCTGCTCTCGCGCAGCGAACTCGACGCCCTGCCGGTCGACGGCCTGCACCCGATGGTCGACCGGGATGACGTGCACGAGGTCTACGCGGAGTGGCGTCGGGTCTTCGATTCCTACGACCCGCCCCGCACCGCCGTCGCCGAGGCGTGGGTCCACCGGTCGCGCGTGCCTCTCTACGCCAGCCGCGACAGCCTCGGCCAGGCCTTCAACTTCGACCTGCTGCTCGCCGACTTCGACGCCGCGCAGTTCCGCCGCATCGTCGTCGACAACCTCGAGCTCGCGGAGCAGTCGGGCTCGTCGAGCACCTGGGTGCTGTCGAACCACGACGTCGTGCGCCACGCGACGAGGTACGGGCTCCCGCACCCCGACCGCGACGCGGGCGGCGCCCCGGTGCGCAAGCACGGCACCGACTGGGTGATCTCCGGTGGAGTGGACCCCGTGCTCGACCGCGGGCGTGGCGAACGGCGGGCGCGGGCCGCGACGCTCTTTATGCTCGCGCTGCCCGGGGCGAGTTACATCTACCAGGGCGAAGAACTCGGCCTGCACGAGGTCGCCGAGATCGGGCCCGAGGACCGGCAAGACCCCACCTTCTTCCGAAGCGAGGGCACCGACTACGGGCGAGACGGATGTCGCGTGCCGCTGCCCTGGACGGCGTCGGGCAGCTCGTTCGGGTTCGGGCCCGACGGAGCCCACCTGCCGCAACCCCCGTGGTTCGCGGATTACTCGGTGGAGCGCGAAGAAGCGGACGCGTCATCCACTCTCTCGCTCTACCGCCGCGCCCTCGCGCTGCGCCGCGAACTGCAGTCCGCCGAACGGCTCGCCTGGGTCGACACCGGGCGTGACGACGTGCTGCGGTTCCGTCGGCCGAACGGTTGGGAGGTCGTCACGAACTTCGGCCTGCTGCCGTTCGTGCTCGACCGCGATGACGCGCTGCTCACCAGCGGCCCGCTCGACGCGGGAGCGCTGCCGCCTGACACCACTGTCTGGTTCGGTCCCGGCAATACCTATTGACTTTCGATAGATTCAGGGCGACTATCGATGCATGTCGAGACTCACTCTGCCGGTGGTACTGCTCAGGATCTTCCTCGTCGCGCTCTTCGCCTTTCTGCTGTTGATGCAGCTGCTCAGCCTGCCGGGTCAATTCGTGAGCGGCGATGGCGGAGGTGAGTACGCGCACCTCGGGTGGGTGCTGCTCGTCGCCGCCGAACTCGGCGCCCTCTGCCTGCAGGTCGTCATCGTCTGCACCTGGAAGCTGCTCACCGCGGTCAAGGCGGACCGAATCTTCAGCGAGTCGTCGTTGGGCTGGGTGAACGGCATCGTCTGGTCGTTCGTCGCCGGCTGGGTGCTGCTGGCGGGCACGGCCGCGTACCTCGTCGTCGTCATCTACTTCTCGCCGGAGCGGGATCCCGGTATCCCCGTGCTGCTGTTCGGCATGGTACTCGTCGGTGCCGTCTTCGTCCTGCTCGTCGTCGTGCTGCGCGCCCTGCTGCGCCAGGCGACCGAGCTGCGCGCCGACATGGACATCGTGATCTGATGCCCATCGTCGTGCGGATCGATGTCGAGCTGGCCAAGCGCAAGATGAGCGTGGGGGAGTTCGCCGACCGCATCGGGCTCACCCCCGCCAACGTCGCCGTGCTCAAGAACGGCCGCGCCAAGGCCGTGCGCTTCAGCACCCTCGAGGCGATGTGCGAGGTGCTGCAGTGCCAGCCGGGCGACCTTCTGGAGTGGGTCGAGGAGTAACGGCGCTGTCGCAACTCAGGCAGAAAGTGCCGGGGGGATGTCGCAGCCGCGGTAACCCGGTGATCTGAGCGGCGCCGGACGCGGCATCCGAAATCCAGCCGGAGTTGCGAACTCTGACCACGCCCTCGACTTATCTTGCATCGCAAGGTAACGTGCAATGCATGGCAACGGATATCGGGGCGCAACTGCGCAAGGGAGTCGTGGAGTTCTGCATCCTCGGCCTGCTGCAGCGCGAGGCGACCTACGGCTGGAAACTGTCGGAGGAGCTGATCGCCCGCGGACTCATCGCGAGCATCGGCACGCTGTACCCGATTCTCGGGCGGCTGCGTGCGCAGGGGCTCGTGGTGCTGAGCGACCAGGCCGCCGAGTCCGACCGCCCGCGCAAGTACTACGGGCTCACGCCCGCGGGAGAGCGCCAACTCGAAGAATTCAGGACCCAGTGGGCGCCCTTCGCGCACACGGTCAGCGATCTAGTCGGAAACGGAAGTCACGAATGAACCCCGTAGCGTCGAACACTGCCACCCGCTATCTCGAACGACTGCGCATCGCCCTCGCCGACGCGCCTGCCGACCTGCGCGACGACATCGTCTCGGGCATCAGAGAAGAGCTGGTCGGGCTCGACGATTCCGCGGCCGAGACCCGGATCGCCGAGCTCGGCGACCCCGCCGCCATCGCCGCCGAGGCGCTCGCCGGAGTGCCGCCGCGCCCGGCCAAGCGCTCGAGTGCGTACCTCGCGATCACGGTCGCGTTGCTCGTCGTGGGCGGGTACGTGTTCCCGGGCATCGGGTGGATCGCCGCGCTCGTCCTCGTCGGGGTCAGCTCGGCCTGGACGCCGGGCGAGAAGAAGCGCGCGATCTGGACCTCGGTCGCGGCGGCCGTCGTCGCGCTGGCCCTGATCTTCCTGTTGCGCGGCGAGGAGACCGGCATCCTCGCCCTGATTCTGTTCTTCGTCGTGCCGTTCGTGACCAACCTCGTCGTCGGCGTCTGGCTCAGCCTGAAGTGGCGGGCGGGCGCGGCCTGATCCATACGCCCGCGATATCCGGCCGTCTCTACGATGGGGGCATGCGGGTACTGATAGTCGAGGACGAGCTCTACCTCGCCGAGGCGATCCGCGACGGTTTGCGGCTGGAGGCGATCTCGGCCGACATCGTCGGGGACGGCGACTCGGCGCTCGAACGTCTCGCGGTGAACGAGTACGACGCGGTGGTGCTCGACCGCGACATCCCGGGCACTCACGGTGACGACGTCGCCCGTCGCATCGTCGCCGACGGGCTGCCGACGCGCATCCTGATGCTGACCGCGGCCGCCCTGCTCGACGACAAGGTGCGCGGGTTCGAGATCGGCGCCGACGACTACCTGACGAAACCGTTCGAGCTGCGCGAGCTGGTGATGCGGCTCCGCGCTCTCGGCCGGCGGCCGGCGGAGAGCGCGCCGCCGGTGCGCGAGTTCGCGGGGCTCCGCCTCGACGCTTTCCGCCGCGAGGTGTACCGCGACGGCCGGTACGTCGCCGTGACCCGCAAGCAGTTTTCGGTGCTCGAGGTGCTGATGACGGCCCGCGGCGGCGTCGTGAGCGCGGAGACCCTGCTCGAGAAGGCGTGGGACGAGAACGCCGACCCGTTCACCAACGCCGTGCGCATCACCATCTCGTCGCTGCGCAAGCGGCTCGGTGACCCGTGGCTCATCCACACCGTCGCGGGTGTCGGCTACCGCTTGGGCGGATCCGCCGAGGCGGGCGGATCCGCCGAGGGGGGCGACCCGTGAGCGCGCGCCTCCGGCTGACCCTGAGTTACGCCGGTTTCCTGCTCCTCGCCGCGGTCGCCTTCTTCGTGGTGCTGCTCTACATCATCCGGTTTGTGCCCGACGGCTACGTCGAGGTGCCGACGTACTCGCCGAACCGCAGCGACCTGCTCGAAGCCCTCTGGCCGCGGGCGCTGCAGGTCTTCGCCGTGCTCGCCGTGATGGGCCTCGTCGGCGGCTGGCTCCTCGCGGGGCGCATGCTCCGGCCGCTCCAGCGGATCAACGGCGTCGCCCGGCGGGTATCCGACGGCTCGCTCGACGACCGGGTGCGTCTCGACGGCCCGCGCGACGAATTCCGCGAACTCGCCGACACCTTCGACTCGATGCTCGACCGCCTGCAGGGTTCCCTCGACGAGCAGCGCCGCTTCGCCGCCAACGCGGCCCACGAGTTGCGGACGCCGTACGCGATCGAGAGATCGATGCTGGATGTCGCGCTCGCCGACCCCGCCGGCATCGACCTCGCGCGGCTCTTGCTGCGTCTCGACGAGACCAACCGCCGCGGCATCGAGGTGGTCGGCGCGTTACTGGCCCTGGCCTCGCTCGACGATCCGGCGGGGCTGGTGCGCGACCCGGTCGACGTGGCCGAGATCGTGTCCGGCGTCGTGGACGAGCTGCGCCCCGCGGCCACCGCGGCGGGGCTGACGATCGACAGCGAAATCGGCGAGGGCGATATCGACGGCAGCGCCACTCTCGTGCGGCAGCTCGTCGGCAACCTCGTGCTCAACGGCATCCGCCACAACCTGCCCGGGGGATGGGTGACGGTGCGCACGTCGACGGGGCCGCGGGGAACGGTGCAGCTGGAGGTCGCGAACTCGGGCGGGGTGGTTTCACCGTCCCTCCTCGGCACCCTCACCGAGCCGTTCGTGCGTGGTGCCGGCCGGGTGGCGCGCGCTCCCGGCGCCGGTTCCGCCCCGGAGGGGAGCGGGCTCGGGCTCGCCCTCGTGGCGCGGATCGCCGAGGTGCACGGTGCTGTGCTGCGGCTCGAAGCGCCGCCGACGGGCGGCCTCGTCGCGCACGTGGTGTTCCCCGCCCCGCGCTGACCGGCCGCATATCGGCGGCATATGCGAAACCGCAGACGCTGTGGCAACGGCGAGGTTGATGGACTGGCGGTACCGGTGCACGCGAGATGCGCCATCCGTCGTCTGAAGGGCCCGTCATGCAGATTCTCGAAAGAACACCGGCGCGGGGGAGCGTGCACTCCCCGTACCGCCGTCGACGCGGGCTGGCCGCGGCGCTCGTCACGGTTCTCGTCGCGGGCGCCGGTTGGGCGACTGTCGTCGTGCTCGGCGCACCGGAGGATGTCGCCGTCTGGCCGACGGAGCAGCCGGCGCAGTGGAGCGACCTCGGTGTCGACGACGGTTTCATCGAGTCAGGCGGTTCGGTCTCCCCGTTCGCCGACGAGCTTCCGGCGATAGCGAACCTCGAGCCCGCGCTGAGGGCCGCCATGCAGGATGCCGCGACCGCGGCGATCGCCGACGGAGTCGAGTTCGTCGTGACGAGCGGATGGCGCAGCGCGGCGTACCAGCAATTGCTGTTCGACGACGCGGTGCGCAACTACGCGAGCGAGGAGATCGCGCGCCAGTTCGTTCTCGGGCCGGAGCGGTCGAAGCATGTCACGGGCGAAGCGGTCGACATCGGACGCACCGACGCGAACAGCTGGCTGAGCCAGCACGGCGCTGACTACGGCCTCTGCCAGACCTACGCGAACGAGATGTGGCACTTCGAACTGGCGACCACGCCGGGCGGCGAATGCCCCGCGCAACTCAGCGACGCGAGCGCCGGCTAGGCGCTTTCCGGGCGTCCGCTCAGGGTTTTGCCAAGGTTCCCTGCCATGGTGGGGGTCGACTTGAGCCGAGTACTGGTTCGTCGCCCCTACCTATGACTTCTCAGATCCCCTCCTACCGCGCGTTGCGCGCGTCCCCGCTGTCGCTCAGCGCGCGCGGCGCCGTGCGCGCGGCGCTCGCCGTCACGGCATCCATCGTCGCCCTCTCGACCTGCGCCGTCACGGTGCTGGCGTTCCCGCCCGGGTCGTCGGCCGACGAGGTCCTCGACGAGTACATCGTGGCGAACGCGCAGTCGGTCACGGTGCCAGCCGAGGCGTCGACGATCACGGTGGCGCGCGACACGTTCAGCTCCGTCTCGGGCCACGACAGCTTCGTCGCCGGCGGCACGAACCACGACTGGGCGAAGCTGGTGCTGCTCTACGCGGGATTCCCGATCACCGAGTCGAACGTCACCGTGTTCACCCGCTGGATGCGGCAGGAGAACGGCACCGACGACTGGTGGAACCGCAACAATCCGCTGAACAACGGGTGGGGTTCGGGCGGCGGCAGCGGTCTCGGCAGCTACGCCTCGCTCGACATCGCGGCGCAGAATGCCGCGAAGGCGCTGCACGGAAACCCCGGATACTCCGCGATCGTCGCCGGCTTCGCGTCATCCGCCCCCACCGCCCAAATCGAATCGGCGATCTGGGCCTCGCCCTGGGCCTCGAGCCACTATGCCAACGGGGCGCACTGGTCGCAGGCGGCCGTGCCGGTCGTCAAATCGCCGGAGGGCACCTGGTAGCCGTCGATGTGACGCGCCCATTCGCGTGTGCTACCGTTCTCACGGACATGTGACTGGTCATGCAGGCAGGATCCGACGATTGAGCTCTACAGCTCGTGGTCGGGTCCTTTTTTTGTGCCCGGAAGCGCAGTGGAGCGCGGATTGTCCTCGATTCCAACGGAGGAACCATGAGTACCCAGGAGAGCGCGAAGGCGATCCTTGAGCACGTCGGCGGAGCCGGCAACATCTCGAACCTGCATCACTGCTCGACGCGGCTGCGGTTCGCGCTCGTCGACGACAGCCAGGCCGACGAAGCCGCCCTGAAGCAGATCCCCGGCGTCATCCGCGTCGTCATCGGCTCGACCCAGACGCAGGTCATCGTCGGCGGCAAGGTCGCCGAGATGTACACCGCGGTCGAGAAGCTGCGCGGCGGCGTCGCGGCAGACACCGACGCCCCGGCCGTTCGCCGTCCCTTCTCCTGGAAGCGCCTCGGCGGCACCGTCATGGACTTCGTGGTCAGCGTCTTCACGCCGGTCATCCCCGCCATCGCCGGCGCGGGTATCTTCAAGTCGCTGCTCGTACTCGCCTCCGCCGTCGGCTGGCTCGACCCGGCGACCGACAACTACAAGCTGCTCTCCACCATCCCCGACGCGGTCTTCGGCTTCCTCCCGCTGCTCGTCGCGTACACGGCGGCCAAGAAGCTCGACGTGAACCGGCCGCTCGCGCTCGGACTCGTCGGCGTGCTCGTCTTCCCGGCCTTCAGCGCCCTCGTCGCCCAGGAGGGCGGCGTCGCGTTGTTCGGCGCGCCCGTCGCGGTCGTGAACTACAACGCGCAGGTCTTCCCGGCGATCCTCGCCGTGCTGCTGCTCTCGGTCGTCGAGAAGTTCTTCACCAAGATCACCTGGGGCCCGATCCGCACGTTCTTCGTGCCGCTCATGTGCCTGATCATCGTCGCGCCCGCCACGATCTTCCTGCTCGGCCCGCTCGGCTACTGGCTCGGAACCCTGCTCACCGGCGCGATGACCGGCCTGTACGACACCCTCGGCTGGGTCGCCATCATGCTCATGGCCGGCGTTCTGCCCCTGATCATCTCGGTGGGTATGCACAAGGCGTTCATCCCGCCGACGATCGCCACCGTCGCCGCCACCGGCAAGGACCCGTTCTACCTGGTCGCCTCGCTCGCCCACAACCTCAGCGAGGCCGGCTCGAGCCTCGCGATCGCGCTACGCACCAAGAGCGCCGGCCTGCGGGCGACCGCGATCTCCGGTGGCGTCTCCGCGCTGTTCGGCATCACCGAGCCCGCGCTCTACGGCGTCACCCTGCAGAACCGCCGCGCCCTGATCTCGGTCATCGCCGGAAGCATGACGGCCGGCGCCTACCTCGGCATCACCCAGGTGGCGGCGTTCGCCGTCGTCAGCCCCGGACTCGCGAGCTTCTCGATGTTCATCGATGCCCTCGACCCGTGGAACTTCATCAACGCGATCATCGGCCTGGCGATCGCCGTCGGCGTCTCGTTCACCGTCGCCGTCATCATCTGGCGCGACGACAAGTCGGCCACGGTGCGCGCGTTCGGCGACACGGCCGCGGCCGCGCCGGCCCCCATCGACGGCGCGGTGCAGCTGGTCAGCCCGCTCGCCGGCTCCGTCATACCGCTCTCCGAGGTCGACGACGCGGTCTTCTCCGCCGGCATCCTCGGCGAGGGTGTGGCGATCCGCCCGACCGACGGAAAGGTGCTCGCGCCGATCGCCGGCGTCGTCACGGCGCTGCTCGACTCGAAGCACGCCGTGGGCATCCGCGGCGACGACGGTGTCGAGGTGCTCGTGCACGTCGGTCTCGACACCGTGCAGCTCGAGGGCAAGCCCTTCACCGCCCACGTCGCGGTCGACGACCGCGTCGTCGCCGGACAGCTGCTCATCGAAGCCGACCTCGCGGCCATCACCGCGGCCGGCTACGACACCACCACTCCCGTACTGGTCACGAACTCCGCGGACTTCTCCGTCGCCGTTCTCGCGACCGGCACGGTGAAGGCGGGCGACTCGCTCGTCTCGATCACACAGAAAGAAAAGGAGCTCGCCTGATGGCATTGCCCGAAGGATTCCGATGGGGCGGCGCCGTCGCAGCCAACCAGGTCGAAGGCGCGTGGCGCGAAGGCGGCCGTGGGCCGGCGGTGTCGGATGTCGCGAGCTACAAGCCCAAGGCGGACCCGAAGGAGTACGCGCTCCACCACCAGAACACCGTGGCGAGCATCACGGCCGCGCTGGCCGACGACGACCTCGAGTACTACCCGAAGCGTCGCGGCATCGACTTCTACCACCGCTACCCGGAGGACCTCGCGCTCTTCGCCGAGATGGGCTTCACCACCCTGCGCGTCTCGATCGCGTGGACCCGTCTCTACCCGACCGGCGAGGAGGAGCAGCCGCTCGAGGAGGGCATCGCCTACTACCTGGCGCTGTTCACCGAGATGCGCCGTCTGGGCATCGAGCCGCTCGTCACCCTGTCGCACTACGACCCGCCCATGGCCCTCGCGCTCAAGCACAACGGCTGGGTCGAGCGCCGCACGATCGGTCTGTTCGAGCGTTTCGCCCGCACCTGCTTCGAGCGCTTCGGCCACCTCGTCGACATGTGGCTCACGTTCAACGAGATCGACGGCATCATCCGCCACCCGTTCACCTCGGGCGGCATCATCGAGGAGACCGTCGAGGGCAACCTCGAACAGGCCTGCTACACGGCGCTGCACCACCAGTTCGTGGCCTCTGCCTCGGTGACGCAGATCCTGCACGAGCTCTACCCCGAAGCGCAGATGGGCTGCATGCTCACCATGCTCACCACCTACCCGAACACCTGCCACCCCGACGATGTCGTGGCGACGCAGGCCAAGGAGCGGCTGCTCTACCTGTGCACCGACGTGCAGGCGGGAGGCGCCTACCCTCGTCTCGCGCTCAACCAGCTGCAGCGCAAGGGCGTCACGATCCCGTTCGAGGACGGCGACGCGGAGCTGCTGCGCGAGCACCCGGTCGACTTCATCTCGTTCAGCTACTACATGTCGATGACCGAGTCGGTGCGCGAAGACGCCGAGCGCACTCCCGGCAACACCGTCCTCGGTGTGAAGAACCCGTTCCTGCCGTCGAGCGAGTGGGGCTGGCAGATCGACCCCGTCGGTCTGCGCGTCTCGCTGATCGACCTCTACGACCGCTACGGCAAGCCGCTGTTCATCGTCGAGAACGGTCTCGGTATGCGGGACGAGCTCGAGGACGGCAAGATCCACGACCCGTACCGCATCGACTACTTCCGGGCGCACTTCGAGCAGATGATCCAGGCCGTCGACGAGGGCGTGGATCTGATGGGCTATGTGAGCTGGGCGCCGATCGACCTGATCAGTGCGTCGAGTTCTCAGATCTCCAAGCGATACGGTTTCATCTACGTAGATCAGGATGATCTGGGTCACGGCACCGGCGACCGCTACCGCAAGGACTCGTTCTTCTGGTACCAGAAGGTCATCGCCTCGAACGGCACCGACCTGGAATGACGTCTGTCGCCGAACTGCTGCCGACGTCGACGGAGACACACATGCAGACCATCAAGAAGGTGCTCAACTCTTCCGTCGTGCTCGTCGAAGACGAGCGCGGCGTGGAGCGTGTGCTCCTCGGCAAAGGAATCGGTTTCGGACAGAAGGCCGGCACGGAGATCGAGGCGACCGCGGGTGACCGCGTGTTCGTCTCGCTCGACGACGCCGACCACCGCAATCTCGTCGAACTGCTCGCGCAGATCCCGGCGGAGTTCGTCGAACTGACGCGCGCCATCGTGGCGGACGCCGAGGGCGAGGGGTTGGAGCTCGACGCCCACATCTACCTCGCCCTCACCGACCACCTGCATTTCGCGGCCGAGCGGCAGCGGCGCGGGTTGCTCGTGGCCAACCGCCTCGCCTGGGAGATGCGCACGGTCTACCCGGCGCACTACGAGGTGGGCGTGCGCGCCGTCGCCCGGGTCAACGCGCGGCTCGCGATCGAGCTGCCCGACGAGGAGGCGGCGAACGTCGCCTTCCACCTCGTCAACGCCGAGGTGGGCAAGACGGGCGTCGACTCGCTGCGCGTCGTGCAGCTCATCCGCGCGATCACCACGATCGTCTCGAACACGAGCAACGTGCGGGTCGACCGCCGCGACCTCAACTCGTCGCGCTTCGTCACCCACCTGCAGTTCTTCGCGGAGCGGTTCTTCGCGGGCCGCCTGCTCACCAGCGAGGACGACTTCCTTTTCAACAGCCTGAGCGAACGCTACCCGCGGGCCGTCGCCTCGGCCGAGCGCGTGCGCGCGTTCGTGCTCAAGGAGCACGAGTCGACGCTGCCCAACGAGGAGGTCGCGTTCCTCGCCCTGCACATCGCCCGGGCGTCGCCCGAGTAGACCCGATCCACCCTCGAACCACCACCACGAAAGGCAACACCATGGCTCAGCGCACCACCTCCATCGCTTCGGCGGTCGGCCTCCACGCCCGTCCCGCCGCCCTCTTCTCCCAGGCCGCCGCGAAGTCGGGCCACGCCGTCTCGCTGACGACCAAGGGCAAGACCGTCGACGCCCGCAGCATCCTCTCGATCCTCAGCCTCGCGGTCGCCCACGGCGACGAGGTGACCATCGACGTCGAGGGCGACGACGCCGAGCGCGTGGCAGACGAACTGCTCGAGCTTCTGGCGTCGGACCTCGACGCAGCCTGATGACGGGCGACGCTCGCGTCCACTTCGTCCGTCACGCCGAAACCCTCTTCAACGTCAACGGCCAGCTGCAGGGCTGGTGTGATTCGCCGCTGACCGAACGCGGCGAACGACAGGCAGCCGCGCTCGGCGAGCGGATGCGCGAGCTGCCCCTCGCCGCAGCGTTCACGAGCGACCTGACCCGCACGCGCACCACCACGGCGGCGGCCCTCGCCGGGCACCCCGGCATAGAACCCGTGCCGATGACCGAGCTGCGCGAGTGGCATCTCGGCGGCTGGGAGGGCAAGCCGAACGCCCACCTCTGGACGCCGGTCTTCGCCGAGTACGGCTACGAGTACGAGCCGGGATCTCCCGCCTGGCCCGCCATGACGGCCGACGGACGCGAGACGGTGATCGACACCGTGCGGCGCCTCGACCCGCTCGGCCGTGCCGAGTCGGCCGCCGACGTGCGCGCCCGTCTGACTTCGGGCTTGACCCGAATCGTGGATGTCGCACGCGAGGCCGACGGCGACGTACTGGTCGTCACCCACGGTATGGTCCTCGGCACCCTGCTGCGCCAACTCGCACCCGGGCACCTGGTCAAGGCGGGATTCCCCAACTGCGGAACCGTCACGGTCACCTGGACCGAGGGCGCGCTCGCGGTCGGCGAGATCGTCGACACGGGGGCGTTTTCTGCGGCCTGACTCAGCCCTCGATCGAGCAGTCGGGACCGGGGAACACGAGAGACTCGTGACCGTCGTCGAATCGGACGAGGTAGGGCGGGTCGCCGTTCGGTCCGCGCACCTCTTCGATTTCGCCGTGGCGGTCGGGGGACCCGACGTTCTTGCCATGGATGACGATTCTCTCACCCACCGTTGCGTGCATTGCGATCACCTCGCCCGCCATCGTACGACCGGCAGGCGAGGCGGGGAAGAGGATCAGACCGCGAAGTAGGGGCCGTCGGCGATGTCCTCGAGCAGCGTCGGCCCGGTCGGCGTCCAGCCGAGCTTGTGCCGGGTGATCGTGCTCGACGCGGCCATCGGGAGGCCGAAGAACATGCCGATCCAGCCGAAGTGGTCGGCCGCGGCATCCGGGGCGACCGACGATGTGGGCAGACCGAGCCGCTGGCCGATCGCCTCGGCGATGGCGCGCGTCGTCACTCCCTCTTCGCCGACGGCGTGCAGGTGTTCGTGGAACTGGGTGTGGTGACGGCTAGTCGTTCTCTCCGGGAATCTCCGAGTCGCTGAACTTACCCTCGCGCTCGACCGTGTGCGATTCCTCGACACCCTCGGTGTCGGTGAACTCGCCCTCGCGCTCGATCGTGTGGGTCTCTTCGATCGGGTCGTTGTCGGCGTACTCGCCGTCGCGGGCGGGGGCGGGGGACTGCTCCAGCGGATCGTTGTCGGTGTATTCGCCGTCACGGGGTGAGCTCGTCATTGGGTTTCCTCTCGTGCACTGTCATGGCAGACGCCACCATCGACGGTACGGCACACCCGACGCCGGGGGTAGGCGGTCACGGCAAACTCCCGGAGGGGCTATGCGCCAGCCGTCGATCAGACCGGCGGACCGAGCAGCACCGCGAACAGCGCGAGCGCGCTTCCGACGATGAACATCATCGTGCCGAGCTGCATGGTGTGCGACTTGTTGCGGTTGGCCGTGGGCACGTCGCCCTCGAGGATCGGGCAGCCCGACCAGCCGATGAGCCCGATGCTGAGCGCGACGATGGCGGATCCCATCCACCAGAGCACCCGCACGCCGCCCGTGAGCAGGGCGGGCCGCCAGCCGGAGGAGAGCAGCGGGCCGAGCACGAGCGCGACGGCACCCACGGCCGCCGCGAACCAGATGGTGCCGGTCCACATGATGCGGCGCACGTTGACGTCGGGCCGCATCAGGTCGGCCGGCACCGCCGTCTCGACGGGAGCGTACCGGGCGTGGCCGGAGGGGTCTGCGTGGAGCTGGAGGGGTTCGTAGGTTCCGAGGTCGTGGCTCGCGTCGGTCACCGGTGGTCCTTTCGATCGGTCGTCGAGAGAAGCGCCTCCCCGAGCGCCTCGCCCATTCTCGACCCGCGGTAGTGACGATTCAACGACATTGACAGCGACGGAAAACGGACTACCGGTCGAGCAGCCGCACCGGATCGCCGCGCCGCACGGTGCCCGGGGCGACCACGGTCGCGTAGACCCCGAAGTCGATGTCGCCCGAGCGCAGGCGGTATCCCGCGAGCGTCTTCAGCAGGCGCGTGCCCGACTCGCCCGTTGTCGGATCGAAGTCGATGACCGCACACCGCGCGATACCCGCGGCAACCCGCACCGTCGCGCCGCCGACGGCCAGGTCGCGCCCGGCCCAGGAGTCCTCGACGTGGGCGTCGTCGCCGGTATCGACGACCGCGGTCGCGCGGAACCGGCTGGCGGGAACCGCGTGCCCGACGGTCGCGGCGAGCCGGAGCAGCGAGCCCGTGGTGACGAGCGTCACGGAGTCGCCGTAGACGACGGCGCCGGGGCGCGCGGCCCGCACGAGGGCGACGTCGCGCCCGAGCAGTGACGCGAGCCGCGGCATCCACGGGCCGTCGACGACCCGCACGACGGCGGGGCGTCCCCAGTAGTCGAGTTCGATCTCGTCCCCGACCGGGTCGGGTACCGCGGCGAATTCCTCGCCGGCGACGGTGATCGACAGCACGCCGTCGATCCAGGTCGCCTCGCAGGCGAGCAGCGCGGGGTGCTCGACGGTCTTCAGCACGCGGCGGTTCGCGAGGTCGACCACGGCGAACTCGCGGTCGCCGACGGGGCCGTCGAGCGCGAAGTCGAGCGACTCGTGCTCGCTGTGGCGCGCCCCTTTGAGAGGCGACGAGCCGAGACTGCTGATCTGCATGGCCCCATGCTGTCATGCCGCATTGTCGCCGACCGCCGATCGGCGGAATAGTAGGGGGTGGCAACCGCACCGACAGGAGAACCCCCATGCGCCAGGTCATCGTCACCGAGTTCCTCAGCCTCGACGGTGTCATCGACTCGCCGGGCAACGGCCCGCACCCGCACGCCGGCTGGACGTTCAAACAGGTCGCGTTCGACGCCGCAGCCTACGAGATCAAGGGCCGCGAACAGCTCGAGGCCACCGCCCTGCTGCTCGGGCGCATCAGCTACGACGAGTTCGCGCCGGTCTGGCCGACGATGGCCGAGTTCTCCGAGTACAACGCGATGCCGAAGTACGTGGTGTCGACGACACTGCGGGACCCGGAGTGGAACAACACCTCCGTGCTGGGCTCGCTCGACGAGGTGGCCGCGCTGAAGGAGACCGAGGGCGGCAACATCCTCGTGCACGGCAGCGGGACCCTCGCCAAGGCCTTGGCGGCCGCCGGGCTCGTCGACCGCTACCACCTGCTGGTGTTCCCGGTACTGCTCGGCGAGGGGCGGCGCCTGTTCGACGAGACCGGCGACCGGCTGCAGAAACTCGAACTCGTGGAGCACGGGGCCTACTCGAACGGCGTGGTCAAGGCGGTCTACGACGTCGTGCGCTGACCCGCGGCAAAGTGTCACCTGGGCTTTACCTGTAGTTCGTTACCGTGCCGTGATGTGCGGTGTACAAATGAATCACCTGCCGCGGCAACCGCCGAGGTGGTGAGTGAAACAACCGCCCCGCTTGGCCATCGCTGGCCGAGCGGGGCGTTTCCCGTGCGCGGCACCTAGCCGACGAGCGGAACCGCGGCCTTCGCGACGACGTGGCCCGCGTCATCCTGAATCTGCACACCGGCCACCGACTCACGGAGGACCGCCGCGTTCATCTCGCACTCGATCTCGACGGTGCTGCCGAGGAACGATCCCGACGACAGCACGTCGCCGTCGGTGGTGACCAGCACGACGTCGAACGTCTCGGCGGCGGGCAGCCCGTCGATCGTGAGCTGCGTCTCGGTGCCCCAGGTGTGCGCGACCAGCGCGGCGTCGATCGCGACGCCCGAGGTCTGGCCGGTGAACTCGATCGGCTCGACCACGCCGAGAGCGCCCGGAGCGCCCGTGGGGGTGCGGTCAGTGAGCGCCTGCGTGGTGAGCACCCCGCCGGCCCCGATCGCGACGCACGCGGCGGCGGCCGCGACCGCGAGCCAGGGACGACGGCGGGGAAGTGCGACGACCGGGTTGCCGGGTGCCTCCGACCCGATGCCGAGAACCCGGTCACGAAGGCCGGCGGATGGCGCGGACGCGTCCCACCCCGAGGCGGCGAGCTCCTCGGCGATGCCGCCGAGCTGCGCGAGCTCGTCGTCGACCGTCGGGTCGGTGGCGCGCAGCCGGACGAACTCGGCGCGTTCCGATTCGTCGAGGTCGTCGGCGAGGGCGCCGGCGATGAGCTCGGCCCGGCGTCGTTCGCGGGGATCGGTCGGGTAGGCGGGGTCGAGGGGGTCAGACATGGCGACCGTCCCTTTCTTCGAGGTGAGAGCGGAGCGCCCGGAGGGCGTAGAAAGCGCGGGTGCGGAGCGTGGCGACCGGGACGCCGCGGATTCCGGCGACCTCGGCGTAGCTGAGGCCGGAGAGGTGCACGTCGACGACGATCTCGCGGTGCTCGGGGGAGAGTTTGGCGAGACCCTCCTGCAGGGTGAGGCTGTCGAGCGGGTCGTCCGCCGGCGCTTCGGTCTCGTCGAGCACGTCGGCGGGCGCCTGCGCGGGCATCCGCTTGGCGGCACGCATGGCGTCGGCGATCACGTTCCGCTCGATCGCGAACAACCAGGTGCGCAGGCTGGCACGGGCCGGGTCGAAGCGGTCGCGCGCCCGCCACGCGCGCAGGAAGGTCTCCTGCACGCAGTCCTCGGCGAGGGCGCGGTCGCGCAGCGCGTTGACGGCGAAGCCGAATAGGGCGTGGCCGTGTTCGTCGTAGGCGGTAGAGAGGTCGAAGCCGGGCTCGGGCGGAAGGTCCAGCAGACTCGTCCTTCCGCGTAGCGGTTCGGCGACCAGGTGCACGGTCGATCCCTCCCAGCCTAGCGATCGCCGGTCGGCGATTCTCCGTAGGGGTGTACGGCGGCGGGGGTCGCGGCGTTCATCGACGTGCTCAGAAAAGAAATTTCGGACTCCTGTGAACGCCGCGGTGCGACCGGCAGTACACCCCTGCATCGGGCCCGTCCGGCGCCCTCGTATCGAAAGGCAACGCCATGTCGAAGCATGTCATCCGTCCTCTCACCGTCGGGGGCGTCGCAGCCCTCGCAGCCGTCGCCGTCTTCGGCGCCGCAGCACCGGCCAGCGCCGAGACCGCCGTGCCGGAGCCCTCGAGCTTCACCAGCGCGTTCACCGTGATGGCGACGCCCGACCAAGTGCTCAACGCCGACGCCGTCGCCACCCCCGGCGAGGCCGGAGCCACGGGCCAGTTCACGTTCCGGGTCAACTCCGACCTCGAGATCATCTGCTACGACATCACGCTCACCGGCGTCACCGGCGACTACCAGAGCCCGGCGAAGACGGCGACGCACATCCACCAGGCCGCGGCCGGTCTCGCCGGCCCGCCGCGCATCGCGTTCCCGAACCCCGCCCCGGTGGGTGACGGACCGCGCACCAGCACCGGCTGCCTGCAGGGACCGTTCACCACCGGCGTGCTCGTCGAAGGCGTCGACACCGGTCAGGGCTTCTCGCTGAAGTCCCTCGAGGGCAACGCCGCCTCGTTCGCCGGCGACAGCCACACCGCCGCGTTCACCGCCGGCGTCGTGCGCGGCCAGCTTACCCAGGTGCCGGTCGGCGGCGTGCAGACCGGCGGCGGTGGTGCGGCCGCGGCGCAGGGTCCTGACGCTACTGCCCTCGGGGCCGCGGGCCTCGCCGGCATCGCGCTGCTCGGTGCGGTCGGCGTCGTCGCCGTGCGCCGCAACCGCGCGTCGGCCTGACGATGACCGACGCGGCGCGTTCTCCCGGCACCCCCGGGTGGGCGCGCTGCGTCGCGCTCGCGGCCGGCATGCTTCTGCTCGCGGGGTGCGCCGCGGTGCCGCCGCCCGAACCGGCACCCACGGCGCCCGCGGAGACGTCGTCGCCCACGGCGACGCCCGCACCCGTGTCCCCACGCCCGGTCGGCGTCGAGCCCGCGAGCGTCGCGATCGACCGCATGGGCCTGACGGAATCGCTCATCCCGCTCGGCCTGCAGGCCGACGGCACCATGGAGGTACCGACCGACTTCTCCCGCGTGGGTTGGTTCACCGGCGGAGGCAAGCCGGGCACGTACGGCCCGACGGTGATCGCCGGCCACGTCGACTCGCTGACCGGCCCGGCCGTGTTCTCCCGGCTATCCGAGCTGCAGATCGGCGACCGCGTGCTGGTAACCGGCGTCGACGGTTCGCCGCACGAATACGCGATTGACCGCATCGAGAACTACAAGAAGTCGCAGTTCCCGACCGCCGTCGTGTTCGGCGCGACGCTCGACGACGAGCTGCGCCTGGTGACCTGCGGCGGCCTGTTCGACCGCGAGGTCGGGCACTACGAAGACAATCTCGTGGTGTTCGCCACCCGGGTGTGAGGTCGGCGCGCGGGGTGCGCGCACCGGGCTTCGCGCCGTTCCGTGACGTTCGCGCCCGGACGTTCGGCCGCGACCGTCATTCCGGGGCGCGGAAACCTCCCGGGGCACGGCAGTACCCTGAGGGGATGACCGCCCCGAACCGCACCCGCGTCATCGTCGGCGCGCTCGCGTTCCTCATCGGCGGGCTGCAGTACGTCACGCTCGAGGCGATCGCCGCGGCGGCGTGGCGCGACCCGGTGTACAGCTACACCTACAACTACATCAGCGACCTCGGCGCTCCCGGCGCCGAGGTCGTCTACCTCGGCCGCGACATCCACTCGCCCCTCGCCGCCGTGATGAACACCGCGTTCGTGCTCGAGGGTCTGCTCGTCGCCCTCGGGGCGATCCTGCTCATGGTGCTGCTGCACGGTGTCGCGCGCTGGGCGTTCGTGGCGTTCGCCCTGCTGCACGCCGTGGGCATCGTGCTCGTCGGATTCTTCCCCGAGACCGTGGGCGGCGGCCTCGGCGTCTTCCACACCGGCGGCGCCTACCTCGCGATCGTGTTCAGCAACCTGCTGGCGTTGACGGTGGGGCTGTCGGCGAGACGGATGGCGCTGCCGGCCTGGTTCCGCGTGACCAGCCTCGCCCTGCCGGTTCTGGGTTTCGCGAGCGAGGCCGCGCTCTTCTCCGGGCTCGGCGACGGACGGCTCGACGGACTGTGGGAGCGCGGCGGCGTCTACTCGTTCACCGTGTTCCAGATCCTGTTCGGACTCGTCGTCCTGGCCGGCGCTACGCGAAAGCCCCGACGAGACCGGGTCTCATCGGGGCTGTAGCGGTGCGGATCAGGCTGCGACTCCGTACTTCTTCATCGAGGTCTCGACGATCGTGAGGCCCTCGAGGCCCGGCATGCGGGAGATGTGGTCGTCGAGCTTACGGATCTCGCGCAGTCCCTCGTCGCCGGCGAACAGGTGGCCCATCACGTGGGTGACCTCTTCGGGCTCCATCACGCTGGATCCCACGGGACCCCACGCCTGCTTGAGCGCGAAGCGGGCGATGACGCGCGCCTTCTTGCTGCGGCCGAGACGCTCGCGCGCCTGCGTGGCGTAGAAGGCGACGTGCTTGGCCTCCTGCTTGGCGATGCGCTTGAGCAGCACGGCCAGCACGGGGTGCTGCTCGAGTTCGGCGAGACGGTTGTAGGCGGCGACGGCCGACCACTCGTTCGCGGCACCCCAGATCATGTGCACGGCGATGAAGTCCTTGCCCACGATGTTGCCCATGAGCGACTGCTTCACGGGGTCGAGCTTGTCTTTCCAGCCGAGCTTGAGGCGCGTGGCCTTGAGCTGGTCGAAATCGACGGTGACGCCGTGGGCGCCGAGCACGGCGGCGAGTGCCTCGCCGTGCCAGAACTCCTCACGGTTCCACATGGTCATAAAGGCCGAGACCTCGGGGTCCTTGTGCGACGGCGTGACGAGCATGTCGCGCAGGTAGCAGACCGTGTGGTACTCGATGTCGCACATATAGCGCAGCGAGCGCAGGGTCGACTCGGGCAGCGGGTTCGTCCTGAACTCGTCGAAGTCCAAGTCGCTCCAGTTGACGTTGACCGAAGACTCGGTGTACTTGTCGATATCAAATGCCATTGGATGCAGCGGCAGACGTTACGGTCTGCTGCTCTCCTTTCTCGGGTGAGGTACTCACTGGCGTGTTCGGAGCGGCGGTGTCGTCCCGTTTGCTACGACCACCCCAGGTCTGAATCGCCCACCGCTTCGCCTGTGCATGACTGTACAGCTGAGTGTCGGGATTCACAGCCGTCGGGTGGCCGAGGAGTTGGAGCCACGGTACGTCGGCGTGGCTGTCGCCGTAGCCGTACGACTGGCTGAGGTTGGCGCCGTGCTGCTTCGCGTACTGCCGCAGCCAGGAGGCGCGGGCCTCGTCGACCAGCGGGGGAGTGGCGAGGTAGCCGGTCAGCACGCCGTCGCGCACGTGCATGCTGCCCGCGACGATCTCGTCGAAGAAGGGCGCGAGCGGCGTGGTCATCAGGTCGATGGTGCCGGTGACGAGCACCGTGCGATGGCCGGCTTCGCGGTGTGCCTGGGCACGGCGAAGGGCGTCCGGGATGACGTGGGAGAGCAGTTGACGCCCGAACCGACCGCGCACGAGCGCCTCGATCCGTGCCACCTTGATGCCCTCGTAGCGCCGCATGAAGGTGCGGATGAAGTCGCCGCGGTCCCGGTGCTCGGCGCGCAGGTACTTGGGGATGGCGAGGCCGAGGCTCACCAGCTCCTTCGTCATAAACGTCTTGGTGATGCCGAGCCAGAGGTACTGCTGCACGAGGTTCGACTCGAGCACAGTGCCCTCGAGGTCGAAGACCGCGAGCACGTCGCTGCGCACGGGCAGGGGGCGCTCGCCGCGCTTGTTCGACGACGGGCGGTTGGCGAAGGCCTTGGTGAGGGCCGTGATCGCCGGGAAGTGTACGCGCTGGAAGTAGTCGTTCCAGTCGATGGCGGCCACGTCGAACCCGAGGTCGGAGCGCTTGTCCTCGGGGATCGAATGGTGCAGCGCCTTGGTGTTGGCGTCGTCGAAGATGATCTCCGTCTGCACGTAGGCGCGGTAGAGCTCGGTGTAGCCGCGCAGGGTCTCGAGCGCGCTCTGGTTGGTGTGTACGCCGTCGAGCCACTTCTGGGTGCGCTTCGTCGACGGGAGGCGGGTGATGTTGCGCTCGGCGAACTCGGCGATGTCTTCGCGGCGCTTGAGCGCCCGCTCCACCTTGAGGGCGCCGGGGAAGCGCCAGAGCGGCACGCTGATGTGGCCGTCCTCGTGCGGGAGCGGGTTGGCGGTGAAGAACTCGTTGACGTTCTCGTACATCTCGTGGAACGGCAGCGGGTTCGAGGCGCCGGAGCTCACGTGGTAGTACTTCGGGTCCGCCGGGTCGGCGTCCGTGCCGGCGGCCGCGATGATCGCGTTGACCACGAAGTCGACCGGGATGATGTCGAGGATCGAGTCGGGCAGACCCGGGAAGTCGG
Organism: Conyzicola lurida; assembly: GCF_014204935.1. Taxonomy (NCBI): domain Bacteria; kingdom Bacillati; phylum Actinomycetota; class Actinomycetes; order Micrococcales; family Microbacteriaceae; genus Conyzicola; species Conyzicola lurida. The sequence goes on along the minus strand of NZ_JACHMJ010000001.1, from coordinate 2,532,219 downwards.
GCAGCTGGCCGCGTCCGTAGGCGAGGATGAGCGGGTCGGCGACCTTGAAGCCGTCGATCCAGCCGGGGAACGGGTGGCTCAGTGCGCTCTCGATGATCGCGGGGCGCACGACGGAGAGGCGGTGGCCGGCCTGCGCCCACAGCTCCTCTGCGGCGCGCTCGCCGAACGCCTTGGTCAGCGTGTAGACGTCGGTCCAGCCGAGGCTCTCGGCGCGGGTGCGGCCGTAGTCGACGAGCTGCTTGGTGACCCACTCGGCCCGGGCGGTCTCGGCGGCCTGGGCCACGGCCTGCGGGCCGGCCTTTCCGTTGACGGCGCGCGAGCGGTTGATGAAGCGGCGCAGGTTCTCGGGTTCGCGGGAGGCGAGCTCGACCTGTTCGCGGGCCTGCTTGGCGGCGACGGCCTCGGTGCGCCAGTCGACGTCGTGCGTGAGCGACGCCTCAGGGAGGATGCCCTTGCGGATACCGCCGACGTAGCAGGTGGAGACGTGCACGACGTGCGGGTCGGAACCCGACGCGAGCAGCGCGCCGTAGAGGCCGAGGGCTCCGCCGACGTTGGTGTCGAAGGCCTCGTCGATGGGCGGGTCGAACGAGACGGTGGAGGCGCCGTGGATGACGACGTCGATGTCGTTCGGCAGGTCGGCGATCGAGGTGAGGCTGCCGTCGACGACGCGCACGCGCTCGGCGACGATGCGGGCGGCCTCCTCCTCGCCGACGCTCTCCTTCCACGCCTTGAACACGGGCTTGCGCATGAGGTTGGCGAGACGGGTCTCGGTGGTCGCGCTTCCCTTGGTGCGCACGAGGATCGAGACGCGGGTGTCGGGGTGCGACGAGAGCAGGCGCTCGAGCACGGCCTGTCCGACGAAGCCGGTGGCGCCGGTGAGGAACACGTGTGCTCCGACGAGACCCTTCTTCTCGACGGCGGCTTTCTCGACCGGAGCCTTTGCGGCGGCGGGCTTGCGGGTCGCGGGGGCCTTGGCCGCGGCGGGCGTCGTTGCCGCGGGCTTTTTGGCGGGGGTGGCGCGCTTGCGCGGGGTGGCGGGGGTGGCGGGAGTGTCGGTCATGCTCGTGAACCTCGGTGTGCTGAAACTGCGCGAGAAATGAGGGATAGCCCTTCCTGGCCGGGGAGTGTCGAGATCTTCGCGTCGATGGCCGCGACGGCGGCCCGGTCGTCGGCGAAGAGGTAGGTGAAGAAGAAGGCGGTCTCGGATGCCGCTTCGGCGCCGGCGCCGATCGGCCAGACGGCCTGGCGCAGCTGGCCCTGCACGACGGTGCGGGCGGTGCCGGAGGCGGAGAGCCGGTCGCGGGCCTGCGCCTCGAAGAAGGTGAGCTGGCGGGCCTTGACGTCGACGAGCGTGTCGATGATCGCCGAGAGGGCGGGGCTGCCGTCGAGCTCGGCGATGCGCTTGAGCGCCGCCTGCGTGAGCCACTCGTCGATCGTGCCCTCGGCCATGTGCACGGCGATCATGTCTTCGCCGACCCGGTTGGCGCGGATCGATCCGGCGATGGGGCGCACGCGGTCGCGCACCTCGTTCGCGAACCGCACGAGCACGTTGCGCTTGCGCGGGACCGGAAGGTCGACGGGCCCGTGGGCGTCGAGAACCTGCTGCAGCGCGTCGGAGATCCAGAACTTCTCGAAGGCCCAGGTGCCGAGGAACGCCGTGACACGGGCGTCCTTGTGGGTGGCGGTGACGAGCACGTTGCGCAGGTGCCCCATCGTGCCGCTCTCCATGGCGATCGCGTAGCGCAGGGCTCGCAGCGTCTCGGGCTTCAGCGGCGTGTCGGCGAAGACGGAGAAATCCATCGTCGAACGGTGGCTGCCCACGGCGGTGCGCGCGTAGTCGCGCACACTGAAGCCCTGGGCGGGAACGGCCTCTTCGGGCCCGTCAGATGGATTGCGCACGATGCTCTTTCGCCGACAAATAAACTTGGTGTGCTGAAGTCTATTCGATGATCGCTACGGGTCGCGTAGCGTATCCTGTCCGAATGGCAACTGCTCTCGTCACGGGTGGAACGTCGGGCATCGGAGCGGCATTTGCCCGGGCGCTGGCACACCGTGGATACGATCTCGTGCTTGTCGCGAGGAACCCCGAACGCCTCGAATCGACGGCCGCGGAACTGCGTGCGACCGGTGTCACCGTCGACACCCTGCCGGCCGATCTGTCGGACCGGGCCGATGTCGCCCGGGTCGCCGAACGCATCTCGGACACGCGTCATCCCATCGACCTTCTCGTCAACAACGCCGGCTTCGGCGTGCACGCGCGGCTGACCGACGAGGACACCACCGAGCTCGACCTCGCCCTCGAGGTGATGTGCCGCACGGTCATGGTGCTCGGCGGGGCCGCCGGCCGCACCATGCGCGCCAGGGGATCGGGCGCCATCATCAACGTCTCCAGCACGGCGGGGCTGCTCGCGATGGGCGGCTACTCGGCGACCAAGGCGTGGGTGACGACCTACAGCGAGAGTCTCGCCGTCGAACTGCGCGGCACCGGCGTGCGCGTGACCGCGCTCTGCCCGGGGTGGGTCCGCACCGAATTCCACACGCGGGCCGGCATCTCCACCTCGTCGATCCCGGCTGCGCTCTGGATCGACGTCGACCGCACGGTCGCGACCGCTCTGCGGGCCTCCGACCGGGGCAAGGTCATCACGATCCCGTCGAAACGCTTCACGGTTCTCATGTGGTTTGTGCGCCATCTGCCGCGTTCTGCGGTCCGGTCCATCTCGGGTGCCATATCGTCGAGTAGAAGAAAACCCGCCGCGGAGTCCTCCGCGACCGCACCCAGTGAGGTTGGCTCCACGGAATGAAGGCAACGCATCTGCGACGGTTCACGTCGCCGGGCCATGCTGCCGCGCGGTTCGTCGCGCAACGCATGATCCTCCGCCCGATCGTGTGGCGCCTCGCGACGGTGACCGTGCACGGCACCGAGAACGTGAAGGGCCTCGAACGGCCCTTCATCGTCGTCGCGAACCACTCGAGCCATCTGGATGCGCCCCTCGTCACCGGCGCCCTGCCCCGGGCGAGCGCCCGGTACCTGGCCGCCGCCGCGGCCGCCGACTATTTCTTCGACGTCGCGTGGCGCCGCTCGCTCACCGCCCTCTTCTTCAACGCTTTCCCGGTCGACCGCACCGGCGGCGGCTCCCGCTCCGGCCTCGCCAAAGAGCTGGTCTCGCGCGGCGTGCCGCTGCTGATCTTCCCGCAGGGCGGCCGGGGCAAAACCGAGGAGATCGGGCAGTTCAAGGCCGGCGCCGCCGTGCTCTCGATCACCAGCGGCGCGCCCGTCGTTCCGATCGCCCTCGTCGGCGCGTCCACCGCGATGCCCCGGGGCCGCAATTGGCCCGTGCCCGGCCGTAAGCCCGTGACCGTGGTGATCGGCGCGCCGATGCACGCCGCCAGCGGCGAGACCGGCACCGAATTCTCTGCCAGAATCCAACGCGAAGTGACCGATATGCACCGCGCGTACTCACCCGATCCCGACGCTTCCGCGCCAGACACGAAAGTTGAACAATGACCGACGTCAAGCACATGAAGTGGTGGGGCTGGGGAGTCGAAGGCGTGGCCTTCAACCCCGACAACAAGCCCGCGTTCGCCCCGTTCGTCAAGAAGGCCGTCGGCCTCGACCTGTCGGTGCCCGCCGTGCCCGCCGTCGCGTTCGGCGACCTCACGCTGCCGTCCAGCACGATCGACGCCGCCTTCCTCGCGACTCTCGCCGGCATCGTCGGCGAGGCGAACACGATCACCGACGACGAAGCACGCCTCGTGCACACCTACGGCAAGAGCATCCGCGACCTGCTGCGCATCCGCGCCAGCGACCTGCCCCGCATGCCCGACGTGGTCGTCTACCCGGCCGACGAGGCGCAGGTCGCCGCGGTCGTGACCGCCGCGGTCGCCGCGAACGCCGTCATCATCCCCTTCGGCGGCGGCAGCAATATCTCGGGCAGCCTCGAGCCGCACCCGGGCGAGGCCCGCGTCGTGATCTCCCTCGACCTCGGCCTGCTCAACAAGGTCACCTTGATCGACGAGGGCTCCGGCCTCGCCAGCATCCAGGCCGGCGCGCAGGGCCCGTTCATCGAAGAGCAGCTGAACGCCCGCGGCTGGACCATGGGGCACTTCCCCGACAGCTTCACCCACTCCACCCTCGGCGGCTGGGTCGCGACCCGCTCGTCGGGCATGCAGTCCGACAAGTACGGCGACATCGCCGACATCGCCCGCGGCATCCGCATGGTGCGTCCGGCCGGCATCGTCGACATCCGTCCCGTGCCCTCCGCGTCCACCGGTCCGAGCGTGCGCGAGATGATCCTCGGCAGCGAGGGACGCCTCGGCGTCATCACCGAGGTCACCGTGCAGGTGCACCGCACGCCCGAGGTGCGCGAGATCAACGGCTACCTATTCCCGTCGTGGGAGGCCGGCATCGCGGCGATGCACGACATCGCCGAGAGCGACGCGAAGCCCACCGTCACCCGCGTCTCCGACGCCCGGGAGAGCGGCTTCTCGTTCGCGACCGGCAAGGCCAAGGAGGGCTTCGACCCGCAGAAGGTGCTGATGGCGTACCTCAAGCGCCGCGGCTGGGATCTCGAGGGCATCAACCTCTCGTTCATCGGCTTCGAGGGCAGCCCGTCGCACGTCGCCTACGAGAAGAAGATCGTCAAGCGCATCGTCAAGAAGCACGGCGGCCTCGCGGTCGGCAAGGGCCCCGGCGTGCTCTACGACCAGAAGAAGTTCGACACCCCGTACCTGCGCGACTTCCTCCTCGACCGGGGAGCTGCCGCCGACGTGTCCGAGACCGCGGCACCGTGGTCGCGCCTCAACGAGATCCACGACGCCGTGTACGCGGCGGCGAACGACGCCTACGAGCAGATCGGCACGCCCGGCTGGATCATGAGCCACCTGTCGCACTCGTACCACTCGGGCGCGTGCCTTTACTTCACGTTCGCGTTCGTGCACGGCGGCGAGATCGCCATCGAGCAGTACGACGTGGTCAAGCGCGCCATCCAGCAGGCATTCGTCGACCACGGCGGAACGATCTCGCACCACCACGGTGTGGGTCGCGAACACGCCCCCTGGCTCGAGCAGGACATCTCGACCGAGGGTGTCGCCCTGATGGCCGGCCTGTTCGCCAGCGCCGACCCGAAGAAGAACTTCAACCCGGACAAGGTCATCACCTACTGATCAAGTCCTGTCGCTGAGCCTGTCGAAGCGTCACTTCGACAGGCTCAGCGACCGTACATACTCACTCGCCGTCGGCCGCGAACCCGGGCCAGAGCAGGCCGAGCACCGAGTCGGCCCACTCGTCCGACGGTTCGCCGCCGCGGATGAGCTGGCCCATCAGCGCGCCCAGCAGCACCGTGGCGGCGAGCCCGATGTCGAGGTCGGGGCGCAGGTCGCCGCTCGCGACCCGCTCGTGCAGGAACCGGGTGAGCAGTCGCGATCGCGACTTGATCATCGCGCGCATCATGTCGTTCGACTCGGGGTATTCGTTGAGAATGATGGATGCCGCGGCACCCCGCCCCACCATGCTCTCGGTCACCCCGGCAGCATCACGCAGCAGCCACTTGAAGGTCTCGTAGGTGCCGAGGTCCGTCGGGATCTCGACCTCTGTCGACGACGACGCGATCGCCGCGCGCAGCAGCTGGTCGCGGTCGTCATAGCGGCGGTAGATGGTGGTCTTGGCGATTCCGGCTCGCGCCGCGACCGCCTCGATGTTCACCGCGGCGGGTCCGCGCTTGCGCAGGATGTCGAGCGCCACGCTGAGGATGCGGGCGTCGATGGCGTGACCGCGCACCGCTTTGGCCTGCTGCTCGAGCTCTGACACTGGCATCCGTTCGTGGCGGGAAACGCTGGTCGTTAATCGTACCCGCATCGCTACGCCCGGCGTAGCGATATTTCCGGGTTTAGCATTTCCCTATGGTTCCCACAGCAAACCTCGTCGCGTTCGCCCTCGCCGCGCTGCTGCTCGTGGTGATTCCCGGGCCGAGCGTGCTGTTCGTCATCGGGCGCGCGCTCGAGATCGGGCGGGTCGGCGCGCTGCTGAGCGTGGTGGGCAACGCGGCCGGAATGCTCGGCCAGGTCGTGGCGATCGCCCTCGGCCTCGGGGCGATCCTCGAGCGGTCCATCGTGGCGTTCACCGTGGTGAAACTGGCCGGCGCGGCCTTCCTGGTCTACCTCGGCGTGCAGGCGATCCGGCACCGTCACCGCCGCGCAGCGTCGGCGGGGCGGGCGGCGCCCCGGGGCGCCATCCGGTCTCTGGCCGAAGGGGCCGTCGTCGGCGTGACGAACCCGAAGTCGGTCGTGTTCTTTATCGCCGTCCTGCCGCAGTTCGTCGACCGGGCGAGCGGGAGTGTGCCGCTGCAGCTGATCGAGCTCGGAGTTCTGTTCGCGCTGCTGGCGCTCGTGTTCGACAGCCTGTGGGCGCTCGGCGCCGGATTCGCCCGCGACTGGTTCGGGCGCTCGCCCCGCCGGCTCTCCCGCCTCGGCGCCACGGGCGGCGTCGCGATGATCGGCCTCGGCGTGGGCCTCGCGGCCACGGGCAGCAAGCAGTAGCCGGCGCGGGCCGGGCAATCGCCCGTTCCTGCCATCGCCCCCACAGAAAGGGAGCGCGGCACCAGCCTCCGGCCCGAACCAGAGGGTGGCGCCGCGCTCCGCGGCCGGACGAATCTGTGAGTTCTATTTCTTGTCGAAGACTTCCGACTCCATGGCGTCGTAGCCCTCGGCCTGCGGGTCGCCGTGCAGGCCGCCGCTGAGCGCGTACTCCTCCTCGGGCGAGAGCACGAGGCGGTGGCGGCCGTAGATCGCGAAGCCGATCAGGATGAGTACGTAGACCACGACGATCGCGACGATCGCCGGGAGGTACGCGGGGTTGAAGAGGAACCCGACGAAGACGAGCAGCGAGATGACCGCGGCCGAGTAGGCGCCGAACAGACCCCACGGGCTGCGGTACGGGCGGGCGGCGTTCGGGAACTTCGCCCGCAGGATGATGAACGACAGCATCTGCAGGAAGTAGGCGACGACCGCGCCCCAGACCGCGATGTTCAGCACGATGGCGCCGGCGACGCTCGAGGCGCCGCCCAGGATGTCGACCACGACGAGGGCGACGAAGCCGAGGGCCGCGCCGACGAGCAGGGCGACGTAGGGCGTCTGGCGCTTGCCCGTGAGGGAGAAGACCTTGGGGTAGTAGCCGGCGCGGGAGAGCGAGTACATGTTGCGGCCGTAGGCGAACATGATGCCTTGCAGAGAGGCGAGCAGGCCGACGAGCGCGAGCAGTGCCAGCACCGCGGCGGCCTCGTCGCCGACGATCGCGCGGAAGCCGTCGAGCAGCGGTTCGGCCGAGACGCCCATGGCCTCGGCGCCGATCACGCCCGTGTTGAGCACCAGGACGAGCAGACCGGTGACGATGAGCGTGCCGCGGGCCCAGAGGCCGGCACGCGGGATGTCGCGAGCGGGGTTGTGCGATTCCTCGGCGGCCAGAGGCAGTTCCTCGATGCCGAGGAAGAACCACATGGCGAACGGCAGCGCGAAGAGGATCGGGAAGACGCCGTGCGGCAGGAAGGCGGTCTGGCCCTCGTCGGGCACCATGTCGAACAGGCTGTCGAAGTCGAAGACGCCCGAGAACACCGCCATCGCGGAGAAGACCAGCAGGATGCCGATGGAGATGATCGAGACGACGATCGCGAACTTGAACGAGATGTTGGCGCCCGCGGTGTTCAGTGCGATGAAGACCGCGTAGAGGACGACCCACCAGATCCACATGCTGCTCGAGAGGTCGAAGTTCAGCAGCTCGGCGGTGATCGAGTTGGCGTACTGGGCCGAGAAGAAGACGACGACCGCGGTGGTGGCTACGTACTCGATCGTCTCGGCGAGACCGGTGACGAGTCCGCCCCACGGCCCCATCGCCGACCGGGCGAACGAGTAGGCGCCGCCCGTGTGCGGCATGGCCGACGACATCTCGCCGATGGAGAAGGTGAGTCCGTAGTACATCACCACGAGGATGATGAAGGCGATCACCATGCCTCCGAAGCCGGCGGAGGCGATGCCGAAGTTCCAGCCGGAGAAGTCCCCGGAGATCACGGCGGCGACCGCGAGGCCCCACAGCCCCCAGACACCCGCGGAGCGCTTGAGGCTCCGCTTCTCGAAGTAGCCGTCGACGGCCTTCGTGTACGTGACGCCGGAAACGCTCTTGCCCGACTTCTCAGCCATGCAGTCCTCCAGAAAGAACACTCGGGTTGCAGGGCAGAGTGCCGCCCCGCGTAGTAGTGGAGAGCTTGTCGCCTATTGGTGGCCTCTGTCTACCTTTGGATGTAAACAGCACGTTACGAAAAACCGCGAGAGCTTCACTTCGCTGTGGTGTAATGGTCGGAAAGCGACACCCACCGTGCATCCCACCGACCAGAACGGCTGCCATGACAACGCTTGCCACCACCCCCGTTTCGGGAAATCTGACCATCGCCGAGCTCACCGACCTCGTCGCCACGCGCGAGATCGACACGGTCATCGTGGGGTTCACCGACATGCAGGGCCGCCTGGTCGGCAAGCGCACCTCGGCGCGGCTGTTCCTCGAGGAGTACGCCGAGCACGGCGCCGAGTGCTGCAACTACCTGCTCGCGGTCGACGTGGAGATGAACACCGTCGACGGGTACAAGATCTCTTCCTGGTCCACCGGCTACGGCGACATGGCGATGATGCCCGACCTGAACACCCTGCGCGTGGTGCCGTGGCTGACCGCGACCGCGCTCGTGATGGCCGACCTGACCTGGCTCGACGAGAAGCCGGTCGTCCAGTCGCCGCGCGAGATCCTCAAGGCGCAGATCGCCCGCCTCGCCGAGCACGGCCTCGTGCCGTACTCCGCGACCGAGCTCGAGTTCATCGTGTTCGACGACACCTACCGTTCGGCGTTCGCCAAGGGCTACACGGGGCTGACCCCCGCGTCGGACTACAACATCGACTACGCGATCCTCGCCTCGACCCGCATGGAACCGCTTCTCCGCGACATCCGCAACGGCATGGACGGTGCCGGCATGTACTGCGAGGGCGTCAAGGGCGAGTGCAACTTCGGCCAGCAGGAGATCGGCTTCCGCTACGCGCACGCCCTCGCCACGTGCGACAACCACTCGATCTATAAGAACGGCGCGAAAGAGATCGCCGACCAGCACGGCAAGTCGCTCACCTTCATGGCGAAGTACAACGAGCGCGAGGGGAACAGCTGCCACATCCACCTCAGCGTGCGTGCCGAGGACGGCACCCCGGTCATGGCGGGCGACGGCCCGCACGGCTTCTCGAAGCTCATGGAGCACTGGCTCGCCGGCCTCGTCGCGACGACCCGCGAGCTCAGCCTGTTCTTCGCCCCCAACATCAACTCGTACAAGCGCTACGTCGAGGGCAGCTTCGCGCCCACGGCGGTGGCGTGGGGCCTCGACAACCGCACCTGCGCGCTGCGTGTCGTGGGCCACGGGCAGGGACTCCGGGTCGAGAACCGGGTGCCGGGCGGCGACGTCAACCAGTACCTCGCCACCGCGGCGCTGATCGCCGGCGGCATCTACGGCATCGAGAACGAGCTCGAGCTCGAGCCGATGCTCGAGGGCAACGCTTACGGGTCGGACGCGCCCCGGGTGCCGAGCTCCCTGCGCGACGCGGCCGAGCTGTTCGGCGCTTCCGAGATCGCGAAGGCGGCGTTCGGCGAGGCCGTGGTCGAGCACTACCTGAACAACGCCCGTATCGAACAGGCCGCGTACGACGCCGCCGTCACCGACTGGGAGAGGGTGCGCGGTTTTGAGCGGTTCTAAGCCACTGATCGGCCTCACCACCTACCTCGAGCAGGCGCAGACCGGGGTCTGGGACGTGCAGGCCGCCTTCCTGCCGAAGGTCTACTTCGAGGCGGTGACGAAGGCGGGCGGCATCGCGGTGCTGCTGCCTCCGCAGCCCGTCGACGTCGGTATCGCCGACCGGGTCCTCGACGGCCTCGACGGTCTCATCATCACCGGGGGCAAGGATGTCGATCCCGCGAGGTACGGCCAGGAAGCACACGTCACCACCGACGAACCGCGGCCCGACCGCGACGCCTGGGAAGACGCGCTGCTCACCGGCGCGATCGAGAGGGGACTTCCTTTTCTCGGCATCTGCCGCGGAATGCAGCTGCTCAACGTCGCCCTCGGCGGCACCCTGCACCAGCACCTGCCCGACGTGATCGGGTCGACCCGCTACAACGCGGGCTACGGCAAGTTCACCGAGAACGCGGTCGAGGTGCACGCCGGCACGCAGGTCGGCGACCTGCTCGACGACGCCGAGGCGCTCTCCGTGCACTCGTACCACCACCAGGCGGTCGACGCGCTCGGCGAGGGCCTGTCGGTCAGCGCCCGGTCCGACGACGGCACGATCCAGGCCGTCGAGGTCGAGGGCGTGCCGTTCGGCGTCGCCGTGCAGTGGCACCCCGAGCAGAACCCCGACGACCTGCGGCTGTTCGCGGGGCTGGTCGACGCGGCAACGCACTATCGCGCAGGGAGCATCGCATGAACGGGATTCCGACAAGCTCAATCCGCGAGGGCGGCTCGATCCACCTCGTCAACCCCGCCGACGAGACCGTCATCCGCGAGCTCGCCCACTCGACGCTGGCCGAGGTGGATGACGCGATCCTTCACGCCGTCTCGGCGCAGAAGGCCTGGGCGGCACTGCCCCCGGCCGAGCGCGCCGCCGGGCTGCGCCGCTTCGCCGCGGCCGTCGCCGGCGCGGTCGAGGAGCTCGCGCTGCTCGAGGTCATGAACTCCGGCCACCCGATCGCGCAGGCCCGCTGGGAGGCCGGCCACGTGCGCGACGTGCTCACCTACTACTCCGCCGCCCCGGAGCGGATGATCGGCAAGACGATCCCGGTCGACGGCGGCATCGACGTCACCTTCCTCGAACCGCTCGGCGTGGTCGGCGTGATCGTGCCGTGGAACTTCCCGATGACGATCGCGGCCTGGGGGTTCGCCCCCGCGCTCGCCGCGGGCAACGCCGTCGTGCTCAAGCCGGCCGAGTGGACGCCGCTCACCGCGATCCGCCTCGCCGAGCTCGCCCTCGAGGCGGGGCTGCCCGAGGGCCTGTTCCAGACCCTGCCGGGGCGTGGCGACGTGGTCGGAGAGCGCTTCGTCACCAACGAGAACGTGCGCAAGGTCGTCTTCACCGGGTCGACCGCGACCGGCAAGAAGGTCATGGCCGGATGCGCCCACCAGGTCAAGGCGGTCACCCTCGAGCTCGGCGGCAAGAGCGCCAACGTGGTCTTCGCCGACTCCGACCTCGAGAAGGCCGCCGCGACGGCACCGTACGCGGTCTTCGAGAACGCGGGCCAGGACTGCTGCGCCCGCAGCCGCATCCTGGTCGAGCGCAGCGTCTTCGACCGGTTTATGGAGCTGCTCGAACCGGCCGTGAAGGGTGTCACGGTCGGCGACCTCTACGACGAGTCGACCGAGATGGGCCCGCTCGTCGCGAAGGCCCACTTCGACAAGGTCGCCTCGTACGTGCCCGACGACAGCCAGGTCGCGTTCCGCGGCAGCGCTCCGGCGGGTCCCGGGTTCTGGTTCCCGCCCACCGTGCTGCTGCCCGGCTCGCGCACCGACCGCGTCGTCACCGACGAGATCTTCGGGCCGGTCGTCTCCGTGCTGCCGTTCGACGACGAGTCCGACGCGATCGCCCTCGCCAACGACAGCGTCTACGGCCTGAGCGGTTCGATCTGGACGCGCGACATCGGGCGGGCACTGCGCGTCTCCCGCGGCATCGAGAGCGGCAACCTGTCGGTGAACTCGCACTCGTCGGTGCGGTACTCCACGCCGTTCGGCGGGTTCAAGCAGAGCGGCCTCGGCCGTGAGCTGGGGCCGGACGCGGCATCCGCCTTCACCGAGACCAAGAACGTCTTCATCAGTACCGACTGACCGAACCACGGTCCCTGAGCTTGCCGAAGGGCCCCGTACCACCCCGAGCGCTTCGACAGGCTCAGCGACCGAATCCAAGGAGCACCATGGCAATCACCAAGATCGACCTCACCCAGCGCCTCGCTGGCAAGGTCGCCGTCATCACCGGGGGAGCGAGCGGAATCGGTCTCGCCACCGCCCGGCGGTTCGCCGCGGAGGGCGCCACCGTGGTGATCGGCGACTTCAATTCCGAGACCGGCGAGGCCGCGGCATCCGAGGTCGGCGGTCTCTTCGTGCAGGTCGACGTGACCGACCAGGCCCAGGTGGACAACCTGTTCGACACCGCCGCGGCCACCTACGGCTCCGTCGACATCGCCTTCAACAACGCCGGCATCTCGCCGCCCGACGACGACTCGATCGAGACGACCGAGCTGCCGGCCTGGGAGCGCGTGCAGGACGTCAACCTGAAGAGCGTCTACCTCTGCTCGCGCGCAGCCCTGCGCCACATGGTCGCGCAGCAGCGCGGGTCGATCATCAACACCGCGTCGTTCGTGGCGGTCATGGGGTCGGCGACCAGCCAGATCTCGTACACGGCGTCGAAGGGCGGCGTGCTCGCGATGACCAAGGAACTCGGCGTCCAGTTCGCGCGCCAGGGCATCCGCGTCAACGCGCTCTGCCCCGGCCCGGTCAACACGCCCCTGCTGCAGGAGCTGTTCGCGAAAGACCAGGAGCGCGCCCAGCGCCGCCTCGTGCACATCCCCGTCGGCCGCTTCGCCGAGGCCGAGGAACTCGCCGCCGCGGTCGCCTTCCTCGCCAGCGACGACGCGAGCTTCATCACCGCGTCGACCTTCCTCGTCGACGGCGGCATCAGCTCGGCCTACGTCACACCGCTGTAGGGTCGAAAGAATGGATGCCGCGGGCTCGACTGCCGACACCCCCGAGGTGTCGGCCCCCGTCGGGGACCCCGCGGGCCAGAGCCTCGCCGACGAGATCGTCTTCCGCCCGGTGCGCAGCGGCAACGCGTTCGAAGACACGGTGGCGCGGCTGTTGCAGGCCGTGCGCCTCGGCATCGTCGAACCGGGCGGCGCGCTGCCGCCCGAGCGCGACCTCGCGGTGCGCTTCTCGGTGAGCCGCGATACGGTGCGCGACGCGATCCGCTCGCTGTCGGAGGCCGGATACCTGATCGCCCGGCGAGGCCGCTACGGCGGCACGTTCGTGAGCGAGCGCCTTCCCGTCGAGCCGCTCACCGGGGGTTCGCCGCCGAGCGAGGCGGAACTCGACGACGTGCTCGGACTGCGCGAGATCCTCGAGATCGGGGCGGCGCGGGCGGCAGCGGGACGCAGCCTCTCCGCCGACGACCGGGACGGGCTCTGGCAGAGCCTGACCGAGACGGCCGCGGCCTCCGTCGACGACTACCGCCGGCTGGATTCGCGCCTGCACCTCACCATCGGCCAGTTGGTCGGGTCGCCGTCGCTCGTCTCGCTGATGGCCGACAACCGCACGCGCGTCAACGAGCTGCTCGACCGCATCCCGTTGCTGCCGCTCAACATCGCGCACTCGAACGAGCAGCACGAGGCGATCGTGGCCGCGATCCTCACCGGCAACCGCGCGCGGGCCGCCGAGGCGATGAGCGAACACCTCGACGGCTCCGCGGTGCTGTTGCGCGGGTTCTTGGGCTGAGCGCGGATAGAGCCGGTCGCAACCCCGACTGCAGTGAGGATCTCGACAGGCTCAATCCGCCTGAACGGCCTTACTCAACCACCGGCGTCAGCCGCAGCGTCACGATCTGGAACGGGCGCAGCGCGAGCCGCGCCACCCCTCCCTCCGCCGAGACGAGAGCCGCGGCATCCGTCTCTCGCTCGAGCAGGTCGGTCTGCACGACCGAGCCGACGGGGAATCCGGCGGTGACAGTCGCCCGCGCCTGCGCCCCGCGCGCCTCGTACAGCCGCACGATCACGTCGCCCGAGCGGTCCTCGGCGAGCTTGACCGCCTCGACCACGACCGCGGGGTTGTCGACGACGAGTACGGGCTCGACCGGACGCGCACCCGAGAACGGGCGCGGCGGCACGTTCAGCCGGTAGCCGTCGGCGACCGCGTCGAGCAGGTCGGAGCCGACCCGCACCGCGGTGCGCAGCGTGTGCGACCCCTGGTCGGCGTGCGGGTCGGGGAAGGTCGGCGCGCGCAGCAGCGACTCGCGCACGAGCGTCGTGGTGCCGCCGCCGGCGCGCGTGGTGCGGGTGATGTCGTGGCCGTAGGTCGAGTCGTTCGACACGGCGACCCCGTACCCGGGCTCGCCCACGTGCACCCAGCGGTGCGCGCTCGTCTCGAACCGGGCGGTGTCCCACGAGGTATTGCTGTGGGTCGGCCGGTTGATGTGCCCGAACTGGATCTCGCTCGACGCGCGCTCGGCGTGCACGTCGAGGGGGAACGCCAGCTTGAGCAGCTTCTCCCGCTCGTGCCAGTCGATCGTCGTGGTGATGTCGAGCGTCGGCGAGTCGGCGCCCAACGCGAACCGCTGCACGAAGGTCGACGCGCCGCGCGTGCGCGTGACCTCGAGCCATACCCCGCCGTCGTCCCGCCCCGACTCGACCGAGTCGACCTGGGTGATCGCGCTGCCGTGCCGCTGGTAGTGCACGTCGATGTCCCACGCGTCCCACTGCGCGGGGGTGTCGCGGTAGATCCAGAGCTGCCCGGCCCGCTCGCCGGGGGCGACGAGTTCGCGGTCGGCCACGAGGTCGACGAGCGATTCGATCAGCCCGTCGCCGTCGAAGCGCACCCGCACAAAACGGTTCTGCAGCGTGAGTCCGTCGGCGTGCGTCTCGAGAGACAGGCCGCTGTCGTCGACGGATGCCGCGGCCGACGCCCCGAGCGCCGCGACGCCGCGCCCGGCATACGGCCCCGCGTTGGCCAGCAGCGCGAGGTCCCCGGCGCCCGCGAGCGCCGCCAGCGCGGTCTCGACGAGCCCGGTGAGCACGCCGTTCAGCCGCGCGTAGTGCTCCTCGGCCACCTCGTACACCCACGCGATCGACGACCCGGGCAGGATGTCGTGGAACTGCAGCAGCAGTACCGTGTGCCAGGCCTCGTCCAGCTCGGCGTACGGGTAGGCGGCGCCGGTGCGCACGGTCGCGGCGGTCGACCACAGCTCGGCCTCGCGCAGCAGGTGCTCGCTGCGCCGGTTGCCGCGCTTGGTGCGGGCCTGCGACGTGTAGGTGCCGCGGTGGAACTCGAGGTAGAGCTCGCCCGACCAGACGGGAGGCTCGGGGTACGCGGCCTGCGCGCGCTCGAAGAAGTCGGTGGGGCTCATGATCTCCACCGTGGGCGACCCCTCGAGGCTGCGTGTCCGCTCGGCGGCCGCGACCATCTCGCGCGTCGGTCCGCCGCCGCCGTCGCCGTAGCCGAACGGTACGAGCGAGATGTTCGACTCGCCCTTCTCTCGGTAGTTGCGCTGGGCGCGGGCGAGGTCCTCGCCCGAGAGCGTCGAGTTGTAGGTGTCGACGGGCGGGAAATGGGTGAAGACACGCGTGCCGTCGATGCCCTCCCAGTCGAAGGTGTGGTGCGGCATGACGTTGGTCTCGTTCCACGACGGCTTCTGCGTGAGGAAGTAGTCCGAGCCCGCGGCGATCACGATCTGCGGCATCGCGGCCGAGTAGCCGAACGAGTCGGGCAACCACACCTCGGGCGGCTCGATGCCGAATTCGCGCAGGAAGAAACCTTTGCCCGCGACGAACTGGCGGGCCATCGCCTCGCCGCCCGGCAGATTGGTGTCGGACTCGACCCACATGCCGCCGACCGGGATGAACCGGCCCTCGCGCACGCGCTCGGAGATGCGTGCGTAGAGCGCCGGGTAGAACTCCTTCATCCAGGCGAACTGCTGCGCCGAAGAGCAGGCGAATAGGAAGTCGGGGTGCTCGTCCATCAGCGCGAGCACGTTCGAGAAGGTGCGGGCGCACTTGCGGATCGTCTCGCGCACCGGCCAGAGCCACGCCGAGTCGATGTGCGCGTGCCCGATCGCGGCGAGGTGGTGGGCGCTCGCGTGGGCGGGGGAGGAGAGCAGGGGCGCGAGCACGTCGCGCCCGGCCCGGGCGGTGCCGGCGATGTCTTCCGGGTCGAGGGTGTCGACGAGCCGCTCCAGGCCGCGCAGGATCTCCGCGCGCCGCGGCAGCTCCTCGCCGAGCTCGGGCCACAGGCCGTTGAGCGTCCAGACGTCCTGCACGAGCTCCCAGACCACGGTGTCGCGCAGGGCGAGGTCGGCCTGCGCGAACCAGTAGAGCGGGTCGTCGCCCGAGGTCGCGAGGTCGCCGAGCGGGGTCGGCGCGTAGACCGATTCGCCCTGGATGTCGGGGTTGGAGGCCGCCTCGACGTAGAGGTCGACCGCGTCGCCGGGCCGCAGGTCGAGCCCGACGTACGAGTTCATAGGCTCGATCGCCTTCACGATGTCGCCGGTCGCGCTGTAGACGAGGCCCTCCGACTGGAAGCCGGGGTGGCCGCGGTTGAAGCCGAAGTCGAGCAGCACCTCGATGCGCGCCTCGGTGAGATCCCAATCATCGGGCACGGTTCCGGTGAGGTGGAACCAGGTGGTGCCCCAGGGCCGGCTCCACGCTGAGCCCACCGCGAACGGGGCGTACTGCTGGCCGACCGCCTCGGCGAACGGGACGGGTTCTCCCGGCACGTCCCACGACGTGATGGTGAGGGCGAGCGTCTCGCGGTAGACCGCGGGCACGACGCGCTGGGACATAAACCGCTTGACGCGGAGGTCGAGAAGGGAAGCCTGGTCGGGCATGGAACACCTAATGCTTTCTGTGGTTCGAATGGTGGCGCGAGTCGGATGGGGGTAGTGGCGCGCATCACCCCTTGACGGCGCCGGCGAGGGCGAAGGATCCGCCGCCGAGCCTGGTGACCAGCACGTACAGGGCGAGGACGGGCACCGCGTAGAGCAGCGAGAACGCCGCCAGCTGCCCGTACGCGACGGCGCCGTACTGGCCGAAGAACGAGAAGATGCTCACGGCGGCCGGCTGCTTGTCGGGGCTGAGCAGCAGCACGAAGGGGATGAAGAAGTTGCCCCAGGTCTGGATGAACACGAAGATGAACACCACGCCGATGCCGGGCCGCATGAGCGGCACGACGATGGTGCGCAGGGTCGTCATCGCCGAGGCGCCGTCGGTCCAGGCGGCCTCCTCGAGCGACACCGGCACCGAGTCCATGAAGTTCTTCATCATCCAGATCGCCATCGGCAGCGAGGTGGCGGCGAGGAACAGGATCGTTCCGCCCACCGAGTCGATGAGGTTGAACGCGACGAACAGCGAGTAGACCGGCACCATCATCGCGGTGATCGGCAGACAGGTGCCGAACAGCACCCCGTACAGGAACGGCTTGTTCACCCGCATCTTGTACCTCGACAGCGGATAGGCCGCCAGCAGGGACGCGACGACGGTGAGGATGGCGCAGCCGCCCGACAACATCGTGCTGTTGAGCAGCGGGATGAGCGACCGCTCAGGGGTGAGGATCGCGGTGAAGTTGCCGAGGGTGAACGTCTCCGGCCACTTCACACTGAGGGTCGCGCTCGAGTCGACCGAGGCCAGGACGAGCCAGACCAACGGCAGCAGGAACACGATGCCGATGACGACGAGCACGCCGTTCGACAGCGCCTTCATCGCGCGCCGGTTGGGCGAGGCCATGCTGATGGGTGCGGTCATCTCAATCGACCTCCGGTCTGAGGGCGCGGATATAGGCGATCGAGAACAGTGCCCCGACGACCAGAAGGATGGTGGCGATCGCCGTGCCGAAGCCCAGCTCGCCGAACTTGAACGCCTCCTGGTAGGCGAGCAGCGGCAGGGTGGTGGAGTCCGTTCCCGGCCCGCCGCCCGTCATCACGAAGATGAGCGCGAACACCGACAGCGTCTGCAGTGTCGTCAACATGAGGTTCGTCGAGATGCTGCGGCGGATCATCGGCACGGTGATGAACGCGAACCGCTGCCACCCCTTCGCGCCGTCGACCTCGGCGGCCTCGCGGATCTCGGGCGGCACGTCGTTGAGGGCCGCCGTGTAGACCAGCATCGAGAACGCCGTGCCGCGCCAGACATTGGCGAGGATCACCGCGAACATCGGGAACGTGTACAGCCAGTTCGGTCCCTCGACGCCGAAGACTCCGAGCATCTCGTTGAGGGTGCCGCCGTCGTGGAAGAACGCGTACGCCGCGAACGACGCCACGATCTCGGGCAGCACCCACGCGGTCACCACGATGGTGCTCACCAGGGTGCGCACGACCTTGTTGGCCGACTGCATGAGCACGGCGAGGCCGAGGCCGACGCCGTTCTGCCCGATGATGGCGGACGCGACGAGAAAGACGATCGTGAGCAGCACCGACTTCGGGAAGTCCGGGTCGCCGAAGAGGTCGAAGTAGTTCTTCAGCCCGACGAACTCGGCATTGGCCGCGGTGGCCCCCGTGATCGACGCGTTGGTGAGCGAGCCGTACAGCGACGAGATCACCGGGCCGAACAGGAACACCGCGAGCAGCAGCACGGCCGGCAGCAGCGGCGCGCTGTGGGCGAGCGCCAGAAGGCGCTTGCGCTTCTTCTCGCCGGGACGGCGACCGGGGGTCTCGGGCCCCCCGGTCGCGGTCGCCGGTGTGAGAACCGCGGTCATCAGTCGGAGGTCTCGGTCGTGTTGTCCTCGCCGACGATGCCGGTGATGGCCTCGTCGTAGGCCTTCGCCGCCTCTTCCGGTGTCTGCTGCCCGGTCATCACGGCTTCCATCGCCACCGTGATCTCGTTGGAGATCTTGGCGTAGTCGCTCGTGGCCGGGCGGAAGTGGGTGTCGGCGACCAGCGAGGAGAAGAACTCGAACGTGGGGTTCGACTCGACGTATTCGGGCGACGTCCCCACGTCGGTGCGCACGGCGATCTGGCTCGCCGCGACGTCGTAGCTAAGCGAGTTGTCCTTGTCGAGAGCCGTCGCGATGAAGTCCCACGCGGCATCCGGGTTCTCGGTCTTCGCGCCCATGGCGAGGGTCCAGCCGCCGGACATGCTGGTGCGTCCCGCGCCTCCGCCGTCCTGGGTGGGCATGGCGGCGACGCCCATGACGTCGTTCCACTCGGGCCACGGCGTCGTGCCGGTGTCGAGCCAGGTTCCGCTCACCCACGAGCCGTCGAGGCTCATCGCGAGCTTGCCCTGCGGGATCCACTCGCTGTTGATCGTGGTCCCGACGTTCTTGTCGAGGGCCTGCTGCGGTGTGGGGCCGAGGTCGCCCTGGTAGATGTCGGTGATGAACTGCAGCGAGTCGACGAAGCCCTGCGACCCGGTGACCCATTTCTTCTCGTCGCTGTTGTAGAGGGTGTCTCCGGTGCCGGAGAGCAGCATCTGGAAGCCCTGCATCGACGCGCCCTCGCTCTGGCCCTTGCCGGAGTAGATGTTGAACGGGATCGTGTCGGGGTTCTGCGCCTTGACCGCCTCGGCGGCGTCGATGATGTCGGCCCACGACTCGGGCTCCCACGGCACGGTGACGCCGGCGTCGGCGAGCAGCTGCTTGTTGTACCAGATGGCCCGGGTGTCGGTGCCCATCGGGATGCCGTAGATCTTGCCGTCGTCGCCGGCTCCGGCTTCGCGCGCGTTCTCGGGGAACTGCTCCCAGTCCTCCCAGTCGGCGATGTAGTCGTCGAGCGGGATGATGTAGCCGGCCTCGGCGTCGGACTTCACCTTGAAGGTGTCTTCGTACATCACGTCGGGGGCGGTGGCCGCGGACTGGTTCATCAGCGCGAGCTTGGTGAAGTAGTCGGCCTCGAGAGCCTCGATGGGGACGAGTTCGACGGTCATGCCCTCGTGCTCCGCCTCGAACTGCTCCTTCACGGCCTTCATGTGGTCGTCCATCTGGGTGAAATTGCCGAACTTCGAGTAGGCCACCTTGATGGTGTTGCTGTCGCCACCGCTGTCCCCGCCGGAACATCCCGATAAGACGAGTGCTGTGGCCGCGACCGCGGCTGTGATTCCGATATAGCGCTTCATGGTGCTCCTTTGCTCCACGACCCTCTACGGCAGCGTGCATCGTCGCGCGCGGCCTTCGGTCCTGCCCTATATGTAAATCGATTGGACTAACCGTGTCAAGAGCTCTGCAAGCAGGGAGGGTCGAGCTTTCGAAACCCTGCACGGGGATTTCGACAGGCTCAATCCGCTGGAGCGCTCACTCCGAGATCAGCAGCGCCGACGGCCGCGGCGACAGGAAGTGGTCGAGCACGAGGCACCCGGCCCCGATCGCCGCCACGTCCTCGCCGATCGCCGAGTCCGACACCTCGATCGGGTGCGGCGAGATGAGGGCGGGGTCGGCGTTCACCAGCTCGGCGATGGTCGGCAGCACGCGGGCCGAGACGCGTTGCCAGAACGGCCCGCCGAAGATGACCCGGTCGACGTCGAGCAGGTTGGTTATCACGACGACGGCGGCCGCGATGTGCGCGGCGGTGCGGTCGAGAATGGCGATCGCCCCCGCCGAGCCGTCGGCCGCGACATCCGAAAACCGGGAAAAATCGTCGTCGACGGATGACGCGGGCGGTCCCTCGGCGATGATGCCGGTCTCCACCGCCTCGGCGACGAGCCGGTGCGGCACGACGAGCTCGCCGATGCACCCGCGCCGGCCGCAGCTGCAGAGCGGACCGGTGGGTGCCACGCGGATGTGGCCCATGTCGCCCGCGTTGTTGCTCGAGCCGCGCAGCACGTCGCGGTCGATCACGAGGCCCATGCCGATGCCGGTGCCGTAGTAGAAGAACGCGAAATTGTCGCGCTCGCCGCCGCCGCCCGTCCAGATCTCGGCGACGGCAGCCGCCGCGACGTCCTTCTCGAGCACGACGGGGAAGCCGGTGGCGTCGGCGAGGGCTTCGCGCAGCGGCACCCGCGTCCAGCCGTCGAGCAGCGGCGGGTCGAGCAGAATACCGAGGGCCGCGTCGACCGGGCCGGGGGCCGCGATGCCGACGCCGAGAACGCGGTCGTGGGGCACGACCGAGTCCTCGAGGATCGCGGCGATGCGCTCCGCCATCTCGCGGATGATCGAGTCGGGGGTGGCATTCGCCGGCAAGGGCGCGCGGTGGTCGGTGACCACGTCGCCGGCCAGGTCGAGCAGTACGTAGGTGATGACCGTGGGGTCGAGGTGCACGCCGATCGAGTACAGCCCGGTGGGCTCGAGCTGCAGCAGGGTGCGCGGTTTACCGGGGCCGACGTTGAGCTTGCCGGCCTCGAGCACGATGCCGCTGTCGATCAGGCGGCGCGACACGTTCGACACGGTCTGCGCCGAGAGGCCGGTGGCCCCGGCGATCTCGACGCGGCTCAGCCCCTGCGGGGCGCGACGGATCAGATCGAGGATGACGGCCTGGTTGAAGCCGCCCACCGCGAGCAAATTCGTCCCCCTGCGCACGGGTCGACCTCGGTGTCGCTGGCCGGTGCGGCTAGACGGCTGGCGGCGTCTTCGGCGCGCGCGGGGTGGTCTTGCGCGGTGCCTTGGGGGTGGCGGTGCCGGTCGTGATCGGCGGAGTCACGGGCGGCAGGGGCGTCGTCGGGGCGTCCGGCTCGATGGCGACCGGGTCGGCCACCGTCGGGGCGGTCGAGGTGCCGGCAGGCGTCGTCGTCGGCACGGCCGGGTCGGTGATCGTGTCGGCCGTATGGTCGGGCGTCTTCGCCGTCGGGGCGTCGGTCACGGGCGAGGCCGCGGTCTTGGTCGGGGCGAGCGATCCATTGCGTGCCACGTAGATCTGGGCGGCCTTGGTGCCGACCAGGAGGAAGCGCACGAGCAGGAAGATCAGCCCGACGGCGACCTCGAAGGCCAGCAGGGCGACGAGGCCGTAGACGATGGCGCCCACGACGTGGACGACGCCGAACAGGTCCGGTCCGAATGAATCGCGCATTGTCCTAGCCCTCCAGTTCGTTGGCCTCGTTGGCCTGTTCGATGACGGTACCGACCGCGATCGCGAGCGAGGCGCCCCAGCTGATCCACATGAGGATGAGCCGCCAGTCGCGCGGTCCCTTACGGGTGGTCTGTACGACTCCGAGCCCGCCGAAGATCGAGCTGATGATCGCACCGTTGAAGATGAACTTGCGCATGATCCTCCTATTTTCCTAGGGGCAACGCTACCGGGTGCGGGGTGTGTGGCAAGCCGCCCGCGATGATTCGCGGGCGGGCGCGGTCGCTGCTAGGGCGTCAGCTTGCCGCGCGACGCGGTGCCGGCCGGCCCAGCGGGATCGACCCGGTGCGCGGACCGCCCCCGCGGGGCGCGCTCGACCCGCCCGCGCTGCGGCCGAGGTGTTCCCGCGCGAAGGCCACGGTCTCGCGCAGCGACTCGAGTCGGGCATGATCCGTCTTCGCATCGGTGATGTGGATCTCGGCGATCACCGCACCCGTCCAGCCCTGCCGGCCCAGGTGGTGCAGCACGTCGGCGACCGGTTCGTGGCCGTGGCCGGGCACCAGGTGTTCGTCCCAGATGCGGCTGGAATCGATCGCCCCGGTGCCGTCGCAGAGGTGTACGTGCCTGAGCCGCGAACCCATGGCGAGAGCGAGGTCGAGCGAGTCGCGGCCCGAGAGCGAAGCGTGCGAGAAATCGAGGGTCATCGCGTCGAAGTCGGCGCCCGAGGGGTCGAAACCGGGGGAGTAGCCCCTCACCCGCAGCGGTCCGACCTTCCACGGGAACATGTTCTCGACCGCGAGGCTCACCCCGTACTCGGCGGCGATCGCACGCACGGTCGGCACGAAGCGGCGGGCGTACTCGCCCTGCCAGAAGAACGGCGGGTGCACGACGACGGTCGACGCCCCGACCGCGCGGGCGAGGGCGGCCGAGCGCTCCAGCTTGGCGCGGGGCTTGCCGCCCCAGACGAGCTGGCTGCGCAGCAGCACCGGCGCGTGCACCGAGAGGATCGGGAGCGAGTACTCCCGGGAGAGGGACAGGAGCCCCGCGGCATCCTGAGTCTTCGGGTCGTTGGTGACCATGACCTCGATGCCGCCGAAGCCCGCCGATCTCGCCAACCGGAAGGCGTCGTCGACTCCGAGGGGGTAGACGCAGCTGGTGCTCATGCCGACGGTGATCATTTCCACACGCTATGCGGGGCGCGTGAACACCGAATGACTAGAGCCAGTCGCGTCGCTTAAACGACAGATACAGAGTGACGGATGTCGCGGCGATCAGCCCCGTCGACAGCCAGACCCCCCACTCCGTGGCGAAGCCGACGAACCTCAGGTTCTGGCCGAAGAAGCCGGTGATCGCGGTGGGCACCGCGATGATCGCCGCCCAGCTCGTCACCTTCTTCATGATCAGGTTCATCCGGTTGCCCTGGATGCTCAGATTGGTGTCGACGATCGTCGCGACCAGGTCGCGCAGGGACTCGGTCCACTCGGTGGCGCGCAGCACGTGGTCGTATACGTCCTGGAAGTACGGCACCATCTCGGGGTCGGTCAGGCCGTTGTCGCGTCGCATCAGCGTGTTCACCACCTCGCGCATCGGCAGCACCGCGCGGCGCAGCTGCACGAGGTTCTTGCGCAGCTCGAACGAGTCGCGCTGGATCTCGTTGCCGTGGTTCTTGCCGTCGAACAGCAGGTCCTCGTGCGCCTCGATCGCGGCGTCGAGTTGCTGCACGGTGTCGAAGTGGCCGTCGACGACCACGTCGAGCAACCCCCAGAGCAGGAACGACGCGCCGTTCACGGCGAGGTCGGGGTTGGCGTCCCAGCGCTGCAGCACGGGGGAGAGGTCGAAGCCCTCGGGGTGCACGGTGACGACGGCGTTCGGCGTGATGAACGCTTTGATCTCGGTCTTGTGCAGCTCGTTGGTCTTCTCGTCGAGGCGCACGGCATAGGCGGCGAGGAACAGGTGGGAGTCGTAGCGGTCGAGCTTCGGGCGCTGGTGGTCGTGCACCGCGTCCTCCACGGCGAGGTGGTGCAGACCGAGCTCCTCCTCGATGGCCGCGAGGTCCTCGGCGGTCGGCGACGTGAAGTCGGCCCACACCGTCGCGTCCTTCTCTTCGCAGTAGTCAGAGATTTCGGCGACGGGGAAATCGGTCTTCACCAATTTTCCCGCGCGGTACAGCCGGGTAGTCACCATTCCGCAATGCTAGGCCCGCCGCCCTAGCAGGTTCGCCGACTCCGCCGTGTCTCCCGGGCACGGCTGGTATCCTGACCTCAGCTTGCCGACGATGGTGCTGGTGCGCGATCCGAATGGAGCACACGCGTTTTATGAACGCCCCCCAAGTAACTACAGACAACAATTCCGCCGAGACCCCGGGCACGGACGCCCTTTACGACTTCGTCGTGGTGTCCAACCGACTGCCCGTCGACCGTGTCGTCGCGCCCGACGGCACTGAGAGCTGGAAGCAGTCGCCCGGCGGTCTCGTGACCGCGCTCGAGCCGATCATGCGCAGCAACGACGGCGCCTGGGTCGGGTGGGGCGGCCAGCCCGACCTCGCCATCGACCCCTTCGACAACGACGGCATCCACATCGTGCCGGTACCGCTGAGCGAAGACGACATCGAGAAGTACTACGAGGGCTTCAGCAACGACACCCTCTGGCCGCTGTACCACGACGTGATCGCGCCGCCCACCTACCACCGCGAGTGGTGGGAGAGCTACGTGGCAGTGAACCAGCGGTTCGCGGATGCCGCGGCCGCCGTCAGCGCGGAAGGCGCCGTCGTCTGGGTGCAGGACTACCAGCTGCAGCTCGTGCCGAAGATGCTGCGCGACAAGCGCCCCGACCTGACCATCGGGTTCTTCAACCACATCCCGTTCCCGCCCTACGGCATCTACTCGCAGCTCCCGTGGCGCGCGGCCATCATCGAGGGACTGCTCGGCGCCGACGTCATCGGCTTCCAGCGGGTCGCCGACGCGAGCAACTTCGCCCGGGCGGTGCGTCGGCTCACGACATCCAGCACCAAGACCACCACGATCGAAGTCGCCACCCCCGGCCAACCGCCCCGCCGCGTCATCGCCAAAGCGTTCCCGATCTCGATCGACTCCCGCTCGTTCGAAGAGCTGGCCCGTCAGCCGCACATCCAGGCGCGTGCCAAAGAGATCCGCGAGGGACTCGGCAACCCGAAGACGATCATGCTGGGCGTCGACCGTCTCGACTACACCAAGGGCATCGGCCACCGGCTGAAGGCGTTCGGCGAGCTGCTCGCCGACGGCCGCATCGAGGTCGAAGACGTCACCCTGGTGCAGGTCGCGAGCCCGAGCCGCGAGCGCGTGCAGGCCTACATGGACCTGCGCGACGAGATCGAGCTCACGGTCGGCCGCATCAACGGCGACTTCGCCACGATGAGTCACACCGCGATCAGCTACCACCACCACGGCTACCCGCGTGAGGAGATGGCGGCCCTCTACCTCGCCGCCGACATCATGCTCGTCACCGCGCTGCGCGACGGTATGAACCTCGTCGCCAAGGAGTACGTCGCGGCCCGCTTCGACGACGACGGCATCCTCGTGCTGAGCGAGTTCGCCGGCGCCTCCGACGAGTTGAAGCGCGCGCTGCGCATCAACCCGCACGACATCGACGGCCTGAAGGAGACGATCCTGCAGGCGATCTCGATGTCGAAGCGCGACCGCTCGGCCCGCATGCGGTCGATGCGCAAGCGCGTGCTCGAGTACGACGTGGCCCGCTGGTCGACGTCGTTCCTCACCACGCTCGCCTCCGTGCACGACCACCGCGAGTCCGTACAGGCGGCGACGCCCGCGGCAGACCCGCTCGACGAACTCGAATGGACGGTGGAGCGGGCCCCGCGCGGAACCGGACTGTAATGGTTGACATCGACACCCCACCCCCGTTCTCCCGACTGCCGGAGCCCCTCATCGGGGCGATGCGCGAGATCACGCGCACAAAGCAGCTGCTCGTCGCCCTCGACTTCGACGGCACCCTCGCACCCGAGGTCGACGACCCCGAGCGCGCCCGCGCGCTTCCCGAGGCCCGCGACGCCGTGCTGCGCCTGCTGAAGATGCCGCACACCCGCGTCGCGCTCGTCTCCGGGCGCTCGCTGGCCAGCCTCGAGCGCGTCTCGATGCTGCCCGACAACGCGTTGCTCATCGGATCGCACGGCATCGAGATCCGTCTCGACAACCCCGACGACGCCATCGGACTCGACGAGGCCGAACTCGAGCGGGTCGAGCTGCTCAAGGACGTGCTCACCGAGGTCGCCGACTCGATCGACCAGGTCTGGCTAGAAGAGAAGCCCGCCGGCTTCGCGCTGCACACGCGCCTCGCCACCGAGCACAACTCCCGAGTCGCCCACCTCGTCGCCCGTAGCGAGACCGCCGCCGAACTCGACAACCTCACGGTGCGCGGCGGCAAGAACGTGCTCGAGTTCTCCGTGCGATCGACCACCAAGGGCGAGGCGATCGAGCACCTGCGCGGGTACACCCACGCGACCGCCGTGTTCTTCGCCGGCGACGACGTGACCGACGAAGACGGGTTCGCCGCGCTCGACGCCGACGACCTCGGCCTCAAGGCCGGGGAGGGCGCGACCCTCGCCAACTACCGGGTCAAGGGCCCGATCCAGGTGGCGCGCGCGCTGACGCTGCTCGCGGACCTGCGCGAGGGCGACGTTCACGAGCAGTAGGGATTTCGACTGGCTCAATCCGCTGGAGCGGGTTGAGCCTGTCGAAACCCACCGACCGCGCACGCGGCGTACTTCCCAGCTGACACCCGGTAAACTGGTGACGCGGCTTCAGGGAAACCCTCCCGAGTAATCTCCAGCGACGTGTACTTGCCGCACTGACGCACTGGGAGCCTCCATGATCGCGATTCTGATCGCCTTCGCAGCCGTTGCGCTGATCCTCCCGCTGGTGCGCCGTTTTACCGGTCGGCTCGTTTTCCTCGTCGCCGCGCTCGTGCCCACCGCGGCCTTCGTCTTCACGCTCACCCAGTCGTCGGCGATGCTCGACGGCGGTCAGCAGGTCGAAGTTGTGCCCTGGGTCCCGCAGCTCGACCTCGCGATCGCCGTGCGGCTCGACACCCTCTCCTGGGTGCTCGCACTCGTCGTCACCGGCGTCGGCGCCCTCGTGCTGCTCTACTGCGCCCGCTACTTCAGCGACTCCGAGGAGGGCCTCGGCCGCTTCGCCTCCGTTCTACTCGCCTTCGCCGGCGCCATGTACGGGCTCGTCGTCGCCGACGACGTCTTCCTCCTCTTCATCTTCTGGGAGGCCACGAGCGTCCTCTCCTACCTGCTGATCGGGCACTACACCGGCCGAAAGGCCAGCCGGGGTGCGGCACTCCAGGCGCTGCTCGTCACCACGTTCGGCGGACTGGTGATGTTCGTCGGTTTGGTGCTGCTCGCGGTGGACACGGGAACCTCGCGTCTCTCCGAGATCGTCGCGCTCGCGCCATCCGGCCCCCTCGTCACCACGGCGGTGATGCTGATTCTCGTCGGCGCCATGTCGAAGTCCGCGATCGTGCCGTTCCACTTCTGGCTGCCCGCGGCGATGGCCGCGCCCACCCCGGTGAGCGCGTACCTGCACGCCGCCGCCATGGTGAAGGCCGGTATCTACCTCATCGCCCGCCTCGCACCCGGCTTCGCCGACACCCCCGGATGGCAGGAGGTGATCGTCGGATTCGGCGTGCTCACCATGCTGTTCGGCGCCTGGACCGCCCTGCGCCAGCACGACCTCAAGCTCGTGCTCGCCTACGGCACGGTCAGCCAGCTCGGCTTCCTCATGGTGGTCGCCGGCTTCGGAACCCGTGACACAGCGCTCGCCGGCCTCGCCCTGCTGCTGGCGCACGCGCTCTACAAGAGCACGCTCTTCCTCGTGGTCGGCATCGTCGACCACTGCTCGGGCACCCGCGACCTGCGCAAGCTCTCCGGCCTCGGCCGACAGGCGCCCGTGCTCGCCACCGTCACCGCCCTCGCCCTCATCTCGATGGTCGGCCTGCCGCCCGCGCTCGGCTTCGTCGCCAAAGAGGCCGTCTTCACATCCCTGCTCGAGGCCGGTGCCGACAGCAGCCCGCTCGGCTGGGTCGCGCTCGTCGGAGTCGCGCTCGGTTCGGCGCTCACCGTGGCCTACAGCGCACGGTTCTTCTGGGGAGCGTTCTCCACCAAGCCGGATGTCGCGCCCGTGAAACCCACGACGGAGCACGCCGACTTCGTGCTGGCGCCCGCCCTGCTCGCACTGAGCGGCATCGTGCTCGGCATCGCCGCCCCGTTCGTCGACACCATGCTGAAGGGGTACGCCGACACCATCCCGGCCACGGGGGAGGAGACGTACCATCTCGCCCTCTGGCACGGCATCGAGCCCGCCCTGCTGATCTCGGCCGGCACCCTCGTCGTCGGCGCCCTCGTCTTCTTCTGGCGCGGACGCTCGCTGCAGAAGGCGCACGCGTCGAAGAGCTCGGCGGCCGGCGCCTACTCGAACGTGCTGCGCGTCATCGACCGCACCGCTGCCCGCACCACGAGCGTCACCCAGCGGGGATCGTTGCCGTTCTACCTCGGCGTCATCCTCACGGTCTTCATCCTCGCCGTCGGCACCGCGCTCGTGCTCAACCGCAGCTGGCCGACCGGCCTCAAGTTCTGGGACTTCCCGGCGCAGGCGGCCATCGGCATCATCATGATCGTCGCCGCGATCGCAGCGACCCGCGCCACCAAGCGCTTCCAGGCCGTGGTGCTCGTCGGCGTCACCGGCTACGGCATGGCCGGGATCTTCGCACTCGAGGGGGCGCCCGACCTCGCCCTCACCCAGATCCTCGTCGAGATCGTCACGCTCGTCGCGTTCGTGCTCGTGCTGCGCCGCCTGCCGGCGCGCCTCGGCGTGCGCAACGGGCAGAGCAACCGCATCGTCCGCGCCACCGTCGCGATCGCCTTCGCCCTCGTGATGGGCGCCGCGGCGATCGTGGCGCTCGGCGCCCGCTCGGCCCTGCCGATCTCGCTCGAGTGGCCCGACCTCGCCTACAACCAGGGCCACGGCCGCAACGTGGTCAACGTGGCGCTCGTCGACCTGCGCGGCTGGGACACGATGGGCGAGCTCAGCGTCATCATCGTCGCCGCCACCGGCGTCGCGAGCCTCATCTTCATCAGCGGCCGCACCGACAACCTGCCGCGACTGCCGCGTCGCGAGGCCAAGCAGAAGATCAAGGCTCAGAGAAGAAGTGCGGATGCCGCGATGGCGTCGGGTGACGACGCCCGTACCTCGTGGCTGCTGGCCGGGCGCACGCTCGCCGCCGGCAACCGGTCGATCCTGCTCGAGGTCGTGGTGCGGCTCATCTTCCACCCCATCCTCATCGTCTCGATCTACCTGCTGTTCGCCGGGCACAACCTCCCCGGCGGCGGATTCGCCGGAGGACTCGTCGCCGGGCTCGCGCTCGTCGCCCGCTACCTCGCCGGCGGCCGGCACGAACTGGGAGCCGCGGCACCCATCGACGCCGGAAAGCTGCTCGGCGCGGGCCTGACCCTCGCGGTCGGCACCGCGCTCGTGCCGATCTTCTTCGGACAGGCCGCGCTGCAGTCGAGCTTCATCGAGGGCGAGGTCTGGCTCTTCGGACACGTCGAGTTCGTGACCTCGACCATCTTCGACGTCGGCGTCTACCTGGTGGTGGTCGGGCTCACACTCGACGTGCTGCGCAGCCTCGGCGCCGAGGTCGACCGCCAGCAAGAAGACGATGCCGACAGCAAAGACGAGCCGGAGAAGGTGACCGCGTGAACATCTCCCTCGTCCTCGTCGCCATCATGGTCGTGCTCTACGCCTCGGGCATCTACCTGCTGCTCGAGCGGAGCATGACCCGGGTGCTGCTCGGCTTCCTGCTCGTCGGCAACGCCACCAACCTGCTGCTCATCACCATGGTCGGCAAGGTCGGCAGCGCGCCCATCGTCGAAGACGGCGTGAGCGCGGCCGACATGACCGACCCGATGCCCGAGGCCCTCATCCTCACCGCCATCGTCATCACCTTCGGTGTCTCGGCGTTCCTCATGGCGCTCATCTACCGCTCGTGGCGGCTCGAACGCGACGACGACGTGGACGACGACGTCGACGATGTCGCACTGCGCGAAGAGGAGGTCGCCGAGCTCGGCGAGACCCTCGAATCCACCACGGAAGACTCAGAGTTCGGGGCAAGTCGATGAACATGAACTTCCTCGTGCCCCTCGTGGTGATGTTGCCCCTGCTCGGAGCGGCATCCACTCTCATTCTCGGCCGACGGCCGCGGGGGCAGCGCATCGTCGCCGTCGGCACCCTCACCGCCGTGCTCGCCATCGGCGTCGTGATGCTGTTCGTCGTCGACGACTCGGCCCCGCTCGCCCTCGAGGTGGGCGGCTGGCAGGCACCGTTCGGCATCGTGCTCATCGTCGACCGGCTCGCCGCCCTGATGCTCGTGGTGTCGGCCCTCGTGCTGCTCGCCGTCCTCATCTTCTCGGTCGGCCAGGGTCTCGCCGACGGCGACCACGAGACCCCGGTCTCGATCTACTACCCGACCTACCTGATCTTGGCGGCGGGCGTCTTCACCGCGTTCATCGCCGGCGACCTCTTCAACCTCTACGTGGGCTTCGAGATCCTGCTGGTGTCGAGCTACGTGCTCATCACCCTCGGCGGCACCGAGGCGCGCATCCGGGCCGGCGTCACCTACATCGTGGTGAGTCTGCTCTCGTCGCTGCTGTTCCTCGCCGCGATCGCGATGATCTACGGCGCGGTCGGCACCGTGAACATCGCCCAGATCTCGGTACGCATGGCGGAGATCCCGCAGGACGTGCAGGTCATCCTGCACGTGATGCTGCTCGTCGCCTTCGGCATCAAGGCGGCGGTGTTCCCGCTGTCGTTCTGGCTGCCCGATTCGTACCCGACGGCCCCCGCACCGGTGACAGCCGTGTTCGCCGGATTGCTGACGAAGGTCGGCGTCTACGCCATCATCCGCACCGAGACGGTGATCTTCCCCGGTCCGGAACTCAATACGCCGCTCATGGTGGTGGCACTGCTCACCATGGTGGTGGGCGTGCTCGGCGCGGTCTCGCAGGCCGACATCAAACGAATACTGTCATTCACCCTGGTGAGCCACATCGGCTACATGATCCTCGGCATCTCGCTCGGCACAGCGGCGGGCACCGGGGCCGCGATCTACTACATCGTGCACCACATCGTCGTGCAGGCGACCCTGTTCCTCGCCGCCGGTCTCATCGAGCGGGTGGGCGGCTCGACGTCGATCACCAAGCTCGGCGGACTGCTCAAGGCCGCGCCCGTGATCGCGGTGCTCTACTTCATCCCGGCGCTCAACCTCGGCGGCATCCCGCCGTTCTCCGGCTTCATCGGCAAGCTCGCGCTGTTCGAGGCGAGCGCCGCACAGGGCACCCCGCTCGCCTACGTGCTGATCGCGGCCGGCGCCCTCGTGTCGCTGCTCACCCTCTACGCGCTGGTGCGGGTCTGGAACATGGCGTTCTGGCGTTCGTCCGACGAGGTCAAGGACTACGACTCGACCCTGCTGCACAACGTCTCGGAGGCCCCGAACGCCCCGGTCATGCAGAAGACCCGTACGGCGCCGAAGCTCATGGTCGCGGCGACCGCGGGCATGGTGGTGGTGAGCCTCGCGCTCACGGTCTTCGCCGGCCCGCTCTACGCGATCGCCGCCCGCGCCGGCGAGAACCTCGAGGGCCCGTCCTTCTACGTCGACATCGTCTTCCCGGGAGGTATCGATGAGTGAGAAAGCCGCCAAGAAGCGGATGCTGCATCAGCTTCCGCTCATCGTCGTGCTCGTCATCCTCTGGATGCTGCTCTGGGGCAACCCGTCCTGGCTCAACCTGGTCACCGGCCTCGTACTCGCCGTCTTCGTCACGCGGGTCTTCTACCTGCCGCCCGTCGACCTCACTGGGCGGTTCCACCCGTGGCACTTCGCGGTGTTCGTCGGCAACTTCTCCTTCCAGCTGGTGACCGCCTCGTTCCAGGTGGCGGCGCAGGCGTTCGCGCCGCGGCCGGTCAAGCGCAACGCGGTCATCGGCGTGCAGCTCTACACGCGCTCCGACCTGATCATGACGCTCACCGCGATCGCGCTGTCGCTCATCCCCGGATCGCTCGTGCTCGAGGCCGACCGTGAGAAGTCGATCCTCTACCTGCACGTGCTGAACACCCCGACGACCGACGCGGTCGAGAACGCCCGCAGCCAGGTACTGCGCATCGAGCGCCGCATCGTGCTCGCCCTCGGATCGCGCGACGACCTCGAGAGGCTGCCCGCATGAGCATCATCTACCTGATCATCGGCGCCCTGTTCACGATCGCCGCCCTGTTCACCGTCTACCGCATCGTGCGTGGGCCGTCGATCCTCGACCGCATGATCGCCTCCGACGTGCTGCTCACCACCCTGATGCTCATGGTCGGGGCCGAGATGGTCTACAACGGCCACACCCGCACGATTCCGCTGATGGTGGTGCTCTCGAGCACCGCGATCTTCGCCACGATCGCCGTCGCCCGGTACGTCTCGAAGCAGGACCGCCCCGACGGCATCCCCGTCGGAGCCGACAGCTCGCTCGGCGCCAGCGCCTCGGCCACCGACGAAACACCAGACACCGAGGCGGATGCCGCGACCGGAAGGCAGGAGCGATGAGCAACGACACCCTCGACCTCCTCGCCGCGATCAGCCTGCTGCTCGGCGCGCTCCTCTCCGTCGCCGCGGGCGTCGGCCTGGTGCGGTTCCCCGACGCGCTCAGCCGCATGCACGCCGCGACCAAGCCGCAGATCCTCGGGCTCATCTTCGTGGTCATCGCGATCGCGCTGGAGTCGCGCACCTGGTCGACGCTGCTGCTGCTGATCCCCGTCGTGCTGTTCCAGATGCTCACCGCGCCGATCTCCGCGCACATGGTGGGCCGCGCGGGCTACCGCACGGGCAATTTCAGCCACGAGCTGATGATCGCCGACGAGCTCGAGGCCGAGGTCGAACGGGCCACCGCGGAGACCCTCGCCGCCGCGCGCGACCCCAAGCGCGGCACCGACGCCGAGCCCGCGGGCTGAGCCGCGCACAGCCTGCCCGCGCGCTGAGGTTTGTCGAGCGCGCGCGTGCTCGTGCCGGCGCGAGCGCCACAAACCTCAGCGCGCCTAGCGCAAACCTCCGCGCGCTCGACGACGCTGAGCGTCGCACGGGCGGCGCCTGCAGACGGCCAACTCACACCCTTCCGGTTCATTACACTCGTAACATGCCGGACACATCCTCTACAGCACCCGATATCAAGCCCCGCTCCCGCACCGTCACCGACGGCATCGAAGCGCTGACGTCCCGCGGCATGCTCCGCGCCGTCGGAATGGGCGACGCTGACTGGGACAAGCCCCAGATCGGTATCGCGAGCTCGTGGAACGAGATCACCCCCTGCAACCTCTCGCTCGACCGCCTCGCGCAGGCGGCGAAGGAGGGCGTGCACGGCGGCGGGGGATACCCGCTGCAGTTCGGCACCGTCTCCGTCTCGGACGGCATCAGCATGGGACACGAGGGCATGCACTTCTCGCTGGTCTCCCGCGAGGTCATCGCCGACTCGGTCGAGGTCGTGATGCAGGCCGAGCGCCTCGACGGCTCCGTGCTGCTCGCCGGCTGTGACAAGTCCATCCCCGGCATGCTCATGGCGTCCGCCCGGCTGAACCTCTCGTCGGTGTTCCTCTACGCGGGCTCGATCGCCCCCGGCTGGGTCAAGCTCAGCGACGGCACCGAGAAGGACATCACGATCATCGACTCGTTCGAGGCGGTCGGCGCGGTCAAGGCCGGCACGATGAGCCTCGAAGACGCCCACCGCATCGAGTGCGCGTTCGCGCCGGGCGAGGGTGCCTGCGGCGGCATGTACACCGCGAACACGATGGCGAGCGTCGCCGAGGCCCTCGGCCTGAGCCTGCCCGGCTCGGCCAGCCCCGCGTCGGCCGACCGCCGTCGCGACTACTACGCGCACCGCTCCGGCGAGGCGGTCGTGAACCTGCTCCGTCTGGGAATCACGACTCGCGACATCCTCACCAAGAAGGCATTCGAGAACGCCATCACCGTCGCCATGGCGCTCGGCGGATCGACCAACGTCGTTCTCCACCTGCTCGCCATCGCCTACGAGGCCGAGGTCGAGCTCAGCCTCGACGACTTCAACCGCATCGGCGACAAGGTGCCGCACATCGGTGACCTCAAGCCCTTCGGCAAGTACGTCATGAACGACGTCGACCGCAACGGCGGCATCCCCGTGCTGATGAAGGCCCTGCTCGACGCGGGCCTGCTGCACGGCGACGTCATGACCGTGACCGGCAAGACCATGGCCGAGAACCTCGCCGAGCTGACCATCGACGAGCTCGACGGCAAGGTGCTGCGCAAGCTCGACAACCCCATCCACGCCACCGGCGGCCTCACCGTGCTGCAGGGCTCGATGGCTCCCGAGGGCGCCGTCGTGAAGACCGCCGGCTTTGACGCCGACATCTTCGAGGGCCCGGCCCGCGTGTTCGAGCGCGAGCGTGCCGCACTCGACGCGCTCACCGAGGGCACGATCAACAAGGGCGAGGTCGTCGTCATCCGCTACGAGGGCCCCAAGGGCGGACCGGGTATGCGCGAGATGCTCGCCATCACCGCCGCCATCAAGGGCGCAGGGCTCGGCAAAGATGTACTACTCTTGACGGACGGCAGATTCTCAGGCGGCACAACCGGACTGTGCATCGGCCACATAGCTCCCGAAGCAGTAGACGCAGGTCCTATTGCCTTCGTGCGCGATGGTGATCTTATACGGGTCGATATCGCAGCTCGCTCGCTCGACCTACTTGTCGATCCAGCAGAGCTGGAAGCTCGCCGCATCGGCTGGGCTCCCCTTCCCCCGCGTTACACCCGAGGTGTTCTCGCCAAGTACGCGAAGCTCGTGCACTCCGCCGCCGAAGGCGCGGTCACCGGCTAAGCAGTCTGGCCGGCCCGCCATCAATCACCGTCAAAGGATCGACACTTCTATGTCCACGGAACCACACCCCGTGCCAACAGCCAAGGCCCGGCCGCCGCGGCCCGCCGAACCGGAAATCCTCACCGGTTCCGGCGCGGTACTGCGCTCGCTGAAGAACCTCGGAATCACCGACGTCTTCGGCCTGCCCGGCGGCGCCATCATCCCGTTCTACGACGAGCTGATGGCCGACACCGACATCCGCCACATCCTCGTGCGGCACGAGCAGGGTGCCGGCCACGCGGCCGAGGGCTACGCGGCCTCGTCCAACCGGGTCGGTGTCGCCATCGCGACCTCCGGCCCCGGCGCGACCAACCTCGTCACCGCGATCGCCGACGCCTACATGGACTCGGTGCCGCTGCTGGCCATCACCGGCCAGGTGTTCTCGACCCTGATGGGCACCGACGCGTTCCAGGAGGTCGACATCATCGGCATCACGATGCCGATCACCAAGCATTCCATCCTGGTGAAGGATGCCGCAGACGTGCCCTCCGCGATCGCCGCGGCGTACCACATCGCGACCACCGGCCGCCCTGGCCCCGTGCTCGTCGACATCACCAAGGACGCGCAGCAGAAGTCGGCGCCGTTCATCTGGCCGCCGAAGGTCGACCTGCCGGGCTACCGTCCCGTCACGAAGGCGCACGGCAAGCAGATCCTCGCCGCCGCGGAGCTGCTCGCCGCGGCATCCCGCCCCGTCTTCTACGTCGGAGGCGGCGTCATCCGCTCGCAGGCGTCGGACGAACTGCTCGTCCTCGCCGAGAAGACCGGCGTGCCCGTCGTCACCACCCTGATGGCGCGCG
This sequence comes from Conyzicola lurida, assembly GCF_014204935.1. NCBI lineage: Bacteria > Bacillati > Actinomycetota > Actinomycetes > Micrococcales > Microbacteriaceae > Conyzicola > Conyzicola lurida. The sequence goes on along the minus strand of NZ_JACHMJ010000001.1, from coordinate 2,496,708 downwards.
GCGCGTTCCCCGACTCGCACGACCAGCACCTCGGCATGCCCGGCATGCACGGCACGGTCCCGGCCGTACTCGGCCTGCAGGAGAGCGACCTCATCATCGCCCTCGGCGCGCGCTTCGACGACCGGGTGACCGGTAAGACGAGCGAGTTCGCGCCGAACGCCAAGATCGTGCACGTCGACATCGACCCCGCCGAGATCGGCAAGATCCGCGCGGCCGACGTTCCGATCGTGGGCGACGCGAAGGAGGTCATCCTCGACCTCATCGCCGCCTGGGGCGACGTCGCCGCGAACACCGCCCCCGACTACACGGAGTGGTGGACGCGCCTCAACGGCCTCAAGGAGCAGTTCCCCCTCGGCTACACGATGCCCGACGACGGACTGCTCTCCCCGCAGCAGATCATCGAGCGCATCGGCCAGATGACCGGACCCGAGGGCGTCTACGCCGCGGGCGTCGGCCAGCACCAGATGTGGGCCGCGCAGTTCATCAAGTACGAGCGCCCCAACTCGTGGCTCAACTCCGGCGGCGCCGGAACCATGGGCTACGGCGTTCCCGCCGCCATGGGCGCGAAGGTGGCCCAGCCGGACCGCGTCGTCTGGGCGATCGACGGCGACGGCTGCTTCCAGATGACCAACCAGGAGCTCGCCACCTGCGTCATCAACAACATCCCGATCAAGGTCGCGATCATCAACAACTCGTCGCTCGGCATGGTGCGCCAGTGGCAGACCCTGTTCTACGACGGACGCCACTCGTTCACCGACCTCAACACGGGGCACGGCACCGCGATGGTTCCCGACTTCGTCAAGCTGGCCGACGCGTACGGCGCGCTCGGTATCCGGGTGACGAAGCAAGAAGAGGTGGATGCCGCCATCCAGCTCGCCCTCGACACGAACGACCGTCCCGTGGTGATCGACTTCATCGTCAGCCGTGACTCGATGGTGTGGCCGATGGTCCCCCAGGGCGTCAGCAACTCGGCCATCCAGCACGCCCGCGATATCGCCCCCGAGTGGGAAGAGGAGTAGACCCATGAGCCACGTCCTTTCCCTCCTCGTCGAGGACAAGCCCGGCCTGCTGACCCGCGTCGCCGGCCTGTTCGCGCGTCGCGGCTTCAACATCGAGAGCCTCGCCGTCGGCAAGAGCGAGATCCCCGGCCTCTCCCGCATCACCGTCGTGGTGGATGTCGAGGAACTGCCGCTCGAGCAGGTGACGAAGCAGCTCAACAAGCTGGTCAACGTCATCAAGATCGTCGAGCTCGACCCCGGCCAGTCGGTCACCCGCGAGCACATGCTCATCAAAGTGCGCGTCGACAACACGACGAGGTCGCAGGTACTCGAGGCCGTCACGCTGTTCCGTGCACGGGTCGTGGATGTCGCAACCGACGCCCTCGTAATCGAGACAACGGGCGACAGCGGCAAGATCCAGGCGTTCCTGCGCATCCTCGAGCCCTACGGAATCAAGGAGATCGCCCAGAGCGGCCTGCTCGCCATCGGCCGCGGCAGCAAGAGCATCACCGAGCGCGTCTTCAAGAACTAGTTCCCCGCGGGTCGAGCGCGCCTCGGCCCCGTCAACGTATTACCTCAGAACCAACGAAAAGAGAGAAAACAAAGTGACCGAAATCTTTTACGACAAAGACGCCGACCTCGCACTGATCCAGGGCAAGAAGGTCGCTGTTATCGGCTACGGCTCGCAGGGCCACGCCCACGCGCAGAACCTGCGCGACTCGGGTGTCGAGGTCGTCGTCGGCCTCAAGGAAGGCTCGAAGTCGAAGGTCAAGGCCGAAGAGGCCGGCTTCACCGTCCTCCCGTCCGCCGAGGCAGCCGCCTGGGCCGACGTCATCGTCATCCTCGCCCCCGACCAGAGCCAGCGTCACCTGTACGCCGACGACATCGCGGCGAACCTCTCCGAGGGCAAGGCGCTGGTCTTCGGCCACGGCTTCAACATCCGCTACGGCTACATCACCGCCCCCGCCGGCGTCGACGTGCTCCTCGTCGCGCCCAAGGGACCGGGTCACACCGTGCGCCGCGAGTACGAGGCCGGCCGTGGCGTTCCCGTCATCGTCGCCGTCGAGCAGGACGCCACCGGCGCCGCGTGGGACCTCGCCTGGTCCTACTCCAAGGCGATCGGCGGCCTTCGTGCCGGCGGCATCAAGACCACGTTCACCGAAGAGACCGAGACCGACCTGTTCGGCGAGCAGGCAGTTCTCTGCGGCGGCGTCTCGCAGCTCGTCCAGTACGGCTTCGAGACCCTGACCGAGGCCGGCTACCAGCCGCAGATCGCGTACTTCGAGGTGCTGCACGAGCTCAAGCTCATCGTCGACCTCATGTGGGAGGGCGGCATCGCGAAGCAGCGCTGGAGCGTCTCCGACACCGCCGAGTACGGCGACTATGTCTCCGGCCCGCGCGTCATCACCCCGGACGTCAAGGAGAACATGAAGGCCGTTCTCGCCGACATCCAGAACGGTGCTTTCGCCGAGCGCTTCATCGCCGACCAGGACGCCGGAGCTCCCGAGTTCCTCGCCCTCCGCGAGAAGGGTGCCGCGCACCCCATCGAGGCCACCGGCAAGGAACTCCGCGCGCTCTTCGCGTGGAAGCAGCAGGACGCCGATTACACGGATGGCTCCGCCGCCCGCTAGTCGCCCGCTCTAGACCAGCGCCCGTCCCCCTCCGCCACAAGCGGGGAGGGGCGGGCGTTTTTCCGTCCCCTCCACCGGCGGCGCGGCTACGAATAACGGGTATGACATCCCCATCGCGGCGCACCCTCGGTGCCCTCCGCATCGCAGCCGCCACCGTCGTGCTCGCCACGGTCGTCGTGCAGATCGCCGACCGTCTGCTCAACGACGCGTTCGACCCTGCCGAGTACTTCAGCTACTTCACGATCCAGTCCGGGCTGATCACCATCGTCGTGCTCGCCGTCGGCGGCGCGCTCGCGCTACGCCTGCCCCGTGACACCGCGCTGTACACGACGGTCCGGCTCGCCACCGTCGCCTACGCGGTCGTGACCGCCGGTGTCTACAACCTCCTGCTGCGCTACGTTCCCTACGAGGGGTACCAAGGACTCCAGTGGCCGACCGAGGTGCTGCACGTCTGGATCCCGCTGTTCGTCGTGCTGGACTGGTTGCTCTCGCCGGGCCGGGCGTCGCTCCCGTACTCGGCGCTGCGCGTCGTCATGGCGTATCCCGTCGCCTGGCTCGGCTTCACCCTGCTGCGCGGCGCGGTCACGGCGGTCTACCCGTACCCGTTCCTCGACCCGGCGACCGCGGGGTGGGGGAGCGTCGCCGTCTACATCGTGGGACTCAGCGCGTTCATCCTCGGGATCGCCGCGCTCGGCATCCACTACAGCCGGCGTCGTGCGCGCCCGGTCGCCGCGTCTCGTCGACCCGGCCGCATTCACGGCGCGCATGCCAGTATGGGGAGATGACGGAGCGCGGAACGGCGATCACCACGGTCGAGGAACTCGAGAGCGTCGTCGGTACCCCCACGCAGCGGGCGGCCGACAAGGTGCGACGCGAGCTGCATGAGATGGACCTGCGCTGGCTCGCCGGGTCGTCGCTCGTCTTCATCGCGACATCCGACGGTCACGGCAATCTCGACGTTTCTCCCAAGGGGGATCCCGCGGGATTCGTGACGGTGCTCGACAACACGACCATCGCGATCCCCGACCGTCCCGGCAACCGGCGGGTCGACGGGTTCCGCAACATCCTGGTGCACCCGTACGTCGGTCTCGTCTTCCTCGTCCCGGGCCGCGGCGACACGCTGCGCATCAACGGCCGGGCGACGATCGTGCGCGACGCCCCGTTCTTCGACGAGATGGTCGTGCGCGAGCACCGGCCCGATCTCGCCATCGTCGTCGACATCGAGGAGGTCTTCTTCCACTGCTCGAAGGCGTTCCTGCGCTCGCAAGCGTGGGACCCCGCGGTCTGGGACGAGTCGGCGGTGCCGCGCCGGGCGGAGATCGCCCGGGCGGTCGAGCGGCCGGGGGACTCGATCGAGGTGATCGAGGAGCACTACGGCCCGAAATACGCGGAGTCGATCTACCTCAAGGCGTAGCGGCTACAGGAAGCTGACGACCGCCCACACGGCGGCGGCGGCGACGACGATCCAGAATCCGGCGCTGGCGAGCACAACGAGCTTCCACCCCCGGAATCGGTGCTCGTTGCGCTCGCCCTCTGCGGCGCCGGCGGGGAGGAACCAGATCGGCTCGTCTGCCTCCGTCTGACCCTCCGTCGCCGTGTCGTGCATTTGTCCCCCCACGCCGTGCGACGCCCCTCGCGTCTCCTGCCACGGTAGGGCCCGCTCGGCGTCGGCGGCATTCCCGCGAACTGGGGGTCGCTCCTGGCCGGTCACACCGGTATCCGGAGGAATCCGACGCCGCGGAACTCGAGGCGCATGTCGGCGGCCGTACGGACGAGGGTCAACAGCACGCTGTCGCACTTCGGGCAGCGCACCACCAGGTCGGTGCCCGACTCGTAGACCATGGCGCGGGCCAGCACGGACTCGTCGCCGCAGCCGACGCAGCGGCCCGTGGCCGTCGTGATGTCGGCGCGGAACAGCTCGGACATCGGTCCGGCCAGTACGTTGCCGTCGACGTGCGTCATGAGTCTCCCGTTCGTGGGGCCCTGCAATACGCAACATCCTACCGATCGGCCGCGGCAGTGGCGAGGGTGCCCGGTCGTGTCTGACCGCGGCCATTCAGCGAAATATGTTTTCCATGATGGAAATGATATTGTGATCGCACCCGGCCGGTGATCTGCTCCGGCCTCGAAGGAAGACACGGTAATGACGCCCAGTTCACCCCTCCCCGCCGCCCCCTCCCGCGTGGCGATGACCACCGGCGACCCGGCCGGGATCGGCCCCGAGCTCATCGCCCGGCTGCTCACGGAGATCGCCGGCGACACCGACCACCCCGTCGTGGTGTTCAGCACGGAGGCCGAGCTCGAGCGCGGTTTCGCGCAGGCCGGCACCGGTGCCGACCGTGACGCGGTCGACCGCGCCGGCAACATCGAGTTCGTCGACACGGGGCTCGACTTCGACGGCATGCCCGTCGCCGAGGCATCCGAGCGCGGCGGCCGCTGGGCCCTCGACCACCTCGAGTTCGCGCTCGCCGCCTACGAGCGTGGCGAGGTGGACGCGGTCGTCTTCGCCCCGTTGAACAAGTCGTCGTTGCACCACGCGGGCATGCACGAGAACGACGAGCTGCGCTGGTTCGAGAAGCGCCTCGGCGTGACCGGCGTCGTCTCCGAGCTCAACGCGATCAGCGGCCTGTGGACCTCGCGCGTCACCTCCCACGTCTCGCACCGCGACGCCCCCGCTCTCATCACCGCCGACAAGGTGCTGGGCGTCACCAGACTGCTCAACGCCTACCTCGTCGGGTCGGGCGTGGCCGCGCCGCGGATCGCGGTCTGCGCGCTCAACCCGCACGGCGGCGAGAGCGGCAAGTTCGGCCGCGAGGAGATCGACGAGATCGCCCCCGGCGTCGCCCTCGCCCGCGAAGCCGGCATCGACGCGGTCGGGCCGTTCCCAGCCGACACGCTCTTCCTGCGCGCCCGCGACGGCGACTTCGACGGAGTGGTCACGATGTACCACGACCAGGGCCAGATCGCGATGAAGATGATCGGCTTCGACGGAGGCGTGACCGTCGAGGGCGGGCTCGGCATCGCCGTCTGCACCCCGGCCCACGGCACCGCATTCGACCGCGTCGGTGCCGGCACCGCCTCGGTCGCCTCGACGCGCAACGCCTACCTGCTGGCGCGCTCGCTCGCCTCGACGAGCAACCTGACGGCCTGATGTCGCGCGGCAATCTCGACGCCGCGCTCGCGTCGGCTCCGCCATCCCGAGCCGTCGACCAGACGGCACTCGAAAAAGCGGCCCGGGATGGCGCGACCGTCGTGATCCTCGACGACGACCCCACCGGAACCCAGACCGTCGGCGCGCTGCCGATCGTCACCCGCTGGGAGGCCGAAGACCTGCGCTGGGCGTTCGACCAGCCCGGCGTCGGGTTCTGCGTGCTCACCAACACGCGCAGCCTGGGTGCCGCCGACGCCCGGGCCCGCAACGCCGACGTCGTGGCCGCGGTACACGCGGCCGCGGCCGGCCGGCCCTACGTCGTGATCAGCCGTGGCGACTCGACCCTGCGCGGCCACCACATCGACGAGATCGACGAGGTGGGCCGCACGCTCGCCGCGATCGGCTGGGGTGCGGTCGACGCCGTGCTCGTCGTGCCCGCGTTCCCCGACGCGCGCCGCATCACCGTCGACAGCACGCACTGGATCGTCGACGACGGCGAGTACCTGCCGGCCGGCGAGTCGAGCTTCGCCCGCGATGCGACGTTCGGCTACCGGTCGTCCGACCTGCGCGAGTGGACCGAGGAGCGCTCGGCCGGCGCCCACCCCGCCGCCACGGTGCAGCGCATCACTCTCGACGTCGTGCGCGGCCCCCACGCCGGCCTCGTCGCGGCAATCGTCGCGGTCGCCGGAGGCGCGCACGTCGTTGTCGACGCCGCCGACGAGAACGACCTGCGCTGCATCTCGGCCGCGGCCATCGCCGCCGAGGCCGCGGGACGCCGCCTGCTCTACCGCACGAGCCCGGGCCTGTTGCGCTCGCGTCTCGGCCAGCAGCCGAATCCGCCGTTGTCGGTCCGGGATGTCGCGGCTGCCGTCGCGCGCGCCACCCCCGACACGGCGCACGGCCTCGTGGTCGTCGGATCCCACGTGCCGCTGAGCAGCCGGCAGCTCGCCCGGTTGCTCGAGAGAGACCCCGGCATCGAGCACATCGTGCTCGACGTGCCGTCGCTGCTCGACCCGCAGACCGCGACCGCCGCCCTCGACGACGTCGTGCAGCGCGCGGCGTCGGCCCTCCTCGCGGGCGACGTGGTGCTGTCGACCTCGCGCGCGCGGGTCGACGGCGCGGACGGCGACGACAGCCTGCGCATCGCGCGCACGGTATCGCAGGGCATTGTCGCGGCCACGGCCGAGATCCTGCGCGTCGCCCGGCCGTCGTTCCTGATCGGCAAGGGCGGCATCACGTCGAGCGACCTCGCCACCGGCGCGGTCGGTCTGCGACGTGCCACGATCCTCGGCTCGCTGCTGCCCGGCATGGTCTCGGTCTGGCAGTCCGGCGACGGCAGTGTGGATGACGCAGCCGACACCCCCTACGCGGTGTTCCCGGGCAACGTCGGGGGAGACGACGCGCTCGCTCAGGCGGTCGCGGCCTTCCGCGCCGGGGCGAACTCGACCGGATAGGTGTCCAGGTAGTCCTGGATCGCGACCACCGCGCCGCCGCGGGCCCACTCGTAGAAGTCCATGGGCTCGATGCGGGTCGCGATCGGCCGCGCCCAGACGGGGCGGTCGACGGCGATGCCCGCGGCGACGGCGTCGGGCGCCGTGGTGGCGAGCGCGATGCCCTCGCCCGAGAGCAGCACGTCCTGGATGCCGGTGAGCATCGAGACCGAGGAGATGAGCCGGCCGAGCGCTTCCGCGGACTCGGTGACGACGCGGCTCGCCACCGGGTCGTTCGCGCTGGCGAGGGCGAGCACCTCGTCGTAGCCGACGACACGGCCGAGGCCCATCGACACGGACTGGCAGATGCTGCCCGACGACAGGTAGGCCATGGCGCAGCCGCGGTGGCCGTCGACGCAGAGCGGGCCGGTGCGGTCGATCACGAAGTGTCCGGCCGTGGGGGTGTTCGGGTCCTCGCGGCGCACGACGCGGTCGTGGATCACGAGGGCACACCCGATGCCGAGCCCGACGGTGATGAGCGCGAAGTCGGTGTGGCCGCGGCCCATGCCGAACCAGTGCTGGGCCTGGGTGAGGGAGAGCACGTCGTTCTCGACGACGGTGCGCAGCCCGGTGGCCGCCGCGACCGTGCTGGCGAGCGGCACGTCGTGCCAGTCGAGCGAGCGGGAGACGCCGACGGTCTGACCGTCGAGTGAGTGGCCGCCGAGGGCGACGCCCATGCTCTCCACCGTCTCGTGCGCGGCGAGCGATCCGGCGATTTCCGCGATCGCCGCGGCGACGCTCTCGGGGTCGGTCGAGGTCAGCGGCAGAGTGGCGCGCTCGACGATCTCGGCGCGGGCGTTGGTGACGACGGCGTAGAGCACGTCGAGGTTGACCTTGACCCCGAGAAAGCGCAACTCGGTCGAGACGTCGAGCGGCCGGGCGATGCGGCCGTGCACGGGGTCGGCCTGCGGTTCGCCCTCGACCAGGAGGCCGGAGTCGACGAGTGGCTTGGCGAGGCGGGTGAGGCTCGCGGGGGAGAGGTCGAGGCGACGGGCCACCTCGCTGCGGGAGAGCGGACCGTTCTTCACGACTTCCCTGGCGGTGGCCCTGGCTGACTCGATGGCCATCGTTCCAGGAGCGACTTCTCTGACACTCACGATTCACACCCTACTGGCGCCCGGCGGGACGCATAGCTCTCACGACTATTGCTTCATCCTCAATAATAATCCCCGCTGTCCTGCATTCAGGGCAGGCGATTTTGCGGCGTTTTGATCGTGAAACGTCATCGACTTGACGCGAAGTGTTTTCTATCGTAATAATATTACCGTTGAACGAAGCCCACTCGGGCCCGAGGCAAGGAAGCCACAATGTCAGACACCACCCGACTGTTCCATCTCTTCGCGGGCGGTGTCAGCGTTGTCATCGATGCGACGGGAACCGGTGTTCCCCGCATCGCGCACTGGGGCGCAGCCCTCCTCCCAGTATCTCCCGCGGGCCTCGCGCAGCTCGTCACCGCTGGCCAGCCGCAGATCGTCTCCAACAGCATCGACACCCTGGTGCCGCTCGGCATCCTGCCCGAGCAGTCGACCGGCTGGGCCGGCACGCCCGGCATCACCGGCCACCGTGACGGCCGCCACTTCTCCCTCGCGCTCGAACTGACGGACGCCCGCGTCGAGCAGTCGCCCGACGCGCGCTTCGCCGACCGCCGGTTCGTGGCCGCGCTCGCCGACGTCGACGCCGGTCTCGCCGTGGAGCTCGTGCTCGAACTCTCCGACTCGGGCGTGCTGCGCACCCGCGCCACCGTGACCGGCACCGCGGACGGCGCCTACACGCTCGACGGTCTCAACCTCGCTCTGCCCGTGCCGCTGCAGGCGCAGGAGATCCTCGACTTCACCGGACGCCACGTGCGGGAGAGCAGCGCGCAGCGCCACGACTTCACCTTCGGCACCCACGTCAAGGAGGGCCGTCGCGGCCGCACCGGTCACGACGCCGCCCTGCTCTACGCGGTCGGCACCGCCGGTTTCGGATTCCGCAGCGGCGAGGTCTGGGGCGTGCAGGTGGCGTGGAGCGGCAATCACCGCAGCTACGCCGAGCGTCTTCCCAACGGCCGCGGCGTCGTCGGCGGCGGCGAACTGCTGCTGCCGGGCGAAATCCGCCTCGAGAACGGCGACGGCTACACCAGCCCGTGGCTCTACGCTTCCTACGGCACGGGGCTCGACGACCTCAGCGCGCGCTTCCACGAGTTCCTCCGTGCCCGCGTCGGCTACCCGACCTCGCCGCGCCCCGTCGTGCTCAACACCTGGGAAGCGGTCTACTTCGACCAGGACCTCGACACGCTGCTCGCCCTCGCCGACCGCGCCGCCGAGGTCGGGGTCGAACGGTTCGTGCTCGACGACGGCTGGTTCCACGGCCGCCGCGACAAGTCCGCCGGGCTCGGCGACTGGCGCATCGACGAGGGCGTCTGGCCCGAGGGCCTCGACCCGCTGGTCTCCCGCGTACGTGCCCTCGGCATGCAGTTCGGACTCTGGTTCGAGCCCGAGATGATCAACCCCGACTCCGACGCGGCGCGCGAGCACCCCGAGTGGATCATGTCGCCGGGCCACCGTCTGCCGCCGACGGCCCGCTACCAGCAGGTGCTCGACCTCGCGAACCCCGAGGCCTTCGCCCACGTGCTCGAGAGCATGAGCGCCCTCGTCGCCCGCTACGACATCGACTTCATCAAGTGGGACCACAACCGCGACCTGGTCGACGCCGGCCACCCCGGAGCGGGTGTCGCGGGCGTGCACGACCAGACCCTCGCGTTCTACCGCCTCGTCGACGAGCTGCGGGCGCGCCATCCCGAGCTTGAAATCGAGGCGTGTTCCTCGGGTGGTGCCCGCGCCGACCTCGAGGTGCTCGAGCGCAGCGACCGCATCTGGGCGAGCGACTGCATCGACGCGCTCGAGCGTCAGCGCATCGAGCGCTGGACCGGGGTCACGGTGCCGCCCGAGCTGATCGGCTCGCACGTCGGTTCAGCGACCGCCCACTCGACCAAGCGCACGCACGACATCTCGTTCCGCGCCGGCACGGCCCTGTTCGGCAGCTTCGGCATCGAGCAGAACCTGTCGCTGGCGAGCGCCGAGGAGATCGCGCAGCTCACCGAGTGGATCGCGCTCTACAAGGAGCTGCGGGGCTGGATGCACCGCGGCACCGTCGTGCGCGGCGACCACCCCGACCCGTCGTACTGGCTGCGCGGCATCGTCGCGAAGGACCGCGACCAAGCGCTCTACTCGTTCGTCGCCGTGGCGACCAGCGTGCAGAACCCGCCCGGCATGGTGCGCCTGCCCGGCCTCGACCCCGAGCGCACCTACCGGGTCGCTCCGCTGGCCCCCGGAAACGGCATCCTCACTTTCAACCACCACGCGGGTCCCGCCTGGTGGACGGACGGCATCGAGCTGAGCGGCCACGCCCTCTCGAGCGTCGGCCTCCAGGCGCCGGCGCTCGCCCCCGAGCATCTCGCCCTCGTGCACGTCACCACCACCAAGGAAGGCCTGGACCGATGACCGCTCCGACCACCACCCGCCCGAAGGCCGGGCGCGCGCAGCCCTCGGGCCTCGTGCCGCCGAGAAAGCCGCTGATCACGCTGAAGCGCCGTGAAGCGTTGGCCGCGTGGGGCTTCGTGCTGCCGGCCCTGCTCGGCTTCCTCGCGTTCTTCGTCTGGCCCGCCCTCAGCGGCCTGTACTACAGCTTCACCGACTTCGACCTGCTGACGGCGCCGGAGTTCATCGGGCTCGACAACTACACGCGGCTGGCCGCCGATCCGCTGTTCTGGAACGCCATCGGCACGACCAGCTACTACGTGGCGATCAACATCGGACTGCAGACGGTTCTCGCCCTCGGCATCGCCGTGCTGATGCACCGGCTCACGCAGTCGATGGTGATCCGCGGCATCGTGATGCTGCCGTACCTCATCGCCAACGTGATCGCGGCGCTCGTCTGGTTCTACATGTTCGACTTCCAGTTCGGCATCGTGAACGAGGTGATCAACGCGATCGGCCTCGACCGGGTGGCGTTCTTCGGCGAGAGCGACTGGGCGATCCCGACGGTGGCGCTCATCAACGTGTGGCGCCACATGGGTTACACGGCGCTGCTGATCTTCGCGGGACTGCAGACCATCCCCAAGGAGGTCTACGAGGCCGGCGCGATCGACGGCGGCTCGGAGCTGCGCATGTTCCGCAGCATCACCCTGCCGCTGCTGCGGCCCGTGCTCGCCATGGTGCTCGTCGTCACGGTCACCGGATCGTTCCAGCTGTTCGACACCATCGCGGTGACGACACAGGGCGGCCCGGTCAACTCGACCCGCGTCATCAACTACTACATCTTCGACATGGCCTTCAACCGGTTCGACTTCGGTTACGGCTCGGCGATGGCGCTCGCGCTCTTCGTGCTGCTCGCCGCCTTCACCTTCATCCAACTGCGCCTCACCCGCGCCAACAAGTCCGACCTGGGATGACCCGACCATGACACTGACAACCGCCGCCCCCGAGCTCGCCAGCACCACCGAGCCCTCGCCGCCGAAGAAGGCGCCGCGCCGCAAGAAGCCCCGCCTCACGGTGGGCCGGTTCTTCGCCTGGGCCGCCCTGGTCGCCGTGATGCTGATCACGCTGATTCCGTTCTACTGGATGCTGCGCACCTCGTTCTCGACCTCGACCTCCCTGGGCAGCGACCCCGGTTCGCCGTTCCCCGTCGACTTCACGCTCGGCGCCTACGAGCGCGTGCTCGGCCTCGCGACACCGGCCGAGGCGCTCGCCGAGGGCGGATCGGGCGCGTCGATCAACTTCTGGGCCTACCTGCGCAACTCGCTCATCGTCGCGACGGTGACGACGATCGGCCAGGTGCTGTTCTGCTCGATGGCCGCCTACGCCTTCGCCCGCCTGCAGTGGAAGGGCCGCGACCTCGTCTTCTCGTCGTTCATCGCGGCGCTGATGGTGCCGCCGATCTTCACCACGATCCCGAACTTCGTGACGATCCGCGAACTCGGACTGCTGAACACGTATGCCGGCATCATCCTGCCGACCCTGCTCATGACGCCGTTCGCCGTGTTCTTCCTGCGCCAGTTCTTCCTCGGCATCAGCCGCGAGGTGGAGGAGGCCGCGATCATCGACGGGGCCGGCCCGATCCGCCGGTTCTTCCAGGTGATCCTGCCGCTCGGCTCGGCGCCGATCGCGACCCTCGCGATCCTCACCTACATCACGTCGTGGAACGAGTACTTCTGGCCCCAGCTGGTCGGCCGCGAAGAAGACGTGCGCGTTCTCACCGTGGCGCTCGGGGTCTTCCGCTCGCAGACGCCGCAGGGCGGGCCGGACTGGGCGGGCCTCATGGCGGCAACCCTCATCGCGGCTCTGCCCATCCTGATCCTCTTCCTCTTCATGGGCCGACGGGTCATCAACTCGATCGGCTATTCCGGCACCAAGTAGCTCTACCCAGCACATCCGCACCAACTACACCAGCATCACGAAAGGGAAATGATGAACAAGTCCACGAGATACCTCGCGGCTCTCGCAGCAGTGCCGCTGCTCGCCCTCACCGCCTGCGCCGGCGGAGGTGGAGGCGACGACGCCTCCGCGAGCGGCGAAATCACCTACTGGCTCTGGGACTCCAACCAGCAGGTGGCCTACCAGCAGTGCGCGACCGACTTCGAGGCAGCCAACGACGGTGCCTCGGTCAAGATCGAGCAGTACGGCTACGACGACTACTTCCAGACGCTCACCACGAGCCTCGTCGGCGGCAACGCGCCCGACGTGATCACCAACCACCCGTCCTTCTTCCCGCAGCTCGCCTCCACCGGCCAGCTGCTCGGCCTCGACGACGTCGTCGAGAGCGAGGGCATCGACTTCGACGACTACCAGGCCGGCATCCCCGAGCTCTGGGTCGGCGAGGACGGCGTGCGTTACGGACTCCCGAAGGACTGGGACACCGTCGCCACGATCTACAACGCGGGCTACCTGGCCGAGGCGGGCCTCACCCCCGAGAGCCTGCAGAACCTCGAGTGGAACCCCGAGGACGGCGGCACCTGGGAAGACACCATCGCGCACCTCTCGGTCGACGTGAACGGTGTGCGCGGCGACGAGCCGGGCTACGACGCGAAGAACGTCGAGGTCTACGGTCTGGGACTCAAGTCGAAGTCGGGAATCGGCGCCTTCGGCCAGACGCAGTGGAGCATGTACGCGCTCAGCACCGGCTGGGAGTACGCGGACAAGAACCCGTTCGGCACGGACTTCAACTACGCCGACGACGAGTACATCGACACCATCGCGTGGTGGCGCTCGCTCACCGAGAAGGGCTTTATGCCCAGCTACCAGGCCGCGTCCTCCGGCGTCGGTATCAAGGACGCCTACGGTGCGGGCAGCTACGCCCTCGTCACCGACGGCAGCTGGAACGCCCGCAGCTACTACGGCTTCACCGGCATCGAGAGCGGCATCGCGCCGCTGCCGATCGGCCCGAGCGGCGAACGCGTCGGAATCCTGAACGGCCTCGCCGACTCGGTGCTCGCGTCGAGCGAGAACCCCGAGCTGTCGAAGAAGTGGGTCGCCTACCTCGCCTCCGCCGACTGCCAGGACGTCGTGGCCGAGGCCGCGGTCGTCTTCCCGGCTCTGAACAGCTCGAGCGAAAAAGCCCGTGAGGCGTTCAGCGCCGCCGGCCTCGATGTCTCGGTCTACTACGACGCGGTGGCCGCCGGCGAGACCGAGCTCGCGCCGATCGCCAACCACTGGGTCGACGTGCTCGCCATCATGGAGCCCGCCGTCGAGTCGGTGCTGATCTTCGAGGCCGAGCCCGAGTCGCTGAAGGAAGCGGCCGCCGAGGTCGACAAGCTCTTCGCGAACGACTAGCCCGCGGCTCGGCCGCGGCACTTCCGCGGCCTGAAATGACAGTCGCGCCCGAACTTTCGGGCGCGGCTGTCATTTTTCGTAGCGCGGCCGGGTGCGCGGGTGCGTCAGGCCCCGCCGAAACGTTCTGTTTTGACGGATGCCGCGGGGTGGCCGAGCGCGACGAGCAAGTCGGCGACGCTCTCGACGAATCCGGTCGGACCGCACACGAACACGGAGGGGTTGTCGCCCGCAGGGATGACCGAGGCCGCGAGGATGTCGTGGCTCACGCGACCCGGTTTCGTCGGCCAGTCGGCCGGCGCCGCCCGGGTGTACACCCAGGTGATCTCGAAGGTGGGGGAGGCGAGGCGCGCGAGCTCGTCTTTGAAGAACACGTCCTCGGGCGTGCGCACCGAGTAGAGCAGCCGGAACGGCGCGGTACTGCCGCTCGCCGCGTGGGCGCGCGCGATCGCGACCAGCGGCACGATGCCGGAGCCACCGCCGATGAGCTGCACCGGTTCGGTCTGCTCGGGCCGCCAGACGAACCAGCCGCCGAGCGGGCCGCGCACCTCGAGCTGGTCGCCGGGCAGTAGGTCGTCGACCAGGTACGGGGACACCTCGCCGTCGGGCAGCCGGTCGACCGCGAGTTCGAGGTGGTCGGTCGCGTCGGCGGAGGCGATCGAGTACGACCGCACCGCCTGGTACCCGTCGGGCGCGGTCAACCGCACGTCGAGGTGCTGGCCGGCGAGGTTGCCACCCCACCCGGGAACGTCGATCTCGATGCTGCGTCCCGTGGGCGTCTCCGAGCGCACGGCCGTGACGGTGCCGACCTTCCAGGTGCCGACAGAGTCAACGCTCACCAGTAACGCTGTTCTTTCCACGGGTCGCCGTAGATGTTGTAGCCGTTCTGCTCCCAGAATCCGGGGTCGTCGCTCTTGTGCATCTCGATGCCGCGCACCCACTTGGCGCTCTTCCAGAAGTAGAGGTGCGGCACGAGCAGGCGCGCGGGACCGCCGTGCTCGGGGTGCAGCGGTTCGCCGTCGAACTCGAACGCGATCCAGGCCTTGCCGCCCATGAGGTCGGCGAGCGGCACGTTGGTCGTGTAGCCGCCGTAGGAGTGGATCATCGTGTAGCCGTAGCTGGTGTCGACGTCCTTAAACAGGGTGTCGAGCGAGACGCCGCGCCACGAGGTGCCGAACTTCGACCAGCGGGTGACGCAGTGGATGTCGGTGGCGATGTCTTCGATGGGAAGCGCCATCAGTTCGGCCCAGGTCCAGTGGTGCGTGGTGCCCTTCTCCGTGGAGATGGTGAACTCCCACTCGTCCGTGTCGATACGGGGAGTCGGACCGGCGGAGAGCACCGGGAAGTCGGTGGTCAGAAACTGCCCCGGAGGTAGGTCGGGGTTGTGCTCCCGAGAACGCCCAGAAAAACCGCGAGAGATGATGCCCATGTCGGTGCCCCTTTCGTTGTGGCCAGCCTATCCAGCCGCGGGGGTGTCGTGCATCGCGTGTTCCCACCCGGCACGAACTAGGGTTGCTACATGACTCGCCTCGGACTCGGTATCCCGATGATCCGACGCGACCCCGGCACGATGCCGTCGATGCACGGGCGTCCGGATGTCGCGGGGCTGGTCGACAAGTTCGGCCGCGAGGCGCGCGACCTGCGGGTGTCCATCACCGAGAAGTGCTCGCTGCGTTGCACCTACTGCATGCCGGAGGCGGGCCTCCCCGCGATCGCCCGCGAGAACCTGCTCACCGCCGTCGAGATCGGCCGGCTGGTCGGCATCGCCGTGCGTGACCTCGGTGTCCGCGACATCCGCTTCACCGGCGGCGAGCCGCTTATGCGCAACGACCTCGTCGAGATCATCGCGCGCAGCGCCGAGGTCGCGGACGGCGCCTCGATCTCGATGACCACGAACGGCATCGGCCTCGACAAGCGCGTCGGCGATCTCGTCGCCGCCGGCCTCACCCGCGTCAACATCTCGCTCGACACCGTCGACCGCGACCATTTCGCCCGGCTCACCCGCCGCGACCGTCTCCCGTCGGTCTTCGCCGGCATCGAAGCCGCGAAGCGCGCGGGGCTCACCCCGCTCAAGATCAACGCCGTGCTGATGCGCGACACCCTCGGCGGCGCGCTCGACCTGCTCGAGTGGTCGGTCGCCAACGGCGTGCGCCTGCGCTTCATCGAGCAGATGCCGCTCGACGCCGACGAGGCCTGGGCGCGCGACAACATGGTCGACGCGGCCGAGCTGCTCGACATCCTGTCGTCGCGCTTCGTGCTCACCCAGCCGCACCGCGAGGACCCCTCGGCCCCCGCCGAAGAGTGGATCGTCGACGGCGGCCCGGCCACGGTCGGCATCATCGCCTCGGTGACCCGCTCGTTCTGCGAGGCCTGCGACCGCACCCGCCTCACCGCCGAGGGCACCGTGCGCTCCTGCCTCTTCGGCGACGACGAGACCGACCTGCGCGCTCTGCTCCGCGGGGACGCCTCCGACGCGGTCATCGCCGACTGGTGGCGCGCGGCGATGTGGGGCAAGCAGGCCGGACACGGCATGGACCGCGCCGACTTCGTGCGCCCCGTCCGCAGCATGGGCGCGATCGGTGGCTGAGGTCGTCGTCCGCTACTTCGCCGCAGCGGCGGATGCCGCGGGCCGGCTCGAAGAGACACTGCCGGCACTCGAGACGGTCGGCCAGCTGCGCGGCGAGCTCGTCGCCAAGTACGGTGACGCGATGGCGCGGGTGCTGGCCTCCGGGTCGTTCCTCGTCGACGGGATCGTGAGCCGCGACGACGCGCGCACCCTCGGCCAGCGCGTGGACGTGCTGCCGCCCTTCGCCGGCGGCTGATCGCGGCGGCTGCCGTGCCGGGCGCGCCGGGCGCGCCGGGCGCGCCCGGCACGCCCGGCCGCACCCGCCCGTAGCGCGCGCCGACGCGGTCGCCCGCGCCCTCATTCGCGGCAAAATGCTCCTCCCGCGCCGTCGCAAGAGCATTATGCCGCCGATGAGGACTCGCGCGGTCGTCGTTTCGCCCGAAAACGTGCCGTTGCGCGAAAAGTGGGGCGCTTTCGGGCGAAACGAGCGGGAGGGGCTTCGGCGCTACAGCCCGACCCACTCCGTCGTGCCGGTGGCGAGGTGCTGGCGCTTCCAGATCGGAACCGTCTGCTTGACGATCTCGACGAGCCGCTCGCACGCGGCGAAGGCCTCGGCGCGGTGCGGGGCGGCGGCTGCGGCGACGAGCGCGGTGTCCCCGATCGCGAGCGGACCGGTGCGGTGCACGGCGGCGATGCGCAGGCCGGTTTCCGCGGCGACGGTCGCGCAGGCCTCGGCCAGGAACCGCTCGGCTTCGGGGTGCGCCTGGTACTCCAGCGCCGAGACGGCCTCGCCGTGGTCGTGGTTGCGCACGATCCCGCGGAACGTCACGAGCGCCCCGTTCGCCGGGGTCAGGACGAAGTCCTCGAGCGGGGCGGCGTCGATGGGGGTGTCGGCGATGTGGGAGAGGATTTCGGGCCCTTCGACAAGCTCAGGGACCGGGGATGATTTCTCAGACATGCGGCCCCCCGCCCGAGACCTGCGCCACGAGGTGCGGCAGCACGTCGGCGAGCACGGCCAGCCCGTCGTCGACCCCGCCGGGCGAACCGGGCAGGTTGACGATCACGGTGTTGCGCGCGGTCCCGGCGACGGCGCGGCTGAGCGCGGCCATCGGCGTGGACGCCTGGCCGTGCGCGCGGATCGCCTCGGCGACGCCCGGCAGCTCCCGGTCGAGAAGGGCGAGCGTGGCCTCCGGCGTGCGGTCGGTGGGGCTGACGCCGGTTCCCCCGGTGGTCAGGATGACGGAGGGCGCGGTCTTCACGACGCGGGCCAGCTCGGCCGCGATGTCGGCGTCGGCCACCACGGTCACGGCGTCCACGGTGTACCCGGCGGCGACCAGCCACTCGGCGATCACCGGGCCGGTCGTGTCGGCACGGGTTCCCGCGGCGCCGGCGGTCGACGCCACGACGACGGCCGCGGTGTTGAGCCGGGGCTTGGCGCGGCGGGGGCGTTTGGTGGGCTGGGCCTCGGCGGGCTGCCCGTCGGCGGGCTGCCCGTCGACAGGCGAGGGGACCGGGGGGACCGAGGCAGCGGGACGCGTCCAGTGTCCGTGCTTGCCGCCCGTCTTGTCGCGCAGCTGGATGTCGGTCATGGTCGCTGCGGCATCCACCGCTTTGATCATGTCGTGCAGGGTGAGGGCGGCGACCGTGACGGCGGTCAGCGCCTCCATCTCGACTCCGGTCTGCCCGACGGTCTTCGCGGTCGCCGTGATGAGGATCGAGTCGGCGGTGAAGTCGAAGTCGACCTTGACCGACGAGAGCGGGATCTGGTGGCAGAGCGGGATGAGCTCGCTGGTCTTCTTGGCGCCCGAGATGCCGGCGATGCGCGCGGTGGCGAGTACGTCGGCCTTCGGCAGGTCGTCGGCGCGCACGAGGGCGATGACGTCGGGCCGGGTGACGACGCGTCCGGTCGCGGTGGCGCTGCGCTTGGTGATTTCTTTGTTGCCGACGTCGACCATGCGGGCGCGGCCGTCGGAGTCCAGGTGCGTGAGGGCGCCGCTCACAGTTCGATCGTTTCCACGGTGTCGCCCGCTTTCAGTTCGGTGGTGGTTTCCGGCACATCGATCAGGACATCGGATGCGGCCATCCCGGCGACGAGGTGCGAGCTCGGCCCGGCGACGGGTTCCACTCTGCCACCGCCGACCGTGCGTCCGCGCAGAAACTGGCGTTTGCCCGGGATGGACCGCACGTCGACGGTCAGCTCGCGCGACACCCGCACGGCGGCGGGCAGCCCGGCGTACTCGCGCAGGATCGGGGCCACGAACACCTCGAACGAGATCTGCGTGCTGACCGGATTCCCGGGGAAGCTGACGATCGGCACCCCCGCGAAAGTGCCGGTCGCCTGCGGTCCGCCGGGTTGCATCGCGATGTGCCCGATCGCCCCGCCGATCTCGCCGAGGAAGTCGCGCACCACCTCGTGCTCGCCCATCGAGATCCCGCCCGAGGTGAGGATGAGATCGGCATCGGATGACGCGACGAGCATGGCGCCGCGCAGCTCCGACGACTCGTCGTTGCCGTTGAACAGCGCGTGGGTGACGTCGGCCCCGGCCGCGCGGGCCGCGGCGTCGAGCGCGACGCTGTTCGAGTCGTAGATCTGGCCGGGCAGGATCGCGACGCCGTGCTCGGGCCGGGTGAGTTCGGCGCCCGTGGAGATGACCACCGCGCGCAGGCGGGTGCGCACCTCGACCCGGGCGATACCTGCGGCGGCGAGCACGGCGAGGTGGCGCGACGCGAGCCGGAGCCCGGCGGGCAGCAGCTCGTCGCCCTCGCGGGTGTCGGAGCCGCGGTCGCGCACGTACTCGCCGAGCGAGCGTGCGCGGTGGATGGTGACCGTGCCGCCGACGACGGTGGTGTCCTCGACGGGAATGACGGCGTCGGCCCCCGCGGGGACCATGGCCCCGGTCATGATGCGCACGGTGGTGCCCGGCTCGAGCGGCGCGGGCTCGCCGGGGCTCGCGGCGACCTCGCCGACGATCGGCAGCGAGGTGCCCGCGGAGACCTCGGCGGAACGCACGGCGAACCCGTCCATCTGCGAGTTGCGGAACAGCGGCAGGTCGACGGGGGAGAGGATCGGCGCGACGGTGACGCGGCCGAGCGCCGACCACAGGTCGACCGTCTCTGTCGTCGTCGGCAGCGCGACGAGGGAGCGGATCAGCGCCGCGTGCTCGTCGACGGAGGTGTGCGCCATCAGTAGCGGGCCATGCCGGGGTCGATCTCGCGAGCGTACGCCTCGATCCCGCCCCCGAGGTGGCGCGCGTGGACGAAGCCGTGCTGCGTGAGCAGTTGCAGGGCCATCTCGGAGCGGGTGCCGTGGTGGCAGTAGAGGATGAACTCCTCGGCCGGGTCGAGCTTGTCGATGACGCTCTCGAGCGAGCCCAGCGGCACGAGCAGCGAGTCGGGGAGGCTGACGATGCTCGCCTCCCACGGTTCGCGCACGTCGAGCAGCACGACGTCGTCGCCCCGTTCGAGGATGGCGGACAGTTCGGCGGGTGTGACGGTGTCGTCGCTCATGGCGGTTCCACTTTCGGTCGGGGTGACGCCGCAGAAGGCGTCGTAGTCGATCAGTTCGGTAATGGGCGCGGCCTCGGGGTCGCGCTGGTAGGCGAGCTCGCGGAATCCGCCGCTGAGCGAGTCGAACGTGGTGACCCGGCCGATCAGCGGTTCGCCGACGCCGGTGAGCACCTTGAGCGCCTCGCCCGCCATGACCGAGCCGATCACCGCGACGACGGTCGGGAAGACCCCGCCCTGCTCGCAGGACAACACGCTGCCCGCGGGAGGCGGGGTGGGGAACAGGTCGCGGTACTGCGGCCCCTTCGCGGCCCAGGCAACTCCGACCTGGCCGGCGTACTGCGAGACGGCGCCCCAGACGAGCGGGATGCCGGTGATGGCGGCGGCATCGTTGGCGAGGTACCGCGTGGGGAAGTTGTCGCTGCCGTCGATCACGAGGTCGTAGCCGGCGAACAGGTCGAGCGCGGTGTCGCGGCCGAGACGCTCGGGGATCGCGACGACGGTCGTGCCGGGGTTGATGGCGGCCACGCGGGACGCGGCCGACGCGACCTTGGGGCCACCGACATCCGCCTGCCCATGGATCGTCTGCCGGTGCAGGTTGCTCAGTTCGACCGTGTCGTCGTCGATCACGCCGACGGTGCCGACGCCCGCCGCGGCGAGGGCGGGGATGACCGCGCTGCCGAGGCCGCCGGCTCCGATCACCAGGACGCGGGCGGTGGCGAGGGCGCGCTGGGCGTCGAGGCCGAAGCCCGGAAGCGCGAGCTGGCGGGCGTACCTGTTCGGCAAGGCGCTGGAGGGCATGTCCTCGATTGTGTCAGGTGCCTAGCCCTCGCGCCGACCCCTGCGGCGCAGCAGCAGCCCCACCGTGGAGCCGACCGCGCCGAGCAGCACGAGTACCGCGCCGATGATGAAGACGGGACCGATGTCGGCGCCGGTCGCGGCGAGGTTGTCTAGACGGATCATGATGGGGCAAGCGTAACCGCCCCGACCACGGGCATTGCTGGTGATCACGCGGATACGGTTATTATTCGATGAGACAAACGCATCTGCGGAAAAAGGGGAGGCGACATGGCGGTGACGCAATTCCGCGTCAGCGAGGCGGCGGCCCTGCTCGGCGTCAGCGACGACACCGTCAGGCGATGGGCGGATGCCGGTCGGCTGACACTTACGCGGCCGACGACCGGACCGGCGTTCGTCGACGGCGCCGAACTCGCCTCCCTCTCGCTCGAGCTCGCGGCCGAGTCCGCGCTCGCCGCGGCCTTCCCGGCTTCGCGCGCGTCGGCCCGCAACCGGATCACCGGCATCGTCACGAAGGTGACGAAAGACGGCGTGATGGCCCAGGTCGAGCTGCAGGCCGGCCCGTTCCGGCTGGTCTCGCTGATGAGCCGCGAGGCCGCCGACGAGCTCGGGCTCGAACCCGGATCCCTCGCGGTCGCGAGCGCGAAAGCCACCACGATCGTCGTCGAACTCCCCGAGACGCCTAAGTGAACAGCGGAGCGAGAATGGAGAAGCTGTCCGCCCTCGCCATCGGAGCGGTGCTCGCCGTGGCGCTCGCCGGGTGCGCCGGCACGGCCGACACCCCGGCGGAGTCGACGCCCGCCGCCGCGGACGCCCTCCGAGGTTCGATCACGGTGTTCGCCGCGGCATCCCTCACGGCCACGTTCACCGAGCTCGCCTCGCAGTTCGAGGCGGCCCACCCCGACACGACCGTCGAGCTGAACTTCGCCGGATCGTCCGACCTGGTCACGCAGATCACCGAGGGTGCGCCCGCCGACGTCTTCGCCTCGGCCGACACCAAGAATATGGGCAAGGTCACCGACGCCGACCTCGCCGAGGGCGACCCGGTCGACTTCGCCACCAACGTGCTCGAAATCGCGGTTCCCCCGGGCAACCCCGCGGGCATCGACAACTTTGCCGACCTCGCAGGCCCCGACGTGAAGCTCGTCGTCTGCGCGCCCGCCGTGCCGTGTGGCGCGGCCACCGTCGCGGTCGAGACCGCCTCGGGCGTCGACCTCGCCCCCGTGAGCGAGGAGTCGGCCGTGACCGACGTGCTCGGCAAGGTCACCTCCGGCGAAGCCGACGC
Organism: Conyzicola lurida; assembly: GCF_014204935.1. Taxonomy (NCBI): domain Bacteria; kingdom Bacillati; phylum Actinomycetota; class Actinomycetes; order Micrococcales; family Microbacteriaceae; genus Conyzicola; species Conyzicola lurida. Next base: position 2,474,479 of record NZ_JACHMJ010000001.1, on the reverse strand, counting down.
CGGACTCGTCTACGTCACCGACGTCATCGGTGCGGGCGACGCGGTCGAGGGCATCGAGTTCGACGAGTCCGCCGAAGCCGTCAACACCTACCCGATCGTCGCGCTCGGCGACTCCGAGGCACCCGACGTCGCCCAGGCGTTCGTCGACTTCGTCGCGGGCGACGAGGGCCGGAGCGTGCTCGAGGCGGCCGGGTTCGGGGCGCCCTAGTGCCCACGCGCACGAGCGTGCCGCGCTGGGTCGTCGCCGTCGCGGCGATCGGCGCGCTCTTCGTGCTGCTTCCGCTGGCGGCGATGGTGCTCCGCGTCAACTGGGCGGAGTTCGTCCCGCTCGTGACGAGCGAGGCGTCGGTCGACGCGCTCTGGCTCAGCCTGCGCACGTCGCTCGCCGCGACCGCCCTGTGCATCGTGCTCGGTGTGCCGCTCGCGCTCGTGCTGGCCCGTGCGACGTTCCCGGGCCAACGACTGGTGCGCTCGCTCGTGCTGTTGCCGCTCGTGCTGCCGCCCGTCGTCGGCGGCATCGCGCTGCTCTACACGTTCGGGCGCCGCGGTCTGATCGGCGAGCACCTGGACGCGCTCGGAATCACGATCGCGTTCTCCACCACCGCGGTCGTGCTGGCGCAGACCTTCGTGGCGCTGCCCTTTCTCGTGCTCAGCCTCGAGGGCGCGCTGCGCACGGTCGGCACGCGCTACGAGGAGGTCGGGGCGACGCTGGGCGCCGCGCCATCCACCGTCCTTCGACGCATCACCCTGCCGCTCGTGCTGCCGGCCCTCGTCTCGGGAGCCGTGCTGTCGTTCGCCCGTGCCCTCGGCGAGTTCGGCGCCACCCTGACCTTCGCCGGCAGCCTGCAGGGCACCACGCGCACTCTGCCGCTGGAGATCTACCTGCAGCGCGAGACGTCGCCCGACACCGCGGTCGCCCTCTCGCTCGTGCTCGTCGTCGTCGCGGTGGTCGTCGTCGGCATCGCCTACCAGGCCGGCAGCACCGACTTTCTGCGGTCGTCGTTCGGTTCGCGATCGGCTTCCAGACGGGCGGATGACGCATGAGCTTCACCCTCGACGCCCGAGTCGACGCGCGCGACGTCGACCTCGCGATCACCGTGCAGCGCGGCGAGACCGTCGCGGTGCTCGGGCCGAACGGCGCCGGAAAGTCGACGCTGCTCGGTCTGGCCGCAGGGCTGTTGCGCGCCGATTCGGGCAGCGCGACGCTCGACGGCGCGACCCTGTTCGACGCCGCGACGTTCGTGCCGCCGCACAGCCGTGGCGTCTCGCTGCTCGCACAGGACGCGCTGCTCTTCCCGCACCTGAGCGTGCTGGAGAACGTCGCGTTCGGGCCGCGCAGCGCGGGAGTGCGCGCGGCTGCCGCGCGATCCATGGCGCGCGACTGGCTCGGCGAGGTGGACGCGCTGGAGTTCGCGTCCCGCCGCCCGGCCGAGCTCTCGGGCGGGCAGGCTCAGCGCATCGCCGTCGCGCGGGCCCTCGCCGCGGGCCCGAAGCTGCTGCTGCTCGACGAGCCGCTCGCCGCGCTCGACATCTCGGTCGCCCCGGCCGTCCGCCGCATGCTGCGCCGCGTGCTCGCCGACCGCACGGCGCTCATCGTGACGCACGACATCCTCGACGCGTACACGCTCGCCGACCGGGTCATCGTGGTCGACGGCGGACGCGTGGTGGAGGAGGGGCCGACGCGCTCGGTTCTGGAGCGGCCGCGCACCGCGTTCACCGCGGGGCTCGCGTCGCTGAGCGTGCTGACGGGCGAGCGCACGGCGACGGGCCTGTGGACCGCCGGCGGGGACATCGCCGCCCCGAGCGACCTGCCCGTCGGCACCGCGGTCGCCGCGGCGATCCGGCCGGCCGCGGTGAGCGTGAGCCTCGAGGAACCTCGGGAGGTCAATCGGCTGCGCGGCACGGTGCGCGATCTCGAGCCGCGCGGGGACGTCATCCGGGTGCGGTCCGACCTGCTGTCGGCGGATGTCGCACCCGCCGTGGTTGCCGACCTCGACCTCGCGCTGGGCACGCCGGTGTGGTTCGCGTTCGGTGCGGCGGACGTGCAGGTGTATGCGCGGTGACGGGGTTTCGCCCGTCGAAACACTTCGTAGAAGCGCTACGCCGTGTGGGGCCGCCCGATGTGCCCGAGCAGCGCGCACACCAGAGTGATGACGGCGGCCACCGCCATCCCGAGCCCGATGTGAACGTTCAACAGCAGGCCGCCGACGAGGGCGCCCAGGCCGATGAGCAGCACGGCGCCCGCGCGGCGCTTCCACTGCTGGCCGGAGTTGCCGCCGAACTTCGAGTCGAAGGCGAGGCCGACGAGGGTCGACGTCACGACGACGGTCGTGACGTCCTTCACGCCGATGTGGCGCGCGGCACCCGCCTGCATTCCCATGGCGAGGCCGAGCGCGCCAGTCACGGCGAAGGCGAGCGGTTCGGCCGGCTCGGCGACGAGCAGCAGCGGCACGGCGGCCGCGAGGATGATGACGCCGACGACGGTAAACAGGATCGTGCTGCGTCCCGACCAGCCGGCGGCGACGGGGCGCAGGGTGCGGCCGGCGATGAGCGCGCCGAGCAGGAACAGCACGAGGGCGATGATCGGCCCGATGATGGGCAGGTCGTCGGCGCCTGTGAGGGCCATGCCGAGGATCACGACGTTGCCGGTCATGTTGCCGGTGAAAACCCGGTCGAGGCCGAGATAGCCGACCGCGTCGATGATGCCGGTCGAGAACGTGAGGGCGAGCATCAGGCCCAGGTGGAGGCCGGCGGGGTGCGCCTGCAGACGGTTTTTCATGGGGGCTCCTTCGGGATCGTGCGCCCTCGGGGAGTCGCTACTCTGTCTAGACAGTACTGGAACGCAAGAATGTCGAGGGCAACAGCCATGTCAGCAACGGATGCCCTGCAGCCGGGAGCGGGCGCGATCCGCGCGCCGCACTACCTGCCCTCCACCCCGCACGAGGTGTTCTGGGGCCGCCTTCCCTGCGCGGCCGACGAGCCCGTGCTCACCGTCCACTCCGGCGCCGAAGTGACGATCGACACCCTCAGCCACGAGGGACTGCTCGAGGACCAGGGCAGCGACCCGGTCGCCTTCTTCGGCGGATTCGGTGTGCCCGCGGAATCCGTGCTCGCCGACGCGATCGCCCTGACCGCGACCCGCACGCGCGGCGCCGACGACGGCCCGCACGTCGTCACCGGCCCGATCTTCGTCGAGAGCGCGCTGCCGGGCGACCTGCTCAAGATCACGGTGCTCGAGGCGACGCCCCGCGTTCCCTACGGCGTCGTCTCCAACCGCCACGGCCGCGGCGCCCTGCCCGACGAGTTCCCGCAGGGCGAGGCGAACGTCAGCGTGTTCGCGGCCGTCGACGGCGCGCACGGGACCATGCCCCGCGTCCTCGGCGGCGAGCACAGCGTGCGCTTCCCGCTCGCGCCGTTCCTCGGCATCATGGGTGTCGCCGTCGCCGGGGACGAGCGCCCGCACTCCGTGCCGCCGGGTGCGCACGGCGGCAATATCGACATCAACCTGCTCACCGTCGGTTCGACGCTCTACCTGCCGGTGCAGGTTCCCGGCGCGCTCGCCTACGTCGGCGACCCGCACTTCGCTCAGGGCGACGGCGAGGTCTCGCTCACCGCGATGGAGGCGTCGCTGCGGGTGACGCTGCGCTTCGAGGTCGTCACCCAGTCCGACGCGGTCGAGGCCTTCGGGGTCCTCGCCGGCCCGCTCGCCGAGACGGGCGAGTTCCTCGTGCCCACCGGCATGAGCCCCGACCTCGACGAGGCGGTGCAGAACTGCGTGCGCGCGGCCATCGGCCTGTTGCAGGCCCGCTTCGGCATGGACGCCGCCCACGCCTACGCCTACCTGAGCGCGGCCACGGACTTCAACATCTCCCAGGTCGTCGACCTCGTCAAGGGAGTGCACGCGCGGATCAGAGTGGCGGACTTCGAATGACCGACGTGAACCTGGGCGCCGCGGCATCCGCCCCCGACGGCCTGCTGGACGCCTTCTGGGCCTACGAGACCGCGCTGATGGCCAACGACCTCGCCGAGCTCGACCGCCTGTTCGCCGCGGGCGACGACACGCTGCGCGGCGACGCGGGCGGCATCCTGTACGGGCACGACGCGATCAGCACGTTCCGCAAGGGCCGGGGCGGGGCGCTGAAGCGCACCATCGTGTCGGTCGTCGTGAGAGAGATCGACGAGGATGCCGCGGTGGTCGTCGCCGTCACGGCTCCCGTCACCGGGGGACGCGGCCAGCAGACGCAGCTCTGGCGCCGCATCGACGGAGACTGGGCGGTCGAGGTCGCGCACGTGAGCCTGCCGGCGCCCGCGGTCAACGCCACGGTCTGGCGTACCGTCGGCACCCCTCTCGTCGCCGGGGCCGAGGCGCCGGAGCTCGCCAGCCAGACCGTCGCGGTGAAAGACCTGTTCGACGTCGCCGGGTTCGCCGTGGGCGCGGGAGTGCCCGCATACCTCGCCGAGGCCCCGCTCGCCACCGCGCACGCGCCGGCCGTCGCCGCACTGCTCGCGACCGGTGCCGACATCGCGGGGATCGCGCGCACCGACGAGTTCGCGTACAGCATCGCCGGCCGCAATCCGCACTACGGCACCCCGCCCAACGGCGCGGTCGTCGGGGGGATCCCGGGCGGCTCGTCGAGCGGGCCCGCCTCCGCGGTCGCCCTCGGCCAGGCGTCGATCGGACTCGGCACCGATACCGGCGGATCGCTGCGGGTGCCCGCCTCGTACCAGGGACTCTGGGGACTGCGCACGACGCACGGCGCCGTGAGCGTCGAGGGACTGCTGCCGCTCGCGCCCTCGTTCGACACCGTCGGCTGGCTGACGCGCGACGCCTGGGTGATGCGCGCCGCGGCGACCGCGTCGCTCGACCTGTCGCGGCAGGTGCTGCCGCCGAGCGCGCGGTTCGCCGTCGCCGGCGCGCTGACCGCGCAGTCGACCGCCGGAGTGAGTTCGGCATTCGAGGCGGCCATCGAGACGCTCGCCGCCGACGGGCTCATCGACGACCTCGCCGACGTCGACCTCGGGCACATCGACGACCTGTTCGAGACGTTCCGCGTCGTGCAGGCCGCAGAGGCCTGGGCCACCCACGGCGAGTGGATCGTCGCGCACCCGGGGGCGCTCGGCGACGACATCGCCGCGCGCTTCGCCTGGGCCTCGACGATCAGCGCCGAGGCGGAAGCCCGTGCCCGCGTGGCGCTCGCGGCCGCGCGGCTGAGCATCGAGGACGCGCTCGACGGGCGGACGCTGTTGCTGCCGGCCGCGTCATCCGTCGCCCCGTCGGCCACGGCGTCGCCGGAGACCATCGAGTCGACGCGGGCGAGCACCCTGCGCCTGACCTGCATCGCGGGGCTCACGGGGCGTCCGGGGCTGTCGGTGCCGGCGCTCACCGTCGACGGCGCGCCCGTCGGGCTGTGCGTCGTGGCGCCGCGCTACGGCGATCTCGGTGCGGTGATCACGGGGGCGAAGTTCCACTCGGCGCTGGTGCCCCAAGCGGATTGAGCCCGCCGAAATCCTCACTGTGGGTTTCGACACGCGCAACCCGCCTACAGCGACCGCAGGTCGCGCAGGTCGACGAGGTAGTCCTCGAACGACGAGAGCGCGAGCTCGGCGACGGTGAGTCCGCGGCTGCGCGCCTCCTCGAGGGCCTCGTCGGCGAGGTCGTCGGGAAGTTCGAACTGTACGAAAGCCATGTCGCAAGCCTAGGGTTTCGGCGGGCTCGCGGTTTCGGGGCGCTCAAACCGCGGACTCGTTACCCGCGTGAAACATCTGTTCCAGTAACCTGAAACTCTGGAACAACTGATTCACGGGAGCGCGCATGTCATTCGAACCGATCAACCCTCCGCAGCGGCTGCTGATGGGACCCGGTCCGATCAATGCCGACCCGCGCGTGCTCCGCGCGATGAGCGCCCAGCTCGTCGGCCAGTACGATCCGGCGATGACCGGGTATATGAATGAGACCATGGAGCTGTACCGCGGCGTCTTCCGCACCCGCAACCAGCAGACGATGCTCGTCGACGGCACGAGCCGCGCGGGCATCGAAGCGGCCCTCGTGTCGCTGATCGAGCCGGGCGACCGCGTGCTCGTGCCCGTCTTCGGCCGCTTCGGCCACCTGCTTCGCGAGATCGCCGAGCGCTGCGGAGCCGAGGTGCACGTGATCGAGGCCGAGTGGGGAACCGTCTTCTCGACCGACGCGATCGCCGCGGCCATCGCCGAGGTGCGCCCCAAGGTGCTCGCGATCGTGCACGGCGACACCTCGACCACCGTCGCCCAGCCCCTCGACGAGATCGGCGCGCTCTGCGCCGCGAACGACGTCATCCTCTACGCCGACGCCACCGCGTCCCTCGGCGGCAACCGTTTCGAGACCGACGCCTGGGGCGTCGACGTCGTCACCGCCGGGCTGCAGAAGTGCCTCGGCGGCCCCTCGGGCAGCGCCCCGATCACCCTGTCGCCGCGCGCCGTCGACCTGATCAACTCCCGCAAGAGCATCGAGGCGGGCATCAGAAGCGAGGGGGATGTCGCATCCGCCCACCCCATCCGTTCCAACTACTTCGACCTCGCGATGATCATGGACTACTGGGGGCCGAAGCGCCTCAACCACCACACCGAGGCCACGTCGGCCCTCTACGGCGCGCGCGAGTGCGCCCGTCTGCTCGTCGACGAGGGAATCCCCGAGGCCGTCGAGCGTCATCGCCTGCACGGCGACGCCATGGCGACGGGACTCACCGCCATGGGGCTCACGCTCTTCGGCGACCAGAAGCACAAGATGAACAACGTGGTCGGCGTCGAGATCCCCGACGGCATCGACGGCGACGGCGCCCGGGCCGCGATGCTGAACGACTACGGCATCGAGATCGGCACGAGCTTCGGCCCGCTGCACGGCCGGGTCTGGCGCATCGGCACGATGGGCTACAACGCGCGCCGCGACACCGTGCTGCTCACGCTCGCCGCACTCGAACAGGTGCTTCGCCGCGGCGGAGTGACCGTCACCGCGGGCAGCGGCGTCGGTGCGGCCCTCGACATGTACGCCTCGGCGTAGAAGGAGCGGGACTCTGATGACCGACGCCACCGCCCAGCTGCTGCTCGACCGCTGCGACGAGCTCGCCGCGATCTCGAGCCACCCCGACTACCTGGAGCGCGTGCACCTCTCGAAAGAGCACCGCGCGGCCAACGACCTCGTCGCCGAGTGGATGCGCGAGGCCGGGCTCTCCACCTGGCAGGATGCCGCGGGCAACCAGTGCGGACGCCTCGAGGGCCGCGAACCGGGACTCCCCGCCCTGCTGCTCGGGAGCCACATCGACACGGTCCCCGACGCCGGGCGCTACGACGGCATGCTCGGGGTCCTGCTCGCGATCGCGGTCGTCGGCCGTATCCGGGACTCGGGCATCGAGCTGCCCTTCGCCCTCGAGGTCGTCGCGTTCAGCGACGAGGAGGGCACCCGTTTCGGCACCGCGCTGATCGGCAGCCGCGCGCTCGCCGGAACCTGGCACGACGACTGGTGGAACCTCACCGACAAAGACGGCATCACCCTGTTCGAGGCGTTCCAGGACTTCGGTCTCGACCCCGCCCGCCTGCCCGGCGCGTTCCGTCGCCCCGACGACCTCGTCGGCTACCTCGAGGCTCACATCGAGCAGGGCCCGTACCTCGAGGACGCCGACCGTCGTCTCGCCGTCGTCACGTCGATCGCGGGCGCCCGCCGCTTCGCGCTCACCATGACCGGCAAAGCCGGACACGCGGGCGGCACCCCCTACGACCGTCGCCGCGACGCGCTCGTCGGCGCGAGCGAACTCGTCGTCGAAATCGAGCGCATCTCCAAGGAGCGCGGCGTGATCGGCACCGTCGGCCGGCTGCAGGCGTTCCCGGGAGGCGTCAACGTGATTCCCGGACGCGTCGAGTTCAGCCTCGACCTGCGCGCCGAGTTCGACGAGGACCGCGACGAAAGCATCCGGCTCATTACCGAGGCGGCGCACGCGATCGCGGAGCGCCGCGGCCTCGGCTACCACGCGACCGAGATCTACCGCGCCGACGCCGTGCGCTGCGATCTCGCGCTGCAGGAAGCCGTGGCCGCCGGCATCCGTTCCACCGGAGACGCCGATCCGATGGCCTTCTGGAGCCGGGCCGGCCACGACGGCATGGCGGTCGTCGCCGTCACGCCGATCGCGATGCTCTTCCTGCGCTGCAAGGGCGGTGTCAGCCACCACCCCGACGAGGCAGTGAAGAAGGCGGATGTCGCGGCCGCCGTCGACGCCTACGAGGCGACGGTGCGCCACCTCATCGAGTCGCGGTGAGCAGTTCCCTCGCCGCCCGTATCGACGCGGGCTACCGCGAGCTCTCGCCGCAGGAGCAGCGCGCCGCCGACTTCATGCGCGACCACCTCGCCGACCTCGCGCTCTACAACGCGACCGAGGTCGCGCGGCTCAGCGGAGTGTCGAAGGCGACCGTCAGCCGCCTCTACCGCCGGCTCGGGTTCGAGAACGCCGACGAGCTGCGCGACCACGTGCGCGCGCTCCGCGCCAGCGGCACCCCGGTGGCGAGCGAGACCCCGGCGAACTTCGCCGAGCACCTCGACCGCGAGCTCGCGAACCTGCGCGCCGCCCTCGCCGGGCTCGACCTCGCGCCCGCCGCGGCACTGATTGCGGGCGCCCGCCGGGTCGTGGTCGTGGGGTTCCGCAACAGCTACCCGATGGCGCTGCACCTCCGGCAGCAACTGGCGCACGCGCGGCAGGGCGTCGAACTCGCCCCGCTGCCCGGCCAGTCGATCGGGGAGGAGCTCGCGGCACTCGCCGCCGACGATGTCGTGGTGGTGCTCGGCTTTCGTCGGCGTCCGGCCCTGTTTTCGGGAGTGGTGGAGCTCGCCGCGGCATCCGACGCTCGCGTGGTTCTGCTCAGCGACAGTGCCCGGTATGCCGACGCGGTCGACGTTCTCATCGAATGCCCGGTCGACAGCGTGACCGCGTTCGACAGCTACGCGGCGGCGGCGAGCGTGATCAGCCTGCTCGCGGCGGCCGTGCTCGGCGCGCGGCCCCGCGAGGGCGCCGCCCGCATCGCGGCGATCGGCGACGCCTACCGCGAGCTGGACGAGCTGGAGGGCTGAACCCCCTTCCGCCCGGGCGGCGCGCGGGCGTACGGTCACCGCATGAGCGACGACGACCCGATCGTGACGAACCCCGACCACTACAGGCTGCTGTGGGAGAACGACTTCGTGCGCGTGCTCGACTACAGCGACGAGCCCGGAACTCGGACGACCCCGCACGGGCATCCCAACAGCGTGATGGTGACGCTGAGCTCGTTCCGACGGCGGCTGTCGGCGGGCGGCCGCGAGTTCGAGACGGCTCTGGATGCCGGACAGGCCGTGTGGCTTCCGGCTCAGCGTCACGCGGGGGAGAACATCGGAGACACTCCGACCCACACCATCCTCGTCGAGCTCAAAGGTGCGGCGGCCGGCTCGCTGTCGGAGACGGCACTGGGGCCGGAGTCCGGGAAGAGCTAGGTCGCGGCGCGACAGCACGACGCGTACTCGACAGGACGAATTACACGATCCGCACGGTCGACAGGACGGATGCCGCGGCGCGGGCCGCGGCATCCTGTTGTCTGATCGCCCCCGACCTGACAGGCTGACCGCATGACCGCCGACGATCAGAAGACCGTGCTGCTGCACTACCTGCAGGAGGGCCGCGACGCCCTGCTCTGGAAGCTCGAGGGCGTCTCGGAGTACGACGCGCGGCGCCCGCTCGTGCCGACCGGCACCAACCTGCTCGGCCTCGTGAAGCACGTGGCGAGCGTGGAGGCCGGGTATCTGGGCGACGTATTCGGGCGGCCGTTTCCGGAGCCGATGCCCTGGTTCGACGACGACGCCGAGCCGAACGCCGACCTCTGGGCCACCGCGGACGAGTCGCGCGACGACATCGTCGGGCTGTACCGCCGGGTCTGGGCGAACTCCGACGCGACGGTCGCGGCGCTCGACCTCGACGCCCCCGGCGTCGTGGCGTGGTGGCGCGAGGAGACCCGCGATGTGACGCTGCAGAAGATCCTCGTGCACATGATCGCGGAGACGCACCGTCACGCGGGTCACGCCGACATCGTCCGCGAGCTGGTCGACGGCGCGGCCGGATTGCGCGTCGCGAACACCAACCTGCCCGAGGTCGATACGTCCTGGTGGGCGGGGTACCGCGCGAAGCTCGAGGATGTCGCGCGGAGCGCGGGGGAGTGAGGGCGGGGAGCGAGTATCTGCTGTTCCGCCGCCGGGACCGCGTTTTTCTCGCGTTCGTGTGGGTGGCAATGGCCCTGAGTTGGGTGGTCCTTGTGCTGCTCTTCATCGCCTTGCCCGACGTCTACACGCCTCGAGTACTTCTCTTGCAATTGCTGACCGTGGTGGCTTTCATGTCGCCCGTTGTCGCTGTCTTCGTGGTCAGGCGTCGTCGCATCGTGCCCGCCGAGAGGACGGCTCGTCGGCTTTCGAACACGTTCGTCGTCGCTCCGACGCCTGGGCTGAAGGACCATCTCGAGCCGTTTTCCTTGCGAGGAGCGCCGCCGCAGCGTCCGTTCCCGATTCAGGCGGATGACGATGGTCTCCGTTTTCTCTCCGTCGACGGCGCGATTGCGTTCGCGACGATCCCGTGGAATGCGATCGAGCGCATCGACGGCGGTGACGCGCTGCGCATCGTGCTCGACGAGGACACGAACGTGCTGCTTCAGCCGATGGGGCGGATCAAGCAGCTCGGACTGCGACGGGTGCGCGCGCTCGCGGAGCGGCTGCGGGCGCTGCGGCCCTGACGTCGGGGTTTCGACAAGCTCGACCCGCCGGTTTCGATACGCGCCGGAGACGGCGCTACTCAACCACCGGCGACCAGCGCCACCAGCTGTGCCCTCGACGTCGTGCCCGTCTTGTGCAGCAGGTTCGCCACGTGGAACTTCACCGTGTTCTCGCTGATCGTCAGCGCCGACCCGATCGCGCGGTTGCGCGCGCCCTCGGCGAGCAGCGCGAGCACGTCGCGTTCGCGGGGGGTGAGGTCCGCGCCGACGAGGTTGAGCGCCGGGGCAACCGCGTCGAGAGGCAGCGAGATCTGCAGCTGCGAGCCCCAGCCCGCGGTGGCCGCGACCGTGAACGAGCCGTCCAGCACCGACACCCGGGCGGCCAGCTGGCTCAGCCCGGGCGTCTCGGCGGTGAGGTCGCCGGCGCCGTTGTCGCGGATGTCGACGAGCAGGTTCGATCCGTCGCAGTCCCACTGGATGCGCACCCGGTCGACGGCCGCGGCGTCGCTCAGGGCGAGTACCGCTCCCCGCACGACGGCGCGCGCGGCGTGGGCCACCTCGCCGGGCAGCGGGCGTCCGGCGGCGGGCGGCGGAACGAACTCCACGTCCAGGCCGCCGTGCCGCACGAGCGGCGCGAGGTCGTCGCGCAGACGCTCGAACGCGCTGTGCACGGGCTCTTCCGAGAGCACGCGGTCGCGGTCGGAGACGGCGCGCAGCGACACCATCGCCGCCGCCGCGATGTCCACGGCGCGCTGCCGGGCGGCCGCGTCGCCGTGCTGCGCAGAACGGAGGACGACGAGCAGCGACTCCAGGGTCGTCGCGTGCGCGTCGGTCAGGTCGGCGATGAGGCTCGCGCGGTCGCGCGACGCCGACCGCGAGTCGGCGAGGTAGGCGGGGGAGGCGGTCGCGACCTGCTGGCGGATGCTCAACGCGACGAGCTGCCACACGCGCGCGATGCGGGCTGCCGTCTCGGCGGCGATCGGCTCGTCGGAGACCCCGACCAGTACGAGGATCGCGGCCGTGTCGGCCGTCCACACCGCGACCGGGTGGGTGCCGCCCGCGATCGCCGCGTCGTCCCAGCGCGCGGGCTGTGGGTCCCCGGCGGAGCGACCGCGCAATACGTCGAGCTCGGCGATGGTGACGTTCTCGACGATGCGCGCCTGCCCGGCCTTCTTCTGCGGGCGGCCCGTGCAGTCCTCGGTGAAGATCACCAGGGCATCGTGCCCGACAGCGGGCCGCAGCAGGTCGGAGAGCGCCTGCGCGATACCGAGCAGCGACTGCGAGATCACCCCGCGCACGTCGTCGAGCAGATCGTCGGAGGGGGAAAGCGGAGAGGTCGGCACGGCCCGACACTACCCGAACGGGTAGGAAAGACAGCTCGATGGGTGGGCGGCCACGAACCGGGCCCGCGCCGACCATGGAGTAATGACCCCGTCCGCAACCGCACAGCCCACCGTCGCGCAGGCCCTCGAGATCATCGCCGCGGAAAACGCCGTGGCCGTGCGAGGCCTCGATGCCGCGAACGGCGGGGCTCTGGATGACGCGGCCCGCGTCATCCGCGACGCGAACCGGGTTTTCCTGCTCGGCGCCGGCCGTTCGGGCATAGCCCTGCAGTTCACCGCCATGCGGCTGATGCATCTCGGTCTCGCCGTCCACGTCGTGGGCGAAGTGACCGCGCCGGCCATCGGCGAGGGCGACGTGCTGCTCGTGGCGAGCGGATCCGGGTCCACCGCCGGGATCGTGCGGGCCGCGCAGACCGCGACCGACGTGAAGGCGTCCGTCGTCGCGATCACCGCCGACGCGGCATCCGCTGTCTCGAAGCTCGCAACCGTGACACTTCTGGTCGAGGCGGCCCGCAAGCTCGACCGCGACAGCACGGTCACCGCGCAGTATGCGGGCAGCCTCTTCGAGCAGACCGTCGTGACGATCGGCGACGCGCTCTTCCACTCGCTCTGGCTCGACTCGGGCCAGACGGCCGACGAGCTCTGGCCGCGGCACTCCAATCTCGAATGACTCCCCACCCCCGATAGAAAGTAGAACCACCGTGAAACTGCAGTTCGCCATGGACACCCTCACCACCGAGGCCGCACTCGAGCTCGCCGCCGCGGCAGCTCCCCACGTCGACATCCTCGAGCTCGGTACGCCGCTCATCAAGGCAGCCGGACTCTCCGCGATCACCGCGATCAAGGCCGCACACCCCGACAAGATCGTCTTCGCCGACCTCAAGACGATGGATGCTGGCGAGCTCGAAGCCGACATCGCCTTCACTGCCGGAGCCGACCTGGTCACGGTGCTCGGCGTCGCCGGAGACAGCACCATCGTGGGCGCGGTCAAGGCCGCCACGGCCCACGGCAAGGGCATCGTCGTGGACCTGATCGGCGTCGCCGACAAGGCCGCGCGTGCCAAGGAAGTCATCGCGCTCGGTGCCCAGTTCGTCGAAATGCACGCCGGTCTCGACGAGCAGGCCGAGGAGGGCTTCACCTTCCAGACGCTGCTCGACGACGGCGCGACCTCGGGCGTCGACTTCTCCGTGGCCGGTGGCATCAACGCGTCGACCATCGCCGCGGTGCAGCAGTCGGGTGCGACCGTCGCGGTCGCCGGCGGTGCCATCTACGGTGCCCCCGACGTGGGTGCCGCGGCCGCAGAGCTGCGCGCCGCGATCGTCTAGATCGTTCTCGAGGCGGATTGGGCCTGTCGAAACCCTGGGTTTCGACAGGCCCAATCCGCTGTGACGTGCGCTGCTACCCCAGCAGCTGCGTCATCTGCGCGTAGAACGGCGCGGGGTCGCCGGCGAGCGAGGCCTTGACCATCGCGGTCCAGTCGTCGACGACGATTTCGATCGAGCCCGATTCGAGACCGTCGAGCGAGAGCCGGGGAACGTCGCGGGGGTCGATTTTCGGCCCGTCGTAGCCGGCGGCGATATCCGTGTCGGCGGCGCCCAGCAACACCCCCTGCACGAGCGTGCCCTGCGCCGCGAGTTCGAGGCGCACACCGTTGGTCATGTTCCACTCGGCGGCCTTCGCCGACGAATACGCTCCGGATCCCGGAGCGGCGAACCACGACAGCGCGGACAGCACGTTGACGATGGCGCCGCCGTCGTTCTTCGCGAGCACGGGCGCGAACTCGCGGATCACGCCGAGCGTGCCCCAGAAGTGCGTGTCCATCTCGCGGCGGATCTCGGCCGGGTCGCCGGTGACCAGCAGAGCGCCGGTGGAGACGCCGGCGTTGTTCACCAGCACGGTGACGTCGGTGGCGGTCGCCGCAGCCGCGGCGATCGATGCGGGGTCCAGCAGGTCGAGGTGCAGCGGTACGACGCGCGCGTCGTCGAAGTCCAGAGTCTCGGGCCGGCGGGCGGTGGCGTAGACCTTCGCCGCGCCGCGGTCGAGGAGTTCGAGGACGAACTGGCGGCCGATTCCGCGGTTGGCTCCGGTGACGAGGGCGATCTGGTCGTTCACATTCATGGGGGACAGTGCTTTCTGCTCGGTTCGACCCGCCGGTTTCGACCGGTCGTCGGCTACGCTAAGTGTTGACATTGACGTTAAGGGCAAGTCAGAAACCGGATGTCGGATGGAGTGGGTGAAATGTTGAGAATCGGCGACATCGCGAACCAGGCGGGAGTCAGCACCCGGTCGCTGCGCTACTACGAAGAGAAGGGGCTGTTGGCGTCGGAGCGCTCGTCCACCGGTCAGCGCACCTACTCGGAGTCCGCCGTCGAGCGGGTGCAGCTGATCCAGCAGTTCTTCACCGCCGGGCTGCCGAGCCGCACGATCCTGCAGCTGCTGCCCTGCGTCGAGAGCGGCCTGGCCACCGACGAGGTCTTCGAGGTGCTCGAGGCCGAGCGCGACCGCATCACCGCCGCCATGGCCGATCTGTCCGCGGCGCGGGACGCCCTCGACCGCATGATCGACATCGCGCGGCATCCGACGCCCGAGCACTGCCCGGCGCTACGGGAGCCGGGGTACGCCCACGCCCAGGCGGGTTGAGCTTGTCGAAACCCTGGGTTTCGACGGCCTCAACCACCGGGCGTATCGACGTCGTGCCCGTCGTACAGGTCGCCGCACTCCACGTCGACCACTCCGTGCGCGTCGAGATACGCGCGCGCCCCGCGGTCGCCACCGAGCGTCGCGATCGCAGCGGCCCAGTGCGCGGCTCCGATCAGCACGGGATGCCCGGGCTTCCCGTCGAACACCGCGCGGACCAGCGGAGCACCGGTCGCCAGCACCCGTCGCACCACCGCGACCGGCAGCTCGGGCATGTCCACGACCGCGATCAGCGCCGCGTCGCCCGACGCCGCCTCGAGCCCGACGCGCAGGGAGGAACCCATCCCGCTCGCCCAGTCCTCGTTGACGACCGACTGGATCGCGGCATCCGTCGGCACGACCACCGACGCGGCCGACGCACCCAGCACGACCACGACCCGTTCGCACCCGGCCTCGAGCAGAAGCCGGCAGGCGATGCCGACCCACGACTCGCCCGCCGCGGTCGACAGCAGCGCCTTCGGGGTGCCCATGCGGCGCCCGGCGCCCGCCGCGAGAACCACTCCGGTTATAGCCATGGGTAATGTTAGGCAGACAATGATGGATGTCACCGAGACCACCCTGCGCGACGGCCTAGCCGCGAGCCTGTCCGTGAACCGCTGGATCGACGAGGTCGCCGCCGGCTACCCCTACGAATCCGTCGCCCGGTTGCTGGATGCCGCAGCCGAGGCCGCGACCCCGCTCAGCCCCGCCGAAATCGACGAGGCCATCGCGCACCACCCACGCATCGGCGAAAAGCCGGTGGGGGAGGGACAGGCGCAGTCGTTCAGCCGTGACGAGCAGTCCGCGCTCGGCGACGAGGACGCCCTCGTGGCCGCCCAGATCGCCGCCGGCAACGAGGCGTACGAGGAACGGTTCGGCCGCGTCTTCATCATCCGCGCCGCCGGCCGCACGCGCGCCGAGATCCTCGAGGAACTCACCCGCCGCCTCGAACTGCCGAACGCCTCCGAGCTCGAGATCGTCGGAGAGCAGCTGCGCGAGATCGCCCTGCTGCGCCTGGAGAAGCTGTTCGGAGCCGAAGCATGAGCCACGTCACCACCCACGTCCTCGACGCCGCGCTCGGCCGCCCGGCGGCCGGCATCGCCGTCGCGCTCTACGACTCCGAGGGCGCGCTCGTCGCCGAAGGCATCACGGACGCCGACGGCCGCGTGCCCGACCTCGGCCCCGACGCCCTGCCGCACGGCGAGTACGGCATCGTGTTCGAGACGGGCGTCTACTTCGCCCGCACGCAGACCCCCACGTTCTACCCCCGGGTGTCGATCGACTTCGAGCTGACGGACGAGACGGCGCACTACCACGTGCCCCTGCTGCTCAGCCCGTTCGCCTTCTCCACCTACCGCGGAAGCTGACCATGACCACACCCCTCACGCGTTCGCAGCGGCTCGACAAGCTCCCGTGGACGCGCAGGCACTCGCGCCTGCTCGGCGGCAGCGGCATCGGCTGGGCGCTCGACGCCATGGACGTCGGCCTCATCTCGTTCGTCATCGCCCAGCTCGCCGTGGTCTGGAAGGCCGATGCGGGCTCGCTCGGCTTCGTCGCGTCCGCCGGATTCCTCGGCATGGCGATCGGCGCGAGCCTCGGCGGTCTGCTCGCCGACAAGCTCGGCCGCCGTCAGGTCTTCGCGCTGACCCTGCTGATCTACGGCGTGTTCACCGGCCTCTCCGCGTTCTCGCTCTCGGTCGGCATGCTGATCGCGCTGCGCTTCCTCGTCGGTCTCGGCCTCGGCGCCGAACTGCCGGTCGCGTCGACCCTGATGAGCGAGTTCGCCCCGGCGCGCATCCGCGGCCGCATCATCGTGATCCTCGAGTCCTTCTGGGCCGTCGGCTGGACCGCCGCCGCGCTCATCGGCTACTTCGTCATCCCCACGAGCGACAACGGCTGGCGTTGGGCGCTCGCCCTCGGCGCCGTGCCCGCGGTCTGGGCGATCGTCGTGCGGCTGCGGCTGCCCGAGTCGGTGCGGTTCCTCGAGGCGAAGGGCCGGCACACCGAGGCCGAAAAGATCGTCAGAGACTTCGAGGATGCCGCGGGCGTCACCGCCCCGCCGGCGACGACCGATGCGCCCGAACCGGCGGTCTCCTCCGACCGCCCCATCGCGACGCTGTTCGGTGCGCGCCTGCGCCGGCGCACGATCTCGCTCTGGCTGGTCTGGTTCTGCGTCAACTTCGCCTACTACGGCGCGTTCATCTGGCTGCCGACACTGCTCGTGGCGCAGGGCTTCTCGCTCGTGCGCTCGTTCGAGTACACGCTCATCATCACGCTCGCGCAGCTGCCGGGATACGCGGTGTCGGCTTGGCTCGTGGAGAAGTGGGGTCGCCGCGTCACGCTCGCCGTCTTCCTCGCGGGTTCCGCGGTCTCTGCCGGGTTCTTCGGTACCGCCGACGACGTCGCCACGATCCTGGTCTTCGGCGCGCTGTTGTCGTTCTTCAACCTCGGCGCGTGGGGCGCGCTCTACGCCGTGACGCCCGAGCTGTACCCGACCCGCGTGCGCGGGACCGGCGCCGGCTGGGCCGCCGGCTTCGGCCGTCTCGCCTCGATCATCGCCCCGCTCTGCGTACCGCTGCTGCTCGCCGCCGGGGGAGTGGCCCTGCCCTTCGGCGTCTTCGCCGCCGTCTTCGCCGTCGCCGCGATCGCCGCGCTGACGCTGCCCGACCTGCGCGGCGTCGCGCTGGAGGACTGACATGGAATCCCCGCGCACCCCTATCGAGGCCGGCACGGTCATCGGCGGCCGCTACACCGTCGAGTCGCTGCTCGGCCGCGGCGGCATGGCCTCCGTCTACCGGGCGACCGACGTGCCGCTCGGCCGCAGCGTCGCCGTCAAGGTATTCGAGATCGACACCGAGGCGACGGCGGGGCTCGGACGCGAGTCATCCGAGATCCGCCTGCTCGCCTCGCTCAACCACCACGCGCTCGTGACCCTCTTCGACGCGAGCGTCGACCAAGCCGACCGCTCGTTCCTGGTGATGGAACTCGTCGAGGGCCCGACCCTCGCCGAGCGCATCGCCCGCGGGCCGATCGCCGAGCTCGACGTCGCGCAGCTGCTCGTCGACCTCGCGGAGGCGCTGCACGTCGTGCACGGCAACGGCGTCGTGCACCGCGACGTGAAGCCGGCGAACATCCTGCTCAACCCGTCGGCTCTGCCCGCGATCGAGTTCCGCGCGAAGCTCAGCGACTTCGGCATCGCCTACCTGATCGACAGCACGCGCCTCACCATGCCGGGCACGATCATCGGCACGGCGGCGTACCTGAGCCCCGAGCAGGCGAGCGGCGAGGCACCCGACTCGCCCGCCGACGTCTACTCGCTCGGTCTCGTCACGCTCGAGGCGCTGACCGGCGTGCGCGCGTTCGAGGGCACGATGGTCGAATCGCTGTCGGCGCGGCTCGTCAGCGACCCCGTCGTCCCGTCCACCCTCCGCCCGGGCTGGGTCGCGCTGCTGACCCGGATGACCGCGAGAGACCCCGCCGATCGTCCGACCGCCCTCGAGGTGGTCGAGCTCGCGCGCCGGCTCGAACGCGAGGTATATGCCGCGCCGGCCGCCGTGCTTCCGGCCGACGACTCCGGCGCCACCGAAGCGATGGATCCCCCGACCGCGGTCCTGCCCGTCGGACACACCGCCGCGGCAACCGCGGAGCAGCCGGCCGACGCGGA
Organism: Conyzicola lurida; assembly: GCF_014204935.1. NCBI lineage: Bacteria > Bacillati > Actinomycetota > Actinomycetes > Micrococcales > Microbacteriaceae > Conyzicola > Conyzicola lurida. The sequence goes on along the minus strand of NZ_JACHMJ010000001.1, from coordinate 2,456,050 downwards.
GCAGCCGGCGGACACGGGTGCCGCGACGACCGTGCTGCCCGCCGAACGCGTGGATGCCGCGACGACCGTCCTGCCCGCCGAACAGTCGGATGCCGCGACGACCGTGCTGCCCGCCGCCGAGCCGGCAGCGCAGCCCGCCTTCCGGTCCGCGGCTGCTTCTGCGCCCAGCCCCGCAGCGCCGGTCGAACGCCGCCCGCACCGCGGCCGCATCGCCGCCGCCGTGATTGCCGCGCTCCTCGTCGTCGGCGGGGGAACCTTCGCCGTCGTGACCGCGCTGCAGGGCGACAGCGCGAGCAGCGAGATCAACGAACCCGAGCCCCTGCCCGCGAACGAGGGCGAGCTCGGCACCCACCTCGACGACCTGATGGAGAGCGTGACACCGTGAACCGCCGACTGATCCCGACCGCACTCGTCGTGCTGCTCAGCGCTTCGACGCTGCTCGGTTGCGCGCCCCAGCCCGACCTCAGCGACTCCGCCGCGCAGACTCTGCAGCAGTCGGTGCAGCAGGTCGCGACCCTGGCCTCGACGGGCGACCCGACCGGCGCCACCGCCGAACTTGACGCCCTGCAGGGCGAACTCGACGCCGCGGTCGACAGCGGCGACGTGACCGCCGAGCGGTCGCAGACCATCCAGACGGCGATCGACGCGGTGCGCGCCGATCTGGCACAACAGATCGCCGCCGCCGAAGCGGCGGCAGCTGCCGCCGCCGCGGCCGAAGCCGAGCGGGTAGCAGCCGAGCAGCAGGCGGCGGCCGAAAAGGCCGAGGCCGACCGGATCGCCGCCGAACAGGCCGCGGCCGAGCAGCAGGCGGCCGACGAGAAGGCGCAGAAGGAAGCAGAGCGGGAAGCCGAGAAGGCCGCCCGTGAGGCAGAGAAGAACGAGGACGACAAGCCGAAGCCGGGCGACGACGAGGAGTAGCGCGTTACGTCCCGCGTCAACCGACCGCCGCCGCGGGTAACGCTCGGCAACAATTGACCCGTGACCACCTCAACACTCCTCGTCGGCAGCGTCTCCCAGCCGGATGCCGAGTCCACCTTCCGCCTCGCCAGCGAGCACCTCGCCGGCACCGCAGCGCGCATCCCCGACGGCGAAGTCGGCAAGCGCTACTACTGGATCCAGTTCCAGAACCTCCTGTTCGAATCCGTGCCCGGTCTCGTGCGCATCGGCGAACCCGGTTTCTACATCCGCGACGAGTTCGACACCCGTCCGATCACCCTCGCCGACGGCGTCGACGCGGAGTCGATCGTGTTCCCGGCCCTCGGTTACGCGGATGCCGCGATCGAGTCGTACGCGACCTTCGTGCGTCTGCGCTCCGAGGGCGTCATCCCGGCCGGGGTGCGGTTCCAGGTGTCGCTGCCCACTCCCGCCGGGGTCGTCGGCAGCTTCTTCGAGCTCTCCGTGCGGGCGGCAATCGAGCCCGTGTACGAGCGCGCGATCCTCCGCGAGGTCGACGCGATCCTCGCCGCCATCCCGCACGACGACCTCGCCATCCAGTGGGACACCGCCCTCGAATTCGGTCTCCTCGACCGGGCCACGATCTTCGGCCACCCGATGACCGCGTGGTTCGGCGACACCCACGAGCAGATCCTCGCCGGGGTCCTCGAGCGTGGGCTGCGGCAGGCCGCCGCCGTGCCCGCCGACGTCGAGCTCGGCTACCACCTCTGTTACGGCGACGTCGAAGAGTCCCATTTCCACCAGCCGACGGATGCCGCGACCCTGGCCGAAGTCGCAGCGGGACTGCTCGCGGGCTCCCCGCGTGCCATCTCCTGGATCCATCTGCCCGTGCCGATCGAGCGCGACGACGCCGCGTACTTCGCGCCGCTCGAGACCGTCGAGTGGGGCGACACAGAACTGTTCCTCGGGCTCGTGCACCACGAAGACGGTGTGGACGGCGCCCTGCGTCGCGCCGCCGCGGCGGCCCCGTTCGTGCCGGCGTTCGGCGTCTCGACCGAGTGCGGCTTCGCCCGGGGTCCGGTGGAGCGCACGGTGCCGCTGCTCGACCTGCACGCCGAGGTGGCGGCGGCCCTGTAGCAAGAAGCGGATTGTGCCTGTCGAAATCCTCACTGGGTTTCGACAGGCTCACCCCGCCCGGTGCCTAGTAGTCGGTGCGCGCCTCGAGCGCCAGCCAGGCGTCGAACGGTTCGGGCGCGTTCTCGGGACGCACGGCCTCCACGGCCATGCCCCAGGTCGCGCGGTCGCGGGCGAACAGTTCGTAGAACTCGCGGTCGTCGAACCCGCCGCGGGCAGCGTCGTCGCGGTCGGCCGCGAACACCACACGGGCGAGCCGCGCCCAGAGCGATGCCGAGAGGCAGAGCGGGCACGGTTCGCACGACGTGTAGAGCGTCATGCCGGCGAGCGAGAAGTCTCCGACCGCCTGGCAGGCGGCGCGGATCGCGGTGACCTCGGCGTGGGCCGTCGGGTCGAGGTTGGCCGTCACGCGGTTCTGCCCCTCGGCGATGAGCTCGCCGTCCCGCACGATGACCGCTCCGAACGGGCCGCCGCCCTGCGACACGTTGAGCGTCGCGAGGTCGATGGCGCGCGCGAGCCACTTGGCGTCGAGAGCGGCCTGGCCCGGAGCGGCGTGAGCCGCGGCATCCGGGGTATCGATGTCGTTCATTCCGACAGTCTCGCTCATGCCAGCCCCGCCGAAATGCGCCAGGCGTCTCCGGCCGGGGGAGCGTCGTCGCGCAGCACGGTCGCCTCGATCAGGCCGTAGGGCCGGTCGGCGGCGATGAAGACCTCGCCCGGGTTCTCCAGTTCGAAGGGCGAGAGGTCGACGACGAAGTGGTGCTTGTTCGGCGCCTTGAGCTTGACCTCGGCGATGAACGGGTAGGCCTCGAGCACCGCGCGGCCCATGTGCCAGAGCGTCTGCTGCAGGGCGAGCGACTGCAGGGTCGCGAACTCCTTGACCATGATGCGCTTGATGCCGGCGTAGACGTCGTCCCAGTCGACGTCTGTCGACGTGAAGCGCCACTGCGCGACGAGCGACGTCGCCATCACGCGGTCGTGGGTCTCCTGCAGGGTCGTGTACTCGTCGGTGAGGAAGCCGGCGAACTCGCTGCCGGTCGACTTGAGCAGTACGAGGTCTTTGAGGCCGCCGACGACGTACTCGCCGCTCGCGTCGACGGTGATCGCCGCGGTGCGGATCTCCTGTCCCTTGCGCAGCCAGGTGTGGTCGTGTTCGACGCCGTCGACGACCGCGCGCTCCCACGCGTACTCCTCGATCTCGATGCGCGCGCCCTCGACGGGGTCGACGTCGTGCACGAAGTGGCGGGCGAGCTCGAGGCCGAACGCCTCGATCGCCTCGACACCCTTCGACTTCGCGAAGGCGAACGCCGTGTTCTTCTGGGTGTCGGTGGGCAGCACGTTGGTCTGGTTGCCCTCGAGGTACGCCGGCTGGAACGGGCCGCGCAGCGCGGTGCTCACGTTCAGGTCGCGGATCTCGTGCCGAGCGGAGTCGCGGTAGATACGCACGACGCGGTTCTCGGCCTTGCCGTACTGGTTGTCGCCCAGGATTATTGCCATGCCGCGATTCTTGCACCGCCATGTGACCGCGGTGTTACGGGAAAACGCGCGTCGTGTGCGCCGAACAGCGGCGCACACCCGGGCGGGCTACCGCGAGAGCAGCGTGCCGGTGGGGGCGTCGGCGGCGATCGTGAGCTCGCGTCCGCCGAGCCAGGTGCGCCGCGCGACGCCGCGCAGTTCGCGGCCGTCGAAGGCGCTCACGGCGTTCTTGTGCTGCAGCTCTCCCGCGTGCACGGTGAACGTCTCGTCGGGGGCGAACACCACGAGGTCCGCCGTCGCCCCGACGCTGATGACCCCCTTGCCGGCTAGGCCGGCGAAACGGGCGGTAGCCGTCGACATCCAGTTCACGACGCTTTCGAGCGGGATGCCGCGGCGGGCAGCCTCCGCCCAGACGGCGGCCACGCCGGTCTGCAGGCCGGCGATGCCGCCCCAGGCCTTGCCGAAATCCCCGCCGTGCGCGAACTTCAGTTCGGCGGTGGAGGGGGAGTGGTCGGTGACCACGATGTCGATGTCGCCGTCGACGAGCGCCTGCCAGAGGGCGTCGCGGTTGGCGTCGTCGCGGATCGGCGGGCAGCACTTGAACTGGGTGGCGCCGTCGGCGATCTGCTCCTCGCTGATGGTGAGGTAGTGCGGGCAGGTCTCGACGGTGATGCGCAGGCCCTCGGCGCGGGCGGCGCGCAGGGCGGGCAGCGCGGCGGCCGACGACAGGTGCAGGATGTGCGCGCGGCCGCCGGTGCGGCGCACGCCGGCGATGACGCGGTCGATGGCCGTCGTCTCGGCCTCGTCGGGACGCGACTCGACGAAGCGGTGGTAGCCGGTGCCGCCCTCGTTGGCGTGGGCGTCGAGCACTCCGGGGTCTTCGGCGTGCACGATGAGCAAGCCGTCGAACTCGGCGAGCTCGTCGAGCGCGGTCTCGAGCTGGTCGGCGTCGAGGTGGCCGAACTCGTCGACGCCGCTGGGCGCGAGGAACGCCTTGAAACCGAACACGCCCGCCTCGTGCAGTTCGCGGAGGGTGCCGAGGTTCTCCGGCACGGCGCCGCCCCAGAATCCCACGTCGACGATCGCCTTCGACCCGGCCACCGCGCGCTTGGTCTCGAGCGCGTCGACGGTGGTCGTCGCCGGGATGCTGTTGAGCGGCATGTCGATGATCGTGGTGACCCCGCCGACCGCGGCGGCGCGGGTCGCGCTGGCGAAGCCCTCCCACTCGGTGCGGCCGGGCTCGTTCACGTGCACGTGGGTGTCGACGAAACCGGGCACGAGCACCTCGTCGTCGGCCAGGGTGACGACCTCGCGCCCGTCGAGCGGGGTACCGCTGATCGCCGCGACGACGCCGTCGGTCACGCCGATCTCGGCCGCCCGCCAGTTGCCGCCGATGAGAACGAAGGCGCCGCGCACGACGAGGTCGAAGGTAGTCATGACCTCAACGTTAGGGCTTCGGGTCGAGGGCGTCGTAATCGCGGAACGACGCGTTGATGCGCACGAGGATCGCGACGGCGGCGATGATGATGACGCCGCCGAGCAGCGACGGCAGCCAGAACAGCATGGTCGCGGCGACGAGGCCGATGTAGGCGTCGCCGAGGCGAGGCCCGCCCGTGACGACCACGATGTAGATGCCCTGCGTGCGGCCGCGCATCGCGTCGGGCACCGCCGATTGCAGCATCGTGTTGCGGAACACGGCGCTGATGTTGTCGGCCGCTCCCGCCCCGGCGAGGGCGATCGACGCGATCAGCAGCGCGGGCAGGTTCGCGGTGGAGAGCGAGTCGGTGATCGACCCGCTGGGCTGGGTGCCGAGCGGCAGCAGCACGAGGCCGAAGAGCAGCATCGAGGCCCCGTAGGCGATGACGGCATTGCGGATGGCGCGGCCCTGCCAGCGCACGTGCCCGAGCCGTCCGGAGAACAGGGAGCTGAGCAGCGTGCCGACCGCTCCGGCCGCGAAGAGGATGCCGACCGTGACCGCGCCGCCGCCGATGACGAGTGCGCCGACCGCGGGGTAGAGCACGCGGGCCATGCCGAACGTCATGGCGAAGAGGTCGATGAGGAAGCCGAGGCGGATGTTGGGAGCACGCCGCAGGAACCCGATGCCCTCGACGAGCGCCGGGATGCCGCGCACGGCCGAGCCGCCCTCGGGCTTGATCGGGGGAAGCGTGAGGATGCCGGTGAACGCGGCGAGGAACAGCACGGCGTCGATCGTGTACGTCCACTGGATGCCGACCGTGGCGACGAGCACGCCCGCGATCGCGGGGCCGAGCGTGATGGCGACTCCCATGCTGATTCCACCCAGGGCGGATGCCGCGGGGAGCAGCGGCTTCTCCACCAGACGCGGCACGATCGCCGCCCGGGTCGCGCCCACGATGGTGGTCGACACGGCGGTGAGGGTTGTCAGCGCGTAGTACAACCAGAGCACCTCGATATGGAACCAGGCGAGACCCGCGAGGCCGAGCACCGAGATCCACGCGACGGTCTCGGCGACGATCGCGACGATGCGCCGGTCGAAGGTGTCGGCGAGCACGCCGCCGTAGAGGCCGGCGATGATCATCGGCAGCAGGCCGATCACGCCGACGAGCGCGACGGCGCCGGTCGAGCCGGTGAGCTGGAAGATGTGCAGGCCGACCGCGACGACGGTCATCTGGCTGCCGACGCCGGCGATGCCCGTGCCGAGCCAGAGTCGGAAGAACGCGGGGCTGCGACGGAAGGGGGTCAGATCGACGAAGTGGCTACGGCGAACCGTTGTCTGCGGTTCGGTAGGGATGCTCACCCCTTATTGAAACAGGTTTCGACAGGCTCGACCCGCTGAGGCGGATCGAGCCTGTCGAAATCCCGCTTACTCGGGCAACGCCGCCGCGATCAACACCGCCGCCGCCGCGCGTGCGTGGGCCGCGGCATCCGGCGTTCCCGAAATCGCGGCGGTCGTCTGGGCTCCCTCGGCGAGGATCGCGAGCTGGGGTGCGAGCGACGCGGGTCCGCCGGCCTGCTCGACGAGGTCGGCGACGTAGGCCTGGAACGACTCCTTGTGCTCGCGCGCGGCCGCCGCGACCGTCGGAGCGACGGCGCCGAGCTCGCCGAACGAGTTGATGAAGGCGCAGCCGCGGAAGTCGTCCTGGTTGAACCAGCCGGCGAGGAAGTCGTAGATGGCGAGCAGCTTGTCGCGCGGCGTCGTCGCGGTCTCGGCCGACGCGAGGATGCCGCTGGTCCAGGTCGCGTTGCGCTCGCGGAGCACGGCCATCAGCAGAGTCTCTTTCGAGGGGAAGAGCGAGTACATGCGCTTGAGCGAGATGCCGGCCGCCGACCGTACCTCGTCCATGCCGACCGCCTGCACTCCGCGGCCGTAGAAGAGCGCGCTCGCCGCGTTCACCACGGTGTCGCTCGCTGTTGCGTCATCCATCATTTATCTCCCCTTGTGCTGAGAACCAGCGTTCTCTAGTATAGCTACCACGACCTGAGAACGACCGTTCTCAGCCGTATTCGAGAGGAAAAACAATGTCAGTCATCACCGTCGGCACCGAGAACTCGACCTCCATCGACCTGCACTACGAAGACCACGGCACCGGCCAGCCCGTCGTTCTCATCCACGGGTACCCGCTCGACGGCACCTCGTGGGAGCGCCAGCAGCGCGAGATCCTCGCCGCCGGCTACCGCGTCATCACCTACGACCGCCGTGGCTTCGGCAAGTCCAGCCAGCCGACCGTCGGCTACGACTACGACACTTTCGCGGCCGACCTCGACACCGTGCTCACCACGCTCGACCTGACCGACGTCGTGCTCGTGGGCTTCTCGATGGGCACCGGCGAGGTGGGCCGCTACGTCGCGACCTACGGCACCGACCGCATCGCGAAGATCGCCTTCCTCGCGCCGCTCGAGCCCTTCCTGCTGCACACAGACGACAACCCCACCGGCGTTCCGCAGGACGTCTTCGACGGCATCGCCGCCTCCGCCAAGGGCGACCGCTTCGCCTGGTTCACCGGCTTCTACGAGAACTTCTACAACCTCGACGAGAACCTCGGCAGCCGCATCAGCCAGGAGGCCGTGACCGCCAGCTGGAACACCGCCACCAACAGCGCACCCCTCGCCGCCTACGCCGTCGTGCCGACCTGGATCGAAGATTTCCGGGCGGATGTCGCGAAGGTCCGTGCCTCGGGCGTGACGAGCATCATCGTGCAGGGCACCGAAGACCGCATCCTGCCGATCGACTCGAGCGGACGCCCGTTCCACGCCCCGTTCCCCGAGAGCGAGTACGTCGAGATCGAGGGCGCCCCGCACGGCTTCCTCTGGACCCACGCCGACGAGGTCAACGAGGTGCTGCTGGGCTTCCTCGCGAAGTAGCGCGTTCCCGGTTTCGACAGGCTCAACCCGCTAGCGCGGATTGAGCCTGTCGAAATCGCCACCTGCTCCGAATCCCCAGCAAACACCGAGGGGGAACACGTGGCAGGCAGGACCATCATCATCACGGGCGCGAGCGACGGCATCGGCGCCGCGGCGGCCAGAGCACTGACATCGGCGGGCGACTCGGTCGTGGTCGTCGGACGCTCGGCGGAGAAGACCGCGGCGGTCGCGGCGGAGCTAGGGGCCGAATACCACGTCGCCGACTTCTCCCGGCTCGCCGACGTGCGCGCGCTCGCCGCGACGCTCCTCGAGAGCTACCCGCGCATCGACGTGCTCGCCAACAACGCCGGCGGCATCATGGGCGAGCGCGAGCTCACCGTCGACGGGCACGAGAAGACGCTGCAGGTGAACCACCTCGCGCCGTTCCTGCTGACCACGCTGCTGCTCGACCGCCTCATCGAGAGCCGCGCGACCGTCATCAACACGGCGAGCGTCGCCAACACGCTCTTCGGCAACCTCGACATCGACGACCTCGGCAACGAGAAGCGCTACTCGCCCAACAAGGCGTACGGCGACGGCAAGCTCGCGAACATCCTGTTTACCCGCGAGCTGGACCGCCGGTACAGGGGCCACGGCATCACGACGGCCGCGTTCCACCCGGGACTCGTCGCCACGAGCTTCGCCTCGAACACCACGAGTCTGCTCCGCCACGTCTACGGACTCGTGCTGTCTCGCTTCCTTATCTCGCCCGCGAAGGGCGCGGACACCCTCGTCTGGCTCGCCACCCCCGGCACCTCGTGGAAGAGCGGCGGCTACTACACACGTCGCAAGCTCGACAGGGCGAACAAGCAGGCGGATGACGCGGCTCTCGCCGCGCGCCTGTGGGAGAAGAGCGCGTCCCTGGTCGCCCTCCCCGCCGATTGAGCCTGTCGAAATACTTCGTGCGTCCGGGTGTCGACATGCTCAACCCGCTGGCGGCTCGATCCCCAGCTTCCGCTCGTACTCCGCCCGCGCCTCCGGGTCGCCGCCGAGACCGATGCGGTCGGTGCCCACCCGGTCGTCGAGCCAGTCCTGCACTCCGGTCGGCAGCAGCCGCGACATCCTCAGCACCGGTCCCAGATAGCCGGGAACGTAGCTGGCGAACGAGCGGCGTTTGATCGCGCGCATCGCGGCGCGGCTCACGAGCTCGGCCGAGACCGCGCCGAAGCCGGGAGGGGCTGTGATGCCCGCGCCCATCGCGGTGTTCGCGAGGTTGGGCATGATCACCGAGACGTGCACGCCGGTGCCGCGCAGTTCGCGCCGCAGCGCGTCGCTGTAGCCGATGACCGCGGCCTTCGACCCGGAGTACACGGCGAGACCGGCGAGCGGCTTGATGCCGGTAGCGCTCGCGATGTTGACGATGTGGCCGCGGCGACGCTTCATCATGCGCGGCAGTACGACCGCCGTCAGGTCGACGACGGCGCGGAAGTCGACGTCGACGATCGCGTCGACGGTCGAGCTGGTCTGCCGGGTGAACGGTCCGGTCGGCATCACCCCGGCGTTGTTGACCCACACGTCGATCGGACCGATGTCGGTCTCGATCGACCGCACCAGTTCGCGCACGAGTTCGCCGTCGGTGACGTCGAGCCGCACGGCGCTGACCGTCGACCCGATCTCCGCGGCCGTGCGTTCGGTCGCCGCCAGGTCGAGGTCGCCGATGACGACGCGGTAGCCGCGGATATACAGGTCGTGCGCGATCGTGCGCCCGATTCCCCGGGCGCCGCCGGTGACCACGGCGACGGCGAGTCTCTTCATTCCCGCTCCACCTTCATGCCGAAGACGATCGACGCCTCGCGCACCGCGAAGCTCGTGAACGGCCGGCGGCCGGCGAGGTAGCCGAGCTCGCCGCGGCCGTCGAACGACCACTGTGCCGAGAGTGAGGAGATACGGCCGGCCACCCGGTTGTGCGAGAGGATGCTGCCCGACGCCGTGCGCTGCACGATCGGCAGGCGCAACTGGCGCACCCCGGGAACGATCGTGCTGCCGAAGGCGGCCATCACGCTCACGGCCTCCGTGGTCGAGACCGTCATGCTCGTCGTCGCCGCCTCGGGGGTCTCGCTGCGTTCGAAGGTGGCGAGTTCCTTGGGGATTCCCCACAGGGTGCGGCCGCCCTCCATCGACTCGGCGCTGTCGACCCAGATCTGCGGGATCGTGATGCGCAGCCGTCCGCGCTGCAGGCTGGGCACGGCGACGAGCAGTTCGTCGTAGCTGAGCACTCCGCCGGGCGTGTAGTTCGCGAATGCCACGCCGATCAGCACGCGTCGGCCGACGCGGAACGGGCGCGCGTTGTCGGGGACGGATGCCAGCAGGCAGCTGGGCAGGTCGGCCGCCGGCACCAGGAAGGCGGAGGCCAGCAGGGATCCGCCGAGGTACCAGGGTTCGGGTGGGTAGCTCATCGCACGCCCGCCTCGGACGCGTGGTGCAGGGCGGTGTGGCGCGCGGCCGCCTCGGTCACGCCGAACGCGTCGAATACCGCGGTGACCGTGCGTTCGAGATCGGGGGAGCGTGACTCCGGCCCGTGCGCGAGTTCCATCAACAGCACGCCGTAGAACGACTGGGCGATCGCGAGCCCGCCGCCCGGACCGGGCGCGAACGGTGCGAAGACCTCGCTGAGCGATTCCACGAAGGCGCGGCTGTGGTCGCGCAACCGGGGTTCGCGCGAGGCGGCCAGTGCGAGTTCGAAGGTCACCGCGGCGGTCGGCGACGCTCCGCTGCGCTGTTCGTCGATGTAGGCGAGGCAGGTGTCGACGAGCGACAGCCGGCCCTCGAGGATCTCGGACCGCAGCGCGCTGATGCGAGCCACAGCGATCGATGCGGCGTGCTGCATGGTGGCCGAGAGCAGTTCCGCCCGGGTGCCGAAGTGGTAGGTCGTCGAGGCCAGGGACGCGCCGGCGCTCGCCGCGACGGTGCGCTGGGTGGCCGCGGCGACTCCGCTCTCGGCGATGATGCGCATCGCGGCGTCGAGCAGCGCCTCGCGGGTCTTTTCGCCGCGCGCGAGGCGGCCGTCACGGGTCATGCCCGCGATTCTATTAGTACGATCGTGCAGGTTGTTGCCCGTGACGCAATCGTGACGAATCGTGCATCGAAACGCGAACGAAACCCGCGCGTGAGACAGTGGGAGCATGTTTGAAATCGCGCACCGCATGCTCGCGGCGATCGACACCGGCCGCCCCCTCGTGGTCGCCACCGCCGTGTCGATCCAGGGCAGCGCACCTCGCACCGTCGGCACTTCGATGGCGTACGACGGCGACTCGGTGATCGGCTCGATCGCGGGCGGCTGCGTCGAGGGCGCGGTCGTCTCGGTGGCCGAACTCGTGTTCGAGGACGGCGTCGGCCGCACGGTCGAGTACGGGGTGAGCGACGAGTCGGCCTTCGCCGCCGGCCTCACCTGCGGCGGCCAGTTGCGCATCCGGGTCGAACCAGTCACCCCCGAAATCGAGGCGGCCCTGCGCGGCGCCGCGGCCGAAAAACCGACTGGCGTCTGGACCCTGGTCAGCGGCGATGCCGCGGGCTACGAGGACCGCGTCGCCGCCGAACTCACCGCGCGCGTCTCGCTCGGCGAATCGGCGCTCAGCGTGATCGACTGCGACGGGCGGCCGGCCGAGGTGTTCTTCGAGGTGTCGACGCCCGCGCCGCGCATGATCGTCTTCGGCGCGATGGAGTTTTCGACCGCACTGGCGGCCGCGGCATCCGCCCTCGGCTACCGGGTGACCGTCTGCGACCCGCGCCCGCTCTTCACGACCCCGGTGCGGTTCCCGACGGCCGAGGTCGTCGTGCAGTGGCCCACGACCTGGTTGCCGACGACGCCGGTCGACGAGCGCACCGTCATCTGCGTGCTCTCGCACGACGACCGCTACGACGCCGAGCTCATCGCGCAGGCGCTCGCCCTGCCGGTGGCCTTCGTCGGCGCGATGGGCAGCCGCCGCACGCACGAACGCCGGCTCGCGAGCCTGCGCGACCGCGGGGTGCACGAGGAGGCGATCGCCCGGCTACGCTCGCCGATCGGCCTCGACCTCGGCGCGAGCACGCCCGAGGAGACCGCGATCTCGATTCTCGCCGAGGTGATCGCCGCCCGCACGGGAGGCACAGCGCGCCCGCTGCGCGACTCAGACGGGACGATTCATCGCGGACGCGCAGCCGCTCTCTTAGACTGAACACATGTCAGAGAACGAGCCGCCGCGCACTTTCAAGATCGACCTCCCGCCCACCGCGGTCGCCGGCCTGTTCGCCGATTTCGCCAGCGTCTGGCACACCCCGAACGTCTTCGTGATGGACTTCGTCGCCCTCACGCAGCCGCCGCAGCCGACCGTCGACCCCGAGAGCGGCGCCGAGTCGATCCTGGTCCCGGGGCAGGTCGTGAGCCGCATCCGCATCCCACCGGAGCAGGTGTTCGAGCTCGCCAAGGCCCTCGCGCAACAGCTCGAGGCGTGGGAGCGCGAGACCGGCAAGAAGGCGCCCGAGAAGCCGCTGTTCGGCGAGATTATCTAGTCATAGTGGATTGAGCCCGTCGAAATCCGTCCCGGCGATCGGTTGGGGGATTTCGACGGGCTCCATCCGACTCGGTCAGTGCTTTCGGGAGCCGTCATCGGCGGCAAAGTGCTGCTCCGGGGATGCGGGAAGAGCACTTTGCCGCCGATGACGACGCCGGCCACCGCCAACGAGCCACCTCGGAGGCGGATTCGACGGGCTCAATCCGCCTAGGGGTTCAGCAGCCGCCACAGCCGGTCGCGCGACATCGGCAGCTCCATCGGCCGCACGCCGACCGCGTCGCGGATCGCGTTGGCCAGCGCCGGTGCCACCGGGTTGTACGGCGCCTCGCTCATCGACTTCGCCCCGAGCGGCCCCATGCCGTCGTGGGTGTCCGCGAAGAACACCTCGGTCTCGGGGATGTCGGCGAACTGCGGCACGTGGTAGTTGCGGAACGCGGTCGTCGTGACCCGTCCCTCGCCGTCCATCAGCATTTCCTCGTACAGCGCGGTGCCGATGGCCTGCGCGGTGCCGCCCTCGATCTGACCCCGCAGTTGCTCCGGGTTGAGCACCGTCCCGGCATCCGCCGACTGTACCGACTGCAGAATCCGCACCTCGCCGGTCGCCGAATCGACCGCGACCCGGAACCCGTGCACGTTGAACGCCACCGAGCGCGGTGTGCCGTCGTGGCTGCCGTCGGCGATCAGCGGGCCTTTGTCGAGCAGGGCGGATGCCGCGACCAGCCGGTCCCCGACGAGCACACCACCGCTGACCACGGTACGGATGCCCTCCGACGCGTCGATCGTGGCAGCCCGCTCGACCATGGCGGCCGCGAGCTTGGTCGCCGCGGCGAGAAGGGCTTTTCCGGCCACGACCACGCCGGCCGAGCCGAAGGCGCCGGTGTCGTAGCGGGCGACATCCGTGTCTGACTGACGGATGCGCACGCGGTCGACGGTCGTGCCGAGCGCGGTCGCGACGAGCTGGGTGTGCACGGTCGTGGTGCCGTTGCCGAACTCGGCGGTGCCCACATTGATCTCGTAGCTACCGTCGTCGAGCAGAGCGATCGAGGTGTCGGCGAAGTGGCCGCGCGGCGGCACGGTCGCGATCATCGCGATGCCGACGCCGGTGCCGACCGACCAGGTGGGGCCGGTCGGGGCGACCGCGGAGTTGCCGCGCGCGAGCGCCGCCTCGACGAGGTCCATGCACTGGTCGAGGCCGTAGCTGCCGACGACGAGGTCGCTCTCCTCGTGCGGGTCGGTGACGACCATGGCGTCGCCGGGCACGATGACGTTACGGCGGCGCAGCTCGAGGGCGTCGATGCCGAGTTTGCGGGCCAGCTCGTCCATCGCGGACTCGACCGCGAAGATGACCTGGCCGAGGCCGTAGCCACGGAACGCGCCCGACGGCAGGTTGTTCGTGTACACCGACTCGGCGTCGACGCGCTTGTTGGCGCAGCGGTAGATCGCGAGCGATTCCCCCACGCTGTGGAACATCACGCCGACGCCGTGGTTGCCGTAGGCGCCGGTGTCCATGAGCTCGTCGACGGCCATCGCGGTGAGGGTCCCGTCGGCGGTGGCGCCGAGCGTGACGGTCAGTCGCATGGGATGACGCGGCGAAGCGATCGTGAACTCGTCGCCGCGCGTGAACTCGTACTGCACCGGGCGTCCGGTCTTCAGCACGGCGAGGGTCACCAGATCTTCGGTGAACAGCTCCTGCTTGCCGCCGAAGCCGCCGCCGACGCGCGCGGTGAACACGCGCACAGTCTCGGGCGCGAGGTCGAAGATGTGGCACAGCTCGTCGCGCACGAGGTACGGCACCTGCGAGCTGGTGCGCAGCGTGAGCCGGCCGTCCGCGTCGACCCAGCCGCGCGTCGCGTGCGTCTCGAGCGCGGCGTGCGCCACCCGCTGGGTCTGCCAGGTGCCGGTGACGACGGCGTCGGCCGCAGCGAGGGCCGCGTCGACGTCGCCCATCTCGCCGTGCAGCTGCGCCAGCACGTTGCGGCCGGGTTCGGAGATGCGGGACTCGGGGCCCCGTTCCGCGTGGAGCAGGGGAGCGCCGGGGCGGCGGGCCGCATCGGGGTCGAACACGGCTGGCAGTTCTTCGTACTCGACGACGATCGCGTCGAGCGCGCGCTGCGCGATCGCGACGGTGTCGGCGACGACGGCGGCGACGCGCTGGCCGCGGAAGCGCAGCACGGTATCGAACACGAGGGTGTCGTCGGGGTCGTCGGTGCGCATCTCGTGGCGGCCCGTGGAGAAGCGTGTCGTGGGGGAGTCGCGGTGGGTCAGCACGAGCTGCACACCGGGCAGCGCTTCGGCGGCCGTCGTGTCGATCGACAGGATGCGCGCGTGGGCGTGCGGGCTCTTCAGGACGGCGAGGTGCAGAACGGCGGTGGTGCGGGTGTCGAGCGTGTACTGCTCCTGCCCGGTCGCGACACGCATGCCGGCGGGCGCGCGCACCGACCGGCCCGCGGCGTCTCCGGCGGGCGCGTGCTCGGTGTTGCTGACGCCGCAGATGGCGTCCTTGATCGAGCGGTAGCCGGTGCAGCGACAGAGGTTGCCCTTGAGCAGGCGGGGCAGATCCTCCTTGTCCTCCTCGGTGAAGGTGGACGCGGTGACGATCATGCCGGCCGTGCAGAAGCCGCACTGGAACCCGGCGGCGTCGACGAAGCTCTGCTGCATGGGGTGCGGGTGGTCGGGTGTGCCGAGTCCGCTCACGGTGGTCACTCGCGCGCCCTCGAGGCGGTGCGCGGGGTAGATGCAGGAGTGGATCGGTTCGCCCTCGAGCAGCACGGAGCACGCGCCGCAGTCGCCGGCGTCGCAGCCCTTCTTGACCTCGAAGTGGTCGAGGTCGCGCAGCAGGGTGCGCAGTACCTGGCCGGGCTGCGGGTTGGCGTCGACGCTCTCGCCATTGATCTCGAACCTCATACGGTCAGCTCCTCGCGTAGCTCTTCTGCGAACAGCAGGCTCATGGCGCGGCGCCAGTCGGCTGCGCCGTGCGGGTCGGTGAACCAGCTGTCGACCGCCTCGACGGAGGCGCGCAGGGTCGCCGCGTCGGGCAGCGCCTCGAAGCGCAGCACCTCGGGACGTGTGGTGCCGCCCGTGACGGTGAACACGGCCTCGCCGCCCGCGTCGAGCCGGGCGATGACGAGGGTGCCGGTGCGGCCGAGCGGGGAGAGGGCGATGCGGCGGAACCCGGTGCGCGCCTCGAGGCTGGAGCGCGGGATCTCGATCGACCGCAGCACCTCGCCGGGCAGCAGCGCGTTCTCGCGGTTGCCCGTGACGAACCGCGACACCGGCATACGCCGCTCGGCGCCGTCGGGGCCCCAGACGACGGCCGCGGCATCCAGCGCACTGCCCAGGGAGATCATCGGGCCGGCGGGCAGCGACGTGCAGATGTTGCCGCCGACGGTGGCGACGTTCCAAATCTTGAAGCTGGCGAGCAGCGAGTTGGCGGTCTGCCCGAACAGCGGGTGGGCGCCCCATCCGTCGTGCGCGGGGATGCGCGAGAGTTCGGCGATCGTGCAGGTGGCGGCGATCTCGAGGCCCGTCTCGGTTTCGACGACCGACGGCCAGCCGAGGGCGGTCAGGTCGACCAGGCCGGTCAGCCCGGGCTGCTCCTCGGAGAAGAGCCAGGTGCCGCCGCCGAGAGGGAGTTCTCCGGGCGCGAAGACGATGTCGTCGCGGGTGTGCGCCACGCGGATTTCGCGCACTGTGATGAGGTCCATGGTGCCTACGAGTCAACATCATCCGTGTGACGGTGGTGTAACGCCGCGCCCGCAGAAGAGTGTTCACCGCCCACACACCGCCGCGCCACGACTCGTACACGCCCGCCGCCCACTCTTGAGCCGTGCGCCAGAGACTGATCGCCGCCCTGCTCGTCACCGCCTTCGCGACGGCGGGGGTGATCACCACCCCGCAACCCGCGCTCGCCGCGGCTCCCGGTACCGGAACCGTGCTGTTCAACGAACTCTCCAACGGCGGTCCGCGCTCCGACTCCGACACCTTCTTCGAGCTGCGCAACTGGGGCGACACCGCGGTCGACCTCACGGGCTGGAGCGTCTACCGCTGCAGCGTGCAGGGCCTGCGCGCCAACGTCGGCCGCACCGAGGGCGACCTCGGCGGCGTCGTGCTGCAACCCGGGGAGATCGTCACGGTGAGCAAGATCGGCATGCCCGGCGACCTGCACATGAGCCAGCCCTTCTCCGTGCTCGGCTTCGGGCTCTATTTAGAGGGGCCGGATGGCGCGCTCGCCGATGCCGTCGGCGTCTACCCGAACGAGCCGTGGCCGACCGAGAGCGAGTGCACGGTCGGCGACAACCTGACGAACTCGTTGAACTTCGCGGCCGACGAGAGCTGGCAGCGCGTCGCCGCGACCGGCGACACCGGCCGCGACTTCGTGGTGGCGACATCGACGATCGGCGAGCAGAACGCGACCCGCGAGACGCCGCGCGCCGACACGAGCGTCGTGATCTCCGAGATCGCCGCGTCGGGTCCGGCCGCGGTGGACGACGAGTTCGTGGAGCTCGAGAACACGTCGGACGAGACCGTCGACCTCGGCGGCTGGCAGGTCTACCGGTGCACGGCCTCCGGGCGGCTGCGCCCCGACACCCACGAGCTGACCGTGCCCGATGGCACTTCGCTCGCGCCGGGCGAGCGCTGGGTGCTCGGCGGCCCGGGTTTCGCCGGCGAGGCGGACGCGACCTACGGGCGACACCTCGCCGACGTGGCATCCGGTGTTCTCATCCAGGACAGCGAGGGACTGCTCGTCGACCGCGTCGCGACGTCGGGCTACGGCGACAGCGCCTGTCAGGACGACGACGCGAAGCTGCCCGCCGTGCTCGACTTCGTCGCGGGCGAGTCGTACCAGCTGACCGACGACGGCTTCGTCGTCGCCGAACGCACCCCCGGGAAGCGCAACCGCACGGTCGCCTCGAGCGTCTTCGCCGAGAGCTTCGCCTACGACGAGGAACCGGGCATCGCGATCAGCGAGGTCGCGACCGACCCGATCGACCAGCTGCCGGCCGACGTCAGCCCGAACAACTTCGTCGAACTCGCGAACTACGGCGAGACGACCGTGGACATCGGCGGGTACGAGATCCGGCGCTGCGAGGTGAGCGGCATCCGCAGCCGCGAGCCGCAGGTCACCGTGCCCGCGGGGACCGAACTCGAGCCCGGCGAGACCTACCTCGCCGCCCGCGCCGGCACCGCCGCAGCGGCCGGAGCCGACGCGACCTACGACACCTCGCTCAACTTCCTCGGCGCCGGCGTCTGGATCGCCGACGACAACGGCGACCGCGTCGACAGCCTGGGCGCGTACGCGATGAACGAGATGGACCAGAGCCTCGTCACCCCGAGCCCCTGCACCAAGGGCGTCGGCATGGCCACCTTCGCCCCCGACCGGCTGCTCGGCGAGACCTTCCAGCGCACCCGGTTCACGGGCGTCGACGACGACGACTTCCTGGTCGCCGCGGCCACGCCGGGCGAACTCGATCAGCACGAGTGGGTCGACCCCACGCTGCGCGTGCCGACCGAGGTGGTCGAGATCACACCGACCGTCGCCGCCGTCGAGACCCCGTCGGCCGGGGAACCGGCCGCCGTGCTGGCGAGTTTCAGCGGCGTGAGCGACGGGCCGCTCGAGACCCGCGTCGGCGCCGACGAGACCGTGGGCATCGAGGCCCCGGCGACCGACGACGCCTGGGCGTACCCGTACCAGCGGTTCGAGCTCGACGCGCGCGACCTCGCCGCCGGGTCGACGGTCGAGTGGCGCGGCAGCACGGTCGGCCGCAACGAGATCCAGCTGAGCGTGTGGTCTGCCGCGTCATCCGAATGGCGTCTCCTGGATGCCGGGACGGAGCTGCTCAGCGGAGAGCTCGAGCGCGGCGACCTCGACGACGGAACGGTGACCCTGCTCGCCCAGAACGGGCCGCGCACCGGGGCCACGCTCGCCGCCGAGCCCGACGGCGAGCTCGAGACGCCCGGCGACTACGACCTGGCGATCTCGCACATCACCGACACGCAGTACCTCTCCGAGTCGTACCCGGCGGTGTACGCGGAACTCGTCAGCTGGATCGCCGACAACGCCGAGGCCCGCGACATCGCCTTCGCGACGCACACCGGCGACCTCGTGCAGAACTGGGTCGACCCGAACCAGGACGACGTGCGGGCCCGCCGCGAGTTCGAGCGGGCGAGCGCCATCCAGGCGATCCTCGACGACGCGGGAGTACCGAACAGCGTGCTGCCCGGCAACCACGACAACAAGCGCGGCGTCGACAACGACCTTTTCAACGAGTACTTCGGCCCGTCGCGCTATGCCGACGCGGCGAGCTACGGCGGGTCGATCGGCGAGGGCGACAACAGCGCCAACTACTCGACGTTCGAGCAGGCCGGCGCGAAGTTCCTGATGCTCTCGCTGCCCTACGCCTACGGCGGCGACGTCATCGACTGGGCCTCGGACGTGGTGACGAGCCACCCCGACCACAACGTCGTCGTTTCGACGCACGAGCACGTGACGCCGAAGAGCGACCTCGAAGACGCACACCGGTCGTCGAGCTCGCGCTGGGTGTCGAACGGGCAGAAGCTCTGGGACGAGGTGATCGCCCCCAACCGCAACGTCGTCGTCGTTCTGTCCGGGCACTTCCACGGGCTCGGCCAGATCCGCACCGAGAACGCCGGCGGCATCGAGGGGCACGACGTGGTCGAGCTGCTCGCCGACTACCAGGAGTTCCGCACGCACACGGGCGAGCGCGCGACCGGCTTCCAGCGGCTGCTGCAGATCGACCTCTCGAGCTCGACCATCGCGGTCGACACGCTGTCGGTGCGGCTCGGGGCGAGCGCGAGCTTCGAGTACGACTACCCGCAATTCAAGACGGACAACGGGCTGTCGAACTCGATCTCGAACGTGCGGCCGTGGAACGTGGTCGCCGCCGGACTGCAGGACAGATACACCGTCGACGACGACGAGTTCGCCGCGTCGGCGAGTTTCCAATACGCGAAGAGCGTCGAGACCGGGCAGATCACGGTGACGACTCCGGCGACGGATGCCGCGTCCCTGCAGTCGAGCGCCGGTGACGACTGGGCGAGGGCCGTCGACCCCGCCGCCTGACGGGCGGTCGCCCAGCAGGCGAGCGGTATTCTTGCGCCATGAGCTCGAACCCCCCGACCGACGACGACCTCGTCGACGACGACGGCCCCGATGAGGCGCTGAGCTGGGGTGACGAGCGGGACGCGAGCTATGTCGCGGGACCGGCCGCTGCGCCCGACAGCCCCTCGACAGACTCAGACCCTTCGACGGGTTCAGGGACCGACGACGAGGACGCCCCCGCGGCGACGAGCTCGTTCCTGCTCGTCAGCTACGGCATCCTCGCGGGTGTCTACGGCCTGTACACGATCGGCTGGCTCACCTCGGTGCTGCGCGGCAGCGGGACGATGTCGACCGTGCTCGGCGAGATCATGTTCCAGCTCGGCGAGTTCCTCTCGATCGCGGCACCGCCGCTCTGGTTCGCCTCGGTGCTCTTCCTCACCCGCGGCCGCAAGCCGATCGTGCGCCTCGGCTGGCTCGTGGTCGGGCTCGTGCTGCTGGTGCCGATTCCGTTCATCATGGGGAGCTAGACCGTGACCGACAACACAACGACCGAGGCCGTCGACGGTGCAACCACCCGCCGCCGCTTCGGAGTGCTCGGTGCCACCGTCGCCATCCTCTTCGGCCTTCTCTACGCCTACGACCTGTGGGAGGCGATCAACAACGCCATCGAGCTGCCCAAGGCCTACGAGCAGATCGCCGCTCTCGGCGTGGACGTCGGCGAGGTGCCGTGGACACTCATCATCGTGGGCATCGCCATCCCGCCGCTGGTCTACCTCGCGGCGCTCGTGTTCGGCCGTCGTCGCAACGCCTTCGGCAAGGCCGTGTACTTCGCGGTCGGTCTCGCGCTCGTCGCCGTGCTGTCGCTCGACATCATCGCGCTGGCCTGACCCTCACGCGGCACGAAAAACGGCCCCACCGCGATGCGGTAGGGGCCGTTTCGGCGAAGCGCGTCGTGACTAGCTCGTCAGCCCGTCCACGTACTCCTGATTGTCTTCGATCCACTTCTCGACGATGGGCGCGTAGTCCGAGCCCTCGTAGTCGACGAACATCGCCTGCTCGAGCGAGTAGAGCGTGTCGAGGTCCATCTCGAAGTTGTCCATCCACTCGGCGACCTGCGGGTAGTCGGTGGAGAAGTCGGCCTTGCCGAACGCGTGCAGGCTCTCGAGGTCGGCGAGGGTTCCCTCGGGGTCCTCGAGCGTCTTGATCGGGAACGCGGAGTTAGCCCAGTGCGGCTCCCACAGCGTCACGACGATGTTCTCGCCGTTGTCGGTCGCGGCGGTGAGCGCCGTGAGCATGGCGGCGGTCGAAGAGGTCTGGAAGTCCATGCTCTCGAGACCGTAGCCCGGGATGACGCGCTCTTCCATCGCGGCGGTGAGGCCGGCTCCGGGCTCGATGCCGACGATCTCGTTGTTGAACAGGTCGGCGTTGTCGGCGAGCTCCGCGAGCGAGTCGATCGGGGCGTCCTCGTTCACCGCGACGGTGAGCTTGGACTCCTCGTTCCAGGCGCCGAGGTCGGTGATGTCGTCGCCGTACGAGTCGAGGTACGCGGCGTGGGTGTCGGGCAGCCAGACGTCGAGCGTCAGGTCGTAGTCGCCCTTCGAGAGACCGAGGAAGACGGGGGCGGCGTCGGCGTACGAGAGTTCGACGTCGTAGCCCTTCTCGTCGAGGATGGCCTTCCACAACTCGGACGCGGCGATGCCCTCGTCCCAGCCGTTGAACACGGCGAGGTCGAGCGACTTGACGTCGTCGTTGCCGTCGCCGACGGTCTCGGCGGGGCCGGCCGACGCGCAGCCCGCGAGCGCGAGCATGCTCACGGCGCCCACGGCGATGAATGAGGTGTAACGGTTCTTCAAGGTGTTCTGCCTTTCATTGGCCGACTTGGGGCCGACCGCGATTGGAGATTGCAGGAGCGGGAAGCTCCGGGTCACGGACGCGAACGCGCCCGTAAGCGGGGAGGGGTCAGGCGTCGACGAGCTCGCGCTCGCGGGGGGCCTGGCCGGGAGTGGCCGACGTCTCGGCGGCGGCCTTCGCGAGACGTGCCGAACCGCGTCGTGCGAGCACGCGTCCGAGCGGGGTGTCGCCGCCGCCGAGAGCGGCGGTGAGCCGGTCGAGGAAGATGGCGAGGATGACGACCGACAGGCCGGCCTCGAAACCGAGGGCGACGTCGATGCGGTTGAGGCTCGCGACGACGGGCTGGCCGAGACCGCCTGCGCCGACCATGCCGGCGATGACCACCATGGAGAGCGACAGCATGATGACCTGGTTGATGCCGGCCATGATGCTCGGCATCGCGAGGGGCAGCTGGATCTGGCGCAGGATGCGCCACGGCGAGGCGCCGAACGCCTGGCCGGCCTCGACGACCTCGGAGTCGACGCCGCGGATGCCGAGCTCGGTGAGACGCACGCCCGGAGCCACGGCGAAGATGATCGTCGCGACGACGCCGGGGACGACCCCGATGCCGAACAGGATGAGCGCGGGGATCAGGTAGACGAAGGCGGGCATCGTCTGTGTGAGGTCGAGGATCGGGCGCAGGAAGTTTGACGTCGTGCGGCTCTTGGCCGCGGCGATACCGAGCGGCACGGCGATCAGGATCGCGATGATGCTGGCGACGAGAACGAGCGCCAGGGTGTCCATGGCGTTGTCCCACTGGTCGACGCCGACGATCAGGGCGAGCCCGATCACGGTGCCGATCGCGAACTTCCAGCCACGTGCGGCGAAGCCGAGAACGGCCAGCACGACGATGATCACCCAGAACGGCGGGGTCGAGAAGACCACGTCGACGCCCTCGTAGGCTCCGGCGACGACCGTCGCGACGAAGTCGAAGAGGAACCCGAAGGTGTCGGTGATGAAGTCGATGATGTCTTCGACCCAGCGGCCGAGGGGGATTCTGAAGTCGTTCACAGGTCTGCTCCTTCGAGAGTCGTATCGAGCAGGGTCTCGGTCATCTCGCTCATCGTGATGGTCGGCGGGCCCTCGATGGCGGTGAATTCGCCGGTCGCCGTGCTCACGTTGCCGAGGGCGGCGAGCAGGGTGACGCGGGGGATGACGCCGATGAGGCGCTTGCGGTCGTCGACGACGGCGATCGGCAGGTCGCTGCCGACCGACAGCTCGACGAGGTCGACCACGAGGGTCTCTGGCGTCACGATGGTCGCGTCGTTGCGCACGATGGGGCGCAGGTCGCTGTCGCCGGCCTTCACCTGGCGCAGCACGTGCTTGGCGCGGGCGACGCCGCCGTAGGTGCGGTCGCGGTTGACCACGAACGTGGCGTTGGTCTGCTGGTCGCGCATCAGGCGCAGCGCGGCGCGAGGGCCGGCCGACATGTTGACGACGGCGAGTGCCGGCTCCATGACGCTCGCGGCGGTCAGGACCCGTGCCCGGTCGACATCCTGCACGAACTGGGCGACGTAGTCGTTGGCCGGGTCGGTCAGGATCTCTTCGGGCGTACCGATCTGCACGATGCGGCCGTCGCGCATGACGGCGATGCGGTCGCCGAGGAACATGGCCTCGTTGAGGTCGTGCGTGATGAAGATGATGGTCTTGCCGAGTTCGTGCTGCAGCTCGATGAGCTGCTCCTGCATCTCGCGGCGGATCAGCGGGTCGAGGGCCGAGAAGGCCTCGTCCATCAGCAGGATGTCGGTGTCGCTGGCGAGCGCCCGGCCGAGGCCGACGCGCTGCTGCATTCCGCCCGACAGCTGAGAGGGGAGGCTGTTCTGGCGGCCGTCGAGCCCGACCAGCCGGATGATCGTGTTGGCACGCTCGAGACGCTCGGCCTTCGCGACGCCCTGGATCTCGAGGCCGTAGGCCACGTTGTCGATGACCGTGCGGTGGGGGAGAAGCGCGAAGTGCTGGAAGACCATGGACACGTTGCGGCGGCGCACCTCGCGCAGCTTCGGTGCGGGCAGGCCGGTGATGGTCGTGCCGGCGACGGCGACGCTTCCCGAGGTGGGCTCGACGAGACCGTTGAGCATGCGGATCAGGGTGGACTTGCCCGAACCGGAAAGCCCCATCACGACGAAGATCTCGCCGCGCTTCACCTCGAAGGCGGCGTCGACGACGGCGTGCGTCTGCGCCGACTTGCGGCTTCCGAAAGTCTTACTGAGGCCGGTGGCCGTCAGGATCGTTTCTGCTGTGGTTTCGCTCACGCGGGCTCCCCGAAGGCACGCGTGCAGACACCGAATCAGGGTCGTGGCACGCGTGTTCGTTACTTGTGGACGGGTAGCTCCGCGCTGCTCCGCCTCAGCCGGTTCTATGCCGGGGGCAGTGCTGGACCAATCGTCGGGATCGGGTCCGCCAGAGTCTCACCGTACGCACAAGCGGCCCGCCGAAACGGCGACCACGAGTTCGCGTCCAAGATGAATGGAAAACGTATTTCCTTCATCGAACGTAGCACGGGCGCTCCGCCGGGGCACGACGGCCGTCGTCCCCGCGGCATCCATTCGGCCTCTATACGGTGCCGAAACCGACCCATGCCAGCAGCGCGATCAGCACCACCTGTCCGGCCAATCTCGGCCAGAACGGGATGGCCCCGCGGCCGAACGTCTCCTTGTGTTTCGAAGCGTAGACGTTGGCGGGAAAAACGCAGATCAGGAAGACAATGAGAGCGAGGGATGCCGCGGCGCGGGTGGCCGGAACGGCGAGGCCGATGCCGCCGAGGATCTCGCACACGCCGGTGACGTAGACGAGGTCGATCGGGCGCGGCCAGCGGTCGCGCCGGAGAGACGGCGGAATCATTTTCGCCATGACCCGCGCGGGGCCCCCGCGGAAGTGGTTGACGCCCATTCCGACGAAGACCGCCACCAGGATCCAGAGCACGATCGTGCGTGTTACGTCGAGTGCGGCTTCGCCCATAAGCCCATTGTGCCGGGCGGTAGACTCGCAGGGTTGCGCGAATGGCGCTCACTCTCCCATTGCACCCCTAAGGACTTGTTTTCGTGGCCAAGCCGATTGTGCTCATTGCAGAAGAACTTTCACCCGCAACCGTCGAGGCCCTCGGCCCCGACTTCGACGTGCGCAACGTCGACGGGACCGACCGTCCGGCGCTGCTCTCCGCACTGTCCGAGGCCGACGCCATCCTGATCCGCTCCGCCACCAAGGTCGACGAGGAGGCCATCGCGGCCGCCCCTCGCCTCAAGGTCATCGCCCGCGCCGGTGTCGGTCTCGACAACGTCGACATCAAGGCGGCGACGACCGCCGGCGTGATGGTCGTCAACGCGCCGACCTCGAACATCATCTCCGCCGCCGAACTTACCGTCGGCCACATCATCAGCCTCTCCCGCTTCATCCCGGCCGCGCACGCGAGCCTCGCCGCCGGCACCTGGAAGCGCTCCAAGTACACGGGCGTCGAGCTCTACGAGAAGACCGTCGGCATCATCGGTCTCGGCCGCATCGGCGCGCTCATCACCGCGCGCCTGCAGGCGTTCGGCATGAACGTCGTCGCCTACGACCCCTACGTCACCTCGGCCCGCGCCCAGCAGCTCGGCGTCACGCTGCTCACGCTCGACGAACTGCTCGCGCAGAGCGACTTCATCACGATCCACATGCCGAAGACCCCCGAGACGACCGGCATGATCTCGACCGAGCAGTTCGCGCTGATGAAGCCGACCGCGTTCATCGTCAACGTCGCCCGCGGTGGACTCATCGACGAGGACGCGCTCTACGCCGCCCTCAAGTCGCAGCGCATCGCCGGCGCCGGCCTCGACGTTTTCGTCAGCGAGCCGCCACTCGAGTCGCCGCTGCTCTCGCTCGAGAACATCATCCTCACCCCGCACCTCGGTGCCTCCACCGACGAGGCCCAGGAGAAGGCCGGCGTCTCCGTCGCCAAGTCCGTGCGACTCGCGCTCGGCGGCGAACTGGTGCCCGACGCGGTCAACGTCGCCGGCGGCGTCATCGACCCCAGCGTGCGCCCCGGCATCGCCCTGGTCGAGAAGCTCGGCCAGGTCTTCTCCGGCCTCGCCGACAGCCCCGTCACCTCGATCGACGTCGAGGTGCGCGGCGAGATCGCCGAGTTCGATGTGAGCGTGCTCAAGCTCGCCGCTCTCAAGGGCATCTTCTCCGGCATCGTCAGCGAGTCGGTCTCCTACGTCAACGCTCCGCTGCTCGCCGAGCAGCGCGGCGTCACCGTGCGCCTCATCACCGAGACCGAGAGCGAGGAGTACCGCAACCTCCTCTCGATCCGCGGCGCACTGGCCGACGGTTCGCAGATCTCCGTCTCGGGAACCCTGACCGGCACCAAGCAGATCGAGAAGATCGTCGAGATCAACGGCTACGACGTCGAGGTGCCGTTCGCCGACCACCTGATCGTGATGGTCTACACCGACCGTCCCGGAATCGTCGCCGTCTACGGCAAGGAGTTCGGCGAGGCATCCATCAACATCGCGGGCATGCAGATCGCGCGCAAGGAAGCCGGGGGAGCAGCGCTCAGCGTGCTCACCGTCGACTCGCCCGCGCCCGAGGGCCTGCTCGAGAAGGT
The DNA here is from genome assembly GCF_014204935.1 of Conyzicola lurida. NCBI lineage: Bacteria > Bacillati > Actinomycetota > Actinomycetes > Micrococcales > Microbacteriaceae > Conyzicola > Conyzicola lurida. The sequence continues at coordinate 2,430,147 of NZ_JACHMJ010000001.1, read as the reverse complement.
GCGCATCGCCATCGACGCCGACCTCATGCGCGAGATCGATATCGTCGAGTAGCTTGTCGGGGGTTTCGACAGGCTCAACCCGCTGTGAAGCGGATCGAGCCTGTCGAAGCCCCTTTTTTTGTGCCCGAATCTGCACGCATGTGCACCGATCGGCCGCACAACGGTTGTCGCGCGTACCGTAGAGGTGAGGGCGCTTCGCCCCCGCCACCGGTTGCTCACGAGGCGGCCGGCGTGGAAATCGAGAGATTGAAGACAACTCGCATGAGCACCACCGCCAGCACGACACCCCCCATCCGCACTGTCATGAGCCCGGGCCGCTACGTCCAGGGCAAGGGCGCTCTCGCCCGCCTCGGTGAATTCGTCGCGCAGATCGGTACCGCGCCGCTCATCATCGCCGACGACTTCGTCTGGGGCATCGCCGAGGATCAGGTCAGCGCGAGCTTCACCGCCGCCGACCTGCGCATCGAGCGCGTCGGATTCGGCCGCTTCGCCACCGCGACCGCCGTGGACGCTCTCGTCGAGAAGATCAAGGAAACGGGCACCGACGTCGTCGTCGCCGTCGGCGGCGGCAGCGCCATCGACGCCGCGAAGTCGGCCGGCCACCTCGCGGGTATCCGCTGGGTCAGCGTGCCGACCGTCGCGTCGACCGACGCACCCACGTCGGCCCTCGCCGTCATCTACACCGAGGAGGGCGAGTTCGTCGAGTACCGCTTCTTCCCGCGCAACCCCGACCTCGTGCTCATCGACACGCAGTTCGTCGCCAATGCCCCGGTCGCCTTCCTCGTCGCCGGAATCGGCGACGCCCTCGCCACCTGGCTCGAGGCGCGCGCCACTGCCGCGTCGAACTCCACGACCATGGCCGGCGGCCAGCCCACCCAGACCGGCACCGCGCTTGCCAAGCTCTCCTGGGAGATCATCCACGAGAACGCCTTCTCGGCCCTCGACGCGGTGCGCGACGGTGTCGTCACGCCGGCTCTCGAGAACCTCGTCGAGGCCAACACGCTGCTCTCGGGCCTCGGCTTCGAGTCGGGCGGACTCGCCGCGGCACACGCCATCCACAACGGCCTGACCGCCGCACCGCAGACCCATGGCCTGTCGCACGGCCAGAAGGTCAATATCGGTTCGCTCACCCAGCTCGTGCTCGAGGGTGCGCCGCGCGCCGAGATCGAGGACTTCATCGAGTTCACCACCCGCGTCGGCCTCCCGACCACCCTCACCGAGATCGGACTCACCGTCGAGGACGAGACCGAGCTGCGGGCGA